>NZ_VZDO01000030.1 GCF_008802405.1 Plantimonas leprariae
GATCAACATGCCCAATCGTCCCAATGTTCACATGCGGCTTGTTGCGCTCGAATTTACCCTTCGCCATCGTGGCTCTCCGTCATCTCGTTTGGGCGTAACGCCCGAATAGGGTTTGATACCGACGCGACGATCGCGTCAGGCGTACTTCTTCTGGATCTCGTCCGCGACCTGGTTCGGGACCTGCTCGTAGTGGTCGAACGACATCGTGTACTGCGCGCGGCCCTGGCTCATCGAACGGAGCGTGTTGACGTAGCCGAACATGTTGGCCAGCGGCACCATGGCGTTGACCGCCGTCGCAATGCCGCGGCCTTCGGTGCCCTGGATCTGACCACGGCGGGAGTTCAGGTCGCCGATGACGTCGCCGACGTAGTCTTCCGGCGTCACGACCTCGACCTTCATGATCGGCTCGAGCAGCTTCGGCCCAGCCTTCTGGATGGCCTCGCGGAAACCGGCGCGGGCCGCGATCTCGAAGGCGAGAACCGAGGAGTCGACGTCGTGGAACGCGCCGTCGATGAGTTCGGCCTTGATGTCGACCATCGGGAAGCCCGCCAGCGGGCCGGAGGTCAGCACGGACTGGATGCCCTTCTGGACGCCGGGCACGTATTCCTTCGGAACCGCGCCGCCGACGATCTTCGACTCGAACTTGAAGCCCTCACCGGCCTCGGACGGCGCGAACACCATCTTGACGCGGGCGAACTGACCCGTGCCGCCGGTCTGCTTCTTGTGGGTGTAGTCGACCTCGGCCTGACGGGTGATCGTCTCGCGATACGCCACCTGCGGGGCGCCGATGTTCGCCTCGACCTTGTACTCGCGCTTCATACGATCGACGAGGATGTCGAGATGGAGCTCGCCCATGCCGGCGATGATCGTCTGGCCGGACTCCTCGTCCGTCTTGACTCGGAAGCTCGGGTCCTCGGCGGCGAGACGGTTGAGCGCGAGGCCCATCTTCTCCTGATCGCCTTTGGTCTTCGGCTCGATCGCGATCTCGATGACTGGCTCGGGGAACTCCATGCGCTCAAGAATGACCGGCTTCAGCGGATCGCAGAGCGTGTCGCCCGTGGTGACTTCCTTCAGACCCGCAAGGGCGACGATGTCGCCGGCGAACGCCTCTTCGATGTCCGAACGCGAGTTCGAGTGCATCTGGAGCATGCGCCCGATGCGCTCCTTCTTCTCCTTCACCGTGTTCTGCAGCGAGGCACCTTTGGCGACCTTGCCCGAATAGATGCGGCAGAAGGTGAGCGAGCCGACGAAGGGGTCGTTCATGATCTTGAAAGCGAGCATCGACAGCGGCTCGTCGTCGGACGACTTGCGCTCGGTCTCGCCTTCCGTCTTCGGGTCGATACCCTTGATGGCGGGCACCTCCACCGGCGAAGGCAGGAAGTCGACGACGCCGTCAAGCAACGGCTGCACGCCCTTGTTCTTGAACGCCGAGCCGCAGAAGATCGGCGTGAACCACACGTCGCAGGTGCCTTTGCGGATCAGCTTGCGCAGCGTGTCGTTGTCCGGCATCTCGCCTTCGAGATACTTCTCCATCGCGCCCTCGTCGACTTCGACGGCGAGCTCGATCATCTTCTCGCGATATTCCTCGGCCTGCGCCTGCAGGTCGGCCGGGATCTCAACCACGTCCCACTTCGCGCCGAGCGTCTCGTCGCGCCAGATCAGCGCCTTCATCTCGATGAGATCGACGACGCCCTTGAACTCGTTCTCGGCGCCGATCGGCAGCTGCACGACGATCGCGCGGGCGCCGAGGCGGGTCTTGACCATCTCCACGCAGCGGAAGAAGTCGGCGCCGGTCTTGTCCATCTTGTTGACGAACATCATGCGCGGAACGTTGTACTTGTCGGCCTGGCGCCACACGGTCTCGGTCTGCGGCTCGACGCCGGCATTGGCGTCCAGCAGCGCGATCGCGCCGTCGAGCACGCGGAGCGAACGCTCCACCTCAATGGTGAAGTCGACGTGCCCGGGGGTGTCGATGATGTTGAAGCGACGGGTCTTGCCGTCGCGACCTTGCCAGAATGTGGTCGTCGCGGCGGACGTGATGGTGATGCCGCGCTCCTGCTCCTGCTCCATCCAGTCCATCGTCGCGGCGCCGTCATGGACTTCGCCGATCTTGTGGGACTTGCCGGTGTAGAAGAGAATCCGCTCGGTCGTGGTCGTCTTGCCCGCGTCGATGTGGGCCATGATGCCGAAATTGCGGTAGTCTTCGATCTTGTATTCGCGGGCCATGGGGCGTCGCCTTTCGAAATCGAGCGCGGGTTACCAGCGATAGTGCGAGAAGGCGCGGTTCGCTTCCGCCATGCGGTGCGTGTCTTCGCGCTTCTTCACGGCGGTGCCGCGGTTGTTGGAGGCGTCGAGAAGCTCGGCCGACAGGCGGTCGACCATGGTCGTCTCGTTGCGGTTGCGGGCCGCGCCAATGAGCCAGCGGATCGCGAGGGCCTGACGGCGCTCGGGGCGCACGTCGACCGGAACCTGGTAGGTCGCGCCGCCGACGCGCCGCGAGCGGACTTCGACGTGCGGTGCAATGTTGTCGAGCGCCTGATGGAACACGGCGATCGCGTCCTGGCGGCTTTTGTTCTGCACGGAGTCGAACGCCCCGTAGACGATCGTCTCGGCGGTGGACTTCTTACCATCGTACATGATGGCGTTCATGAACTTGGTGACGACGAGATCGCCGAACTTCGGGTCCGGGTTGATCTCACGCTTCTCGGCACGGTGGCGACGGGACATCTGCGCTTCTCTCGTACTTCTCGCGGACGGACGACTTACTTCGGACGCTTCGCGCCGTACTTCGAACGGCGCTGCTTGCGGTCCTTGACGCCCTGCGTGTCGAGCACGCCGCGGATGATATGGTAGCGAACGCCCGGAAGGTCCTTCACGCGGCCGCCGCGGATCATGACCACCGAGTGTTCCTGAAGGTTGTGGCCCTCACCGGGGATATAGCCGATGACCTCGAAGCCGTTGACGAGCCGCACCTTGGCGACCTTGCGGAGCGCCGAGTTCGGCTTCTTCGGCGTCGTCGTGTAGACGCGGGTGCAGACGCCGCGCTTCTGCGGGTTCGCTTGCAGCGCCGGGACCGTGTTGCGGTCCGTTGGGCGAACGCGCGGCTTCCGGATCAACTGGTTGATGGTCGGCATTCCAACCTTGCCTCTTCGATCGGTTCTGGTTCGTTACGCGTTGTCGAAACGCTCGATCGGTTCTCGCTCCATGCGCGAAACCGGGCTTTCGATCCGCTTTAACAGCGGATTGCCCGGACACGGAGCAGAGGACCGATACACGGTCTTGCGGCCATCGATTTGACAACTCGTAGAACGAAGCCTTGTTTGAAGCGCTGCTCCGGGGCGTGGCGCCCTGCGGAAGATCGGCCTCACATCGGCTCTGTTGGGCGCGGAATATAGATTCGTTCGAGTCGCGTCAACCCCGTGCCGTTTATGGCAGAACAGCTATGCGCCTAAGGACGCGCTCGGTCGTCAGAGCTGTCGTTCGAGGTAGCGGACGAGCTTCGCCCCATCGTGGATTTCGGCCCGACCTACCTCCAGGAAGCCGAGCCGCTCGTGAAAGGCGTCGGATGCGGCATTCGACGGGCGGATGTTCACTTCGCAGACGACGCGGTCTTGACCGCTTTCCCGAGCAGCAGCGAAGAGCTCGTCATAGAGACGCCGGGCGTGACCGCGACCGCGCGCCGCCTCGGCAACGACCACGCGATCGACATAGACGAACCGCGGATAGCGTTGCCGGAACCAAAGGAAGTTCGGACTGTCGTAATCGGCATCCTGATCGAAAGCGAAGATGAACGCTTCCGTTTTGATCGACCGGGCCAGAAATGCTTGGCTCGCAAGGCGCGCAAACGCATTCTTTTGGAGAAGCGACAGCTCCGCGGCGTGCTCGTTGTTCAGCGCGAGCAGTTGCGGATGGTCCTCCGGCGCGATCGGTCGTGATGCCGTCATCGTCTTCCCTGCCCGCCCTTCCAAAAGAAAAGGCCGCCCGGCGAAGGGCGGCCTCCAATCCTCGCGACGGCGTCCGAATGATTATTCGGCCGCGTCCGTCATCTGGGTCAGCAGGCGATCCGACTGCTCGGTGTTCGCGGCCTTGCTCCGACGATCCTCGACGATGAGGTCGTCGCGCGAGCCCGCGATCCGGCGGATCTGGGTCATGATGCCGCCCGTACCGGCCGGAATGAGCCGGCCGACGATGACGTTCTCCTTCAAACCCTGCAGCATGTCCATCTTGCCGGCGACGGCGGCCTCGGTGAGGACGCGCGTCGTCTCCTGGAAGGACGCCGCCGAGATGAAGCTCGGCGTCTGCAACGAAGCCTTGGTGATGCCGAGCAGCACCGGGTTGCCGATGGCGGGCTTCTTGCCCTCATCGGCGAGACGCTCGTTCAGCTCCGCCAGCTCGATCCGGTCGATGTGGTCGCCCGGGATCAGGCCGGAATCGCCCGACTCGGTGATCTCGATCTTCTGCAGCATCTGCCGCACGATGACCTCGATGTGCTTGTCGTTGATGAGCACGCCCTGCAGCCGGTAGACCTCCTGGATCTCGTTGACGAGGTAGCTCGCCAGAGCCTCCACGCCGCGGATCGCCAGGATGTCGTGCGGCGCCGGATTGCCGTCGAGGATGTAGTCGCCCTTCTCGATGACGTCGCCTTCCTGCAGGTGGAACGGCTTGCCCTTCGGGATCAGGTACTCCACCGGCTCGACGCCGTCCTCATGCGGCTCGACGATGATGCGGCGCTTGTTCTTGTAGTCGCGCCCGAACCGCACCGTGCCGTCGATCTCCGCGATGATCGCGTTGTCCTTCGGACGACGCGCCTCGAAGAGCTCGGCGACGCGCGGCAGACCGCCGGTGATGTCCTTGGTCTTCGCGGACTCCATCGGGATACGCGAAAGGACGTCGCCGGCCTTCACGTGGCTGCCCGGCTCGACCGACAGGATCGCATCCACCGAGAGGAGATAGCGAGCGTCGGTGCCGCGCGCGAGCTTGATGATCGCACCGTCCTTGCCACGGATGACCATCGCGGGCTTGAGGCCCGTGCCGCGCGGGCTCGCCCGCCAGTCGATGACCGCGCGCTTGGTGATGCCCGTCGCCTCATCGGCCTGCTCCGACACGGAAACGCCGTCGACCAGATCCTCGAACTCGACCGTGCCCTCCACCTCGGTCATGACCGGGCGGGTGTACGGATCCCACTCGGCGATGCGCTGGCCGCGGCGCACCTTGTCGCCGTCGTCCACGAAGATGCGCGAACCGTAGGTGACGCGGTGGGTCGCCCGCTCCTTGCCCGCCTGATCGAGGATCAGGACGGCCATGTTGCGGCCCATCGCGACGAGACGCCCGTCGGAGTCGCGCACGACGTTACGGTTGCGGATCTGCACGGTGCCTTCGTAGGACGCTTCGAGGAACGACGAGTCCACCACCTGCGCCGTGCCGCCCATGTGGAACGTCCGCATGGTGAGCTGCGTGCCCGGCTCGCCGATCGACTGCGCCGCGATGACGCCGACGGCTTCGCCCATGTTGACGGGCGTGCCGCGCGCCAGATCGCGACCGTAGCAGATGGCACAGATGCCGGTGCGCACCTCGCAGGTCAGCGCCGAGCGGATCTTCACCGACTGGATGCCGGCCTTCTCGATCTTCTCGACGTCCGCTTCCTCTACGGTCCGGCCGCTCTCGACGAGCACGTCGCCCGACAGCGGGTGCACGATATCGCCGAGCGCGGTGCGCCCGAGGATGCGCTGGCCGAGGGTCGCGACCACCTGACCGGCGTCGACGATGGGCTGCATCGTCAGGCCGTTCTCGGTGCCGCAGTCTTCCTGCGTGATGATGCAGTCCTGCGCGACGTCGACGAGGCGGCGCGTCAGGTAGCCGGAGTTCGCGGTCTTCAGGGCGGTGTCGGCCAGACCCTTGCGGGCACCGTGGGTGGAGTTGAAGTACTCCAGCACGGTCAGGCCCTCCTTGAAGTTCGAGATGATCGGCGTCTCGATGATCTCGCCCGACGGCTTGGTCATCAGGCCGCGCATCGCCGCAAGCTGGCGCATCTGGGTCGGCGACCCGCGCGCGCCGGAGTGCGACATCATGTAGATCGAGTTCATCGGCTTCTGGCGGCCGGTCTCTTCGTTGAACTCGACCGCCTTGATGCGGCCCATCATCTCGTCGGCGATCTTGTCCGTGCACTTGGCCCAGGCGTCGACGACCTTGTTGTACTTCTCGCCCTGCGTGATCAGGCCGTCGTTGTACTGCTGCTCGTATTCCTTCGCGAGCGCCTGCGTCTCGCCGATCAGCTTCGCCTTCGTCTCGGGGATGAGCATGTCATCCTTGCCGAAGGAGATGCCGGCCGTGCAGGCGTGGCGGAAGCCGAGCTGCATGATGCGGTCGCAGAAGATCACCGTCTCCTTCTGACCGCAGTGGCGGTACACCTGGTCGATCAGCCGCGAGATGTTCTTCTTCGTCATCAGGTCGTTGGCGATGTCGAAGGGAACGCGGTGGTTCCGCGGCAGAAGCTGGCCGATGAGCATGCGGCCGGGCGTCGTCTCGTAGATCTTCGAGGTCTCGTTCCCCTCGGCGTCGACAGAGCGGATGCGCCCCTTGATCTTCGTGTGCAGCGTCACCGCCTTCGAGTAGAGCGCGTGCTCCAGCTCGCCGTAGTCAGAGAAGGCCATGCCCTGCCCCGGCTCGTTCTCGTTCATGATCGAGAGGTAGTAGAGGCCTAGCACCATGTCCTGCGACGGCACGATGATCGGCTGACCGTTCGCCGGATGCAGGATGTTGTTGGTCGACATCATCAGGACGCGCGCTTCGAGCTGCGCCTCGATCGACAGCGGCACGTGCACCGCCATCTGGTCGCCGTCGAAGTCCGCGTTGAAGGCCGTGCAGACCAGCGGATGGAGCTGGATCGCCTTGCCCTCGATCAGCACCGGCTCGAAGGCCTGGATGCCGAGGCGGTGCAGTGTCGGGGCGCGGTTCAGCAGCACCGGATGCTCGCGGATCACCTCGTCCAGGATGTCCCAGACCTCCGGACGCTCCTTCTCGACCAGCTTCTTTGCCTGCTTGACGGTGGACGAATAGCCCTTGGCGTCGAGCCGCGCGTAGATGAACGGCTTGAACAGCTCCAGCGCCATTTTCTTCGGCAGGCCGCACTGATGCAGCTTCAGCTCCGGCCCCGTCACGATGACCGAGCGGCCGGAATAGTCGACGCGCTTGCCGAGGAGGTTCTGGCGGAAACGGCCCTGCTTGCCCTTCAGCATGTCCGAGAGCGACTTCAGCGGCCGCTTGTTGGCGCCGGTGATGACGCGGCCGCGCCGGCCGTTGTCGAACAGCGCGTCGACCGCCTCCTGCAGCATGCGCTTCTCGTTGCGCACGATGATGCCGGGCGCGCGGAGCTCGATCAGACGCTTCAGGCGGTTGTTGCGGTTGATGACGCGGCGATAGAGGTCGTTGAGGTCGGAGGTCGCGAAGCGGCCGCCATCGAGCGGCACCAGCGGGCGCAGGTCCGGCGGGATCACCGGCACAACGCGCATGACCATCCACTCCGGCTTGTTGCCGGACTCCAGGAAGTTCTCGACGATCTTCAGCCGCTTCATGAGCTTCTTCATCTTCAGATCGGATGAAGTCTCGGCGATTTCCGAACGCAGGTCCCCGGCGATGCGCTCAAGGTCCATGGCGGCGAGCAGGGCCTGGATGGCTTCCGCGCCGATGAGGGCGGTGAACGAGTCCTCGCCATACTCGTCGACGGCGATCAGGTACTCCTCCTCCGACAGGAGCTGGTGCTCCTTCAGGGGGGTAAGGCCCGGCTCGGTGACGATGTAGTTCTCGAAGTAGAGGACGCGCTCGATGTCCTTCAGGGTCATGTCGAGCAGCGTGCCGATGCGGCTCGGCAGCGACTTCAGGAACCAGATGTGCGCGACCGGGGCGGCGAGCTCGATATGGCCCATCCGCTCGCGGCGAACGCGCGACAGCGTCACCTCGACGCCGCACTTCTCGCAGATGATGCCCTTGTACTTCATGCGCTTGTACTTGCCGCACAAGCACTCGTAGTCCTTGATCGGGCCGAAGATGCGCGCGCAGAACAAGCCGTCGCGTTCCGGCTTGAACGTGCGGTAGTTGATCGTCTCCGGCTTCTTGATCTCGCCGAACGACCAGGAAAGAATCTTCTCCGGCGACGCCAGCGAGATGCGGATCGAATCGAACGTCTGCGCCTGCACCTGCGGGTTGAAGAGATTCATGACCTCTTGGTTCATGGTCTGTCTCCTTTTAGGGCGATCGCCCCGTTCGCGCCGTCCGGCCGGCGCTGAGGAATTCCGGTGATGGAAGCGCCCGGCGTAGGGCGCTCCTCGGATTCGCGAAGGCCTAGCTAAAGACCTTGAAAAGAATGGTGATGCTGATGGCGAGGTTTACTCCGAGCATCCACTGCAACAGAGTGAACCGGCCTTCCGCCTTCTGCTCCAAGCGTCCGACTGAGGCATCCACCGTCGCTATCTGCTTCTGAAAGTCGGCGACTTCTTCCGCTGCTCTACGCGCCTTATCGTCGTCGACATTGGCAGACCGCAGGGCATCGTAGAGGGCACCGACCATCAGAGCCATTGAGCAAAGTACCCTTTCTTACTCGGCCGCGTCGGGCAGGCGTTCCAGCGGCTGGTCGAGCGGCACGGACTGCGACAGGTCGACGTCGAGGCCGAGCGAGCGCATCTCCTTGACGAGCACGTTGAAGCTTTCCGGGATGCCCGACTCGAACGCGTCGTCGCCGCGCACGATCGACTCGTAGACCTTCGTGCGACCCGCGACGTCGTCGGACTTCACCGTCAGCATCTCCTGCAAGGTATAGGCCGCGCCGTAGGCTTCCAGCGCCCAGACCTCCATCTCGCCGAAGCGCTGGCCGCCGAACTGCGCCTTGCCGCCGAGCGGCTGCTGCGTGACCAGCGAGTACGGGCCGATCGAGCGGGCGTGGATCTTGTCGTCCACCAGATGGTGCAGCTTCAGCATGTAGATGTAGCCGACCGTCACCTGCCGATCGAAGGCGTCGCCCGTCCGGCCGTCGTAGAGCGTGACCTGACCGGAACCGTTCAGACCCGCCTTCTCCAGCATCTCGACGATGTCGTGCTCGACCGCGCCGTCGAAGACCGGCGTCGCGATCGACACGCCCTTGCGCATCTGCTTCGCCAGCGTCACGACGCCGTCGTCGTCGTAGTTCGCGACCTTCTCGTTGCGCTCCGAGGAGCCGAGAATGCCGGCGATCTCCTTGCGGAGCGGCTCGACGTTCTGGTTCTCCAGATACGCGTCGTAGAGCTCGCCGATCCGCTTGCCCATCCCGGCGCAAGCCCAGCCGAGGTGCGTCTCGAGGATCTGACCGACGTTCATGCGCGACGGCACGCCGAGCGGGTTCAAGACGATGTCGACATGCGTGCCGTCCTCGTTGAACGGCATGTCCTCCACCGGCACGATGCGCGACACGACGCCCTTGTTGCCGTGACGACCGGCCATCTTGTCGCCCGGCTGGATCTTGCGCTTGACCGCGACGAAGACCTTCACCTGCTTCATGACGCCAGGCGGCAGTTCGTCGCCGCGCTGCACCTTCTCGACCTTGTCCATGAAGCGCGCTTCGAGCGTCTTCTTGGCTTCGTCGTACTGGTTACGCAGCGCCTCGACCTCGCCCTGCAGACGCTCGTCCTCGACGGCGAACATCCACCACTGCGAGCGCGAGAACTCCTGCATCAGCTCGGGATTGACCTCCGAACCCTTCTTGAAGCCCTTCGGGCCGGACACCGCCACTTTGCCGTTCAGCATCTCGCCGAGGCGGCCGTAGGTGTTGCGGTCGAGGATCGCCTGCTCGTCGTCGCGGTCCTTGGCGAGGCGCTCGATCTCCTCGCGCTCGATCGCCATGGCGCGCTCGTCCTTCTCGACGCCGTGGCGGTTGAACACGCGCACCTCGACCACCGTGCCGTAGGTGCCGGGCGGCATGCGGCTCGACGTGTCGCGCACGTCCGAGGCCTTCTCGCCGAAGATGGCGCGGAGCAGCTTCTCCTCCGGCGTCATCGGGCTTTCACCCTTCGGCGTGATCTTGCCGACCAGGATGTCGCCCGGCTGCACTTCCGCGCCGATATAAACGATGCCGGCTTCGTCGAGGTTCTTCAGCGCCTCTTCCGACACGTTCGGAATGTCGCGCGTGATCTCCTCCGGGCCGAGCTTGGTGTCGCGCGCCATGACCTCGAACTCCTCGATATGGATCGAGGTGAAGACGTCGTCGGCGACGATCCGCTCGGAAAGGAGGATCGAGTCCTCGTAGTTGTAGCCGTTCCACGGCATGAACGCGACGAGCACGTTCCGGCCGAGCGCCAGATCGCCGAGGTCGGTCGACGGGCCGTCCGCGATGATGTCGCCCTTGCGCACCCGGTCGCCCACCGCCACCAGCGGCCGCTGGTTGATGCAGGTGTTCTGGTTGGAGCGCTGGAACTTCATCAAGCGGTAGATGTCGACGCCGGACTTGCCCGGCTCGACGTCCTCGGTCGCGCGGATGACGATACGCGTCGCGTCCACCTGGTCGACGATGCCGGTGCGGCGCGCGCCGATCGCGGCGCCGGAGTCGCGGGCGACGATCGGCTCCATGCCGGTGCCGACGAACGGCGCCTCGGCGCGCACAAGCGGCACGGCCTGACGCTGCATGTTCGAGCCCATCAGCGCGCGGTTGGCGTCGTCGTTCTCAAGGAACGGGATCAGCGCCGCCGCGACCGACACGAGCTGCTTCGGCGACACGTCCATCAGATCAACGTTCTCGCGCGGAGTCAGACCGACGTCGCCGGCGTGACGGCAGACGATCAGCTCCTCCTCGAAGCTCATGTCGGCGCTGATCGGCGCGTTGGCCTGCGCGACGTGGTGCTTCGCCTCCTCCATCGCCGACAGGTAGACGACCTCGTCGGTCACCTTGCCGTCCACGACGCGCCGGTACGGGCTTTCGATGAAGCCGTACTTGTTGACGCGAGCGAACGTCGCCAACGAGTTGATAAGGCCGATGTTCGGGCCTTCCGGCGTTTCGATCGGGCAGATGCGGCCGTAGTGCGTCGGGTGGACGTCGCGCACCTCGAATCCGGCGCGCTCGCGCGTCAGACCACCCGGGCCGAGCGCGGAAAGCCGGCGCTTGTGGGTGATCTCCGACAGCGGATTCGTCTGGTCCATGAACTGCGAGAGCTGCGACGAGCCGAAGAACTCGCGCACGGCCGCGGCGGCCGGCTTCGCGTTGATCAGGTCCTGCGGCATGACAGTGTCGATCTCGACCGACGACATGCGCTCCTTGATCGCGCGCTCCATGCGGAGCAGGCCGACGCGGTACTGGTTCTCCATCAGTTCGCCGACCGAGCGGACCCGGCGGTTGCCAAGGTTGTCGATGTCGTCGATCTCGCCGCGGCCGTCGCGCAGGCCGACGAGCGTCTTGACCACCGCCAGGATGTCCTCCTTGCGGAGCACGCGCACAGTGTCCTCGGCGTCGACGTCGAGACGCATGTTCATCTTGACGCGGCCGACGGCCGAGAGGTCGTAGCGCTCCGGATCGAAGAACAGCGAGCGGAACATCGCCTCCGCCGTTTCCATCGTCGGCGGCTCGCCCGGACGCATCACGCGGTAGATGTCGAACAGCGCGTCCTGACGGCTCTCGTTCTTGTCGATCGCGAGTGCGTTGCGAATGTAGGCGCCGACCGTCACGTGATCGATGTCGAGCACGTTGATCTCGTCGTAACCGCCGTCGGTCAGGACCTTCAACGACTTCTCGTCGATCTCGTCGCCGGCTTCGAGATAGACCTCGCCCGTCTGGTAGTTGACGATGTCCTCGGAGAGATAGTTGCCGTAGAGGTCCTCGGCGGTCGCGCGCAGCGCCTTGACGCCGCGCTCCTTGAACTGCCGGGCCTGCCGGGCGGTCACCTTCTTGCCAGCCTCGACCAGCACTTCGCCGCTATCGGCGTCGACGATGTCGACGACGGCCGTCTGGCCGCGCAGGCGCTCGACGGAGAACGGCACGCGCCAGCCGTCCTTGCTCTTCTTGAACTGGACGATGTCGTAGAAGGTCGAGAGGATTTCCTCGCCGTCCATGCCGAGCGCCATGAGCAGCGACGTCACCGGGATCTTCCGGCGGCGGTCGATGCGCGCGTAGACGACGTCCTTGGCGTCGAACTCGATGTCGAGCCAGGAACCGCGATACGGGATGACGCGGGCGGCGAAGAGCAGCTTTCCGCTGGAGTGCGACTTGCCCTTGTCGTGGTCGAAGAAGACACCCGGCGAACGGTGCATCTGCGAGACGATCACGCGCTCGGTGCCGTTCACGATGAACGTGCCGTTGGACGTCATGAGCGGCATGTCGCCCATGTAGACGTCCTGCTCCTTGATGTCCTTGATGGACTTGGAGTTCGTGTCCGGATCGATATCGAACACGATGAGGCGCAGCGTCACCTTCAGCGGCGCAGCGAAGGTCAGGTCGCGCTGCCGGCACTCGTCGACGTCGAACTTCGGCGCCTCGAACTCGTACTTGACGAATTCGAGCATCGCCTGACCCGAGAAGTCGGAGATCGGGAACACGGACTTGAACACGGACTGCAGGCCCTCGTCGGGGCGGCCGCCTTCCGGCTCCTTGACCATCAGGAACTGATCGTAGGACGCCTTCTGCACTTCGATCAGATTGGGCATTTCCGCGACTTCGGGCGTGGACCCGAAGAACTTGCGCACTCGCCTGCGACCGCTGAACGTCATCGTGGTCTGAGACATCGTCGCTCCTTCGTACCGCTGCGCCGGACCAGCGGGTATCAACATGTTTCTCCCATCGGCAAGGGAGAGGCCGGGCGCGGCGGGAGATCCGCTTCCCGGGTCGTCGCATTCGCCGCGCGCCGCTGGCGCGCCACCCGAGTCTCCGAACCGCCGCCACGGCGGTCGGGACACCCGCGTCTCCTGTGTGCTCCCCGGCTCATCAGCCCTCAGGAGCGCGGAAAGCGGAACGGCGAAGAGCCGTCCCGCTGACCTGTATGCGTATTGAAGCGCGAGGGCGCGAGGCCCCCGGGCTTACTTGACTTCGACCTTGGCGCCAGCCTTCTCGAGCTGGTCCTTGATCTTGGCCGCCTCGTCCTTCGAGACGCCTTCCTTCACCGGCTTCGGCGCGCCGTCGACGAGATCCTTCGCCTCCTTCAGGCCGAGCGAGGTGATCGCGCGGACTTCCTTGATGACGTTGATCTTCTGAGCGCCGGCCTCCTGGAGGATGACGTCGAACTCGGTCTTCTCTTCCTCGACCGGAGCGGCCGCGCCGCCCGCGCCGCCGGCCGCCGCGACGGCGACCGGAGCGGCGGCGGAAACGCCCCATTTCTCTTCGAGCATCTTCGACAGCTCGGCCGCCTCGAGGACGGTCAGCTGCGACAGGTCTTCAACGATCTTGGCGAGATCGGTCATGTTTCGGTTTCCTTAAGGTTCGAACTTCTGAAGTCGGGTGCGAAGCTTGAAGCCTCACGCCGCCTCGTCCTTCTTGGCATATGCCCCGAACACGCGGGCCAGCTGACCGGCCGGAGCCGCGACGACCGACGCGATGCGCTGCGCCGGCGTCTGGATCATGCCGACAAGCTTGGCGCGCAGTTCGTCGAGCGACGGGAGCGAAGCAAGCGCCTTCACTCCTTCCGCGTCGAGGGCGGTCGTGCCCATCGCGCCGCCGAGGATTACGAGCTTATCGTTACCCTTGGCGTAGTCGTTGGCGACCTTGGGCGCCGCGATCGGATCTGTCGCGTAGCAGACAAGCGTCTGCCCGAGAAACAGATCGGCGATCCCTTCGGCGTCCGTGCCTTGAAGAGCGATCTTGGCGAGGCGGTTCTTCGCGACTTTGACGGTGGCTCCCTGCGCGCGCATCTTCGACCGAAGGTCGTTCATCTGCGCGACAGTGAGGCCGGCATAGCGAGCCACCACGATCGAGCCCGAGCCCTTGAAGGTCTCGTGCATCTCGGTGACGAACTCGCGCTTTTGCGCTCTGTCCACTGCCACTCTCCATCTGGCGCAAGCCTCAAGAAAAGCTTGCGCCGGTTGCCTTATGCCGCTCCGGCGAACCGAAGCGACGCTCGAGGATCCTGTCCCCTCGCGCCTGAAGTCCTTTCGGAACCCGCAAGCGGCGCAAGGCATTCTGAGGTTCGAACCACGTCCGGGCAGCGCCCGGAAGAACTAAAATCGAACACCCGGTCTCATGCAGGCTGGAAGCCAATTAAGAGTCGGAGCCTGAAGCTTCGAACTCGCCTGCAATCTCGGACAGGTCGGGGAAGCGTTGCCGCCGCCCCTGCGCCGGCGCGCGGACGCGCCGGAATCTGATATCGGAAGAGGCCGCATATGGGTGCGGCCTATCCGGAATTGAAGCCCCGACGGGCTGGGATCAGGCGGTCGTCGCCTGCAGCGTCGACAGGTCCACCTTGACGCCCGGACCCATGGTCGAGGTCAGCGAGACGCGCTGCAGGTAGTTGCCCTTCGCGCCGGACGGCTTCGCCTTCTGCACCGCATCCGCAAAGGCGCGGATGTTCTCGGCGATCTGCTCCGCACCGAACGACACCTTGCCGACGCCGGCGTGGACGATGCCGGCTTTCTCGACGCGGAACTCGACAGCGCCGCCCTTCGAGGCCTTCACCGCCGCCGTCACGTCCGGCGTCACGGTGCCGACGCGCGGGTTCGGCATCAGGCCGCGCGGCCCGAGCACCTTACCGAGGCGACCGACGAGACCCATCATGTCCGGCGTCGCGATGGCGCGATCGAAATCGATCTGGCCGCCCTGCACCGCTTCCACGAGGTCCTCGGCACCGACGATGTCGGCACCGGCCGCCTTCGCCTCGTCCGCCTTCGCGCCGCGCGCGAAGACCGCGACGCGGACCGTGCGGCCCGTGCCGTTCGGCAGGTTGACGACGCCGCGCACCATCTGGTCGGCGTGACGCGGATCGACGCCGAGGTTCATCGCGATCTCGACGGTCTCGTCGAACTTCGCGCTGGCGCGGTCCTTGATCATCTTGACGGCCTCGTCGAGCGCGTAGAGCTTCGTGCGCTCGATGCCATCGCGGGACTTCTCGACCCGCTTCGCAAGCTTCGCCATCGTCCTCAGCCCACCACTTCCAGGCCCATGGAACGCGCCGAACCCTCGACCATCTTCATGGCCGCATCGACGTCGTTCGCGTTCAGATCCTTCATCTTCGCGGTCGCGATCTCGCGCACCTGATCGCGCGTGACCTTGCCGGCGACGTCCTTGCCCGGAAGCTTGGAGGCCGACTGGATGTTCGCCGCCTTCTTCAGGAAGTAGCTCACCGGAGCCGTCTTCATGACGAAGGTGAAGGACTTGTCCTGGTAGTACGTGATCACGACCGGGACGGGCGAACCCTTCTCCATTTCCTGGCTCTGCGCGTTGAACGCCTTGCAGAACTCCATGATGTTGATGCCGCGCTGACCGAGGGCCGGGCCGATCGGCGGCGACGGAGTCGCCGAACCGGCCTTCACCTGCAGCTTGAGCTGGCCTGCGATCTTCTTAGCCATGCCTTCTGCCCATGTTGTCCGCCGATGCGACCGGAAGGTCGGAAGCGGGTTGCAGTCGCGCGGTGCGGCGCGTCACCGGACGGCTGTCCCGGCTTCGCCTCCCGCGCACGAAAGAGCCGCTAACGGCCCCCGTTCCGGTCAGACCTTCTCGACCTGACCGAATTCCAGATCGACGGGCGTCGCGCGCCCGAAGATCGAGACCTCCACTTTAAGGCGCGAGCGCTCCGGGTCGATCTCCTGGACGATGCCGTTGAACGAGGCGAACGGCCCGTCCGATACTCGCACCTGCTCGCCGATGTCGAAGAGCACGGTCGGCTTCGGCCGCTCCACACCCTCCTGTACCTGGTTCAGGATGCGGTTCGCCTCCGCTTCCGTGATCGGGACCGGACGGTTGTCGGGCCCAAGAAAGCCCGTAACCTTCGGCGTGTTCTTGATCAGCGAGAACACCTGATCCGTCAGCTCGGCCTTCACCAGCACGTAGCCGGGGAAGAACTTGCGCTCGGCATCGACCTTCCGGCCGCGCCGGACCTCGACCACCTTCTCGGTCGGCACGAGGATGCGCTCGAACTTCTCGGACAGACCCTTCTGACGGGCCTGTTCCTCGATCGATTCGGCCACCTTCTTCTCGAAGTTCGAGTAGGCGTGGACGATGTACCAGCGAGCTGTCATGTGCGTCGAACTGCTTCCGCCAATCAAACGGCCGTGCCTTGCAGAAGGCTCATGGCGTAGCCGAACACCATGTCCGCGATGAAAAAGAACGCGGACGCGAACACCACCATGATGAGAACCATCACCGTCGAGATGCCGGTTTCCCGGCGCGACGGCCACACCACCTTCGCGGTCTCGGCTCGGACCTGCGAAAGGAAGGTGAAGGGGTTGGACTTTGCGGCCATACGATGCCCACGCACGAAGGCGCGTCGAAGCGAAGATCACCCCGCGCGCCCGGAATTCAGTTGATTGCGGGCTTCATAGCGGCATGCCGGGTGATTCACAAGCCCCGGCAAAAAGCAATAACGAGATTGTAAGGATTGGCAGGGGCAGAGGGGCTCGAACCCCCGACCTGCGGTTTTGGAGACCGCCGCTCTACCAACTGAGCTATACCCCTATCCCGCCTGCACATACCGCCCGGAGGATCGCCGCGCAACAGCGAAACGCGGCCGTCCCCGCCCTAAAGTTCGGTGCCCTTGCGTCTTCTGAAGACCTTGAACGCCTCGCGCACTCCCCGCCCCACCTTGGTGACCGACCAGAGGCGCTCGACGAACATGTCCGTATGCTCGATGCGCTGCGACAGCACCTCGTAGCCGATCTCCACGAAGCGTGATCGTTCGACGTCGGGGAACTGCCGCGCGAGCGCCTCAATGGCGCTCGGGTCGAGGACGCTGCTCGGTTGCAGCCGGACGCGTCCGCTCGTCTCGAACAGCCGGAGGGCGATGCGTTCGAAGGCCCAGTCGTGAACGTCGAAGACCTTCCACTTCTCGCTACGGCGCCCGGTGAAGCCGCAGCCGTAGAGCTCGCCGCTTAGTTTCTGGCTCGCCAGCCACGCCACCATCGCATAGCCGCTGCTTGCGGTCTTCGCCGCCGTATATCGGGTCCGGAAGAAATCCGTCAGGTCGAGAAAGACCACCTCTGGGAAACCGAAGGCTTCAGCCGGGGCGAAGTTCTCCCGCGTACCGCAGCGCAGGTCGACCACCGCACGCAGCGCGCCGGGGGCGAAGCAATTCAGGATGCCGCCGATCTTGTGCTTGCGCACGATGGCGGGGCCCTCCTTGCCGCTGCGCGCGACGAGAACCGAAGGGCGGTCGAACGGTTCGCTGAGGACGCGTGTGACGTCGTTGAAGAACACGAACAAGGCGTCGTCCGGCATCGTGCGGCGAAGTTCGGTGACGTCTGACGCCTGACTGTTGGCGACGAGGACGACGGCCGGATGCCGGCCGATCAGCGTCAAGAGGTCCGTATCGGGCGCGCTCGATGTCATCGGTTTCCGCTGGCTCGCGACGGGATGGCCGGGCCGGCGGCCCGCCGCCGCTCCGCTTGGACCATGCCGGGCCGGACCGCAAGACGGCTCATCGCGATCGGCGCTGCCGCTTCCCCGCCGCTTGTCGCTCGCAGCCCCTTGTGCCAGTGGTCGCCCATGACACGACCGCCGAACACTCCCGTCTATCCGGTCGCGGCCGCTTCCGACTGGAAGCGGATGGGCCGGATGTCGCTGCCGGATCGGGTCCGCCTCTTCGTCCGGGATCGCCGCTATCGTAAGCGCACAATGAGCCGCGAAGGCATCCGCTTCGATCTCGTCCGGCGGGCCTCGACGCCGTCGCCCGGCCCGCAGGACGTCGTGCTCCTCTGCGTCTGCCGCGATGCAGAGCGATATATTCCGTCATTCCTAGCACACTACCGGAAGCTTGGGGTCGCTCGCTTCGCTTTCGTCGACGACAAATCCGGCGACGCGACGCGCGCCCTCCTCGATCAGCCGGACGTCGACCTGTTCGAATCCAACGTCGACTACCGCGCGACCGGTGGCGGCCTCCTTTGGCGCGACATGCTGGTGGAACACTACGGCCGCGGACGCTGGTACGTCTCCGTCGACTGCGACGAGTACCTCGTCTTCCCCGGCTGCGAGGCGCGGCCGCTGGCGAGTTTCATCGCCGACCTGCAGGGCAGGCGCCTGAAACGGGCGATGGCGGTGATGCTCGACATCTATCCGGATGGCCCCTTGCGCGACGCGCCGTCCCATCGGCCGGCCGCCGCGATGCCGGCAAGCCTCTACCCGCTGTTCGACGGCGACGGCTACGATCTCGAGAACGGCCCGACCTGCCTGTCGGTTCGCGGCGGACCACGCCAGCGGATGTTCGGCGTGCGGATGCGGATCAACAAGTTCCCGGTCATCCACATGGACAGGCGGTCGCAGTTCAGCGGCGGTGCCACGCACGGCCCTTTCCCGTTGTACCGCAACTTCACCGCCGTGCAGTGCGTGCTTCTCCATTACAAGTTTCCGGCGGACGCGGTCGAGGAGTTCCGCAAGATCGTCTCTCTCGGACAGCACGTCGGCGGATCCAAGTTCTACAAGGCGATCCTCGAGCACGAAGCCTTCGGAGAGGAAGCCGACCTGCGATACGAGGCGTCGATGCGCTACGGCACGTCCGAGGACCTCGTGCGACACGGCTTCATCCAGGATCTTCGCTGAACGAAGCGACGCGCCCGCCCATCCCATCCCCCCGCCGAACGCCCTTTCCCGCGATGAACAGCCGCTTCAACTACATCGAGACGCCGCCCTCGCGCCTTGCAACCTTCGTCGGCCATCGCCTCGCGGCGCGCGACGAGGATGCGCCCTGGCTCGCGATGAGCCTCTTCCTCGGATTGGTCGCCTCGGTCGCCTTCCTCATCGTAGCGTTCCGTCATGGCGGCAGTATCCAGGATGACGGCCGGATGTTCCTCTCCTGGACGAGCCGGTGGGACGATTCCTCGCTGCTTCGGAACGACCTGATGGCCAACTTCTGGGAATCGGTCAGTCCCTGGTTCTTCCGCGGCGTCTACCGAGCCGCTTGGCTCGTCGGCATTCCGCCGCTCGTCTTCACGAAAATCCTGCCGGCGCTGCTCTATCCGCTCATCGCCCTGTTCGCCTACCGTTTCGTGCGAGCGATCGGCGGGGAACCGCTGCTGGGCTTCGTCGCGGCCGCGATCGTCCTGCACTCGCTCGTGCGCGAGGACGTGGTGATCAGCGCAACCCCGCGCAGCTTCTGGCCGGTCCTGCTGCTTGCCTGCCTCGACGGCTTGGCTCGGCGCCGCGCGCTGCAGACCTCCCTCGCTCAATTGGCCATGACCGGCACCTATCCGCAGATGTCGTTGGTCATCGCATCGATGATTGGCTTCACCTTCATTACGCCGTGGCGAAGACCCTATCTCGACCTCAGCCGCGATCGCATCGTTCTCGTCGCGTGCGCGGCGGTCGCGACGATCGCGGGGCTGCTGCCGTTTCTCCTGGCCAGCGGCCAGTTCAGTCCGACGATCACGCTGAGCGAAGCGTTGAACACCCCGACCTTCGCCGCCGGCGGCCGAGGCACGATCACGGAAACGAACGGGACGCTCGATTTCCTGTGCGCCCCGCGGCTCGGCCTCTTCAACGGCCGATGCAGCCAGCCGTTCGAGCAGGATATCGTCCTGACGCTCGCCGTCTGGCTCATCGGTCCGGTCCTGCTGTTCCTGCGGATGTTTCGAGGCCGGAGCGGCGGTATGCGCTCGGAACTGCCCCTCTATTTCCTCGCGATGTCGCTCGGCTGGTTCGTCCTGGCGGCGCTGGTTCTCTTCAAGCTGCATCTGCCGAATCGCTACACGATCGGCCTGTCGGTCGTCTCGCTCGTCACCACCCCGGTGATCGTCGTCGAATGGATCCGCGATCGCCCCTTCCCGCAATGGCTCGTCCGGTGGAAGATCGGGCGCACGATCATGCTCGGCGGCACGGCTGCGGTGCTGATCCTGACCGTGGTCGGCGCAGCCGCGGTGCGATCGACCTTCCGCCTGCCGAAGAACCCGGAGCTCATCGCGGCGATCGCGGCGATGCCGAAGGACGCCGTGGTCGGAGGTTTCGTTCGCGACCTCGACTTCTCGCCGGTTCTGACGCGCCGCTCGACACTGTTCAGTCGCGAACTCGCGATCGCCTATCAGCTCGGCTATTTCCAGCCGACGATCGCCCGGATGGAAGCGGTGCGGAATGCCGTGACGACCCGCGATCCGGCCGCACTCGCGTCGAGCCTGCAATCGTTGAGGTTGGATGTCCTGCTGATCCATCGGGCCGATCTGGCGTCGGGTAGAGTGCCGATGGACTTCCGCGGATTCTTCGGCTCGGACCTCGACCGGTTCGAACGGGACGCAGCCGCTTCAGGGAAGCCCCCGCTGATCGCGGGGCTGGCGGAAGGCTGCACGGCGGGCACCTACGGCGACG
The DNA here is from genome assembly GCF_008802405.1 of Plantimonas leprariae. GTDB lineage: Bacteria > Pseudomonadota > Alphaproteobacteria > Rhizobiales > Rhizobiaceae > Plantimonas > Plantimonas leprariae. The sequence goes on from NZ_VZDO01000030.1 coordinate 20,438, forward strand.
TGGTCGCTCTCGACGCCCATTGCCTCATGAAAAAGGCCGGAACATCCTGAGGGACGATCCGGCCTCGATCGATCGAAAACGGGACGGGCCGTCAGACCCTTCCCGCCCCCGTCACTCGACGATGCTTGACACGATCCCGG
>NZ_VZDO01000002.1 GCF_008802405.1 Plantimonas leprariae
GACGATGTCCTTCGTCTGCCTCGTCGTCAGCAAGGCGGGGTTTAAGCTCGCGAGCTGGATCACGCCGGAGCTTTATGATGATCGCCGGGAGTTGCGGCGTTGAAGGCGGCAGTATCGACGCGACGAACTGCGGACCGCGCATGGCGGCAACATGTGGCCGCCGAGATCGAGAGGCTGATCGCGATCCTGGACGCCTTGGATGGAGACGCAGATTTCGAGCCTTCTCTCGGTTGGACACGAACGATGGCTTGGGGCTCTATGGACGAACGGGAACATGACGCGATCACGCCTGCGTGATGCAACATATGCGGACATGCTGCGGACACGCCCACGAGGCGACATTATCCCCGATCCGCAAGTAGTTGCAAATGCTGGCATTTTTGGTGAGCGCGCTGGGACTCGAACCCAGGACCTACAGATTAAAAGTCCGTTGCTCTACCAACTGAGCTACGCGCTCGCCCATCCGCCGGAAGCCCGGCCGGGACGCGGCGGACCATAGAAAGGCGCCATGCGGCGGTCAACCGCGTCATAGAGGACTTCCGCCGCTTTCGTGGCCGGGTCGTACGGGATATGGAGAGCCACGCTCTCAACGCATCCGGGTCCAGCACCGCTTGTTCGCCGAACTCACCTACCCCTGGGCGGTCTTCGCCGGCGCGCTCTCCTTCCTGTCGCCCTGCGTCCTGCCGCTGGTGCCGCCGTATCTCTGCTACATGGCGGGCGTTTCAGCCGAGGAACTGCGGGGCGGTACGGCGGCGAGCCGGGGCGGCTACACGCAGTTGCGGGTGTTGGTCGCGGCGGTCGTCTTCGTTCTCGGCTTCTCGACCGTGTTCGTCGCGAGCGGCGCGGGCGCGAGCAGCATCGGATATCTCCTGCGGTCGAACGGCTGGTGGCTGTCGGTCGCGGCGGGAGCCGCGATCATCGTCATGGGTCTGCATTTTCTCGGCGTCTTCCGCATCGCCTTCCTGTTGGGCGAATTGCGGTTGCGGGCGCCGGACAAGCCGAACAGTCTCGTCGGCGCCTATCTCATGGGCCTCGCCTTCGCCTTCGGCTGGACGCCGTGCATCGGTCCGGTGCTGGGAACCATCTTCGGTCTCGCCGGCGCGCGCGACACCGTCGGGGAGGGGGCCGCGCTGCTCGGGGCCTATTCGCTCGGGCTGGGGCTGCCCTTCATCCTCGCGGCGGCGTTTTCCAGCAGCTTCCTCCGGTGGATGGGCTCCTTCCGCCGCCATCTCGGCAAGATCGAGAAGGTGATGGGCGGTTTCCTGGTCGCGACCGGCGTCCTGTTCCTCACCGGCGGCATGCAGTCCGCGTCGTTCTGGCTGCTGGAGACCTTTCCAGCCCTGCAGAAGATCGGCTAACCGTTCCCCGTTACGGTGAGGCGGGTGCGCCGGTGCCAATGGCGGAGCTGGAATGTCGAGAACCTGTCTTTCGGTGATTCTCGCCGCGGGCGAAGGCACGCGGATGCGCTCGACGCGCGCGAAGGTGCTGCACGAGATCGCCGGACTGCCGATGGTCGCGCATGCCGCCCGCGTCGCCGAAGCGGCGGGGTCCACCGCTGTCGCCGTCGTGACGGGCCGCGATGCGGACGCGGTCGAGGGCGTTGTCCGCCAGGCGATGCCGGCTGCCGAGACCTTCGTTCAGGCCGAGCGGCTCGGCACGGCGCACGCGGTGCTCGCCGCGCGCGAGGCGATCACGCGCGGGTTCGACGACGTGCTGGTCCAGTTCGGCGATACGCCGCTGGTGCTGCCGGAAACCCTGATGCGGGCGCGCGCGGTTCTCGCCGAGGGCGCGGAAGTCTGCGTGGTCGGCTTTCGCACCGCCGAGCCGACCGGCTACGGCCGGTTGATCGAGAAGGACGGCGCGGTCGTCGCGATCCGGGAGGAGAAGGACGCATCCGCCGCGGAGCGTGCGATCACCTTCTGCAACGGCGGCATCATGGCCATCCGCGGCGCTTCGGCGCTGGCGTTGCTCGATGCGGTCGGCAACCGCAACGCCAAGGGCGAATACTACCTGACCGACGTCGTCGAGATCGCCTGCGCCCGGGGTGCGACGGTGCGGGCCATCGAGGCGGGCGCGGACGAGGTGCTCGGCGTCAACACGCGCGTCGAACTCGCGGCCGTGGAAGGCATCTGGCAGGAGCGCCGGCGGCGCGCGGCGATGCTGGGCGGCGCGACGCTGATGGCGCCGGAAACGGTGTTCTTCGCGCACGACACGCAGCTTGGTCTCGACGTGATCGTAGAGCCGAACGTCGTCTTCGGCCCCGGCGTCGCGGTGGCGGACGGCGCGACGATCCATGCCTTCAGCCATCTGGAAGGCGCGCGTCTCGCGAGCGGCGCTACGATCGGGCCTTACGCGCGGCTGCGGCCGGGAACCGAGATCGCCGAACGGGCGAAGGTCGGCAATTTCGTCGAAACCAAGAACGCCCGGATCGAACGCGGCGCGAAGGTGAATCACCTGACCTATATCGGCGACGCCCGCGTCGGGGCGGATGCCAACATCGGGGCCGGCACGATCACCTGCAACTACGACGGCGCCAACAAGTGGTTCACCGATATCGGCGCGAACGTCTTCGTCGGCTCGAACTCCTCACTCGTCGCACCGCTCGCCATCGGCGACGGTGCGTATATCGGCTCGGGAAGCGTGGTGACGCAGGACGTGCCGGCCGAGGCGCTGGCGATCGGGCGCTCGCGGCAGGTCAACAAGGACGGCTACGGATCGAGGCTGCGCGAGCGCGCGGCGGCGATCAAGGCCTCGAAGAACGCGAAGAACTGAGCGGCGGGGGAAGAGCGGAATGTGCGGCATCATCGGCATCGTCAGCACGCGCGGCGTCGCGGATCGCCTCGTCGATGCGTTGAAGCGCCTCGAATACCGCGGCTACGATTCGGCCGGGATCGCGACGATCGCCGAGGGGCGGCTCGACCGCCGACGCGCCGAGGGCAAGCTGGTGAACCTCGAGGCGCGGCTGAAACGCGAGCCGTTGCCGGGCGCGGTCGGCATCGGACACACGCGCTGGGCGACGCATGGCGTGCCGAACGAGGCCAACGCGCATCCGCATTTCGCCGGCGGCGTCGCCGTCGTGCATAACGGCATCATCGAGAACTTCGCGGAGTTGAAGGCGGAGCTTGTCGCCGCCGGCGCGGAGTTCGCCAGCCAGACCGATACGGAGGTCGTCGCCCAGCTTCTCGCGAGGCTGCGCCGCGAAGGGCGCGGGACCCGCGAGGCCATGGCCGAGATGCTCGGCCGCATCCGCGGCGCCTTCGCGCTCGCCGTGATCTTCGAGGATGAGCCGGAGACGATCATAGCGGCGCGGAACGGGCCGCCGCTGGCTGTCGGCGAAGGGCAGGGGGAGATGTTCCTCGGCTCCGACGCCATCGCGCTGTCGCCCTTTACCGACGCGATCCGCTACCTCGAGGACGGCGACTGGGCGGTGGTGACGCGCGACGGCGCGGAAATCCGCGGTGCGAACGGGGAGCGCGTCGAGCGGCCGCTGGTGCGTTCGGTCGGCAAGCCCTTCTACGTCGACAAGGGCAACCACCGCCACTTCATGCAGAAGGAGATCTACGAGCAACCGGAGGTCGTGGGGCATACGCTGGGTGCCTATATCGACATGACCACCGGCCGCACGCGCCTGCCGGCCGGAACGGCGGTCGATTTCGCCGGGGTCCGGCGCATGGCGATCTCGGCCTGCGGCACCGGCTTCTACGCGGCGCTGACGGGCCGCTACTATTTCGAGCGCCACGCGCGCATCGCCTGCGACCTCGATGTCGCGAGCGAGTTCCGCTATCGCGAAAGCCCACTGGACGACGTGGACTTGGCGCTGTTCGTTTCGCAGTCCGGTGAGACCGCCGACACGCTGGCGTCGCTGCGCTACGCGAAGGCGGCGGGAATCGGCACGGCGGCGGTGGTCAACGTGCAGGAATCGACGATCGCCCGCGAAGCGGCTACGGCGTTTCCGACGCTCGCCGGCCCGGAGATCGGCGTCGCCTCGACCAAGGCCTTCACCTGCCAGTTGACCGCGCTGGCGGCGCTTTCCATTCATGCCGGCGTCGCTCGCGGCGCGCTGAGCGGCGAGCAGGAGGCCGAGTTGACCCGCGCGCTCAGCGAAGCGCCGCGGTTGATCGCCGAGGCGTTCCGGCTGGAGGCGCAGATCGAGACGCTGGCGCACCAGATGGCGACCTACCGCCACGCGCTGTTCCTCGGCCGCGGCTCCTCCTATCCGCTGGCGCTGGAGGGGGCGCTGAAGCTGAAGGAGATCAGCTACATCCATGCCGAGGGCTACGCGGCGGGCGAACTGAAACACGGGCCGATCGCGCTGATCGACGAGACGATGCCGGTGGTGGTGATCGCTCCATACGACGGCGTCTTCGAGAAGACGGTCTCGAATATGCAGGAAGTCGCGGCGCGCGGTGGCCGGATCATCCTCCTGACCGACGAGAAGGGGGCCGCCGCCGCGCCCGTCGCGGCGATGGAGACATTGGTGCTGCCCACGATGCCGGACATCCTGACGCCGATCGTCTACGCCGTGCCGCTGCAGATGCTGGCCTACCACACGGCGGTGCACATGGGGACCGACGTCGACCAGCCGCGCAACCTCGCGAAATCCGTCACGGTGGAATAGGAGGGCAGCGCGTCGACGCGACGCACGAAAGGTTTTCTCGCACTGCGGCATGGAGGCTGCTAGCCTTCCCGTCGTGCAGCGAGGACGCCCGCCGATGATGGTGAAGCTCAGGACCTACTTCTTCACCGGCTTCGTCATCTGTGCGCCGCTGGCGATCACGGTCTGGATCACCTGGGCCTTCATGAACTGGGTCGATAGCTGGGTGAAGCCGTATATCCCGGCGCGATACGACCCGGACAACTATCTCTTCGTCAGCGTGCCCGGCTTCGGGCTGATCGTCGCGCTCGTCATCATCACGCTGGTCGGATTCCTGACCGCGAATCTGGTGGGCCGCACAGTGATCGGCTGGGGCGAGCGCGTGCTCGACCGGGTGCCGCTGGTGCGCTCGCTCTACACGGCGCTGAAGCAGATCTTCGAGACGGTGTTCGCCGACCACTCGTCGTCGTTCAAGACCGCGGCGCTGATCGAGTATCCGCGCAAAGGTCTCTGGTCGATCGCGCTGATCGCAACGACGGCCAAGGGCGAGATCGCCGAGGTCTTCGGCGACCAGGAAATGCTCGCGGTGTTCCTGCCGCCGACGCCGAACCCGACCTCCGGCTTCCTGCTCTACGTGCCGCGCGACGAGGTGAAGATCCTCGACATGAAGGTCGAGGATGCGATGAAGCTCATCGTTTCGGCCGGCATCGTCGGGCCCGAAGGCGACAGTCGCGCGATGACGCAGACCGAGGCGGCAGCGCTGATCGACGCGCAGGCGGCGGAGCGGAAGGAGGCGGCGGAGTAGGAGCTTTCTTCTTCTCCGGACTCGGGGGGAGAGTAGCCGGCCACGGTATGTCTCTACCCCGCCCTGAGCAGCCTGATCGCGTCGTCGCGCCCGAAGAGGTAGAGGAGCGTGCGAAGCGCTTCGCCGCGCGGGCCTTCGAGTTCGGGGTCGGTTGCGATCACCAGTCGCGCATCGTCGCGGGCGATCTGCATCAGGTCGCCGTGGACTTCGAGGTTCGCCAGCCGGAAGGTCGGCAGGCCGGACTGCTTGGTGCCGAGAAGATCGCCCTCGCCACGCAGGCGGAGGTCCTCCTCGGCGATGCGGAAGCCGTCCTCGGTCTCGCGCATCACGGCGATCCGCGCCTTCGCCACCTCGCCGAGCGGCGCGCGGTAGAGCAGCACGCAGGACGAGGGCTTGTCGCCGCGCCCAACCCGGCCGCGAAGCTGGTGCAGTTGCGCGAGACCGAACCGCTCGGCATGCTCGATGACGATGATCGTCGCATCCGTCACGTCGACGCCGACCTCGATCACCGTCGTCGCGACGATGAGACGCGAGTCGCCGGCCTTGAAGGCCGCCATCGCGGCGTCCTTGTCTTCGCCGCTCATCTGGCCGTGGACGAGGCCGACCGTCCGCTCGCCGAAAATGCTAGCGAGTTGCCGCCGCCGTTCCTCGGCCGCCATCAGGTCGCTCTTCTCGGACTCCTCCACCAGCGGGCAGACCCAGTAGACCTTGCCGCCGCTCTCCATCGCCTTGCCGATGCGGGTGACGATCTCGCCGAGCCGCTCCATCGGCACGGCGACGGTGGCGATGGGTTTGCGGCCCGCCGGCTTGCCGTGGAGGCGCGACACGTCCATGTCGCCGAAGGCGGCGAGGACGAGCGTGCGCGGGATCGGCGTCGCGGTCATCACGAGGAGGTCGGGCGAGCGGCCCTTGCGCGCGAGGCTGAGGCGCTGGTGAACGCCGAACCGGTGCTGCTCGTCCACCACGACGAGGCCGAGGTCGCCGTACTCGACATCCTCCTGGAACAGGGCGTGCGTGCCGACGACGATGTCCGTTTCGCCGGAGGCGATCTGCTGGAGCTTGGCGGCACGGGCTCGGCCTGAATCGCGGCCGGTCAGCATCACCATGCGCAGGCCGACCTTCTCGCAAAGCGCGCTGAGCCCGATGAAGTGCTGCCGCGCGAGGATTTCGGTCGGGGCGAGCAGGGCGGACTGTGCGCCGGCCTCCGCTGCCGTCGCCATCGCCATCAGCGCGACCACCGTCTTACCGGCGCCGACATCGCCCTGGAGGAGCCGCAGCATGCGGTCGTCCTCGGCCATGTCGGCGGCAATCTCGGCGACGGCGAGCAGTTGCGCTTCGGTCAGCCGGAAGGGCAGGACGTCGACGATGCGGTCGGAGATGTGTCGGTCGCCGCGCAGCGGCCGGCCCTTCGCCTTCTTCATCCGCCGGCGCGACAGGGCGAGTGCAAGCTGGCCGGCGAGCAGTTCGTCGTAGGCGAGACGGCGGCGCGCGACGGAGCGCGGATCGACGTCCACCGCGTCCTCCGGCGAATGGGCGCGCTGCAGCGCTTCGGCGAAGGAAGGAAACGAGTGGCGCGAGACGACGCTCGGCTCGATCCATTCCGGCATCGCCGGCGCACGCGCCAGGCTGCCGGCGACGGCCTTGCGCAGCACCTTCGGCGACAGGCCCGCCGTCATCGGGTAGATCGGCTCCACCAGGGAAGCGGTCGCCGCTTCCTCCTCGGTCATCACGAGATCCGGATGCGGCATTTGCGGCCGGCCGTTGAACCATTCGACCCGGCCCGAGACGACCATCGTCTCGCCGAGCGGCAGCAGCTTCTCCATCCACTGCGGCTGCGCCCGGAAATAGACGAGAGCGATCTCGCCGGTTTCGTCCGACGCGAAGACGCGATAGGGCGTCGAGGCACCGCGTGGTGTCGGTGCATGCCGATCGACCGTGACCGTCAGCGTCACGTAGGTGCCGTCCGGCGAGGAGTTGATCTCGCCGCGCCGCCGCCGGTCGACGACGCCGCTGGGCAGGTGGAACAGGAGATCGCGGATGCGGAGCGCCGCATCGGAACCGGCCGGCAGCAGCAGCGTCTTGAACAGCGCCGCGACCTTCGGCCCGACGCCGTCGAGGGCCGTCACGCCGGTGAAGATGGGATCGAGAACGGTCGGCCGCGTGTTCGGCCGCTGGACTTCCATCGGATGGTTTTCCGCGCTAGCGGTGAGAACAATCATGGAACAGCCTTTGACCTTCCGCGCTATCCGGCGCAAGCGGTGAACGGCTGTTTCCACGGCATCGCGCCTATATACGGCGCAGCATCCGCTTAAGGGTTTCTTATGACCGGAACGCTCCGTTCCTCGCTCGATCTCGACGTCCGCCGCCGCAAGGCGCTGTTCCGCTCCTGGCATCGCGGCACGCGCGAGATGGACCTCGTGCTCGGTCGCTTCGCGGACGCGGAGATCGACCGCTTGGACGACGGCGAGATGAGCGACTACGAGGCGCTGATGGAAGCGCCCGACCGCGACATCTTCAAATGGCTGACCGGCGAGGCGGAGACGCCGCCGAACTACGATACGCCGGTGCTGCGGCGAATCATGCATTTCTACAAGGATGGCGGGGCGGTGCAGCCGTGACGAAAGCGGACGATCTGAAGAAGGCGCTTTCCGGCGGCGAAAGCCTGTCGATCGGCAATGTGATCGACGGCTACGAGCCGTTCCTCGTCGCCGAGATCGCGCGCCAGCGCGCGGCGAAGGCGCCGCTCGTCTACGTCATGCGCAACGGCAATCGCATGGGCGAGTTCGAGGACGCGCTGCGCTTCGTCGCGCCGGAACTGCCGATCGTCTCGCTGCCGGCCTGGGACTGCCTTCCTTACGACCGCGTCGGTCCGTCCAGCGATGCGGCGGCGCTGCGGCTCGGCGCAATGTCGGCGATCCAGTCGCTGCGCGAGAACCCGCACCGCGCGGTGATCCTGACCACCGCCAACGCGCTGATCCAGAAAATGCCGCCGGCCGGCATGCTGGCGGCCGAGACGATCTCGGCGAAGGCCGGCGGCCGCATGTCGATGGACGCGATCGTGAAGGTGCTCGGACGCGGCGGCTTCGAGCGCGTCGCGACGGTGCGCGAGAACGGCGAGTTCGCGGTGCGCGGCGGCATCCTCGATCTCTTCGCGCCGGGCGACGAGGAGCCGATCCGGCTCGACTTCTTCGGCGATACGCTGGAATCGGTCCGAGCCTTCGATCCGGCGACGCAAAGGACGACCAGCCAGCGCAAGGCCTTCGACTTGGCGCCGGTTTCGGAAGTGACGCTGAACGAGACGACGATCAGCCGCTTCCGCACCAACTACGTCAAGCGCTTCGGTGCGCCGCTGCGCAACGACGGGCTCTACGCCGCGGTCAGCGAGGGGCGGCGCTTCGCCGGCCTCGAACACTGGCTGCCGTTCTTCTACGAGAAGCTCGACACGCTCTTCGACTATGCGAGCGGCTGGACGATGGTGCTCGACCACCTGTCGCCGGAAGCCGTCGCCGAGCGGCGCAAGACGATCGAGGACCATTACGACGCCCGCAAGCGCGGTGCGGGCGAGGGGACGGCGGACGCCGTGCCCTACAACCCCGTCGACCCGGCCGAACTTTACCTGACCGACGAGGAACTGGCCGGCGCTCTCGCCATCGCCGATCCGATCCGGCTCTCAGCGTACGGTCTGACCGATGCCGGCGGGCACCGGACGGTGAACCTCGACCTGCAGCGCGGCCGCAACTTCGCGGCCGAGCGGGCAGCTGGCGACGTCAACGTCTTCGAGCGGGCGGTGGACCACATCGCGCGGCTGCGCGAGGGCGGAAAACAGGTCATCCTCGCGGCCTGGAGCGAGGGTTCGCGGGATCGGCTGACGCAGGTCGTCGAGGAGCACGGCCTCGGCAACATCAAGCCGGTCGGCAGCCTGAAGCAGGCGCTGGAAGCCGGCCGCAACATGGTCGCGACGGCCGTGATCGGCATCGAGTCCGGCTTCGAGACCGACCGCTTCGTGGTGATCGGCGAGCAGGACATCCTCGGCGACCGGTTGGTGCGGCGGGGGCGCAAGCGCAAGAAGGGCTCGGACTTCATCTCCGAGGTCACCGGGCTGAACGAGGGCGACATCGTCGTCCATGTCGACCACGGCATCGGCCGCTTCGTGGGCCTGCGCACGATCGAGGCGGCGGGCGCGCCGCACGACTGCGTCGAACTGCACTACGCCAACGACAACCGGCTGTTCCTGCCGGTCGAGAACATCGAACTCCTGTCGCGGTACGGCGGCGAGGGGTCGGAGGCGATCCTCGACAAGCTCGGCGGCGGTGCGTGGCAGGCGCGCAAAGCCAAGCTGAAGAAGCGGCTGCTCGATATGGCGGGCGGGCTGATCCGCATCGCCGCCGAGCGGCAGATGCGCGGCGCGCCGAAGCTCCTGCCGCCCGAAGGCCTGTGGGGCGAGTTCGCCGCGCGCTTCCCCTACGAGGAAACCGAGGAGCAGCAGAACGCCATCGACGCCGTGGTGGACGATCTGTCGCTCGGGCGGCCGATGGACCGGCTGATCTGCGGCGACGTCGGCTTCGGCAAGACGGAGGTCGCGATCCGCGGCGCGTTCGTCGCGGCGATGAACGGCTTGCAGGTCGCCGTCGTTGTGCCGACGACGCTGCTCGCGCGCCAGCATTTCAAGACCTTCTCCGAGCGCTTCCACGGCCTGCCGTTGAAAGTAGCGCAAGCCTCGCGCCTCGTGCCAAGCAAGGAACTCGCCGCGACGAAGAAGGGCGTGCAGGAGGGCACGGTCGACATCGTGGTCGGCACGCACGCGCTGCTCGGCAAGGGCGTCGACTTCAAGCGGCTCGGTCTCCTGATCATCGACGAGGAGCAGCACTTCGGCGTCAAGCACAAGGAGCGGCTGAAGGAGCTGAAGTCGGACGTCCACGTGCTGACGCTTTCCGCGACGCCGATCCCCCGCACCCTGCAATTGGCGCTGACGGGCGTGCGCGAGCTGTCGCTGATCACCACCGCGCCGGTGGACCGCCTCGCCGTTCGCACCTTCGTCGCGCCGTTCGACGGGCTGGTGGTGCGCGAAACGCTGCTGCGCGAACGCTATCGCGGCGGGCAGAGCTTCTATGTCGCGCCGCGTCTCGCCGACCTCGCCGGCATCAAGGACTTCCTGGACGATCAGGTGCCGGAACTGAAGGTCGCCGTCGCGCATGGCCAGATGGCGGCGGGCGAGCTGGAAGACATCATGAACGCCTTCTACGAGGGCCAGTACGACGTGCTGCTCTCGACCACGATCGTGGAGTCCGGCCTAGACATCCCGACCGCCAACACGATGATCGTGCACCGGGCGGATATGTTCGGTCTGGCCCAGCTCTATCAGCTTCGCGGCCGCGTCGGGCGGTCGAAGCAGCGCGCCTACGCCCTGCTGACCATCCCCGCCAACAAGACGCCGACGCCGGGGGCGGATCGTCGCCTGAAGGTGCTGCAGTCGCTCGATACGCTTGGCGCCGGCTTCCAGTTGGCGAGCCACGATCTCGACCAGCGCGGCGCCGGCAACCTCCTTGGCGAGGAGCAGTCCGGCCACGTGAAGGAGGTCGGCTTCGAGCTTTATCAGCAGATGCTGGAGGAGGCCGTCGCCGAGATGAAGGGCGAGCCGGAGGCGACCGACGGCCATTGGTCGCCGCAGATCACGCTCGGCACGGCGGTGATGATACCGGAAGGTTACGTGCCGGACCTGCAGCTTCGCATGGGCCTCTACCGGCGCCTGGCGGACCTCAACGACGCGCGCGAGATCGACGCTTTCGGCGCGGAACTGATCGACCGCTTCGGTCCGATGCCGGACGAGGTGCAACACCTCCTGAAGGTCGTGTTCATCAAGTCGCTTTGCCGCAAAGCCAACATCGAGAAGCTCGATGCCGGGCCGAAGGGCGTCGTGATCCACTTCCGCGAGAAGAACTTCGCGAACCCGGCGGCGCTGGTGCGCTACATCGCGGAACAGGGTAGCCAGGCGAAGATCCGACCGGATCAGTCGATCGTACTCATCCGCGATTACCCGACGCCGGAGAAGCGACTGAACGGCGCGGCGACGATCGCGACGCAGCTTTCGCGCTTCGCCGACGAAGTGCTGAAGAAGGCCGCATGAGAAGGCCGAACTCCGTCGCTGCGCTGACGGAGTTCGGTCGCGTCCGGCTGTCGAAGTCGTTCTTCATGCGCGACTTCCTGTTCTCGGACATCGCGGCGATCCACGGGTTCCCGAACGTCCCCGACGATCCCGATCTCGCGGTCGCCGCCGGCCGGAGGCTCTGCGAGGAACTGCTGGAACCGATCCAGGACCGGTTCGGCCGGATCGCGATCCGCTCCGCGTTCCGATCCGCGAAAGTGAACGGCTTCGGCAACGCGCAGCAGAAGGCTGGCAAGGCCGGCTACAACTGTGCGAACAACGCGGCGAACCTCGCCGGGCATATCTGGGACAAGCGCGACGAAGCCGGCAACATGGGTGCGACCGCCTGCATCGTGGTCCCGAGCGTCTGGGACCGCTTCCAGGCCGAGGGCGACTGGCGGAAGCTGGCATGGTGGATCCACGACCACCTGCCGTATTCCGACATGGAGTTCTTCCCGCGCTACTGGGCGTTCAACATCCAGTGGCGCGAGCAGCCGGTGCGGCGGATCTACAGCTTCGCGAAGCCGAGAGGCATCTTGACCCGACCCGGCATGCCGAACTTCGCCGGCTCGCACGAAGCGGAATGGCGCGCGCTGTTCGATTAGCCGGTGCGGATGCCTTATCGACGCAAGCAGAAGTAGCCGACGACGACGAGAACGCCGAGGAACTCCAGAGCGACGATCAGGTTCGAACTCATCCGGTCCTCCCTGCTCTTGCCGACTGCAGATCGAAGGGCCTAATTACCGGGCTCGCGCCAGAAGGCGGGGAAGTAGATGCCGGTCAGTGGGATCGTGTCGGGGTGGTGGATGAAGCTCCAGCGCGCCAGCCATTGCTCCCCGACATAGAACAGCGGCACGACATAGGCCTCCGAGATCAGGACGCGGTCGTAGGCGCGTACCGCCGCGACGAAATCCTCGCGGTTCCGCGCCGCCGTCATCGCGTCGATCATCGCGTCCACGGCCGGGTTCGCGACGCCGGCATAGTTGAACGAGCCGTTCGCCTTGGCCGAAACCGTGCCCCAGCGGCCGCGCTGCTCCGCGCCCGGCGAGAGCGTCGAGTTGAACGAGGAGATCAGCACGTCGTAGTCGAAGCGCTGCTTGCGAAGCTGGTACTGCGCGTCGTCGACGAGGCGGACGGAAACGCCGATGCCGATCCGCCCGAGCGTGCGCTGGTAGCCGAGCGCGATCCGCTGCTGGTCGGAGTTCTGGACGAGAATCTCGAAGGCGAACGGTCGCCCCTCCGGATCGACCAGCCGGCCGTCGCGAAAGTCGAAGCCGGCCGACTTCAACAGGTCGGTCGCCTGCTTCAGGAGCTTCCGGTCGGCGCCGGACCCGTCGCTGACCGGCGCTTTCCACGCGCCGTCGAGCACCTCCGGCAGCACGGCGTCGGGGAAGCGCGAAAGCAGCCCGCGCTCCTTCTCTCCCGCCGGCCGGCCGACGCTGGATAGTTCGGAATTGGCGAAGTAGCCGGCGATGCGGCTGTAGGAGCCGAAATAGAGGTTCCGGTTCGCCCATTCGAAATCGTAGAGCAGGCCGAGCGCCTGCCGCACGCGGCGGTCGAAGAACATCGAACGGCGGGTGTTGAAGAAGAAGCCGTAGGTGCCGGCCGGCTTGCCGCTTTGGAACGTTTCGCGGACGACGCGGCCGTCCTTTACCGCCGGGAAATCGTAGGCCGTCCGCCAGTGCTGCGGGTTGCCGTCGGCGAAGACGTAGAAGAGGCCTTTCTGGAAGGCCTCGAACTGCGCGCCCGCGTCGCGGTAGTAGCTGATGGCGATCTCGTCGTAGTTGTCGAGGCCGCGCTTCACCGGCAGGTCCTTCGCCCAGTATTCCGGGTTGCGGCGGTAGACGATGCGCTGGCCGGGATCGACGCGGTCGATCACATAGGGGCCGGAGCCAATCACGGGCTTCAGCGTCGTCTGCGCGAAGGTGGCGCGGTCGAAGCCGTGTTCCGGCAGCACGGGCAGCCCGGCGAGCAGCAGCGGCAACTCGCGGTCCGCCCGCTCGTTGAAGGTGAAGCGAACGCCCCGCTCGCCGACCTTCTCGATCTTCGCGACCTTGGACAGCCAGTCGGTATATTGCGGCCGGACGGTGCCGACCTCCTTCATCATATCCGTGGTGAAGAGCACGTCCTCCACCGTCACGGGCGTGCCGTCCGAGAAGCGCGCCTTCGGATTCAGCGTGAACTCGACATAGGTGCGCTCGGGATCGGTATCGACCGATTCGGCGAGGAGGCCGTAGAGCGTGAACGGCTCGTCCGGCGAGCGCCACATCAGCGGCTCGAAGACGAGGTTGCCGAAGTCCGGATCGAACCAGATGCCGCGCGCCGTGGTCGTCGCGCCGCGCACGATGATCGGGTTCAGGTTGTCGAAGGTGCCGTAGACGCCGTAGCGCATCGTGCCGCCTTTCGGCGCTGCGGGATCGACGAAGGGCAGGTGGTCGAAGCCGCCGGGGAGCTTCGGTTCCCCCTGCATCGCGATGGCATGCGCCGGCGCGGCGACGGCGCCCGGGAGGCTCGACAGGCACAGCGCCGAGGATGCCAGGAGGATCGCGATCGGCTTGCGGCAGGCTCGCAGGAACATCGGCAATCGTCTCGGCAAAAGGCGGTTCGGGCGGTTTCTACCTGCTCGTGCCAAGCTTGCCTATGGCTGGAAACGCCAACGCCGGCAGGAGCTTGGGCCTTCAAACGGCCTCATTTGCGAAAGAGCACCGCAGCGGTTAAAGAGCCGCCGTCTCATTAGCACCGCAAGCTGCCGCATGAAGGACCGCACGCCTGTGAAGAACAGCTCACTCCCCGTTTCCGTCGCCGCGATCAGGGCAGGCTTGCTGGGAGGCGCGATCCTGGCGGCCCTGGCGGGACAGGCCGCGGCGCAGAGCGCTCCGAAGCCCGCCGCTCCGGCCAAGCCGGCGGCCGCCGCCGCCCAGCCGCAGGCGGTGCCCGGCACCCAGTGGTTCAAGGTCTGCTCCAAGCAGGGCGACAACGAGATCTGCAACACGCAGTACACGCTGATCGCCGACACGCGGCAGCTCATCACGGCGGTGAATCTCATCGACGTGAAGGGCAAGGTTTCGCAGAAGGTGGTGCAGGCCGTCGTGCCGACGGGCCGCGTCATCGGCGCCGGCGTGCAGATGCAGATCGATTCCTCCAAGGCGCAGACGATGAACTATTCGGTCTGCTTCCCGGACCGGTGCATCGCCGAGGCGCAGCTCACGGACCAGATGATCGCGGCTCTGAAGAAGGGCAACAACCTGACGGTGACCTCGGTCAACTTCCAGCGCCAGCCGAACCCGATCAAGATCACGCTCTCCGGTCTCGGCAAGGCCTACGACGGGCAGGCGACGCAGCAGTCCGACTTGGCGAAGCGCCAGCAGGAGCTGAACGACGCGCTGCAGAAGCAGGCCGACGCGCGCCGCAAGAAGTTCGAGGATGCGCAGACTCAGGCGAAGGCCGGCGCGGCGGCTCCGGCCACTCAGCAGTAAGGCTCCCTGTCGACGGGAAAGCCAGGGCGGTCCGGTCTCCGGGCCGCCCTTTTCGTTCGTCAGTTCCGGTGCTGGCCTTTCAAGCGGTAGACGCCTTCTACCGGCCCGTCGAAGAACTCGCCGACATTCGGGTGCCGGATCGGGTGGCCGCTGTCGTCGGCGACGAGGTTCTGTTCCGAGACATAGGCGACGTACTCGGTTTCGGCGTTTTCCGCGAGCAGATGGTAGAAGGGCTGGTCCTTGCGCGGCCTGACTTCCTCGGGGATGGACTGGTACCATTCCTCCGTGTTGTCGAACTCGGGATCGACGTCGAAGATCACGCCCCGGAACGGAAAGATCCGGTGCCGGACGACCTGACCGATGAAGAAGCGCGCGGTTTGCATCGTATCAGACAAGATGGCTGTCCCAAGCGGCCTGCGCAAGCTTCGGCGCCAGAGCGCCGGCCTGCCCGACGCCCATTCTAGCGGAACCGTTTCAGAGCCGGGTTAAGGGCCTCACGGCCGCGACGAGAAACCTGCCCGCACGGCTTCCGGCAGGCCGAACAGCCCGGCTCCGGGCGCGGCACCCTCGCGCATCGCGAAGCGCCGCAGCAGCGGCAGCGCCGACATCGCTGCCAGCCCCGCGGAGCGGAGCGCCTGGACGGGCAGGAAGTCGGAAAGCAGCGAACGGTTCAAGGCGTCGACGCCGGCCGTGCGGCTCAGCACGTCGGTCCGACGCCTCGTCTCGAATCGCAGCAACGCGCTCTGCCGACCGGGATCGTCGCGCGCCGTCGTCGCCGCCTCGACGATCGCGGCCGCATCCCGCAGGCCAAGGTTCAGGCCCTGCGCCCCGATCGGCGGAAAGACGTGGGCGGCCTCGCCGATCAGCGCGACGCGCGGCGCCGTCTGCCGCTGCGCGACGGAACCGCGCAGCGGGAAAGCCTGCACGGGCCCATCGACCTCGACCTTGCCGAGAATCGAATGCATCCGCTCCTCGATCATCGTGGCCAGACGTTCCGGCGCGAGGTCGACAACGAGTTCGGCGATCTCGGGCCGCTCCACCCAGACGAGCGAGGAGCGGCGACCCGGCAGCGGCACCTGCGTGAACGGCCCGGTCGGCGTGTGGAATTCGGTGGAAAGGTCGGCATGGTCGACCTCGTGCTCGAAGTTCAGGACGATCGCGGTCTGGGGATAGGACCAATCGCGCGACCTTATGCCCGCGCCTCCCCGCACCACCGACCGCCTTCCATCCGCGCCGACGACGAGCGAGGCGCGCAAGCTGTCGCCGTTCGCCAGCGTCACATCCACCGCGTCGGGCTCGATGGCGATGCCGGTCGCGCCGGTGTCGATCACGGCGAGGCGTTCGCCGAGTTCGCCTGCCCGGTCCGCCAGGATGGAAGCGAGATCGAGGTTCAGGACGTTGTAGCCGAAGGCCGGGATGCCGATCTCGGCGGCGTCGAACTCCACCGTCGGGGCGCGCAGCAGCCGGCCGGTATCGTCGACGATCCGCATCCGCGTCAGCGCCGCGCCGGCTCGCATGATCCGTTCGAGGACGCCGATCCGGTCGAGGAAGGCGACCGACGAACCGATCAGCGCGGTGGAGCGACGGTCCTCCCGAAGCGGCTTCGGGGCGAGCAGCGTCGTCTCGAAACCTTGCGCAGCGAAGCCGATCGCCGCGCAGTATCCGGCCAGGCCGCCGCCGACCACCGCTATTTCCCGTTTGTGCTGGCTCACGTAAGAACTCCGTGCGCGACGCGCCGGGGTTGAACTGCCGGCGATTCCCCGCGTTTGCTGCTGGCACCGTGAGATACGGATGACGGGACCGATGACAATGGTGATGGACGGCTCGGGCCCACCGGCCGAAGGGGAAGAAGCGGAGGGCGGCGGTCGCGTATCCCGGTTCGACGAATGGCGCGCCTTCTCGATCCATCTCCTGACCGCGAGCGGTGCGTTCTGGGCGTTCCTGTCGATCATCGCGGCGGCCGAGCACAACTGGTGGAAGATGTTCGCCTGGCTCGGCGTCGCGTTGTTCGTCGACGCCATCGACGGCCCGATCGCGCGCAAGGCCGAGGTGCGCCGCGTGCTGCCGAACTGGTCGGGCGACGTGCTCGATCAGATCATCGACTACACGACCTACGTGATCATTCCCGCCTTCGCGCTCTACCAGTCGGGCATCATCGGCGGGACGCTGTCGTTCATCGCCGCGGCGCTGATCGTCATCACCAGCGCCATCTACTACGCCGACACGCGGATGAAGACCGACGACTACTTCTTCCGGGGCTTTCCGGTGGCCTGGAACATGGTGGTGTTCACCTTCTTCGCGCTGCAGCCGAGCAGCGTCACCGCGTTCCTTTTCGTCGCGTTCTGCGCGGTGGCGACGTTCCTGCCGATCAAATTCGTCCACCCGACGCGGGTGAAGCGGCTGCGCGGCCTGACGCTCGGCGTCACCGCCGTCTGGGCGGTGCTGTCCACCATCGCGATCTTCTACGATTTCGACCCTCCCGCATGGGCCACGACGGGCATCGTCCTGACGGGGCTCTATCTCCTCGCCATCGGCGCTGTGCTGCAGTTCGCCGACCGCATCGGCGCGAAGGGAAGGAAGATCGGATGAGCAAGGCGGTAGTCGCGCGGGCGATCGGCGGCCCCGAGGTTTTGAGCTATGAGGACCACGATCCCGGACGGCCGGGGCCGGGCGAAATCCTCGTGCGCCAGTCGGCGGCGGGCCTGAACTTCATCGACGTCTATTTCAGGACCGGCCTCTACAAGTCCGAGACCGTGCCGTTCGTTCTGGGCAAGGAAGGCGCGGGAACGGTCGCCGAAGTGGGCGAAGGCGTCTCGCGCTTCAAACCCGGCGACCGGGTGGCTTATTCCGCCGGCAAGGGCACCTACGCGGAATTGGTGCTGGTGCCGGCCGAACAGGCCGCCGCCCTGCCGGACGCGATCGATTTCGAGACCGCCGCCGCGGCGATGCTGAAGGGCATGACGGCCGAATACCTGCTCCGTCGCACCTTTCCGGTCGGGCCGGAAACGACGCTGCTCTTTCATGCCGCGGCGGGCGGTGTCGGCCTCATCGCCGGACAGTGGGCCAAGCATCTCGGCGCGACCGTGATCGGCACCGCCGGGTCGACGGAGAAGTGCGAACTCGCGCTCGCCAACGGCTACGACCACGTCATCAACTACCGCGACGACGACTTCGTAGAGCGGGTGAAGGAGATCACCGGCGGCCGCAAATGCGACGTCGTCTACGACTCCGTCGGCAAGGACACGTTCCTGAAGAGCCTCGATTGCCTGAAGCCACGCGGCATGTGCGTCGCCTTCGGGCAGTCGTCGGGCAAGGTGCCGGATTTCGACCTCGGCATCCTGAATCAGAAGGGCTCGCTGTTCGTCACGCGCCCGAGCCTGTTCGGCTACACGCTTGACCGACGGGAGTTCGAGGAAAGTTCGGGCGCGTTGTTCGACGTCATCGCCTCGGGCGCAGTGAAGATCCGGATCGATCAGCGCTACCCGCTGGAGCAGGCCGCCGAGGCGCACCGCCACCTCGAAAGCCGCGCCACGACCGGCGCGACCATCTTCACCATCGCCTGAGGCTAACGGTGCGCCGCCCGCCCACGCGGGCGGTGCGGCTTCAGGTGCGGATCACCGGGGTCGCGCCACCGCCTTCCTCTGGATCTGGCTCGATCGAAGGCGCATCGGAATCCGGTTCCTTGATGTCGTCCGGCTCCGCAATCCCGTCGTCGTCCGGATCGATCGTCGGCGGCAGCCCGCCCGGCGGCACCGCCGGCTTTCCCGGATCGATAATGTTCGGTTCGATGTTCGACATCCGCATCATGCCTCGTCCATTTTTCGACTTTCCGCCGGTCGGCGGCGCGTCGGAGGGATATCTTGACGGCGACAGCCGGCTTCAAGTCCGAACCGGCGGGGATGCCGCACCGTTCCACCGGTGCCGCGTTGACGCATCGCGCGACGAAGCGATAAGACCGCCGACAGGATGTCCGCCGGGGCGCTCCGCCGGCCAGCAGCCCGGCTGCCTCGGGACATCCCCTCGCGGATGGGTGGCCGAGCGGTTGAAGGCACCGGTCTTGAAAACCGGCGGGCGGGTAACCGCCTCGTGGGTTCGAATCCCACCCCATCCGCCAGTCCAATGGTGTTTCCGCAACGTTGCCAAGCATATAGTCGGATATCGTCGGTTCGTCCGCTCGTCATCCCAAACGCGAGGCTCTACGATGTCCGCCGGCTTATTCACTGCCTCGTCGGGTGCCGAAGCGCCCGCGACTTAGAAAGTCGAAACGGTGCCCGCCGCGTCCTGAACGCCCTGCGGCAACGCGGAAACGCTTATCGCGCCTAGCCTGGCTGGCGACGTTGCCGCCGACGTCGCGCTGCGGGGCGCGGGCTGTGGCACATGTACGGCGCCACTATCGGGAGCGGTAGACAACCTGCCGCAAGGCCGCTTCGCCAGCCGCGTGCTGGCGCTTCAAGTCTGCGACCGTCTACCAAGTGTTGCCGCCGAAAATGTAGCTCATCACGCGGCTTCCGTCTCGGGTTGCGGCGCGGACCTCGGGCGTTGCGCCGGCTTCGGCGACTGGACGTCGATCGTCCCGAAGTCGTTGGAGAAGAACACGCCGGAACGACTGCGGTAGTCGGCGATCAGCTTCTCGGCGGCAGCGGCAATCCCGAACTCGTTCGGCGTCACGCCCGTCCTGTTTGCAGCATCGAATAGGGCGTCGCGAAGGTCGCGATTCACCTGTGTCCCTGAGCGAAACAGACTAGCTGCCGATACGTTCGAGGCTCATCAGAGTTAGGCGAATAATCCCATACCTAATGCAAAAGGTGTAGTCTTAGAATTTGATCATGTTTGCTCACTGGACGCTGTGTAAAATTCACTGAGCAATCTACCTTGACGTTCAATTAATTCAAGCAGCCAATGTATTGCTTTCGACGATTAACCGTTCGTTAAGGAATTAGGCGCTCAATTAGCTCAAATGACGCAGGATTTTACGATGTAACGGATCGGGAGCGAACACGCATGACGCACCTGAAAATCGAAGCTTTATTCGTACTCCTAGAACTGCGACTGGCTGCGGCGGAGCAGGCCAAGAACTCTCCGGTCGACACCCGTCTGACCCCCGATCTTGCCGACCGGGCGGCTGAAGTACTCGACCGCTTCCTGGCGAAATTTCCCGATGCCGAAGCAAAAGCTGTCAAAGAACAGCTCCGATTAGTCGGCGGGCGTTACGTTTAGACTCTGCATATATCGGCGAAACTCAGCGGCCGACCATTCCTCAACCCGGAGTTTGGCAGGCTTTGCGAAATCGTCATGACGGACGATTTTCAACTGCCAGCATATTCACTTCGCGCGGTGAACCGGGGGCAGGACTGTCGGCTGATGCCATAGTGCTTGATCCGGTGTCGGATCGTCACTTCGGAGCGTTTGGTTTGAACCGCGGCCAACGGCACCGTTTTCCACCCGCCGGGCACAACGAGAGCGAGGAGGCATATATATGCCTCCCCGACGAGGACGCGTTCCGCGCCGGGCTCGGCGCACCAACCCTTTCGTTTGGCTAAAGCTAGCTTGTTCGGCTTGGGGCTACAGGCCGGGTGCTGGGCAACCAGCCGATCGAGACCTACCTCGAACATGAACTGTAGAACTCTTCGGCTTAGCGCCGGACGTGTAGGTGTGAATTGTAACAATTCGTGAATTTACGCCTCGTGCAACGCAAATTGCGGCCGAATCGCGGCGTCACGGTGTCCGCATTTTCGGAGCCATTCGACTGCACTATGAGGCTTCTAGCCGCCATTTGCACTCTGAGTCGTTGCCTTTGCGCGATTTCACAGCGCTTTGTACGGGAGCGCCTCCCATTCAGATGTCGCCCGGCCAAGTCTCGCCACACTTTCGCCATGGTGTGATTGGCATGCCACAGTCAATATTCCGCATCCGCAAAAAGCGAAATAAGCAGAAAGTGTGACGTGGTTGCGGGGGTTTTTAAAGGGTTGGTAACGTCCTTCGGCGAGGGATGGGGCGTTTGCTGGGCCTCGGCACGGCAAGCGGTATGGCGTAGCGAGGGCAGGCAGGATGCAGACGACAGGAGCGGCGCTTCGGCGGAAGTCGGTTGTGACATTCGGCCTTCTCGCCGTCGTGTCGCTTGCGGGTTGCCAGGCGGAGCCGGCGGGGCACGCGAAGGCGGACCGCATCAAGAGCGATCCGAACGAGCGCTTCACGGAAGCCAAGTACGGCGTGAAGGCCAGCCCACGCGTCACGGATCTGCGCAGGGTTCCGAAGGGCGGCGGCCGCGACCAGGTCGGCCGGCCCTACAAGGTTGCCGGCAAGTGGTACTATCCGAAGGAGCAGCCGGGCTATTCGAAGGTCGGCAATGCGTCCTGGTACGGTGCGAGCTTCCACGGCCGGCTCACCGCGAACGGCGAAGTCTACGACATGTTCGGCCTTTCGGCCGCTCACCCGACGTTTCCGCTACCGTCCTACGCCCGCGTGACCAACATGGACACCGGCGCGAATGTCGTGGTCCGGGTCAATGACCGCGGCCCCTACGTCTCCGACCGGATGATGGATCTTTCGTCCGAAGCGGCGGAGCTTCTCGGCTACAAGACGAACGGCACCGCGAAGGTGAAGCTCGACTATATCGGCCGCGCGCCGCTGGAAGGCGACGACACGGCGATGCTGATGGCGAGCTTCCATCCCGGCAACGTCGCGCCGTCCGTCAACGACGGCCTGCCGTCGGGAGTGATGCTGGCGATGAACGAAACGGCGCCGCGCGGCGACCGCGTCTTCGGCCGCGCGCAGCCGTCGTCCGCGCTGCCGGGTGTCCGGCCCGTACCGGGCGCTGCTTCCGGCCAGACGACGATCGATTCGATCATCCAGGGGAGCCAGGGCGTTCCCACGCCGGCAACCAAGCCTCATCGGTTCGATCCGTCGAACCTCATCGTCGCATCCTATGCGCCGGCGGTCGCCAAGCCGACGAACGGCGCGGCCGGCGCGATCGGCTCGATGCTCGGCGCGCGCGAGACGACGCAGCGGATCGAGATCGGCGTGCTGGGCGATCCGGCGACTCTCGCCGCCGTGCGCGCCGTCGCCGACAAATACGGGCGGCTCGTCGCCGATCCGGACGGGAAGGCGACCTCCTACGTGCTCGAGACGGCGGCCTCGGTGGATGTCGATGTGGTGCTGCGCGAGGCGTGGCAGGCGGGGGCAGGGGACGCGTTCGTCCTGCGCGACTGAGTTCCCAAGTTTTCCTGTCGCAGTCGGGCGGATATGAGGTACTTTGCGCGCGACGCCGCCGACCTGCCGAAGCCCGCCCCATGACCACGATCAGATGCCTCGGCCGGAACCTGCTGCTGACGGGCGCGATGCTGCTTGCGGGCGCGCTGGCCGGCATGGCCGCCGAGCCTTGGTCGCCGCGCGACACCAAGGCGGCGCAGGCGTTGGTGATGGACGGCGAGACCGGCGCCATCCTGTTCGAGAAGAATGCCGACAAGCCGTTTCCGCCGGCATCGCTGGCGAAGCTGATGGCGATGGAGGTCGTCTTCGAGGCCGTCGACAAGCACAAGGTTCGGCTCGACCAGACCTTTCCCGTCAGCGACCACGCCTGGCGGACCGGCGGCGCGCCGTCCGGCGCCTCCACCATGTTCGCCAAGCTGAAATCGCAGGTGCCGCTGGACGCGCTCATTCGCGGCGTCATCGTGCAGGCGGCGAACGATGCGGCCATCGTAATTGCCGAAGGCATGTCCGGTTCGGAGGAGGCTTTCGCCGGATTGATGAACGACCGCGCGCGGCAGCTCGGGCTCGCGGGCTCGACCTTCGTCAACCCGACGGGGCTTCCCGCGCCGGGCCAGAAGGTGACGGCGAGGGATCTCGCCACGCTCGCCCGCCATATCGAGGAGGCGCATCCCGACCTCTACCGCATCTATTCCGAGCCGCAGTTCGAGTGGAACAAGATCACGCAGCGCAACCGCAATCCGCTGCTGCAGCAGGAGCTCGGCGCGACGGGGATGGGCACCGGCTTCACCGAGGCCGGCGGCTATTCGATGGTCGGCGTCACGCAGCAGGACGGACGCAAGACGTTCATGATCCTCGGCGGGTTGCCGACCATCAAGGACCGGCAGGACGACGCCCGGCGGATGATCGAGTGGTCGAACAGCGCCTTTCGCCGCGACGTGCTGTTCGACGCCGGGGCGCGGGTCGGCAAGGCGTCTATCTATGGCGGCCTGCAGCCCGAGATCGACATCGTGACGCACGAGCCGCTCGTCGCCTTCGTGCCGACCGACAAACCGGAACGCGTGAAGGCGCGCGTCGCCTACGACTGGCCGCTGCGCGCGCCGATCGAGGATGGACAGAAGGTCGGGCGGATCGAGGTGACGATCGACGACAGCGTCAGCGTGGTGCACGACGTCTTCGCCGCGACGAAAGTGGAGCAAGGCAGTTTCGCGGGGAGGGCGCTCGACGCCGCGCAGGAACTCGCCCTCGGCTGGATCCGCGCGCTTTGACCCGCGCCCTTGCCCCGTCGTGAGCGGCTTCTTCATCACCTTCGAGGGCGGGGAAGGCGCAGGCAAGTCGACGCAGATCGCGCGGCTTGCGGAACGTCTGCGTGCCAGAAGGATGGACGTGGTGACGACGCGCGAGCCCGGCGGCTCGGAAGGCGCGGAAGCGCTGCGCCATGTCCTGCTTTCCGGCGCGGCCCGTTCGAGCGGCGATCCCGACCTCGAGCCGATCCTCTTCGCGGCGGCTCGGGCGGATCACGTCGCGTCGCTGATCCGCCCCGCGCTGGATGCCGGCCGCACCGTGATCTGCGACCGCTTCCACGATTCCACCCGCGTCTATCAGGGCCTCGCCGGCGTCGATGCCGACCTGATCGCGCTGCTCGAGAAGCTCGCGGTCGGAATCACCGTGCCGAACCTGACGATCGTCCTCGACGTTCCGGCGGAAACCGGCGTCGCGCGAGCCCGCGAAAGACGCGGCAGCGCCGGTCCCGACCGGTTCGAGGCGGACGATCTCGCCGTCCACCAGCGCCGGCGACAGGCGTTCCTGGATCTCGCGCAGCGCGAGCCGCAGCGCTGCGTCGTGGTGGACGGCTCGCGCGGCGTGGACGATGTCACCAAGGAGATCGCCTTTCTCGTCCACGACCGGCTGGACGGGCAGCGGCTCGAACGCAGCTCGATGCTGGGCGACGACTCGATCATATGATGCCGACACTCGTCGGCCTGGAGCAGCACGACACGCTGCCGGGCATTCCTTCGCCGGCCGAAACGCCGCGGGTGCTGGGGCACGGCGAAGCCGTCGCGCAGTTTCGCCAAGCCTGGCAATCGGATCGGCTGCACCATGCGTGGCTGATGCAGGGGCCGCGCGGCAGCGGCAAGGCGACGCTCGCCTTCGCCTTCGCGCGCGAGCTTCTGGCGGCGCAGGGGGGTGATGCGGCGGCGGCCGACTTGGCGCGGCAGGTGGCGTCCGGATCGCATCCGAACCTTGTGCATATTGTCCGCCCGCCGGCGGATCGCGGCGGCTTCCGCACCCAGATCACCGTCGACGAGGTGCGCAAGCTCAATCGCTTCTTCCAGACGACCTCCGGCTCGCGCCAGTGGCGCGTCGCCATCGTCGATCCCGTCGACGATATGAACCGCAACGCCGCGAACGCGCTCCTGAAGATGCTGGAGGAGCCGCCCGCCCGCTGCCTGTTCCTGATCGTCAATCACCTGCCGGGGCGACTGCTGCCGACCATCCGTTCGCGCTGCCGCGTCATCCGGCTGGAACCGCTTTGTCTCGACGTCGCGGTGGACGTGCTGGAATCGCTCGAAATCGGGGTGACGCGTGACGAGCTGCGCGCGGCCGCCCAGCGTTCGAACGGTAGTGTGCGCGATGCTATCCAGCTTCTGTCGAGCGGCGGGCTGGAAACCGAGAAGCGGCTCGACTCGCTGCTCGGCACGCGCGAACCGGAATGGCACGGCATCCAGGCGCTCGCCGACGAGCTTACGCAGAAGGACCGGGAAACCGCTTTCGAGCTCGCGGTCTCCAGCCTGTTCTCGCGTCTGGCGGCGGAAAGCGAGCGGGCGTCCGCTGCCGGCGACCTGCCGAGGGCAGAGAGTCTCGCCGCGCTTTGGCAGAATGAAGCCGAGCGGTTCCGGGAGGGGCTGCTCTACAACCTCGACCGGCGGCAACTGCTGCTGACGCATTTCGCCAAGCGTTTCGCCGCGGATCGCTCGCCCGAGGCGCATTGAGGGCAGGGGATCGATCGCCTATACGACGCTCGACACGAGTGATCGATCGACGAGTCCATGGCCGAGCGCTTCTACATCACGACGGCGATTTCCTATCCGAACGGCAGGCCGCATATCGGCCACGCCTACGAGCTGATCGCGACCGACGCGATCGCCCGCTTCAAGCGGCTGGACGGTTACGACGTGATGTTCCTGACCGGTACGGACGAGCACGGGCAGAAGATGCTGCAGACGGCGCGGAACGAGGACATTCCGGTGGAGGCGCTGGCCGACCGGAACTCGGCCGAGTTCAAGCGCATGGCCGAGGTGCTGGACGCCTCGAACGACGACTTCATCCGCACCACCGAGGAGCGGCATCACCGCGCCTCGCAGGAGATCTGGCGCCGCATGGCGGATGCCGGCGACATCTATAAGGATACCTATGGCGGGTGGTACTCGGTGCGCGAGGAGGCGTTCTACGGCGAGGACGAGACGACGCTTCGCGAGGACGGCACCCGGTTCGGCCCGCACGGCACGCCGGTGACGTGGGTGGAGGAGGAGAGCTACTTCTTCAAGCTGTCCGCCTTCACCGAACGGCTGCTCGCGCACTATGAGGCGAACCCGGACTTCATCGGTCCCGCCGAGCGGCGGAACGAGGTCGTGTCTTTCGTGAAGCAGGGGCTGCGCGACCTCTCGGTGTCGCGCACGACCTTCGACTGGGGCATTCCGGTGCCGGACGCGCCGGGTCATGTGATGTACGTCTGGGTCGACGCGCTGACGAACTACCTGACCGCGACCGGCTTTCTGGAGGACGGCGAGCGGAGGGATTTCTGGCCGGCCGACCTCCACGTTATCGGCAAGGACATCGTGCGTTTCCACGCGGTCTATTGGCCGGCCTTCCTGATGTCCGCCGGCCTGCCAGTGCCGAAGCGGGTGTTCGCGCACGGCTTCCTCTTCAACAAGGGGGAGAAGATGTCGAAGTCGGTCGGGAACGTCATCGACCCGTTCGCGCTCGTTTCGACCTACGGCCTCGACCAGTTCCGCTACTTCCTGCTGCGCGAGGTTCCGTTCGGCCAGGACGGCAACTACTCGCACGAGGCGATCGTGAACCGTACGAACTCCGAGCTGGCGAACGACCTCGGCAACCTCGCGCAGCGCTCGCTTTCCATGATCGCGAAGCACTGCGACGCGGCGGTGCCGCAGCCGGGCGCGCTGGGGCCGGCCGACGAGACGCTGCTGCGCGCGGCGACGGAGCTGCTCGCCACCGCCCGCATGGCCATCGACCGGCAGGAGCTTCATGCGATGCTGGCGCCGATCGTCACAGTCGTCGCGGACGCGAACCGCTACTTCGCGTCGCAAGAGCCGTGGGCGCTGCGCAAGAGCGATCCGGCGCGCATGGCGACCGTGCTTTACGTCACGGCGGAAACGGTGCGCCGCGTCGCGATCCTCTTGCAGCCGGTGATGCCGGCCAGCGCCGCGAAGCTGCTCGACCTTCTCGGCGTCGAGGCGGACGAGCGCAGCTTCGATGAATTGACGCCGGACGTCGCCCTCGTGCCCGGCCGCCCGCTGCCGACGCCGACCGGCGTCTTCCCGCGCTACGTCGAGCCGGACGCCGCCTGAATGTACGTGGTCGACAGCCACTGCCATCTCGACTTCCCGGACTTCGACGAGGACCGGGACGCGATGATCGAGCGGGCCAGGGCCGAAGGCGTGCGCACCATGCTGACGATCTCGACGCGCCCGTCGAAGTTCGGGCGGCTTCGCGAGCTGGCCGAAAGGTATCCCGACGTCTACGCGACCATCGGCACGCATCCGCTCAGCGCTGCCGAAGAGCCGGAGATGGGGGCGGACGAATACCTCCGCATCGCCGCCGAGCCGAAGGTCGTCGGCATCGGCGAAGCCGGCCTCGACTATTTCCACGACCGCGCGCCGCGCGACGTGCAGGAGCGCGTGTTCCGCCGCCAGATCGGCGCGGCGCGGACAACCGGACTGCCGCTGGTGATCCACGCACGCGAATGCGACGCGGACATGATCCACATCCTGACCGAGGAGAGCGGGCAGGGGCCCTTCCGCTTCGTCCTGCACTGCTTCGCTTCGGGCGAAGAACTCGCGCTGCGCGGCCTCGAACTCGGCGGCACCGTCTCGTTCTCCGGCATCCTGGCGTTCAAGCGCTCGGACGAACTCCGCGCGATCGCGCGACAGGTGCCGCTCGACCGGCTGCTCGTCGAGACCGACGCGCCGTACCTCGCGCCGCCGCCGGATCGCGGCAAACGGAACGAGCCGTCCTACGTCGTGCGCACGCTGGAAGCCCTGGCGGCAGCGAAGGACCTGCCAGTCAGAGAAATGGCGCGGATCACGACGGACAACTTCTTCCGGCTGTTCTCCAAGGTGCCGGATCCCCGAGGCGCGGCTTGAGCGACATCCTGCGGGTGACGATCCTCGGCTGCGGCTCGTCGCCCGGGACGCCGCGGATCACCGGCGACTGGGGCGCTTGCGATCCGAACAATCCGCGCAACCGCCGTCTGCGCGCCGCCGCTCTGGTCCAGCGCATCTCCGCCGGCGGTACGACCAACGTCCTAATCGACTGCGGACCGGACCTTCGCCAGCAGATCATCTCGGTCGGCGTTTCGCACCTCGACGCCGTACTGCTGACGCACGCGCATGCCGACCACATCCACGGCATCGACGACCTTCGCAGTTTCGCGCTCGACTGCCGGCGCGTGGTGCCGGTCCATGCGGACGACGCCACCTACAGCCGCGTGCTGGAGGGCTTCCGCTACTGTTTCGAGCGGGCCGAGGGCAGCAGCTATCCGCCGATCGCCGTGCGCCGCGAATTGTACGCCGGCAAACCATCCACGATCGACGGGCTGGGTGGGCCGGTGCCGTTCCTGCCGATCCGGCAGATCCATGGCAGCATCCACTCGCTCGGCTTCCGCTTCAGCGACTTCGCTTATTGCAGCGACGTCAGCGATTTCCCGGAGGCCGCGGTCGAAGCGCTGCGTGGAGCGCAGCACATCGTCATCGACTGCCTGCAATACAAGCCGCATCCGAGCCATCTCTCGGTCGAGCAGGCGCTCGGCTGGCTGGAACGGCTCGGTGCATCCTTCGGCACCTTCACGCACATGCACACGCCGCTCGACTACGAGCGTCTGTGCGCGGAACTGCCGCCGCATATCCGGCCGGCTTACGACGGACTAGTGCTGGAGTTCCCGATCGACTGAGCTTCGCGGACTCGTAAACTGAACCTATGCGGGACGGATCGTGAGGCTGGGATGCTCCTAAACATCCAGCGCGATACCGTTGCAGTCGCACGGCAAGAGAATGCCGGACACCTTGCGACTATCGGAAGCGAAGGCGTCGCGATCTTCTATCAACGCGATATCCACGCATGCTCGGCACCGTGGCATGATGCGTTGCGAGGGCGAACCGAGAATGCCTAGCGGTGCGGATGCCGGAAGCTGCGAGCGCAAGGCCAGCGCTACCACCTCCCAGCCATCCGCCGATCAGCTATGTTCCATAATCTATATTATGCAACTTTAATGTTGAGTATGCGGATGGAGCTGGACCGCCGTACGCTTTGCCCGGCGAGCACCCTTCCCTTGTGAACCAACCAGCTCCTCGCCGTGTACCGCGCTTGCGGTTCGCCTCGCGTCCAGGAAAGACAGTGATTGATAGCGGCCCGTCTAGGCGCTGCGAGCACGACAAGGGATTGCGGATGGAAGCTTCGCGCGACATCGGACGGCTGGTGGAGATCATGCGCGCGCTGCGTTCGCCGGATGACGGCTGTCCTTGGGACATCGAGCAGACGTTCGACACGATCGCGCCGTACACGATCGAGGAAGCCTACGAGGTTGCCGACGCGATCCAGCGACGCGACGCCGAGGACCTGCGCGAGGAGCTCGGCGATCTGCTGCTGCAGGTCGTCTACCACGCGCAACTGGCGGCCGAGGCGCAGCTTTTCACGTTCGAGGACGTGGTCAAGGCGATCACCACGAAGATGATCCGCCGGCATCCGCACGTCTTCGGCGACGTGTCGGCGCGCACCGCTCGCTCGGCCAAGGGTCAATGGGAGCGCATCAAGGCGGAGGAGCGCGCTGAGAAAGCGGCGCGCCGAGCGGCTGCGCAGGCTGTGGCGGCGGACGGCGACGCGGCGATACCGGAGGACTGGCGTCCGCGCCCGACATCCGATGCGACGGGACTGCTGGACAGCGTGCCGAACAAGTTTCCGGCGCTGACCGAGGCGCTGAAGGTGCAGCAGAAGGCGGCGACGGTCGGCTTCGACTGGGATGCGGCGGAGCCGATCCTGGCGAAGATCGCCGAGGAGATCGAGGAGTTCCGTACCGAAGCCGCCGCCGCCGACAAGCCGGCGATGGAGGCCGAACTCGGCGACCTCCTGTTCAGCGTCGTGAACCTGGCCCGCTTCAACGAGATCGATCCGGAAGCGGCGACGAAGGCTTGTGTCGCGAAATTCCGCCGCCGCTTCGGCTTCATCGAGCGGCGGCTTCGCGATGAGAACACCGATCTGCCCGAGGCCACGCTGGAACGGATGGAAGCGCTCTGGGTCGAGGCGAAGACGCTCGAGCGCCATCAGCCCGAGCGTGCGACCCTGATCTCCGGATAGCGTCCGGCCAACCGCCGAAGCTCGGCACGGGCCTGGCTCGTCATTCCCAGCGTCAGCGACACGCTGCCGTCGTCGCGGTCGTCGCGATTGTGGACGGCGGCGTTGTCATAGACCCACTGCAGGAGTTGCAGCCGGCTCGCCGGGATGTCGAGATCGACGTCGCCGACCGCGCCGGCGAGGCGCTTCTCGATGTCGGCGAGGAGGGCGTCGACCCCCTCGCCCGTGACTGCCGATACGAGATGGACGCCGAGCCCGTCGCGCCGCGTTTCGGCGGCGGTCGCGACCTGCGCACGCCCGGCCTCGTCAAGGAGGTCGATCTTGTTCCAGACCTCGACCACGTGCTCGGCATCCGCGGTGTCGATGTCGAGATCGGCGAGGATGGCGTTGACGTCCGCCCCCTGCGCCGAGGCATCGTGGTTCGACATGTCGCGAACGTGCAGCACGAGTTCCGCCTCGATGACCTCTTCCAGCGTCGCGCGGAACGCGGCGACGAGATGCGTCGGCAGGTCCGAGATGAAGCCGACCGTATCCGAGATGATCGCCTCGGTGCCGTGCGGCAGCGTGATGCGGCGGAGCGTCGGGTCGAGCGTCGCGAAGAGCAGGTTCTTCGCCAGCACGTCCGCACCGGTGACGGCGTTGAACAGCGTCGACTTGCCGGCATTCGTGTAGCCGACGAGCGCCACGACCGGGTGCGGTGCCTTCTTTCGCTTCGAGCGGTGCAGCGTCCGTGTCCGCTTGACGGCTTCCAGTTCCTTCTCCAGCCGCGCGATCTTCTCCTGCAACTGCCGGCGATCGGACTCGATCTGCGTCTCGCCCGGACCGCCCATAAAGCCGGCGCCGCCGCGCTGGCGCTCGAGGTGCGTCCAACTGCGCACCAGCCGGCCTTTCTGGTAGTTCAGATGCGCGAGTTCGACCTGCAGCCGGCCTTCCTTCGTCCGAGCACGACGGCCGAAGATTTCGAGGATCAATCCGGTCCGGTCGAGAACCTTCGCGCCGAGTTCCTTCTCGAGGTTCCGCTGCTGCACCGGCGTCAGCGGATGGTCGACGATGACCAGGCCGATCTCTTCGGCCGCGACGAGGCCCTTCAACTCCTCGACCTTGCCCGCGCCGATCAGCGTCGCCGGCCGCGCCTTCGCGACGGGCACTACCGCCGAAGCGACGACATCCAGGTCGATCGCCGCGGCAAGGCCGACGGCTTCCTCCAGCCGGCTCGCATCTTCGCGCGGCGTCGCGTCCTGTCCGGCCGCTTCGGACGGCTTCGGTGCCTGCCGCAGCACCGGCACGAATACCCCTGCCCGCGTGACGACGGCCTTGTGTTCGATCGGTCCGCGCGGGCGCCGTTCCTCGTACTCGGCCAAATCGTCGATCCCTACTCTTCCGCCTCGTGCATATGCACCGGCTGCGACGGCATGATGGTCGAGATGGCGTGCTTGTAGACGAGTTGCGAGTGCCCGTCGCGCCGCAGGAGGACGCAGAAGTTGTCGAACGACGTGACGACCCCGGTGAGCTTCACGCCGTTCACCAGGAAGATCGTCAGGGAGATCTTCTGCTTGCGGACGGTGTTCAGGAAGAGGTCTTGCAGGCTCTGCGGGCGTTCCGCCATCTCACGTCCGTTCTTGATTGTTGGCGGGCGGTCGGACATGGCCGGGCCCGCAAGGTGTTGGGAGGCGCGCCGCAATTAGCATCCGCCCCGAAATTCGTCCAACGATCCTTAGATTCCCAGCGATTTCAGCTTCCGGTGCAAGGCGGAGCGCTCCATGCCGACGAACTCGGCGGTGCGCGAGATGTTGCCGCCGAAGCGGTTGATCTGCGCGACGAGATATTCCTTCTCGAACACCTCGCGCGCGTCCCGTAGCGGCAGCGCGAGGATGCGGCCATCCGCCTGGCTGGGGGTCCGCGGCAGCATCTCGCCGACCTCGTGCGGCAGCATGTCGACCGAGATGGCGGCGTTCTCGTCCTCGCGCGAGAGGATCATCAGCCGTTCGACGTTGTTGCGAAGCTGGCGAATGTTGCCGGGCCAATCGCTCGCCTGCAGCACCGCCATCGCCTCCTCGCTGATCGCCTTCGGCCGGATGCCGGTCTGCTCGCCGATCTGCTTCATGAATGCCTCAATCAGCAGCGGGATGTCGGCGCGGCGGTCCGCGAGCGGCGGCACGCTGATCGGAACCACCGCCAGCCGGTGGAAAAGGTCTTCCCGGAACGTCCCCTCTGCGATCATCGACTCGAGATTGTGCGAGGTGGACGAGACGATTCGCACATCGACCTTCACCTTTTTCGCGCCGCCGACGCGCTCGAAGGTCTGTTCGGTGAGGACGCGCAGGATCTTGTTCTGCGTCTCGCGCGGCATGTCGCCGACCTCGTCGAGGAACAGGACGCCGCCATGCGCCTCCTCGAAGGCGCCGACCTTGCGCTCGATGCCGGGCGGGGTCTCGGTGCCGAAGAGCTCGACCTCCATCCGCTCCGGCGTGATCGCCGCCGCGTTCAGCGCGACGAACGGCCCCTTGGCGCGCGAAGAGCCGGCATGGATCGCCCGCGCCACCATCTCCTTGCCGGAGCCGGACGGGCCGAAGATCATCACGCGGCTGTTGGTCGGCGCGACGCGCTCGATCGTGGTGCGCAACTGGTTCATCGGGTGCGACCGGCCGATCAGCTCGGCGAAATCCGACGAGCGCTTGCGCAGGTCCGAAATCTCGCGCTTCAGCTTCGAGGTCTCCAGCGCCCTTTCCGCGACGAGCACCAGCCGATCCGCCTTGAACGGCTTCTCGATGTAGTCGTAGGCGCCGCGGCGGATCGCCGAGACGGCGGTCTCGATGTTGCCGTGGCCCGAGATCATCACCACCGGCACTTCCGGGTGCTGCGTCTTGATCGCCTCCAGAAGGTCTAGGCCGTCGAGCCGGCTGCCTTGCAGCCAGATGTCGAGAAAGACCAACCGCGGCACCCGGTCCGCGATGGACTGGAGCGCGGCGTCGGAGTTGCCGGCGATGCGCGTCTCGTGCCCCTCGTCCTCCAGGATGCCTGCGACGAGTTCGCGGATATCGGCCTCGTCGTCGACGATCAGGATGTCCGATGCCATCAGTCCGCTATCCTTTCCGACTTGTCCTGCCCCTGCCCGCTTTCGCCTTCCACCGGCGTTTCTGCCGCCGGCAGCCGGATGCGGACCATCGCGCCCTGCGGCGCGTCGGGCGCGTCGTCGAGCTCGATGGTGCCGCCGTGCTCTTCGACGATCTTGCGGACGATCGCGAGGCCCAGCCCCGTCCCCTTTTCCCGCGTCGTCATGTAGGGCTCGAGCAGGCGATCTCGATCCTCGCGGGGGAAACCCTTGCCGTTGTCGACGATGTCGACGCGGTGGAACGCGCCGTCGCGCTTCGCCTCGATCCTGATCCACGGCTCGTCTATCTCGACCTGCTCGAAGGCCTCGACGGCGTTCTTTACGAGATTGCCGAAAGCCTGGCTGAGAAGGCGGATGTCGAAGGAGCCGAGCAGCGGTTCGCTACCGTAGTCGGCGCTGAACTCGATGCCGTGGTCGCCCATCTCCCGCATGAAGACCGCTTCCTTCAGCGCCTCTCGCAGGTCCTTCGATTCCATCTTCGGCTTCGGCATCCGGGCGAAGGTCGAGAACTCGTCGACCATGCGTCCGATATCGGCGACCTGCCGCCCGATCGTATCGATGCAGCGGTCGAACACCTCGCGGTCGCCCTCGACATATTTGCCGTAGCGCCGCCGGATGCGTTCGGCCGAGAGCTGGATCGGCGTCAGAGGGTTCTTGATCTCGTGCGCGATGCGCCGCGCGACGTCCGCCCAGGCCGAGGAGCGCTGCGCTTCCACGAGGTCGGTGATGTCGTCGATGGTGATGACGCTGGAATGGCGCGTCGCGGCGCTTTCCTCCGAGGTCACGCGCACCACCAGCACGCGGTCGCGATCGCGGATGCGCAGCTTCATCTCCTCCTGGTACTCGCCCTTGCGCGAGTTGCCGGCGGCGCGATGGATCTTCGCCAGCGTCGGGAAGAGGTCGCGCAGGTTCTGCCCGACGACGTCCACCGCCCCGACCGAAAGGATGCGCTCGGCAGAAGGGTTCAGCATCGCGATCGTGCCGTCACTGCCGACGCCCATGACGCCCGCCGTCACCCCGGACAGGACGGCTTCGGTGAAACGGCGCCGCTCGTCCAGCACCTCGTTGGTCGCCACGAGCTCCTCGCGCTGCGTGCGGAGCTGCTGCGTCATGTTGTTGAAGGTGTTCGACAGCGAGCCGACGTCACCGTCCGACACGCGCACCGGCACCGACACCGCGAGATTGCCCTCGCTGACCTCATCGGCCGCCGAGATCAGCAGACGGATCGGCCGGACGAGCCGGTCGGCGACGCCGATGCCGGTCCAGATCGCCGAAAGCAGCACGATCAGCGTGATGCCGAGATAGAGCAGCGCGAAGGCGATCTGCGTGCCGATGCGGTTGCCCTGCAGGTTGCGATATTCGCGCGTCCGCTCCTCCATGAGGCGCAGCGCCGCGACCACCTGCGGATCGAGCGGCCGGATCGTGTAAAGAAAGACGTCGCCGAGCGCCTGCGACTTTACGATAGCGCCGACGAGATTCGTCTCGCCCGGTGGAATGAATACGAGATTGCCCGCTTTCGCGCGCCGGAACGACTCGTCCGGCGGCGGCGGCAATGGTTTGTCGGTCGGGATGTCGGCGCGCATGATCCGGCGTCCGTCCGGGTCGAGCAGTTCCGCGCCGAGCAGCGAACGCCCCCTCGCCTGCTCGGTGAACATGTCCTCGAAACCGGTGCGATCGAGGTCGAACAGGCGGCGCTGCGAATCGAGATCGTAGCGCATCGAGAGCGTGGTGCCCTGCAGGTTCTTGGCGTTCTCGTTCACATAGGCGTGGGCGACGCTGACCGACGATTCGACGATCGTGCGGGTGCGGATCTCGAACCAGCGGTCGAGGCCGAGGTCGAGCGTGATGCCGGCGACGATGGCGACCAGCAGCGCCGGCAGCGCCGCGACGATCGCGAACAGGACGACGATGCGCACGTGCAGCCGCGAGGCCGCCTTGCCCTGCCGCCGGGCGCGGAGCATCCGCGCCACCTCACGGCCGATCAGCACGCAGAGAAGCAGGACGAAGGTGCCGTTGACGAGCGAGGCGACGGTGACGACCCGATCGTTCGGCTCGATCGGCGTCAGGCCCATCAGCACGACGAACGAGATCGCGCCCGTGATGAGCGCGCCGGCGACTGCGATCAAACCCGGCACCAGCATGAAGCGTCGGCGCTCAAGAAAGAACGACGGCGCCTCGGCTGGTACGAGCGGTTGTACGGACATACGGCCGTCTTCCGGTCAAATTCGAATCTTCGTTGCTAGTTTGCAACGTTTTGTGTTCAAATTGCAACGAAGAACGGGAAATTTAGCGGATCGAGCGGACGACCGAGATATCGAGATCGCGGATTTTCTTCCGCAAGGTGTTGCGGTTCACGCCGAGCAGGTCGGCTGCCTTTACCTGATTGCCGCGGGTCGCCGCAAGCGCTGCCGCGATGAGCGGGTATTCCACGTCCCGCAGGATGCGGCCATGCAGGCCGGCCGGCGGCAGGTCTTCGCCGAACGAGGCGAAGTAGTCGGCGAGGTACCGTTCCACCGAAGCGCTGAGGTCGATCGGCTTGTTGCCGTCGACCGGCCGGTCGAGCGTCCGAGCGTGGTCGGCGGCGATCTCGTGCTCGATGATCTCGGCCGAGATTTCGTCCTGCGGGTAGAGCGCGGCGAGCCGGCGGACGAGGTTCTCCAACTCCCGGACGTTCCCCGGCCAATGATAGCGTCGCATCACCTCCAGCGCGCCCTGGTTCAGCGTCTTGCGCGGCAGCCCTTCCTTCTGCACCTCCTGGAAGAAATGGCGGGCGAGGTCCGGCACGTCCTCGACGCGCTCGCGCAGCGGCGGCAAGCGCAGCGGCACGACGTTGAGGCGATAGAAGAGATCCTCGCGAAACAGACCGCGACCGATCAGTTGCCGCAGGTCCTTGTTGGTCGCGGCGACGATCCGAACATCGGTCGAAATCGCGGTGCGCCCGCCGACCACCGTGTATTCGCCCTGCTGCAGCACGCGCAGGAGCCGCGTCTGCGCTTCCATCGGCATGTCGCCGATCTCGTCCAGGAACAGCGTGCCGCCCTCGGCCTGCTCGAACCGGCCGCTGGAGCGTGCCTGCGCCCCGGTGAACGCGCCCTTCTCATGCCCAAACAGTTCCGACTCGATCAGGTCGCGCGGGATCGCCGCCATGTTGATCGCGACGAACGGCCCCTTCCGCCGCCGGCCGTAGTCGTGCAGCGCCCGCGCGACGAGCTCCTTGCCGGTGCCCGACTCGCCGGAGATCGTGACGGTGAGGTCGGTCTGCATCATCCGCGCCAACGCGCGATAGATGTCCTGCATGGCCGGCGAGCGGCCGACGAGCGGCATGTTCTCGCCCATGTCGTCGGTCGGCTGGGCTGGAGCCTTCGGTTCCGCCAACGCGCGGCGGACGATCGAGACCAGTTCCGTCAGATCGAACGGTTTCGGCACGTAGTCGTAGGCGCCACGCTCCGACGCCTTGATCGCCGTCATGAACGTGTTCTGCGCGCTCATCACCACGACCGGCAGCTCGGGGCGCAGATTCTTGATGCGCGGCAGCACGTCGAAGGCGTTGCCGTCCGGCATGAGGACGTCGGTGATCGCGAGATCGCCTTCGCCGGCCGAAATCCAGCGCCAGAGCGTCGCGATGTTGGAAGTCACCCGCACCTCGAAGCCGGCGCGGATCAGCGCCTGCGAGATGACGGTGCGGATCGCGGCATCGTCGTCCGCAACGAGAATTTGCGCGGCAGCGGCCATCGCGTCCCCTTCCCTTACGAACCCTTGCGCGCTTCCGTCAGCCGGCCGTCAGCCTCGTCCTGCCAGGCCGGCATCAGCACGCGGAACGCGGTGTGGCCCGGCTGCGAATCGCACTCGATGACGCCCCCGTGGTCACCGATGATCTTCGCGACGAGCGCGAGGCCGAGCCCCGAACCGCTCGGCTTCGTCGTGACGAACGGGTCGAAGATCGCCTCGCGAATGTCTTCCGGAACGCCCGGACCATTGTCCTCGACCACGAACTCCAGCGGCAGCGTGACGCGCGAGCGCGTTCCGGGTACAGACAGCCGGACGCCGGGACGAAACGCGGTCAGCAGCCGGATTTCCCGGCTCTCCTGCCCGTTCAGCGCCTCCGCCGCGTTCTTCACCAGGTTGAGGAACACCTGCACGAGCTGGTCGCGGTTGGCGAAGACGTAGGGAAGCGACGGGTCGTAGATCTCGAGGATCCGCACGTCCCGCGCGAAGCCGCTTCGCGCCAGCGTCTTCACGTGCTCCAGCACCGAATGGATGTTGACCGCCGAGCGCTCGATCGGCCGCTGGTCGGAGAACACCTCCATCCGGTCGACGAGCTTGACAATCCGGTCGCTCTCCTCGCCGATGAGCCGCGTCAGGGCGCGATCCTCGTCGCTTGCCGAGGTCTCCAGAAGCTGGGCGGCGCCCTTGATGCCGGACAGCGGATTGCGGATCTCGTGCGCGAGCATCGCGGCAAGGCCCGTCACCGACCGCGCGGCGGAGCGATGCGTCAACTGTCGATCCATCTTATCGGCGATCGATCGGAGCTGGATCATCACCACGACGTGGTCCGAGTCCTCCGGCAGCCGCGAGACATAGAGATCGACCAGCCGGTCGTTGCCGAGGCGCGGCGAGGACACGTCGACGCGGTACTCGCTGATCCGCGAGCGGTCGGTCCGCACCTGCTCGATCAGCGCGAAGAGCGGGCTGTCGCCAGGGATAAAGTCCGCCAGCCGGCGCTTGGCGAGGTAGGCAGCCCCCGCCGAGAAGAACTGTTCCGCGTCCGAGTTCGCGAAGACCATCCGCCCGTCGCCCGCGATCACCACCACCGGATGCGGGATGGCGTTGAGCGTCTGGACGGGCAGGTCGGCCGGCTTCACGGTCACGCCGCCTCCACCGACGCGACGCGCCGCCCGCGCTCGATCGCGCCGATCGTCGTGCCGCCGAAAAGGTGGCGCAGTGTCCGTTGCACTTGGCGGCGGTCCAGGCTGCTCATCAGCATCGGCCGGTCGGCGGCAGGCGTCGCGCCGGTCGCCTCGGCGAACCGGTCGAGATACCAGCCGAGATGCTTCCGCGCGGCGCGGATGCCGACGACTTCGCCGTAATGGTCGAGAATGCCGTCGTAGTGCTCCGTCACCAGATCGGCGAAGGATAGGCGATCGAGCCCGGCCAAGTCGATGCTCCCGGCGACGAGGCCCGGCAGCCAGGGCCGCCCCTGTGCGCCGCGCCCGATCATCAGCGCATCGGCGCCGCTGAGAAATAGCATCCGGCGTCGCTGCTCGGGCTCCGTCAGGTCGCCGTTCGCCACCACCGGCACGCCGACCGCCGCCTTCACCGCTGCGATGGCGCGCCAATCCGCCTGCCCTGAATAGAACTGCACGCGCGTCCGTCCGTGGACCGTGATCATGCGGACGCCGGCGGCTTCCGCGCGCTTCGCGATCTCCGGCGCGTTGATCGAGTTCGTGTCCCAGCCGAGCCGCATCTTCAACGTCACCGGCACATGCGCCGCGCCCGCGACCGTCGCCTCGACGATGCGCAGCGCCAGTTCCGGCTCCCGCATCAAGGCGGAGCCGGAAAGGCCACCGACCACCTTCTTCGCGGGGCAGCCCATGTTGATATCGATCACGTCCGCGCCGGCATCGGCGAGCTGCGCCGCGGCGGCGCGCGTCCATGCAGGATCCCGGCCGGCAAGCTGAACGACGTGGGTCCCCTCGCCGTCCCGCAGCGCCCGCAACGCGCTTTCGGGGTGCCCCTGCACGAGTTCAGCGCTGGCGACCATCTCGGAAACCACCATGCCCGCGCCGAACCGACGGGCGAGCCGCCGGAACGGCACGTCGCTGATGCCGGAAAGCGGAGCGAGGAAGACGCGATTCGGCAGCGTCACCGCGCCTACGGACAGGGACCCTTCCGACGTTGAGGCGGCCCTGCCGCTCAAAACGTCATCATTTCCGCAATCTGTCGAATCTCGCATCATCGGTTCGAAATCTACCGGCGACTGCACAAAAGACAAGCACGTTCGCTTGCGTGGCAGCTATGCATGTGGTCCATGCCGACGCGATGACAGTCGAGCGCTCCAACATCCTTGCCAAACAGGCTGGTCGGGTCGGCGTGGTCATCGTCGCGGCCGGCCAGGGATCGCGTGCGGGCGGTGACGCAGCCGTACCGAAACAGTTCCGATCGATCGGCGGACGCACGGTGCTGGAGCGAGCCATCGCCTGCTTCGAGGTGCTGGAGGAAGTCGCGGCCGTCGTGGTGGTGGTCGGCGAGGCGGATATTCCACGCGCCCGAGAGATGCGGATGTCGTCCGCCGATCTACGCTTCGTCGCAGGCGGCCCGACGCGGCAGCGTTCCGTCCGCGCCGGTCTCGAAGCGCTCGGCGACGATCCGCCGGCGATCGTGCTCATCCATGACGCAGCCCGCCCCTTCGCCGATGCCGATATGATTCGCCGCGTCATCGCCGGCGTCGAGCCGGACGTCGGCGCGCTGCCTGCCGTCGCCGTCAGCGATACGCTGAAGCGTGTGGGCGCGGATCGGCTGGTGGAAGCGACGGTCGACCGCTCCCGCATCCACGCCGCCCAGACCCCGCAGGGTTTCGCCTATGCCGCGATCTGCGCGGCCCATGCCGACGCAGCCGACGCCGGCCTGCATGATTGCACAGACGACACCGCCGTCCTCGAATGGCACGGCGGCCGCACGAAGCTGGTCGAGGGCTCGACCGACAACATCAAGCTCACCTTCCCCGCCGACTTCGAGCGGGCGGAGGCGATGCTGGCGAGAGGCGACCGCATGATCGATGTGCGAACCGGCAACGGCTACGACGTGCACCGGCTGGTCGAGGGCACGCATGTCACCCTGTGCGGCGTCCGGATCGCGCACGACCAGGCGCTGTCCGGCCATTCGGATGCCGATGTCGGCCTACACGCGCTGACCGACGCCCTGCTCGCGACCTGCGGCGAAGGCGATATCGGCGTGCATTTCCCACCGAGCGACGAGCGCTGGCGCGGGGCGGCCTCGCACATCTTCGTGCGACACGCGGTCGATCTGGTTCGTCGGCACGGCGGCACGATCTGCAATGTCGACGTGACGCTGATCGCCGAGGCCCCGAAGATCCTGCCGCACCGGGATGCGATGTGCGCGGCGCTGTCGGAGATGACGGGCCTCGACCGCCGCCGCGTGTCGGTGAAGGCCACCACCAACGAGACCATCGGTTTCGTCGGACGGCGCGAGGGTATCGCCGCCATCGCCACCGCCAGCGTCAGTTACGCCGAGCACCCCGAGTGATTGACGAACGCGAACTCAATCGGCGCGCCGCACGGATCGTCGCGACTTACGCGGCAAGCGGGATGACGATCGCCACCGCCGAATCCTGCACCGGTGGAATGATCGCGGCGCAGTTGACGAACGTCGCTGGATCCTCCGCCGTGCTGGACCGCGGCTTCGTGACTTACTCCAACGCGGCGAAGACCGAGCTTCTGGGCGTTCCGGCCGATCTCATCGACCGGATCGGAGCAGTTTCCAAAGGCGTCGCGCAGGCCATGGCGGAGGGCGCCCTCGCCTCGGCACGAACCACGGTCGCGGTCGCGGTCACCGGCATCGCCGGGCCCGGCGGCGGCAGCGAGACGAAACCTGTCGGTCTCGTGCATTTCGCACTGGCGCGAGCGGACGGTACGCGGCACGAGGTCTGCCGCTTCGGCCCGCTCTCGCGGGAGGAGATCCGCCGTCTCAGCGTCGCGACCGCCTTCGACCTCCTCGAGGAGGCGGCTCAGGCCGGGGATGCCGGCACGCCGTAGATCTGGTCGGCGCGGGTCTCGAACGCCTGAGCAAACCGGCGGAAGGCGTAGTCGAACATCGATCCCATCAGGAGGCCGAGCGTGCGACTCTTGAACTCGTAGTCGATGAAGAACCGGACGTTCGTCCCGCCGTCGTCCTTCGGCTCGAAGGTCCAGCGGTTGTCGAGGTAGCGGAACGGTCCCTCGATATACTTCACGTCGATCTGGCGCTCGCTCGGCCGCAGCAGCACCTGCGAGGCGAAGGTCTCGCGCACCAGCTTGTAGGCCACCGTCATGTCGGCGACGAGAAGCTGCTTGTCGCCGCGTTCCTCTCGCGTGCGGATGCGCAGGCGCTCGCAGAGCGGCAGGAACTCAGGGTAACTCTCGACATCCGCCACGAGGTCGAACATCCGCTCCGGGCTATGCTTGACGGGGCGAACCGTCTCAAACTTCGGCATCTGATTCCGTTCGCTTCCTTGAACGGAAGGCAGCTAGCGTCGCAGGGACCGCCTTGCAACGCCCATCGTCACGCGGCGGAACGGCGCGCCATGCGCGCGGCCTGCAGCTTGGCGAAGTCCTCGCCCGCGTGGTGCGAGGAGCGGGTCAGCGGACTGGCGGACACCAGCAGGAAGCCCTTCGAATAGGCGACGGTCTCGTAGGACTTGAACTCCTCCGGCGTGACGTAGCTCATCACGGCGTGATGCTTCTTCGTCGGCTGCAGGTATTGGCCGATGGTCATGAAGTCGACGTCTGCCGTCCGCAGATCGTCCATGAGCTGCAGCACTTCGTTCCGCTTCTCGCCGAGGCCGACCATGATGCCGGACTTGGTGAACATGGTCGGATCGAGTTCCTTCACCCGCTGCAGGAGCCGGATCGAGTGGAAGTACCGCGCGCCTGGCCGCACCGTCAGATAGTTCGATGCCACCGTTTCGAGATTGTGGTTGAAGACATCCGGCTTCGCCGCGACAACCACTTCCAGCGCGCCCGGCTTCTTCAGGAAGTCCGGCGTCAGCACCTCGATCGTCGTGCCGGGTGCCGCCGCGCGGATCGCCCTGATCGTCTCGGCGAAATGCTCGGCCCCGCCGTCGGCGAGGTCGTCGCGGTCGACCGAGGTGATCACCACATGGCTGAGGCCCATCGAGGCCACCGCGCGCGCCACGCTCACCGGTTCGCTCGTCGCGAGCGGCTGCGGGCGGCCCGTCGCGACGTTGCAGAAGGCGCAGGCCCTGGTGCACACGCCGCCCATGATCATGAACGTCGCGTGCTTTTTCTCCCAGCAGCCGCCGATGTTCGGGCAGCCGGCCTCCTCGCAGACCGTGACGAGCTTGTTGGAGCGCACGATCTCGCGCGTTTCCTCGTAGCCCCGCGAGACCGGCGCGCGGACCCGGATCCAGTCCGGCTTCGGCAGGCTCGGATTGTCCGGGCGGTGCGCCTTCTCCGGATGGCGCGGCCGGGGAGCCGCCGGCTGCTCGCTGCGGGTGTCGAGGACTGTAACCATTCCGGAGATTTAAGCGGGTGAGGCAAACAGCGCAACGGAAACGAAAACGCCGCCCCGAAGGGCGGCGCTGGTTCGTCCGACTTGTGCGTACGTTCAGACGCTGCGTCGGCCGCGGAACATCCGCGCGATGGCGATCAGCAGGCAGGCGCCGATGAAGCCGGTGATCAGGTAGGCGATCCAGCCGGCGCCGATCAGGCCCGGCGCCACCGCCGCGAGGATGGCGTTCAGCACCACCGCGCCGACGATGCCGAGGATGATGTTCATGAGGACGCCCATGTCGGACTTCATGAACTGCTCGGCCAACCATCCGGCGATACCGCCGATGATGATCGCCCCGATCCAGCCAACGCCATTCGTATTCATTCTGCCACTCCAAGCAGGAACTTCGTTGGCAGAGGAAATTGGTCGCGCGGCGAGCGCGACAAGATGACCGGCGCGAAAATGCTCACTGCGGAGCCGCCGGAACGGCAGTTACATGTGGATAACGCGCCCGTAGGCATCGAGCACGCTCTCATGCATCGTTTCCGACAGCGTCGGGTGCGGGAAGACCGCGTGCATCAGGTCTTCCTCCGTCGTCTCCAGTCCCATCGCGATCACGAATCCCTGGATCAGTTCGGTCACCTCCGCGCCGACGAGATGCGCGCCCAGGAGTTCGCCAGTCTTCGCGTCGAAGATCGTCTTCACCAACCCTTCCGGCTCGCCGAGCGCGATCGCCTTGCCGTTGCCGATGAAGCGGAAGCGCCCGACCTTGATCTCGCGGCCCGATTCCTTCGCCTTCGCTTCCGTCAGTCCGACCGAGGCCACCTGCGGCTGGCAGTAGGTGCAGCCCGGGATACGGTCCTTGCGCATCGGATGCACGTCGAGCCCCTTGATCGCCTCGACGCAGATGACGCCCTCGTGCTCCGCCTTGTGCGCCAGCATCGGCGGCCCGGCGACGTCGCCGATCGCGTAGATGCCGGGCACCTTGGTGCGGCCGAGACCGTCCGTCTTGACGATGCCGCGCTCGACCTCGACGCCGACGCCTTCGAGGTTGAGGTTCTCGGAATTCCCCTGCACGCCGACCGCCGAGATCAGCCGCTCGGCCTTCAGCGTCTCGGTCTTGCCCTTCGTTTCGACCTCGACGGAAACACCGTCGCCGCCCTTCGTGACCTTTGCCACCTTGGCGTCGGTCATGAAGCGGATGCCGAGCTTTTCGAGCTGCTTGCGCGCGACGGCCGCCACCTCCGCATCCTCGACCGGGAGGATCTGCGGCAGGAGCTCGACCACCGTCACCTCGGCGCCCATCGTGCGGTAGAAGGAGGCGAACTCGATGCCGATGGCGCCGGAGCCCATCACCACCAGCGACTTCGGCATGGCCGCCGGCTTCATCGCCTCGAAATAGGTCCAGATGCGGTCGCCGTCGGGCTCGATGCCCGGCAGCACGCGCGGCCGCGCGCCGGTGGCGATGATGACGTGCTTCGCCGAGTAGCGCCCTTCCCCGAGCGGCGTCTTCGGCACCGGGTTCTGAGGCTCGACCGGCGGCTTCTTCATCTTCGCGACCGAAACCTCGACCGGCCCGTCGCCGCCTGCCTTCTCGATGCGGGCCTCGCCCCAGATCACGTCGACCTTGTTCTTTTTCAGCAACATGCCGACGCCGCCGTTGAGCTGCGCCGAGACGCCGCGCGAGCGCTTCACCACGTCGGCGATATCGAATTCCGGCTGCGGGATCTTCAGACCGTAGTTCTTCGAGTGCTCGGCGTAGTGGTAGATTTCCGCCGTGCGCAACAGTGCCTTGGTCGGGATGCAACCCCAGTTGAGGCAGATGCCGCCGAGATGCTCGCGCTCGACCAGGGCAGTCTTGAAGCCGAGCTGCGCGGCGCGGATCGCCGTGACGTAGCCGCCCGGACCGCTGCCGATGATGAGGACGTCGTAGGTATCGGCCATGTCAGCCAAAAGCCTTTCCGCGCTGCGCCGCGCCCTGAATTAGCCGCGCTCGAAGATCTGCCGCACCGGCTCGACCAGCGCCTCTCCGAGGCGCCTGGTGTTCTCGGCATCGAGATGGAAGCCGTCGATCGACGTCACCTCGCACACCTCGCCGGCATTGAAGACGTCGCAGCCGTATTCCTCGGCGACGACGGCGTAGGCGTCGGCCAGGCGCTGCGACTCCTCGATGGCGTGACCGAGCAGCAGCGTCGTGTCCTCGTCCTCGACCGCGACGAAGGTCGGCGGCGCGACGATGAGGATCTTCGGGA
Source organism: Plantimonas leprariae (assembly GCF_008802405.1). Taxonomy (GTDB): domain Bacteria; phylum Pseudomonadota; class Alphaproteobacteria; order Rhizobiales; family Rhizobiaceae; genus Plantimonas; species Plantimonas leprariae. Next base: position 44,406 of record NZ_VZDO01000002.1, read on the forward strand.
CGTCGTAGACGCGCAGATACGGGAAGGTCTGCACGATCTCGACCAGCCGCTCCATGCCGAGCCGGGCCTCGAAGGCGCGGCCGCCGCCGGTGTGGCGCTTCATGTCGTTGGTGCCGAGCATGATGACGATCAGATCGATCGGCTGGTGCGTGCCGAGGGCGACCGGCAGGGTGCGGGCGCCGTTCCGGTCGGAATACGCACCATGATCGTCGAACATCGTCGTCCGACCGTTCAGGCCTTCTGGGATGACACTATAATCGTCCCCCAGCCCCTTCTGCAGCACGGTCGGCCAGCGCACGTCGTAGGGATGCCGCCCGGCCGAGGCCGCGTCGTAGCCCCAGGTCAGCGAGTCGCCGTAGCAGAGAACGGTCTTCATGTGATGCTCCTCAGACGAGCATGCCCATCGGGTTCTCGATGAAGCCCTTGAAGGCCTGCAGCAGCTCCGCGCCGAGCGCGCCGTCGACCGCCCGGTGATCGGTGGAGAGCGTCACGGACATCACGGTCGCGACCACCACCGCGCCGTTCTTCACCACCGCGCGCTGCTCCCCTGCCCCGACCGCGAGGATCGTCGCGTGCGGCGGGTTGATGACCGCCGCGAAATCGCGGATGCCGAACATGCCGAGATTCGAGATGGCGGTCGTGCCGCCTTGGTACTCCTCGGGCTTCAGCTTGCGCGAGCGTGCCCGCTTGGCGAGGTCCTTCATCTCGTTCGAGATGGTCGAAAGCGTCTTCTGGTCGGCTTTCCGCACGATCGGCGTGATGAGGCCGCCGTCGATCGACACGGCGACGCCGACATCGACGGACTTGTGCTTCAGCATCGCGCCCTCGGTCCACGAGACGTTGGCCTCCGGCACCGCGTTCAGCGCCTTGGCCATCGCCTTGATGACCATGTCGTTGACCGACAGCTTGTAGGCCGGTTTGTCGCCGGCATCCGTCTTCACGAGCGGCGAGGCGGCATTGAGCTGCGAGCGCAGCGCCAGCAGCGCGTCGAGTTCGCAGTCGACCGTCAGGTAGAAGTGCGGAATCGTCGTCTTCGCTTCCACGAGGCGGCGCGCGATGGTCTTGCGCATGCCGTCGTGCGGCACCTTCTCGTAGGAGCCTTCCGCGAAGAGCTTGAGGATCTGGGCGTCGCTTTGGGCCTTCGGCTGGACGGGTGCCGATGCGGCTTCGGCCGCCGGCGCGGGTTTCGGGGTGTCCGGCGTGGCGGCGGCCGTTGCCGGCTTCGCGCCGCCCTTCGCCGCGCCTTCGAGGTCGGCCTTCACGATCCTGCCGTGCGGCCCGGAACCGGTGACGCCCGACAGGTCGATGCCCTGTTCCTTCGCCAGCCGCCGCGCCAGCGGCGAGGCGAAGACGCGGCTCTGCACTTCTCCGGCCGAACCACCCTGCCCGGCCGCGCGCGGCGCCTCGCCGTTCGGCCGCCCGATCGCCGCCGTCTCGTCCGCCTTGGCGTAGCCCTGCCGCTCGGGGTCCTTCGCGTCGTCAAGCGTGCCGACCACGGCATCGTCGGCGCGGGCGTTCTCGTTGGCCGGCGTGCCGCCCGCCGTCGGCTTCGGCTCAGCCGATGCGCTGCCGGCGTCCTCGCCTTCGCCGGCCAGGATCGCGATCACGGCGTTCACTTTCACGCCTTCCGTGCCGGCCGGCACGACGATCTTCGCGACCTTGCCCTCGTCGACGGCCTCGACCTCCATCGTCGCCTTGTCGGTCTCGATCTCGGCGATCACGTCGCCGGCCGAAACCTGATCGCCCTCCTTCACCAGCCACTTGGCGAGGTTGCCCTCTTCCATGGTGGGCGAGAGCGCCGGCATCGTCACGTTGATGGGCATCTGGCGATCTCCATGAAAGAGCGTCGATCGGCTCTTCGCGAATGCAAGCGATAGGAAGGCGGCAGGCTCCTGCCACCCGCGTCAGCTTCGGTAGCAGACCGCCTTCACGGCATCGATCACTTCCTTGACCGAAGGCAGCGCGAGCTTCTCGAGGTTGGCTGCGTAGGGCATCGGCACGTCCTTGCCGGTGATCTTCAGCACCGGCGCGTCGAGATGGTCGAAGGCCTGCACCATCAGTTCGGACGCGATATGCGAGCCGACCGAGCCCTGCGGCCAGCCCTCCTCCACCGTCACGCAGCGGTTCGTCTTCTTCACCGAGCGGATCACCGTGTCGAGATCGATCGGGCGGATCGTCCGAAGATCGACGATCTCGGCCTCGATCCCCTCCTTCGCGAGTTCCTCGGCCGCCTTCACGGCGTAGGTCATGCCGATGCCGAACGAGACGAGCGTCACGTCCTTGCCCTTGCGGTGGATGCGCGCCTTGCCGATCGGGACGAGCCAGTCGTCGACCTTCGGCACCTCGAACGACTGGCCGTAGAGGATCTCGTTCTCCAGGAACACGACCGGATTCGGATCGCGGATCGCGGACTTCAAGAGGCCCTTCGCGTCGGCCGCCGTGAACGGCATCACCACCTTGAGGCCGGGGATGTGGCCGTACCAGGCGGCATAGTCCTGGCTGTGCTGCGCCGCGACGCGGGCCGCCGCGCCGTTCGGGCCGCGGAACACGATCGGGCAGCCCATCTGGCCGCCGGCCATGTAAAGGGTCTTCGCCGCCGAGTTGATGATCTGGTCGATTGCCTGCATGGCGAAGTTGAAGGTCATGAACTCGACGATCGGCTTCAAGCCGCCAAAGGCCGCGCCGACGCCGAGGCCGGCGAAGCCGTGCTCGGTGATCGGCGTATCGACCACGCGGCGCGCGCCGAACTCCTCCAGCAGCCCCTGGCTGATCTTGTAGGCGCCCTGATACTCGGCGACTTCCTCGCCCATCAGGAACACGCGGTCGTCGCGCCGCATCTCCTCGGCCATCGCGTCGCGTAAGGCCTCACGGACGGTCGTGGTGACCATCTCCGCGCCTTCCGGCACTTCCGGCAGGTCGCCGTCCACGTCCTCCGGCTCGGGATGCTTCATGCCTTCGGCGGGAACCGTCTTCGGCCCGGCCGTGCCCTCCGACGTCGCCTTCTCACCGGCGAAATCCTCGGTCTTCGCCGGCGCAGCCGGCTTCTCCTCGGCCGGTTTCGCCGCACCGACCCCGCCGGACGACGCCGCACCGTTCAGCGCCGCCTTGTCCTCGCCCTCGGCGAGCAGGATCGCGATCGGCGCGTTGACCTTCACGCCCTCGGTGCCGGCCTGGACGAGAATCTTGCCGAGCGTGCCCTCGTCGACGGCTTCGACCTCCATCGTCGCCTTATCGGTCTCGATCTCGGCGATCACGTCGCCGGCCGAGACCGTGTCACCCTCGTTCTTCACCCATTTCGACAGCGTGCCCTCCTCCATGGTCGGAGACAGGGCGGGCATCAGGATCTCGGTCGGCATCTCGCGCTCTCCCGCCTTACTCGGCCGCCTGCGGCACGTCGTCGGCGTAAATGTCCGTCCAGAGCTCGGAAACGTCCGGCTCGCGATCGTTCTGCGCGAAGTCGGCCGCATCCGCCACCGTGTCGCGCACGTCCTTGTCGATCGCCTTCAGGTCGCCTTCAGACACGCCGAAATCGTTGATCAAACGGCTGCGCACCTTCTCGATCGGGTCGTTCTCGGCGCGCATCCGCTGCACCTCGTCGCGAGAGCGGTACTTGGCGGGATCGGACATCGAGTGGCCGCGATAGCGGTAGGTCATCATCTCCAGGATCATCGGACCCTTGCCGTCCCGGCAATGCGCCAGCGCCAGATCGCCGGCCGCCTTCACGGCCCGCACGTCCATGCCGTCGACCTGGATGCCCGGCACCTTGAAGGAGATGCCGCGGTGGGCGAAGTTCGTCTCGGCCGAAGCGCGGTTCACCGCCGTGCCCATGGCGTAACGGTTGTTCTCGATCACGTAGACGGCCGGCAGCTTCCACAGCGAGGCCATGTTGAAGGCCTCGTAGACCTGCCCCTGGTTCGCCGCGCCGTCGCCGAAATAGGTGATGGAAACGGACTTGTCGTCGCGATAGCGGTTGGCGAAGGCGAGGCCGGTGCCGATCGGCACCTGCGCGCCGACGATGCCATGGCCGCCGTAGAAGGCCTTCTCCTTCGAGAACATGTGCATCGAGCCGCCCTTGCCTTTGGAGTAGCCTCCGCGGCGGCCGGTGAGCTCGGCCATCACGCCGCGCGACTCCATGCCGGTGGCGAGCATGTGGCCGTGGTCGCGATAGCCGGTAACGACCTGATCGCCCTCCCGCATCGCCATCTGCATGCCGACGACCACGGCCTCCTGGCCGATGTAGAGGTGGCAGAAGCCGCCGATGAAGCCCATGCCGTAGAGCTGGCCGGCCTTCTCCTCGAAGCGGCGGATCAGCAGCATGTCGCGGTAGGCGCGAAGGTCGTCGTCCTTCGAGAAGGACTGCGGCGCCGGAGCCTCGAACTGCTCCAGCGTGCGGACGATCTCGGATGCCGTCGGAGCCGTCTCGGCCTGGGGGGCTTTCTTCTGTCTGGTCGCGGCCATCGCGCCTCTCCGTGTCGCCCTCGCATCCAGAACAGGATGCATTTAGCGCGCGAATATAGCCATGGCGGATGCGGCCGCAAGCGCGACCGGAAGTTTCAACCTACGTTCGGTTCAATTGTTGCGATGCAGTAGAATGAACTATATCCCGGTTCACTACCGTAGGATGACGACCTCGTCGGCCGTCGAGTAGTTCAGCGCCTGTCGCGCGCGCTCGTCGATCATGTCGCGGTCGAGCGTCCCGTCGTGAAGAAGCTGCACGCGCTGCTCCAACCGCTCCCGCTGCTTGCGCAGCTTTTCGTATGCACCCTGCGAGTTCGCAAGCGTCTGGACGAGCTGCTGCTTGGCTTCGAGGCCGTAGCGTCCGCTCTGCGCATGGATCGCGAAATAGGCGAGGAAGCTGCAGGTCACCGCCGGCACGATGAGCTTGGCGAGCTTCGACTTGCGATACTGCCTGGTGAGCATGAGTTTTGCCATTTGGCAAACATCGCACCGCGGCTTTAACGGGCGGTTAAGCCTGCCTGCGCTTGGCGCGCATACGCTTTGGTCACGCGCTGCGAGGATCGTCGTCCCAAGTCGGACCTGGGACGACGAGCGAAGGCGGTGAAAGCCGCCGATCAGCGCCGCAGGATCGAGCGGCCGGCGTAGACGGCCTGGTCGCCGAGTTCCTGCTCGATGCGCAGGAGCTGGTTGTACTTCGCCAGCCGGTCCGAGCGCGACAGCGAGCCGGTCTTGATCTGCCCGCAGTTCGTCGCGACCGCGAGGTCGGCGATGGTCGAGTCTTCCGTCTCACCCGAGCGGTGCGACATGACGGCGGTGTAGCCGGCGCGGTTCGCGACGCTGACGGCGTCGAGCGTCTCCGACAGCGAGCCGATCTGGTTGACCTTCACGAGGATCGAGTTCGCGACGCCCTTCTCGATGCCCTCGCGCAGGCGCTTCGAATTGGTGACGAACAGATCGTCGCCGACGAGCTGCAGCTTGCCGGCCGCCTTGTCGGTCAGCACCTTCCAGCCGTTCCAGTCGTCCTCCGCCATGCCGTCCTCGATGGAGACGATCGGGTAGCTGTTCGAGAGCTCGATCAGGTAGTTCGCCATGTCCTCGGATGAGAGCTTGCGGCCCTCGCCTTCGAGGTCGTAGGCGCCGCCCTTGAAGAACTCGGTCGAGGCGCAGTCGAGCGCGAGGTACACGTCCTCGCCCGGCTTGTAGCCGGCGGACTCGATCGACTTCAGCACGAAATCGAGGGCGTCGCGCGCCGAGCCGAGGTTGGGGGCGAAGCCGCCCTCGTCGCCGACATTGGTGTTGTGGCCAGCGTTCTTCAGGTCCTTGCGCAGCGCATGGAAGATCTCGGCACCGGCGCGCAGCGCTTCGGAGAAGGTCGGCAGGCCGACCGGCATCACCATGAATTCCTGGAAGTCGATCGGGTTGTCGGCATGCGCGCCGCCGTTGATGATGTTCATCATCGGAACGGGAAGAACGTGCGCCGACGCGCCGCCGACATAGCGGTAGAGCGGCAGGCCGCAGGAGTCGGCGGACGCCTTCGCCACCGCCAGCGAGACGCCGAGGATGGCGTTCGCGCCGAGACGCGACTTGTTCTCCGTGCCGTCGAGGTCGCGGAGCATCCGGTCGATGGCGAGCTGGTTCTCGGACTCGACGCCGATCAGCGCCTCCATGATCTCGCCGTTGACGGCCTCGACCGCCTTCGACACGCCCTTGCCGCCGTAGCGCTTGTCGCTGTCGCGCAGCTCCACCGCCTCGTAGGCGCCGGTCGACGCGCCGGAGGGCACGGCGGCGCGGCCCATCGAGCCGTCTTCGAGCACGACGTCGACCTCGACCGTCGGGTTGCCCCGGCTGTCCAGTATCTCCCGTCCGACGATGTCGATGATCGCGGCCATGTCCGTTTCTCCTGTGAGCGCCGAAGTCGCGCCGCTCATAGACGAAGCCGGTGAAGGTTTGAACAGTGCGGCGCGGATTTCCGCCTGGAGGCCGGGACGAAACCCTAGCGGACGGCGGTCTCGAAGGCGAGGAAGGCCGCGCTCGGCTCCGGCATATGCACGACGAGCCGCCCGAGGATGTCCACGGCCTGCAGCCCGGCCGCGGCAGCCAGCGGCCGCACCCGCTCCATGTCGGCCGTCTCCAAAACGAGGCCGACGAAGCGGAGGCCCGCCGCATCGCCTCTCGCCTCGCCGTAACGCGCGGCGAGGCCGTCCGGCCCCAGCACTTCGACCACCGCGTTGCCGATCGTCAGCGAGAAGCCGTACGAGTTCGCCACCACCGCCGAACTGCCGAGCACGGTTTCGAGGAACGGCCGGGTCGCCTCCGGCTCCATCGCCGAATAGACGAGACGCTGAAGCCCGGAGACGCCGTTCGCGTGCGCCGTCAGCGCGCCGCGATCGGGCGCGGCATCGAACAGCCGCTGGCACGAGAACACGAAGGTTTCCGGCGCGTGCCGCTCGCCGGCGAAGGCCAGCCGAAAGCGGAGGTCGCGCGCCTCGCCGTCCGGCGTCTCGAACCGGCGGCCGAACTCCAGGATGTCGCCCGCCTCGAAGCTGGCGGCGCGGAATGCCTGGTTGTCGGCCTCGGCGTCGTCGCTCCGCAGTGCCACGCCGGAAAAGCCGGGGAGCGCGTGGCGCAGCCGATAGGCGACGTCGCGGCGCAGGAACGCGTTGCCCTGCACCGCCTCCGATTCGGCGAGGTCGCGGTCGAGCACCGCCAGCGGCTCGATATAGATGCCGTCGGCGAGGAACACGCAGGCATTGCCGGTGCCGAACGGATGCGCTGCATCGGGCGCCACGGTAAAACCGAGACCTTCGAACAGCGCCCGCGCGGACGCGAGGCCCGCCACCGGCATGACCACATGGTCTACGAAGCGGCCTGCCGACCCGCTCACACCAGCCTCGACTGCTCGACGGAGGCGGCGATGAACGAGCGGAACAGCGGATGCGGCTCGAACGGCCGCGACTTCAGCTCCGGATGATACTGGACGCCGATGAACCAAGGATGGTCGGGCAGCTCGATCGTCTCGGGCAGGAGCCCGTCCGGCGACATGCCGGCGAAATGGAGGCCCGCCTCCTCCAGCCGCTCCTTGTAGGCGCGGTTCACCTCGTAGCGGTGGCGGTGCCGCTCGGTGATCTCGGTGTCGCCGTAGATGTCGGCGATCTTCGAGCCGGCCTTGAGGCTGGCGCGATAGGCGCCGAGCCGCATCGTGCCGCCGAGATCGCCTTCTGCTTTGCGCTGTTCCAGCTCGTTGCCGCGCATCCACTCGGTCATCATGCCGACCAGCGGCTCCTCCGCCGGGCCGAACTCGGTGGACGAGGCGTTTTCGATGCCCGCCAGCGAGCGCGCCGCCTCGATCACCGCCATCTGCATGCCGAAGCAGATACCGAAATACGGCACCTGATGCTCGCGCGCGAACTTCGCCGCGAGGATCTTGCCCTCCGAGCCGCGCTCGCCGAAGCCGCCCGGCACGAGGATGCCATTGACACGCTCCAGATACGGCGCCGGGTCCTCCTGCTCGAAGACCTCCGATTCGATCCAGTCGACGTTGACGCTGACCTTGTTGGCGAGGCCGCCGTGCTGCAGCGCCTCGATCAGCGATTTGTAGGCGTCCTTCAGTCCGGTGTACTTGCCGACCACCGCGATCGTGACCTCGCCTTCGGGGTTGCGCACGCCGTCGACGATCTGCCGCCAGCGGCCGAGCTGCGGCTTCGGCGCAGGATCGATGCCGAAGGCGGCGAGCACCTCCGTGTCGAGCCCTTCCGCGTGATAGGCGATCGGCACGTCGTAGATCGTCTGCACGTCGAGCGCCTGGATGACCGCCGTCTCGCGCACGTTGCAGAAGAGGCTCATCTTCCGCCGTTCCTCCTTCGGGATCGGCCGGTCGGCGCGAACCAAGAGGATGTCCGGCTGGATACCGATCGAGCGCAGTTCCTTCACCGAGTGCTGCGTCGGCTTGGTCTTCAGCTCGCCCGCCGTCGCGATGTAGGGCATCAGCGTCAGGTGGACGTAGATCGCGCCGTTCCTCGGCAGGTCGTTGCCGAGCTGGCGGATCGCCTCCATGAACGGCATCGCCTCGATGTCGCCCGCCGTGCCGCCGACCTCGCACAGCACGAAGTCGTAGTCCTCGTTGCCGTCGAGGATGAACGCCTTGATCGCGTCGGTGACGTGCGGGATCACCTGCACTGTCGCGCCGAGGAAGTCGCCCCGCCGCTCCTTGGCGATGAGGTCCATGTAGATGCGGCCGGTGGTGATGTTGTCCATCCGGTTCGCCGAGCGGCCGGTGAAGCGCTCGTAGTGGCCGAGGTCGAGGTCGGTCTCCGCGCCGTCGTCGGTGACGAAGACCTCGCCGTGCTGCGTCGGGCTCATCGTCCCCGGATCGACGTTCAGGTACGGATCGAGCTTGCGCAGCCGCACGCGGTAGCCGCGGGCCTGCAGCAATGCGCCGAGCGCCGCCGACGCGATGCCCTTGCCGAGAGAGGAGACCACGCCGCCGGTAATGAAGATGTATCGCGCCATGGAGCCTCCCGATATCGGGACGATCGCGATTCCGCCAGTCCCCAAATAGCCGCGCACATGAAAAGGGCGCCCCGACGGGACGCCCTTCGCGATGCTGCCTGCGGCGAAACGCCTACTGCGCCGGGGTCGTCTGCCCGGCCGGAGCCGGTGCGGTCGTCGCAGCGGGAGCCGGCGTCGTCGCGGCCGGCGGGGTCGCCGGCTGCGTGGCGGCAGGCGCGGGTGAAGCGCCGCCCCCGGACGGCTGGGCCGGAGCCGGCGCGTCCATCGTCGGGCCAGTGGTGGCGTTGGGCGACGGCGTGATCGCCGGATCGGCTGTGGCTGGCGTGCCGGCCGGCGTCTGCGTTCCGCCTGCGGCCGGGGCAGCGGGCGACGACGGCATGCCGCCGAGCTGATCGAGGAGGTTGCCCTCCGCCCCGTTGCCGCCGCCGTTCGCGGGCGCGCCGTTGTTACCGGCCGGGGCCGACTGGTTCGCCGGAATGCGGTTCAGGATGTCGGTCGGGCGCGCGCCGTAGCGGGCGGTCAGGCCGAGCGCCAGCGAGGTGATGAAGAAGCCGGCCGCGAGAATCGCCGTGGTGCGGGTCAGGGCGTTCGCCGCGCCGCGGGCCGTCATCAGCCCGCCCCCGCCGCCGCCGATGCCCAGCGCCCCGCCTTCGGAACGCTGCAGCAGAACCACCACGATGAGCGCGAGCACGATCATCAGGTGAATGATGATGAGGATTGTGTCCATCAGGAATTTCAAAAGGAGGATCGAAGTGGCTGCCTCTTATAGGAGGCGTCCGGCAAATCCAAATCCTTTCGCCGCGCCGGCGGATGCTGCGGCGGCACGAGAAATTCAACGGCGCGCTGCTTGCGTCTCTCTCCCGCATTTTCCTATAGCCGGGTCGAGACGAGGCTCAAGGTTTCCCCGCACGATGCTGAAGACGCTGCGCAACAAGACGTCCGGCCTGATCGCCAAGGGCATTCTCGGCCTCGTCGTGGTCGGCTTCGTGGTGACGGGCTTCGCCGGGTTCTTCCAGGGCGGCCAGTCGACCACGGTGGTGTCCGCCGGGCGGACGAAGCTCGGCTTCGAGGACTACCTGCTGGCTTGGCGCCAGTTCGAGGTCGTGATCGCCAGGCAGCTCCAGCGCCGTCCCACGAAGGAGGAAGCCGTACAGCAGGGCATCGAGCAGCGCGTCCTGTCGCAGCTGATAACCGATGCCGCGCTGGACGAGCAGGCACGCCGCCTCGACCTCGGCATGTCGGAAGAACGGCTCGCCCAGCTGATCTCCGAGGATCCGTCCTTCCATAACGGGACGGGCAACTTCTCGCGCGACGCGTTCCGCCAGTTCCTGAACGGCATCGGCATGTCGGAGAACGGCTTCATCCGCAACCGGCAGCGGAACGCCGCGAGCAGTCAGCTCGTCGATGCAGTCGCGCGCGGCGCCACGGCCCCGCTGGCCGTCCGCACCGCCTTCGGCCTCTATTCCGACGAGCGCCGGACGGTGGACTACCTGACCATCCCGACCGCCTCCGTCGAGCCGATCGCCGAGCCCGCGCCGGACGCACTGGCGAAGTACTTCGACACGAACAAGCAGCGCTACCGCGCGCCGGAATACCGCGCCGTCGACTACGTGCTGCTGACGCCGGAAGCCCTGTCCGATCCGGCTGCCGTGACCGACGAGGATGTCCAGCGCGAATACGATCGCGCCAAGAGCCGCTACACGACGCCGGAGCGCCGGCAGGTGCAGCAGCTCCTCTTTTCGGATGCAGCCGCCGCGACCGCCGCGCGGGCGCAGCTCGCCGGCGGCACACCGGTCGAGCAGCTTGCCGCCGCGGCGAACGGCCAGAAGCCGTCCGTCTCCGATCTGGGCTTGCGCGCGAAATCCGAGATCCGCGACAAGTCCATCGCCGACGCCGCCTTCGCGCTCCAGCCCGGTCAGGTCTCGGAAGTCGTGAACGGCGCGTTCGGGCCGGCGCTCCTGCGCATCCTGAAGACCGAGCCAGAAGTCGTGAAGCCGCTCGACGAGGTGCGCGACGACGTCCGCCAGCGGCTGGCGCTGCAGATCGCGAACGACGAGGTCCAGCAGGCTCGCAACACCTTCGACGATGCCCGCGCCGGCGGCGCGACGCTGAAGGAGGCGGCGCAGCGCGCCGGCGTCGCCTTGAAGAGCGTGCCGGCCGTATCGCGCGTCGGCGAGGCGCCGGACGAGAAGCCAGTCGCCGACCTGCCGCAGGCCGAGGGTTTTCTCGACGGCGTCTTCGCCGCCGACATCGGCGCCGAGAATCCGGTGATCGACCTCCAGCCGTCCGGCGCGCTGATCTACGAGGTGACGAAGATCGATCCGGCGCGCGACCGCACGCTCGACGACGTGCGCGCCAAGGTCGTCGCCGACTGGAAGTCCGATGAAGCGCAGCGCCTCGTCGGCGAACGGGCGACGGAACTCAAGAAGCGGCTGGACGGCGGCGAGTCGCTCGACGCCATCGCGAGCGCAGAGAAGCTGACGAAGGAGACCGCGCCCGCTGTCACCCGGCAGACCGCCTCCGGCCAGCTCGGCGGCGAAGGCGCCGAGAAGGCCTTCGCCGGCAAGGAAGGGCTGACGGCCATCGCGACCGGCCCGGACGGTGCTTCGCGACTGCTCATGAGGGTCGCCTCCGTCGCCCCGCCGATCGACCCGCTGAAGTCGATCAAGGACAGCGACGCCGACCAGCTCGACCAGTACGTGCAGAACGATCTCCTGCAATCCTATGTCGACGGGCTGCGGCAGGACCTCCAGGTCGTCCCCCATCCGCAGGCGATCGCGCAGATCCAGGCATCGGTCCGATGAGCGTATCGCTGAAGCCGCATCTCGCGAAGGTCGCGGGCGGCTTCGCGCTGACGCGCGCCGAGGCGGAAGAAGCCTTCGGCATCATCATGGCCGGCGAGGCGACGCCGTCGCAGATCGGCGGCTTCCTGATGGCGCTGCGGGTTCGCGGCGAGACGGTCGACGAGCTCGCCGGCGCGGTGTCGGTGATGCGCGCCAACATGCTGCCCGTCGCCGCGCCGGCCGACGCGATCGACATCGTCGGCACCGGCGGCGACCATGCCGGCACCCTGAACGTCTCGACCTGCGCCGCCTTCGTCGCGGCCGGCTGCGGCCTTGTCGTCGCCAAGCATGGCAACCGCGCCCTCTCCTCCCGTTCCGGCTCGGGCGACGTGCTGACCGCGCTCGGCGTGAACGTCGATCTCGCGCCGGCCGGCATTTCCCGCGCCATCGCGGCGGCCGGGATCGGCTTCATGTTCGCGCCGCTGCATCATTCGGCGATGCGCTTCGTCGGCCCGACACGCGTCGAGCTCGGCACCCGCACGATCTTCAACCTGCTCGGGCCGCTGTCGAACCCCGCCTCGGTCGACCGGATGCTGGTCGGAGTCTACGCGCCGGAATGGCTGGTGCCGGTGGCCGAAGCGCTGGGATCGCTCGGCGCGCGCAGCGTCTGGGTCGTCCACGGCGAAGGCATCGACGAGATGACGACCTGCGGCACGACCGACGTCGCCGCTTGGAAGGACGGGCGCGTCGAGCGTTTCACCGTGACGCCGGAAGAGGTCGGGATCGAACGCGTCGGGATTGAGGCGATCCGCGGCGGCGACGGCACCGCGAACGCCGCGGCGCTCCGCGCCGTGCTGGAGGGCGCGCGGAACCCGTATCGCGACATCGTGCTTCTGAACGTGGCGGGTGCGCTGGTGATGGCGGAACGCGCCTCCGATCTTCGAGGCGGCATCGCGCTGGCGGCCGAGGCGATCGACGACGGTCGCGCGCTCGCCGCGCTGGAAAAGCTGATTGCCGCATCCAACCAGCCCGGAGGCATGGCCGCGTGACGGACATCCTGAGGAAAATCGAGGCCTACAAACGGGACGAGATCGCCAACGCCAAGCGCGAGCGCTCGCTCGCCGAGGTGGAAGCGGCGGCACGCGACGTTTCTCTCCCGCGCGGATTCGCCAAGGCCATCGGTGCGAAGCATGCCGCCGGCCAATACGCGCTGATCGCAGAGATCAAGAAGGCGAGCCCATCGAAGGGGCTGATCCGCGCCGACTTCGATCCGCCGTCGCTGGCGCAGGCCTACGAGCGCGGCGGTGCGGCCTGCCTCAGCATCCTCACCGACAAGCCGTCGTTCCAGGGCGATCCGGCGTTCCTCGCCGCGGGCCGCGACGCCACCGCCCTCCCCGCCCTGCGTAAGGATTTCATGTTCGACACCTATCAGGTCGCCGAGGCGCGGGCCTGGGGCGCGGACGCGATCCTGATCATCATGGCGGCCGTCGACGACGCGCTCGCCGCCGACCTCGAAGCGGCCGCGCTCGCCTACGGCATGGACGTGCTGATCGAAGTCCACGACGAAGCGGAGACGGAACGCGCGCTGCGACTCCGCTCGCCGCTGCTCGGGATCAACAACCGCAATCTCCGAACGTTCGAGACGGACCTCGCGACGTCCAGCCGGCTGGCGAAGCTGGCGCCGCCGGACCGCATCCTCGTCGGCGAGAGCGGCATCTTTACCGCGACGGACTGCGACCTTCTCGCCCGCGACGGCATCCGCACCTACCTCGTCGGCGAAAGCCTGATGCGGCAAGCCGATGTCGAAGCGGCCACCCGCGCGCTTCTCGCCCTCCCGGCGGCGGCGGAAGCCGCGGCATGAGCGAGGCGCGCCTCACGCATCTCGATCCCGGCGGCGCGGCCTCGATGGTCGATGTCGGCGGGAAGCAGGCGACGCGGCGGGTCGCGGTGGCGGAGGGCCGGGTCGCGATGGCGGCGGAAACGCTGCGCACCATCGAGGCCGGCAACCTGAAGAAAGGCGACGTCTTCGGAGCCGCGCGCATCGCGGGCATCATGGCGGCGAAGCGCACCTCGGAACTCGTACCGCTCTGTCATCCGCTGCTTCTCGAGAAGATCGACGTCTCGATCGAACCGGACCCTGCCCTGCCAGGCCTCCTGGTCACCGCGACCGTGAGCCTCACCGGCAAGACCGGCGTCGAGATGGAAGCGCTCACCGCCGCCTCGGTCGCCTGCCTCACGATCTACGACATGGCGAAGGCGGTCGACCGCGGCATGACGATCACCGGGGTCTGCGTCGTCGAAAAGTCCGGTGGCCGCTCCGGCGACTGGACCGCGCCGAGCGCAGCGGCCGCGACGTGATCTCCGTCGAGGAAGCCTTCGCTCGCATCGTCGGACGCGCCGAACCGCTGGCGGAAACCGAGACGGTGCCGCTGCGACAGGCGTTCGGGCGCGTCCTTGCGCGCGACCTTGTCGCGAACCGCACGCAGCCCGGCTTTCCGGCCTCGGCGATGGATGGCTATGCCGTTCGCGCGGCGGACTGCGCGGCCCCGTTTCGCGACCTTCGCGTGATCGGCGAATCGGCCGCAGGCCGCTCCTTCGATGGCACGATTGCCGCCGGCGAGTGCGTCCGCATCTTCACCGGCGCGCCGGTGCCAAAGGGCGCCGACGCGATCCTGATCCAGGAGAACGCCGAGCGCACGGAAACCGGAACGATCCGGCCGACCTCGGCCGTCGACACCGGCCGCCATATCCGGCGTGCCGGCGCGGATTTCGCGAGCGGCGACGTGCTCGTCTCCGGAGCGTCCCGCTTTTCCGCCGGACGGATCGCGCTCGCTGCGAGCGGCGGCCATCCGAGCGTCGAAGTCGTCCGCCGCCCGCGCGTCGCCATCCTCGCCACCGGGGACGAACTCGTTCTTCCCGGCGAACCGATCGGTCCTTCGCAGATCGTCGCCTCGAACACCTTCGGCATCGCCGCGATTGCGGAGAGGGCCGGAGCCGAGCTCTTCGACTACGGCATCGCCCGCGACGACGAGGGCGCGATAGGCGCGCTCGTCGACCGCGCGGCGGCGGAAGATATCGACATCCTCGTCACCATCGGCGGCGCTTCGGTCGGCGACCACGACCTCGTCGGCGAGGTCTTCGCGTCGCGCGGCGTGGCGCTCGACTTCTGGAAGGTCGCGATGCGGCCGGGCAAGCCGCTGATGGCCGGGCGGCTCGGGGCCATGCACGTGCTCGGGCTGCCCGGCAATCCGGCCTCCAGCATGGTCACGGCGACGCTGTTCCTGAAACCGCTCGTCCAGGCGCTCGGCGGCGTGCCGAATCCCATCGTCTACCGCGAGGGCGTTCTCGGGGCGGAGATGGCCGCGAACGACGAACGCGCCGACTACATCCGCGCGACGCTGGACGAAGCGTCCGCCGTAACCCCGATCGTCAACCCGTTCGGCCGGCAGGATTCCTCGCTCCTGTCGGTCTTTGCCGCGGCCGACGCGCTCCTCCTGCGCCCGCCCCATGCCCCTGCCGCTCAGCGTGGCGACCTCTGTCGGTACATCGCGCTGTCCTAAACGTTGAACGCTTGCGGAACACAACTAGAACATATACTCATTGTTCAGGTTTTGTTTTGGTGAGTCCACCGCCATGTTGACCCGCAAACAGCACGATCTCCTGCTCTTCATCCACCAGCGCCTGCAGGACGCCGGCGTCCCGCCGTCCTTCGACGAGATGAAGGACGCGCTCGACCTCAAGTCGAAGTCGGGCATCCATCGCCTGATCACCGCGCTGGAAGAACGCGGCTTCATCCGAAGGCTGCCGAACCGAGCCCGCGCGCTGGAGGTTCTCCGGCTGCCCGAATCGATCTCGCAGCGGGCGCAGAAATCCCGCACCGGCTTCACGCCGAGCGTCATCGACGGCTCCAAGGGCGTGCGCGCTCCGGCACCCGAGGCGTCCGAGAAGGTGGTTCGCGCTTTCCCATCGGCGAATCAGTCGATCGGCATTCCGGTCATGGGGCGCATCGCCGCCGGTGTGCCGATCGCCGCGATCCAGAACAATACGCACCACATCCAGATGCCGCCGGATATGCTGGGCGCGGGCGAGCACTACGCGCTGGAGGTGAAGGGCGACTCGATGATCGAGGCCGGCATCCTCGACGGCGACACGGTCATCATCCGCAAGTCCGAGGTCGCGACGCAGGGCGAGATCGTCGTGGCCCTCGTCGACGACGAGGAGGCGACCTTGAAGCGCTTCCGCAAGCGCGGCGACACGGTGGCGCTGGAAGCGGCGAACCCGGCCTACGAGACGCGCATCTTCGGCGCGGACCGCGTGAAGGTGCAGGGCAAGCTGGTCGGCCTCATCCGTCGGTACTGAGCCGGTAGCGATCAAGCTGCGGACACCCGCCGCGCTCGCTAGGGTGTCGCCGACGCATCGCCGTCCGTGGGTTTGCGCCATGCCTCCGGCCACGGAGCGGCGCGGTGGCGGTTCCATTCTTCCGAAGGCATGCGGATGGCCGAGGTGACGGCGATCCCGCCTGCTGTCGCTTCACGCGCTATCGAGAGTGAGCCTGTCGTTCGGAGCGTGCGCAGTGTGACGAGCCGCGCGGCGGAGCGGCAGACGGTCAGTCGAACCACTCGGGCGACGATCGCGACGTCGCTTTCGTCGCAGGCCTGGCCGAGCCGGCGGTAGTCGTCCGTCCAGACGACACGTATCCCGGTCCGTGTCGTGGCCCGGCAGTAGCGGCGCGGCGCGGCCCTCTTCACTTTCTCGCCCTTCGCTGGCGCGCCCGCGGCGGAGCTTTCAGGCTCTGCCGAACTGCTTTCTTCGATCGTTTCGCAAGCGAAGGCCGGGTTTTTCGCATCGGTGGCCCGCGTATCTGCCGGCCCGGGATAGGCGCGCTCCCACTGGCCGAAAACAAAGCCGTTCGGCCGGGCCTTCAACGGCGAGAGGCGGCCATCGGCGTCGATGATCGCGACCTCCCTTCCATCCTCGAAGACAAGGAGTTCCGGAGGCGCGGTGCGGTCGGGCACGAGCAGCAGACCGACCAGCGCCGTCGGGATCGCGACCAGACGCAACCGGCTCGCGAGAAAGCAGGCGGTGAGCAGCGCGAGCGTTAGGATAGCCAAGCCGATGTTCGTCAGGAGGCCGGTCGGAGCGTCGGGCAGCCGCTCGGCCAGGTAGCGGGCGATGGCGAAGACGAGCGTCAGCCCCTTCCCCAAGAGCCAGAACGGCGCGGCATCGAGCCCGAACGGCATGGCGACCATCGCGACGAGCGCCAGCGGCATGATCCAGAACGAGAAGATCGGCAGCGTCAGCATGTTCGCGACGAGGCCGAAGGGCGCCATCCGCTGGAAGTGATAGGCGGCATACGGCGCGGTCGCGATGCCAGCGACGGTCGAGGTCACGGCGATGCCGACGAAGAACAGCAGCAGCCGAACGACGAAACGCTCGCTCGTCCCGTCGGATCGCTTCCGGTGCCAGCGGGTCAGCGCTCCGTAGATCCCGACGATGGCCGCCGTCGCCCCGAACGACATCTGGAAGCTGGCCGTCAGGAGGGCATGCGGCGTCGTCAGGAAGATCACGATCGCGGCCAGCGCCACGTTGCGCAGCGTAAGCGCCGCCCGGTCGAACAGCGCCGCCGTCAGCATGATCGCGATCATCAGGAACGAGCGGGTCGTCGCGACGTCGAGGCCGGCCAGCGCAAGGTAGAAGGCCGACACTCCGAGCGCGACGACGGCCGCGAGCTTCTTCGCCGGCAGTCGCAGCGCCACGCTCGGCACGGAGGCGCAGGCGCATCGCACCAGCACCATCGCGAAGCCCGCGACGAGCGCCATGTGGAGGCCGGAGATCGAGAGCACATGCGACAGGCCGGTGACGCGCAGCCATCGCTCCACGTCGTCCGGGATGCCCGAACGCTCGCCGGAAATGATCGCGGCCGCGACCGCGCCTTCCGGGCCGTCGATCACCGACCGGATGCGATCGCTGATCGCGAGGCGCATCCGCACGAAGCGCTCGGTCGCGGTCAGCGTCGGCGCGGCCTCGTCCGGCGGCGTCGGGCCGGGCGCGCCGAGCGCGAAGCCGTAGGCGCCGAGGCCTTCGAAGAACGCGCCGAAGGCGAAGTCGTAGCCGCCGGGAAGCGCCGGCCCTGAAGGTGCGCGCAGCCGCACCAGACCGCGATATCGCTGCCCGACCTCGATCGGCGCGTGCCTCGCCGTGACGAGGATTTCGGCGTGCTGTGGCGGCCGCGACAGCGTCGGCCGCTCGGTCCGCTCGATCGCCACGAGATACCGCATCCGGCCCCGCTCGTCCCGGTCGCGCCAGAGCACGCGTCCGTCGATCCGCACCGTCGCCTCGCCCGAGAAGATGACGGTATCGACGCGTTGAAGCTCATAGGCCGCCGATGCCGCGCCGAGCGCGACGAAGGCGGCGAACATCGGAACCTTCGCGGCCGGGCGCGCCCAGCCGAGGCCGGCCAGCCCTGCAGCCGTGACGAGACAGACCGACAGCGACGGACGCCAGTCCGCGCCGTAGACGGCGAGGATGCCGAGCATCAGGCCGAGCGGCAGCAGGTAGAAGCTGGTCCGGGCCTCCGTTTCGACCGCGATCTGCTCGCCGAGCCACATGCGGAAGCGGGACCAAAAGCGCGCCGACCGAAGACGGACGGAACCGAACTGCGGCTCCGCGCCGAGGGCGTTATCCGCCGTCCGTGATCCCTCCGTCGCGCTCATCTGTCGGCAGCATGCGGCCGATCGGCCGTCGTCTTGAGTCCCGTTCCTCCTATGCTACACACCCCGCCGACCTCGCCGATCGGAAAATGGCGGCGAAACGCGGCTGCGCACGGGATATTCGACATGACGGATCAGGTGGTGACGCGCTTCGCCCCCTCGCCCACCGGTTTCCTGCATATCGGCGGGGCGCGGACCGCGCTCTTCAACTGGCTTTACGCCCGCCACACCGGCGGCAGGATGCTCCTGCGAATCGAGGATACGGACCGCGTCCGCTCCACCGACGCGGCGGTGACCGCGATCATCGACGGGCTATCCTGGCTCGGGCTCGATGCCGACGAGCCGCCGATCTCGCAGTTCGAGCGCGCCGCGCGCCACCGCGAGGTGGCCGAGGAGATGCTGGCGCGCGGCCAGGCCTATCTCTGCTTCGCGACGCCGGCCGAGCTGGAGGAGATGCGCGAGAAGGCGAAGGCCGAGAAGCGCCCGCCCCGCTACGACGGCCGCTGGCGCGACCGCGATCCCGCCGAGGCACCGCCCGGCGTGAAGCCGGTGATCCGCTTACGGGCGCCGCAGGAGGGCGAGACGGTCGTGCACGACCGGGTGCAGGGCGAGGTGCGCTTCCCGAACCGCGACCTCGACGATTTCGTGCTGCTGCGCTCCGACGGCACGCCGACCTACATGCACGCCGTCGTGGTGGACGATCATGACATGGATGTCACCCACATCATCCGGGGCGACGATCATCTGACCAATGCCGGCCGCCAGACCCTCATCTACCGGGCGATGGGCTGGGACGTTCCGGTGATGGCGCACATCCCGCTCATTCACGGCGAGGACGGCGCGAAGCTCTCGAAGCGCCACGGCGCGCTCGGCGTCGAGGCCTATCGCGAGATGGGCTACCTGCCGGAGGCGCTCTTGAACTATCTGGCGCGGCTCGGCTGGAGCCACGGCGACGACGAGATCATGTCGATCGAGGACATGGTCCGCTGGTTCGACGTGGACGACGTCAACAAGGGCGCCGCGCGTTTCGATTTCGCCAAGCTCAACGCGCTGAACGGCGTTTACATGCGCGCCGCCGACGATGCGCAGCTGACGGACGCCGCCATGGCGGTTCGCGAGCACCTGCCCGAGGCGTCGCCGGTGAAGGCCGCTCCCGATACGGAGGCACGAGAGAAGCTCGAGGCCGCGATGCCCGGTCTGAAGGACCGGGCGAAGACGCTGGTCGAGCTTCTCGACGCTTCCGCCTTCCTGTTCGCGCCGCGCCCGCTGGAACTGGACGACAAGGCCGCCGCGATCCTCGCCGATGGCGGTCGGCAGATCGTCGCCGCCCTCCTGCCGCGGTTCGAAGCCGCGCCGGACTGGAGTCACGACGCGCTGGAGGCGCTGGTGCGCGAGCATGCGGAAGCGAACGGTTTGAAGCTCGGCAAGGTGGCGCAGCCGCTCCGCGCCGCTCTCACCGGTCGCTCGACCTCGCCCGGCGTCTTCGACGTTCTGGTCGTGCTCGGCCGGGAGGAATCGCTCGCCAGACTTCACGATCAGGCGCGCGGCTGAAGCGGCGCTTCTCGCCTTCGCCCACCGTGGCGATATCTAGGTCTCAAAGGCGCGCTTGCCGCTGAACGCCGCAGGCGCTACGCAACGCTCGCGACGCTTTCGCACCGCAGCATGCGACGCAGGCGCCCCGTTTGAGGAAGGGACCATCCATGACGAAACCAGCGGCAAAAATCGCGGTGAACGGCAGGAACGCGGAACTGAAAACGCTGACCGGCACGATCGGGCCGGACGTTGTGGATATCAGCGCGCTTTACAAGGATACCGGCGTCTTCACCTACGATCCGGGTTTTTCCTCCACTGCCTCCTGCGAGTCGAAGATCACCTATATCGATGGGGACGAGGGCGTCCTCCTGCATCGCGGATACCCGATCGAGCAACTCGCGGAGAAAGGCGACTTCCTCGAAACCTGCTACCTGCTGCTCTACGGCGAGTTGCCGACCGAGCGCGAGAAGGCGGACTTCAACCACCGCGTCACGCACCACACGATGGTGCACGAGCAAATGTCGCGCTTCCTCTCCGGCTTCCGGCGGGATGCGCACCCGATGGCGATCATGGTCGGCTCGGTCGGCGCGCTTTCGGCCTTCTACCACGACTCGACCGACATCGCGGACCCGCACCAGCGCATGGTGGCCTCGATCCGCATGATCGCGAAGACTCCGACGCTCGGCGCGATGGCCTACAAGTACCATGTCGGCCAGCCGTTCGTTTACCCGCAGAACCACCTCTCCTATTCGGAGAACTTCCTCAACATGTGCTTCTCGGTTCCGTGCGAGAAGTACGAGATCAACCCGGTCCTCGCCCGCGCCATGGACCGGATCTTCATCCTCCACGCCGATCACGAGCAGAACGCCTCGACCTCGACGGTGCGCCTCGCCGGTTCGTCGGGCGCCAATCCGTTCGCCTGCATCGCGGCCGGCATCGCCTGCCTCTGGGGCCCGGCGCACGGCGGCGCCAACGAGGCGGCGCTGAACATGCTCGGCGAGATCGGCACGAAGGACCGCATCCCGGAGTTCATCAACCGGGCGAAGGACAAGAACGATCCGTTCCGCCTGATGGGCTTCGGGCACCGGGTCTACAAGAACTACGATCCGCGCGCGAAGATCATGCAGCAGACCTGCCACGAGGTGCTGGACGAGCTCGGCATCAAGGACGATCCGCTGCTGGAAGTCGCGTTGGAGCTGGAGCAGATCGCGCTGCACGACCCCTACTTCATCGAGAAGAAGCTCTATCCGAACGTCGACTTCTATTCCGGCATCACGCTGAAGGCGCTTGGTTTCCCCACCAACATGTTCACCGTGCTCTTCGCCGTCGCGCGCACCGTCGGCTGGATCGCGCAGTGGAAGGAAATGATCGAGGACCCGCACCAGCGCATCGGCCGCCCGCGCCAACTCTATACGGGCGAGCCGAGGCGGGACTTCCTGCCGATCGACCAGCGCGGCTGAGACCGCGCTGCTATCGCCGGCGCTCGGCGATGGCTTCCAGCACGATCCCGGCGGCGGCGTCCGCCGGGTCGCCTTCGATCCGCATGCGCTCGCGCACGATTCCCAGCCCCTCCGTCTGCGCCCGCCGTTCAGGCGTGTCCGTCAGCAGCCGCTCCAGCTTGCGAGCGAGCAGTTCCGGGCGCACCATCTCATGGAAGTGCTCGGGGACGAGCGGATGGCCGGCGACGTAGTTCGGCAGGGCGGCCGTCCATCCGCTGATCAGATGCCGCAGGCGATAGCTGATCGGATCGAGCCGATAACAGAGCGCCATCGGCACCCCCGCCAGCGCGAGTTCCAGGGCGACGGTGCCCGAGGCCGCCAGCGCCGCATCGGCCTGCGCGAAAGCCGCCCATTTGCGCTCGTTGCCGACGACCACCTCCGGCTTCACCGGAAAGCTTGCGACACGCTCGCGGATCATGCTTTCCAACCTCGGCACGGTCGGCAGGACGGCGCGCAGGTTCGGTATCCGTTCGTTCAGGATCGCGAGGGTTCGGCCGAAATCGTCGATGAGCCGGTTCACTTCCCCGCGGCGCGAACCCGGCAGCAGCAGCAGCGTCGGCGGCTGGCCGGCTGCCGTTGGGCGGTCCTCGGCCATGATGCGTTGGAGGGGCGGATCGCCCAGCAACGGGTGGCCGACATAGGTCGCCTCCGGACCGCCGAGCGCGGCATAGGTCGCCGGCTCGAACGGAAAGACGGAGACGACGCGGTCGACGTAGCGGCGCATCGCGGCGGCGCGCTCGCCGTGATAGGCCCAGACGGCCGGCGGCACGTAGTTGACGATCGGAATGCCGGGCGCGAGCCTGCGCACCCGCCGCGCGACGCGGTGCGAGAAGGCGTAGCTGTCGATCGCGACGAGCGCGTCCGGCTTCGAATCGACGACGAAGCGCACGGTCTGGTTCAGGCGGTGCATCAGCTTCGGCAGCCGTGCCAGCACCGCGCCGACGCCGATGATCGACAGCTCGTCGATGTCGAAGATCGTGTCGACGCCCTCGGCCGCCATCGCGTCGCCGCCGAGCCCGATCGGCTCGATCGCCGTATCCGCCCGCCGCCGCAATGCGCGGATGAGCGCCGCGCCGAGCTGGTCGCTCGAATGCTCGCCGACGACGAAGGCGATCTTCATGGGCGGTCGTCCCGGCGGCCGACGACGAAGATGCCCTTCGCGCGCGCCCCGCGGGCGATGTCGTCGATGCCGAGCAGGAGCGAATGTCCGGCGCTGAGGGCGATGCCGACGAGCCCTGCCCCCGCCGCCTCGTCCAGCGTTGATGCGCCGATGCTCGGCAGGTCGAAGCGGTCGTCCTGCGCGGGCTTGCGGCATTTCACCAGAACGCAGCGCTCGTGCCGGCCGACGCGGCCGCGCGCTCTAAGGTCGGCGACGCGAGCCAGCATCTCGCGCGTGCCCTCGATGCCTTCGAGCGCGATCACCCGGTCCCGCGACGCGACGGCCGCCTGTCCGATGTCGAGCTGCCCGAGCGCCCGCGCCGCCGCGAAGCCGCGCGAGATCGCCGCCTCGTCGTCTTTCTGCAACGGAGGGCCGGCGATAGTGCCCTCCGCTGCGACGAGTTCCGGCGCGATGGCCTGCACCGCGACGACCTGGAAGCCGCGCGCCTCGAAGGTCTTCGTCGCGGCGCGAAGCAGGTTGTCGTCGCCGCCGCGGATCACGGCGAAAATCTGCCGCAGCATCAGAAGCGTGTGGAGCGTCGGCAGGATGGAGCGGAAGTCGGGGCGAACCGACACCGTGCCGCACAGCACCAGCTTGCGGACGCCGGCGGCGCCCAGCCAGCGTAGCCCGTCGCCGAGCTGCCCCCACGCCATCCGCCGGGCCGGATGGCCGCTCCACTCGGCGTCGATGCCATCGGCGATGCTCAGCACATGCGGCGTCCAACCGCCGCGCAGCGCCGCGTCCACGACGATCCGCGGCAGGATGCCGCCGCCGGCGGCGATGCCGATCGGCTCCCCCGGCCTGTCGGGCGCGATGCCGGCTGCCGGCGTCACCGCGTCACGCCGCTAGTCCGGCCGGGCATTGCGCGGGAAGCAGAGCGCCCGGTCGCCGCCGGAGCGGATGAAGCCGAGCAGGTCCTGCACCAGCGGATCGTCCGGGTATTCGGCCTGCACCTCTTCCATGTTCTCCTTGAAGGTCAGGTCGTCGGAGAACAGCATGCGATAGGCGCGGCGGACGTTGCGCACCGCCTCGCGGTTGAAGCCGGCGCGCTTCATACCGATGACGTTGAGGCCGGACAGGTAGGCGCGGTTGCCGAGCACCATGCCGAACGGGATCACGTCGCCCTCCACCGCCGCCAGGCCGCCGATATAGGCGTGATGGCCGATGCGGGTGAACTGGTGGATGCCCGATCCGCCGGCGATGGTGGCGAAGTCGCCGACGACGCAGTGGCCGGCCAGCATGACGTTGTTGATGATCGTCACGTTGTCGCCGACCATGCAATCGTGCGCGACGTGCGCCGCGGTGAAGAACGAGCAGTTGTCGCCGACCGTGGTCTCGCAGCGGCCTTGGCTGGTGCCGGGGTTCATCGTCACATGCTCGCGCACGAGGCAGTTCGCGCCGATGACGAGGCGCGTGTCCTCGCCCTTGTACTTCAGGTGCTGCGGCGCGTGCCCGATCGAAGCGAAGGGGAAGATGTCGGCGTTCGGACCGATCGTCGTGTTGCCGGCGAGGACGACGTGCGAGCGCAGCTTCGAGTTGGCGCCGAGCCGGACCTGCGGGCCGACGACGCAGAACGGCCCGACGACGCTGCCGTCGCCGATTTCCGCCCCGTCCTCGACGATGGCGCTCGGATGGATGTCGATGGGCAAGGTTCGCCTCGACCGTCAGCCGTCGTCGCGCGTGACGAGCATGGCGCTGACCGTCGCCTCGGCGACCTTGCCGTCGTCGACCTTGGCCACGCAGTCGAAGCGCCAGATATTGCCCCGGCGCTTGGTCTGCTCGACATGGTATTCCAGCCGGTCGCCGGGAACGACGGGCTTGCGGAACTTCGCATTGTCGATCGTCATGAAATAGACCAGCGGTGCGGTGGCCGTGCCGATCGACTTGCAGCAGATCGCGCCGGCGGTCTGCGCCATGCCCTCGATGATCAGCACGCCGGGCATCACCGGCTGGCCGGGAAAATGGCCGAGAAAATGCGGTTCGTTCGCGGTGACGTTCTTGATGCCGACGGCTTTGCGGTCGCCCTCGATGTTGACGATGCGGTCCACCATCAGGAACGGGTAGCGGTGCGGCAGCAGTTCCAGGATCTTCAGGATGTCGATGCTTTCAAGCACCGTCGCTGCTTCGCTCATTCTTCCGTCCCCGCCCGGCCTTCGCCATCTCGCTAACCCATGTGATCTCGCGAAACCAGTCCCGAACGGGCTTTGCCGGGGTGCCGCCGAGGGTCGCGCCGGCCGGCACGTCGTCGGCGACGCTGCTGACCGCGGCGATGCGCGCGCCTTCGCCGATCGTCACATGATTGTTCACGACGGTCTGGCCGCCGATCGACACGCCGTCGCGAAGCGTGACGCTGCCGGCCAGCGCCACATGCGCGACGAGGACGCAGTTCCGGCCGATGCGGACGTTGTGGGCGATCTGCACTTGGTTATCGATCTTCGTGTTTTCGCCGATCACCGTGTCGCGGACGCTGCCCCGATCCACGGTCGTGTTCGCGCCGATCTCGACACTGTCCTGGATGATGACGCGACCGACCTGCACCACTTTCGCGATGCCGGCGCGCCCTGCCGAATAGCCGAAGCCGTCCTGACCGATCGCGACGCCGGGATGCAGGATCACGCCGTTTCCGACGAGGGCATATTGCAGCGTGACGCGCGGCCCGATGCGGCAGTCGCGGCCGACGCGGCAGCCGGGCCCGACGGCTGCCCCGGCGCCGATCACCGTGCCGCGCCCGATCGCGGCGCCGGCGGCGATGATCGCGAAGTCGTCGATGACGACGCCATCCTCGAGAACGGCGCTCGGATCGACCGACGCGCGAGGCGAGATGGCGTCCCCGGCGCGCCATGAGGCCGGGCGAAGCGCATGGGGGAACAGCGCCCTGCCCGCTTCCGCGAAGGCGTCGGACGGGCGCGACGAGATCAGCAGCGCCTGGCCGGACGCCGCGAGCGTGGCATTCTTCGCCGCCACTACGACGCAGCCGGCCCGGGTGGCCTTCAATGCCTCCGCATGCCGCAGGTTGTCGAAGAAGCCGAGGTCCTCTGGCCCCGCCTCGTCTAGGGCCGCGACACCGGACAGCAGCAGGTCCGGACTTGCGCCGCCTCCGATCTCGCAGCCGCAGGCGGCCGCCAGATCGGCGAGCCGCATGCCAGGGCCTCGCGGAAAGAAGTCCGTCCGGTTCATCGCATGGCTCCGGCCCTTCGGACCGATGCTGTTAGCCGTTCAGAAGCGCGTCGAGAAGCCGAACGACAGTTGCTGCTTGCGGTCGTAGTCTTCCTTCAGGAACGGCTGGGCGTAGTTGACGCGCAGCGGACCGAAGGGCGAGGCCCAGATGAGGCCGACACCGGCCGAAGCGCGGATCTTCAGGCCGTCGCCGACCACGCCCGCATCGTCGTCGTACTCGGTGCCCCAGAGCGTGCCGGCATCGGCGAAGACCGCGCCGCGGAAGCCGAAGTCGCGCGAGATGCCCGGCAGCGGGAAGGTCGCCTCGGCCGAAGCGTTCAGGTAGTTCTCGCCGCCGATCGCGACACCGCGGCCGACATGGTCGCCGTCCTCGTCGAGCTCGAACTGGCGCGGACCGATACCCTTGGTGTCGAAGCCGCGGACGATATCCTGGCCCTTGAAGAAGTTGTCGAAGACGCGGAGGTTGCCGCTGCCGAGCCCGAAGACGTTGCCGCCGCCAGCGCTGAGCTGGCCGACCACGTCGTACTCTTCCGAGAGCTGGTTGAAGTACGACGCCTTGCCGGTCGTCTTCACGAAGTCGGCGTCGCCGCCGATGCCCGCGATTTCCTGGCCGGCCGTCGCGAGGATGCCGTTGCGCGGATCGGTGCTCGAATCCAGCGTGTTGTAGGTCAGCGCGTAGGAGAACGACGACGTCGTGTACGGGCTGTCGCAGATCGCGGCGTTGATGATGCGCGACCGCGTGTACTTCGGCGCGTTCGAGAAGTCCGTGCTGCCATCCGCCGCATCGTCGGACACCACGCCGAACGGGTCCGGATCGTCGCAGGTCTGGCGGATACGCGTCGTATCGCCGTTGTAGTTCGGAAACGCCGCCGAATTCACCAGGATCGGCGAGTCGACGACGGTGTTCGTGGTCGGATCGATGAATTCGCCGTCGTCGTTGGCGTAGGCACGACCGAAGGTCACGCCATCGTCGTCGCCGAACTTCTCGGACTTGAAGTTGTAGGCGACCTGGGCGGTCAGTTCCGTCGTGATCGGCGCGGCCAGGCGCACGTCGCCGCCGCTGCGGCGAACGTCGTAGGATTCCGAAGTATTCTTGGTCGTGTAGATGTCGAAACCGGCCGCGAGACGACGGCCGAGGAAGTAGGGTTCCGTGAAGGAAAGCTGATAGCTGCGGGTATCGGCGCCGAAACCGGCCGAGAGCTTCACGAACTGGCCGCGGCCGAGGAAGTTGCGCTCGGTGATGCCGATCTCGGCCACCGGGCCGTCGGACTCGCCGCCCGTCGTGTAGCCGCCGCCGACCGAGAACTCGCCGGTCGACTTCTCCGTCACGTCGACGATCACGATCACCCGGTCCGGCTCGCTGCCGGGAGCCGTCGAGATGTTGACCTTGTCGAAGAAGCCAAGGCGCTCGAGGCGCTGCTTGGCGCGCTGCACGAGCACCTGATTGAAGGCGTCGCCTTCCGACACGTCGAACTCGCGCCGGATCACGTAGTCGCGCGTCTTCGTGTTGCCGCGCACTTCCAGCCGCTCGATATAGGCGCGCGGGCCCTGATCGATCACGTAGTTCACCGAGATAGTGCGGTTGTTGAAGTCGCGGTCGCCGCGCGGCGTCACCTGCGCGAAGGCGAAGCCGTTCTGCGCGACGCGGTTCGTCAGCGCGACGAGCGATTCCTCGATCTTCTGCGCGCTGTAGACGTCGCCGGTCTGCGTCTTGAGTTGGCTCTGTAGCGCCGCCCCGTCGACGCCGGGAATGGTCGAATCGACGCTGACATTGCCGAAGGTGTAGCGCTCGCCTTCCTCGACGGTGAAGGTGATGAAGTACTTGTTCTGCGCCTGATCGAGGTCGGCCGTGGCGGAGACCACGCGGAAATCGGCGTAGCCGCGGTTGTAGTAGAAGCGCCGCAGCGTTTCCTCGTCGGCGCGCAGCTTGTCCTCGTCGTAGACGTCGTTGCGCTGCAGGAAGCTGAGGATGCCCGACTCGCGGAGAGCAATCACTTCCTTCAGGCGGCCGTCGCCGAAGGCGTTGTTGCCGACGAAGTTGATCTGGCCGATCTTCGTCCGGTCGCCCTCGTTGATGTCGAAGACGACGTTGACCCGGTTGTTCTCGATCGGAACCGTGCGGACGGAAACGGTGGCGTCGCTGCGGCCGATGCGGACATAGGCGTCCTTGATGGCGTTGACGTCGTTGTCGGCGGTCGCCTGCGAGTAGGCGCCCCGCGACGTCGTCTGGACGGCCGCGGTGAGCTGCTCGTCCTTCAGCTTGGAATTGCCCTGGAACAGGACCTGGTTGACGATCTGGTTCTCGCTGACGTTGACGACGACGGTGCCGCCCTGCTGCTTGATGCGCACGTCGGAGAAGAGGCCGGTGGAGTAGAGCTTGCGCACGCCCTCGTCGAGATCCGCCTCGGTGGCGTTCTGACCGGGCCGGACGGCGAGGAGGTTGCGGATCGTATCGGCTTCGACGCGCTG
The DNA here is from genome assembly GCF_008802405.1 of Plantimonas leprariae. GTDB lineage: Bacteria > Pseudomonadota > Alphaproteobacteria > Rhizobiales > Rhizobiaceae > Plantimonas > Plantimonas leprariae. The sequence continues at coordinate 72,703 of NZ_VZDO01000002.1, forward strand.
GTTGCCGCGGACCTCGACGCGGGTGACGGGCGCCGCCTGCGCGGTTTCCACAAGGACGAGCCCGAAGCCGACCGAGGTTGCAAGGACCGACGACGAGAACGCGAACGCCGACGCGGTCCGAAGCAGCTTAGATCCAGCCGTCATAGGCCAACCACCCTGTACTTATGTCTTTGGCGTGACGCCTTGCCGGCATCCTGCACCCTCGCCTTTTACCGGCTTCGGGCATGCGTTCAAGCAAACTGGTCGTAATCCGTTGAGGAAACGGAAAACCGTTGCATCGCCGCCACTGGCGCGAAAACCATGGTTAATATTCGGTTAATTCCGCTTGCGCAGGGCTGGAGTGGTCGTCCGGCGCCCTCCGAAAAGCACTCAGGAGATGTCGTTCCAGAACACGAACACCATCAGCGACAGCACCAGCGCCAGTCCGATGCGGAATCCGGCCTCCTGCACCCGCTCGCTCAAGGGGCGGCCGCGAATCATCTCGGCGGCATAGAAAAGGAGGTGTCCTCCGTCGAGCATGGGAATCGGCAGGAGGTTCAGCAGACCGATTCCGACCGAAAGCTGCGCGGCGAACAGAATCACCGCGACGAAGCCGAGCGTCGCCGCCTGGCTCGACATCTCCGCGATGCGGATCGGGCCGCCGAGCTGGTCGGCCCCCTCGCCGCGCGAGAAGATCCCGGTCACCGCGCCGAAGGTCGCGCGCACCAGGAACCAGGTCTGCTGCGCGCCGTAGCCGAGCGAATCGACGAAGCCGAGCCGCTCGGTCCGGAACGAGGCGCTCTGGCTGTTCGCGACGAGACCCAGCAGCGGCCGCTTCATCTCATTGCCGAAACGATCCGTCTCGGTCTCGATGCGCGGCGTGACCGTCAGGTCGACCTGTTGGCCGCCGCGGTTCACGGTCACGGCGATCGGCACCGCGCCGCGAATGGCGACATGCTCGATGAGGTCGTTGAAATACTCGATCTTCACGCCGTCGAGCGCGACGATCCTGTCGCCGGCGCGGACGCCTGCCACCGCCGCCGGCGAGTCGGCGCGCACTTCGGACACGACCGGGTCGCCGATCTGGCGGCCGGCGAAGAAGGCGACGGCGGCGAAGATCGCGATCGTCAGGACGAAGTTCGCGGCCGGTCCCGCCGCCACGGTCGCCGCCCGCCGCCAGACGCTCTTCGCCGCGAACGCCATCCGGCGCTCGTCCTCGCTCATGTGGCGCAGCGCCTCGCCGTCCGGCACGCTCGCGGCGTTCTCGTCGCCGAGGAACTTCACGTAGCCGCCGAGCGGGATCGCGGCGAGCTTCCAGCGCGTGCCGGCGCGATCCGTGTAGCCGAGGAGCTCCGGGCCGAAGCCGATCGAGAAGGCGACGACCTTGATGCCGCAGAGCCGCCCGACCGCGTAGTGGCCGAGCTCGTGGAAGAACACGATCACCGTCAGGACGAACAGGAACGGCAGCGCCCAGAAGGCGACGGCGTGAAACAGGAACTCGAATCCGCGCGCGATATCCATCTCGTTCGCTTCCGTTGGTGGAAGGGCGCTCCCGCCGCGTTCAGGGAACGCGAACGGGGTGCGCCGCGCAAGGGCGATCGACCCGTATCACTGATCGAACATGAAGATGGCCTGAGCAGGATGCGCGAAGCCGTTGAGGAGGATGCCGACCATCCAGGCGAAGCCGATCGCGATGACCAGCGCGTCCACCCGGTCCATCAGGCCGCCGTGGCCGGGAATGATCCGGCCCGAATCCTTCACGCCGAAGCGGCGCTTGACCCAGGATTCGAAGAAGTCGCCGCCCTGCCCCAGCACCGAAAGCACGGCGGCGAAGAGCACGATCGCGGCGGTCAGCGAGCCGGCGACGATCTCGTAGAAGGCCGCCCCGATGACGATGCCGGCGATCAGCCCGCCGACGGACCCGGATACCGTCTTCTTCGGCGAGATGGCCGGCAGGATCTTCGGCCCGCCGACGAGGCGGCCGGTGAAGTAGGCGAAGATGTCGGTCGGCCAGACGACGCAGACGACGAAGCCCATCGCGGCGAGGCCGGCGAGATCGTCGCTGCGCAGCATCCCCGGCGCCAGCGAGGCGAGCGCCGCGTAGACGAGGCCGCCGCCGAGCCACCAGCCGTCGCGCCACCGCCGGCCGATGCCGAGCGCGATCAGCGCCGCCGCGACGAGGATCGCCACCGACGACAGGTTGAAGCGAAGGAGGAACGCCGCGAGGCTCGCGACGAAGGCGGCGGTCAGCAGGAAGAAACCGGCCCCGGCGCGGCGCACCCGCGTCATCTTCGTCCATTCGTCGAAGACGATGAGCCCGCTCACGCAGCAGAACAGCCGGAACGGCCAGCCGCCGAGGATCAGCAGCCCGAGCGAGACCACGCCGAGGACGAGCGCAGAGATCAGGCGGGAGCGCAGATCCGTCCAGGTGGGCGCGTCGACGATCCGCCCGATGCCGAGGCCCACGCGCTAAAGCCCTACGATGCCGCGATCTCCCGGGACAGGCCGCCGTAGCGTCGGTCGCGGGAAGCGTATTCGCGCAAGGCCTCCTCGAAGGCCTTTCGGTCGAAGTCCGGCCAGAGGCACGGCAGGAAGACGAATTCGGAATAGGCGGCCTGCCACAGGAGGAAGTTGGACAGGCGCATCTCGCCGCTGGTGCGGATGATGAGATCGGGGTCCGGGATGCCGGCGGTGTCCATGTGGCTGTCGAGCAGTTCGGCGTCGATGTCGGCGAGCGCGGCCGCGCCGCTCATCACGCGCTCCGCGATGCGCCGCGCCGCGCGCGCCACTTCCTCGCGCGCGCCGTAGTTGAAGGCGATGACGAGCGTCGTGCTGGTATTGTCGCGCGTCAGGTTCTCTGCTTCCTCCAGCAGCGACAGAATGTCGGGCGCGAGGTTGTGGCGCGCCCCGATGACCTTCACCCGCACGCCCTCCTTGTGAAGGTCCGCGAGGTCGCGCCGGATGAAGAGCTTCAGGAGGCCCATCAGCTCGCCGACCTCCTGCTCGGGCCGCCGCCAGTTCTCGGAGGAGAAGGCGAAGAGCGTCAGGTAGGAGATGCCGAGGTCGCCGGCCGTCCGCACGGCGTCCCGCACGGCTTCCACCCCGCGGCGATGGCCGATCGTCCGCGGCAGGCCGCGCGCCTGCGCCCATCGGCCGTTGCCGTCCATGATGATGGCGACATGCTGGGGGTGGCGCACCGTGCTGCTTCCTCCGGCTTCCAATCGACCGGTTTCCCGTATCGTCAGGCGGCGCGCCGCCCGGCACCCACGCTACACCTGCAGGATTTCGGCTTCCTTGTCGGAGAAGGTGCCGTCGATATGGGCGATGGTCTCGTCCGTCATCTTCTGCACGCGCTCGGAAAGCTGCCGGCTTTCGTCCTGACCGATTTCGCCGTCCTTTTCCAGCTTCTTCAACGTGTCCATGCCGTCGCGGCGCACATGCCGCGCCGCCACCTTGGCGTTCTCGGCATAGCCGCTGGCGACCTTCACGAGTTCCTTGCGCCGCTGCTCGTTCAATTCCGGCAGCGGGATGCGGAGCGTCGTGCCGTCGGTGATCGGGTTCAGGCCGAGGTTGGAGTCGCGGATGGCCCGCTCCACCTTGCCGACCAGCGTCTTGTCCCAGACGGAAACCGACAGCATGCGCGGCTCCGGCACCGAGACGTTGGCGACCTGGTTGAGCGGGGTCTGCGCCCCGTAGGCGTCGACCACGATCGGATCGAGGAGGTTCGCGGAAGCCCGGCCGGTGCGCAGGCCCGCCAGATCGTGCTTCAGCGCGGTCACCGCGCCGTCCATGCGTCGCTTCAGCTCGTTCAAGTCGAAATTCGCCATCGTCTCTCCTTCGGGTCCGCCGTTCCGGCGCCCGTCGACAGCGCCTTCCCCGAGCCCCTATGCCTCCTCGTCAGTCGGATACGATCGTCGCGCGTCCCTCGCCGCGCAGGATCTGCGCGAAGCCGCCCGGCTCGTGGATCGAGAAGACGACGATCGGAATGCGGTTCTCCCGCGCCAGCGCCACGGCCGCGACGTCCATCACCGCCAGCCCCCGTTGCAGCACCTCGTCGTGGCTGAGGCGGTCGAAGCGCTCGGCATTCGGATTCTTCTTCGGGTCCTCGGAATAGATGCCGTCGACCTGCGTGCCCTTCATCAGCGCTTCGGCGCCCATCTCGGCGGCGCGCAGCGCCGCGGCGGAATCGGTCGTGAAGAACGGGTTGCCGGTGCCGCCGGCGAAGATCACCACGCGGCCGGCGTCGGCGTGCTCCTGCGCCACGCGCTGCGAGAAGCTCTGGCAGATTTCCGGCATCGAGATGGCCGAGAGCACGATCGCGTCGATGCCGAGCTTGGCGAGCGAGGTTCGCAGCGCCAGCGCGTTGATGACGGTCGCCAGCATGCCCATGTGGTCGCCGGTCACGCGGTCGCCGCCCTTCGAGGCCACCGCCACGCCGCGGAAGATGTTGCCGCCGCCGATCACCACCGAGACATCGACGCCGAGCTCGCGCGCTTCGGCGATGTCGCCGGCGATGCGATCGGCCACCGCCACGTCGATGCCGAAACCCTGGCGGCCCATCAGCGCTTCGCCCGAGACTTTCAGGAGCACGCGCTTGAAGCGTATGTCGGTCGCCATCGAATTCCCCGCCCGGATGCGGCCTTCCGATACAACAGGGGCGTCCGCTTGAAAAGCGGACGCCCCTCGTCGTTCGGTTGCCGTCGTCGCGTTACTTCTTGCCGGCTGCCGCCGCGACCTCGGCCGCGAAATCGCTCTTCTCGCGCTCGACGCCCTCGCCGAGGGCGAAGCGCACGAAGCCGGTGATCTTCGCTGGGGCGCCGAAATCCTTCTCCGCTTCCTTCAGCGCCTTCTCGACGGTGAGGTCGGGGTTGATCACGAAGGCCTGGCTGAGGAGCACCGACTCCTCAAAGAACTTGCGCATGCGGCCCTCGACCATCTTCTCGATGATCGCGTCCGGCTTGCCGGAAGCGCGGGACTGCTCGACGAAGATCGCCTTCTCGCGCTCGGCGACGGTCGGGTCGACGTCGGCGGCGGTCAGCGCCAGCGGGTTCGTCGCGGCGACGTGCATCGCGACCTGCCGGCCGAAGGCGTTCAGCGCGGCGTGGTCGCCGGCCGACTCCAGCGCGACGAGGACGCCCATCTTGCCCAGCCCGTCGGCGACCTGATTGTGGACGTAGGTCGCCACCACGCCCTCGCCGACCGTCAGCATCGTCGTGCGGCGCAGCGTCAGGTTTTCGCCGATCGTGCCGACGGCTTCCTGGATCGTCTCGGAAACGGTCTTCTCGGAGCTGAGGAACTTCGTCGCGGCGACGGCCTCCACCGTGCCGTCGGTGGTCAGCCCGGTATCGGCGACCTTGCGCACCATCGTCTGGAACGCCTCGTTGCGGGCGACGAAGTCGGTCTCGGAGTTCACCTCGACGACGATCGCCTTCGCGTCGCCGGCGGCGACGCCGATCAGGCCCTCGGCCGCGGTGCGGCCGCTCTTCTTGTCGGCCTTCGAGATGCCCTTGGCGCGCAGCCAGTCGACCGCGGCCTCCATGTCGCCGTTGGTCTCGGCGAGCGCGGTCTTGCAATCCATCATGCCTGCGCCGGACTTCTCGCGCAGCTCCTTCACCATTGCCGCGGTCACGCTCATCGTCGGTCAGCCTCTCGTCGAATGGAAGACGCGCACCCTCCGCGAACAGGCGAAGGGCGCGCTCGAAATCGGAGCGACGCCGTTGGGCGTCGCCATATGTCTAAAGGAGCTTGTTGCTCGAACCGTGACGGCTGCCTCAGGCGGCGGCCGTCTGCGCCTCTGCCGGATCGTCCGCGGCGACCGCGCCCGAAGCCGACGACTGCTCGGGCATGTCGAGCTCCTCGGCCGGGGCCTCGACCGCCGCGCCGACGTCGACGCCCATCGCGCCGGCCTGCCGGCCGATGCCGTCCACCGCCGCCTTGGCGACGAGGTCGCAGTAGAGCGCGATGGCGCGCGCGGCGTCGTCGTTGCCCGGGATCGGGAAGTCGACCAGCGCCGGGTCGCAGTTCGAATCGACCACGGCGACGACCGGGATCTTCAGCCGTTTGGCTTCCTCGATCGCGATCGCTTCCTTGTTGGTGTCGATCACGAAGATCATGTCGGGCGTGCCGCCCATGTCGCGGATGCCGCCGAGGGCGCGGTCGAGCTTGTCGCGCTCGCGCTGCAGCGTCAGGCGCTCCTTCTTGGTGAAGCCCTGCGCTTCGCCGGCCAGCATCTCGTCGAGCTTGCGCAGGCGCTGGATCGAGTTCGAGATGGTCTTCCAGTTGGTCAGCATGCCGCCGAGCCAGCGGGCGTTGACGTAGTATTGGGCCGAGCGCTGCGCGGCGTCGGCGACGATCTCGGACGCCTGACGCTTCGTGCCGACGAAGAGCACGCGACCGCCTTTGGCGACGGTGTTCGACACCGCCTGCAGCGCCTGCTGCAGCATCGGCACGGTCTGGGCGAGGTCGAGGATGTGGATGTTGTTGCGCGTGCCGAAGATGAACGGCGCCATCTTCGGGTTCCAGCGGTGGGTCTGGTGGCCGAAGTGGACGCCCGCTTCGAGGAGCTGGCGCATGGAATAGTCTGGCAGTGCCATGTCGTATTGCCTTTCCGGTTGAGCCTCCACGGAGAAGAAGCGACCGAAGCCGCCACCGGTGGTTTCCTGCCGTTCGATGAACCATCGAGCGACGGAGACCGAACTCCGTGTGTGGAATGCGCGGGGCCTTACACGAAGGAGGCGCCAGGGGCAAGGCCGCCGCGACCTCGCGCAGCGTCCTGCGGCGGGGGAGCGAAGCTGCCCGCGCGCGCTCCGGCCGGGGAGCCGCGCGCGGACACTCGCCTGTCAGTGAATGCCGCCGCTGGCGCTGATCACATCGCCCGTCACCCAGCGCGCGTCGTCGGACGCGAGGAACGCCACGACCCCGCCGATGTCCTCCGGCTGCCCGGCCCGCCCGAGCGGCGTCTGCGCCACCATGCCGGCCTCCATCTCGGAACCGGTGATGCCCGCGGTGCGCGTGCCTTCGGTCACCACGTAGCCTGGGCTGACGACGTTGACCCTGATCTTGCGCGGCGCCAGCTCGTTGGCGAGGACGCTGGAGATCGCGTTCACCGCTCCCTTCGTACCCGTATAGACCGCGCTCGCCGCCGGATAGACGCCGACCGCCATGGACGAAACGTTGACGATGCTTCCGCCTTCCCCGAGATGCTTCGACGCCGCCTTGGTCGCGAACAGGAGGCCGAGCACGTTCACATCGAACTGTCGGCGGTAGTGCTCCTCGGTGATCGCCTCGACCGGGGCGAATTCATAGACGCCGGAGTTGTTGACCAGCACGTCCAGGCGTCCGAACTGCTTCACCGCCGCTTCGATCAGCGCTTCCGCCTGTTCCGTTCGGGAAACGTCGCCCTGAACCGCGACTGCCTTGCCGCCTGCGGCGGCGATGGCCCCGACCACGGCTTCGGCGCCCTCACGGCTCGAAACGTAATTGACCACCACGGCGGCGCCGTCCTTCGCCAGCGCCTTCGCGATGGCGGCGCCGATGCCCTTCGACGCGCCGGTCACGATCGCGACCTTTCCCTCTAGCTTCGACATCTGTGCTAACCTCGACATGGGCCGGCTCCGGAATGGTCGCCTTCGTCCCATAGTTCAGAATTTCGGAACTATGGGCGGGCCGATCAAGACCCCATATGGAAAAACATGCGTCCCTTGCTTCATCCCGCCAAAGAGGACATCCAGCCGGAAGCGATCCTTCACGCGCTGTCCGACCCCGACCGTGCCGCGATCTTCATCCGGATCGTCGGCGCGAGTTGCGCCCCGGCCTGCTCGGCGGTCGCGACGGTCGGCGACCGCGTCATCCCGAAATCGTCGTTGTCCAACCACTTCAAGGTGCTGCGCGAGGCGGGCCTGATCCGCTCCGAGCGTTGCGGCGTCGAGATGCGGAACCATTCGCGTTGCGAGGAGATCGACGAGCGCTTTCCCGGCTTGCTCCAGGCGATCATGACCGCCTACGCATCGAGGACCGCCGGCCGTTGAGGGCTCAGGCACCAGGCGGCCTTCTACGAAACTTATCCCCGCCGCTAGCGCCTCGCGTAACGTCCGCTCACCGCCGCCTCGCTGAGGGAGCGCGAATGATCACCGGGATCGTTCGGTGGGGTGGCGGGCGGGTCCGGGTGTCGCGCTTCTTCCGGAGAAGCGGGGCGCCCGGGCAGCGTGAACCATGGCCGGTCCCATGCAAATGGGTCCGGGAGCAAGCCGAGGAACCCGAACGGCTGTGTAGCCGAGGACAATGTTCGGATCACGCCCTTGAGGCGAGGTAAGCCGCCTCGCCGAAGGTCATGGGGACGCCGGCGGGGCAGCCGGCGACAAGCGCTGCAGACACCCGCGCGGGCGCCGAAGGCAGGCCGCTTTGACGAATGCACCACGTCGGAAGGCTCTGCCTTCGGCGCCCGCCGCTCTCGACCAGCGGCAACGAACCACCCGCAAACCCCGGCCACCACGGCGCGGGAACGCGAAGGCGCGTCCGAACGCGAGGCGCGTTTGCTTCTATCCCGCCTTCACCAGCAGCCAGTTCAGCGTTTCCCGCCAGTCGATCATGCGGATGGGCGTGCCGTGGTTGCCGTCGGTCATCGAGACGAAGCGAACCGGGTAGCCGCTTCCGTGCAGCGTCTCGTAGAGCCTCTCCGTGGCGTCCCAGCGGAACACCTTGTCCCGCGTCCCGTGCGCGAGCAGCAGCGGGATCCGCCGCTTGCCGGCCGCCTGGCGCATCGCCTCCACCTTCGCCGGCACGTTGTTCGCGCTCAGCATCACGATCCCCGCAACGGCGCCGGCGACCTCCCTGCGATCCAGAAGGTCCCAGCAGAACTCGCCCCCCATCGAGGCGCAGGCGAGGATCAGCGGCGGCCGGTTCGGCTTCGCGGCGAGTTGCGCGACGAGGCTCGCGATCCGTGCCTTGTCCGCCTCGGCGAACGCTCCGGCATCGGCGGTCGCATACAGCCCCCCTGCCCGCGCCATCAGGTTCTTCAGCCGGTTGAAGTTGCCGCCGAACGTCCGGTCGTACATGCCGAGCCGGCGGTCGCCGTTCCGCCCGTGGATGAAGAGCACGATTGCGGTCGGCCTCGCACGGTCGCCGACCTGCATGGTCTTCAGGGGACCGGCGTCCGTATCGACGACCGTCTCGACCTGGCTGCGCAACGGCGCGGGATCGACATAGGCGGCCTTCACCCGCCGCTCGGGGATCTCGTCGCGGCCGTTGATGTCGCGCATTTCGGAATACGCGATGTCGGTCCGGTCGCCGCCGTCGCCGGTCGTGCTGCCGGACGGATACGCGAAGAGCGCGTCCTTGAACGGCGGCAGTTGCAGCGGCGCGGCGATAGCCGGAACGCTCGCGATCGAGGCGACCGCGAGTGCGGCGAGGAATGGCGATCTCATCGCGCGGTTTTCGATGCACGATTGCCGCATCGCAACTCATTTCTAAGCGATGCGCGCTTCAATGCCCCAGGCGCCGGTGCGTCCGACCGGGCTTCGGGTTGAAGAACATTTCGTGAAAGTATAGCTTAAACCCATGAGATTTCCGCCCGTTCGCCCCGTGTTGCCGAGTCTCGCGACGGGCTGCCCATGACCGACGATCTTTTTGCCGGAAACGCCGCGCGCAGCCGCGAGGTGCGCGCGCCGAACCGCCGCCGCGCCGATGATCCCATCGCCTCGGCCCTGCGCAACCCCGCGCCGCGCGCCGAGCCGCCGCAGGCGGCGGACTATACGGCCGCGGATATCGAGGTGCTGGAGGGGCTGGAGCCGGTGCGGCGCCGACCGGGCATGTATATCGGCGGCACCGACGAGAAGGCGATGCACCACCTTTTCGCCGAGGTGATCGACAACGCCATGGACGAGGCCGTCGCCGGCCACGCGAACTTCATCGAAGTCTCGCTGGAGGCCGACGGCAGCCTCGCGGTGACCGACAACGGCCGCGGCATCCCGGTCGACCCGCACCCGAAATACAAGAACAAGTCGGCGCTCGAAGTCATCATGACGACGCTGCATGCCGGCGGCAAATTCGATTCGAAGGTCTACGAGACGTCGGGCGGCCTGCACGGCGTCGGCGTGTCTGTGGTGAACGCCTTGTCCGAGCGGCTGGAGGTCGAGGTCGCGCGCAACAAGCGGCTGTACCGGCAGCGGTTCGAGCGCGGCCATGCGGTGACGCCGCTGGAAGAGGTCGGCGAGGTCCACAACCGGCGCGGCACGCGCGTCCGCTTCCTGCCCGATCCGAAGATCTTCGGCGAGAACGCCGCCTTCGACCCGGCGCGCCTCTTCGCGATGGCGCGGTCGAAGGCCTATCTCTTCGGCGGCGTCGAGATCCGCTGGAACTGCGACGCATCGCTCCTGCCGCCGAACGGCAAGACGCCGGCCCGCGCCAGCTTCCACTTCCCCGGCGGCCTGAAGGACTATCTCGACGCCTCGCTCGGCTCCGAGCACCGCGTCACTTCGCAGACCTTTTCCGGCCGTACCGAGAAGACCTCCGGTCACGGCGCCGTCGAGTGGGCGGTGAGCTGGACGGCGGCGGACGGTTTCGTCCGTTCCTACTGCAACACGATCCCGACGCCGGAAGGCGGCACGCACGAATCGGGCCTGCGCGCCGTGCTGCTGCGCGGCCTGAAGGCCTTCGCGGAAGTGTCCGGCAACAAGAAGGCCGCGATCATCACGGCCGACGACGTGATGCTGACCGCCTCCGCGATGCTGTCGGTCTTCATCCGCGAGCCGGAATTCGTCGGACAGACCAAGGACCGGCTGGCGACCGCCGAAGCGCAGCGCATCGTCGAATCGTCGATCCGCGATTCGTTCGATATCTGGCTCGCCGCCTCGCCGCAGGACGCGGCGCGGTTGATCGACTGGGTGGTCGAGCGCGCCGATGAGCGGCTGCGGCGGAAGGCCGAGAAGGAGGTCAGCCGCAAGACCGCGACGCGCAAGCTGCGACTGCCCGGCAAGCTGGCGGACTGCTCGCAGACCGGCGCGGCCGGAGCGGAACTCTTCATCGTCGAAGGCGATTCGGCCGGCGGTTCGGCCAAGCAGGCGCGCGACCGCATGCGTCAGGCGGTCCTGCCGCTTCGTGGCAAAATCCTCAACGTCGCCTCCGCCGGGCGCGACAAGCTCGGCGCGAACCAGCAGATCGCCGACCTGATCCAGGCGCTCGGCTGCGGCACGCGCGGCAAGTACCGCGACGACGAGTTGCGCTACGAGCGCGTGGTCATCATGACCGATGCCGACGTCGACGGCGCCCACATCGCCTCGCTGCTGATCACCTTCTTCTTCCAGGAAATGCCGGAGCTCATCCGCCAGGGCCACCTGTTCCTGGCCGTGCCGCCGCTCTACCGGCTCGCGCAGGGCGGCAAGGTCGTCTACGCCCGCGACGATGCCGACCGGGAGCGGCTGATCGCGCGCGAGTTCAAGGGCAAGGGCAAGATCGAGGTCAGCCGCTTCAAGGGGCTCGGCGAGATGCTGCCGGCGCAGTTGAAGGAGACGACGATGGACGTCAGGCGCCGCACGCTCCTGAAGGTCGAGATCGACGAAGCGCCGGAGGCGGGAACCGCGGGCGCGGTCGACGCGCTGATGGGGAACAAGCCGGAGGCGCGCTTCCGGTTCATCCAGGACCGCGCGGCGTTTGCCACCGATCTCGACGTATGATCGAAAGCGGTCCCAGATCAGAGGACGGCTTTCGATGATTCGACCCATCGCTTTCGCGACGCTTCTTCTTGCCTCAAGCCTGCCGGCGCTCGCGCAGAGCGACCCCGGCGCTGCTTCGCCGCTGGCCCCGGATACAGGCGCGCCGAAGCCCTACACGCCGCCGGCCGGAACCACCGACCAGACCGGGGAAGCGCCTCCCGTCGCCCCGGCGATCACGAACGTCCCGCCGGTCGATCCCGAGATGCAGAAGGCCGCCGAGGGACTCGCGACGCAGATCGAGGACGTGCAGGTCGTCGGTCCCTGGACGGATGGCGATCAGAGCGGCGTCTGGCGCACGGTAATGATGCAGGTCGGCCAGCCGGACAAGGACGTCTACCGCTTCTTCGTACAGAAGCTCGACCGCGTCGGTCCGAATGCGAAGGTCATCTCCACCACCGAGGTGAAGGAAGTGGCCGGCGTCGCCGGCACCGTCGTCGGCTATCGTGCCGACGAGGCGGAAACGGAGGAAGGCGAAAGCGCGCCGGCGAAGGACCTGACGCTCTTCTTCGATGTCGTCCCGTCGAATGGCGAAGTATCGGAAAGCTACGAGCTGCATTTCATGAACGACCTCACCTACACGTTCGGTCCGGCGTCGAACTGAACGACGGGAAAATGCTCCGCGAACGGTGTCGCTGGTGCGACATCGTTCACGATACCCGCTTGTTTGCCGGCAATACGCGCCCCATCTTGCCGTAAAGCGTTGACTTGATTTGGCCTTGCGCTTACTGCCCGCCTTAGATGCGGCCAGTCGGAGGCTCAGCGCCTTTCCCTCCGTCACTCGTGGGATCCACGCAGCGCAATGCTCTTCAGCGAACTCGGCCTCAGCGCCAAGGTTCTGTCGGCCGTAGAAGCGACAGGTTACACCACCCCGACCCCGATTCAGGAACAGGCTATCCCGCATGCGCTGCAGCGGCGGGACGTGCTCGGCATCGCGCAGACCGGCACGGGCAAGACCGCCGGCTTCGTGCTGCCGATGCTGACGCTGCTCGAACAGGGCCGCGCCCGGGCGCGGATGCCGCGCTCGCTCATCCTGGAGCCGACGCGTGAACTGGCGGCGCAGGTCGCCGAAAGCTTCACCAAATACGGTCTCGACCAGAAGCTGAACGTCGCCCTGCTCATCGGCGGCATGTCCTTCGGGGATCAGGACAGGAAGATCGACCGCGGCGCCGACGTGCTGATCGCGACGCCGGGGCGGCTACTCGACCATTTCGAGCGCGGCAAGCTCTTGATGACCGGCGTCGAAATTCTGGTGATCGACGAAGCCGACCGCATGCTCGACATGGGTTTCATTCCGGACATCGAGCGCATCTGCAAGATGCTGCCCTTCACCCGGCAGACGCTGTTCTTCTCGGCGACCATGCCGCCGGAAATCACGCGGCTGACCGAGCAATTCCTGCAGAACCCTGTCCGCGTCGAAGTCGCCCGCGCTTCCTCCGCCGCGCAGACGGTGGAGCAGCGGCTGGTCGCGACGCATAAGGAGGACTGGGAGAAGCGCGAGACGCTCCGCCGGCTCATCCGCGCCGAGAGCGACATCACCAACGCCATCATCTTCTGCAACCGGAAGATCGACGTAGCGTCGCTGTTCCGCTCGCTTTCGCGGCACGGCTTCTCGGTCGGCGCGTTGCACGGTGACATGGACCAGCCGTCGCGGACCGCGATGCTGCACAATTTCCGCGAGAACAAGATCCAGCTTCTCGTGGCGTCCGACGTCGCGGCGCGCGGGCTCGACATCCCGGCCGTCAGCCACGTCTTCAACTTCGACGTTCCGATCCATTCGGAAGACTACGTGCACCGCATCGGCCGCACGGGCCGCGCCGGCCGGTCCGGCAAGGCCTTCACGCTGGTGTCGCGCGCCGACGGCAAGTACCTCGACGCCATCCAGAAGATGCTCGGCAACGATCTCGAATGGCTCGACGGCACGACGGTCGAGCAGCTTCCCACGCCCGATCCGTCGAGCGAGGACCGCTCCGACCGACACGGTCGCCGCAGTGGCGGCGGGTCGCGACGGGGCGGTTCCGGCCGCGGCGGCGAGCGGCGCCATTCGGGGCGCGGTGAAGGTCGCGGCGCAAACCGGCACGAGGCGCGGCCGATCGAGACGGAAGAGGCGGATGCAGTGCCGAGCGCTGCGCCGGCCACCGTTCCGTCGCGGCGGGCGGCACCCTCCGCCCGCAGTCACGACGCGCATGCGCGCTCCGGCCGAGGCCAGCAGCGTCACCACGACGAGCCATCGCCGCTCGGTTTCGGCGACGACGTGCCGGCCTTCATGCTGATCGGGACCGGCCTCTAGCCTTCCGCTTCTTCGGCTTGGTCGCAGCCCGCAACGCGGCCTCCCGCGCTCGCCTCGCCCAAATCGCCATGAGATCGGGATCGTCGAGCGCTTCGGACGGCAGGAAGCAATAGGGCATCGCGACCGAAGCGCGACCCTCACGCTGGTAGGTCCACCGCCGACCTCCGGCAGCTTCGAACAGCGGCAGCGTTTCGGCATCGGCCTTCAGCAGGATGTCCCCGCGCAGATCGACGGCGACTATCATGCCGTCGAGATAGATGCCGTGGCCACCGAACATGCGACGAATGGAAACCGGACCTTCGGACGTGAACAGGTCCCGGATCAGATCCTCGTCCACGCGCCGCACGTCAGGCGGCGGATTGGGCCGCCGTCAGCGCCGCGAGGTCGGCCTTCTTCAACTCGACCGACTCGCCGCAGCCGCAAGCCGACGTCTGGTTCGGGTTGCGGAAGGTGAAGCCGGTGCGCAGCTTCGTCACCTCGAAATCCATCTGAGTGCCGAGCAGGAAAAGCACCGCCTCCGGCGCGACGAAGACCTTGGCGCCGTCGCGCTCCACCACGTCCTCGCCGGCCTTCGCCTCGCTCGCGAGGTCGATCGTATATTCCATGCCGGCGCAGCCGCCCTTCTTGACGCCGACGCGGACGCCGAGCGAGTCCCCGCCGCGCGAGGCGACGATCTCGTTGACGCGGGCAGCAGCCGCATCCGTCAAACTCATCACCGAAAAACGGCCCATCGATCGGTCCTCGAACTCAGCGTCCTAAATTGGTCCTTTGCCGCGCTCAGCGCAAGCGCGACCAGAGCGGCGGCGTCGCGAGCTCCAGCACATGCTCGTCGGGATCGCGGAAGTAGAGGCTTCGACCGCCTTTCGGCCATGCGACCTCGCTCTCGATCCCAACACCCTTCGCTTCGAGATGCGCTCGCCAACCGGCGATGTCGTCTCCATCCACCAGGAACGCCATATGCGTCGGCCCCGACCCGTCATGCGGCGGGATGGAGCCGCCGGGGGTTTCGACCGGCGCCAAGGTACCACCCTGAAGGAATAGGATCAGCACCTGTTCCGGCCGCACCTCGTAGACCGAAATCCGATCGCCGTCCGCATGGATGTGTTCGAGACCGATGACGTCGGCGTAGAAGGCGTGCGCCCGCGCCATGTCGGCGACATAGAGGCAGGTTTCCAGAATGCCGGAAACGCGCGGCATCAGAAGTCAGAACCAGCCGACGGCGACCTGCGCCTCTTCGCTCATCCGGTCCGGCGTCCACGGCGGATCGAACACGAGATCGACGCTGGCATGGCTGACGCCCTGCACGGAGAGAAGCGCGTTCTCCACCCAGCCCGGCATCTCGCCGGCGACCGGACAGCCCGGCGCGGTGAGCGTCATCTCGATATGGACGCTGCGGTCGTCCTCGATGTCGATCTTGTAGATCAGTCCGAGCTCGTAGATATCGGCCGGGATTTCCGGGTCGTAGACGGTCTTCAGCGCCGCGACGATGTCGTCGGTCAGCCGCTGCAGCTCGTCCGCCGGGATCGAGGAGGCTTTGGTGCCGCCCTGCGCCATCGCGACGTTCGCCGCCGCGGTGTCGTCCGCAGCCGCCGGCTCCGCAACGAGCCTCGTATCGACGTCTTCGGTCATCGCACTTCCTTCAGGCGAAGAAACGCCTCGCCTTCTCCAACGCGTCGGCGAGCGCATCGATCTCGCCGGTCGTATTATACATACCGAACGATGCGCGACAGGTGGACGTTGCGCCGAAGCGCTTCAAGAGCGGCTGCGCGCAGTGCGTTCCCGCCCGGATCGCGACGCCCTCGCGGTCGATCACCATCGCCACGTCGTGCGCATGAATACCTTCGAGATCGAAGGAAACGATCGCGCCCTTCCCCGGCGCCTCGCCGTAGATGCGCAGCGAGTTGATCGCCTTGAGGCGCTCGTGCGCGTAGTCGCGCAAGCCTTCCTCGTGGCGGAGGATCGCCTCGCGCCCGACGCCTTGCATGTAGCGCAGCGCCGCGCCGAGCCCGATCGCCTGCACGATCTGCGGTGTGCCTGCCTCGAAGCGGTGCGGCGGCGGGCTGTAGGTGATCGCGTCTTCGCCGACCTCGATGATCATCTCGCCGCCGCCGTTGAACGGGCGCATGCGTTCCAGCATCTCGCGGCGGCCGTAGAGCACGCCGATGCCGGTCGGACCGTAGAGCTTGTGGCCGGTGACGACGTAGAAGTCGACGCCGACGTCCTGCACGTCGACCGGCAGGTGCACTGCGCCCTGGCTGCCGTCGACGAGGATCGGGATGCCGCGAGCCCGCGCCAGCGCCGCGACCTCTTTCACCGGCGTCACCGTGCCGAGCACGTTCGACATGTGGGTAATCGCGATCATCTTCGTGCGCGGCGTGATCGCGCGCTCGAAGGCTTCGAGCGGGATCGAGCCGTCGTCCTCGACCGGCACGAAGACCAGCTTCGCGCCATTGCGCTCGCGGACGAAGTGCCAGGGCACGATGTTGGAATGGTGCTCGGCCTGCGTCAGGACGATCTCGTCGCCCTCGCCGAGTTCGGCCAACCCGTAGGAGTAGGCGACGAGGTTGATCGACTCAGTCGCCGAGGAGGTGAAGACGATCTCCTCGGCGCTCGGTGCGTTCAGGAAGTCGCGCACGGTCTCGCGCGCCGCCTCGTAGGCTTCGGTCGCCTTGTTCGAGAGGTAGTGCAGCCCGCGATGCACGTTGGCGTAGCCGGCGGCGTAGGTCTCTTGGATCGCGTCCAGCACGGCCTGCGGCTTCTGCGCCGACGCGCCGTTGTCGAGATAGACGAGCGGCTTGCCGTAGACATGCATCGACAGGATCGGGAAATCGCGGCGCACGGCCTCGACGTCGTAGGTCCCGGCTTCGCGGATCGGCGTCTGGATGGTCATTGGCAGTCTCCCTTCGGCGCGGACGATGATCGCCGCGCCTCAGCGGTCCCGTTCGAGCCAGGCGTCGATGCGGGCTTCCAGCGCCGCGACGATGGCTTCGTCTTCGAGTTCCTCGACGACCTCGTCGACGAAGGCCCGGACCAGCAGCGCACGCGCCTGCGCCTTCGGGATGCCGCGGGACATCAGGTAGAACAGGTGGTTGCCGTCGATCTCGCTGACCGTCGCGCCGTGGCCGCACAGAACATCGTCGGCGAAGATCTCGAGTTCGGGCTTCGCCGAGAAGTCGCCGTCGTCGGAGAGGAGCAGCGTGTTGCATGCGAGCTTGGCGTCGGTCTTCTGCGCGCCCTTCGCAACACGAATCATGCCTTGGAACACGCCGTGGCCGCCGAGCACGACGTTACGGAAAACCTCCGTCGCGGTCGTGTGCGGGGCGACGTGATTCAGCGTCGTGGTGACGTCGATGTGCTGCCCGTCCTCGATGAGGTTGACGCCGCGGATCGTGATCTCCGCCCCCTCGCCTTCCGTCACCGTATGCACTTCCTGCCGCACCAGCGCGCCACCGGTGTTCAGTACGAACATGCGGAACTTCGCGTCCTTGCCGAGCGAGACGTTGAGTTGGCCGAGATGCGTCTCGCCAGCGCCGCGCGCCTGATCGACAATCCACAGCACCTCGGCACCGTCGCCGAGAACGAGGTTCGAGACGACGGCGGACAGGGCCTGCGCACTGCCCGTCCCGAGACGCTCCACGATCGTCGCGCTCGCGCCGGCCTCAATCTTGCAAATGACGAACGACCGCTCGCCATGCTCCGTCGTCGCCGAGCGGAGTTCGACCGGCCGTTCCAAGGCCGTGCCGGCTTCGACCACGATGCGAGCCGCCGGAGCGCCGAAGGCGGCGGCCAGCAGACGCACCGTGTCCACCTCGCGGTCGAGATGGTTCACCGGCCGGCGCCAATCGGGCGCTTCGCTCGACTTCTCGACGCGCAGGCCCGCGACGCCGGGATTCGACGCCTGCGAGAGTTCGACGACGATGCTGTTCGGCAGGAGCGGCGTCAGCAGGTCATCGACCTGGATATTCGCGCCGCCGCGCGGCTCACGGCCGGCGAGCGCACGCAGGTCGGTATAGTGCCACGCCTCCACGCGACGGTGCGGCAGGCCCTCGCGGCGCAGGACGGCGATGGCGTTCCGTCGCGCATCATCCGCATCGCGAAGACCGATTTCCGCCGCGGCGACCACGGCATCCTCGGCGGGCGTCGCGCGGCGCAGGGGAACGACGCTCATCAGGCGGCCTCGCCGATGACCTGGGCGTAGCCCTCGCTCTCCAGATGGAGGGCGAGTTCCTTGCCGCCGGAGCGGATGATCCGGCCCTTGTAGAGCACGTGCACGCTGTCCGGCACGATGTGCTCCAGAAGCCGCTGGTAGTGAGTGATGACGAGAAAGGCGCGATCCGGCGAGCGGAGCGCGTTGACGCCTTCCGAAACGATTCGGAGCGCGTCGATGTCGAGGCCGGAATCCGTCTCGTCCATCACGCAGAGCTTCGGCTCCAGCAGCGCCATCTGCAGGATTTCGGCGCGTTTCTTCTCGCCGCCGGAGAAGCCGACGTTCAGCGGCCGCTTCAGCATGGCGGCATCGATCTTGAGGTTCGCCGCGCTGTCCTTCACCCGGCGCATGAAGTCCGGCGTCGTCAACTCGCTCTCGCCGCGAGCCTTCCGCTGAGAGTTCAGCGCCGCCTTCAGGAACGTCATCGTCGCGACGCCCGGAATCTCCAGCGGATACTGGAAGGCGAGGAACAAGCCGGCGGCGGCGCGCTCGGCCGGGTCCATCTCGAGGATCGACTCGCCGTTGTAGAGAATGTCGCCCTCCGTCACCTCGTAGTCCTCGCGGCCGGCGAGGATGTACGACAGCGTCGACTTGCCCGACCCGTTCGGCCCCATGATCGCCGCAACCTCCCCGGTTTTCACCGTCAGGTCGACGCCGCGCAGGATTTCGGTGCCGGTCTCGGCGACGCGGGCGTGAAGGTTCTTGATTTCCAGCATTGATTCGATTGTTCCGAGGTGATCGACGGGGCCTGCCGGCCCGTAGTGAAAATGTTAACCGACCGAGCCTTCCAGGCTGATGTTGATCAGCTTCTGCGCTTCGACGGCGAACTCCATTGGGAGCTGCTGGATGACGTCGCGGACGAAGCCGTTGACGATCAGCGCCACCGCCTCTTCTTCGGGAATGCCGCGCTGCATGCAGTAGAAGAGCTGGTCCTCGGAAATCTTCGAGGTGGTCGCCTCGTGCTCGAACTGCGCGGTCGAGTTCTTCGCCTCGATATACGGCACGGTGTGCGCGCCGCATTCCTCGCCGATCAGCAGCGAGTCGCAGTTGGTGAAGTTGCGCGCGTTCGTGGCGCGGCGGTTCGCCGTCACCTGCCCGCGATAGGTGTTGTTCGAATGGCCGGCTGAGATGCCCTTCGAGATGATGCGGCTCGACGTGTTCTTGCCGAGGTGGATCATCTTCGTGCCGGAATCGATCTGCTGGCGGCCGTTCGATACCGCGATCGAGTAGAATTCGCCGCGCGATCCGTCGCCGCGCAGGATGCAGGACGGATACTTCCAGGTGATCGCCGAGCCGGTCTCGACTTGCGTCCACGAAATCTTGGCATTCTTCTCGCGGCAGTCGCCACGCTTCGTCACGAAGTTGTAGATGCCGCCCTTGCCGTCCTTATCGCCGGGATACCAGTTCTGGACCGTCGAGTACTTGATCTCGGCGTCCTCCAGCGCGACGAGTTCGACCACCGCCGCGTGAAGCTGGTTCTCGTCGCGCTGCGGCGCCGTGCAGCCTTCGAGATAGGAGACGTAGGAGCCCTTGTCGGCGATGATCAGCGTGCGCTCGAACTGGCCGGTGTTGCGCTCGTTGATGCGGAAATAGGTCGACAGCTCCATTGGGCAGCGGACGCCCGGCGGCACGTAGACGAACGAGCCGTCGGTGAAGACAGCCGAGTTCAGCGTCGCGAAGAAGTTGTCCGTCACTGGCACGACGGAGCCGAGATACTTCTTCACCAGTTCGGGGTGCTCGCGGATCGCCTCGGAGATCGGCATGAAGATCACGCCGGCCTTCTGCAACTCCTTCTTGAAGGTCGTCGCGACGGACACCGAATCGAACACGGCATCGACCGCGACGCGGCCGCCATAGCTGCCTTCCGAGCCGGGAACGCCGGAATCGTCATCCGAGCCGAACTCGCTCGGCTCGTCGGGCTTGCGCACGCCCGCGAGGATTTCCTGCTCCTTCAGCGGGATACCGAGCTTCTCGTAGGTCGCGAGGATTTCCGGATCGACCTCGGCGAGCGAGGACGGCCCCGACATCGACTTCGGCGCGGCGTAGTAGTGCAGGTCCTGATAGTCGACCGGCGGGTAGTTCAGGCGCGCCCAGTCCGGGCTCTCCATCGTCTGCCAGCGCGCGAACGCCTCCAGCCGCCAGTCGAGCATCCATTGCGGCTCGTTCTTCTTGGCGGAGATGAAGGCGATGATCTCCTCGTTCAGGCCTTTCGGGGCCTTGTCCGACTCGATGATCGTCTCGAACCCGTACTTGTACTGGTCGACGTCGATCCGGCGGACCTGATCGATGGTTTCTTGAACTGCTGGCATGTCGTCACTCCATACGCGCCGAACGATCTGCCCGGCGGTCGGTTCGCTGTCACGCTGTCGGCTGTGCCTCAAGCGTCATATGGTGTTGGAGAGTCAAGTTTTAAGACTCGCCTCCCCCGGATCATGGTGCCGCATCACGCGGCGCGGCGGGCCCGCATGCTCTCCTGCGCGCGGCGGACGATCTTCGCGAAAGACGCCGAGAAGGCATCCGCATCGACCTCCGTCGTGTCGGTCCCGAGGCTCACCCGCACGAGCCCCATCGCCGGGTCGACCGCGAGACCGCCCGCCGCCATCGCTGCCAGCACATGGTTCGTGCCGACCTTGCCCGACGCGCAGGCCGAACCGGCCGACACCGCGAAACCTTCGAGATCGAGCGCGATCTGCGCGGTTTCGGCCTTCACGCCCGGGGCGACGATGGCCAAGGTATTGTCGAGCCGCGCGGCGACCTCTCCGACGACCGTGAAGTTGCACTCTTCCGCCCGTAGGCGCTCCACGATCCGCTCGCGCAAGGCCCGGAAATACGAGCCGCCGGACGAGGCTCGCTCTGCGGCGATTCTTGCGGCCGCGCCGAAACTCACGATCGAGGGCACGGCTTCGGTGCCGGATCGCATGCCGTGCTCCTGCCCGCCACCGGGAAGCAGCCGGAACGGCCGCAGCGATTCCCTGCCGAGAACGAGCGCGCCGACACCCTTCGCCGCGCCGATCTTGTGGCCGGAAAGGACCAGCGCATCCGCGCCAAGTTCGCCGATGGCGAGGGGCATGCGCCCCGCCGCCTGTACCGCATCGAGAACCAGAATGACGTCCCGACCGGCGAACGCGGTTCGGACTTCGTCCAACGGCTGCACTACGCCGGTTTCGCCGTTCGCAAGGCCTAGCGCGAGCATGCCTGTCCGGCCGCCGAGACCGGCCAGCCACTGCTCCAAGGCTCGCATATCGACGATGCCGCTCGCATCCACCGCCAAGCGGGTGACCGCTTCGGGCGGAAACTGCCCGCCCTCGCGCGTCGCGGGATGGTCGGCGTCGCAGACGGCAAGCGCCTCGACCGCGATCTCCCGGCCGTCGCGCACCCAGCGCGGGGTCAGGCAGGTGACGGCGGCTTCGGTGGCGCTGCCGGTGAAGACCACGTCCTCGGGCGAAGCGCCGACGAGTCGTGCGACATCGCGGCGCGCCGCCTCCACCGCGGCACGGGCGCGCCGCCCCTCGTCATGCACGGAAGACGGATTGCCGTAGAGTTCCAGCGAATCGACCAACGCCGCTCGCGCCTCCGCCAAGAGCGGATGCGTCGCGTTGTAATCCAGATAAACGCGCCGTCGGCTCGAGAACATCGGACGCCCGCTATTCCTTCCTCATGCGCGATGCGCAAAATTCTTGAACTGTCGCTGTCCGCTGAACTACATAGCGCCACGTGTGGGCGCCGTAGTTTAAAATCATTCTAAACGAAATCTACGAAGCCGCTCCGTCCCCGTCAAGGCGCGGCCGCCCGTTTCCGCAGGTTCAGTAGGATCGCATATGCCCGAGGTCATTTTCAACGGTCCCGCCGGCCGTCTTGAAGGACGCTATCAGCCAGGCAAGGAAAAGAATGCCCCGATCGCGATGGTGCTGCATCCGCATCCCCGCTTCGGCGGCACGATGAACAACCAGATCGTCTACCAGCTCTTCTACATGTTCGTGGAGCGCGGCTTCACGACGCTGCGCTTCAACTTCCGCGGCATCGGGCGCAGCCAGGGCGAGTTCGACCACGGCGCCGGCGAGCTTTCGGATGCGGCCGCGGCGCTCGACTGGGTACAGAGCCTTCATCCGGATTCGAAGCATTGCTGGGTCGCGGGCTATTCCTTCGGATCGTGGATCGGCATGCAGCTCCTGATGCGCCGACCGGAGATCGAAGGCTTCATGTCGATCTCGCCGCAGCCGAACTCCTACGACTTCTCGTTCCTCGCGCCCTGCCCGTCTTCGGGCCTGATCATCCACGGCGACAAGGACCGCGTCGCGCCGCCGAAGGACGTGCAGACGCTGGTCGACAAGCTGAAGACGCAGAAGGGCATCCTGATCACGCAGAAGACGATCGAGGGTGCCAACCACTTCTACGCCGAACATTCCGAGATCCTGATGGCGGAATGCGCCGACTATCTCGATCGCCGCTTGGCCGGCGAGCTCGTCGACGTCAGGCCTAAGCGGCTGAAGTAGCAGCCTTCGCGAGAATGCCGCCGGCTGTCGGCACACGGCAGCCGGTGGTCGTCGGCCAGGTCAGCGGCAGGCCTCGCAGCGAGCGGACTGCCAGATAGGCCCAGGCCTCGGCTTCAAGGGAATCGCCGTCCAGCGCGGCTTCCTCGGCGGCGACGACCTTCGCACCGCGCTTCGCCGCGCCGCGTCGCAGGTCGGCCATGATGGCGGGATGCTTGCGACCGCCGCCGCCGACAATCCAGAGCTTCGGCGTCTCCGGCAAGTGGTCGGCGGCCCTCAGGATCGCCTCCGCCGCGACGAAACAGAGCGTCCGCGCCACGTCCTCCAGCGAGCCAGCCCCGGGTGGCGGCACCGTGAAGTCGAATCGGTCGAGCGATTTCGGCGCGGGCTTGGTGAAGAAGTCGGCCGACAGGTAGCGATCGGCCAAGGCATCCACGATTCCGCCTTCGGCCGCGACTGCGCCATTCTGGTCGAAGGGGATGCCGGCCTCGCGAGCGACCCACTGGTCGATCAACGCGTTGCCGGGCCCGGTGTCGAAGGCCATTGGCTCGCTTGTTCCGTCGACATAGGTGATGTTCGAAATCCCGCCGATGTTGACGAACACCACCGGCGAGGCGCGAAGCTCGTCCGGCAGGCTCTTCGCCAAGGCGGCGTGATAGGCAGGTATCAACGGCGCGCCCTGCCCGCCTGCCTCCATGTCGGCGGCGCGCATGTCGTAGACCACGTCGATGCCGATAACCTCGGCGAGGCGATGGCCGTCGCCGAGTTGAACGGTCAAAGCCTGCTCCGGGCGGTGCAGCACGGTCTGGCCGTGGAAGCCGACGACGCCGACTGTGGCCGGCTCGATGCCGCGCACCGTCAGGAAGCGGCGAACGGCCTCGGTATGCCGGTCGGTCAGTTCGCGCTCCAGTTCGGCAAGATCGCCGGGCCGCTCGTCGGGCCGGGCGATCGCCTTCGCCGTTTCCAGCCCCTTCGCCAGCCGGTCGCGGAACCGCGCCTCGTAGGCAAAGCCTTCAGCAGCGATCCGGCACACGTGGTCGCCGCCGTCCGTTTCGACGAGCGCAACATCGATGCCGTCCATGGACGTGCCGCTCATCAGGCCGAGCGCGAGAATCGGTCCCGCATCGCCCATCGCCAACCCTTTCATTTCGCCCTCAGGCTGCTAAACGCATGCCCTTGCCCGAGCCTGCGCGATAAGCGTGTCCGCATCTGGATCAGCCCGCATGACCGCCTTCAAGTCCGATTTCCTACGCGCGCTCGACGAGCGCGGCTTCATCCATCAGATTTCCGACGCGGAAGGCCTCGACGCACTGGCCGCCAATGGCCCGATCTGCGGTTATGTCGGATACGACGCCACGGCGACGTCGATCCATATCGGCAATCTCATCTCGCTCGCCATGCTCTACTGGCTGCAGGAAACCGGCCATAAGGCGATCAGCCTGATGGGCGGCGGCACCACGATGGTGGGCGACCCGTCCTTCCGCGACGACCAGCGCAAGCTGCTGACGATCGAGCAGATCGAGACGAACATCGCCGGCATCAAGCGCGTCTTCGGCAACATTCTCGACTACGAGGGTTCGAACCCGGCGCAGATGGTCAACAACGCCGACTGGCTACTGAAGCTGAACTACGTCGAGTTCCTGCGAGACGTCGGCCGGCACTTCTCGGTCAACCGCATGCTGACCTTCGACTCGGTGAAGCTCAGGCTCGACCGCGAGCAGTCGCTGTCGTTCCTCGAATTCAACTACATGATCATGCAGGGCTACGACTTCACCGAGCTGAACCGGCGCTACGGCACGGTGCTGCAGATGGGCGGCTCCGACCAGTGGGGCAACATCATCAACGGCGTCGATCTCAGCCACCGGATGGGCGGGCCGCAGCTCTACGCGCTGACGACGCCGCTCCTCACCAAGTCGAGCGGCGAGAAGATGGGCAAGTCCGCTTCCGGTGCGGTCTGGCTGAACGGCGATCTCTTCAGCCCCTACGACTTCTGGCAGTATTTCCGGAATACCGAGGACGCCGATGTCGGCCGCTTCCTGAAGATCTTCACCCGGCTGCCGCTGGACGAGATCGCCAAGCTCGCGAGCCTCGGCGGCTCGGAGATCAACGAGGCGAAGAAGGTCCTTGCGACCGAGGCGACGGCGATCGTCCACGGCCGCACTGCGGCCGATGCCGCCGCCGAGACGGCGAGGCGGACCTTCGAGGAGGGCGCGCTCGGCGACGCGCTGCCGACCGTCGAGGTGCCCGCAGCCGAGTTCGAGGCCGGCATCGGCATCCTCTCGCTCTTCGTCGCGACCGGCCTTTCCGGCTCGAACGGCGAGGTACGGCGTCATATGAAAGGCGGCGCGATCCGCCTCAACGATCAGCCGGTCGAGGACGAGAAGCGCCTTGTCGGGCCGCGCGACCTCCTCGCCGACGGGGTCGTGAAGCTGTCGATCGGCCGCAAGAAGCACGCGCTGGTCCGGCCGGCCTGACCCCGCCTATCGATAGGCGAAGATGTTGCGGAAGATACCGGGCGCGATGGCGGAGATCGGATTGATCTCCAGCTTCGGCGAGGCATAGTTGCCGCTCAGCTTGTAGGTGATGCCGATGAGGCCGCCTTCGCGCCCGTTGCCGAGGATCTGGCCGACGACGGGGATCGCGCCGAAGACGCGGTTCAGACCGTAGGCCGGCATGAAGGAGCCGCTGATGTCGATGCGGTTCTTCGGGTCGTAGACCGTGCCGGCGAAGCTCGAACCGAAGATCGGCCCGCGGATGATGCCATCGGTCAGGCGCAAGCCGTCCTTGCCGAACGAGATGCCGGCGGATGCGTGATCGAAGGTCGCGCGCTTCGTCTGAAGGTCCTTCCCCACCGCCTGCGACAGGCTCTTCGAGTCCGGCGACGGCGGCGACGCGACGAGGCTCGACAGCCGTGGCTCGTCGACGAGCGTGAAGTTCTTGGCCTCCAGCTTCCCCTGGTAGCCGTCGTCGCTGGTGCCGAGCAGCGACAGCGAAAGCTTGCCGCCTTCCATGTGCGCGTAGGCACCGGTGAAGTCGAGGAGCGATCCGGCATCCTGTGCCGCGATCTCGATCGAGCGCGCCTTGCCGCGCGGCGAGACGTCGATGGAAAACGGCGCGCCCTTCCGGCCCTTGCCGGTGATCGAGAGGGCGGCGACCCGCGAGCCGCTGCCGGCATAGTCCAGCGAGAAGTTCGCGATCGCCTCGTTGCCGAAGCCGATGACCTTGTCGAAGCTGGCGGACACGTCGAACTGCTGGCCCTCGCGCTTCTGCGCCGCGGTCTTGGCGCCGATGTCGTTGCGGATGTCGGCGAGGAGCGGCCGCGCATCGAAGCGGTCGCCGCTGATCGCGATGCTGAAGCCGTTGTCGACACGCGCCAGCTTCATGTTCACGTCGTCGCCGGGATTGAGCGAGACGTCGTGCAACTCCGCCGTCTTCAGTCCCGCCTTGTCGGCTTCCGCATAGCCGGTGGCCGCGAAGCCCTCGCCCTTCAGGACGAGATCGTCGACGGCCGTCCTACCCTCGTCGGAGCGAACGGTGAAGGCGAGCTTCGCGCCGACGCCCTTCCCCTTCCGCCAGCCGAGCCAGGGCAGGTTCAGGCTGCTTCCCGAAAGGTTCACATCGGCGCGATAGCGCGCGTCCGCGTCTTGAACGATGTCGGCCTCGATCGGGCCCGTGACGACGTCGTTCAGGATCGGCGCGAGCTTCACCGCATCGGAGGCATCGACGTGCAGCTTCGCCTCCATGCGGCGGCCCTCCGGTGGTTCCGCGCCGAGCGCGCGGCGGAACGTCAGCGCGCCTCCGGCGCCGTCGACGTCGCCATGCACATCGCCGGTGACCGCTCCCGGCTCGATCGTCACCGTCCCCGTCACGTCGCCGATCTTGTGTCCGCCGAGCGGCACACGCGAGCCGGCGTCGGCGAGATCGAGCGCGACCTTCCAGTTCTTCAGCGCCCGCCCGTCCGGCAGGTCGTTGCCGAGCGCCATATCGACGTCCGCGACGGTCTTCACGCTACCGACGGCGTCCTTCGCCTCGAACGGCAGGCTGACCACGGAGCGCAGCGGCGGCCGATCCGCGATCGCAGCGAGGTCCTTCAGGCCGCTGCGGATGTTACCGGTGATCTTCAGGTCCGTCCGCGGCGGAGCGGCATCGGGCACGCGCGAGAACGTCACCAGCCCGCCCTCCACCGCCGCGTCGGGCAGGCCGTCGACGTCGGCGGTCGCCACCGCCACCAGCGTGTCGCCGCCATGCGTCTCGACGTTTCCTTGAGCGTTCCGCAGGCTCGGCAGCTCGCTGAAGCTGCGGACGTCCAGTCCTTCCAGCGCGAAGTTCATCTCGAGTTCGCCCGGCTCGTAGCCGTTGCCGGGACGCGAGGCCTCGTCCATTCGCTGGCGCGTCACGTTCAGGGCGATCGTGCCCGCTGTCAGCCGCCCGGCATCGCCGACGTTCTCGTGCACCCATTTTCGCGGCGCGACCGCGATGTCGAACGGCCACAGCGCCTTGACCGCAGCGGCCGACAGGTCGCGCAGGTCGAGCGAAAGCTGTACCTTCGCGTCCGGGCTGCCGTAGCCGAAGCTGGCCGTGCCCGTGAGGGAGCCGTCACCGGCACGGAGATCGAGTTCGGTCACTTTCGCCTGCCGTGCGGCGATGTCGGTTCGAGCTTTCAGGCTGAACGTGCCGTCCGTCGGGCTTTGCGACTGCGACCCGACGGTCGAGCGCAGCTTCGTGCTGGCGACTTCGAGACCGAAACCGTTGAAGCCTCCATCCGGCCGGTCGTAGATCGGCGTCAGCCCGCCGGCGAAGCTCGCCTCGAAGCCGCTGCCGCGGAACCGGTTCGGGCCGAGCGTGACGCGATCGTCGCCTTCGACATAGTCGAGCGACAGGTCGGCGGATTCGAGATCGATGTGACCCCTGCCCTGATGCAGATGGCCGGCATCGAGCGCGAGCCCGAGACGCGCCGATCGCCGCTCGCTGCCGAAAGGCGACGCGACGTCGAGGGTCAGAGTCGCGGCCGAATCGCTGCCGAACGGCCGGACGTCGTTCGGGTCGCCGCGTATGCCGGGCGGCAGCAGCCGTTCCAGCTCGATCGGCCCGACGGTCGAGCGTCCGGCGATCAGCCGCTTCGCGTTCGGATCGAAATCGAGCCGCGCGTGGATCGGCATCCGCAGCCGGTCGACGCGCACGGTTCCGTCGAGCCGCATGTCGCGCGGGTCGCCGAGATCGAGGTCGAGCTGCTCGACATAGCTGACGAAGGGCCCGCCCCCCGGCGCGACGGGCGCGATGAGGCGAAGGTTCGAGATCGCGACGGCGTCGATGCCGATCCGGTCGAGGGCGCCGAGCTGCCGCTCGGTCTGGCCCAGCAGCCGCTCCGCCAGAGCGGGGAGCAGCGCCTTCGCGACTTCGGGCGGAAGCGTCGCGGGTGCCGGGTCGGACGGTGCGAGGCCCTTCGCCGTTGCCGCCACCTCGGCGGCCTCCGGCGCGCCGGTCAGGTCGATCTCGACGCCGGAGACCGCGAGCGAGCGCACCAGCAGACGGCCGGCGAACAGCGGCATGACATCGAAGCCAAGCGCGATGGACTGCGCCTTCGCCTGCGGTTCCGCCACGCCCGCACGCCTGATCTCGACGGCATCCCAGCGGATGCCGAGCCGGCCATCCTTCAGCGTCACGGATTGGCGGCCGAGATCCGCGCTGTAGTCGGGGCCGAGCACGCGGCCGACCACCGCTTCCGTCTGCTGCCGGAGGAAGTTACGGCCGCCTTCGCTGTCGACCAGCACCACCGTCGCGGCGCAGACGACCGCGAGCCCGGTGACTCCGGTGCTGGCGAGTCCGATAAGTCCATGGAGGAAACGATGCATTCAGCGGGCCAAGATCCGACACAAGCCTTGCCTTCGGTCCATAACAGCCTCTAGCTCGCGGTTCGGACGGTGTTGGTTCAAAGGAAGGCACAATCATGATTACCGCAGGCGGAGCTTGCCCGGACTTCGCGCTTGCCGACGACCGTGGCGATATGGTCACGTCGGCGAGCCTCGCCGGCAAGCCGTTCGTGCTGTTCTTCTACCCGAAGGACGATACGTCCGGCTGCACGCAGGAGGCCGTCGCCTTCTCCGGGCTCGCCGCCGAATTCGAAGCGATCGACGTCCGCGTGCTCGGCGTATCGCCGGACTCGGTCAAGAGCCACGCGAAGTTCCGCGACAAGCATTCGCTGACGGTGCCGCTGCTTGCGGACGAGGAGCGGACCCTGCTCGATGCGGCCGGCGTCTGGGTCGAGAAGAGCATGTACGGCCGAAAGTACATGGGCGTCGAGCGCACCACCGTCCTCGTCGGCGCGGACGGACGGCGGGTCCAGGCGTGGCCGAAGGTCAAGGTGCCGGGCCATGCGCAGGAGGTGCTCGAAGCGGCGAAGGCTCTTTCCGCGAACGCCTGAACGCTGGGCGGCGCGACCGTCCTGCGACGCGGAAACGAATGCTTAACCTTAACGAGGTGTAATCGCTGAACTGACCGACAGCAGTCGATGCGTTCTCCGTCGAACGGTTTGGCGAATGACATCAGCGTCTCAACAGATCTTCGGGCGAAGGAAGGCGCCTCACACGATCATCTTCGCGCGCGGCGAGACGGTACGCCACTTCACCGTCCAGCCGTGGCTCGCGCGGACGATCGGGCTGCTTTCCGCGGGCGCGGCCATCGCCGTCGTCGGATCGACGGCGCTGCTCGTGTCCGGCGGGAACTGGAACTCCTTCGCCGAGGACGGCGAACCCGACCTCGCGACGCGCTACGAACTGCGCATCGCCACCTTGCGCTCGGAGGTCGACCGGCTGACGACTCGCGGCTTCCTCGACCGCGAACGGGTCTCCAGCAAGGTCGACGTCCTCCTCGACCAGCAGGCCCAGCTTTCGCAGCGCTACGCCAAGCTCCAGCCGCTGCTCGACCGGGCGCGGGCCGCGGGCCTGATCGACACCCCGGTGCCCGTGCCCGTGCCGAAGCCCAATCCACAGCAGGCCGCGACGCCCACCGAAAGCGCGCCGCTCGCCTACACGGACAGCGAAGGGCCGGAAGCGCTGCGGCGTTTCCGTCTGGTGGACCCTACCGGGGGGCGCAAGCCGGCATCGGCTGCCGCAGCACCCGGCATGGAAGCGGTTCCGCTCGACCTCCTGCGTCAGGTGGGCGAATCGATCGACGACGCCGAGAACGGGCAGATCGAGGGCCTCAACCTTCTCGCCTCGCGGGCGAAAGCCAAATCGGACGCCATCGGCGACGTGCTGCGCGCGGAAGGCGTCGGCCGCCTGAAGTTGCCTGTCCACGCAGCGGGCGGCGAAGGCGGCCCCTTCGTCCCGGTGCCCCCCGGACAGCGTTTCGACGCGGGTCTCCTCGATCTTGCGGCGGCGCTCGACTCATTGCAGGCCGTGCGCGACGCGTCGGCGGCGCTGCCGCTGGCCGCACCGGTACCGTCGACCGCGATCAGCTCGACCTTCGGCGTCCGCGAGGACCCGTTCTTCGGCCGTGCCGCCATGCACACCGGCATCGATTTCGTCGAGCAGACGGGCACCGCCGTGAAGGCGACCGCTCCCGGCAAGGTCGTCTTCGCGGGCGAGAACGCCGGCTACGGGCAGATGGTCGAGATCGACCACGGCAACGGCCTCTCGACGCGCTACGCGCACATGTCGAGCATCGCCGTCGAAGTTGGGCAGGCCGTCGTGGCCGGCACTGCCGTCGGCCGCGTCGGCTCCACCGGGCGCAGCACCGGCCCGCACCTGCACTACGAGGTGCGCCGCGCCGGCGAAGCGATCGACCCGTCCCGCTTCCTGAAGGCGGGTCGCCGGATCAGCGCGCTCGGCTGATCCGGCCTTAGAGGCGGCGACAGAACCCTTGAGGGTCGGTCTGGCGGGTCTTTTCGCCATTCGCTACGTTGCTGAGCCTCGCCGATGCCGCCGGCATCGACTGCGTTCAGCGCCTCGCAAACGACGAAAATCCCTCGCCAGCCCTCCGCCGCAGAGTTCTGTCGCCGCCTCTCAGTCGATGTCGCCGACCTGCGTGTCGCCGCCGTGGACACGGTGCGCCAGCGCCGCCTCCATGAACTCGTCGAGGTCCCCGTCGAGCACGCTCTGCGGCGACGTGCTCTGCACGCCGGTCCGAAGGTCCTTCACCATCTGGTACGGCTGCAGCACGTAGGAGCGGATCTGGTGACCCCAGCCGATGTCGGTCTTCGACGCGGCCTCGGCGTTCGCCGCCTCCTCGCGCTTCTGCAGTTCCGCCTCGTAGAGACGGGCGCGCAGCATGCCCCAGGCGGTAGCGCGGTTCTTGTGCTGCGAGCGTTCCTGCTGGCAGGCGACGACGATGCCGGTCGGGATATGCGTGATGCGCACCGCCGAGTCGGTGGTGTTGACGTGCTGGCCGCCGGCACCCGACGCGCGATAGGTATCGATGCGGCAATCGGATTCGTTGACCTGGATGTCGATCGAATCGTCCACCACCGGATAGACCCAGACCGAAGCGAAGGAAGTGTGCCGCTTCGCCTGGCTGTCGAAGGGCGAGATGCGCACCAGCCGGTGCACCCCCGACTCGGTCTTCGCCAGCCCGTAGGCGTTGTGCCCCTTGATGAGCAGCGTCGCCGACTTGATCCCGGCTTCCTCACCGGAATGGCTTTCGAGCAGTTCCACCTTCATCGCCGCGCGTTCCGCCCAGCGCATGTACATGCGCAGCAGCATCGACGCCCAGTCCTGGCTCTCGGTGCCACCGGCGCCGGAATGAACTTCGAGATAGGTGTCGTTCGAGTCGGCCTCGCCGGAAAGCAGCGTCTCGATCTGGCGCTTGTCGACGTCCGCCTTGATCGCGCGGATCGCCTCCTCGGCTTCCGTCACGACGGAGGCATCGCCCTCCTCCTCGCCCATCCCGATGAGATCGACGTTATCGCGGAGCCCCTGCTCCAGCGCCTGGATGCCGGTGATCGAGGTTTCCAGCCGCTGACGCTCGCGCATCAGCTTCTGCGCCTCTTCGGCGTCGTTCCAGAAGGACGGATTCTCGACCTGCGCGTTCAGGACGCTCAGGCGTTTCTGCGCGGCATCCCAGTCAAAGATGCCTCCTCAGCAGGCTTATGGCCTGCTTGATTTCGTCGACCATGGTTTCGATTTCGGCGCGCATGCCGAGAATGCTCCGGATTCGTTCGCGGGAGGCCGTCTAATAGGCACGCGCGGCGGCTAGAACAAGCCGCCCCCGGCGGCCCCTTGCGTGATCGCGTCCTGCGTTTCCTGGCTGATGACGGCGGGCGGCGCGCCGGGGCCACCGCCGCTGTCGTTGCCGATGATCTGATAGCTGTCGGCCGGTCCGGTGCCGGGCTTGAAGGCCTCGGTGATCGTCCCCTCGCCTTCCGCCGCCATGCCGGTCTTGCGGTTGATCGAGACGAGTGTCATCCCCTCCGGCACCTTGAAGTCGACCGGCGGCCTGCCGGCGAGCGCGACCTTCATGAAGTCGGTGAAGATCGGCGCGGCCAGACCGCCGCCCGTCTGCCCATGGCCGAGCGGCGTCGGATTGTCGTAGCCGAGGTAGAGGCCGGTCACGAGGTCCGGCGTGTATCCGATGAACCAGGCGTCCTTCTCGTCGTTCGTGGTGCCGGTCTTGCCGGCGATCGGGACACCGAGCTGCTTCACCACAGTCGCGGTGCCGCGCTGGACGACGCCCTCCATCATCGCGGTGATCTGGTAGGCGGTCATCGGATCGAGCACCTGCTCGCGCTCGTCGACGAGTTCCGGCTCGGCCTGATCGCTCCACGTGTCGGCGTTGCAGGCGGCGCACTGGCGATTGTCGTGCTTGTAGATCGTGCGGCCGTAGCGGTCCTGCACGCGGTCGATGAGCGAAGGCTCGATGGAACGGCCGCCGTTCGCCATCACCGAATAGGCCGAGACCATCCGCATCACGGTGGTCTCGCCGGCGCCGAGCGCCATCGGCAGGTACTGCGCCAGCTTGTCGTAGACGCCGAAGCGCTCGGCATATTCGGCGACGAGCTTCATGCCCATGTCGCGGGCGAGGCGCACGGTCATCAGATTGCGGCTCTGCTCGATGCCGCGACGGAGCGTCGAGGGACCGCCGGCGCCTTCGTCGCCGTAGTTCTTCGGGCTCCACCAGCCGCCGTTGCCGTCGGGGATCGAGATCGGCGCGTCCATGATCACGGAAGCCGGCGTGTAGCCGCTGTCGAGCGCCGCCGCGTAGACGATCGGCTTGAAGGACGAGCCCGGCTGGCGCATCGCCTGCGTCGCGCGGTTGAACTCCGACTGCGAGTAGGAGAAGCCGCCGACCATCGCGAGGACGCGGCCGGTATGCGGGTCCATCGTCACCAGCGCGCCCTGCACCTTCGGCGGCTGGCGGAGGCGATAGCCGAAACCGTCCTCCTTCTTCTCGACGAACACGACGTCGCCGCGCGACAAGACGCCGTCCGCGCCGCGCGCCGAGCGCCCTTTACCGTCGATCACCATGCGCTGCGCCCACTTCATGTCGGCGAGCGCGATCGTGCCGACCTCGCGGTCGGGCCCGAGCGCCCCTGACACGAGCCGCGGCGGCTGGATGCCGACCCGCGCGCTGTTCGCATCGGAATCGAGCACCACCGCCAGCTTCCATTCCGGCACGTCGGCGAAGGCCGGGACCTCGCCGAGCGACTTGCCCCAGTCGGCGCCGATGTCGATCGTCTTCCAGGACCCCCGCCAGCCGCGCGCCTGATCGTATTCGACGAGGCCGTCGTGCAGGGCCTTGTGCGCCTCGATCTGCAGCTTCGGGTCGATCGTCGTGCGGACGGTCAGGCCGCCCTCGTAGAGCTGCTTCATGCCATAGCGGGCGATGACGTCGCGGCGCACCTCCTCGGTGAAGTACTCGGCGTCGGCGATGGTCGTGCCGGAGCGGTTCGGATTGATGCCGAGCGGCTTCGCCCGCGCCTCGTTCGCTTGGCTCACCGTGATGTAGCCGTTGGTCTGCATCTGGTCGATCACCCAGTTGCGGCGCTCCAGCGCGCGCTCCGGGTTGCGGAACGGATTGTAGTTCTCCGGAGCCTTCGGCAGCGCGGCGAGATAGGCGGCCTCCTGCACTTCGAGGTCGTTCACCGACTTGTCGAAATAGGCGAGCGAGGCGGCGGCGACGCCGTAGGAGCCGAAGCCGAGGTAGATCTCGTTCAGGTAGAGTTCGAGGATCTTGTCCTTCGAGTAGGTCTTCTCCATCCGCATGGAGAGGATCGCCTCCTTCACCTTGCGCTCCAGCGAGCGCTCGTTGGTAAGGAGGAAGTTCTTCGCCACCTGCTGGGTGATCGTCGAGCCACCCTGCATCGGGCCGCCCTTCAACTGCACCATCACGGCGCGGCCGAGGCCCTGCACGTCGACGCCGGGGTGGTTGTAGAAGTTCTTGTCCTCGGCCGAGAGGTAGGCTTCCTTCACGAGGTCCGGGATCGCCTGGATCGGCAGGAACAGCCGGCGCTCCTTGGCGTATTCGGCCATCAACGAGCCGTCGCCCGCATGAAAACGCGTCGTCACTTCAGGCTGGTAGTCGGCAAGAACCTGATAGTCCGGCAGGTCCTTCGACATCACCTGCAGGAGGGTCAGCACGCCGCCGGCGACGAGGATGAAGCCGACGCAGGCGATGCTGAACAGGTAACCGAGCAGTCGAAACATCAAGGACCCCCAACGCCCGCACCGGGCGGCCGGCTGGACAGGCGGACGAGCGTTCGGCGCGAGCGTGCCCGATCCTGGTGCGTGAGCCGCGCAGATGCCCCGAAAATACGGCGCACGCATGTCCCGCGGCGACGGCAACGGTCTGATATTGCGGCGCTTGTTGCGCGGCGGCCACAGCCGCGCGCGGTCACTTCTCCGGCTCGGCGCTCGCGACCGGCTCGACGCCGAGGAAGCGGGAGATGGCCGAGGCGATCGCGGCGGCGGAGTCGCGCCGCCAGCTTTCGTCGAGGAGAAGCTGCTCGTCGTCGACGTTGGAGAGGTAGCCGAGTTCGAGGAGCACCGACGGCACGTCCGGCGCGGTCAGCACGCGGAAGCCGGCCGAGCGCTTCGGGTTGCCGATCAGGCGGATGTCGTGACGCCCGAGTTCCTGCACCAGACCGGCCGCGAAGTGCTCCGACAGATCGCCCGTCTCGCGCCGGGTCAGCTCGACGAGGATGTCGAACACCTCCGGCGCGCCCTCGCGCCATTGCGGATCGACGAAGCGGTCGGCCGAGTTCTCGCTGTCGGCGATCTCGCGGGCGAGCGAGTCGGACGCCTTCTCCGACAGCGTGTAGACTGTCGCGCCGCGTAAGGCCGCGTAGCGGATCGAGTCGGAATGCATGGAGACGAAGAGGTTCGCCTTGGCGCGCTGCGCGATGGCGGAGCGCTCCCCCAGAGGTATGTAGGTGTCGTCGTCGCGCGTCAGGACCACGTGGATGCGCGGGTCGGCGGCGAGCCGGTCGCGGAGCGCCAGCGCGAACTTGAGGTTCACCTCCTTCTCCTGCGTGCCGTGCTTGCCGATCGCGCCCGTGTCGATGCCCCCGTGGCCGGCATCGATCACGACGGTGTAGCTCTTCGGCTCCGCTGCGGGTGCGGCGATCGAGCCCGTTTCGACCGGCGTCTCCGATCCGATGCTCAACGCGCTGGTGCGGAACGTCCTGGCGTCGGTCTCGACGATGCGCAGCGTCGTGGTCGACTTGTCTCCATCGGTCTTCGTCACCAATTCGGGGATGCCGGGACGGGCGAGTTCGATGACGAGCCGGAACCGGTCGTTCGAGATGAGCCCCTGCCGCAGACCGGCCACCATCCGGTTCGCGTCGATCCGCAGGTCCTTCACCGCCGAGACCGTGTCGTAGAAGTCGATGGCGACCCGGTTCGGCCCGGTCAGCACCATCATGCGCGAACGCGGCGTGCCGGCGAACCGGAAATCCGCCTCGAATCCGTTCGGCACGAGGCGCGTTTCGAAGCCGGTCAGCACGGGGTCGCCCGCGGCCTCCGCTCGCGAAAGAACTCCGGCCAGCAGCAGCGCGACGGCAGCGAGCGCCGCCAGCATTCGCAGACAGGCGCGCATGGCTGATTTCGGCATGGATCTCCCGCGAGAGGACAGTCGGCGCGTTCGCCGCTGCGAACCGGTATGCGAGCGCGAACTGGCTTCAGGCTTTTCGCTTGTTTCCCTGCCTGCGTCGCCTTAAAAGCGAAATTGAGGCCGGGAAGACTTCCGAGTCGAGCGGAAACGATCCTTCCGCGAAGGGTGGGCGGCGCATGCCAGAGATGCGCCAAGCCCGCCGGACCGATCCGGGCGCGTCCGAACGCGCTCGCGAGCGGCGTCGCGAAGTGATCCATCCGTCGTTGCCGTCCTTGCTGTTATTCTCGCCCGTCGATCTGTCGCGGGCGGTTTGCTTGCGGCGTGTCGCCCGTATCGGGCTTTGCCGCGTCGTTTCGTCGGTCACTTTCATAAGTGGCCTTTTAAGAGTGTTGCAGGTCGCAGTCTTTTGTCGTCAGCCTTCTTCCGATCGCAAGCGAGCTTGACCGTCCCCTTCCCCGGGGCCGTCGTCGCGTCGTTCGGCAGACCGGATCCACGACATGCCGACGCGGCCGATGCGGACACGCCTTCCCCGATCCTGATCCCGGCCGCATCGGCCGGACGCTCGGCCGAGGCGATGGTCCCGGAGCTGGAATTTCATGGCCAACAAAATGCTGATCGACGCGTCTCATCCGGAAGAGACGCGCGTTGTCGTACTGAAAGGTAACCGGATCGAGGAATTCGACTTCGAGTCGGAACACAAGAAGCAGATCAAGGGCAACATCTACCTCGCCAAGGTGACGCGCGTGGAGCCGTCGCTGCAGGCGGCCTTCGTGGAATACGGCGGCAACCGCCATGGCTTCCTCGCTTTCAGCGAGATCCATCCGGACTACTACCAGATCCCGATCGCCGACCGTCAGGCGCTGGTCGAGGAAGACCTTCTCCGCGCGAAGGAGGAAGAGGAAGCCGAGGAGCGCAAGCTTTCCCGCGAACGGGAGCCGGCTGCACGGCGCGAGCCGGCGGCATTGTCGGCAGCCAGCGAGGGCGGCGAGAGCGTTTCCGAAGCCTTCGCGGAAGAGTCTGCGGACGAGCATTCCGAATCGTCGTCGGACTTCGAGTCCGAGGACGAAGGATCGGTGGAGACGGTCGGCGGGGAGGAGCGCGCGCAGGTCGGCGACGAGCCGGCCGCGTCGGAGGCCGCCGACGAACGGAACGACGCCCCCGAAGCGCCGATCGTCGCGCTCGAGACCAATGGGGATGCCGCGACGGGCGAGATGTTCGGCGCGGAAGAGGCCGTCTCGGAACAGGGCGATCCCGCCGCGGAAGGCGAGGATCGTCCGCGTGCGCGTTCGGGCCGCCCGAGCGGCGGCGATCGCTCGCGCCGCGGCCGGCATCGCCGCCGCGGCAACGGCGCCGAGGACGATGTTCCGGGCAGCGAGGAAGAGGAAGTCGTCGAGGAGATCGGCTCCGAGGACGCGATGGAGGAAGTGCCCTCCCGCGCTGCCCGGCCGCCGCGCAAGCACTACAAGATCCAGGAAGTCATCAAGCGCCGCCAGATCCTGCTCGTGCAGGTCGTGAAGGAGGAGCGCGGCAACAAGGGCGCCGCGCTCACCACCTACCTGTCGCTCGCCGGCCGCTACTCCGTCCTGATGCCGAACACCGCGCGCGGCGGCGGCATCTCGCGCAAGATCACCAACGTCGCCGACCGCAAGCGGCTGAAGGAGGTCGTGCGGGACCTCGAAGTGCCGCGCGGCATGGGCATCATCCTGCGCACCGCCGGCGCGATGCGCACGAAGGCGGAGGTGAAACGCGACTACGAGTACCTGATGCGGCTGTGGGAGACGGTGCGCAACCTGACGCTCGCTTCCTCCGCGCCCGCCCTCGTCTACGAGGAGGGCAGCCTGATCAAGCGCTCGATCCGCGACCTCTACAACAAGGACATCGACCAGATCCTCGTCTCCGGCGACAACGGCTACCGCGAAGCCAAGGACTTCATGCGGATGCTGCTGCCGAGCCAGGCGAAGGTCGTGCAGCCCTATCGCGAGCCGAGCCCGATCTTCGGGAAGGGCGGCATCGAGGCGCAACTCGACCGGATGCTGCAGCCGCACGTCACGCTGAAGTCCGGCGGCTACATCATCATCAACCAGACGGAAGCGCTGGTTTCGATCGACGTGAACTCCGGCCGCTCGACCCGCGAGCATTCGGTCGAGGACACGGCGCTGCAGACCAACCTCGAAGCCGCCGAGGAGATCGCCCGCCAGCTTCGCCTGCGCGATCTCGCCGGCCTCATCGTGGTCGACTTCATCGACATGGACGAGGGCCGGAACAACCGCGCCGTCGAGAAGAAGATGAAGGACTGCCTGAAAGACGACCGGGCGCGCATCCAGGTCGGCCGCATCTCGCATTTCGGCCTTCTGGAAATGAGTCGGCAGCGCATCCGCGCCAGCGTGCTGGAATCGACGACGCAGGTCTGCCCGACATGTTCCGGCATGGGTTTCGTCCGTTCGAACTCCTCGCTCGGGCTGCACGTCATCCGCACGATCGAGGAATACGTCCAGAAACAGTCGACGCACGACATCACGGTCCGGGTGCCGACCAGCACCGCCCTCTACGTCCTGAACGAGAAGCGCAAATCGATCGACGAGATCGAGCGGACCTACGGCCTGCGCGTCGCCTTCCTCGGCGACGATTCGCATGGGCACCAGCACGTCGCGATCGAGCAGGGTGCCGAGGCCGCTCCTCGCCCCGTCCGTGCCGAAGCCGTCAGCCCGCTGACGGTGATGCCGGAAGAGCTGGAAGCCGAGCCGCTCGTGGCTGAGCCGGCCGACGACGAGGTCGAGGCGGAAGCCGGCGAGGAGGCGCGTTCCGAGGAAGGCGGCCGGCGTCGCCGCCGCCGTCGCCGCGGCGGGCGTCGCGCGGACGGCTCGGAGCAGGACGCTTCGTCGGAAGGCACGGAAGCCGCCGAAACGGATGACGACGCGGTCGCCGCCACTGCGGAACCGGGCGAGGCGGCCGCCGAGGAGACGGCCGAGACGTCCGAGGACGATCAGGGCGACGGACGCAAGCGCCGGCGTCGCGGGCGTCGCGGCGGCGGGCGTCGCTCGCGCGCCGAAGGCGATGCGGAAGCGACTGAGGGCGACGAGCCGGCGGTTGCCGCCGAGACGTCCGACGACGGCTTGGCGGTGATCGAAGCCCTGCCCGAGATCGAGCCGGAGATCGCGTCCTCGATCCACACCCCGGCCGAGGAAGTGGACGACGAACCTGCCGCCACTGACGATCTTGCGGCGGAGGCCATCGCGCCCGTCGTCGCGGAAGCGGAGGTGTCCGCGACGGCCGAAGAGTTCGTCCCGGAGAGCGCCACGGATGCGAACGAGGTCGAGGAGCCGGTTGAGGAAGAGCCGAAGCGCCCGGAGTTGCTCGAACCGCTCGTCACGACGAACGGCGGCACCGAGGACGCCGGCGACGACGCGAAGCCGAAGCGCACCGGCTGGTGGGCGCGCCGCAGCTTCTTCTGAACCGAAACGAGCGGCGGGCATAGCCCGCCGCTCCGCGTTTCAGCGGTTCGGTCGCGCTTCCATCCGCCGGACGGCCTCCACCAGCGAGGCGTGGTCGCAGGCGTAGGACAGCCGCACCGTCCGGTGTCCGCGCCTGAGATCGAAGTCGATGCCGGGCGTGATCGCCACGCCGCAATCGTCGAGGATCGACGCCGCGAAGACGGCGGAATCCCCCGCATCGTCCGGCACGGTCGCATAGGCGTAGAAACCGCCGTCGATCGGCGCGATGTCGCGGAAGCCGAGCTTCGGCAGGTGCTCGATCAGGAAGGCGCGGTTGCGGACATAGCCCTCGCGCACGGCGACAAGATCGTCCGCCGCGTCGAGAGCGGCCATCGCCGCGATCTGGCTGAGCTCCGGAGCGGAGATGTAGAGGCTCTGCCCGATCCGTTCGGCGGGACGGACGAGTTCCGGCGGCAGCACCATCCAGCCGATCCGCCATCCGGTCATGCAGTAGAACTTCGAGAACGAGTTCACGACGATCGGCGCGTGCGAGAAGCTGAGCGCCGTCACCTCGGACTTGGCGTAGGTCAGGTTGTGGTAGATCTCGTCGGAGATGAAGCGGATGCCGGCGTCCTCGGCGAACGCGATGAGCCGTTCGAGTTCGGCTTCCGGCGTCACCGTGCCGGTCGGGTTGGCGGGGCTGGCGACCAGCACGCCTTGCAGCGGCGTCTTCGCGTGGCTCGCCGCCAGATGATCGGCATGCAGCACGTAGCCTTCCGAGGCGTCGACCTCGATCTCGACGGGGATGAGGCCGAGCGCGCGAATGATGTTGCGATAGGCCGGATAACCCGGCGCGGCGATCGCGATCCGGTCGCCGACGTCGAAGGCGGCGAGGAAGGCGAGGTTGAAGCCCGCCGAGGAACCGGTCGTGACGGCGATGCGCTCCACCGGCACTTCGCAGCCGTAGTGCTCGGCATAGTGCCGCGATAGGCGTTGGCGCAAGTCGGTGCGGCCGAGCGCATCAGTATAGGCGACGCGGCCGTGTTCCAGGAAACGCCGCGTCGCTTTCACCGCGGCCTTCGGGGCCGGCGCGAACGGCTGCCCGACCGCGAGCGAGATGACGTCGACGCCGGCCGCCCGCATGCGATTCGCCCGCGCCAGCACGTCCATCGCGTGGAACGGTTCGACGGCCGAGCGTTGCGAAGGAGCCGCAGTCGGGCGATCGGTTTTCGGCATATGCTTCTCGCGCCTAAACTTCGCCGGAAAGGCTATGCCCAACGGCGTTCGTCATGGCGGCCGCGCCTCGTGCGCCTCCGCGGGAGGGTCTCATAAAGACGATGATGCTCGGCATCCAGACACGATGGATTTCGGTGCTCGCCGCAGCAGCCGTGGCGCTGACTTCATTGCCCGTTCAGGCGGCGGTGTCGAAGCGGCCGAACCTGCCGATCGTCCGCGATGCCGAGATCGAGGGGCTGATCGCCGACTACACCGCACCGATCTTCAAGGCCGCGAACCTGCGGCGACCGGCCGAGATCGTTCTGGTCAACAGCCCGGAATACAACGCATTCGTTTCGGGCCGCCGCATCTTCGTCAACACCGGCACGATCGTGGGTTCGGAAGCGCCGAACGAGCTCGTCGGGGTCCTGGCGCACGAGACCGGCCATCTCGCCGGCGGCCATCAGGAGCGCCTGCGCGAGCAGATCGACCGGGCGCAGAAGGTGGCGCTCGTCGCCGGGCTGCTTGGCATGGGCATCGCGGCGGCGGGTGCCGCCGCCGGCTCCGGCGACATCGCCCGGGCCGGCACCGGCATCTTCGCCGGCGGCGGCACGACCGCGATGCGCGGCATCATCAGCTACCAGCGCTCGGAAGAAGTCACGGCCGACCGTTCGGCGCTCGTCTTCCTGCAGAAGGCCGGCCAGTCGCCGAAGGGCCTCCTGACGAGCTTCGAGCGACTGGAACGCAACAACATCCTCGCCGGCGTCCAGCCGAGCCGGTACATCTCCTCGCATCCCGCCCCGCGCGACCGCATCGCCTTCCTGGATGCAGCGGCGCACGAGAGCCCGTATTTCGACAAGGTGGACGATCCGGCGCTGCAGCTTCGCCACGACCTCGCACGGGCGAAGATCATCGCCTACAACGACGGCGCCGGCGCGGTGCAGCGCGTCTTCCGAAAGGACCCACGTGGCCTCCCCGCCATGTACGGCGACGCGATCTCGACGCATCTGAACGGCTCGCCGGCCCTCGCCCTCGAGAAGATCGACGCCCTGATCGCGAAGGCGCCGAAGAACCCCTACTTCCACGAGATGCGCGGCGAGATCCTGATGGAAGCCGGCCGCGGCAAGGAGGCGGCGGAGGCGTTCGAAACGGCGGCGAAGCTCGATCCAAAGAAGTCCGGCCTGATTGAGGCCTCGATCGGCCAGGCGCTCGTGACCGGCGGCGACAGGAGCCGCATGAAGGAGGCGGTCGCCCAGATCCGCAAGGGCCTCGAATCCGATCCGACCAACTCCAACGCCTACCGGTTCCTCGCGATGGCCTACGGCGCGATGGGCGACGACGCCGCAGCCGAGCTTGCCACCGCCGAAGGCTACTGGCACGGTGGCGCCATCAAGGATGCCAAGCTCTTCGCCGCGCGCGCCCAGCTCAAGCTGAAAGCGGGCACGCCGCAGTGGATGCAGGCGCAGGACATTCTGCAAGCCAAGTGAGCGCGCTGCGCCGACGGGAGCCGAACCGGTGATCCACAGACGAGTCCTGCCGGCGGCGGCGGCGCTGACGATTCTCTTCGCGCAAGGCGCCTCGCCCGTGCTGGCGATGAGCGACGCGGAAAAGGCCGATATCCAGAAGGTCGTGCGCGAGTACCTGATCGAGAACCCGGAAGTGCTGGTCGAGGCGATGAGCGCGCTGGAAACGAAGCGCGCGGCCGAGGAGGCTAGATCGCAGAGCGCCGCCCTCGCCGCGGTCGCCGACGAGGTTCGGATGACGCCAGCCGGCACGATTCTCGGCAACCCGAACGGCGATGTCACCGTGGTCGAGTTCTTCGACTACAACTGCGGCTATTGCCGGCACGCCCTGCCGGATATGGAGGCGCTGATCGTGTCCGATCCGAAGCTGCGTTTCGTCCTGAAGGAGATCCCCGTGCTCGGCGATCCGTCGGTCCGCGCCAGCCGGGTCAGCCTCGCCTTCCGGCACGTGAAGCCGGATCTCTACGGCAAGTTCCACGAGA
The DNA here is from genome assembly GCF_008802405.1 of Plantimonas leprariae. Lineage (GTDB taxonomy): Bacteria > Pseudomonadota > Alphaproteobacteria > Rhizobiales > Rhizobiaceae > Plantimonas > Plantimonas leprariae. The sequence continues at coordinate 115,069 of NZ_VZDO01000002.1, forward strand.
CGCTGCTCGGCCGGAAGGGCGTCGCGGACGAGGACAGCGCGCTCGCCGTCGCCGAAGACCTCGGCGTTTCGGAAGCCGAGATGCGGGCGGCGATGGCGCTGCCGGAGGTGCAAGGGGTCATCGACGACAACAACCGCCTGTCGGCGATGCTGAAGATCAACGGCACCCCCTCCTACGTCGTCGGCGACGAAGTGGTGCCGGGCGCGGTCGGGCGAGAGGCGCTGGCCGAGAAGATCGAGAACGTCAGGCGCTGCGCCAGGGCGAGTTGCTGACGCCTCCCCAATCCTAAGCTTTGCGAAAGACGGGCGCACGGTCTATAGGGCTGCGCAACGCCCGCCGTCCCTGCGCAATGCGCTTTGGTTTCGACGCGCCCGGCGACGCGATGTTCGGAAGGAACGGAATGTCCACGCAGGAAAACAGCTTCGATCGCGGTCTTGTCCGCGAGCTTGCCGATATTCTGAACGATACGGACCTTACCGAAATCGAAGTCGAACAAGGCGAACTGCGAATCCGGGTTTCCCGGAAGAAGGAGGCGCCGGCGATGATGGCCGCGCCCGCCTATCAGGTCGCGCCGCAAGCCGTCCCGATGCCCGTCGCTGCCGCCGCGCCGGCAGCTGCCGCCGTCCCTGCGCCCGCCTCCGGGCCCGAGCCGGGCAGCGTTCCCTCGCCGATGGTCGGTACCGTCTATCTCTCGCCGAGCCCGGACGCGAAACCCTTCATCGAACTCGGCCAGAGCGTTGCCGAAGGCGAGACGCTGCTGATCATCGAAGCCATGAAGACCATGAACCAGATTCCGGCGCCGCGTGCCGGCAAGATCGTGCGGATCTGCGTGAACAACGCGCAGCCCGTGGAATACGGCGAAGCGCTCGTCGTGATCGGCTGAGGTCGTCGCGATGTTTAAGAAGGTCCTCATCGCCAACCGGGGCGAGATCGCGCTGCGCGTACTTCGCGCCTGCAAGGAACTCGGCATTCCGACGGTGGCGATCCATTCCACCGCCGACAATTCCGCCATGCATGTGCGCCTCGCGGACGAGAGCGTCTGCATCGGTCCGCCGCCGTCGCGCGACAGCTATCTGAATATCCCGCAGATCCTCGCCGCCTGCGAGATCACCGGGGCCGACGCCGTGCATCCCGGCTACGGCTTCCTGTCGGAGAACGCCCGCTTCGCCGACATCCTCGACGCGCACAAGATCACTTTCATCGGCCCGACGGCCGAGCACATCCGCGTCATGGGCGACAAGATCGAGGCCAAGCGGACCGCCAGGAACCTCGGCATCCCGGTCGTGCCTGGCTCGGCCGGCGCGGTGACAGACGAGGCGGAAGCGGCGCATATCGCCGCCGAGATCGGTTACCCGGTGATCATCAAGGCATCCGCCGGCGGCGGCGGGCGTGGCATGAAGGTGGCGAAGAGCGCCGCCGAACTGGCCGTGGCGGTCGCGACCGCGCGCTCCGAAGCCGGCGCGGCCTTCGGCGACGATGCCGTCTATATCGAGAAATATCTCGAAAAGCCGCGGCACATCGAGGTGCAGGTGTTCGGCGATGGAGCCGGCAACGCGATCCATCTCGGCGAGCGCGACTGCTCGCTGCAGCGCCGGCACCAGAAGGTCTGGGAGGAGGCGCGCTCCCCCGCCCTCGACGACACGCAGCGCGCCCGGATCGGCGAGATCTGCGCGAAGGCCATGCAGGGCTTGCGCTACCGGGGCGCGGGCACGATCGAGTTTCTCTACGAGAACGGCGAGTTCTACTTCATCGAGATGAACACCCGGCTGCAGGTCGAGCATCCGGTGACGGAAGCGATCACCGGCATCGATCTCGTCAATGAGCAGCTTCGCGTCGCGGCCGGCCAAGGTCTGTCGGTCACGCAGGACGACGTGCGCTTCAACGGCCACGCCATCGAGTGCCGGATCAATGCCGAGGACCCGCAGACCTTCGCGCCCTCGCCCGGCAAGATCACCTACTATCATCCGCCCGGCGGGCTCGGCGTCCGGGTCGACAGCGGCATCTACCAGGGCTACTCGATCCCGCCTTTCTACGACAGCCTGATCGGCAAGCTCATCGTCCACGGCCGCACGCGGGCCGAATGCCTGATGCGGCTGCGCCGGGCGCTGGACGAGATCGTAGTGGACGGCATCAAGACCACCCTGCCGCTGTTCCAGGCGCTGGCGGAGACGCCGGATGTTGTCGCCGGGGAGTACGACATCCACTGGCTGGAGAAGTATCTCGGGATGGCGGCGAAGGCGGCCTGATGGCGAGACGGCGCGGCGAGAAGCTGGACATCACGCCGTCGATCCTGCTGAAGGCCTATGCCTGCGGCATCTTCCCCATGGCGGAGAACGCCGACGATCCGACGATTTTCTGGATCGACCCGACCGAGCGCGGCATCCTGCCGCTCGACGGCTTCCATCTCTCCAGAAGCCTCGCCAAGACGATCCGCCGCGAGCGCTTCGAGGTCCGCTTCGACACCGCCTTCCCGGCCGTGGTCGACGGCTGCGCCGAGCCGGCGCCGGGCCGGCAGCAGACCTGGATCAACGCCGACATCCGCGCGCTGTATCTCGCGCTGTACGAGCTCGGCCACGCGCATTCGGTGGAGACGTGGCGCGACGGGCAGCTCGTCGGCGGACTCTACGGCGTCAGCCTCGGCGCGGCCTTCTTCGGCGAAAGCATGTTCTCGCGGGAGACGGACGCCTCGAAGGTGGCGCTCGCCTTCCTGGTGGAGCGGCTGCGGCGCGGCGGCTATCGCCTCCTCGACACCCAGTTCATCACGTCGCATCTGCAAAACTTCGGCGCGGTGGAGATCAGCCGCGCCGAGTACCACGTGCTGCTTGACCGGGCGCTCGCCGAACCGGCGACGTTTCAGCCTTGCGGCGGCGGATCCGCCGCGTCCGTCTTGCAGCTCTTCAGCCAGACATCGTAGACCGGGTGCTCGACGGCGTTGAGGCCGGGCGAGTCCGAGAACATCCAGCCGTTGAAGATGCGCCTGATCTGCCGGTCGAGCGTGATCTCGTCGACCTCGACGAAGGCGTCGGTCTTCGCTGGCTCGTCGGGCGCACTTGTGTAGCAGACGCGCGGCGTCACCTGCAGCGCGCCGAACTGCACCGTCTCGTCCACCGTTGCGTCGAAGGTCGTGATCCGCCCGGTGATCTTGTCGAGCCCCGAGAACTCGGCGACCTTGTTGCGAATCCGCTCGGCCGATGACGGCCCGACCGAGCATAGAAGTGCCGCCGATACGGCGGCAATGACGACCGGTCTCATGATGGTGCTATTCGGCAAACCGTCGGATCACGGCTGCCAAGCGTCGTAGTCGCCGGTCACGCGCGGACGTTTCGTCTGGTTGAGCAGCGAGCCCTTCGGCCGGTAGGCGTTCGGCGTCCCGGTAAGGTTCTCGATATGCGGCTTCTGCCAGTCGCGCGCTTTATAGGTCTCCTGCGAGGGGGCGACGTCGACGCGATGGTGCATCCAGCCGTGCCAGCCGGGCGGGATCATCGAGGCTTCGGCGTAGCCGCTGTAGACGACCCAGCGGCGCTTGCCGTCCGCCGTCTGATAGTAGACGTTGCCGCGCTCGTCCTCGCCGACGCGCTGGCCGAAGCGCCAGGTCCAGAACCGCGTGCCGATCGTCTCCCTGTTCCACCAGGTGAAGACCAGAAGAAGCCATTTCATCATCGGACTGCTCGCATCGTGCGCGGTGGTTATGGCGTCGCGTCGCCGGATTGTCCACCGACGCTGACGCGGCGCTCGGCCAAGAGGCGCTCCATCCGCATCATTCGCGGCACGGTGGTTTCCGCTTCGAGCCCGAGCGCCGCGAAGCCGTGCTTCTCGTAGAACTCGACGGCCGGGCGGTTCGCGGCCTCGACGTCGAGGCGAACGCGGTCGACGGCGGGAAAGGCTTCGATCGCGGAAGCGAGAAGCGCCGTACCGACGCCGTGGCGTTGCTCGGCCGGCAGCACGTAGAGCTGGTGCAGGAACAGGACCCCCGGCTCCTCCTCCGCCGCGAATCCCATGCCGACGATGGCACCTTCGCGTTCGGCGACGGGAAAGTGGGCTTCCGGGCGCCGCAGCCGCTGTTCCATTGCCTCGATCGAATGCCAGCCGGCCGTCAGCCGCTCGACTTCCTCCGGCCCATAGAGCTCGTCGTAGGTCGCGTGCCACGTATCGCGCAGCAGCACGCGCAACACTTCCAGATCGTCGGCAGTCGCCCGGCGGATCGCGACGCTCATTCGAGGCCGAGCTTCCGCTTGACGAGGTCGTTGACCGCCTGCGGATTGGCCTTGCCGCCGGAGGCGCGCATCACCTGCCCGACGAACCAGCCGGCGAGCGTCGGCTTCGCCTTCGCCTGTTCGACCTTGTCCGGGTTCGCCGCGATGACCTCGTCGACGGTCTTCTCGATCGCGCCGGTATCCGTCACCTGCTTGAGACCGCGCGCCTCCACGATCTCGGCCGGGTCACCGCCCTCGTTCCAGACGATCTCGAACAGGTCCTTGGCGATCTTGCCGGAGATGGTCTCGGCGCGGATGAGGTCGAGGATGCCGCCGAGCTGCGCCGCCGAAACCGGCGTTTCCTCGATCGACCTGCCCGACTTGTTCAGCGCGCCGAGGAGATCGTTGATCACCCAGTTCGCCGCCTGCTTGGCCTCGCGACCCTTGGCGACAGCCTCGAAAAAGTCGGCGATCGCCTTCTCGGACACCAGAACCGACGCGTCGTAGACCGACAGTCCAGCCTCCGAGACGAGCCGGGCGCGCTTGTCGTCCGGCAGTTCCGGCAGGTCGCCGGCCAGCGCCTCGACGTAGGCCGCGTCGAATTCAAGCGGCAGCAGGTCGGGGTCCGGGAAGTAGCGGTAGTCGTGCGCGTCCTCCTTGGTGCGCATCGCCCGCGTCTCGCCCTTGTTCGGATCGAACAGCCGCGTTTCCTGCTCGATCGCACCGCCATCCTCCAGCACCTCGATCTGGCGGACCGCCTCGGCCTCTATCGCCTGCCCGACGAAGCGGATCGAGTTGACGTTCTTGATCTCGCAGCGCGTGCCGAACTCAGCCCCTGGCCGACGCACGGAGACGTTCACGTCGGCGCGCATGGAGCCCTCGTCCATGTTGCCGTCGCAGGTGCCAAGATAGCGCAGGATCGTCCGGAGCTTCGTCAGATAGGCTTTCGCCTCGTCCGCCGAGCGCATGTCCGGCTTCGAGACGATCTCCATCAGCGCGACGCCGGAACGGTTAAGGTCGACGAAGGACAGCGTCGGGCTCTGATCGTGCATCGACTTGCCGGCGTCCTGCTCGAGATGCAGACGCTCGATGCCGATCTCGACCTCGTCGAACTCGCCCTTGTTGTTCGGGCCGACCGAGACGAGCACCTTGCCCTCGCCGACGATCGGGTCCTTGAACTGCGAGATCTGGTAGCCCTGCGGCAGGTCCGGGTAGAAGTAGTTCTTCCGGTCGAAGACCGAGCGGTGGTTGATGGCCGCCTTCAGCCCGAGGCCGGTGCGGATGGCCTGGCGCACGCATTCCTCGTTGATCACCGGCAGCATGCCCGGCATCGCCGCGTCGACGAGGCTGACATTGTCGTTCGGCTCGGAACCGAAGGCCGTCGAAGCGCCGGAGAAGAGCTTCGCTTCCGACAGCACCTGCGCGTGGACTTCCATGCCGACGACGATTTCCCAATCGCCGGTGGCGCCGGCGATGAATTTCTTCGGATCGGGCGTGCGGGTGTCGAGAATGGCCATGGCGGTTCGCAGAGGGGTATGGCGAAAGCGCTAGAGGAAAGCTCGGACCCGTTCAAGGGAGCCGAGTGCCGCGCTCGCCATTCCGCCAAGCGGCAGCTATCCTGCCCGCAACTGGCGAAGGAGCGGCGCATGAACGTCCAGTCCCTTTCCCGGTCCTCGAAGACGCTGTCGATCGACGAGTTCTTCGACTGGATCGAAACCAAGGACGAGAAGTACGAACTGGTCGATGGGAAGCCCGTCTTGCAGCCTTGGGTGAAGCGGAATCACAACCGTATCGTGATCAACATCGTACAATCGCTCGGCCAAGCTCTCGATGGATCGCGCTTCGAAATCGCGACCGGCGATTTCGCGATATCGACGGGCCCCCGCAGTGTTCGGTACGCTGATGTGATGATCGAAGCCGCCGGCGGTTCGGGACAGGAGCGCACTACGGACACCGCAGCTCTGATCGTCGAAGTGCTTTCGCCGTCGACCGCGGACGTGGATTTCGGTCCGAAGCAACGGGAGTATCTTGGGCTATCGACGCTCGACACCTACCTGATCGTCGCGCAGGACAGCCGATGCATCTGGCAATGGACGCGTGATGAAGCCGGTAGTTGGCCGGATAAGGCACTCGTCGTGGAGGAAGGCGCCGTCGAACTGAAGGCGCTCGATGCCAGTCTGCCGCTCGACGAAATCTACCGCAACGTTTCCTGAACCCCAGTCAGGCGTTGCGCAGAGCCTCCGCGATCGCACGCCGCTCGGCGTCGAGGTCGCCGCTTTCCACCGGCCGGCCGGCGCGGCGGTACCAGTAGGCGGCGTTGCCGAGATCGCCTTCGACGCGATGCAGATGCGCATGAATCCAGGCGGCGTCGGCGGAAGGGTCGTCCTGCACGGCCGCGTGCGCGCCGTCCCAGTCGCCGTTCTCCAGCCGCTGGATCGCGGCGGAAAGATCGTTCGCCATCAGTACCCTCCGCCGCCGAGGCGGCCTTCCTCGGCTGCGATGGATGCATCCACGATCGACTGCCAGATGCGACCGTAGAGGTCCGGGTCGAGGCCGCGCGCCTCGGCCCGGTTCCGGGCATTGTTCACGACCTCCGTCACGCGCGACGGCACGTTGGCGGGGATGCCGTCGCGGGCCTTGATCTCCGCCGCGCGGTGGATACAGGCCATGCGCTCGGCGAAGAGGTCGAACAGTTCGTCGTCCACGGCGTCGATCAGGCGGCGCAGCGACGCCATGTCGTCGCAGTCGCGCGGCGAAGGGCGAGAGGTCATCCCCGCCTCACCACCACTTCTTCGGCTGGAAGCGGCCGGCGGCGCGCTCGATCACCGCCCCGGCCGCGAACAGGGTTTCCTCGTCGAATGGCCGGCCGATGAGTTGCAGGCCGAGCGGTGTCCCTTCGCCCGACAGTCCGGCCGGAACCGCGATGCCCGGCAGCCCGGCCATGTTCACGGTGACGGTGAAGATGTCGTTGAGGTACATCTTCACCGGATCGCTCGCGAGGTCTTCGTCGGCGATGCCGAAGGCGGCGGAAGGGGTGGCGGGCGTCAGCAGCGCGTCGATGCCGTCGGCGAACACCGTCTCGAAATCGCGCTTGATCAGCGTCCGCACCTTCTGCGCCCGGATGTAGTAGGCGTCGTAGTAGCCGGCCGACAGCACGTAGGTGCCGATCATGATGCGACGCTTCACCTCGCGCCCGAAACCCGCCGCACGGGTGTTCTCGTACATCTCGGCAACGTCTTTGCCCGGCACGCGGAGGCCGTAGCGCACGCCGTCGTAGCGCGCGAGGTTGGAAGAGGCCTCGGCCGGGGCGACGATGTAGTAGGCCGGCAGGGCGTATTTCGTGTGCGGCAGCGATACGTCGACGATCTCGGCGCCCGCGTCACGCATCCAGGCTATGCCGCGCTGCCAGACTTCCTCGATCTCGGCCGGCATGCCGTCGATCCGGTATTCCTTCGGAATGCCGATGCGCAGCCCCTTCAGCGAGCGTCCGACCGCCGCCTCGTAGTCCGGCACCTCGTGGTCGACCGAGGTCGTGTCCTTCGGATCGCTCGACGCCATGGAGCGGAGCAGGATCGCCGCATCGCGTACGTCGCGGGCGATCGGCCCGGCCTGGTCGAGCGAGGAAGCGAAGGCGACCGTGCCCCAGCGCGAGCAGCGGCCGTAGGTCGGCTTGATGCCGACGGTGCCGGTAAAGGCCGCCGGCTGGCGGATGGAACCGCCCGTGTCGGTCGCGGTCGCGCCGGCGCAGAGATGGGCCGCAGTCGCGGCCGCCGAGCCGCCGGACGAACCGCCCGGCACGAGGTCGAGGTTGGAATCCTTCCGCCGCCACGGATTGATCACCGGTCCGTAATGGCTGGTTTCGTTGGACGAGCCCATGGCGAACTCGTCCATGTTCAACTTGCCGAGCATCACCGCGCCATCGGTCCAGAGATTGGCGGTGACCGTCGATTCGTAGCGCGGTTCGAACTTGTCGAGGATGTGCGAGCAGGCCTGCGTGTGGACGCCCTCCGTCGCGAAGAGGTCCTTGATGCCGAGCGGGATGCCTTCGAGCGTGCCCGCTTCCCCCGCTGCGATCCGCGCGTCGGAGCCCCTCGCCATCGCGCGCGCCTTCTCCGGCGTGACGGCGACATAGGCGTTCAGCACCGGATTGGCCGCGTCGATCGCCGCGAGATAGCTGTCGGCGAGTTCGAGCGCGGAGAAGTCCTTCCGTGCCAGCGCTTCGCGCGCCTCCGCGATCGTCAGGGCGGTGAGTTCGCTCATGGGGTCAAGGTCTTCTCGTAGAAGCGGCTATAGCCGGAATCGGGATAATCGAGAACCGCACCGCAGACGGCGAAACCGGAGCGCTGGTAGAGCGCCCAGGCCGGCTCGAAGCCCGGCGTCGCGCCGGTTTCGAGCACCAGCCTGGCGAGGCCCAGCGCCCGTGCCTTCGCCTCGATCGCTTGCAGGACGAGCCAGCCGACACCCTTGCCCCGAACTTCAGGCGCCGCGTACATGCGTTTCACCTCGCCGGTCGAGGCATCGTGCGCCTTCAGCGCGCCCATGCCAACCGGACGGCTCGTCTCGTCGCGGACGATGAAGACGGTGGTGTCGCCGCCCGCCATCTGCTCGGCGGTCAATTGAAACTGGAACTCCGGCGGCGACAGCGGCCGCAGATGCGCGTTCAGCGCCGCGACCAGCGCCCGCACCTCGTCCTGCAACGGGGCTTCGACGGCGATCCGCATCGCGGCTATTCGACGACCTTCGGCACCACGAAGAAGTGCTCGTCGCGCGCCGGCGCGTTCGCGACGATGTCGTCGGCCTTGTTGCCGTCCGTCACGCGGTCCTCGCGTTTCTTCATCGCCATCGGCGTGACGGAGGTCATCGGCTCGACGCCCTCGACGTCGACTTCGCCAAGCTGCGCGACGAAGCCGAGGATGGCGTTCAACTCGCCGCGCATCGCTTCCGCGTCGTCGTCGGAAACGGCGATGCGCGCGAGCCGGGCGACCCGGCGGACGGTGGCGGTGTCGACGGACATGCGAAACGGCCTGAAAGCTGGGACGGCAGTGGTTCGCCGCCCGCTATACAAAGGCCGTCCCGCCGAGGCAACGCCGCGTTCAGACCTCGAAGGGCTCGCCGAACTTCGGCACGAGGATCTTGTCGGCCTCGCCTTCCATCGCCTCGCGGAACTTGTCCGGCGACTGGTCGAGCGGCGGCAGCGTGCCCCAGTGGATCGGCACGATCTTGTCGAAGTTAAAGTAGCGCCGGCAGGCCAGCGCCGCGACCGCGCCGCCCATCGTGAATCGGTCGCCGACCGGCACGAAGCCGATCTGCGGGTGATGCAACTCCTCGATGATCGCCATGTCCGAGAAGATGTCGGTGTCACCCATGTGGTAGACGGTCGGGCCATCGCGGAAGTGCAGCATCAGCCCGTTCGGCATGCCGAGATAGGTGACGGCACCCTGGTCGTCGATCCAAGACGACGAATGGAATGCCTGTGTCAGCGTGACGGAGAAGTCGTCGAACTTCACCGTCCCGCCGGTGCCCATCGGCTCGATCGCCTCGACGCCCTGCTTGCCGATGAAGTTCGCCAGCTCGAAGTTGGCGATGACCTTCGCCTTCGTCGCCAGTGCGATGTCCACCGTGTCGCCGACATGGTCGGCATGACCGTGGCTGAGAAGGATGTGCGTCGCGCCCTTCGTCGCCTCCGCGACTTCGCCCGAGAAGTGCGGGTTGCCCGACAGGAACGGGTCGATGATCACGACCGAGGAACCGGCGTCGATCCGGAAGGCCGAGTGGCCGAAATAGGTGATCTTCATGCCAGCGCGGCCATGCCTTCGTTGCGTCGATCGGGTTAAGTGACCTGCCGCGCCGCGTGGTCAAGCGCTGCCCGCTCAAGGAGGACCCATCCATGCCGACCGTCGACATCGCGGCGCTGCATCAACTGGCAGGAATGGGTACCACGCTGGCCGGACTGGATCTCGGAACGAAGACGATCGGTGTCGCGGTGTCCGACCTCTCGTGGTCCTTCGCCCAGCCGCGGACCGTGATTCGACGGACGAAGTTCACGGCCGATGCCACCGAGCTTGCGGCTTTCCTCGCCTCGGCGGGTGTCGGCGGCATCGTGATCGGCCTGCCGCTGAACATGGACGGTTCGGAAGGCCCGCGCGTGCAGTCGACCCGCGCCTTCGTGCGAAACTACGCGCGGCTGGACGAGCGGCCGATCGCCTTCTGGGACGAGCGCCTGTCGACCGTCGCCGCGACCCGCGCGATGATTTCCATGGACGTATCGCGTGCCAAACGCGCCGAGCGGATCGATGCGGCGGCGGCGGCCTTCATCCTCCAAGGGGCGCTCGATCGCCTTGCAGCCATCCACGATGCCGGAGATGCGCGAGAAAGCGACGGATGACGAGCGCGATCGCCTTCCGGCGCCGGAAGGCCAGAACCGTGAGCACCAGCAGCGAATCGGTTGCGAAGGCATGCGCGAACAGGCCGGGAATTTCGGACGGCTCGACGTTCAGGAGCGCGCCGTAGATGCGAAACACCTCGTCGTGGAAAGCGCGCGGGAAGACGACGTCGTGAAGCGACAGGAGGTGCCAGCTCCAGAACAGCGTGCCGGGGGCGAGCCAAAGGACGAGAAACAGACGCATCGCAGGCCCTACCGGTTCGGATCGCGAGGGGCGCGTTGCGCCGCATCGCGCGCCATCTCCTGTCCGATCAGGGACAGGGCCGCCCGGAAGCCTTCGTCGTCGGCTTCGTCCTCGTCCAGTTCGATCAGGCGGTCGAACAGCACCGCCAGCGCCGAGAGGCCGAGAGTCACGAGGAGCGACGACAGCGACCCTGCGGCGGCGAAGACCGGCGATCCCAGAAGATGCGCGGAGGCGATCGTCACGGCGACAGCCGCCAGACCGCCCAGTGCGATCCGCTCGCCGAAGCGGCGCTCCTCGCCGTCGGCCCGCAGGACGATCCAGAGAGCGAGCGCCAGCGTCGACCCGATCATCGCGACGACGAGCGATGCGAGCGTCGCGGCGAGGAGCTGGACGTTCCCCTCCGCCAGTATGGTGCGCGACAGGACCTCGACCGGATCGGCGAGGATCGCCGGGATCGGAAAGCCGATGTCGGCGGCGTGCAGCACCGCCAGCGCAAGCGTCGCCGCCGCGACGGCCAGGAAGCCGATCCACCCGCTCAAGAAGATTGCCGTGGTCGCGCGACGCATCCGTTTTCTCCCACACGAATGTCTTCCGCGCTCGGATGCGCCGCCGCAAGCGGTAACCTTTCGTTAACCCTAACGGCACACGGATGGATTCTTGCCGCGGCCGCCGCTTTTGCCTATAGCCCCGGCCGCCATGAACCCATCCGAGACGGTCTTGCGATTCGGTCAGCGCCACCTGCTCGGGATGGCCAAGCTGCAGCCGTTCGAGATCGAGAACCTGCTCGATCTGGCCGAACGCGAGATCGCCACCAGCCGCCGCGACGACAAGAAGAAGTCGGTGCTGAAGGGGCGGACGCAGATCAACCTGTTCTTCGAGGCTTCGACCCGGACGCAGGCCTCCTTCGAACTCGCCGGCAAGCGCCTCGGCGCGGACGTCATGAACATGTCGGTCGGCAACTCGTCCGTGAAGAAGGGCGAGACGCTGATCGACACCGCGATGACCCTGAACGCCATGCACCCCGACATCCTCGTGGTGCGGCACCATGCCGCCGGAGCGGTCGCCCTCCTCGCCCAGAAGGTCGGCTGCTCTGTCGTCAATGCGGGCGACGGCGCGCACGAGCACCCGACTCAGGCGCTGCTCGACGCCCTCACCATCCGCCGCCGCAAGGGACGTATCGCCGGGCTGACGGTGGCGATCTGCGGTGACGTGTTGCACAGCCGCGTCGCGCGCTCCAACATCATCGCCCTCAACGCGCTCGGCGCGCGGGTGCGCGTCGTCGGGCCTTCCACCCTCCTGCCGGCCGGCATCGAGGACATGAGCGTCGAGGTGTTCCGGCGCATGGATGAAGGTATCGCCGATGCCGACGTGGTGATGATGCTGCGCCTGCAGCGGGAGCGCATGGCGGGCGCCTTCGTGCCCTCGGTACGCGAGTATTTCCGCTACTTTGGGCTGGACGAGGCGAAGCTGAAGCGCGCCAAGCCGGACGCCCTCGTCATGCATCCGGGCCCGATGAATCGGGGCGTCGAGATCGCCTCCGACGTGGCGGACGGTCCGCAGAGCGTCATCGAGGAACAGGTCGAGATGGGCGTTGCCGTCCGCATGGCCGTGATGCAGGCCCTCCTGCCCTCGCAGGAGCTCGCGGCGTGAGCGCCCTGCCGACGCCGCGCCCGCTCGTCGTCGAGAACGTCCGCATCCTCGACCCGTCGCGGGGGCTGGACGAGATCGGCACGCTCGTCGTCGAAGGCGGCGTCGTGCGTGCGGCCGGCGCCGGTGCCGCGAATCAAGGCGCGCCGGATGGCGCGGAGGTGATCGACGGATCGCGGCTCGCCGCCGTGCCCGGCCTGATCGATGCCCGCGTCTTCATCGGCGAGCCGGGCGGCGAGCATCGCGAGACGATCCGCTCCGCCAGCCTAGCCGCGGCGGCCGGAGGCGTCACCTCGATCCTGACCATGCCGGACACCGATCCGGTGATCGACGACATCGCCCTTGCCGAGTTCGTGGTCCGCACCGCACGCGAGACGGCGGTGGTCAACGTCCATCCGGCCGCCGCGCTGACCAAGGGCCTCGCGGGTCGGGAGATGAGCGAGATCGGACTGCTGACGGACGCGGGCGTCCGCGCCTTCACCGAAGGCCGCCGCACCATCACGAATTCCGGGCTGCTGCGCCGGATCATGACCTATGCGCGCGACTTCGACGCGCTCGTCATGCACGAGACGCAGGACGCCGACCTGACCGGCGCCGGCGTGATGAACGAGGGGCTGCTTGCCTCCTGGCTCGGCCTTCCCGGCATCCCCCGCGAGGCGGAGATCATTCCGCTGGAACGCGACCTCCGCCTGGCCGCCCTCACCCGCTGCCGCTACCACGCGGCCAAGATCTCCGTGGCCGCGTCCGCCGAGGCGGTGCGGGCCGCCAAGGACCGCGGCGCGCCGGTGACGGCAGGGATCTCAGTCAACAACCTCGCCCTCAACGAGAACGACGTCGGCGAGTACCGCACCTTCTTCCGCCTCTCCCCGCCCCTGCGCGGCGAGGACGACCGGCAGGCGATGATCCAAGCGCTCGGTGACGGCACGATCGACATCATCGTCTCCTCGCACGATCCACAGGATGCCGACGGCAAGCGCCATCCGTTCGCCGAAGCCGAGACAGGCGCGATCGGCCTCGAAACCTTGCTGCCCTCGGTGCTGCGGCTGCACCATTCCGACGGCGTGCCGCTGCTGCGCGTCCTGGAGGCGGTCACGCTCGCGCCGGCGCGGCTCCTGAAGCTCGATCGCGGCACGCTCGCGCCCGGCGCGACGGCGGATTTCGCGCTGGTCGATCTCGACGCGCCGTTCGTCTATTCGAAGGACCGCATCCGCTCGAAGTCCAACAACACCGCCTTCGAGAACGCCCGCCTCCAGGGCGAGGTGCTGCGCACGGTCGTCGGGGGACGGACCGTGTTCAAGGCGGCGCGGCACGAGGACGAAGGGGGCTCTCGACCATGACCGCAGCCGATTTCCTGCCGTTGCTGGCGCTCTTCGTCGTCGGCTACCTGTGCGGCACCATACCCTTCGGGCTGCTGCTGGCCCGGATCGGCGGCCACGGCGACATCCGTAAGATCGGGTCCGGCAATATCGGCGCGACCAACGTCCTGCGCACCGGCAACAAAAGCCTCGCCGCCGCGACCCTCCTCGGCGATCTCCTGAAGGGAACCGTCCCCGTCCTCGTCGGCCACCATTTCGCCGGCGACGCCGGAGCGATGGCGGGCGGAGCGGGCGCGTTTCTCGGCCACCTCTTTCCCGTCTGGCTCGGTTTCAAGGGCGGCAAGGGCGTCGCGACCTATATCGGCGTGCTGCTCGGCCTCGCGCCGGTCGGCGTGCTGGTCTTCGCCGTCGCCTGGCTGCTCGTCGCCTACCTCACGCGCTACTCTTCGGCGGCCGCGCTGACCGCGACCGTCGCCGTGCCCGTCGCCTACGCCCTGCTCGGTTTCTCGCACTTCGCGATCTTCGTCTCCGTCCTCTCGGCGATCGTCTGGATCAAGCATGAGGCGAACATCCGCCGGCTGCTGTCGGGAAGCGAGAGCCGCATCGGGGCGAAGGGTTGAAGCCGTCGGCGGCTTCCGCGCAGCCGCCCCGTCTGGACGAAACGCAGCGCCTCGCCTGGCTCCGCCTGATCAGGAGCGAGAACGTCGGTCCGGCGAGTTTCCGCGCCCTGATCAACCGGTTCGGGGGCGCGGAAGCCGCCTTGGCCGCGCTGCCTGACCTCGCGGCGCGCGGCGGCTCGAAGCGCCGGATCGTCGTCGCGGGGGAAGATGTCGTCGCGGCCGAGTTGGCGCGAGCGTCGAAGCTCGGCGCGCGCTTCCTGTTCCGCGGCGAGCCGGACTATCCGCCGATGCTGGTTGTGACGGAAGCGGCGCCGCCGGTCGTGGCCGTCATGGGTGCCGCCGACATCTTTCTCCGGCCTGCCGTCGCGATCGTCGGCGCCCGCAACGCATCGCTGTCGGGGATCAAGCTCACGCGCCAACTGGCCGCGGAGCTAGGGGGCGCTGGTTTCGCTACCGTGTCCGGCCTCGCGCGCGGTATCGATGCCGCCGCGCATGAGGCATCGCTGGCGAGCGGCACGATCGGCATCTTCGCCGGCGGGCTCGACAAGCCCTACCCGAAGGAGAACGGGCCGCTGATGCGCCGGATCGTCGACGGCGGCGGCTGCCTCCTGTCCGAGATGCCGTTCGGCTGGGAGCCGCGCGCGGTGGACTTTCCGCGTCGCAACCGCATCGTCGCCGCGCTCGGGCTCGGGCTGCTGGTGGTCGAGGCCGCGCTTCGCTCCGGCTCGCTGATCAGCGCGCGCCTCGCGGGCGAACTCGGCCGCCACGTCTTCGCCGTGCCCGGCTCGCCGCTGGACCCACGCGCCGGCGGTACGAACAAGCTCCTGAAGGACGGCGCGATCCTCGTCACCGAGGTGTCCGACATCGTCGATGCCTTGCGGCCCTTGGGCTCGGTTCCGGTCGTACTCCGGAGCCACGTCGCCGAAGACGCCGAAACGGCTTCCGGCGACCCGACCGAGAGCGACCGAAGCCGGGTACTGCGAGCGCTAAGCCCGGTGCCCGCCGCGCTGGACGACATCCTCGCGCATGCCGACATCCATCCGGGCGCGCTTCAACTCATCCTGCTCGAACTCGATCTGGCCGGACGGCTCGAGCGTCATTCGGGCGGACGCGTGTCGCTGCTGTCCGGGTCGACATGAAGCACGAGATCGCTCGCCTCGAGACGAGCCATGTCGATAAGGTAAGGCAAGACCGGACCAGCGTCGTTCGGAACGATGGTGAGCAGTTGTTCAAGCATATCGCGTACGTAGAGTAGGTTCTGGTTCGGCTCGCCTTGCAGCTTGCCCATGGCACGCTTCTCTCGATACGGAAGACGTCGGCCATCAACATAGGGTGCGCGTTAAGATTGTAAATCGATTATATAACACCTGTTAGTAGAAATGTGACGCGTCTCGCGCCGGGCACGACAGGACTTGACCGCTCTCGGCGGGCTGTCCATCTGTTCGACCGGCGAGCGGCGTCGCTTTCCTTGTTTCGGCCGCTCTTGCGCCGACCTCCATCTCAGGACGTTCGAATGGATCTCGTCATCGTCGAATCGCCGGCGAAAGCGAAGACGATCAACAAGTATCTCGGCTCGAACTACAAGGTTCTGGCCTCCTACGGGCATGTCCGCGACCTGCCGGCGAAGGACGGCTCGGTGCTGCCGGATGCCGATTTCGCCATGAGCTGGGAAGTCGGCAAGCCGTCGCAGAAGCGCCTGTCGGAGATCGCCGACGCGGCGAAGAAGGCAGACGCCGTGGTCCTCGCGACCGACCCGGACCGCGAAGGCGAAGCGATCTCCTGGCACGTCCTCGAAGTGCTGCGGCAGAAGCGGGCGATCGGCAAGAAGCCGGTGCGCCGCGTCGTCTTCAACGCGATCACAAAGTCCGCGGTGCTCGACGCTATGGCCAAGCCGCGCGAGATCGACGAGCCGCTGGTGGACGCCTATCTGGCGCGGCGGGCGCTCGACTACCTCGTCGGCTTCACCCTGTCGCCCGTGCTCTGGCGCAAGCTGCCGGGGGCGCGGTCGGCGGGCCGCGTCCAGTCGGTGGCGCTGCGCCTCGTCTGCGACCGCGAGTCCGAGATCGAGCGCTTCAAGCCGCAGGAATACTGGCAGATCGGCGCCCGCCTCGCGACGCCGCGCGGCGACGAATTCTTCGCCCGGCTGTCGGAATACGACGGCAAACGCCTGCAACGGCTTTCGGTCGGCAACGGCGAGACGGCGTCCGCCATCAAGACGATGCTGGAGGGCGCGCGCTACGGCGTCGCCTCGGTCGAGGCCAAGCCCACCAAGCGCAATCCGGGACCGCCCTTCACCACCTCGTCGCTGCAACAGGCGGCGTCCGCCAAGCTCGGCTTCTCGGCCTCGCGCACCATGCAGGTGGCGCAGAAGCTCTACGAAGGTCTCGATATCGGCGGCGAGACCGTCGGCCTGATCACCTACATGCGGACCGACGGCGTGCAGATGGCGCCGGAAGCGATCTCGGACGCCCGCAAGGCCATCGGCGGCAGCTTCGGCGACCGCTACGTGCCGGACAAGCCGCGCTACTACTCGACCAAGGCGAAGAACGCGCAGGAAGCCCACGAGGCCATCCGCCCGACCGCGTTCACCCGGCACCCGAAGGACGTCGAGCGCTTCCTCGACCGCGATCAGGCGCGGCTCTACGACCTGATCTGGAAACGCGCCACCGCCAGCCAGATGGCCTCCGCCGATATCGAGCGGACGGTGGCCGAGATCGAGGCGCGGAACGGCGACAAACTGGCGAAGCTGCGCGCGACCGGACAGGTGGTCCGCTTCGACGGCTTCCTCGCCGCCTATGTCGATCACCGCGACGACAGCGCTCAGCCTGATGCCTCCGCCGAGGAGGACGACGACGCCCGCCTGCCACGCATCGAGGCGAAGGAGCTCGTCGACAAGCGCCTGGTCGAGTCGTCGCAGCACTTCACCGAGCCGCCGCCGCGCTATTCCGAAGCCTCGCTGATCAAGAAGCTGGAAGAGCTCGGCATCGGCCGGCCGTCGACCTATGCGGCGACACTGCAGACGCTCGAGGATCGCGAATACGTAGTCAACGAGAAGCGCAAGCTGCTGCCGGAAGCCAAGGGGCGTCTCGTCACGGCTTTCCTCGAAAACTTCTTCGAGCGCTACGTGGAGTACGACTTCACCGCCGATCTCGAAGGCAAGCTCGACCGCATCTCGTCCGGCGAGCTGTCCTGGAAGGACGTGCTCCGCGAATTCTGGCGCGAGTTCTCGGCCCATGTCGAGGGCACGAAGGAGCTGCGCGTCTCGGACGTGCTGGACGCCCTGAACGACGATCTCGGGCCGCTCGTCTTCCCGGCGAAGGAGGACGGCACCGATCCGCGCCTCTGCCCGCGCTGCAATGCCGGTCAGCTCTCGTTGAAGCTCGGCAAGTTCGGTGCGTTCGTCGGCTGCTCGAACTACCCGGAATGCAACTACACCCGCCAGCTCGGCACGAGCTTCGCGGCAGATGCGCCGGACAGTGCATCGGCCGACGAGAACCGCGACCTCGGAAAGGATCCCGCGACGAGCGAGCCGGTGACGCTGCGCGCGGGACGCTTCGGCCCGTATGTGCAGCGCGGCGACGGCAAGGAGGCCAAGCGCTCGTCGCTGCCGAAGGGCTGGAACGCCGCCGAGATCGATCTCGAGAAGGCGCTGCAGCTCCTCTCGCTGCCGCGCGAGGTCGGCAACCATCCCGAAAGCGGCAAGCCGATCCTCGCCGGGCTCGGCCGCTACGGCCCGTTCCTCCAGCACGACGGCGCCTATGCCAATCTGGAGACGATCGAGGACGTGCTGACGATCGGCCTCAATCGGGCCGTGACGGTGATCGCGGAGAAGAAGGAGCGCGGCGCGCGCGGACGCGGGACGCCCGCCGCCATCGCCACCCTCGGCGAGCATCCGGCCCTCGGCGGCCCGATCACCGTGCGCGACGGACGGTTCGGCCCCTACGTCAATGTCGGCAAGGTCAATGCCACGCTGCCGCGCGGCAAGGATCCGGCAGGCGTGACGCTGGAAGAGGCGATCGCGCTGCTGACCGAGCGGGCCGAGAAGACCGGCGCGGCCGGTGCGAAGTCGGGCGGCCCGAAATCCTCGTCGAGAGCCAAGCCGAAGGCGAAAGCGGGCGCGAAGCCGAAGGCCAAGGCCTCGCCCGCGCGGCGGGCGCAAAAGCCGGCGGCCGAATAGCCCGGATGGCGCGCTCGAAATCATCCTCGCACGAAGCGCCGGTCCTCTCGCGCGAGACGGTGCTGCGCTTCGTCGCCGAGAATCCCGATCAGGCGAGCAAGCGCCAGATCGCGAAGGCCTTCGGCGTCAAGGGCGACGCGCGCAACGACCTGAAGGACATCCTGGCCGATCTCCAGGCGGAGGGTGCCCTCGCCGGCGGTCGCCGCGCCTATTCCCGGCCGGATGCCCTGCCCCCGGTGATGGTGCTCGCCGTTCGCCGCCGCGACGACGACGGCGGCCTTCTCGCCGAACCGGCGGAATGGGACGAGGATCGGAGCGGCGAGAAGCCGGTCTTCGCGGTGCGGCAGAACGAGCGGGCCGGCGCGGCGGGTGTCGGCGACCGCATCCTCGCCAAGCTCGACCCGGACGCGGACGACGGGCCGACGGCGGCGGTGATCCGCGTGCTCGAACAGAAGCGCAGCTTGGCGCTCGGCGTGTTCCGGACCATGCATGGCGGCGGTGGGCGCGTCGAGCCGGTGGAACGGCGCGGCCTCGAATATGCGATCGGGCCGGCCGATACGGGCGGGGCCGTCGCCGGCGATCTGGTGGAGGTGGAACCCTACGGACGGGGACGCGACAGCGGCCTGCCGCGCGGACGCGTGGCGGGCGTCGTCGGGTCGCTCGGCAGCGAGCGGGCGATCTCGACCATCGCGCTCCACGCCCATTCGATCCCGCACGTCTTTCCGCGCGGCGTGGTCGAGGAAGCGGATGCGGCTGGCGAGCGCGGCATCGAGGCCGAGCACGAGAACTGGCGCGACCTGCCGCTGGTGACGATCGACCCCGCCGACGCGAAGGACCACGACGACGCCGTGCACGCGCGGCCGGACGACGATCCGGCCAATCCCGGCGGCATGGTGCTGACGATCGCGATCGCGGACGTCTCCTGGTACGTCCGGCCCGGTTCGCGGCTGGATGCCGAAGCGCTCCTTCGCGGCAACTCCGTCTATTTCCCCGACCGGGTCGTGCCGATGCTGCCGGAGCGCATCTCCAACGATCTCTGCTCGCTGCGGCCGGATGTCGATCGCCCTGCCCTCGCCGTGCGCGTCAAGTTGGCAGGAGACGGCCGGAAGCTCCTGCATTCATTCCACCGCGTCGTGATGCGCAGCCATGCCAAGCTCGCCTACGGACAAGCGCAGGCGGCGATCGACGGCGATGCGGATGCCGCACCGCGCGCCATCGTGGACGGCGTGCTGCGGCCGCTCTGGGACGCCTACGCCCTCCTGAAGCGGGCGCGGTCCGACCGGCAGCCGCTCGATCTGGACCTGCCCGAGAAGAAGGTCGTGCTGGACGCCGATGGGCGTGTCGAACGCGTGGTCGTCCCCGACCGGCTGGACGCGCACCGGCTGATCGAGGAGTTCATGATCCTCGCCAACGTCGCGGCGGCGGAGGCGCTGGAGGCGAAGCGGCAGGCGCTGATCTACCGCGTCCACGACGCGCCGTCGCTCGCCAAGCTCGAAGCGCTCCGCGACTTCCTGCGCACGCTCGACATATCGCTGGCGAAAGCCGGCAGCCTGCGGCCGTCGCACTTCAACGGTATCCTCGCGCAGGTGCGCGCCAGCGAGCACGAGCACCTCGTCAACGAGATCGTGCTGCGGACGCAGAGCCAGGCCGTCTACTCGCCCGATAATCTCGGCCATTTCGGCCTGAACCTCATGCGCTATGCGCATTTCACCTCGCCGATCCGCCGTTACGCCGATCTCGTCGTGCATCGCGCGCTCGTCGCGGCGCTCGGCCTCGGAGAAGGCGGCCTCACGAAAGACGAGGAAGCAGGGCTTGCCGGGACGGCGGAATCCATCTCGCGCGCCGAGCGCCGTGCGATGGCGGCGGAACGCGAGACGATCGATCGCCTGATCGCGCATCATCTGGCGGGGCGCATCGGCGAAACCTTCGAGGCGCGGATCAGCGGCGTCACAAAATCCGGCCTGTTCGTTTCGCTGCCCACCTTCGGTGCGGACGGCTTCATCCCCATATCGACGCTTGGAGCCGAATACTTCGTCTTCGACGAGATCGCGCATTCGCTGGTCGGAAGCCGCAGCGGCGCCGGCTATCAGTTGGGCGACGCCGTGGATGTCCGCCTCGTCGAGGCGATCCCGCTGGCGGGGGCGATGCGGTTCGAGATGGTCAGCGAGCCGCGCGCCTTCGCCCGGTCGACGACTTCGTTCCACAAGGCGAAGTCGCGGCCGTCCGGGCGACCGCGCGGCAAGCCGCCGAAGAACGTCGCGCAGAAACTGAGGAAGAGACGATGACGCTCGAAGCTTCCGAACGGACACGGACTCGCGAAGCCGCGACGCAGACCGCGGCGGAGCGCCCCCTCCTGCGTTCAATGCTGCGCGGTCTCGTCTGCCGCTGCCCGCGCTGCGGCGAGGGCAAGCTCTTCGCCGGCTACCTGCGCGCCGTGCCGCATTGCTCGACCTGCGGTGAGGCCTTCGACGGCGTGCACCGGGCCGACGACTTGCCGCCCTACCTCACGGTCTTCGTCATCGGCCACCTCGTGGTCGCGCTGTTCATGGCGCTGGACGAGGCCGTGGTGCTTTCGCTAGGCGCGAACCTCGCGATTTTCATCCCGCTGACGCTGGTTCTTTGCCTGGCGATGCTGCGGCCGATGAAGGGCCTTACGATCGGCTTGCAATGGGCGATGCGCATGCACGGCTTCGGCGAAGGCGACGCGCGCCACGACCATTGAGCGTCGGCATCTCCGCCGATCCTTGACTTTACGGCGGGCTCGGATAAAGGTCCGCACAACTCGCGCCGGACGGCAGTTCGGCGCGTTTCGATTTCATCGCCAAGGCATGCGGACAACCGACCCGCGACCCGCCGTGGCAGCATTTCGCAAGGCGGATCGTCATGGCCAAGGCAACCACCATCAAGATCAAGCTGCTCTCGTCGGCGGATACGGGATTCTTCTACGTGACGCAGAAGAACAGCCGCACCATGACCGACAAG
The DNA here is from genome assembly GCF_008802405.1 of Plantimonas leprariae. Classification (GTDB taxonomy): domain Bacteria; phylum Pseudomonadota; class Alphaproteobacteria; order Rhizobiales; family Rhizobiaceae; genus Plantimonas; species Plantimonas leprariae. The sequence continues at coordinate 136,630 of NZ_VZDO01000002.1, forward strand.
ATGGTGAAGACCAAGTACGACCCGATCGCGCGCAAGCACGTCGAGTTCCGCGAGACGAAGATCAAGTAAGCTTCTTCGACATGCGCTTTCCGAACGCCGCTTCGCCAACCGCGAGGCGGCGTTTTTCGTTGCGCTGTCGACGGTGGTGATCCAAGCCGCTCAAGCGGCGAGCTGGGCCACGCGATTGCGGCCGCCGTGCTTGGCGGCGTAAAGGCTGCGGTCCGCCCGCTTCAGCAACGATGCCACATCGTCCGTACGATGATCGAACACCGCGAGCCCGACGCTCACCGTGACGGCGACCGCCGAGGCGGCGCACTCGAACGACGTCTCCGCCACCAGCCGGCGCATCCGCTCGGCGATCTGCGCTGCGTCGGCGCCTTCGGTATCCGGCATTACCACCACGAATTCCTCGCCACCGAGCCGGCAGCACAGGTCGCTCGCACGCGATCCATCCCGGATGCGACGGGCGAACTCCCGCAGCACCTCGTCGCCGACATCGTGCCCGTTCCGGTCGTTGATCTGTTTGAAATGGTCGATATCCGCGATCAGGATCGATAGCGGCCGCCCTTCGGCCCGAGCGCGCTCGATGACGCCCGGCAAGTGCGATTCGAGAAAACGGCGGTTCTGCAGGCCGGTCAGCGGATCGGTGACCGCGAGTTCCACAGTGCTGCGGAGCGACTGGCGCAGACCCTCGTCGTAGCGCCGCCGCTTGATCTGGGTGCGAGCGCGCGCCAGCAGTTCGTTGCGGTCGATCGGACGCAGGAGATAGTCGTTGACGCCGATCTCCAACGCCTTCGCGATGCGCGCCTCGTCCTGCGGCGCAGCTAGGAGCAGGATCGGCACCCGGCGCGTCGCCTCGCCGGAACGAAGCTGCGAAGCGAAGCGCAGCGCATCGAAGGTCGAAGTCGCCAGATCGACCACGACGAGGTCGGCTTCGGCGCTCGCCGCGAATGCCGCTTCGACGCCCACAGTACGGCAGTCGTGCTCGGTGCCGAGAATGCGGGCCGAATGCCCGGCAAAACCCTCCGCTCCGTCGTCGACCACGACGACGCGGCCGTCGAGCCCGCCCAGTCCGATCTCGGCCAGGAAGTCGGCGCCGCCGAGGATGTTGGCGGTCGTATCGGCGCGGATGCGCAATTCGTCCGACAGGATCTTCAGCCGCAGCAGGCTCTTCACCCGCGACATGAGCTGCAGTTCGCGCACCGGCTTCGTCAGGAAGTCGTCCGCGCCGGCTTCGAGCCCGCGAACGCGGTCGCTCGGCTGGTCGAGGGCGGTCACGAGGATCACCGGCAGATGGCGCGTATGGGGCGCGGCCTTTAGCCTCCGGCAGACCTCGTAGCCGTCCATGTCCGGCATCATGACGTCGAGCAGCACGAGGTCGACGCTTTCGCTCGCGCAAATCTCCAGCGCCTCCGGCCCGCGCGAGGCGGTCAGCACTTCCAGATATTCGGCATGAAGCTTGGCTTCGAGCAGCTTCCGGTTGATGTCGACGTCGTCGACGATCAGGATGCGGCCGGTCATCGGCGGAACTCTCAGGCGTCGAGGAACGACTTGATCGTCTCGATGAACTTCGTGACCGAGATCGGCTTGGAGATGTAGGCTTCGCAACCGCCCTGGCGCATGCGCTCCTCGTCGCCCTTCATCGCGAAGGCGGTGACGGCGATCACCGGGATGCGATGCAGTTCCGGATCGGCTTTCAGGTCGCGCGTGACGTCCAGCCCGGAGATTTCCGGGAGCTGGATGTCCATCAGGATCAGATCGGGACGGTGCTGGCGGGCGAGGTCGACCGCCGTCAAGCCGTTCCGGGTCTGAATCGTCGCGTATCCATGCGCCTCGATGAGGTCGCGGAAGAGCTTCATGTTGAGCTCGTTGTCTTCGACGATCATCACGGTTTTCGGCATCCGCCGGCTCCAGATGCGCTGCGGGAGCCGGCGGAGCAAAACGCCTCGTCCGGCCTGTAGAGGACTACAGCAATTTGTTTTAAGAATTGAGGAATCCAAAAAATGCCGATGGTGCACCCGCTTTCATGCTGAAGAATTCCCGAACGCGTTCGCCGCCCGTCGACGAAAACGTAGCCCTTTCGATCGGCATCAAGGCTCTGGAGTTCCTCGCCGCCGAACCCGAGCTTCTCAGTCGCTTTCTGAGCTTTTCGGGCTTGAGCGTGGAGCAATTGAGGCAGGAGGCGAACCGGCCGGCGTTTTTCACCGGCCTGCTCGACTTCATCCTCGCGCACGAACCGACGCTCGAAGCCTTCGCGGCGAAGATGGAGCTGAGGGCGGAGGACGTCGCCACCGCCCAGCGCGTCCTCGCGGGCCCCGAACCGCGCGACGTCGAGTGAGTGCCGATCCGGTTTCCGCCGGCCCCTTGCCGGCGGACGTTGCGCGCAAACACGACGCCCTGCTCCTGCTCGATGTCGACGAGGTGATCCTGCACTTCATCGCTCCTTTCCGCGAGCTTCTGGCTGAGTACGGTGCGCGGCTTTCGCCGGAGAGCTTCCGCCTCACCGGCAACGTCCATTCCATCGCAACCGGAACGGCGGTCAGTGGCCACGAACTCGATCGGGTCACCGACCGCCTCTATCGGGAGCAGGAAAGCCGCCAGACGCCGGTCGAAGGGGTCGGCGCCGCCCTGCGCGATCTCGCCGGCATGGCCGACATCGTCTTCCTGACGGCGATGACGCCCGCGCATTACGCCGCACGGCGCAACCTTCTCGACGCGGCCGGCCTGCGTTACCCCCTGATCGCCACCCAGCGCTCGAAAGGCGCGGTGGCAGCGGAACTGGCGGCGTGCCGTCCCGGCCCCGTCGTCTTCGTGGACGATCTGCCGCCGAATCTGGTTTCCGTCGCGCGAAGTGTGCCCCGGGCAAAGCTTCTCCATCTCATGGCGAACGAGGTTTTCCGTCCGCACCTGCCGCCGCTGCCCGCCGGGGCGGCGCGCGCGGACGACTGGCCGGATGCCGTTCCGAAGATTCGTGCGTTGCTCACCCCGAATTAAGGGCCGACGCCGCTCGCCTACCATCGCATTCCAAGCGATGACTGCGCCGGGCGGCTTCGGTCGCCCCCTTCGGATCTCAGGCGAGTTCCACGTCTACGACACCCGGCACGGCGCGGATCGCGCCCGCCATCTGCGGCGAGACGCGGTACTTGCCGGGTAGAGCGATCTCCACCTCGCGCTCGCCGCCCTCGCCGATCAGGATCAGCGAGATCTCGGAGTCGCCGCCGCTCTGGAGCTGCGAGCGGAAACGCTCCAGCGGCTTCGCCTCGTTCAGGAAGATGCGCAGCGACTTCTGCATCCGGACCGCCTCGTCCTCCAGCGACTGGACACTGCCGGCCCGCAGCGAGATGCCTTCCGGCCGCTCCTCGGCCTGGACGATCATGATCACCGCCGCGCCCGGTTCCAGCATGTCGCGGAACTGCATGAGCGTTTCGGAAAAGAGCACGACCTCGTACTGGCCGCTCGGATCCGACAGGTTGACGATGCCGATCTTGCCGCCGGTCCGCGTCCGCCGCTCCTGCCGCGAGATCACCGTGCCGGCGATGCGCCCCGCGCTCGCGCCACGCCGGACGGCTGCGACGACGTCGGCATAGGTCTGCACGTGCAGGCGCTTGAGCGTCGCGGAGTATTCGTCGAGCGGATGGGCGGAGAGGTAGAAGCCGATCGCGCCGAACTCCCGCATCAGCTTCTCGGCCGAAGTCCATCGATCCGTGTCGGCGAGATGCAGCTTCTCCAACTCGTCGGTCGAACCGCCGAACATGTCGTTCTGCCCGGACTGCCGCCCCTCGCTGCGCCAGGCCGCGTAGCCGCTGAGCCGGTCGACGTTCGCCGTCAGCGTCGCGCGATCGTAACCGAAACAGTCCAGCGCCCCGGCCGCGATCAGGTGCTCGAAGGTGCGCTTGTTGACGATCTTCGGATCGATCTTGGCGCAGAAGTCCTCGAGCGAGCGGAACGTGCCCTTCCCCCGCAACTCGACGATATGCTCGACGGCCTGCTCGCCGACGCCCTTGATCGCCGCCAGCGAATAGAAGATGCGGTTCGGCTCGACTTCGAAGGCCTTGTGCGAGGTCTGGACCGACGGCGCGACGATCTCGATGCCGAGCCGCACCGCGTCGCGGCGGAATTCGTTCAGCTTGTCGGTGTTGCCGATGTCGAGCGTCATCGACGCCGCCAGGAACTCGGTCGGGTAGTTCGCCTTCAGGTACGCCGTCTGGTAGGTGACGAGCGCGTAGGCGGCGGCGTGGCTCTTGTTGAAGCCGTAGTCGGCGAACTTCGCGAGAAGATCGAAGATCGTGTTCGCCTGCGCCTTCGCGAGGCCGTTCTTCACCGCGCCATCGACGAAGCGGACGCGCTGCGTGTCCATCTCCGCGCGAATCTTCTTGCCCATCGCGCGGCGCAGGAGGTCGGCTTCGCCGAGCGAATAGCCGGACAGCACCTGCGCGATCTGCATCACCTGTTCCTGATAGATGATGACGCCCTGCGTCTCCTTCAGGATGTGCTCGATCTTGGGGTGGAGGAAGTCCGCCTCTTCCTCCTTGTGCTTGCGGGCATTGTAGGTCGGGATGTTCTCCATCGGGCCGGGACGATAGAGCGCCACGAGCGCGATGATGTCCTCCAACTGGTCGGGCCGCATGCCGATCAGCGCCTTGCGCATGCCGGCCGATTCCACCTGGAACACGCCGACCGTCTCGCCGCGCGTCAACATGTCGAAGGTCGGCTTGTCGTCGAGCGGCAGCTTGCCGAGGTCGATCTCGATCTTGCGCCGGGCGATCAGCGCCATGGCGGTCTGCAGCGTCGTCAGCGTCTTCAGGCCGAGGAAGTCGAACTTCACCAGCCCGGCCTGCTCGACCCATTTCATGTTGAACTGCGTCACCGGCATGTCGGAGCGCGGATCGCGATACATCGGCACCAGCTTCGACAGCGGCCGGTCGCCGATCACGATGCCGGCGGCGTGGGTCGAGGCGTGCCGGTAGAGGCCCTCCAGCTTCAGGGCGATGTCGAGAAGCCTTCCGACGATCTCTTCCTTCTCGCGTGCCTCCTGCAGCCGCGGTTCGCCTTCGATAGCTTGCGCCAAGGTCACCGGGTTCGCCGGGTTCGCCGGCACCATCTTGCAGAGCTTGTCGACCTGCCCGTAGCTCATCTCCAGGACGCGGCCGACGTCGCGCAGGCACGCCCGCGCCTGCAGCGTTCCGAACGTGATGATCTGCCCGACCTGCTGCCGGCCGTACTTCTCCTGCACGTAGCGGATGACCTCGCCGCGCCGCTCCTGGCAAAAGTCGATGTCGAAGTCCGGCATCGACACGCGGTCGGGATTCAGGAAGCGCTCGAACAGGAGCGAAAAGCGCAAGGGGTCGAGATCGGTGATCGTCAGCGACCAGGCGACGAGCGAGCCCGCGCCGGAGCCGCGGCCCGGCCCGACGGGAATCCCTTGCGCCTTGGCCCACTTGATGAAGTCCGCGACGATCAGGAAGTAGCCCGGAAACTTCATCCGCTCGATGATGCCGAGCTCGTACTCCAGCCGTTCGCGATAGACCGCTTCCGTTTGGCCGGGCGCCATGCCGTGCACCGCAAGACGCGCATTCAGCCCTTCCACCGCTTGCCGACGCATCTCGGCGGCCTCCGCCCGTTCCGCTTCGGCCGGGTCGGCGTTCGCCCCGGCGAAGCGCGGCAGGATCGGTTTCCGGGTGCGCACGCGGTAGGAGCACCGCCGCGCGATCTCGATCGTGCTGGAGAGTGCTTCCGGAAGGTCGGCGAAGAGCATCGCCATCTCGTCCTGCGTCTTCAGGCAGTGATCGGTGGTCAGCCGCCGCCGGTCCTCCTGGCTGACGAGCTTGTTGCTCGCCACCGCGATCAGCGCGTCATGCGCGTCGAAATCGTCCTTGCAGATGAAGTACGGCTCGTTGGTCGCGACCAGCGGCAGGCCGAGTTCGTAGGCAAGATCGACGGTCTCGGCCTCAATGCGCCGGTTGTAGCCGCGCTGCCGCTGCAGTTCGACATAGAGCCGGTCGCCGTAGATGGCTGACAGGACTTCGAGGCGGCCCCGCGCGATCGCGGCGCGACCCGCCTGCAGCGCCGTACCGATCGGGCCGAGCGGGCCGCCTGTCAGCGCGACAATCCCCTCGCCGCGGGATTTCAGCCAGTCGAGCAGCACATGCGGACGGCTGTTGCCGTCGTGCGCGAGGTAGGCGAGCGAGACGATTTCGACGAGGTTCTCGTAGCCTTTCTCGTCGGCCGCGATGAAAACCATCGGCGCGAAGCCGGTCAGCGCGGCACGGTCGCGCCCGCTCTCGTTGTCGCCGTCGCCGAAATCGACTTCGAGCTGGCATCCTATGATCGGCTGGATGCCCGACTTCGCCGCCTTCTCGGAGAATTCCAACGCGCCGAACAGATTGTTCGTATCGGCGATGCCGATGGCGGGCGAACCATCGCCCTTTGCGTGCTTGACGATCTGATCGATGCGAAGGGCGCCCTCCAGCAGCGAGAAGGCGCTGTGGCATCGCAGGTGGATGAAGCGAAGCTCCCGGCCGGCCGCGCCCGTTCCCTGCGTTTCCGCCATATCGTCCCCGTCCGCATCGAAACTCGCGAGGTTCCTATCTTCCTCGTCCGGTTCGAAGCTGTCGAGCGGAGCTTCCGAGGTTTCAACAGGAGCCGCGCGGCTCATACCACGCCAAGCACCAACGCAAAGCTCATCAGGAACATCGAGATCGCGAAGAGCGAGGCCACATCCTTCAACACGTCGGTCATGTCTGTTCCCTCTTTGTTCTAATTTGAATTAGCGTCTCGACCGCGCCGGAGTCAAGCGATCGATAGGAACAAAGATAGAACGGTTAACGAGGTGCCGAAGCAGAACGCAGATCCCGCGGTCACGCCGGTGAAAAGCCTACACTAAAATGCCCGCTTCCAAACAAGGAAGCGGGCACAGGATATGACTGTTCGTCGACCGTCTTAGTCGTCGAACTCTGGCGCGTTCTGCAACTGCTCGCGCGTGAAGTTGACCATGATGTGGTCGAGGCGGCTACCGTCATCGCTGGCGGCGGCGGTCGCGCTCGTGCCGGACATCGCACCGCCCGCGGCGGAGTTGTCGGCGTTGGTACTGCCGGTCGTCGTCGGGTCGCTCGCCGGCGCGGTGGTGCCGGCGGCGGGTGCGGCAGTGCCCGCCGGAGCCATGGTGCTGTTGTTCGCCATGTTGCCGCTGGTAGTCGCCGCGACCGGCACGTACTTCAGCCCGTCCGCCGGAATGGCGACCGTCTTGGCGCCGATACCGAGGAAGCCGCCGACATCGACCGTCACGGCGGCCAGCCTTCCGTCTTCACCGATGATCATGTCGCTGACCGTGCCGATGGACTCGTTTTGCGGACCCATCACGTTCGCGCCGCGAATGTTCGACGCGAGGAACTGATTCGCCTCGCGCTTCGTGACGAAGTCGCCGGGAGTCGCTGCCATGGCGGGCGCGGCGGTGCTCGCCGTGTCGTTGGCGGCGGGCGCCGCTGGTGCGGGAGCCGCGGGGCTCGCGTCGCTCGTTTGCGCCAGCGCCGGCACCGTTACCAGTGCGGACGACCCAATAAGCATGGCGAGAACGATGTTCTTCATGGAAGTTCTCCTGGAAGCAGCGCTTCATCCCGGGTGCGCCGAGCGCGTCGAAGTATCCGCCGCGCCGGGTTCCGGTCGTTCGAAAGGCTAATTCTTTTCAGCCGGAGTAGTTCCCTCGTCTTTCACCATCGAAACGCGCATGGAGCGGGAGCGACCGTCACAACAACTGCGGCGGCGAGGAAGGTTGGCCCAACGCGTTCGCGCCGCCACTAACGCCCCGTCGCAGTTCGGCTATCCGGTCGGAAAACGAACGCCCCGCTCCCGCAGCAGGCGGTCGAAAAGCTCCGTTTCGCCGGTTTGCGGAACCACGGCGCGCGGGTAGCGCGGCGCGCTGCGATCCGGGATCAACGTCGTCTCAAAACCTTGTGTATCGGCGACGAAACGCCGAAGCCCAGCTTCGCCATGAACCGCGAGAAAGCCCTGCATGACCGCGTCGAGATAGGATTGCAGGATCGACGAGTGCCTTTCCGCCGCCGTTTCGTCGGGCCGGATCGCCTCATAGATGTAGACCGGCAGGTCGAAGGGCGGCGGAGCCTCGACGGAAAGCGTCTGCGGGAGAACGGTTCGCCGCCGGTAGCCGGCCTCCCGCTCGTCGACGGCCGCGAGGTTGTCGGCGAGGTCGTAGACGACCACCCCGTCGATCGCGGCATCCGGCTCGGCGCGAACGGAAAGGAGGGCGATGCCGACTTCCAGACGAGGCAGCCAGAAGCGCTGCCAACCCGCAACGCTCGCCCGGCGAATGGCCAGGAAGCGCGTGCGCAGCGTGTCGCGGTTCACCAGCGACCCGTAGCCGAAATAGGCGACGACCCGTCCCTCCTCCGCCAGACGACGGAAATCCGGATCGTCCGGGTGGATCGGAGCGCGCCCGGCCTCGCTCACCCTTCCAGACGCTCGCCGTTCCGGATCCGCCAGCTCGGCTCGTACATCGTCACGAGCTCTTCCGCCGCGGTCGGGTGAACCGCCATGGTCCGATCGAAATCCTCCTTCGTCAGCCGCGCCTTCACGGCGACGCCGAGGAGCTGTCCCATTTCGCCGGCATCGGGACCCAGCACGTGCGCGCCGACGACGCGTCGTGTCGAAGCGTTCACCACGAGTTTCATGATCGTCGGCTCGACGCGTGCCGTCAGCACCTGCCGCATCGGCCGGAACTTCGCGCGATAGACGTCGACGTCGCGGATATCGCGCGCCGCCTTCTCCTCCGTCATGCCGACCGAGCCGATCTCCGGCTGCGAGAACACGGCGGTGGCGATGGCCTCGAAGTCCGGCTCGGTCGGGTTGTCGCGGAACCGCGTTTCGACGAAGCACATCGCCTCGTGGATCGCGACCGGCGTCAACTGCACGCGGTGCGTCACGTCGCCGACGGCGAAGATGTGCGGGACGTTGGTTCGGGAATAGCCGTCGACCTTCACGCCGCCGCGCTCGTCGAGTTCGATTCCCGCCTTCTCGCAGCCGAGGTTCTCCGTGTTCGCCTGTCGCCCGATGGCGAGCATCACCTGATCGGCGGTGATCGCCTCGCCGCCGGAAAGCTGCGCGCAGAGCCTGCCGTTCTCGCGCTGCTCGACCGATTCCAGCATCTCGTGGCAGAGGATGCGGATGCCCTTCTCGGCCATCGCACGGTGGAGTTCCGCCCGAAGCTCGTCGTCGAAGCCGTTCAGGATCTCCTTGCCGCGATAGACCAGCGTCACCTCGGACCCGAGGCCGTGGAAGATGTTGGCGAATTCGACCGCGATATAGCCGCCGCCGAGGATCACGATCGATCGCGGCAGCGCTTCCAGATGGAACGCCTCGTCCGAGGTGATGCAGTGCTCCGCGCCAGGCAGATGCGGATGCCGCGCCGGGCGACCGCCGGTCGCGACGAGGATCGTGTCGGCGGTGACGCGCCGGTCGCCGTCCGACAGGCGCAACTCGTGCGGGCCATCCAGCACCGCACGGCAGCGGAGCGTCTCGACCCCTGCCTTGTCGAGGTTGGCTCTATAGATGCCCTCGAGCCGGGCGATCTCCTTGTCCTTGTTCGCGATGAGCGTTGGCCAGTCGAAGCTCGTCTCGCCGACCGTCCAGCCGAAGGACGGCGCGTCTTCGAAGGCTTCCGAGAACTGCGAGGCGTAGACGAGCAGCTTCTTCGGCACGCAGCCGCGGATGACGCAGGTGCCGCCGTAGCGATATTCCTCGGCGATCGCGACGCGTTTGCCGAGCATGGCGGCGCGACGGGCCGCGCGCACTCCGCCCGAGCCGCCGCCGATGACGAACAGATCGTAGTCGTAGCTGTGGCTCACGCGTGCGGACCTTTCACGAACTGCTCGAAACGATTGGTCGAAACGCGAAGGGCGGCCCGTTCGGCCGCCCTTCGCGATCGCTGTTCCGGTCTGTGCCTTTACTGCGAGGAGGACGTCGCGCCGCCGTCCACCGCGCCGGTCGTCGGCAGGGCCGGCGCGCCCGCGCCGCCGCCGTTCTGGGAGAGAAGCTGCGTCATGCCTTCGGCCGAGCTGCGGCGAAGATCGCGCATGATGCCGTTCGACCAGACATCGGCCGCGGCCAGCATCTCGCGGGACGCGACGGGTCCCTGCTTGAGCAGCTTCTTGCCGGCGTCGGAATTGTAGAAGTCGGCGATCGACTGCAATTCGGCCTCGGTGAAGAGCTTGGCGTAGATGCGCGAAACCTCGGTTTCGAGGTCGGCGCGCCGCGGCGCGAGCGCCAGCGCCTTCTCGTCCACCATGTCGGAAATCTGCGGCTGGATGTCGGGGTTGCTGCCGATCAGGTCGGATTTGATCTGCGTCGCCGCGTTCATCAGGATGTTGTCGAACTGCTCCGTGGAATCGATCGCGTCGACCGCCGCCCGAGCCGCCGCGAGATGGGACGGGGCCACCTCCTGCGCGACGGCCGGCGTGCACGCCGCCGCGACGGCGATGACCGCCGCCGACAGGACGCCGCGCCGGATCGTTTCAAAAGGAACCATGACAGTCCTGTCTCCATTGGCCGGGCGGCTCGCGCCCTGAAAATCCCTGATCGCGCGTTCCTAGCCAATCGGCCGGCGCGGCCGCAAGTCCCGTGCGACCCTCCGCGACGCAGATCGGCATGGATCGCTCCATCGCGCGGCGTCAGGCTTGGCCGAGGATCTCGACGCCGTCATCGCCCGCGATCACCGCCGCGCCGGCGAGCCCCAGGAACAGGCCGTGTTCGACGACGCCTGGAACGCCGTGCAGCGCTTCCGAAAGCGCTTCTGCGTTCGGAATGCGGCCAAAAGATGCGTCGAGAATCAGATGGCCGTTGTCGGTGATGAAGGCCTCGCCGCCCCTCTGCCGCAGCCGGACTTCGCCCGCGAGCCCCAGCCGTTCCGCCGCCCGGCGGATGCCGAGATAGGTGGCCGTCAGCCCGAAGCCGTTCACCTCGATCGGCAGCGGAAAGGCGCCGAGCACGTCGACGCGCTTCGTCGCGTCCGCGATGACGATGAAGCGCGAGGCGGCCGCCGCGACGATCTTTTCGCGCAGAAGCGCGCCGCCGCCGCCCTTGATCAGCCGAAGCTCCGGGTCGACCTCGTCGGCCCCGTCGATCGCGAGATCGAGTTCCGGCATCTCGTCGAGGCTGGCGGTCGGGATGCGCAACTCCTCACAAAGCCGCGCGGTCCGCTCCGATGTCGCGACGCCGACGATGCTGAGGCCGCCGGCAACCCGCTCGCCGAGCGCGCGGACGAAGCACTCGGCCGTGGACCCGGTGCCGATGCCGAGCCGCATGCCGTCCGAGACGTATTCGAGCGCCGCCCTGCCCGCCTTGTCCTTCAGCGACGCCGCGTCGGTCATCGAAGCTATCCTCCCTCGCCGATACTGTTGGTTCGGCTCGCTCGGTTTAGCCGATGACGGCCGGCCTGTGAAATGCCGCCGGACGTCCTGTTGAAGCTACGCCGCGCCGGCGAGCGCCTCGCGATAGGCCCGCACCGCTCCGGCCATGCCGAGTTCGAGTGCGTCGGCCGTCAGGGCATGCCCGATCGACGCTTCGGCGACGTAGGGCATGCGGGCGACGAGCGCCGGCAGGTTCTCCAATGTCAGGTCGTGGCCGACATTGACGCCGAGGCCGAGCTCGACGGCGCGGTCGCCGCCCTTGCCGAGCGTGTCGAGTTCCCGCTCGCGGGCCGCAGGATCGGAATGGGTGGCGCCGTAGGGTCCCGTGTAGAACTCGACGCGGTCCGCGCCGGTGCGCGCGGCGATGTCGAGCGCCACGGGGCTCGGATCGGCGAAGAGCGAAACGCGGATACCCGCCGCCTTCAGGCGGGCGGCGGTACGGGTCAGGAAGACTTCGTGGCGCGCGAAGTCCCAACCATGATCGGAGGTGGACTGCGCCGGATCGTCCGGAACGAGCGTCGCCTGATGCGGCAGGTTGGCAAGCGCGAGTTCGAGGAAGTCCTCGGACGGATAACCCTCGATATTGAACTCCGCCCCCTGCCCGTGCTCGGCGACGAGCCGTGCCAGGACCGGCAGGTCCGAGAAGCGAACGTGCCGCTGGTCGGGACGCGGATGCACGGTGATGCCGGCCGCGCCGGCCTCCAGCGCGATGCGCGCGAATCGCGCGACGTCCGGCCACGGCAGGTCGCGCCGGTTTCGCAGCATCGCGATCGCGTTGACGTTCACCGATAGGGTTGGCGCATGTCCGGTCATGGGCGGCTCCTGCTCGATCCGGAAACTAGCCGGGTCGCCGCGTCGCGCAACCCTTCGCTCAGGCGGCCGCTAGCCGCCCACCATCAGCTTCACGACCTCGTCGTGCGTCGTCTCGGAGATTCGCCGCGCACCGGCCTGGACACCGCGGCGCAGCACGACGATGCGGTCGGAGACGGCGAAAATGTCCTGGAGGTTGTGCGAGATGAAGATGACGCCCCGCCCCTGGCTTTTAAGCTGGCGGATCAGCGACAGGACCTTGCGCTGCTCGGGCACGCCGAGCGCGGCGGTCGGTTCGTCCATGATCAGGATCTGCGCGTTCCAGTAGACGGCGCGGCCGATCGCGACGGCCTGGCGCTGGCCGCCGGAGAAGTTCGAGACCGGCGCATCCATGCGGGAGACGTGGAAGTCGAGGAGCGCCATCGTCTCGCGCGCCGCCGTCGCCATCTTCCTGCGGTCCAGCACCGGCAGGAAGCCGAAACGCTTCGTCATCGGCTCGCGGCCAAGGAAGATGTTCGCGCCGATCGTCAGGTTGTCGGCAAGGGCGAGGTCCTGATAGATCGTCTCGATCCCCTTCTCGCGCGCGTCCTGCGGCGTCGAGAAATGCACCGGCTCGCCCTTCAGCCGGATTTCGCCGGCGGTCGGCTTGTAGACGCCCGAGATCGCCTTGATCAGCGTCGTCTTGCCGGCGCCGTTGTCGCCGGCCAGGGCCACGACCTCGCCCGGCCCGATCGACATCGAGAAGTCGTCGAGCGCGCGCACCGCGCCGAAATGCTTCGACAGGTTGCGGACTTCAAGGAGAGCCTCGCCCTTCGCTGTCTCACTCATCGACGCGCCCTCCGCTGAAGCGGCGTTGCGCCTGATCGATCAGCACCGAGATGATGATCACGACGCCGACCGAGATGAACTGCCAGAACGGCTCGACGTTGACGAAGACGAGGCCGTATTGGATCACCGCGATCACTAGCGCCCCCGCCACGGTGCCGAGGATCGTGCCGGAGCCGCCGAAGAGGCTCGCGCCGCCGATTACCACCGCCGCGACGCAGTCGAGCAGCAGCGGCTCGCCCGCCTGCGCCGCGCCGGCCGAGAAGCGCGCCGTATAGAGCACGCCCGCCACCCCGGCGCACATCGCCGACAGGACATAGAGGCGAAGCAGGTGCCACTTGATGTCGATGCCCGATCGGCGCGCGGCCTGCACGTTCGCGCCGATCGCGTAGTTGTGCTGGCCGAAGCGCGTCTGGCTCAGCAGGTAGTGCATGATGAGGACGAAAACCGCCGTGACGATCACGATCCAGGGGATGCCGTGGAAGCGCCCGTTGCCGAGCGTCGCAAGAAAGGAGTTGCGCACCGGCACCGTGGTGCCGCCGGCAAGAAGGAAGGCGACGCCGCGCGCGACGCCGAACATGCCGAGCGTGCCGATGAAGGGCGGCACGCGCAGGCGCGATACGAGGAGACCGTTCACGAAGCCGGGGATGCACGCGACCGCCACCGCGGCGACCGCCCCGACCAGCACCGCCGCCGGCAACGGCAGCGCCGCGCCGGCCGCGTTCGCGACATGTGCCACGACGACGGCCGCCAGCCCCATGATGAAGCCCATCGAAAGGTCGATGCCGCCGGAGATGATGACGAATGTCTGGCCGATGGCGAGAAGCAGCGGGGCGACCGCGAAGATCGCGATCGACTGGACGTTGTAGGAGCTGAAGACGAACGTCCCGCCGAAATCCGCCCGCGCCCACAGCTCGAAGCCGATCAGCAGCGCCAGCAGGAACAGCCAGGCGCGAAGGTCGGCGATCCGTTGCACCAGCGTGCGCGCGGGATCGGCATGGTCGGCCTGGGGCGCGGCGTAGGTCTCGGCCTCGGCCGGCGGTTCGGAAGCGGTCATGGATCATCCGTCGGCAGGGTCGCGCGGCGGCGACGATCGGATACGGCAGCGGGCGGCGAGATCGTCCGCCGCCCGCCCCGCGCTGGTGGGCGGATCAGTCCGAGTAGACGTACTTCGCGACGTTCGGGTCGGAGACGTTCTGCTTGTTGATGATGGTGAAGCCGGTGCCGATGGCTGTCGGAATCGACTGGCCGGTGAGATGGGCGTAGGCCGACATGACGCCGAAATAGCCGATCTCGGCCGGGTGTTGCGCGATGGCCGCGTCCACGAGGCCGGAATTGATGTTGTCGACGATCGAGGTCGGGGCGTCGAAGGCGATCACCTTGACGTTGCCGGTCTGGCCCGCCTGCTGCACGCCGTTGCCGGCGCCGATGGCGGAGAAGAGGTTCGCGCCGAACACGCCCTTCAGGTCCGAGTTGCGGGCATAGACCGCCTGGAGCTGCGAGGCGGCGCGGTTCGCGTCGTTCTCGTTGAACTGGGTTTCGAGCACGGTGATGTTCGGATGGTTCTCCTTCATCTCCGCCTTGAAGCCCTCTTCGCGCTGGTCAGTGGTGGAGATGCCGGGCTTGACGTTCGACACGTAGACCTTGCCGCCGCCCTCGCCGATCGCGTCGGCCAAGGCACGGGCCGCCATGCGGCCGCCCATGACGTTGTCGGAGGCGATGTAGGAGAGCGGGAAGTCGGCGTCGCCTGAACCCGTCTGGTATTTGCCGGTGCCGATGAACGTGTCGACGGTGATCACCGGGATGCCGGCGTCCTGCGCCTTCTTCAGCGGCTCGACGAGCTGCGTCACGTCGGTCGGGGCGATGAGGATCGCGTCGGGCTTGCGAGCGATGATCGCGTCCAGCACCGGCACCTGCGTCGTCGGGCTGAACTCCGGGCCGCCCTGGAACACGAGGTCGACGCCGAGCGCGTCGGCGGCCGCCTTCGCGCCCTTGTTCATGGTGATGTAGAAGGCGTCGGTGGTCAGCCCGGGAATGAGGGCGATCGTGTACTTTTTGCCCTGCGCATGCGCCGCCGAGCCGATGCCGACCGACAGTGCCAAGGCCAGCCCGACGCCGGCCTTCAGAATCGAACGACGCTCCATGATTCCCTCCCCGCGAGCGATTCCTCCGCATGCGCTCCCACACATGCTTCCCGAGGCCCGAACCGGGTTGCTTCGCGTTCCGGCATGATTCATTCGGCGAATGCCGAACGTCAAGTGCAAATCGTTTCTGCAAACAATTTCAGTCGGACTTCCTGGCTTCGGCTCTCGCGAGCACCGCCTCGGCCGTGCGGGCGTCGGTGGCAAGCGCCGAAATCAACCGCGCGCGTGCCGCGCCGAGGATCGCGATGGCCTTGTTCTCACCGGCGGCGACGCCGATGACGAGCGGAACCCGGCGGAGCTGCGTCGCGGACATCGCGATCATCCGCCGCTCGCCTTCCCATTCGATCAGCCGGCCAGCTGCATCGAAATAGTGGCGAATCACGTCACCGGCGGCATCGCCGAGCGCCTGCTCGTCGGGCGTCGCCGCGCTGGCGTCGGGCGCGTTCTTCGAATGCGGCAGGCCGATGCCGACGAGCGCGGCGTCGACATGATCCCAGAGGCCGACGCCTTCGGCGATGGCGGGATCGGCGAGGAACGCTTCGCGGGTCGCGGCAGACGGCAGGTAGGGCGCGTGGACGAAATGCGGCGCGCCCCCGAAACGTTCTGCCGCGAACCGGACGAACTCGTTCACCTGGAAATGTGGTGCGTGCTGCTGCATTCCGCCGGTCGCCGGCACGACCCGCACGCCGGCGAAGCTTGGCAGCTTCGCTTCCACGACGGCACGGACCGCCCGGCCCCAGCCGATGGCGACCGTCGATCCGGGCTTCAAAGCCGCTTGGCCGAGCAGTTCTCCGACCGGCTCGGCCAGCCTGTCGAGCATCGGGGCGCCGGGCGTTTCGACGACTGCAGCGGCTTTCAAGCCGAGCTTACTCGTCAGATCGCGGACCAGCTCGTCCGGGGCCGCGAGATCGCGCACCTCGATCCGCACGATCCCTTCCGCCCGCGCCCGCTGCAGCAGGCGCGAGATGGTGGCGGCGGAGACGCCGAGCCGCTTGGCGATGTCCACCTGACTGAGTTCGGCCTCGTAGTGAAGCTTCGCGACCATGTGCAACGTGGATCGCGAAGCGTTCTGATCGGGCGGAAGCGAGACGGGCAGCTTGCAATTCCTTTCAGCAATATGTTACATCCTACCGCAAGGCGACCACCCGCGCAATCGCATGCGCCTATCGTGGAACGCGTTCGCGGTTCCGCGACAATACGGGAAGAGGACCCATGCCTTCACGCATGACCACGGCCGAACTGCGGGGCTACCATCAGATCTGCGGGCCGGACGGTGCGATGATGGTGATCGCCTGCGATCAGCGCGGCGGCATGCGCACCCTTCTGGCGAGCGACCCGGAGGCGCAGGCGCGGATCGGCAACGACGTGCTCGGCCATACGAAGGCGGACATCACGCGCTATCTGGCGAGCCAGGCGTCTTGCGTGCTCGTCGATCCCGTCTGCGCCGTGCCGCACCTCGTGGACGACGCGGTGCTGGCGCGCGATACGGCGCTGCTGATCGGGCTCGATGCGTCCGGCTGGGACACCTCGCCGGAAGGCTACCGCCTTTCCAAGCTGGTCGAGGGCGTCGACGCGCGCCGGGTCCGCGCGCTCGGCGGCACGGGTGGCAAGATCATGGTGTATCTCCGCTCCGACACGCCGGCGGCGAACACCCACAACATCGCGATCCTCGAACAGACGATCGCGGACTTCGCGCGGGAGGACCTGCTGCTGGTGGTCGAGTTCCTCACCTACGCGCTCGAAGGCGAGAGCGCCGAGGAATACAAGGCGAAGATTCCGGAGCTGATCCAGGGCGGCTCCCGCATCTGCCTGGAACTCGGATCGAAGGTGCTGAAGATCCCCTACCCCGGCTCGGCGGAATCCTGCGCGGCGGTGACGGCACTCGCCGGCGACGTTCCGTGGGCGGTGCTGTCGGCCGGCGTCGACCACGAGACCTTCCTCGGTCAGGTCGAGACCGCCATGCGGAACGGTGCGTCCGGCGTCATTGCCGGCCGCTCGCTGTGGAAGGACTGCATCTCGCTCGACCGTGCCGAAACGCGGATGCGGCTGGAGACGGTCGCCGTCCCGCGGCTTCGCCAAATCCAGGCGGCGATCGCCCGGCATCGCGAGCCGGCCGCCAAGGTGGCATGACGCCGAGGACGGCGATCGGCATCGACATCGGCGGCACGCATCTGCGCGCGGCGCGGGTTTCGCGCGATGGCGCGATTCAGCAGCATGCGAAGGCACCGAGCGCTGCCGATGCCGCGTCGGTACTCGACCGCATCGCACGCCTGATCGAACAGGTCGACGACGCCTCGGTTGCCGGGATCGGCATCGGCATCCCCGGAAGGGTGGACTTCGCGAGCCGTCGCGTCCTGTCCGGCGGCTACGTCGATCTCTCGAAAGTGAACCTCGCGGACGAGATCGAGCAGCGCTTCCGCCGTCCCGTCACGGTCGACAACGATTGCTCGATGGCGCTCGTCGCCGAATGCGCCGTCGGAGCCGCGGCGGGCGCGCGGAACGTCGTGATGCTGACGATCGGAACCGGCATCGGCGGGGCGATCATGGAAGGCGGCCACATCGTCCGCGCCCGCGGTACGGCCGGCCAGCTTGGACACGTGCCGGTCGACCCGCGCGGGCTGCCCTGCGTCTGCGGCCGGCGCGGCTGCGTCGAGACCGTGTCGTCCGGCACGGCGCTCGGCCGGCACATCGCTGACGGCGGCTTCCCGATCGGCACGACCGCGGCGGAACTCCTGTCGCTGCGCGAGCGGTGCGACGACGCGGCGCGCCGCGTGCTCCATGCCTGGGCCGCGCCGCTGCGCGTGGCGATCGACGGCCTCGTCGCAGCGCTCGACCCCGAGGTCGTGGTGCTCGGTGGCGGGCTCGGTCGGGCGGCGTTCGAGGCGTTGGCCGGTGTCGAGACGGCGCCCTCCTGGTACGAAAGCCGAGTCGTCCCCGCCGCGCTCGGCGACGAAGCGGGTGCCATCGGCGCGGCGCTCGCCAGCCTCCCCGGTCCGGCTCGCATCAAACGGCTGGTCATCGTCAACGGCGTCCCGGCGAGCGGCAAGAGCGGCGTCGCGCATGCGCTGTCGCGTGAGACCGGCTGGCCGGTCCTGTCGCTGGACACGGTGAAGAACCCCTTCCTCGAAGAGATCGAGGGCGTCGACCGACCGTTCAATCGCAAGCTCGGCCGCGCCAGCATGCGAGCGATGTTCGCGCTCGTGAAAGAAGCGCCGGCCGGAACCACCGCGATCATGGACGCTTGGTTCGGCTTCCAGCCGCGGGACTGGATCGAGGCCCTGATCGCGGATGCCGGCGTCGATGCGCTCACGGAAATCTGGTGCTCGGCCCCGCCGGAGGTCATCGGCCGGCGCTACGGCGAGCGCGCGGCGCTCCGACTGCCGGGGCATCCGGGCGCGGACTATGTGCCGGAATTGGTCGAGCTGGCCGACCGCGCGCGACCGCTCGGCTTCGGTCGATATTTCGAGATCGACACCACCCGTTCTCTCGAAGTCGCCGACTTGCGCGGGCGGCTAGAGGCGGCCTTCCGGAGCGCGAGCTAGGGCTTGTAGATTCCGCCGCCGCGCAACTCGCGGTCGGAAAGATCCGATTTCGCCATCGGCGGCATGACGTCGGCCGAATCGCCCTTGCCGAACGGCAGCGCCTGCCATCGCACCTCGCCGTCGATCACCGCGAGCAGCCATGTCCGGCCGGTCTGATGGTCGAGGAGGATCGTCACCGGCGGCGTCGAGTTCGGGGCGGTCGCCGGCAGGCCCGACAGCGTGCCGGGCCGGATCTCGTAGCGCGGTCCGCCCTCATCGGCGCGGGCGGCACTCGCGAACAGTCCCGCCAACACGATAGCCAGCGTCCAGCGCATCCGCCGCCCTCCGATCGTCGCAAGCGGCAAGTGTCGGCGCATCGACCGATGGAAGCAAGGGCGCGGCGATGGCCGCCCGCCGACATGGTTTCCGAAACCCTGCCGGATGCGATCTCCGAAGGTGGACGAAGCACCGGTGCCCGGGATGCGACCGTCGCTTTGCTAGGAGATGCCGCCGAGACAGACGTATTTGATCTCGGTGAACTCCTCGATGCCGTAGCGCGAGCCTTCGCGGCCGAGGCCGGAGGACTTCATGCCGCCGAACGGCGCTTCGGCGGTCGAGATCAGGCCGGTGTTGACGCCGACCATGCCGTATTCCAGCGCCTCGGCGACGCGGAACACACGCGCGAGGTCCTTGGCGTAGAAGTACGAGGCGAGGCCGAACTCGGTATCGTTGGCCTGCCGGATCACATCGGCCTCGTCGCGGAAGCGGAAGAGCGGCGCGACGGGCCCAAAGGTTTCCTCCCGCGCCATCGCCATCTCGGCCGTGACGTCGGCGATCACCGTCGCCTCGAAGAACGTGCCGCCGAGCGCGTGGCGCTTGCCTCCCTCGACCACCCGCGCGCCCTTGCCCGTCGCGTCGGCGACGTGCTCCTCGACCTTGGCGAGCGCCGCCGCGTCGATCAGCGGCCCAAGCGTCACGCCTTCCTGGAAGCCGTTGCCGGTCTTCAGCTTCGCTACCGCGCCGGCGAGCTTCTCGGCGAAGGCCTCGTAGACGCCCTCCTGCACGTAGAGGCGGTTGGCGCAGACGCAGGTCTGCCCGTTGTTGCGGAACTTCGCGATGATCGCCCCTTCCACCGCCGCGTCGAGATCGGCATCGTCGAAGACGATGAAGGGCGCGTTGCCGCCGAGCTCCAGTCCGAGCTTCTTGATTGTCGGCGCCGACTGCCGGTAGAGCTCGGCCCCGACCTCGGTCGAGCCGGTGAAGGTCAGCTTGCGCACCACCGGGTTCGCCGTCATCTCCGCGCCGATCTCGCGGGCCGAGCCCGTGACGACGCTGAACAAACCCTTCGGCAGGCCGGCACGTTCGGCGAGAACGGCGAGCGCGATGGCCGAGAACGGCGTCTGCGCGGCGGGTTTCAGCACCATGGCGCAGCCGCTCGCCAGCGCCGGTCCGGCTTTCCGGGTGATCATCGCGTTCGGAAAGTTCCACGGCGTGATCGCCGCGACGACGCCGATCGGCTGCTTCATCACCAGGATGCGCTTGTCCGGCTGGTGGCCGGGCACGATGTCGCCGTAGACGCGGCGGCCCTCTTCGGCGAACCATTCGATGAAGCTCGCGCCATAGGCGATCTCGCCCTTGGCCTCGGCCAGCGGCTTGCCCTGTTCGAGCGTCAGGATACGGCCGAGATCGTCCTGGTTGGCCATCATCAGTTCGTACCAGCGGCGCAGGATCGCACCGCGCTCCTTGGCGGTGCGCGCGGCCCAACCTTTCTGGGCGACTTCGGCCGCCGCGATGGCGGCCCGCGTTTCCGCCGCACCGAGTTTGGGCACGTGTCCGATCACCCCGCCCGTCGCCGGATCGGTGACGGCGATGCCTTCGCCGCGGGCTTCATGCCATTCGCCACCGATCAGCGCGGCCTGGCGGAAAAGCGTCGGATCCTTGAGCTGCATGGTCGAACCTCGGTTGTTACGGACGCAGGAAGAAGACGCGGCGTGGAGCGACGTCAAGCAATTGCGCATCGACGGGTCGTGCCACGGGGAAAGTGAAGCATAATCATCGGCTCGGTCGTGAGACGCCGTGACGTTCTAAAAATCGAGCCAGCCGATTTGCTGGCAACACAAGCGACAGTCGCCCAACGCTGAAAACCGGTCGTTTCGACCGGGGTTATCCAGTTTCCGCTCGCATCGCGGCTTGCGGTGCGCGTCGACGCGCACCGGCCGCTAATTCGAGGATCATCGGTGTCGAACAGTTGAATGGTGGGCGCGACAGGGATCGAACCTGTGACCCCCTCGGTGTGAACGAGGTGCTCTCCCGCTGAGCTACGCGCCCGGCGCGCGGTACGAACCGCCGCGGTCCGGGCGATATAATCCGCCGCGGGGCGCAGCGTCAATCGCGGCCGTGCCGTTCGATCAGGCGATCGCACAGGTCGGCGTCGAGATCGTCGTAGGTCTCGATCACGGCGTCGGCGGTGCGGCGCGCCCGCTCGTCGGGAGCGTAGCCGAAGTCGACGAGGATCGAGGGGACGCGAGCCGCGACGGCCGCATCCGTATCGGTCGCGGTGTCGCCTATCATGATCGCCTCCTCGCGCGCGGCCCCTGCCCGCTCGATGGTGCCGAGCAGATGCACCGGGTCCGGTTTCCGGCGCGCGAAGGTGTCTGCTCCGCAGATCGCGGCGAAACGGTCCGACAGACCAAGCGTATCGAGCAGCAGGCGCGACAGCCGTTCCGTCTTGTTGGTGCAGACGGCCAGCCGGTAGCCGGCGCTGCGCAGCCGCTCCATCGCCTCCACGACGCCTGGGAAAGGCGCCGAAGCATCGGCGATATGCGCTTCGTAATAGGCGAGGAAACGCGCGAGCTGCCCATCGGCTTCCTGCTCGGACAGGGGATGGCCGGCATGCGTATAGGCATGCTGCAGCATCACCTTCGCACCGTGCCCGGCATGCGGGCGGACGAGTTCCAGCGTCGTCGGCGGCAGCCCGACCTCGACGAGGCAATGGTTCAGGCTGGCCCAGAGATCGGGCGCGGTATCGACGAGCGTACCATCGAGATCGAAGACGGCGACAGGCACGGAACGGCTGTTCTCCCTTTGGTGGCTCCTTGTCGGGACCGCCGGCCGGGACGTCAAGCTTTGCGGCCGGCTAACAAGCCGCACCCCCGTCTTCCGGAACATCGGCTCGCTTGGGCGGGTTTCGACTGCTTTCACCGCCAATAAGGAACGAACCATGGCCGATCGGCTGACCATGCAGGATCCCCGCAAGCAGTACCCGCAGCCGCCCTTCCCGCGCCAACCGCAGCCCGTGCCCGGCGAGGCGGCGAAGATGGACCCGAAGCCGGATCATGGCGAGGAAAGCTACAAGGGTTCGGGCAAGCTCACCGATCGCAAGGCGCTGATCACCGGCGGCGATTCGGGCATCGGGCGTGCCGCCGCGATCGCCTATGCCCGCGAGGGCGCGGATGTCGCGATCGTCTATCTGCCGGACGAGGAGGCCGACGCGAGGGAGGTCATCGCGCTGATCGAGGCCGAAGGGCGCAAGGCCGTGGCACTGCCGACCGACATCACGGTCGAGGCGAACGCCCGCAAGCTTGTCGCCGACGCGGTGGCGCAACTCGGCGGGCTCGACATCCTCGTCATCAATGCCGGCCGGCAGCAGAACCGCGAGGACATCTCGAAGGTCTCATCGGAGGACTTCGACAAGACGATGAAGACCAACCTCTACGCGATGCACTGGATCGCGCAGGAGGCGGTTCCGCATCTGCCGCCCGGGGCGTCGGTGATCACGACAGCGTCGGTGCAGGCCTACGAGCCATCGGCGATCCTCCTCGACTACGCGACCACGAAGGCCGGCATCGTCGCCTACACGAAGGCGCTGGCGAAGCAGCTTATGGAGAAGGGCATCCGCGCCAACGTCGTCGCCCCCGGTCCGTTCTGGACGGCATTGCAGTCGAGCGGCGGCCAGCCGCCGGAGAAGGTGATGAAGTTCGGGGCGGAGAGCGCGTACGGCCGCCCGGGCCAGCCGGTTGAGATCGCGCCGGTCTACGTGCTGCTCGCGAGCCAGGAAGGCAGCTACATCTCCGGCGAGGTCTACGGCGTGACGGGCGGCGCCGGCGTCGCCTGAGCGCGGCCGACCCTCCGCATTCTCGTACCGAGCGGCAGCATGCCGACGAACGGAAGCAGTCTTGCGGCGGTCCTCCCCGCCGTCGAGGCCGGCCACTTCGTCGCGCTGCTGACGCTCTGCGGCAGCCGCTTCGCGCGGCAAATCCACCTGTCCGATACCGACACGATCCTGACGGCCTGGGAGCGCGCCGGTCGCGCTAGCGAGCGAGATCCGGAAGCGCGGCGCGCAGTTCGCCGATCCAGGCGTCGGCGACGCTGTCGGACGGCGCGCGCCAGTCGCCGCGCGGGCTGAGGGCGCCGCCGGCGGTGATCTTCGGGCCGTTCGGGATAGCGCTGCGCTTGAATTGGCTCGTCTGGAAGAACCGGAAGAGGAACGCTTCCAGCCAGCGCGCGATCGTCGGCAGGTCGTAGGCGTTGCGGCCTTCGGCTGGGAAGCCGGCCGGCCATGATCCCCGCTCAACGTCGCCCCATGCATGCGAGGCCAGGAACGCCGTCTTCGACGGCGGCAGTCCGTAGCGAAGCGTATGGAACAGGAAGAAGTCGTGCAGTTCGTAGGGCCCGATCTTCGCTTCCGTGCTCTGGATCGCGCCGGTCTCGTCGGCCGGCACGAGTTCGGGCGAAATTTCCGTCGAGAGAATCGCGCGGAGCACCTCGCAGGTTTCCTCCCCGAACTGCCTGGACGAGATCGACCAACGGATGAGATACTGGATCAGCGTCTTCGCCAAGCCGGCATTGACGGCGTAGTGGCTCATGTGGTCGCCGACGCCGTAGGTGCACCAGCCGAGCGCGAGCTCGGACAGGTCGCCGGTGCCGACGACAAAGCCGCGCCGCTGGTTGGCGATGCGGAAGAGGTAATCGGTCCTGAGGCCTGCCTGCACGTTCTCGAAGGCGATGTCGTAGACTGGCTTCCCTTCCGAAAAGGGGTGCCGCATGTCGGCGAGCATCTGGCGGGCGGCGGGGCGGATGTCGATCTCCGCCGCCTCGATACCGAGCGCGCGCATCAGCTTCCAGGCGTTGCCCTTCGTCTCGTCGCCGGTCGCGAAACCGGGCATCGTGTAGCCGAGGATCGTCGTGCGCGGCAGTTCGAGCAGGTCGCAGACCTTCGCCGCGACGATCAGCGCCTGCGTCGAATCGAGCCCGCCGGAAACGCCGATCACCATGCGCTCGGCACCGGTCGCCTCGAAACGGCGGACGAGGCCGTGAACCTGGATATTGAAGCTCTCGTAGCAGTCCTGGTCGAGGCGGGCCGGCGCGTCCGGCACGTAGGGGAAGCGCCGAGGACGCCGCTCCAGTCCGACATCGGCCGTCGTCGGCTCGTGCTTGAAGCGCACCGTGCGGAAGGTCGTCTCGGGATGGCCGTTGAACAGCGCGGCGTCGTTGAACGTACCGCAGCGCATCCGCTCAAGCCGGATCCGCTGCACGTCGACATCGGCGACGATGATCTGCGCGTTCCGCGAGAAACGCTCTGACTGCGCCAGCAGCTCGCCCATCTCGTGGATCGATCCCTGCCCGTCCCACGCGAGATCGGTCGTGCTTTCGCCGGATCCTGCGGCCGAATAAGCGTAGGCCGCCATGCAGCGCACCGACTGCGAGGCGGACAGCAGCGAGCGGTCGTCCGCCTTGCCGACGGTGACGGGCGAGGCCGACAGGTTGCAGAGGATCAGCGCGCCAGCAAGCGCCCCGCCGACCGAGGGCGGCAACGGCGCCCAGTAGTCTTCGCAGATCTCGACGTGGAACGTGAAGTCTGCGAGGTCTTCCGCAGCGAAGACCAGATCGAAGCCGAAGGGCACGGTCTGTCCCGTGAGGTCGATCGAAAGCCCGCGCAGCCCCGCGCCGGAGGCGAACTGCCGCTTCTCGTAGTATTCGCGGTAGTTCGGCAGATAGACCTTCGGCACCACGCCGAGAATGCGGCCGCGCCCGATCGCGACGGCGCAGTTGTAGATGCGCCCGTTGCGCCGCACCGGCGCGCCGACAAGGAGCACGGGCGAGAAGTCGCGTGACTCACGAATGATCCGCGCGATCGCCTCCTCCACGGCGGCGAGCAGCGCATCCTGCATTAGGAGGTCGTCGATCGCGTAGCCGGAAAGGTTCAATTCCGGGAAGATCAGGAGATCGACCGAGCGGCCGGACGCTTCCCGCGCCGCTTCGAGCGCAGCCTCGGCGTTGCGGCGCGGATCGGCCAAGAAGACCAGCGGCGTCGCCACGCCGACGCGCACGAAGCCGTGGCTGTGGATCGACGCGAATGGCTTATGCTCGGACGACATGCCCTTATCCGTGTTCCTGCGCTCCGGCAGGTGACCGGGCCCACCCGCGAAATTGGGATTAAGACCGCCGTTGTCGACCGCGCAAGAGGCGGGCCACGGCCATCGCCGGCCGCCGCGGAAAGCTGGGGACCGCGCGGGAACGTCTTGTGTTCGTTTCGTTTTGCGCCAATTCTCCCGGTGAGGACATTTGCTGGTTCGGTCAGGGAAAAGGCTTTCGTCTTGACGACCTTGCGGGAATTCGAAGACGCGCTGCGCGAGCACGGGCTGACATCGGCGCTTTCGGTGCTGGAGGTGCTGCGCGAGCGGGACCGGGCGAAGCGCTCGGTTCGCCCGGCGCGGCGCATCACGGGCAAGAAGATGACGCCCGATCTCGCGCGCCGCATCCTCGAGATGCACGAGAAGACCGGCATGACGCAGCAGGAGATCGCCTTCGAGGTCGGTGTCAACCAGGGCCGCGTCAACGAGGTCATCAAGCGAGGCAAGTGGCTGAGCGGCAATCCCGACGCACCGGAAGCCGTGGCGCGGGACAAGGCGAAGGCTCGGATGGACCGGCAGAAGGCGGCCATCGGCAGCCGCGCCGGCCGCACGCCGACCAAGCCTGCGCCGAAGAATGCGCCGAAGAAGAAGACTGGACCGGCCCAGTTGATGTTCGGCGACTTCTAAGGGCGCCCGCTACTCTTCCGGCGCCGTCAGACCGGCGAGCGGCGCATCGACCGTGAACACCAGACCCGTCGGCCGGTAGTCGATCGAAGTCGTTCCCCCGATCTCCGATGCCAGCGCCCGTTCGATCAGGCGGGAGCCGAAGCCGACCTGACGCGGCTTCTCGACCGGCGGCCCGCCGGATTCCTCCCAGCGGATGTGCAGCATCGGCTCGTCCTTCGCCGGGCCGACCGTCCAGCGGAAACGCACCGTGCCCGTCTCGTTGGACAAGGCTCCATACTTCACGGCGTTCGTCGCCAGTTCGTGCACCGCCATCGAGATGGCGAGCGCGGTGCGCGGCTTCAGCCGGACGGCATCGCCGCCGATGTCGAAGCGATCGTTGCCCGCATCCGTGAACGGCTTCAGCGCCTGCGCGACGAGATCGCCCATCGACGCGCCGCTCCAGCTTTCCTCCGTCAGGACGTCGTGGGCCATCGAGAGGGCGCGGATGCGCGAATCCGCCACCTCCCCCGCTTCCGCGACGGTTCGCGATGAGCGAAGCGACTGCCGGACGATCGACTGGACCGTCGCCAGCGTATTCTTGACCCGGTGGTTCAGCTCGCGCACCAGCAGCAACCGGTGTTCCTCGGCGCGCTTGCGCTGCGTCACGTCCAGCGCGACGCCGGCCAGCGCTACCGCCCTGCCGTCCGGTCCCGAGCTCGGCTGCCCGCGGACCTCCACCCACCGGACCTCGTCGCCTGGCAGCTCGACGCGAAATTCGATGTCGAAATCCCCGCCATCGGCGACGGCCGCATCGACGGCGTCGTGCCAGCGCGACCGATCCTCGCTCTGGATCGCGCCGATGAGATCCTCGTAGGCGAAACCGTCGCTGGCGGCCCGGCCGAAGATTTCCTTGCAAAGGTTCGACGCGACGAGGCGTTGGTCCGCTAGCTCGAGCGTCCATGAGCCGAGTCGGCCGGCGCGGAGCGTGAAGTTCAGCCGCTCCTCGCTCTGCGTCAGGTCGAAGACGCGCTGCCTGATCTCATCTTCGAGCGTTGCCTGATCGAGCTGCATGCGCTGCATGCTCTCCCGCTCGGGCGTCACGTCGTACTGCGAGGCGAAGAAGTAGGTCAGTTCCCCGTCATCGAAGACGGGGGAGATCAGAAGGCGATTCCAGAAACTCTCGCCGTTCTTCTTGTAGTTCAGGAGATCGATCTCGATCGGCGTGCGCGTTTCGACCGCCTCGCGGACCTTCGCGACATCCTCGGCATTCGTGCCGGTCCCCTGCAGGAAGCGACAGTTCCGCCCCAGCACCTCCTCCCGCGAGAAGCCCGACAGTTGCAGGAACGATCCGTTGCAGAAGACGATCGGATTATCGTCCTGCCGGGGATCGGTGATGATCATCGGCATCCGCGTCGTGCGGACGGCGGAGGCGAAGGGATCGGAGCTGCCGCCGGTGCCGTGGAGTTCCGAAAGGATGCGCCGCTGTTCCTGGTCGTCCGGCATTCGCTCTCCTTCCGATCGCCCACCGCGCCGGCCGGCACAGCGCAGCGCGCGGTCGATCTCGCCCCTCCTATGTGTCGTGATCGCGCCGGCCGTCGAGTTGCGAATTCGGCAACCGTCCACGTTTGTCGCCGGCCGGGCTTGGCGAAGGTGCATCGGACGCGCTACCGGCAAGGGACGAACGCGGGAGTGGAATGATGGTGAAGCGGCCTTGGATCGGCACGAACTGGAAGATGAACAAGACCTTCGCGGAGGCCGACGAGTTCTGCCGCGTCCTCGGCGGTTCCGAATTCGCCGACTGCGAGAAGGCGCAGCTTTTCGCCATCCCGACCGCGCTCGCCGTTTCCCGCGTGAGCGAAGCCCTGAAGGGGACGAACGTCCTCGTCGGCACGCAGAACATCCATTGGGAGGACGCCGGCCAGTTCACCGGTGAAATCTCCGCGCCCCAGGCGAAGGACGCAGGCGCGAAGATGGCGCTGATCGGGCACTCCGAGCGCCGCGAGATGTTCGGGGAAACGGACGAGACCGTGTCGTTGAAGGCAGCTGCCGCCGTGCGGCAGGGGCTGGTTGCGCTCGTCTGCATCGGCGACACGATCGACGAGTTCAACGACGGCCGGACGGCCGAGGTGCTGCGACGCCAGACCGAAATCGCCCTGTCCAAGATCGA
This sequence comes from Plantimonas leprariae, assembly GCF_008802405.1. GTDB lineage: Bacteria > Pseudomonadota > Alphaproteobacteria > Rhizobiales > Rhizobiaceae > Plantimonas > Plantimonas leprariae. Next base: position 164,533 of record NZ_VZDO01000002.1, read on the forward strand.
CTGGACGGGGGCCGAGACGCCGCAGGTGCTCGTCGCCTACGAGCCGGTCTGGTCGATCGGGGTGCGGGGTGTCCCGGCCGAGCCGGACTTCGTCGAGGAGCGCCACGCCGAGATCAAGCAGCTCTTCCGGTCGGCAGTCGGGCGAGACCTGCCGTTGCTCTACGGCGGCAGCGTCAACCCGCAGAACGCCGTCGACCTCGCCACCCGCGAGCCGGTGGACGGCCTCTTCATCGGCCGCTCCGCCTGGAACGCATCCGGCCTCGTCGGCATCGTCCGGGACGTCACGAACGCCCTCGCCTGATCGGGTCGAGGAAACGCCATGCAGCCCGACGCCGATAGCCGGCTCCTTGCCGTCGTCGCCGAAGCGACGAAACTGCGCGAAGGGCCGGAGGGCGTCGCCGCCTTGCTGCGCACCGTCCTCCGTTCCGGCCCGATGCCGTTGAACGAGCTGGCGAGGGCGGTGCGCCTGCCCCTCCCCGTCGCGACGGCGGTGCGCCGCGAACTCGAATCGGCAGGGTTGCTGGAACGAGGCGGTGGCGTTCGCCTGAGCGGAGCGGGGCGCCGCTTCTGCGAAACGGAACTCGCTCTCGCCTCTGGCATCGCTTCACCGGCCGCGACCGCTCATGCCGATGGATCCGCCGTCCCGCCAGCGCTGCATGCGGCCCTCGCCGCGATGGAGCGCCATCTCGCCAACGCGCCGCCGCCCATCGACGTGACGCTCGATCAGGCGCCCTGCACGGCCGAGACGGCCGTTCGCCGCGCCGAGGCGATGTTCGCGGCCGGCGCGGTCGAAGGCAGGCGCATCGCGCTGATCGGCGACGACGATTCGATGTCCGTTGCGATCCCCGCCGTTGCCGGCGCTTTCGGGGGGCCGCCGCGCGAAATCGTCGTGTTCGAGATCGATGCGGCGCGCTGCGAACAACTGGCCGCCGCCGCCGGGCACACCGGAGCGCCGGTGCGCGTGGTGCGCCACGACCTTCGCGAGCCGCTGCCCGAAGCCTGCCGCGGACGGTTCGACCTGTTCGTGACCGACCCGCCCTACACACTCGAGGGCATGGAGCTCTTCGTTTCGCGTGGGCTGGAAGCGATGCGAGAGGAAGTCGGCCTGCCGGCTTTCCTGTCCTATGGCGATCTTGCGGCTCCGGACCAGCTTGCGCTGCTGCGATGCGTAACGGCGCTCGGGCTCGCCCCGACGCGCATACGCCCGTCCTTCAATCGCTATGCCGGAGCCTCGATCCTCGGTTCGGTCGGCCAATTCATCGAGTTGCGGCTCGGCGAACTGCGAACGCCCGGCGAGCCGCGGCGGCACGAGGGGCCGATCTATACCGGCGAGGTACGGCCGCGCCGCCGACGCTATCGCTGTCGAGCTTGCGGCGTCGTCACCGTAGTCGGCACGGGCGAAACGCACGCGACCGTCGAAGCGTTGAAGCGGGACGGATGCCCGCGCTGCGGCGAGCACACGTTCCGGCGCGAAGGCCTCGTCGCCGGCTGATCAGCGCGCCTTCAGCGCTTCGTCCACGACCTCCACCAGCCCGGCGACGCTCGCCGCCTTCTCGATCGCGCCCATCGACAGGGCGATGCCGAAGGCCTTGTCGATCGCGAGCACGATGCGGACGTGGCCGAAACTGTCCCAGCCTTCGACATCGGCAGCGACCGTATCCAGACCGATCGTGTCCTTCGCCACGCCGAGGACATCCGCGACGACCGCGATGATCTTCGTCGCGACCGGATCGCCGGCCACGGTGCATTGCCCGGCGGTGCGGTCGGTGCCGGCGATCAGATCATCGTTCTGGCCCATCGGAGCGTCGTCCCTTCGATTGCAGCCATCTTCGCATCGAGCCGGATCGTCCAGGACGATCCATTCGCCTCGTCGAGATATTGCGAAAAGTACGCTCGCGCCGGTTCGTTGCGCGGAAGATGCTCGATCGTGCCGGAAATTTCCGTGCAGCCCGCCTCGTGCGCCAATCTGCCGAGGGCCTGCAGCATCGCCGCCTCGGCACCGCGCCCGAGCGCGCGGCAGCTGAGGAAAAACGCCTCCATCCGCGCCGTACGGCCTTCCACCGAAGCCAGAACCAGCCCGACCAGGCCGTGCGCGCCGAAGGCATCGTCCAGCCGAACCATGAAGTCGAGCGGCGAAGCGCGGTGCGCGAGTTCGGCGCCGTTCGGCCGCCAGCCGTTGAGCGCGAACTGGTTGACGCGGGACGCGAGTTCGGCGGCGCGCGGCAGCAGCGACGGCTTCAGCGGCTCCACTGTCAGAGCGCTCCGCAGCCGGCGCAGGAAGTCCGATACGTCGGCCGTTTCGCTCCGTAGCCGCTCGACGGCCTCCCGGCGGCGATACTGCTCCACGCGGTCGCCCGAAGCCGTCCCGCCCTGCCGCAACAGCGGATCGTCGTGCAGTGTGCGCGCGAACGCCTCGCGGTCGCCTGCGATCAGCCGGACGTCGGCATCCGGGAAGCGTGTCGCGACCTTGGCGCAGTTGACCGGATCGTCGTCCACGAACACCAGATGCTCGGCGGAAAGACCGAGCTCACCGAGCACGGTCGCCACCAGCGCGTCCTTCTCCGCCCAGCTGGCTTCCACCTCGGCGAAACCTTGCAGCGTGAGCGGCCAATCGGGATTGTCCGCGAACACCCGCTCCACATCCCGGCGGTCGTTGCGGCTGGCGACCGCCAGCAGAAGCCCATCCGCCGCCAGCGCTTTCAACGTTGCCGCGAAGGATGTGTCGAGCGCGATCCCCGCCTTGCCGTCCTCGGCGAGAGTGCCTGACCACAGCGTCCCGTCCAAATCGGTCACGAGCAGCTTGGCGGCCGTACCGAGGATACGAGTGGCGCGCGCCGCGGCAAGGTCGGCGATGCGATCGGCGGCTTCGGGTGTCGGGATCGCGCCGAAGGTGCTGCCGAACCGGTCGTCGATAACCGGGCCGCCCAGCCCCAGTCCCACGGCTTCGACCCCCGGCAGCTCCAAGCTACGATCGCCATCACCGGATACCACGAGGATCGGCACGGAACATCGCCCCGCCAGAGCCGTCGCCAACTCGGCGACCGACGCGGCGTCCGCTCCGAGCAGCGGCAGGAGCGCCATGTCGATGCAGGCAAGATCGGGCGCTTCCTCGGTGCGCAGAATGCCGGCAAGCGCCGCGAACCCGTCGACGGCGCGAAGCTCGACCGCGATGCCGGCGATGGCGAAGGCAAGACGCAGCGCATCCTCGATAGCGCGCGGCTGAAACGGCGCGGCGACGAGCAGCGTCAGTGGGCGGCCGAATCGCACACCTTTCAGGAGCGCAGCCGCCCGGTGCGCGCCGAGTTCGGCCCGCGCCTCGCGGAGAAGCCGCGACAGCGGCCCCCTCCCGACAACCGCGGCCGCTTCTACGGCCCCCCGGTCCAGCGGAGGCCGATCCGGCAGGAACCGCCAGAACGGCGGCGTTCCCGTCACGCCGGCAGCGGCTCGATATACCGCGTCACGAAGGAGCGCTCCACCACGCCGTTCGGACAGAGGCGCCGCGCGATCTCGTCGATCGCCCGGTCCTCGTCCATCTCCGGATTGCAGAGCAGGATATCGGCCAGCACCATCCGGTATTCCGGCCACGTCGTCAGCATGATGTGGCTTTCGGCGAGGAACAGGATCAGCGTGATGCCGTGCGGCACGTAGCGCTGCGCGTGCTCGCCGATGATCGTCGCGCCGACCGACTTCGCCGCCGCGATCGCCGCCTCCAGGAGTCGTACCTCGTCCTCGATCACGGCGTCGCAATTGCGCATGTCGGCGAGGACTTGGCGGATTCTCATCGGGCTCCGATCGTATGCGTGAACCGGCGGGGCGAGCCTTTCGCCGAGCGCGATCTTCGCCGCTGGCCTATATGCGTCCGGACGATGGGCGGCAAGCCGCGGCGATGGAAGTGGAATTCAGCGAATGGCGGATGGTGCCGGACGAAGCGGCGGGACGGCGGACGATCTGGTGGTCCGCCCGCTGGAGCAGGGAGATATCGAGGCGGTCGCGGCGTTCGAGGCGGAGATCGCCATCCGATCCTTCGCCGACGAGGCGGTGACGGACCTCGACCATTACCGGAAGAAGCTCGGCAAGCTCGTCCGCTACGGCGACGACTGGACCCGCGTCGCCGTGCGGCACGACACGGTCTGCGGTTGGGCGTGGGTGGCGTCGCGGCGCAACTTCATCACCAACGACCTCTATGCCGACTTCCGCTCCTTCTACGTCGACGGCCGGACGGCGGGTCCGGCCGCAGCGGTGGTGCTGCTCCGCGAGGTGCTGAAGCACTGCGAAGCGGAAGGCTTCACCCGCATCGTCGGCCGCACCGCCAGCTCGAACGCCGCGATGCGCTCGCTCTACGAGCTTGCCGGCTTTTCGGAGCGACACATCGTCTACGAGCTCGATATCGGCGCGGGACGGAAGCTCGGTTGAGGCGTCAGATCGAGCCGGCTTCGACCATGTAGTTGTTGGCCGTGCACATCGCGGCATCGTCGGATGCGAGGAACAGCACCATCCGCGCGAGATAGACCGGCTCGATCTCGACCGGGATGCACTGGCGTTCGAGATTGGCGGCGATGGCCTCCGGGGTGACCCATAGTTCCCGCTGCCGCTCGGTCATCACCCAGCCGGGCACGACCGTGTTGACCCGGATGCGGTGCCTGCCGAGATCGCGTGCGAAGGAGCGCGTCAGCCCGTGCACGGCGGATTTGGCCGTGGCGTAGACCGGCATGTTGCCGACAGCCTGCCACCACGAATTCGAGCCGAAGTTGACGATCGAACCCTTTCTGGCGGCGATCATTCCCGGTGCGACCGCCTGGATCGCGAAGAACATATGGCGGAGATTCGTGGCGATCCGCTCGTCGTAGTAGTCCGGCGTCACATCCTCCCAGCCGTGCCGGTCGTCGCGCGCCGCGTTGTTGACGAGCACCAGCGCGTCGCCATGCGCCGCTCCGAGCCGCGCGAAGGCGTTGCGCAGCGCGTCGATGTCTCGCAGATCGCACGCCTCGAACCTGACGTTCGCTTCGCCGCCGCCGAGTTCCGCCGCCAGCGCTTCGCCGCGCGCTGCGTCGAGATCGACGAATCCGACCTTGGAGCCCTGCGCCGCGAAGGCGCGAACGACATCCGCGCCGATCCCCGACGCGCCGCCGGTGACGATCACCGGCACGCCCTTCAGGCTTGGGTAGATTGCGAAGCTCATGAGTCCCTCACCGCCGTTCGGTGCGAGTGCTGCCTTCTGCGCGATCGGCGGTCAAGAGATCGGGCGTTCACGCCGCATCCGTCCGATGCCGAAAATCGTGACGCGACCGGCGCACCCTCCCCGTTTGAAAATTCGCGCGCGACGCGCTAGCCGCTTCGCCGGACGAACCGCTCGGATCCGCCATGCAGCAACCCATCGCCTTCATCGATCTCGGGCCGCAACGCGACCGCGTGCGCGAGCGGATCGAGGCGCGCTTCAAGCGCATCTTCGATACCGGCGCCTTCATCATGGGCCCGGACGTCGAGGAGCTGGAAACGGCCCTTTGCGAATTCGGCGGCATGCGCGAGACGATCTCCTGCGGCTCCGGCACCGATGCGCTGCTGCTGCCGCTGGCCGCCTGGGGCATCCGGCCGGGCGACGCGGTGTTCGTGCCGAGCTTCACGTTCGCTGCATCGGCGGAAGTGGTCGCGATGCTCGGCGCAACGCCGGTCTTCGTGGATTGCCTGCCGCACACCTTCAACCTCGATCTGGACAGCCTGCAGGCGGCGCTCGACGACGTGCGGCGAGAGGGCAAGCTGCGGCCGGCCTGCGTCATGCCGGTCGATCTGTTCGGACAGGCCGCCGACTACGAAAGCGTGCGGCGGATCGCCGACGCGCACGGGATGAAGGTGCTCTCGGACGCGGCACAGGGCTTCGGCGCGACGACGCAGGGACACATGGCCGGGCACTGGGCCGACGCGGTGGCGACGAGCTTCTACCCGGCAAAGCCGCTCGGCTGCTACGGCGACGGCGGGATGGTGCAGACGAACGACGCGGATCTCGCGGCGGTCATGCGCTCGCTGCGCGTCCACGGCTCCGGCGCCGATCGCTACGACAACGTCCGGATCGGCATGAACGCCCGCATGGATACGCTGCAGGCGGCGGTGGTGATCGAGAAGCTGCAGATTTTCCCGGACGAGATCGAGGCGCGGATGCGCATCGCGCGCCGCTATACCGCCGCGCTATCCGGCGCGGTGACGCCGCAGGCGCTGCCGAACGGCATGGTATCCACCTGGGCGCAGTATACGGTGCGCGTTCCGGACGGTCGCCGCGATGCGTTCATGACCGAGATGAAGCGGCAAGGCGTGCCGACCGTCATCTACTACGGCAAGCCGCTGCACCGGCAGTCCGCCTACCAGCATTTTCCGGCGGCCGGCGGCGACCTCCCCGTTTCCGATGAGCTGAGCCGGGAGGTCGTCAGCCTGCCGATGCACGCCTATCTCGACGAGGCGACGCAAAATCGCATCATCGAGGCGGTGCACGCCTCGATGAGGGCCGTTTCCTGAACCTGCCAGCTCGCGTTCAGCGGTCCTGCATGATCAGCCGAACCTCGCGCTCGGCGCGTTTCAGCACCTCGTAGGCTGCGAATTTCTTCGCATGGAAGTCGGCCATCGCGCCGGCGGCCGGCGCGATCTCCTCGCCGATCCGGCACATCGCGGCGGCCGCTTCCTTCAGGTTCGCATAAGTGCCGCCGGCCACCGCGCCGAGCATCGCGCCGCCGAGCAGGACCGGCTCCGGCGTCACCGGCAGCGCCACCTTCGAGCCGGTGGCATCGGCGAGGATGCGCCGCAGCAGCGCGCTGCGCGCCGCGCCGCCGCTGACGACCACCGTGTCGATCGCGATGCCCTTGGCGCGCGTCGCCTCCAAAATCTGGCGGGTGCCGTAGCAGAGGCCGCACAGAGCCGCGACGAACAGGCGCACGAGGCTGTCGGTGCTGGTCTGAAGCGTCAGGCCGGCGAGCACAGCCGTCGCCCTCGGATCGGCTTCGGGCGCGCGGTTGCCGAGGAACTCCGGCACGATCTGGATGCCTTCCGCCAGCCGCGCCGCCTCCTCGACCGAGCCGGCGAGCGCGACCGCGCGCCGCTCCAGAAAGTCGAGCACGGACGCGCCTTCCGCGGCGGCCGCATCGCGCGCGGCCGGAAAGGCCGGATGCATCGCGACGACGTAGTCGAGCGCCGCGCCGTAGGCCGACTGCCCACCTTCGAGCAGCCAGTAACCCGGCAGCATCGCCCCGTGATATGGCCCCCATACGCCGTCGACGAAGGCCGCGTCGCGGGTGAGCGCCATCGCGCAGGACGAGGTGCCCATGATCATCGCGAGTTCGCCGGACGGGTCTTCGGCATGGCCGTTCGGCCGGCTGGCGCCGAGCGTGCCGACGCCGCCGGAATGGGCGTCGATCAGCGACGCGCCGACCGGCACGCCTGGCGGCAGCCCGAGTTCGTCCGCCGCCTGCTGCGTCAGTCCCTGCCCGAGCGGCGTCGCGATATCGACGATCTCCGTGCCGATGCGCTCGAAGCCCTCGTCGGCGAGTTCGCCGAGGCCGATGGTGCGGAAGTAGTCGGCGTCCCAGCGGCCCTCGTGCGCGAGGTACGTCCACTTGCAGGTCACGGTGCAGACCGAGCGCTGCAGGCTACCCGTCGCGCGCCACGACAGGAAATCGGCGAGGTCGAAGAAGTGTCCCGCCGCGGCGAACGTCTCGGGCCGATGCTCCTTCAACCAGAGCAGCTTCGGCGTCTCCATCTCCGGCGAGATGGCGCCGCCGACATATTTCAGGACGGGATGGCCGGTCGCGTTGATCCGGCGCGTCTGGTCGATGGCGCGATGGTCCATCCAGACCACGACATCGCGCTCGGCATCCTCCGACGGACCGACGGCGAGCGGGCGCCCTTGGGGATCGAGAACGACGAGCGAGCAGGTGGCATCGAAGCCCATGCCGCGCACGGCGCGCGGCTCGGCCCCGGAAAGTTGCATCGCCTCGCGCACCGAAGCGACGATGGCCGCCCAAATGTCGGCGGAGGACTGCTCGACGATCGAGCCATCCTCGCGCCAGATGCGGATCGGCCGCTTCGCGGTTCCGAGCAGGTTGCCGCCCGCGTCGAACACGCCGGCGCGGGCGCTGCCGGTGCCGACATCGACGCCGATGAACACGCTATCCATGGAACCTCCCGAGTTCTGCTCGAGAAGTCAGGTAGCGGTTTTTCAGCGGCTGCGAAACGGCGACCGCATCCGGAAATGCGGTCGCAGGCTCACGAGGGATCGTACAGCCGGCAGCCTCAGGCCGCGAGAGCCGATCCGGCCTGATCGAAACGATGGATGCGGTTCGTTTCCGGCGTGAGATAGACCGGATCGCCATGGCTTACGCGGTAATCGCCGAGGCCGCGCGCCGTCACCTGCTCGCCGTTGTCGAGCTTGACGTGGACGAAGGTATCCGAGCCGAGATGCTCCGACACGCCGGCCGTGCCCTTCAGCTCGCCGCCATCCTTCGAGATGGCGAGGTGCTCCGGCCGGACGCCGATCGTGTTGGCGCGGTACTTCTCCGCCGCGGCGCCGCTGAGGAAGTTCATCTTCGGCGAGCCGATGAAGCCGGCGACGAAGAGGTTCCGCGGATTCTCGTAAAGCTCCAGCGGCGAGCCGACCTGCTCGACGTTGCCGCGGTTGAGAACCACGATCTTGTCGGCCATCGTCATCGCCTCGACCTGGTCGTGCGTGACATAGATCATCGTCGTCTTGAGCTGCGCGTGCAGTTCGGAAATCTCGAGGCGCATGTTGACGCGCAGCGCCGCATCGAGGTTCGACAACGGCTCGTCGAACAGGAAGCCCTTCGGCGAGCGCACGATGGCACGGCCGATGGCGACGCGCTGGCGCTGGCCGCCGGAAAGCTCGCGCGGCTTCCTGTGGAGATAATCGGTGAGGTTCAGCGTCCCCGCCGCACCCTTCACCTTCTTGTCGATCGTCTCCTTGCTCTCGCCCGCCATCTTCAGCGGGAAGGCGATGTTCTGCTCCACCGTCATGTGCGGATAGAGCGCGTAGCTCTGGAACACCATCGCGAGCTGCCGACCGGCCGGCGGAACGTTGGTCACGTCCTTGCCGTCGATCGAGATCGTACCCCCCGATACGTCCTCCAGGCCGGCGATCAGCCGCAAGAGCGTGGACTTGCCGCAGCCGGACGGCCCGACGAACACGACGAACTCGCCGTGCTGGATGTCCAGATTGATGTTCGGAATGATGTTGGCGTCGCCGAACCGCTTCTGAACGTCCTTGAGGTTGATGGAAGCCATCGAGTTTTCCTCCTTACTTGACGGCGCCGAAGGTCAGGCCGCGCACCAACTGCTTCTGCGAGAACCAACCTATGATGAGAATCGGGGCGATGGCCAGCGTCGAAGCCGCCGAGAGCTTCGCGTAGAACAGACCCTGCGGACTGGAGAACGACGCGATGAAGGCGGTGAGCGGCGCGGCGTTCGTGGTGGTGAGGTAGAGCGTCCAGAACGCCTCGTTCCAGGCAAGGATGACGTTGAGAAGGATGGTCGAGGCGATGCCGGGGACCGCCATCGGCGCGAGCACCTTGAAGAGCTCCTGCCGAAGGTTCGCCCCGTCCATGCGCGACGCCTCGAGGATCTCGCCCGGGATCTCCTTAAAGTAGGTGTAGAGCATCCACACCACGATCGGCAGGTTGATCACGAACAGGACGACGATCAGGCCGATGCGGCTGTCCAGCAGGCCGAACCGCACGAACAGGAGGTAGATCGGAACGAGCGCGCCGACCGCCGGCATCATCTTGGTCGACAGCATCCAGAGCAGCACGTCCTTCGTCCGCTTCGTCGGCGAGAAGGCCATCGCCCACGCCGCCGGGATGGCGAAGATCAAGCCGAGCAGCGTCGAGCCGAGCGAGAGGTAGACCGAATTCATCAGGAACGCGAAGTAGTTCCGCTGTTCCTGGATCGCGACGTAGTTCTCTCCGGTCCAGGTGAAGCCGAGGAACTTCGAGGGGTCGATCGCATCGTTCTCCGTCTTGAACGACGTCAGGATCGTCCAGAGGATCGGAAAGAAGATCAGGAAGCCGACGGCCCATGCCAGGATCGTCATCCCGGTCTTCCATTGCGGTGTTACGCGGCGCGCCATGGCTCAGGCCTCCAGGTTCTTGCCGACGAGGCGGACGAGAAAGAACGCGACGATGTTGGCGAGCACCACCGCCACGATCCCGCCGGCGGACGCGGTGCCGACGTCACCGCTCTGCTGGATGAGATTCGCGACGAGGAACGGGATGTTGGTGGATTGGGCGCCCGGTCCGCCGCCGGTGGTGACGAATATCTCCGCGTAGACCGACAGGAGGAAGATCGTCTGGATCAGGATGACGACCGTGATCGCGCGCTTCATGTGCGGCAGCGTGATGTACCAGAAGATCGAGAGCGCCCCGGCGCCGTCCATCTCCGCCGCCTCCTTCTGGTCCTCGGCGAGCGACTGCAGCGAGGTGAGGAGGATCAGCGTCGAGAAGGGCAGCCATTGCCAGGCGACGATGATGACGACCGACAGCAGCGGCGCGGTGGTGAGCCAGTCGATCGCGCCGATCCCGACCGAGTTCAGAACGTAGCCGATCACCCCGTAGACCGGGTTCATCATCATGTTCTTCCACACGAGCGCAGCGACCGTGGGCATGACGAAGAATGGGGCCAGGACCAGCAGCCGTACGACCGTCTGGCCGTAGAATTCCTGATCCATCAGGAGTGCGACGAGAATGCCGCCCAGAATGGTGATCAGCAGGACACCGCCGACCAGAAGCAGCGTATTCTTGAACGATTCGAGGAACGTCGGATCGCTGAGAAAGTACGTGTAGTTCTCGAAGCCGATAAACGGCGCGTCGATAGGATTGTAGAGGCTGTAGTTGAGCGTCGAGAAGTAGAGGGTCAGGACGAGCGGAACGATCATCCACGCGAAAAGCGCGATCACCGACGGCGCCAACATCGCGCGTGCGGCGGACTTCGTATGAGTTGTCGCCATTGAAATCATCCGACTTCAGGCCGCGCGCTCTCCCCTGGGGCGGCCGAACACCAGTCTTCGGGTCGGACGCGGCGGCCTCCCGTCGCGGCGATCTGCTTCGAGGATCGACGTATGACCGCCGCGGAACCGCGTCGGATGGTGCTCCCCTCCCTTCGAAACCCGGCCGGCGCGAAGGCGCCGGCCGGGTTCGTTCATGCGGCTACTTGATGTAGCCGGCGCGGGTCATCTCGCGCGTCGCCTGGCTCTGCGCGGCCTTCAGCGCCTGATCGACGGTCGCCGAACCCGACAGGGCCGCCGCCATTTGCTGCCCGACCGCGGTGCCGAGACCCTGGAATTCCGGGATCGCGGCGAACTGCAGGCCGACATAGGGCTTGTCGCCCGATGCGGACGGATCGGCGTTGTTGATCGAGTCGATCGTCTGCTGCGCGAAAGGCGCGGCCTTCAGGTAGTCGGCGTTCTTGTAGAGCGACTGACGCGTGCCCGGAGGAACGTTCGACAGGCCCTTCTCCTTCGCCACGAGGTCGATATACGCCTTCGAGGTCGCCCAGGAGATGAACTGCTCCGCCGCTTCCTTCTTCTGCGAGGATGCGGGGATCGCGAGCGACCAAGCCCAGAGCCAGTTGGCGCCCTGATTCGGGCAGTTCTCGGTGCCGCAGGGAGCCGGCGCGAAGCCGACCTTGTCCGGAACCTGGCTCTGCTTCGGGTCGGTGACGAAGGAAGCCGCGACGGTGGCGTCCATCCACATGCCGCACTTGCCCTGGCCGAACAGCGACAGGTTCTCGTTGAAGCCGTTCGAGGCGGCGCCCGGAGGACCGTACTTGGTCATCAGGTCGACGTAGAGGGTGACGGCCTTCTTCCAGCCTTCCGACTCGAACTGGGGCTTCCAGGAAGCGTCGAAGTAGTTCGACCCGAACTCGCGCGCCATATTGCCGAGGAAGGCCATGTTCTCGCCCCAGCCCGGCTTGCCGCGCAGGCAGATGCCGTAGACGCCCGCCGACTTGTCGGTCATCTTCTCGGCGGCCTGGGCGATGAAGTCCCAGGTCGGCTTCTCGGGCATCTTGAGACCAGCCTTCTCGAGCAGGTCCTTGCGATACATCGTCATGACGCTTTCGGCGTAGAACGGCGCGGCGTAGAGCTTGCCGTCGGTCGAGAGCGCGTTCTTGATCGGCGGCAGCAGGTCGTCGGCGTCGTAGTCCGAGCCGAGGTTGTCGAGCGGCGACAGCCACGCCTGCTTCGACCAGATCGGAACCTCGTAGGTGCCGATGGTCATGATGTCGAACTGGCCGCCCTTGGTGGCGATGTCCGTCGTAACCCGCTGGCGGAGAACGTTCTCCTCGAGCGTCACCCAGTTCACCTGGATGTCCGGGTGCTGCTTGGTGAATTCGCCCGTCAGGCTCTGCATGACGATCATGTCGTTGTTGTTGACGGTGCCGATCGTCAGCGTGGTCGACTGCGCCTGCGCAGCCGCCGTCAGCGCGAGAAGCGACAGCGCGCCCATCGCGGTTTGCATTACTTTCATTCCTAGCCTCCCAGCCCCATTGATGAGCAAATGATCAGTGGTAGGGCAAATTCTCACCGCCGAATTTCCCTGTCAAACGAATCTCGTACCGCAGCGCAGCAAATCGTTCATCGCACCCCCATCGCATGGTCGGCTTTCCACGCAGTCCCGGCTTTGCGGGTCGCCGGATTGCGCAGGAGCACGTCGGCGGTCGCCTCATCGGTGATGAGACCGTTGGCCAAGCGGCCCTTCAGCGCCGCGCGGATGCCGGGCGCCTTCAGCGGTCCCATGCCGACGACGATCACCTCGGTGTTCGCCGTATCGGGGATCGGCGCGCTGGCGACCCGTTCGTTGTAGGCGCAGGGAATGATTCGGCCGTCGCGGTCGAAGGCCCAGCCGACGATCTCGCCGACCGCACCGAGCGCATCCAGTTCGTCGCGATCCTCCGCCGTGATGAAGTTGTCGGCGACGAGCGGAGCGTTGGCGCCCAGCTCGCCGAGCCCGACGAAGGTCACCTCCGCGACGGCGGCGAGTTTCAGCGTCGACTGCACCACCTTCTGCTCGTGCAGGAGCGCGCGCTCCTCCGCGCTCGACACCACGACCGGCAGCGACATCGGGTAGTGCCGCGCCTGCACCACGTCGGCCATGGTGAAGATCGTGTTGTAGACCGAAACGGCCCCGTCGAGCGCGATGTTGCCGGTGAGAGAAACGATCCGGTGCTGGCTCGCGACCATCGCCGGCAACCGCTCCACGGCGGCCTTCAGGGTGCGGCCGGTGCCGATCGCGATGACGAGCGGGTCCGGCTGGCGCAGACGCCGTTCCATTTCCGCGGCGCAGGCTTCCGCGACGCCGAGCGTCGTCGAGGCCGATTCGGGATCGCTCGGCACCACCGTGCAGTGCCGGAGGCCGTAGCGGTCCTTCAGCGCCAGCGCCGCTTCGAGGCAGGTCGCGATGGGGTGGTCGATGCGGACCTTAACTAGGCCGGCCGACATCGACAGCGACACGAGCCGCTGTGCCGATTGCCGGGAAATGCCGAGCTTCGAGGCGATCTGGTCCTGCGTGTTGCCCGCGACGTAGTAGAGCCAGCCCGCGCGGGCGGCATCGTCCAATCGCGTCAGATCCTCTCCCCGAACCTTGGGCAACGTCGGTCTCTCCCCGCCGGAATGATTACGGCGAGATCGGCGGACTCGGCAACCACCACCGCGAAACAATCGGCGGATTTCGCCGCTTCCCATCGGTGCTGTGCGGAAGGCCGCCCCGCGGCGAAGACCCTGCCGAACAAACGGGCACACGGATACGCTTGCTTTTCGCGCGGGCAGCTTCTTCTCTGTCCGGGCGGGAAGAAGGAGCGTGCCTAGGTGAAACCCTTCGACGAGATGCTGGTCGCCGACAGCGGGGTGAGGTCGCCCTACGAGCGCTTCCACGGCTGGTTCCGGCAGCAGGATCCCGAATCGCTCGTCGAGAAAGCCGGCGAGGCCGAAGGTTTCTTCCGCCGCACCGGCATCACCTTCGCGGTCTACGGTCAGGCCGATGCGTCGGAGCGGCTCATCCCCTTCGATCTGGTGCCGCGCATCATCGCCGGCCGCGAATGGGAGCGGCTCGCCGAAGGCATCGAGCAGCGCGTGCGGGCGCTGAACGCCTTTCTGCACGACATCTACCACGACCAGGAGATCGTCCGTGCCGGCAAGGTGCCGCGATCGCTGATCGAAGGGAACGAGGCCTTCCTGCCGCAGATGGCCGGCTTCTCGCCGCCGGGCGGCGTCTACACCCACATCATCGGTGTCGATCTCGTGCGGGTCGGCGAGGACGAGTTCTTCGTGCTCGAAGACAATGCACGCACGCCGTCCGGCGTCTCGTACATGATCGAGAACCGGGAAACGATGATGCAGATGTTCCCGGAGCTCTTCGCGCAGAACCGAGTGCGACCGGTGGAAACCTATCCGCGGCACCTCCGCCGCTCGCTCGAAGCCGTTGCGCCACCGGCTTGCAACGGCGACCCGGTGATTGCGGTCCTCACCCCCGGCATCCACAACTCGGCCTTCTACGAACACGCCTTCCTTGCAGACCAGATGGGCGTCGAACTGGTGGAGGGGCAGGACCTGAAGCTGGCGGACGGGCGTATCGCCATGCGCACGACGGAAGGCTTCAAGCCGATCGACGTCCTCTATCGCCGCGTCGACGACGCCTTCCTGGACCCCCTCGCCTTCCGCCCGGACAGCATGCTCGGCGTTCCCGGCATCATGGACGTCTACCGGAACGGCGGCATCACGCTCGCCAACGCGCCGGGCACCGGCATCGCTGACGACAAGGCGATCTACTCCTACATGCCGGACATCGTGGAGTTCTACACCGGCGAGAAGGCGAAGCTCGCGAACGTTCCGACGTTCCGCTGCGCCGAGCCGGACAGCCTCGCCTACGTGCTGGACCGCCTCGGCGAACTCGTCGTCAAGGAAGTGCACGGCTCCGGCGGCTACGGCATGCTCGTCGGCCCGACCGCGACGAGGGACGAGCGGGAGCTGTTCGCGGCCAAGCTGAAGGAGAACCCCGGCAACTACATCGCCCAGCCGACGCTGGCGCTTTCGACAGTCCCTATTCTCGTGGAGAAGGGATTGGCACCCCGACACGTCGATCTTCGCCCCTTCGTGCTCGTCTCGGACGAGGTGAAGATCATTCCGGGCGGGCTGACCCGCGTCGCGCTGAAGGAGGGATCGCTCGTCGTGAATTCGAGCCAGGGCGGCGGGACGAAGGATACCTGGGTGCTGGAGGACTGATCGATGGCACTCCTCGGACGCACCGCCCAAGGCCTCTTCTGGATGCAGCGCTACATCGAGCGAGCCGAGAACATGGCCCGCCTGATGGATGCCGGGCTGCGCCTGTCGCTGACCAATCTCGTTTCCGACGGCGACGAGTGGCATTCGGTGCTGACCAGCGCCGGCGTCGAGCAGCTCTACCGCGCGAAATACCCGGACTTCGATCCGCACAACATCATCTCGTTCCTGCTGAGCGACCTCGACAATCCGTCGAGCATCCTGTCGTCGATCGAGACGGCGCGCACCAACGGGCGCATGGTCCGCACGGCGCTGACGCGCGACGTGTGGGAAGCGTTGAACGAGGGCTGGATGGTGCTGAAGCGCCGGTTGCAGATGCCGCTGCGCGACGGACAGCTTCCGACCGTGCTCGAGATGGTGAAGAAGCACACCTCCAACATGCGCGGCGCGTTCTACGGCACGATGCTGCGCAACGAGATCTTCGACTTCTGCAACCTCGGCACCTTCGTGGAACGGGCCGACAACACGGCCCGCATCCTCGACGTGAAGTACTGGCTGCTCCTGCCCGAGCACTCCTCGGTCGGATCGTCCTTCGACAACCTGCAGTGGGGCTCGATCCTGCGCTCGGTCTCGGCGCACCGCTCGTACACCTGGGTCTACAACGCCGAGTACCGGCCGATCGACATCATCGATTTCCTGATCTTCAACAAGCGGATGCCTCGCTCGCTGGCCTATTGCTACAAGTGCATCGCCGATAGCCTCGACTACCTGAACGAGGCCTATGGCACGCGTCACGATTGTCACGCGACGGCGGACGCGATCCGCGGCGACCTGATGGACGGAAACGTCAGGACCGTCATCGAGCGCGGCCTCCACGAATTCCTCACCGGCTTCATCGCCGATCACAACCGCATGGCGATCGAGATCGCGCGGAGCTATCGCTTCTACGCTTGAGAGATCGTGCCGTCCGGAACGGTTCCGGCCCTTGTCCGCGCGGCGTATCCTTCGTTAAGCGTTCGCCGACGGCTGCCGGATCGGGAAGCGCGGACCGGCCGTCTGGAGGATGCGCCCCATGACGTACTGCGTCGGACTGCTCGTCGACCGAGGTCTGGTGTTCATGTCCGATACGAGGACGAATGCCGGCGTCGACAACATCTCGGTGGTCTCGAAGATGCATACGTTCGAGGTGCCGGGCGAGCGCTTCCTGTGCCTCCTTTCCGCCGGCAACCTCGCGACCACGCAATCGACGATCTCGCTCCTCAAGCAGCGCGAGGTCGAGCCGGACAAGCGCAAGCCGCCCATCCTCAGCCAGCCGTCGATGTTCGCCACCGCCAAGCTCGTCGGCGATACGTTGAAGGAGGTCATCGCCCGCTCGAAGCCGACGGGCAGCGAATCGTCCGAGCCGCGCTTCACGGGCTCGTTCATCCTGGGCGGCCAGATCAAGGGCGGCCGCCCGCGCCTGTTCATGGTCTATCCGGAAGGCAACTTCATCGAGGCCGGCGCCGACAATCCGTTCTTCCAGATCGGCGAGCACAAGTACGGCCGCCCGATCATCATCCGGACCTACGACCCGAAGATGGAACTGGCCGACGTCGCCAAGCTGCTCGTGGTCTCGTTCGACTCGACGATCCGTTCCAATCTTTCGGTCGGCCTGCCGATCGACATGCAGTTCTACGAGGCGGGCCACCTGACGGCGGGTTACCGCCATCGCTTCGACCACCGCGACGCCTATTACCGGCAGGTTTCGGAAGGCTGGTCGGAAGCGTTGAAGACGGCGTTCGACCGCCTGCCGCCATTCGAGTTCACCTCGACCGAGCGAGCGGGATAACCCCGTCCCGATCGTCAGCCTTAAGCGCATCGAAAGCTATTCGGGTTAGCTTCCCTGAAAAAGGTGGGAAGCGTCCATGGGGGAAGAGGCGGCACAGGAATCGCGGGGCAAGCGCGATGCCTGGAAGCTCGTGTCGATCAACGTCGCCGGCGTGACGCTCTGCGTCCTGGTATCGCTGGCGTTCAATGCCGTGCTGTTCTGGCACTCGGACGCCGCCGTCTTCGCCAAGGGGATGATCTCGGCGGTCGCGCTGCCGCTCCTGCTCGGCATCCCGCTGTTTCTCTACCTCTCGCTGCAGATGCGCAATCTGTCGAAGTTGAATGCCCACCTGACCGATTCCGCGGCTCGCGACGGGCTGACGCGCTTGCTGAACCGCGGCGCCTTCGTCTCGCAGGTGACCGCCAAGCTCGCCGAGATGGAGCAGCTCGACGCGCCGCGCGGCGCACTCCTCGTGATCGACGCGGATTTCTTCAAGCTGATCAACGACCGCCACGGCCACGCGAAAGGCGACGAGGCGCTGTGTCAGATCGCGGCCGCGATCGGCCGGCTGACGCGTGGCGGCGACCTTGCGGGTCGTCTGGGCGGCGAAGAGTTCGCCGTGTTCCTCTACGGATCCAGTCCGACCGCCGCGCGTGCCGCCGCCGAGCGGCTGCGGAGCACGGTCGAGGGGATCGAGCTCTTCTCGGGCGAGGAACGCGTTTCCCTCACGATCAGCGTCGGCGCGGTGCATTTCCGTGAGGTTCTGCCGTTCAGCACCTTCTACCAGCTCGCCGACCGCATGCTCTACGAAGCCAAGGGTAACGGCCGGAACCGCGTGGAATTCGAGCATCTTAGCGCGGATGCGTCGGTGGAGGTCGCCGCCTAACGGTCCCGCGACAGACCCTTCGCCGCGAGGTCGGCTAGGTAGCCTTCCCACCGCTCGCCCTGCCGCCGCCCGAGTTCGGCCAGGAAAACCCAAGTGAAGATGCCCGTATCGTGCCCGTCGTCGAAGACGATCCGGACCGCGTAGTGGCCGGTCGGGACGAGGTCGGCGATCGCGACCTGACGCTTTCCACTCACCGTCACGCGCTGTTCCGGCGAATGTCCCTGTACCTCCGCCGAGGGCGAGACCACCCGCAGAAGCTCGGCCGGAAACACGTCGGTCGCATCGTCGGCATAGCGGACGGTAAGCTGGCGGCGATCCTTCGAAACCCGAAGTTCGCGCGGTGCGGCCTCTGCGCTCATGCTGTCGATTCCTGTTTTGCCGACTGACGCCCCGGCTTGACCCTGCCGGTGCGCCCTTCCACATTCCGGCGCATGGATAATGCCCTCATCGAGCGACCGGAAGACGTCAGCGCGACGGACGCTCCTTCATCGTTCCGCAGCATGCCTTCGACAGGACGGATGATCGATCCGTTCGGCCGCCGGATCACCTATCTGCGCGTCTCGGTAACGGACCGGTGCGACTTTCGCTGCGTCTACTGCATGGCGGAGAACATGACGTTCCTGCCGAAGAACGATCTTCTGACCCTGGAGGAGCTGGACCGCCTGGCCAGCGCCTTCGTCGCGAAGGGCGTTCGCAAGCTACGGCTGACCGGCGGCGAACCGTTGGTGCGCCGCAACGTGATGAGCCTCGTTCGCTCGCTGTCGCGGCATCTGGCGAGCGGCGCGCTGGAGGAGCTCACGCTGACCACCAACGGCTCGCAGCTCGGGCGCTTCGCGGCCGAACTCGCCGACTGCGGCGTCGAGCGCATCAACGTGTCCATCGACACGCTCGACCGCGACAAGTTCCGGGCGATCACGCGGCGCGGCGACCTCGATCAGGTTCTGGCCGGCATCCGGGCCGCGCAGGACGCCGGCCTGCGGATCAAGCTCAACGCCGTCGCGCTGAAGGGCGTCAACGACCGGGAAATCCCGGAGATGGTGCGCTGGGCGCACGGCGAGGGCATGGAGCTGACGCTCATCGAGACCATGCCGCTCGGCGAGATCGAGGAGGATCGGACGGATCGTTACCTGCCGCTCACCGAGGTCCGCCGCGATCTCGAAAGCCGCATGACGCTGCGCGACGTGCCGTTCCGCACCGGCGGCCCGGCGCGCTACGTCACCGTGGCGGAGACCGGCGGGCGGCTCGGCTTCATCACCCCGATGACGCACAACTTCTGCGAAAGCTGCAATCGCGTGCGGGTCACCTGCACCGGGACGCTCTTCATGTGTCTCGGCCAGGAGGATGCGGTGGACTTGCGCGCGCCGCTGCGCGCCTCTCCGGACGACGCGCTGCTGATGCGGGCCATCGACGGCGCGATCGCGCATAAGCCGAAAGGGCACGACTTCATCATCGATCGCGCGACACGGCAGCCCGCCGTTTCCCGTCACATGAGCATGACAGGCGGTTAAGAGAAGCGAACGGGCCGGCGCGACTGCGGGATCGTATTCCGCGCCTCTGAGAGATATGAAGACGCGACCCGCAGCAGCCTCCGCTTTCCGTATTGTCGACCCTTTCGCTCTCGGCCGTTTCTGGCAACACCCGCGCCTGTCTTTTCATGATCGGCGCGATGGCGGCCTTCGCGGTGAACGACGCGTGCACCAAGCTCGCGATCGCGGACGTTCCGGCACCGCAGATCATGGCGCTGCGCGGCGTGATGGCGACCGTCCTCCTCGTCGCGCTCGCCGGCATTCGAGGCGCGCTGCGCCAGCCGCACCGGCTCGTGCAGCCGGTGCTGGCCTTCCGCACCGTGGCCGATATCCTGGCGACGATCACCTACGTCGCCGCTCTCCGCTACATGCCCATCGCCAACGCTTCCGCGATCTTTCAGGCCTTGCCGCTGGTCGTGACGCTCGGCGCGGCGCTGTTTCTGGCGGAGCCGGTCGGCTGGCGGCGCTGGACGGCCATATCGATCGGCTTCGTCGGCGTGGTGGTGATCGTGCGGCCCGGAACCGAGGGCTTCTCGGTATTCTCCCTCCTCATTCTCGCATCCGTCCTGTGCTCGGCGGCGCGCGACCTCGCGACCCGCCGCATGCCGGCCGACATCCCGTCCTTCGCGGTCTCCGCCGTTACCTCCGCGTCGGTGATGCTTGCCGGCTTCCTGCTCGTGCCGTTCTGGGGCTGGTCGCCGGTGCGATCCGCCGACCTTCTCATCTTCGCGGTCGCATCCGTGATGCTCGCGCTCGGCTACATCTGCATCGTCGAAGCGATGCGCAGCGGCGACATGGGTTTCGTCGCGCCGTTCCGCTACACGATCCTGCTCTTCGCGATCGTTCTCGGCTTCGCGATCTTCGGCGACGTTCCGGACGCGACGACGCTCGTCGGCTCGGCGATCGTTATCGGCAGCGGGGCCTACTCTCTCTACCGCGAGCGGATGCGTGGCCGGCGTCCGAAGCTCGCGCCGGCCTCCACGCATTGACCGCGCCGCGCATCGCCGGTCTGGTACTGGCCGGCGGCCGCGGCTCGCGGCTCGGCGCGGCGGTCCCGAAGCCTATGGTCGAGATCGGCGGGCGGCCGATGATCGCCCATGTGCTCGACCGCTTCCCGCCAGCTGTTTCGCCGATCCTGATCGGGGTTAACGACAGGGAGGCTTTCGCCCCCCTCCCTTACCCGATCGTCCGGGATCGGATCGATGGCCATCCCGGCCCCCTCGCCGCCCTTGACGCTGCGACGCATTGGTTGCGCGAGCGACGCGACGCGGCGACTCACCTCATATGCCTGCCAGGCGATACGCCTTTCCTGCCGGCCGATGTCTGCGCTCGGCTGGCAGACGATCCGGGCCGTCGCCCCCGCATCGCGAGGTGCGGCGGGCGACTGCATCCGACGGTCGCCCTCTGGCCGCTGGCCTGCCTCGAAGACCTCCGGACTCACATCGAAGCGAGCGGGAACCTCTCCGTCGTCGCATTCGCCGAAAGAACCGGATTCGACGCTGTCGACTTCGATGCGTCCACCGCGGTCGATCCGTTCTTCAACGTCAACACCCCGGACGACCTGATCCTCGCCCGGGCAACGTTCGACGCGTTAGGAATATGATATCGCCGCAGTTGCGCTTTTCGCAAAAACCGGCTGTTTATCGCCTCTGAATGAGGCATGCATTTTATTGCATCGATTTTTCGCATGCCTTCGGCAGTGGAGAGAAGCATGAGCATCAAGCGGGTTCTCGGAGCGGCCGTCGCGGCCATCGGCATCCTCGCGGCCGGAGCCGGCGCGGCGAGCGCCGACGATTCGGGCAAGGACTGGTCGACGATCAGGATCGGCTCGGAAGGCGCCTATCCGCCGTTCAACATCCTGTCGCCCTCGGGCGAGTTGGAAGGATTCGACATCGACATCGCAAAGGCCCTCTGCGACCAGATGAAGGCGAAATGCACCTTCGTCGCGCAGGATTGGGACGGCGCGATCCCCGCCTTGCAGAACGGTAAGTTCGACGCCTTCGTGGCGTCCATGTCGATCACCGAGGAACGGCTCAAGCAGATCGACTTCACCAACAAGTACTACAACACGCCCGGCGCCGTCGCGGTCGCCAAGGACAGCGACATCAAAGATACGTCGGCCGCTTCGCTCGAAGGCAAGACCATCGGCGTGCAGGGATCGACGACGCACGCGCAGGCGGTGACGAAGTACTTCCCCGGCGCGGAAGAGAAGGTCTACCCGACTTCGGAGGAGTACAAGCTCGACATGGCGAATGGCCGTCTCGACGCCGTTTCCGACGACATCGTCGTGCTTTCGCAATGGCTGGAAACCCCGGACGGGGCCTGCTGCAAGATTCTCGGCACGTTGCCGCCGGACGAATCGATCTACGGCAAGGGTGCCGGCATCGGCATTCGCAAAGGCGACGCCAAGCTGAAGAAGATGTTCGACGACGCTATCGTCGCCATCCGCCAGAACGGCACCTACAAGAAGATCCAAGACAAGTACTTCAAGTTCGACGTCTACGGCGGCTGACGCCTCCGTTCGGGCCGGCGCGTGTCGCGTCGGCCCGTCCGCGTTCCGACCGGCGATGCCGACCTGCCCTCCGTGAGTGCCCCGACGCGTGATGCCGAACAGCCTGACCCTTATCGGCTTCGGCCCGAACGGATGGGGGTTGTCGATCCTCGGCGGCGTGCTCGTGACGATCGCCCTGACGATCGCCACCCTGCCGCTCGGCTTGGCCTTCGGCTTCCTCCTGGCGCTCGGCAAGCAGTCGTCCGACCGCTACATGCGCCTTTCCTCGGACATCTACACCACGATCTTTCGCGGATTGCCGGAACTGGTGACGCTGTTCCTGGTCTATTTCGGCGCACAGCGGCTCCTCAATGCCGCGACGGATGCACTTGGCATTGCGAACCTGGAGATATCGCCGTTCCTGTCCGGCATGATCGCGCTCGGCTTCGTGTTCTCGGCCTATGCGAGCGAGGTGTTCCTTTCCGCCTTCCGCGCGATCCCGATCGGGCAGCGGGAGGGTGCGGCGGCACTCGGGCTGCACCGCTTCCAGGCGATGCGCCTCGTCGTTTGGCCGCAGCTCATCCGGCTCGCCCTACCCGGCCTCTCGAACCTCTACATGAACCTCATCAAGGACACGTCGCTGGTTTCCGTGGTGGGGCTCGCCGACACGATGCGGCAGACGGGCGTCGCGGCCCGCGTGACGCGTGAGCCGTTCCTGTTCTTCGCGGTGGCGGTCGCGATCTACCTCGTGCTGACCATCCTTTCCTCCGTCGCCATCGGCCGGATCGAGGCTTGGACGCAGCGCGGCGAGGCTGCCCGATGAGCGCGCTCGCGCCTCCCGCCCCGCCGCGCCCGCGGCCGCGGCCGAGGATCGCCGGCATCATCGTGCTCGGCCTCTGGCTGCTCCTCGGCCTCGGCCTCGTCTGGACGCTGATCCAGGCTTACGATCCCGAGTTGATGGCTCGCTACGCGCCGCTCTACATGAGCGGCCTGAGGACGACGATCACGCTCGTGCTGATCTCGTTCGTCGTCGGCGCGATCCTCTCGATCCCGATCGCGCTGGGGCGGACATCCGCCAACGGCCTCGCTCGCGGTCTCACCTTCTCCTACGTCTACTTCTTTCGCGGCACGCCGCTGATCGCGCAGATCTTCCTCGTCTACTACGGCATCGGCCAGTTCCGCGGCGCGTTCGAGACGGTCGGGCTCTGGTGGTTCTTCCGCGATGCCTGGTACTGCGCACTGTTCTCGCTGTCGCTGAACACGGCCGCCTACCAGGCCGAGATTTTGCGCGGCTCGATCATGAGCGTGCCGAGGGGGCAGTGGGAGGGGGCGCGATCGCTCGGCCTGCCCGGCTACGTCACCTTCTCGCGCGTCATCCTGCCTCAGGCGATGATCGTCGCGCTGCGGCCCTACGCCAACGAGATCATCCTGATGGTCAAGGCGTCGGCGATCGTCGCGATCATCACAGTGCTCGACCTGTTTGGCGAGACGCGCCGGGCCTATTCACGGACCTTCGATTTCCAGACCTATCTCTGGGCCGCGGTGCTCTACCTCGCGATCGTCGAGATCCTCCGCCACGCGACGAACTTCGCCGAGCGCCGCCTCATCCGCCACCTGAAACGCTGAGCGCGGCCGCAGCTTCCCCGCCCTACCCCTCGCGCGGCTCCTTCTCGAGGACGAGGTAATCCAGCGGCAATTCGGTCGTGTACTTGATCTGCTCCATCGCGAAGGACGACGACACGTCGCGGATCTCGATGCGCGCGATGAGCCGCTTGTAGAAGGCGTCGTAGGCGGCGATGTCGGGCACGACGACGCGGAGCAGGTAGTCCACCTCGCCGCTCATCCGATAGAACTCGACCACCTCCGGGAAGTCGCCGACCACCTCCGAGAAGCGCCGCAGCCATTCGGTCGAGTGCGAGTTCGTGCGGATCGCGACGAAGACGGTGACGCCGAGATTGACGCGCGTCGGGTCGAGCACCGCGACACGGCGGCGAATCACACCGTCCTCCTCCAGCTTCTGGATGCGTCGCCAGCACGGCGTGGTCGACAGGCCGACGCGCTTGGCGACGTCGGCCACCGCCAGCGTCGCATCCTCCTGCAGGAGCCGCAGGATCTTCTTGTCCAGCCGATCCATCGAAGCCTTCCGCGATCCCGAGCTGCATGCGAGGGTCTCGGCGACAGGGCCGGCCCGAACTTTTGAGAGCTTCTTAAGCCAAATTTTTAAGCTTGGCGAAAGACAATGCGGCCAACGGCACTTCGCCGCCGGAGCCCATTCCCGAAACGCATGACCGCCGCCGCAACATCCGATCTCCAGAAGAGCGCGGCGTATCGCCAACCCGACTCGCGGCGCACCGACCTCGCGCGAACGCTTCGCATCGCGCGGGACCGGCTGCAGTCGCCGACGGGTCTCGCCGCGCCGTTCGGCGCCGAACTCCTGGCCCTGCACGTGCAGGCGCAGCAGACGGCGGCCGCCGTCATGCCGCTGCCGATCATGCTGACCGCCTTCGGCCTTTCGGCCTTCACCGATACGCTGAACGCGCTGCTCTGGATGGCGACGGCGCTGTTCGGCTTCGCCGTGCAGTTCGCGGTCCGGCGCCGCTTCGAGAGCGTGCCGGCGGATTCGGTCGACCGGAAACGCTGGACGATGCTGTTCCAGGGCGGCCATTTCGCCAGCGGCATCGCCTGGGCCTATCTAGCCGCCTTCGGCTGCGAAGCCTGCGGTCCGCTGCGATTCGAGATTTTCCAGTTCGCGGTGCTGTTCCTCGCCATCGCCCTCACCGCGATGGTGTCGTGGACGATGCGGCACGTCGTGGCGGTGACCTTCATGCCGGCGAGCGCGATCCTGTTCTGGAAGCTCACCGGCACATCGGACCCTGTCGCGGGCGCGATGTACGCCATGCTGATCGGCGCCGTGCCATTCTTCTCGGTCGTCGCCGCGAAACTCCGCCAAAACACCGTCGAGCGCATGAAGTACCGCGCGGAGAAGGACGAGCTCATCGCGGAACTCGATACTGCCCGCGTCATCTCGGACGAGGCGCGGCGGCGCGCCGAGGAAGCGAACCTCGCCAAGTCGCGTTTCCTCGCGACCATGAGCCACGAGCTCCGCACTCCGCTGAACGCGATTCTCGGGTTCTCGGAGGTGATCTCCAGCGAGATCCTCGGTCCGATCGGCAATGCCTCCTACAAGGAGTATGTCAACGACATCCACTCGTCGGGTCAGCATCTTCTCGGCCTGATCAACGAGATCCTCGACCTCTCCCGCGTCGAAGCCGGGCGCTACGATATGCACGAAGAGGCCGTCGCTCTCGTCGCGGTCACGCGAGACTGCATCGGCTACGTCAAGCTGAAGAGCGAGACCAAGGGCATCCGCCTGAAGGTGCAGGTCGAAAAGAACCTGCCGCAGCTCTGGGCGGACGAGCGGGCGGTGCGCCAGATCATCCTGAACCTCCTGTCCAATGCGGTGAAGTTCACGCCGAGCGGCGGCACGATCACCGTCCGCGTCGGCTGGACGGCGGGCGGCGGGCAATACGTTTCGGTTAAGGACACCGGCCCCGGCATTCCGGAAGAAGAGATGCCGGTCGTGCTCTCGAACTTCGGCCAGGGCTCGACCGCCATCAAGGCGGCCGAACAGGGCACGGGACTCGGCCTGCCGATCGTCCGGGCGCTGCTGCACCTGCATGAAGGCGACTTCGTGCTGACGTCGAAGCTCCGAGAAGGAACCGAGGCGGTCGCGGTGTTCCCGCATTCGCGCGTGCTGGAAGTCATGCCGGCCTTCAACGACTTCGACTGAGGGAGCTTCCCCTCGCCTCCGCCGTGCGGCATATCGACGGGCGAAGGAGTGGTCCGTCCCTTTGGTCGTCACCCACCAAACCCCCGTCGAAACGCCCTGCATCGGGATTTGCCGGCTCGATGCCGCGCAAAGCCTCTGCGTCGGCTGCGGCCGCACGCTCGGCGAGATCGGAAACTGGCTGGCGTTCGAGCCGCAGGAGCGTCGGCGCGTCGTCGCGCTGTTGCCGGAACGGCTGGCATCGCTCGCCGTCGAGCGAGGTCAGGCTTGATTCGCGACAACGCCGGCCTCGTCGTCATCCTCACCATCATCGTCGTGGTGGTGGCGGCGCTGATGCTGAACGACGGCGGAGCGATCGGATCGCTCGATCCCGGCGAGTTCGCCCGCGGCAGCTACCTCTCGATCATCGCCGTCGTGCTCGGCGGCAGCGTCCTCGCGGCGGCACGGCACAACATCCCCGCCGCGATGCGGGCCTTCGGCTTCTGGGCGCTCGCCTTCGTCGGATTGATCGGCCTCTACGCCTATCGCGACGAGTTCCGCGAGATCGGCGACCGTGTCTTGGCGGAAGTGATCCCGGGCCATGCTATAGAGGTCGCCGGCGGCGATGGTCGCACCGTCATGGTCGCGCGCTCCGACGACGACCATTTCCACGTCGATGCGAAGGTCGACGGCGAAACCGTGCGCTTCCTCGTCGATACGGGCGCGACCACCGTCGCGATCGATCGCGCCACGGCCTCGCGCCTCGGCTACGACATTTCGGACGAATCCTTCACCGACTGGGTGCAGACCGCGAACGGTGTCGCACGGTCGGCGCCGGTGACGATCGCCTCGCTGAAGATCGGCGGCATCGAGCGGCGGAACGTCCGCGCGGCCGTGATGGGCGAAGGCGGCAGCGGCTCCAACCTCCTCGGCATGAGCTTCCTCGGCACGCTCTCGTCCTTCGACTTCCAGGGCTCGAAGCTGGTGCTGACGGACTGATCAGGCGGCGGCACGTTCCGGCGAGCCGGTATCGACTTCCGCGAAGGCGTGCCGGATGAGATCCGCAGTCGCATCCGATCGCGTGCCCGCCTCGGAAAGCATCTGCCGCCAGCGCCGCGCGCCGGGCAGGCCGGCGAAGAGGCCGACCATATGCCGCGTGACGTGGTGCAGCTTCCCGCCGCCCGCGACATGGCGCGCGGCGTAGTCGCACATCGCGTCGATGATCGCGCTCCAATCCGACGCTTCCGGTGTCCGTCCTGCAAGGCTCGCATCCACCAGCGCGAGTTCGCCCGGCGTCTGGTAGGCGCCGCGTCCCATCATCACGCCGTTCAGGCTTTCAAGATGCGGCATGGCCTCCGCGACGGTCTTCAAGCCGCCGTTCAACCCGACGAAGACATCCGGCAACCGCTCCTTCAGCCGATGGACGCGATCGTAATCGAGCGGCGGGATCTCGCGGTTCTCCTTCGGGCTGAGCCCTTGCAGCCAGGCCTTCCGAGCGTGAACCCAGATCGCGACGACCCCCGCGGCAACGGCTGTGTCGGCAAGGCGATCCAGCGCCTCTTCAGGGTCCTGCTCGTCGACACCGAGCCGGCACTTCACCGTCACCGGCACGTCGACCGCGCTGCGCATCGCCGCGAGGCATTCGCCGACGAGCTCGGGCGTCCGCATAAGGCAAGCCCCGAACGTGCCGGACTGGACGCGATCCGACGGACAGCCGACATTGAGGTTGATCTCGTCGTAGCCGAAGTCCTGCCCGATCCGTGCCGCTTCGGCGAGCTTCGCCGGATCGGAGCCGCCGAGCTGCAGCGCCACCGGATGCTCGACGGCGTCGAAGCCGAGCAGTCGGTCCCGGTCACCGCGCAGCACCGCATCCGCCACGATCATCTCGGTATAGAGCAGCGCCCGGCGCGACAGCACGCGATGGAAGACGCGGCAGTGCCGGTCCGTCCAGTCGATCATCGGCGCGACGGCGAAGACCGGCCGCCGGTAGAGTTCGTGTCTCATCCCGCTCCTCTGGACGAAGCAAGCGTTCTTGTCGAACTGCAACACCGGCGCGGCCGATCGCGCGCGGGATCCGGGCTGCTTTGCTTTTCGCGACGACTTGCCTATAGGCTTGCCCGGATCGGGCCGCCTTTCGCGCGGACGCCGCACCCATTCGCATGAGGTAAGTCTTTTGTCCTCGACCTTCGACAAGGTAGCCGACATCATCGCCGAAACCAGCGAGATCGACCGCGACCAGATCACGCCGGAAAGCCACGCCATCGACGACCTCGGCATCGACTCGCTCGACTTCCTCGACATCGTCTTCGCGATCGACAAGGAGTTCGGCATCAAGATTCCGCTGGAGAAGTGGACGCAGCGGGTCAACGACGGCGAAGCGGCGACGGAGGAATACTTCGTCCTGAAGAACCTCTGCGCCAAGATCGACGAACTGCGCGCCGCGAAGGCGGCCTGACGCGGCGGCCAGGCAAGCGCGGCGCACCCCTCGTGGACGACGCATGATGCAGACCCCTCGCGACGTTCTCGTCACCGGCATCGGCCTTGTCTCGTCGCTGGGCGAGGGCATCGAAGCGCATCTCGATCGCCTCGCGGGCCAGGCCAGCCCGCAGCCGGTGATCGAGACGGAACGCTTCGCCCCCTATTTCGTGCATCCCCTGCCCGCCATCGACTGGTCGCAGCAGATCCCCAAGAAGGGCGACCAGCGGCAGATGGAGACGTGGCAGAGGCTCGGCACCTACGCCGCAGGGCTGGCGCTCGCCGATGCGAATGTCGCGCCGGACGAGGCGACGCGCTCGACCGTCGACATGATCGTGGCGGCGGGTGGCGGCGAGCGGGACCTCGCGGTCGACGCGCTGGTGATGGAACGTGCCCGGAGCGGCGACGACGCTCTCGTCAACGAGACGCTGATGACCGAACTGCGGCCGACGCTGTTCCTGGCGCAGCTTTCGAACCTTCTCGCCGGCAACATCTCGATCGTCCATAAAGTTACCGGCTCGTCGCGCACCTTCATGGGTGAGGAAGGCGCCGGCGTTTCCGCCGTGATGACGGCGGCGGCGCGCATCGCGCACGGCCAGAGCGAAATCTGTCTCGTCGGCGGCGCGTTTTCCGCCGAGCGCAAGGACCTGCTGTTCAACTACGAGATGGGCGGCTTCCTTATGAAGGATGAATGGCGACCTGTCTTCGGCCGCACGCCGGATCATGATGGCCTCGCGGTCGGCAGCGTCGGCGCTTTTCTCGTGCTGGAAGCGGCAGATCACGCCCGCGAGCGCGGCGCGACGGCCTATGCCAGCATCAGTCATGTCGTCGGCGATCGTGGAAGGCGCGACCCGGAAAGTCTGCGCCATCGTCTGGAGCGGCTCGTGGCCGCAAGCGGCGCGGAGGACGACGACTTGATCGTGCTCTCCGGCGCGAGCGGCATCGCGGAACTTTCCATGACGGAGCGGGAGATTTTGCGCTCGCGCTTTCCCGGCGCCGCCCTCCGCAGCTTCGGGACGGTGCTCGGCCATTCCTTCGAGGCGCAGTTCCCGGCCGGCATCGCGCTGGCCGCGGCCGCGCTGGCGCGGGGCGTCGCCTTCCCGCCCTTCGACGGTCGGGTGGAGAACGATGCCGTGTCCGCACCCAACTGGGCGCTGGTGACCGCGGTCGGCCACGTCCAAGCCGAAGGGGTCTGCCTGCTTCAGTCCGTCGGCGGACATCGGGAGGAACGGCGATGAGCGAGGCCGACAGGGACGTGAAAGGCCGCCCGATCGTCGCCGTCACCGGCGTCGGCGTTGTCTCGTCGCTCGGGAGCGGCGTCGCCGAGAACTGGGACGCTTTGCTTGCCGGAAAATCCGGCATCCACCGCATCACGCGCTTCCCGATCGAGAACCTGCGGACCACCATCGCCGGCACGGTCGACTTCCTCGACGCCGACAACTCCACCGACCGCTCCTTCGTCATGGCCGAGAGCGCCGGCGCGGAGGCGGTCGCGATGGCGGGCTTCGGCGAGGCCTTCCCCGGCCCGCTGTTCCTGGCCGCGCCGCCGATCGAGATCGAATGGAAGCACCGCTTTGCTCTGGACCGCCGCGACGGGACCGCGCGCGACGAGGCCGGCTACGACCGGCTGATCGAGCTGGTGCGGGAGCGGAACGACCCGGAACTCTATCGACAGACGCTGTTCGGCGAGATTTCCGATCGGCTGGCGGATCGTTTCGAGACGCAAGGGCTGCCGGTCACGCTGTCGACCGCCTGCGCCTCCGGCGCGACGGCGATACAGCTCGGCGTCGAGGCGATCCGGCGCGGCGAGACGGAACGCGCGCTCGCCATCGGCACGGACGGCTCGGTGACCGGCGAATCGCTGATCCGGTTCTCGCTGCTCTCCGCCCTTTCCACCGCCAACGACGACCCGGCGAAGGCCTCGAAGCCGTTCTCCAAGGATCGCGACGGCTTCGTCATCGCGGAAGGGGCCGGCGCGCTGGTGCTGGAATCGCTCGCGTCGGCGCGGGCACGCGGCGCGACGGTGCTCGCGATCGTCGCCGGTGTCGGCGAGAAAGCAGACGACTTCCACCGCACGCGCTCGAAACCGGACGGCTCGCCGATCATCGCGACGATCCGCGCCTGCCTCGCGGATGCGGACATGGTGCCGGAGGACATCGGCTACATCAACGCGCACGGCACCTCGACGCCAGAAAACGATCGGATGGAAGCCGGGGGCCTCGGCGCGGTGTTCGGCGAGGCGCTGGCGCGGACGCCGATCTCTTCGAACAAGTCGATGATCGGCCATACGCTGACGGCGGCCGGCGCGATCGAGGCGGTGTTCTCGATCCTGACGATCCGCGACGGCGTCCTGCCGCCGACGATCAACTACGACATGCCCGATCCGGCGATCGCGCTGGACACGGTGCCGAACGCGGCGCGGCGCGCGGACGTTGCCGCCGTCCTGTCGAACTCGTTCGGCTTCGGCGGGCAGAACGTCAGCCTCGTCCTGGCGCGCGCGCCGGGCTGAGCACAGGACGAAGATCGACCCCATGCGCGCACTCCAGCTCTTCGGCGACCGCGATCTCCGGCAGGTCGACATCGCCGAGCCGCCGCCGCCTGGACCGGGCGAGGCACGACTGCGCATCGCCGTCGTCGCGCTGAACCATATCGACGTCTGGGGCTGGCGCGGCATGGCCTTCGCCAAGCGCAAGCTGCCGCTGACGATCGGCGCGGAAGCGTCCGGCGTAGTCGAGGCAATCGGACCGGGCGTCGCCAACGTGCTGCCGGGCCAGCTCGTCTCGATCTACGGCGCGCGGACCTGCGGCCGCTGCCGCCCCTGCCGCGAGGGCCGCGACAATCTCTGCGAGCATGTCGGCGGCGTCCACGGCTTCCATCTTGACGGCTTCGCGCAGGAGGTCTCGAACGTGCCGGCGCGCCAGCTCGTGCCCGCCCCGCCCGGCTGCGACGCGGTCGGCGCGGCGCTCGCGCCGGTGACCTTCGGCACCGTCGAGCACATGCTCTTCGACAACGCGAAACTGGAGCCGGGCGAGACGATCCTCGTCCATGCTGGCGGCTCGGGCATCGGCACGGCCGCGATCCAGCTCGCCAAGCGACATGGCACGAACGTCATCACGACGGTTGGTTCCGACGAGAAGATCGAACCGGCGAAGTCGCTCGGCGCGGACCACGTGATCAACTACCGGACCGACCGTTTCGAGGGGGCGGTGCGCAAGTTGACGAAGAAGCGCGGCGTCGACGTGGTCTTCGAGCATGTCGGCGCGGAGACCTGGGCGGGCTCGATGCTCTGCCTGAAGCGCGGCGGCCGGCTGGTCACCTGCGGCTCGACCTCCGGTCCGTCGGCGCCGACGAACCTGATGATGCTGTTCCAGCAGCAGTTGCGCCTCATCGGCTCCTTCGGCTGCCGGATGGAGAACATGGCCGACGCGATGCGCAAGATGGCCGAAGGGCTGGTTCGCCCCGTCGTCGATACGGAAGTCGGCTTCGGCGATATCGACGTCGCGCTCGACCGCATGGAAAGCCGCCGCGTGTTCGGCAAGATCGTGCTCGATCTGCGGGATAAGCGCGAAGCCTCGGATTCCGTCCGGGCCGCATGAACCCGGCCGCCGCGAGAGCCTGGAAGGCGTGGCGCAAGTCACGCGATTTCGCCATCGCCGCCACCGTCGCGGGCGCCGTGGCGGTGCTACGGCTGCTTCCAGTTCGTGTCGCCCTCGAAGGCGCGGATCGCTTGGGCCGGCTGATCGGCCCGCGCACGCCGTTCCATGCGACCGCGCTGAAGCACCTGCGACGCTCCTTCCCGGACCGGAGCGAGGTGTGGATCGAGGCGACGGCGCGCGCGCATTGGGGACAGCTTGCGCGCCTCGGCGCCGAATACGTCTTCCTCGACGAGCTCTTCGATTTCGACCCGGCCAACCCGTCCGCAGGGCGGGTCGAGGTCGAAGGCGTCGAGATTTTCGAGGAACTGCGCGACCGCAAGGGTCCGTTCGTCTTCTTCACCGGTCATCTCGGCCCATTCGAGCTTCTGCCCGTCGCCGCCGCGACCTTCGACCTGCAGGTGACCGCTCTCTTCCAGCCGCCGCCGAACCGCTACCTTGCCAAGCGCCTGCTTGCGGCCCGGCGTACGCGCGGCGGCCATCTGGTGCCCTCCAAGGCGGGCGCGGCCTGGGCGCTGATGGAGCGCTTGCAGCAAGGCGGCTCGGTCGGCATCCTCGTCGACCAGAAGTTCAAGCGCGGCGTGCAGACCACCTTCTTCGGCAGGAAATGCTGGACGAATCCGCTCGTGCCGAAGCTCGCCCGGCAGTTCGGCTGCGAGGTCTATCCGGCACGTTCCATCCGCCTGCCGGACGGGCGCTACCGCCTAGAGCTGAAGCCGCGGCTCGACCTGCCGCGGGACGCCGGCGGCGAGATCGACGTCGCGGCGAGCTGTCAGGTCCTCAACGATATGGTCGAGGCCTGGGTGCGCGAGCAGCCGGAGCAATGGACGTGGTTCTACCGCCGCTGGTGACGCGGCGGCAGGATGGCGCGCACGAATCAGCGCGTGATGACGATCGCGGTGTTGCCCGGTCCGACATCCCGCACCATCGCGTAGAGCGCCGCAGCATCGCTCGGATGCAGGCGGACGCAGCCGTGCGAAGCGGGGCGCCCGAGACTGCGGACGGCGCCCGTGCCGTGGATCGCGTAACCGCCGCGGAAGAAGATCGAGTGCGGCATCGGCGAGTTGTCGTACTTTCGCGAGTACCACATGCGGCTCAACCGTGTCGGGCGATAGCGTCCCATCGGGGTGACAAAGCCCTTCCGCGCGGTGGACACCGGCCATTCCTCGATGATCTCGCCGTTGTAGGAGACCGTCATCATCTGGCTGGAAATGTTGACCCTCGCAACGAGGCGCGGCCCGGCCTCGGCTTCCCCAACGACGAGCAGGCACAAGACTGTCGCCAGCGCCGCGATTATTTGCCGCATGACTTCATACTCCAGCGGATGTCGATACTTTTTCCGACGATGACCTTAGATCGCGATCGCTGGCAAGACGTCGCAGAGCTGTCCGATCGCTTTTCAACGAGTTGTGCTAGCTCGTGTGCGAAAGGTCTGACGACTTCCGCTGCCTGTCGCCATCGGTGAGCGCGAATAGGTAAGATGTTTACGGAATTGGCTTAGAACTCCGCAGAACGGGGGTTCGAAATCGGCGATGCGGCAGCTTCTCGAGCGATACTGGGCGACGGTGGCGGGTTTCTCCGTGATCGCCGGCTGCGTCGTGCTCGGCGTCGGCTACATCGGCAACACCACCGTCCACGACATTCTTGCGACATCGATGGAGAAGCGCGGCCAGCGATTCGCCGATGTCCTGAGCGATCTTCCCCGGGCCGCCGACGCGTTGTTGACGGGTCTGTCGCGCGATCCGGACCAGGAAACCGACATCCGCCGCGCCGCCTCGCTGGCCGGCATAGACAGCTTTGCTGTCTTCGCCGCGGACGGGCGCGAGACGTTCCGCTCGCGCTCGGACCAGTACGAATGGCTGCTGCGGGACCGGCCCGGCGGCGTCACCTCCGGCAGCCGCCTCGCGGCCTCCGTGGTCGGACGCGAAGGCGACTTCCGCATCGTCGGCTCGGATCGGAACGGCAAGTCGTCGGTGCTCGTGACGCTGGATCGCGCTGGGAAGCGCATCGGCTTCGTGTCGATCTGGGCCGATCCGGCCTTCGAGCGCCGGGGCTTCGCCGTCACGCTCGCGGCGGCTTCGTTGAAGGTCCTGGGCCTGCTGCTGACGGCGGCCGGAGTGCCGCTCCTCGTCTATGTCCGTCGCAAGAACAAAATCGCGGAAGCGGCCGAGCGGATCGACTTCCTCGCCAACCGCGATCCGCTGACGCGACTGCTGAACCGGCGCCGGATGCAGGAGGAGGTCGACCGGGCCGTCACCACGGCGCGTGCGACCCGGGCAGAGTTCCTCTACTGCTGCATCGATATCGACGGCCTGTCGGAGATTAACGACACGCTTGGACAGGCGCATGGCGACGAACTGCTGAAGGTCGTCGCGAACCGTCTCGCCTCGGCCATCGATTCGAACGACCTCCTCGCGCGGATCGCGGCGGACGACTTCGCGCTGCTGGTCCGGCGCGCCGGCAAGCCGGAAGACCTTGCCGCGCTGGCGCAGAAGCTGCGCGCCTCCGTGGCGGAGCCGATCGAACTCAAGGGCAAGACCGTTCGTCCGCAGATATCGATCGGCGTTTCCCGCATGCCGCGCGACGGCCGCACGCAGAACGATCTCGTCAAGCACGCGCAGCTCGCCCTTTCGCATCACAAGGCTTCGCGGATGGGCGACTTCGTCGAGTTCGAATCGTCCATGGACGCCGAATCGGATCGCCGGCGGCTGATCGAGACGCTGGTTCGGAACGCCGTGGAGAACGACGGTTTCGAACTCGCCTACCAGCCGCTGGTCAGCGGCGACGGCAACGCGCTGATCGGTTTCGAGGCCCTGCTGCGGCTGCGCGACGAGGAGCACCGCTACGTTTCGCCCTCGGTCTTCGTGCCGGTCGCGGAAGCGCGGGGCTACATCAAGGACATCGGCACCTGGGTGATCCGCGAGGCGGCGCGGCAGGTGGCGCAATGGCCGGAGCACGTCACGGTCTCGGTGAACCTTTCGGCCGTGCAGTTCCGGGACGGCGATCTCGTCGACATCGTCGCGGACGCGCTCGCCAGCGCCGGCATCGCCGGCCATCGGCTGGAAGTCGAGGTGGTCGAATCGCTGATCCTCGAGCGCACCGACAGCGTCCTCTCGCAGCTTCGCGAGCTGAAGGCGCTCGGCGTGTCGATCGCGATGGACGATTTCGGCACCGGCTACTCGTCGCTCGGTTACCTCTGGAAGTTCCCGTTCGACAAGTTGAAGATCGACCGTTCGTTCATGGTTGCGCTCGACGAGGGCGAGGCGAACGTCCCGGAGATCCTCGGCACGATCATCTCGATGGCGCATCTCATGCGGATGCGCGTCACGACGGAAGGAGTCGAGACCGAGGCGCAGGCCGAGCTGCTTCAGGCGCTCGGCTGCGACATCCTGCAGGGCTATCGCTTCGGCAAGCCGATGCGGCCGACCGAGGTCGCCGCCGACGTGCTGACGCGGTTCGCCGATCGCAGGGTCCGGCCGCTGCCGGAACCGGAGCCGGTCGCCCGCGAGGACGAAGCCTCCGTCGCCTGACGCCGGGGCTGCCGCCCGCAGGCGAACCGGAAGCCGGTTTCGAAAACTCGAAAGCCGCGCCTTTCGGAAGAAAGGTCGCGGCTTCGCCGTTGCGAGCTACGGATACGTTCCGTCGGACGACGAGGTATCCGGTACGCGAGACCTGATCCGGAAAACGACCCTCGTCGTCTGACAAGCGATATTAGAAGCGGACGGATTACCGCCGCGCTAATGCCGCGTCACGACAAGCTGATTTCTGCGGCGAACGATGCTCGCAGACGGACGCGGCTCCGCCGCGGCGCGCTCGCAACCAGTCTCGGATGATCGATGCTTCAGGCGAAGCGGCGCGCGGAACGGCTGCCGTCGTCGTTGAGGTTTCCGGCCTTCGGCACGTTGCGGACGATCTTGTCCGGGCGCGAGGTCTTCGTGATCATCGCATCGATGCGGGCACGGTCGATGCCCATGCCGCTCAGCATGGCGACCAAAGCCGCAACGGTCTCCTCGTCGCTGCGCGACGCCGGAACGCTGGGCGTATGATTGGAGTAACTGGACACGCGGGCCTCGCAAACCTTGCGATTCGCAGTCTCGGCAATCACGGCTAAAAGGTCGTTAACGACCGCCAAAAAGACGAAAGCCGGCGAGGCCGGCTTTCCTTCCTGCAAACAGTTCGGGTGGCGCCGTGATCAGCGGCGCGCCACGTCGTTCACCGCGCCCTTCGTGCCGGTGACGGTGTTGCCGATGTCCCGACCCGCACCGCGGATCGTGTTCGCGCAAGCCGAAAGCGAGAGAACGGCGGCGAGAGCGAGGGAAACTGCGGCGATACGCGAGGACATGCGGAAACTCCGGTCGTTCGTTCTGGCGACAAAACGGCGCAACTGAGACAACGTTCCAGCCAGCTCCGCCCCGTTCGCGCGATTTTTCGAGGCGCCGAAACCCGCATTCCCGACGCTTCGAGACCGTTCTCTCGAACGATTCCGGATTGTCGCGGTAAGTTCTTGATTGTGGTGGTTGAACGCGGCAATCTCGGTAGGCGGACATTGACACACGGCTGAGGGCCATGCTGCACGATCCATCCCGCCAGCCTGTCCAGAAGCGCGAGCTGAAGCGCACGATCGTCTTCCTGCTGACTCCCAACTTCTCGATGATCGCGTTCGCGACCGCCATCGAGCCGCTGCGCATCGCGAACCGCATGCTCGGCTACGAAGCCTATCGCTGGCGTCTCGTCTCGCCGGACGGCAACGGCGTGAAGGCATCCAACGGCTGCGAGATCGCGGTGGGCGGCTCGGTGGACAGCGAGCGCCGCGCGCTGCTCGGCGAGAGCCGGCCGTCGATGGTCTTCGTGTGCTCCGGCATCTACGTCGAGGAATTCAACGACCGGACGAGCTTCTCCTACCTGCGAGAGGCGCACCAGCGCGGCATCAGCGTTGGCGGACTTTGCACGGGTGCCTGGGTCTTGGCCCGCGCCGGCCTCCTGGCGGACCGCCGCTGCGCGATCCACTGGGAGAACCTTCCGGGCTTTTCGGAAGCGTTCCCGCGCGCCGACGTGCGGGCGGACCTCTACGAGGTCGACCACAACATCTTCACCTGCGCCGGAGGCACCGCCTCGCTCGACATGATGCTGGCGCTGATCGGCGACGACGTCGGCGAGGAGATCGTCAACCGCGTCTGCGAGCAGGCACTGATGGACCGGGTGCGCTCGTCCGGCGACCGGCAGCGCTTGCCGCTCAGGGCGCGCCTCGGCGTGCAGCATGCGAAGGTGCTGGCGATCATCGAGATCATGGAGGCCAATCTGCACGAGCCGCTGTCGCTCGTCGAAATCTCGAAGAACGTCTCGCTGTCCCGGCGACAGGTCGAGCGGCTGTTCGACAAGGAGATGGGACGCTCGCCCGCGCGCTATTACCTCGAAATCCGCCTCGACCGCGCTCGCCAGCTCCTTTTGCAGTCGTCGCTGCCGATCATCGAGATCGCGGTGGCGGCCGGCTTCGTGTCGGCGTCGCATTTCTCCAAGTGTTATCGCGAACTCTATGGTCGCTCGCCGCAGCAGGAACGTGCCTTACGGCTGGCGGCGACGGCCGCCAACGCCGCCTGAAGGCCTGCTATCAGCGGTTCCACATGTTCTCGCGCTGGTTCCACTGGTTCTCGCCGACCATGCAATCCGCGCTGCCGGCCGCCACCGGCACGACGAGACCGGCGGTCGCGTCCCGGGACGGCCAGTCGCCGGCAAGCTCCAGCACGAGCTTGCGCCGGATCGCTTCGGGGAACTGCGGCCAGTCGTTGACGGGGATCATGAAGGCGCCCGGCCCACCGATGACGCAGTCCGAATAGTACCGATCGAGGTTCGGGATCGAGCCCCAGTTGGCGTAGCCGCCGTCCGACAGGTTCGACGTCATCAGCGGCAGGCCGTTGATGGTGATGCCCTTGGCGATCGCCTCGGCGCGGGCTTCAAGCACCGGGCGCCCCTGATTGTTCGGGCCGTCGCCCGACACGTCGATGACGCGGCGCAGCCCGACGAAGCCGTTGTCGGCGAACATCGGCGCGGCGAAATCGAGCGCGCCGGATATCGACGTCCGCCGTTCGCGGTCGGGCTCCTCGACCGACAGTCGGTAGGCGAAGGCGTCGGCCGTCGCCTTGGAGTCGATCAGCGTCCAGGGAACGACGACGTTCTGCGTGAAGCTGCCGGCCCACTCGACGAAGGTCACCGCGACCTTGCCGTAGTTGCCGCGCGCGATCGCCTCCTGCACCTCGGGGTTGCGGAAGGCGGCGACGTAGCCATTGCGCTGGATCTCCTGCTCGCCGCGATCCATCGACCAGGAGACGTCGACCGCGAGCACGAGCTCGACATCCACCGGCTCGCCGGTTTCGCGAGGGCCGCCCTGCTCGGCACCGAACTTGCCGAGCCCGCGCGGCGCCTGCTGCGCGCCGGCTCCCGAGACGAGCCCGAGGAACAGCAGCACAGCGATACTCGTCCGCATCATCGGCTCGGCTCTCAGCATTCGAAACGAAAGCGTCGGACCGCAGCGGCGATGCGGCAACTCACTTTGGCGTGACGGCCGGCAGGCAGGCGCCATGCCGTATGGTCAAGCCTTCCTTAACGCCGGAGCGGTTAAGGTCGCCGCATATTTCCGCATCGGACTCAGGTCATGAGCGACTTCACCGCCGGTCGACAGGTCGGACGTGCCGGCACGCACCCCGCGGCAGGCACCCTGCCCGTCATGGTCCTGCTTGCGGCCCTCGCTGCGCTGCCGGCCGGTCTGGCGATGATCCGCACCGTTCCGATCGGTGCGATGTACTGGGATCTCCTCATCTATTTCGACGCGGCCAACCGCATCTTCGACGGGCAGGTGCCGAACCGCGACTTCTTTCCGCCGGTCGGACCGCTCGGCTACTGGCTCTTCGCCGGCGGTCTGAAGCTCTTCCCGAACGCTCAACCGTTGCTGCTCGTCGACTGGTCGCTGCTGGCCGTGACCGGACCGCTGATGGCGCTGGTCGTGGCCGATGTGGGCGCGCGTTCTCGCGCCGCCGCATTCGCGCTGCTGTTGCCGTTCCTGTTCTTCTCGCTGCTGCCGTTCGATGTCGAGAACTTCTCGGCGTTCCCCGGTGTCGACGGCTTCGGCATCTACAATCGGCAGGCCGCGCGCATCCTCTACGTCCTGGCGAGCGCTCTCGTCTTCTGCGAGGGCACGCGACGGATGGGCGTCGTGGTCGCCGGCGCGATGCTGGCGCTGTTCCTGACGAAGATCACCGGCTTCATCGCCGGCGGCCTGCTCTGCGCCCTCGCCTTCGTCGCGGGACGGGTACGGCTCTCGACGACGGTCGCCGCCGTTCTCGCCTTCGCCGGTGCGCTGATGCTGCTGGAAGCGCAGACGGGTGTGGTCGGCGCCTATCTTCGCGACATCGAGATGCTTGTCGTGATGAACCAGGGAGGCATTCTCGGCCGCTTCCTGCAGGCGGCTTCCGTCCATTTCGGCGTGCTGCTGCCCTGCCTTCTTCTAACGGGGACGCTCGCCGCCTTGGGGGCCCGTCCGCTCATCGGTGAAACGCTCGCACTTGCTCGCCGCCCCTCGCTGCCTGCGCTAGCCGCCCTTCTCGACCAGCCGATATGCTGGCTCGCCGTCTCCGCCTTCGCGGCGCTGTTCTACGAAACGCAGAACACCGGCAGCCAGGCGTTCATCTTCGCCTGGCCGGCATTGCTCCTCACGCTTTCGCGCGCCGGGGTCTGGCAGGGCTGGCGCACCGCCGTTGTCATCGCGCTCGTCGCGGCCTGCTCGCTGCCGACGCTGATGAATCTCGTCGAGCGCTGTGGCCGCTCCGCCGTCGGGGCGCTGAAATACGAGCGGCTCGAAACGGCCAATCTCGGGACGGTCGGCGCGGTGACGCAGCGCGGCGAACTGATGCGGCACGCCGACACGCTGCTCGACGCCTACGTCCGCAACCCCGGCTTCTACCGCGGCTTCGCCGAAATGGGGCAGTTGCCGAGCTTCCAGATGTTCGCGGAGCCGGACTACCAGATCGCGTTCCTGAAGACGCTCGACGAGGCGGTAGGAGCGATCGACCTCTACGAGACGGCGAACGGGACCCGGTTCGAGACGGTGATGAATCTCGGCTTCGTGAACCCCTTCCCGTTCCTGCTGGATCGCCATGCGCCGAAGGCGATTTCGATCGGCGCCGATCCGTTCCGCACGGTGCCGCCCCCGAACGAGGCGGTGGCCGCCGCGGTGCGCGCGACCGATCTCGCGCTCTACTCGAAATGCCCGGAGACGGCGGCGAACCGCGATCTCCTGAAGCTCTACGAGCCTTTCCTCACGGACCATAGCCGCGTTTCTCTCGGCCGCTGCTGGGACGGTTTCGTGCGCAACGGCCTCCTGCGCACGGTGGGGAACTGAAACGAAGAAGGCCGGGCTTCCGCCCGGCCTCCGCTGTCTTCCAGCCTTTGCGGCTCAGCCGATCTGCGTCTTGATGAAGTCCTTGACGATCCCGACGATGCCGCGTCCGAGCAGGTTGTCGAGGGCGTCGCAGAACTGGTCGACGTTTTCGTGCGTGCAGATCAGCGGCGGCTCCAGGCGGATGACGTTGCGGTTGTACTCCGTGAACGCCACCAGGCAGTCGTAGTCGCGCAGCAGCAGCGCGCCGACGAACCCGGACAGTGAGCCCTTCAGCTTGTCGTCGAGGATCGCGACCATCGGGCGAAGCGCCAGCGGCAGAGTGCGCGAGAAGTCGTGGAACTCCAGCCCCACCATCAGGCCACGCCCCCTCACCTCCTTCACGATGGTCGGATATTTCTCGCGGATGTCGTTCAGCCGCTCGATCAGGTAGCTGCCGACGAGACCGGAATTGCCGATCAGGTCCTCGTCGTAGAGCGTGTTCAGCGCTTCGATCGCGGTGACCGACGCTTCGCCGATGCCGCCGAAGGTGGCATGCGCGTGGATCATCGCGGTCTTCGGCGTGCCGTAGGCCTTCATGTAGACGTCGCGCCGCGCGACCATTGCGCCGATCGCCGCCTTGCCGCCGCCGAAGCTCTTCGCCAGCGCTGTGACGTCCGGGATCACGCCGTGCCGCTCGAAGGCGTAGAACGTGCCGGTCCGGCCATAGCCGCACTGCACCTCGTCAGCGACC
This sequence comes from Plantimonas leprariae, assembly GCF_008802405.1. Lineage (GTDB taxonomy): Bacteria > Pseudomonadota > Alphaproteobacteria > Rhizobiales > Rhizobiaceae > Plantimonas > Plantimonas leprariae. The sequence goes on from NZ_VZDO01000002.1 coordinate 205,518, forward strand.
CAGACGACCTTGTGCCGGTCGCAGAGCGCCCGCACCCCGCGCCAGTAGTCGGTCGAGGCTTCGATGATGCCGCCGCCGCCCTGCACGGTCTCCAGCACCACGACGCCGATGTCCGGATGGCTCTGGACGCAGCGCGTCAGGGCTTCGAGGTCACCGAACGGCACCTTGTAGCTGTTGCCGACGAGCTTGAACTCGCCCTGGTAAAGCGTTGAGTCCGTGATCGAAAGTACGCCCTTCGTCTTGCCGTGGAACGAGTTCTCGGCATGGACGATCTTGCAGTTCTTCCGGCCGGACGCGCGCTCGGCGACCTTGATCGCGGCTTCCATCACCTCCGAGCCGGAGGAGCCGAGGAACACCATGTCGAGGTCGCCGGGGCTGACGAGCGCGAGATTCTTCGCCAGCGCCGCGGCGTATTGCGACAGGAAGGCGATGGCGATCTCGTGCCGCTTCTCGTCCTGGAACTCCTTCCGCGCCTTGAGGATGCGCGGATGGTTGTGGCCGAAGGCCAGCGAGCCGAAGCCGCCGAAGAAGTCGAGGATGCGCCGGCCGTTCTGGTCGACGTAGAACATGCCCTCGGCGCGCTCGACCTTCACCTTATGGAAGCCGAGCAGCTTCATGAAGTGGAACTGGCCGGGGTTGATGTGATCCTTGAACAGGTCCGCCATGGTGCGGATGTCCATCGCCTTGGCATCGGCGACGGTCAGCATGTTGGCGGGCTTGTCGGGGCCGTGGCGGAACGCCTCGTCGAGAAACGGCGCGTCGATGGTCGGACGGTCGAGCATGGTGGCTTCTCCTCTTACTCGGCCGGAACGGCGGCGACGCGGGCGGCCGGACGGAACGCGTTCTGCTTCGAGCGGTATTCGCTGTAGGCGGCGATCAGCATGTCCTCGTCGCGGTACTGCGGCACCCAGCCGAGGTCGCGGCCGCCCTTCGACACGTCGAGCACGCATTCCTCGTCGGCGATAAGGTACTGTTCGGGGTCCATGATCGGCATGTTCAGCCGGTCGAGGGCGTCGAGCGTGCGCTTCACCGCCCAGGCCGGCGTCGGCAGCAGCACCGAGCGCGAGCCGGCATGGCGGACGAGGTCGCGGAGGAGCTTCCGCACCGGCGGCGGGTTCAGCGAGCCGAGGTTGTAGGCCTCGTTCGGCACGCCCGCCTTCCAGGCGAGACGAGCCGCCTCCGCGCAGTCGAAGACCGAGATGAACTGGTACGGGTTGCGGCCCGAACCGATCATCGGAACCGGCAGGTTCGCGTCGATCAGCTTGAACAGCTTCTCCAAGATGCCGAGCCGCCCCGGCCCGATGATCAGGCGCGGACGGAACAGCGAGACGCGCATGCCGCGCCGGCGGAAGTCGGCGGCGAGGTGCTCGGTTTCCAGCTTCGACATGCCGTACTCGCCGAGCGGCGCGACCGGATGCTCCTCCGTCATCGGCGTCACCACCGTGTGGCCGTAGATCATGTCGGTGGTGAAGTGGACGAGCCGTCCGGCGCCGGCGGCTTCCATCGCCTCCATGATGTGCTTCGTGCCGTGGTAGTTCACGGGGTAGAAGAACTCGTGCCGCTTCGCCCGCACCTGGATCGGCGACAGCATCTTGGCCGACAGGTTGTAGACCATGTCCTCCGCCGCCATCGGCACGCTGCGCACGGCGGCCGGATCGGTGACGTCGGTGTGGAGGAAGCGCGCCTGCCCGTAGTGCGGCAGGTCGGACCTGACGATGTCCGCCACCACGACTTCCTCGCCGTCGGCGACGAGGCGCGCCGCCAAGTGGCGGCCGACGAAACCGTCGCCCCCGAAAATGATGTGCTTCATCGTGCGACCTCGGAGATCTGGTTGTCGGATTGGGCGATTGCGACGGCATCCGCCTCGCCGTGCGGCTTCGAGCCGCCTCCCGCGATGAAGACGGTGCCGAGGCAGATGAAGGCGATGCCGGCGACGCGGGAGGCGCTCATCGCCTCGCCGAAGAGCTGCCAGGTGGCGACGGCGACGACGACGTAGGCGAGCGACAGGAAGGGATAGGCGTAGGAGAGCTCGACCTTCGACAGGACGAAGAGATGCGAGGCCATCGACACGACGAAGGTGCAGAGTCCGAGGAAGACCCAGGGGCTGAACACGATGCCGAGGAGCTTCAGTACGATGTTCGAATGCGCGAACGCGGCCGAGCCGATGTTCATCATGCCGTATTTCAGGAGAAGCTGGGCGGCGGCATTGGTGAACACCGTGAAGAGGATGAACGGCAGATACTTGGCCATCCGCGGATGTCCTTCGGGGTTCGAGCGGGTTCGGGGAAGCGTCAGATGTACGCGGCGGCGACGAACAGCGCCGCGCCGAGGCCGATCATGATCTGCGAGCGCCAGTCGCGCAGGATGAACACGACCGGGTCGTCGTGCATCTGGTTGCGACGGGCGAGGATCCAGATCCGGACGATGATGTAGAGGACCAGCGGGCAGAGCGGCCACAAGATCCAGGGCACGGAGTTGATGCTCTGGACCGTCGGCGAGTCGATGTAGAGGGCGAGCACCAGCGTCGCCGCGAAGCCGGAGGCGATGCCGGCCTGCCCGATCATCTCGAGGTCGCAGTCGACGTAGCCGCGCCCGGTCTTCGAGCGCTCGGCGCCCGTGCCGAAGTCGAGCAGTTCCGTGTAGCGCTTCACTAAGGCGAGCGAGAGGAAGAAGAAGATCGAGAAGGCCATCAGCCAGAACGACAGGCTGATCTCGGTCGCCGCGCTGCCGGCGAGGATGCGCACCGTGTAGAGGCCGGCAAGCGCCAGCACGTCGAGAAGCAGCATCCGCTTCAGCGCGACCGAATAGAGCGTCGTCAGCGTGAGATAGCCGGCCAGGACGAGCTGGAATTGCCAGGTGAGCATCGAGGCGATCAGCACCGATGTTCCGACGAGCCCGGCCGCGAGTATCAGGCCGGTCGGGATCGGTACCGCGCCGCTGGCGAACGGCCGGTTCCGCTTGGTCTTGTGGCGGCGGTCTGAGGCGAGGTCGAGAAGGTCGTTGACGATATAGACCGACGAGGCCGCCAGCGAGAACGCCATGAAGGCCGCGAAAGCCGCGAGCATCGATCCGAATTCGAGGTAGCGGTGCTCCAACGCCACGGGCACGAAGATCAGGACGTTCTTCGTCCACTGGTGCGGCCGCATCGCTTTCACGAGACCGCGCAGGCGCTCGCTCAAGTCCGCGCCCGGCAGGACGTGCGCGCCGGTGCGGCGCTGCCAGCCCGCCGCCGGCCGGTCCGGCGCGACGACCGTCGCCTCGGCCGCGGCATCGAACAGGCAGATGTCCTCGTGGCTGTTGCCGATATAGTCGAAGCCGTCGACGTCGGCGGCGACGACGATGCGTTCGAGCTTGCGGTGCGCGGTGAGGTTCACCTGTTCGTCGCTCGCCATCACCGCGTCGAAGACGCCGAGATGTTCGGCGACTGCTTCGGCAAGCTTGCGGTTCGCGCCGGTGGCGAGAACGACGCGGCGACCGCGCGCCTGGCTCTTCGCCAGTTCCGCGACCAGCTCGTCGCGATACGGCAGCAGCGACGGGTCGAAATCGATGCGGTTCGCGAGTTCCGCCTTCAGGCGGGCCTTGCCGGACGCCAGCCAGAAAGGCACGAGCGGTAGGAGGTGAGGTTTCTGTCGGGCAAGGGTGAACAGCGACTCCCAGAGCAGATCGGTCTTCGCGACCGTGCCGTCGAGGTCGACATAGATCGGTCGATCCGCTTGCGGTGCACGGATGTCCATCGTTGCCCCTGATCGCATTCGACACGGCAAAGTCCCGTGCGTTCCGCGTGGTAAGTTCCACGGAAGCCGTTTCCTGGTCGTGAACGGAACGCCTTCCGGGGCCTGTCGGCGCGGTCGTTCTGCGCGGCTGGTTAGCGCCGGCTTCAGCGAATCGTGAAAATGCGACGAAACCGCTGCCGCCGCTCCTCGTTCGCAGCGCATGGGCAGATGGATACCATGGAGGATCGCGATGGTGGCGGCCACCGTTCTCGGCATGGCGGGCGCGGCTTCCGGCGAACCGCTGGAGGGGCTTCGCTGGCAGAAGCGGCTGCTGCTCGTGTTCACTCAGGGCGACACCGAACGGGAGCGCCGGCAGCGCGACGCTCTGCCGGACGAAGGGTTGAGGGAGCGCGACATGCTGCTGATCCGCGTTCCGCAAGACGGCGAGGTCAGCGTGCCCGGGGTGGGGGCGGTGCCGAGTGCCGACATCCGTTCCGCCTACGGTGTCGCCGACGCCGCATCGTTCACGGTGATCCTCGTCGGCAAGGACGGCGGCATCAAACGCCGCTCGTCGGAACCGATCGCCGCGCGCGACCTCTTCGGCACAGTCGACGCCATGCCGATGCGGCGCCAGGAAACGCGCGGAAACTGACAAGAGGCGTCGCCTTGCATCCCGCCGGTTCGCAGGCGACAAGGCTGGCGGTTCGCTAGTCCTTCGGAGATCCTGCGCGCGTGGATGGGTCGAAGCTCGGTTGGGCGATCGCCGGCACCGGCGCCATCGCGCGACGATTCGCAGCCGACATGCGGCATGCGAAGCGAGGCCGTGTCGTGGCCGTCGCCTCGGCAACGCCGGAGCGTGCGGCGAGACTGGCGGCGGCCATCGATCCGGCTGCGGCTTCCGGCGACCTCGACGCCGTGCTTCGCGACCCGCGCGTGGGTGCGGTCTATGTCGCCGGCCGCAACGAGGACCACCTTCCCCAAACGCTCCGCTGCCTCGCCGCCGGCAAGCCCGTGCTGATCGAGAAGCCGCTCGCGACGACCGCGGCCGACGCGGAGCGCATCCGACACGCGGCGGACGACACCCGGTTGCTGGCGATGGAGGCGATGTGGATGCGCTTCACCCCCGGCATGCGCCGCCTGAAATCGCTCGTCGATGAGGGCTCGGTCGGCACGGTGCGCGCGGTGGATGCGAGCCTGGCGTTCCGCAACGACGCTCCGCAGGCAAGCCCCCTTCTGGACCTCGGCGTCTATCCGCTGTCGCTGGCGGTGCAACTGCTCGGTTCGCCCGAAAGGATCGCGGCCGCCGGCAACGTAATGGATGCGGGCGTCGCGCTGTCATACAGGAACGCGATAGCGTCGATCCGCTGCGGCTTCGGGTCGACCGGGCCGAACGTCCTCGCGATCACCGGCGACCGCGGAACGCTCGCCACCGACGCGCCCTTCCTGTCGCCTTCCCTCCTGAGCTTGCGTCCCGCGCCGCCGCACGGCACGGAACGCCTGGAAGAGGACGAAGGCATGCCGCCCCTCGGCCGTCTTCCCTGGCTTGCATCGGCCAAGTCCATACTGCGTCCGCTCCGCGCCCGCCGGATACAGACGCTCTTTCTCGGCACCGGCCTGCAGTATCAGGCCGACCATTTCGCCGAGTGCCTGGCCGCCGGCCATGCGGACAGTCCGGTCATGCCGCTGGCCGAGAGCATCGAAGTCATCCGCATCGTGGAAGCGGCGGAGGCCGCGATGGCGAACTCAGCTTTGTTCGAAAAACGGCAGCGGCTCGAAGCTTGAGACGGGCCGATACGGCATCGGATAGCGGTCGGCCGCCTGCGCCACCAGCGAGAGCTCGGTGACATGCAGGGAAAAGTCGGCGGTGATCGGCGGCGTCCGACCCGCCTTCACCGCCGCCGCGACCGCCGCCGGGCCGCGCGCGAAGTCGATGCGCGAGGCGGGCGGCGGCGTCACCGGCCGGGCAGGCCCGAGCGGCAGACGCTGTCCGAACCATTGCCGGAACGGCAGCCGGCGCTCGGCGACGGCCAGCGCCTTGCCGAGCTTCGGCAGGCGGCTCGTCGCGCGTCCGTGCCGGTCGCGCCGGAACACCGGCGACCGGTTGTTCCAACCGTCCGAAAGCGACAGCATCCCCTCGTCGCCGACGATGTGCAGCGACCGGTCGACCGGAGCGGCCAGGCCGCAGGTCAGGCGGGCGACGGTGCCCGAGCGGAACTTGAAGCAAGCGACGGACAGGTCGTTGGCGAGGCTTTCCGGCTGCTGGCCGGTCCCCTTGTCGTCGAAAAGGCGCGTCGCGAAGGCGGTCATCTCCGCGACCGGGCCGAAGAAGGCGCAGAGCCAGGTCAGGTAGTAGCCGGCATGTTCGAGCGTGCAGCCGACCGCGAACTCGTCCTCGGCCGGCCAAGGCAGTCCCGAACGACTGCGCCATTGCCGGTGATTCTCGCGGAAGACCATCGAGTCCTCCATTTCCGCATAGGCCAGCCGAACGCGGCCGAACTCGCCGTCGCGAAGCGCCTTGCGGATCGCCGTCGCCGATTCGCCGAGAAGCGTCGCCGGAGCCGACGCGATCGCAAGGCCCCGCTCCGACGCCTGATCGACGAGGCGCTGCGCGTCGCCGATGTCCATCGCCAGCGGCTTCTCGCTCCAGACATGCTTGCCGGCCGCGAGGGCCGCCGACGACACCGCGTGATGGCTGGCAGGATTCGTCAGGTTCAGCACCATCTCGACTGACGGATCGGCGAGCAGCTCGTCGAGGCTCGCGAACGCGCGCGTTCGATGGAAGGACGCGAAATGCGCGGCCCTGTCGCCGTCGCGATCGAAGACGCCGACCAGCGCGAGGTCCGGGTGGTTCACGAGCGTCGTCATGTAATAATCGGCGACGAAGCCGCACCCGACGATGGCGATGCGCAAACGCGGAACCTCCGGCGGCGGCGACGATGCTGCAGCCTACGATGCCGGTGCTGCGAAAGTGCTAAGAGACTTTCGAGCACGCGGCGGCGGAGGTCCGGCGAGGGCTTTTTGCTGCGGCGAAGCTTGCGAGGACGAAGATTTCGTCGGCAGGCGAAACAAAAAACGCCGTTCGGCGGTTTCGCGACGCGCGCGACGGCTTGGCAAATCGGCGGCTTTGGGTCATAAGGCTGCATGCGGTGCTGTAGCGACGCTCAGCCGCCGCTTCCCCACGCGCAAGGTCGATATCTGCTCGCCCGATCCGTCGGGGGCAGAGAATGCATGCTTTCGAAAGGACGGTCCATGGCAACCGGCACCGTGAAGTGGTTCAACTCGCAGAAGGGCTACGGCTTCGTAACCCCCGATGCCGGCGGTGCGGATGTGTTCGTCCACATCTCGGCGGTCGAGCGGGCGGGTCTGAACGGCCTCAACGATGGTCAGAAGATTTCCTACGAGCTGGTCACCGATCGCCGCAGCGGCAAGACGTCCGCCGGCAATCTCCAGCTCGTCGGCTGACGATACGATAGACTAGCGCCCGCGACCGACTTGGCCGCGGGCGACAGAACAACTGCCGGCGCTGCCGGCCCCCTCCAAGGAGAGATCGTTGCAGGTACTGGTTCGCGACAACAACGTCGAGCAGGCGCTCCGGGCGTTGAAGCGTAAGCTGCAGAGGGAAGGCGTGTTCCGCGAGATGCGGTCCCGCCAGGCATACGAGAAGCCGTCCGAGCGCCGCGCGCGTGAGAAGCAGGAAGCCGTTCGCCGCGCCCGCAAGGCTGCGCGCAAGCAGGCTCAGCGCGAAGGCCTCCTCCCGCAGGCGAAGCCGAAGGCTCGCGGCTGACCGCGACTGCCTGACGCTCCCTCGCCTGCCCTTCCCGCTTCGCGGGACGGCGGGTCGGGAAGAACCGGAAACTACTCGAAACCGCTGCAGGCACCGCCGCAGCGGTTCGCGTTTGCGCGTCTGAGGTCCATCACTCGGAAGGGTTAGAGCGACCTCACAGCTGTTGCGACGCGGCTTCCACCGTGCAGATCGCTTGGCGTCACGGCGGTCGACCTTTCACTCTCCTATCGGCTTTTTCAGCGCGTCCTGTCGACCGGGCGTAGCTATCGTGCGCGGCATTTCTGCCTCGTCTCGGCGCGCTCGCCGAGGATGGGGTCGCTGGCCTCGCTTCTCCGTGAACGCTCGCGGCATCATCGATGCGTGCAAGGCCATCGAACCGTTCCTACATTCGCGGCAGCCCTTTGCACGAATGGATCGACCGAATTGCGCGCTTTTGCCATCATAGCTCTCGCCAGTCTCGCGGGCTGTACGAGCGGTCCGATGACGGATGTGAGCCAGCTTGCGGTCCATGTAAATCGTGGGCCGAACACCGCGCCGCGCGGTTCCGAGGAATTCTGCCGGACCTACGCCCAGCAGACCGCCGTCAGCCGGATCGAGGCTGCTAGGAACGGCAACGGCGGCGGCGCGAACGGCTTCGACCGGCTTCGGGCCGAGCAGGAAGGCGATCGTGCCTACGAGCGCTGCCGTTCGGGTCGGACGAACTGATCGACGGCGTCACGCATCTCGCCGTCCCGCGAAAAATCGGCGATTGCCTAGAATTCGATGCAAATGATTCGCGGGCTCGAAGGTCGTCGCCCTCTAAGAAGAGGCACGCAGACGCAACGACCGGAGACGATCCCGCCGATGATCACTCTCGCCACCCCTCTCATCGCCAGCGCAGTCGCGATCGCCTTCATGGCGACATGGATGATCGAACTCGTTCGGGAGCACGCCTCAACTCGCGAATTCGGCGGACTTGACGACTGACATTACCTCGCGGGCGCTGCGGAAGGTCGGGTTTACGTCCGATCCGCGAGCTGCCCCGATGCAACACTCTTGATCGGCTGCGCCGGACCGAGCAACCAGGCGACGACCGCCAGCAGGCCGGCGACGACGGCGGCGATCCACAGGGCGGCCGCCCCGGTGAGGGTATAGAGCTTCGCTCCCCCGACCGCGCCGGTGACGAGCCCACTCCACAGCAGCAGGTAGGGCACCCAGCCGAGGCGATCCCTGCCGAGTAGTACCGCGGCGAGATGCTGGCCCAGTTTGACCAGCGTCCCGGTGATGTACGTGACCCCGACGCTGACCTCCCCGTCGCGCTGGAACACGCAGTTCGCGCATCCCATTGCCGCCGCCATCAGAGCCGTCACGCGAAAATCGCCAGGCGAGCCGTCGAAAGCGGCCGCGCCGGCGAGAAGGCAAGTCGTCAGCACGAGAACCGCGGGCTTTCGTATCGCTCCCGCGATCGCCGCAACCAGCGATCCGGCGATCACGCCGCCGAGGAACGCCGTGATCAGCCCGCCGGCGACGACCACCTCCGGCGAGCGCAGGCCGAGAGCAACGGCCAATCGCGTCGAGTTGCCGCTCATGAAGGACACGAAAAGCCCGCCGAGCTTCAGAAAGCCGATGGCGTCGACATAGCCCGCCAGCGCCGCCAGGAAGGCGGCCAAAGCCCAGAAGCGCTTACGATACCTGGTCATGGCGATGCCGACGCGCAGAACTCATCACGGCGATCAGAACCGACGAGGCTCGGCTGGAGCTGTTGCGCCGTCCGAGCGGCGAAACGGCGCCGCACTGCGGCGACGCCGGGTCCCGACCGAAGTGCCGAGCGGCGGATCAGCGTCGTCCACCGGCCGCGAACGCCTGCACGACCTCGCTCTGCAACCCGTGCACGGCCGAGCCGGAGCGATGCCTCGCGGCGCCTGTCGCCGGCGAGCCGACCTTGAACTTCTGCACCAGCGTGTTGAGTGCGCTCGCCTCGTAAGCGAGCTCGTTGCTCGCCGCCGTGGACTGCTCGACCATCGCGGCGTTCTGCTGCGTTCCCTGGTCCAGAGTTCCGACGGCGACGTTGATCTCCGAGAAGCCGGTGGCCTGACCGCGCGACGTCTCGACGATCGACGCGACATGCCGGTTGACCTCGACGATCTTCGCCACGATCGCGTTCAGCGCTTCGCCGGTCTGTCCGACCAGATCGACGCCGGTTTCGACCTGCGCATGCGATGTCGAGATCAGTTGCTTGATTTCCTTGGCGGCTTCCGCCGAGCGTTGCGCGAGGCTTCGGACTTCCTGCGCCACCACTGCGAAACCACGGCCGGACTCGCCGGCCCGCGCCGCCTCGACGCCGGCGTTCAGCGCCAGCAGGTTCGTCTGGAAGGCGATCTCGTCGATCACCCCGATGATCTTGCCGATCTCGTCCGACGACGTTTCGATCTGCTTCATCGCGGCGACGGCGTTGCCGACGATCGCGCCGGAGCGCTCGGCATCGCCCTTCGTCTGCGAAACGAGGTTCCCGGCTTCCTCGGCGCGCTTGCTCGCCTGCGCAACGCCGCCGGTGAGTTCGGACAACGCGGCGGAGGTTTCCTCGAGTGCTGCAGCCTGCTGCTCCGTGCGCCGGGCCAGATCGTCGGCGGCCATGCGGATCTGGTTGGCGTTGCTTTCCATGGCATGAGCCTTCTCGCCCACCGCCCGCATGGCATCCCGCAGCGTCTCGACCGAGGTGTTGAAGCTTTCGCGCAAGGGTTCCAGTCCGGAACCGAAGCTTTTCTCGATGCGCTGCTCGAGGTCCCCGTGAGCGAGGTTCTCGAGCGCGGATCCAAGCCGGCGAACCGCCGCGACCCGCTCGGTCACGTCGGTCGCGTACTTGATGACCTTCACGGCGCGTCCGTCAGGGCCGAAGATCGGGTTGTAGGAAGCCTGGATATGGACCTCGCGTCCGCCCTTCCCAACGCGCTGGAACTCGGCCGCGACGAATTCGCCGGCGCGAAGCTTGGCCCAGAACTCCCCATAGCTCGGCGAGTTGGCCTCCTCCAGCGGCACGAACATGCGATGGTGTTGACCGACGATCTCGTGCAGATCGTAGCCGACCGTCGAAAGGAAGTTCTGGTTCGCTCCGAGGATGTGGCCGTCCAGCGTGAAGGAGATCACGGCCTGCGCCCTGCCGATCGCGTCGATCTGGCTCTTGTTGTCGGCGGATACCAGTTTCGCGGCCGTGATGTCCGAGGCGAACTTCACGATCTTGTAGACCTTGCCGGATCTCGTGGAGACACCGTTGTAGGAAGCCTGAATCCAGACCTCGCGGCCGTTCTTGGCGAGGCGTTTGAACTCTCCCGAAACGAATTCGCCGGCGGCGAGCCGTGCCCAGAATTCCTTATAGTCGGCGCTCTGGCGATATTCCGAATCGAGAAACATTCCATGCGGCTGGCCAACGATCTCGGATCGGTCGTAGCCCATCGCCGCGCAAAAATTCTCGTTCGCGGTAATGACCTTGCCGGCGAGATCGAACTCGATTACGGCCAGGGATTTGTTTATCGCAGTGAGTACATTCTCCGGGTCGGACGACGACAATCCAAGCATACGCAACACCCAAGGACAGATTGGAGAAAACCTCAGCAGCGTTAACAGTAACGTGAATTTATTAATGATGCTTTCATAGAGATCAACTTTTGGTTGCAATGATAGTCGGACCCGAAGTTTTTCTTCGACTGACATTAGGGCAGTTCGGCTAGCGCCGGAAACATGTGAAGTGACGGATTCGGTTTCGGCACATTCTCGCTAAGGCAACGAAGCAGGCGAAACTTGCGAACGTTGTGGGCGACGTCTGGACCGACGACCGGAATTACATCGCCAAGCGAGGCGACGCGCATTCCACAACGACAATCCAGATCTTTACGTACGCGAGATTCACGATCAAGCGTCGGCGGACAATGAGTGCGTCGACAGGCCGTGAAAACGGTGAGCGTACACGTATCTAGTGTTTCGAAGTATAATTGCTCCGGATACCCAAGGGTAGTTGCTCGCGCCAGCGGCCAGAAAGTCTGCCCGCATCCCTCGAGGCGCTGGCAAAACATGAATGATTGAGTCAAGAAACGGCGCATCAAGGGGGTGATCCGCTCGGCGCCGTATGCACGGTCGAGCACGTCGCGCCATCGAAGTGTCGGCGGGGCTGCGTCCCCGTCCCCGGACGGACTTGGATCGTTGGAACTCATCTCCTCTCGCTGCCCCATCGAAATGGAGGCGGTCCGTCGCTCCGATGCGGAGACGCCCGATGGTCCTTGCCCGCGGCAGCTCTTCCGCGGCTGGACGCGTCGCGCCTTCCTCGCAGGAGCAGCAGCGACTTTCGCCCGGCCTGGGCGGTCCGCAGCCGAGGCCCCGGCGCGCATCGTCTCGATGGACTACGCTCTCACGGAAATCCTCTTCTCGCTCGACGTTCCGGTCGCCGGCCTTGCCGAACGGGAGGGTTGGCAGGAATGGGTCGTGGAACCGGCGTTGCCGGCCGAGATCGTCGATGTCGGGCTCCCGCAGGCACCGAATCTCGAGCTTATTTCGGAGCTGCGGCCCGATCTCATCCTGACGACGCCCTGGCTCGATCCCGTCCTTTCCTCCCTTCAGCGCGTCGCGCCGACGCTTCGGGTCTCGATCTACGAGGAGGGCGCGACACCGTTCGCGCGGTCGTACGACGCGACGCGCCTCCTTGGCGAACGGCTGGGGCGCCCCGACCGTGCGGCCCGTTTCATCGCGGAGGCGGACAGGGAGTTCGATGCCATCGCGGCACGGATGCGCAGACTCGCACCGCCGCCGCTTCTCCTGGTGAACTTCGTGGATGCCAGGCATGTCCGCGTCTATGGCGGTGATGGGCTGTACCAGTCGGTTCTCGACCGTATCGGCTTGAAGAACGCCTTCCAAGGGGAGGCGAACTACTGGGGTTTCGCGACCGTCGGCGTGGAAAATCTCGCCGCGAGCCCCGGCGCCCGCTTGATCGCCTTCGAGCCGATACCGCCCGATGCGCTGCCGACGCTGGCCCGCAGCCCGATCTGGCGCGAGCTTCCCTTCGTGCGGGATGGACGGATGTCGACGCTGCCCCCGGTCCTCACCTTCGGCGCGATGCTGTCGTCGTTGCGCTGCGCCCGCCTCCTTGCGGATGAGCTCGAGCGGGTGGCCACGTGAGCGCGAGCCTCGCTGCCGTGGCAGACAAGCGGCTGACTCTTCTTGCCACAGCGCTGGCGCTGCTCGCGGCGCTGGCGGCAGCGGCGGTCGTCGGCGATCCTCTTCTGCATGTGCTGTCCCCGGAAGGCGCCGCCGGCTACGACGCCGAACGCATCGTTTTCCTGAACGCGACCCTGCCGCGTTTGGCGATGGCGCTGCTCTGCGGTAGTGCGCTCGGGGTTTCCGGGGCCATCCTGCAGCAGGTGCTGCGCAACCCCCTCGCCTCGCCGACGACGATCGGCCTCGACGCTGGCGCGCGGCTGGCCTTGACGATCGCGACGCTCTATTCGCCCGCGCTGATCGGCGTCGGGCGCGACGTGGTTGCGATCGTCGGCAGCGTCGCGTCGGCGCTGTTGACCTTCATGCTCGCCCGCCGCCGTGGCTTCGCGCCTCTGGCGCTTGTCCTTGCGGGGCTCGTCGTCACCCTTTACTGCGGCGCACTCGCGGGAACCCTGACGCTGCTCGACAGCCGCTGGCTCGCCAGCCTGTTCATCTGGGGCAGCGGCTCGCTGGCGCAGCAGAGCTGGCAGCCGGCAATCGATCTCGCCTTGCGGCTGGCATTGACGCTGGTTCCGCTGTTCCTTCTGCTCCGGCCGCTTCGTCTGCTCGACCTCGGCGAGGACGCGGCGCGGGGCTTGGGGCTTTCCATCGTCACCATCCGCGTCGCCTCCCTCGGCGTGGCGCTCGCCCTGGCGGCCTTCGTCACTGCTGCGGTCGGCGTCATCGGCTTCGTCGGCCTGGTAGCGCCGTTGGCGGCTCGGCTCGGCGGCGCGCGCGGCCTCGGCGCCCGCCTCGGCTGGTCGGCGATCATCGGGTCGCTTCTCCTGCTTCTCACGGATCTCGCCGTGCAACTCGCCGCAGGCAGCTATGGCGACTTGCTGCCGACGGGCGTCGTCACGGCGGTGCTCGGCTCGCCGATCCTCCTCTGGCTCCTGCCGCGCCTTCGCCTCCTCTCCGCGCCTCACGCGGGCAGGATGGTGCCCCGGTACGACGTGCCTCGAACGCGTGCGGGCGTTGCCGCGGCGATCCTCCTGCTGGGCGTCCTCGTCGCGGTCGCGCTACTGTTCGGGCGGGCGCCGAACGGCGACTGGCAGTGGCTTGCGGCAGATCGCTGGGCGGAAATCCTTCCCTGGCGCTGGCCGCGCCTCGTTGCTGCTGCGGCGGCAGGCGCGCTTCTCGGCGCGGCCGGCCTCGCGCTTCAGCGCCTCAGCGGCAACGAGATGGCGAGCCCCGAACTGCTCGGCGTGAGCGGCGGCGCGATCCTGGCCGTCGCGCTCGCGATACTGACGTCGATGCCCGCATTGCCGGGCGGCAACTTCCTGCCGGCAGCCGTCGGCGCGTTCGTCGTGCTGGTCGCCATCCTCGCCTTCGCCCGGCGGTCCGGTTTCGCGCCCGAGCGGGTTCTGCTGGCGGGCGTTGCCATCAACGCGCTGCTCGATGCCTTCATCGGGTTCCTCTCGGCGGCCGGCGATCCGCGCGCGATCATGCTTCTCGCCATGCTCGGTGGCTCGACGAGCACCGTCACCGAAGCGGAGGCTTTCCGAACCGTGGCGTTGGCCGCCTTGTTCTGCGCCGGCACGGTCGCCGCGGCACGCTGGCTTGCCGTCCTGCCGCTTGGCGAGGCTTCGGCGCGCTCTCTCGGAGTGCCGGTCCCGCGGGTGCGCTTCGCTCTCCTCGTGCTCGTCGCGGGAGCCACCGCCGCAGCGACGCCGATCGTCGGCCCCCTCACCTTCGTCGGCCTGCTCGCGCCCCGCATCGCCGGCCTGATGGGCGTGGTGCGACCGGTGCCGGCGGTGATCGCGAGCGTCACGGTCGGCGCGGCGCTCCTCGTCGTCGCGGACTGGCTCGGACGCGTCTTGGCTTTCCCGTTCCAGCTTCCGACCGGGATCATGGCGTCGCTTGTCGGCGCGCCGCTGATGTTCTGGTTGCTCCAACGCCGCGAGGCATGATCTTGCTATCGACCGAATCCGATAACGACTCGCATGGTTTCGCGACAGCCGAACTGAGCTTCGCCGTCGCGGGCCGAACGCTCCTCCACCCGCTGACGCTGGACGTCCCTCCCGGCCGGATCGTCGCGCTTCTCGGCAAGAACGGCTCAGGCAAGTCGACGCTGTTGAAGCTGCTTGCCCGCCAGACGAAGCCGAGCGCGGGAAGCGTCCGGTTCGGCGACCGGCCGCTCGGCGACTGGAGCGAGCGCGAGTTCGCGCGCCGTGTCGCCTATCTGCCGCAGGAGACGCCGTCAGCAACAGGCCTTCTCGTCCGCGAACTCGTATCGCTCGGCCGCTATCCTTGGCATGGCGCGCTCGGCCGCTTCACAGACAACGACCGGCGGAAGGTCGAGGAGGCGATGGCGCTCGCCGACGTCGTTTCGCTCGCCGAGCGCGAGGTCGACACGCTGTCGGGCGGCGAGCTCCAGCGCGTGTGGATCGCGATGCTGGTGGCGCAGGACGCACGGTGGCTGCTGCTCGACGAGCCGATCTCCGCGCTCGACATCGCGCACCAGCTCGAAGTGCTCGGACTGCTGCGGCGTCTTGCCCGCGAGCGCGGCCTCGGCGTCTTCGTGGTGCTGCACGAGGTCAACATGGCCGCGCGGTTCTGCGACCGGGTCATCGCGTTGAAGGCCGGCCGTCTCGTCGCCTCGGAAGAAACGGAGGCGTTCATGGCGCCGAAGCGTCTTCACGACGTCTATGGCGTCGCGATGAACGTCGTGCGGCATCCGGTCAGCGGCGCACCGGTCGCGCTCGCCGACTGATCGCTGCTTCACCGGCGTGGAGGCACTGAGGCCTCGCGGTTATTGCGTCGGCGCGATCTGGGTCTGGGAGGGCGGCGGCACCGAGTTGCCCGACCCCGACGGTGCCGGTTGCTGCCCGGTCAACTGCTCGTCCGAAGAGGCCGACGGAGCCGGACTGCCGCTCGGCGGCGCGCTGGCGACGACCGCCGGCTGAGCAATCGGCGCCGATGAATACGCGCTGATGGCGGCCTGCGAAACCGTGTCGGTCGCGACCGGCTTCGGGGTCACCGAACCATCGGCAGCCGCCACGCGCCAGACCACATTGCCGGCATCGTCCGCGACGAGGAGAGCGCCGGTGCCGTCGATCCCGACGCCGACCGGTCGTCCCCGGGCGTCGTCGCCATCAAGGAAGCCGGTGACGAAATCCTGCGCCTTGCCGGTAGGCTTGCCGTTCTCGAACGGCACGAAGACGACCTTATAGCCGTTGTAGGCGTCGCGATTCCAGCTTCCATGCTCGCCGATGAACGCGCCGTTCGCGTACGGACCGGGCAATGCCGAACCGTTCGAAAAGGTCAGCCCGAGAGCGGCGACGTGACTGGACAGGGCGTAATCCGGCGGGATCGCCTTCGCCACCATATCGGGTCTCGGCGGATGCACCCGCTCGTCGACATGTTGGCCGTAGTAGCTCCACGGCCAACCGTAGAATGCTCCGTCCTTCACGGATGTCATGTAGTCCGGCACGAGGTTCGGACCGAGTTCGTCCCGCTCGTTCGCCACCGTCCACAGCACGCCGGTATCCGGATGGAAGGTCAGGCCGTTCGGGTTGCGAAGCCCGGACGCATAGACGCGCGCCGCGCCGGTCTGGCGATCGACCTGCCAGATGGCGGCCCGCCCCTTCTCCGCTTCCAGCCCGTTCTCGGTGATGTTGGAGTTCGATCCGACCGAGGCATAGAGATACTTGCCATCGGGGCTGAGGGCGAGATCCTTGGTCCAGTGATGGTCGATCGGACCGCCGGGAAGCGGCGTCAGCACACGCGGCTGCGCGCTGATCGACGTCTCGCCGAGCTGATACGGATAGGCGAGTATCGCGTCCGTCGCGGCGACATAGAGCGTGCCATCGGCCCAGGCGACGCCGAAAGGCGAATGAAGGTCGTGCAGCAGGTCGAACCGCTCGTCCACCTTCCCGTCGCGGTTGGTGTCGCGCAGCAGCGTGATCGCGTTGCTCTTCTTCGGCGTCTGGCCGCCATCGCCATGGGCGATCGACATGATCCAGCCGCGGATCATGTCCTTCGGCCGGCTCAGCGGCTCGCTTTCCGGCCCTCGCGACTGGATCACCAGCACGTCCCCGTTCGGCAGCGTATGAACCGTTCGCGGGTTGGCGAGGTCGGTCGCATAGGGCGTGATGATCAATCCATCAGGCACCTTCGGCATCGCACCGTTTTGCCAGCCGACGACCTCGGCAACCTTGAGGTCCGGCGCGAGCGACGGGCTCGGCGGCGGCAGTTGCGGGTCGGGTCCGATCTGCGTCGAGACGTCGAAGTCGCCGCTACCACCGCCGTTGCAGCCCGCGGCCGCCAGCAGGAACAGGCTGCAGCCGGCGAGCAGCAGCGGCCGGGAGCGGATGAAGCGGCTAACCATAGACGTTGCCCATTTCGAATGCGCGCGAAACCATGGCCCGCCGAAGCACGGCCGCGACCAGCATCAGGACGACGGTGACGGCAGAGAGTGCCAGACCGTATGGAACGACCGCCGTCCAGCCATCGCCGGCATGGACGAAGCTGTTGACGATCGCGAGGATGAGGACGACCGCGCCGACGATCGCATGCGCCCAGGCCGCCCCGATGGCGCGGACCTCGCGCCGCAGAATGAAGTCGAACAGCCGAACCAGAGCTGCCAGCACCCCGAAGACGAGACCGGCGCACAGCAGCCAGGCCGAGAAGTACTGCCACATGAGGTTGGACGTGCGCCAGAAAGCGATGTCGGTCGCAAGCGTCAGGGTGAAACAGGCGATCGGAAACGCCGCCAGGATCGCATAAAGCGATCGACCGACGACGGCCGCGGCGATGGGTCGGTGCGAATAGGCCATCGAACTACTCCATACGCCGCGATCGGATCCGTCGTCCCTGTAAGAACGGCGGCGACATCGGGTTCCATCGAGCGCCGAGCACAAGCGCCGAACGTGCGTCGCCTGCCATTGCCGCGGCCCATCAGCGGCTTCGCGCTCGTCGATCCAGGCGTCAGGCGCAAGCTGCCCAAGATTTCGCGCGACACACCTCAAAGGTGTGATAAAGCTTACGCTTCGACACATGCTGTGCCGTCGAACGAGCGCTTTCTGCCCAACGCGGAAACCACGATGCGGCCTTTGACCGGCGACGATACGCTGCTGATGCTGCTGGACGGCCTCTGCCAGTCCATCGCGCGCCTCGTCGAAGCGGCTCGCGAGCTCGCGGCCATCGATCCCGACGCTTCGGAGGAAGAAGATGCCACGAGGAGGGAGGCGATGGCGGCTGAGCACCCGTCTCCCTCACCTACGAGCGACGACGAACCAGACCGTGCGGAAAGACAAGCTTACGACGTAGCGTCGCGTTAGCTCTAAATGCGATGAAGCTACGGAGTGTTGGTGGGTGCACTAGGGATCGAACCTAGGACAAGCTGATTAAGAGTCAGCTGCTCTACCAACTGAGCTATGCACCCGAACCGTACCGTCAGCACCTGAGCACCGCCAGCGAGGAGCCGCTATATATGCGGCGGTTCGTCGTCTGTCTACCTCGAAAACGCGGCAAACGAACCCCCGCTGCAGGCGGAACGCGACTTCGTTCAGAACCAACGGACGTTGCGGATCAATGCCAGCGGCAGGGCGCGCGGCACGATCCGCAGGATGTCTTCCGATCTCGGTTCGGCATGGCTCGGCAACGGCTTCGGCTCGTCATGCACGTACGGCGAAGGCGCCTCTTCGTGCTCCGCCGAATCGAGAAAGTGGATGCCGGCCAGCATGCCGCGTCGATAGACGAGGCGAGCCGGACGCAGTTCCTTGGTTTCGCCGATCCGCACGCCGAACTCGCGCGGCAGGTGCGCCGACTCGTCGAGCGTCAGCAGAGCGCCGGTCGACGATATGTTGCGGACGATGCAGTCGAACGTCGAGTTCATGTTGTTGAAGTACACTTTCGCGCGCTTCAACGTCTTGATGCGCGGCGCGATCCGGCGCTCCGGGTCGTCGTCCTCGAGTACTTCCGGCGGTACGTTGCTCAGCAGGCTCACGGCAGCCCGTTCCAATGGAGACCGCACGATATTGCTCGGAGCCGGTTACCGGCGCGTTAAGCGGCGGGAGGCAGGGCCTCCCACCGCGTAAATCGTTAAGAAATTAGTTGCGCGTCTTGTCGACGAGAGCGTTCTGCTTGATCCAGGGCATCATGCCGCGGAGCGTGGCACCGACTTCCTCGATCTGGTGCGAGTCGTTCACGCGGCGGATGCCCTTGAACCGCGCGGCGCCGGCCCGGTATTCCTGCATCCAGTCGGAGGTGAACTTGCCGGTCTGGATGTCGCGCAGCACCCGCTTCATCTCGGCCTTCGTCTCGGCCGTGATGATGCGCGGGCCGGAAACGTACTCGCCCCACTCGGCCGTGTTCGAGATCGAGTAGTTCATGTTGGCGATGCCGCCCTCGTAGATGAGGTCGACGATCAGCTTCACCTCGTGCAGGCACTCGAAATAGGCCATCTCGGGCGCGTAGCCCGCCTCGACCAAGGTCTCGAAGCCGGCGCGGATGAGTTCGACGAGGCCGCCGCACAGCACGACCTGCTCGCCGAAGAGGTCGGTCTCGCACTCTTCCTTGAACGTCGTCTCGATGATGCCCGACCGACCGCCGCCGACGCCGCAGGCATAGGACAGCGCGAGTTCCAGCGCGTTGCCGGAGGCGTTCCGGTCGACAGCGACCAGACACGGCACGCCGCCGCCCTTCTGGTACTCGCCTCGCACCGTGTGACCCGGACCCTTCGGCGCGATCATCACAACGTCGATCGTATCCTTCGGCTCGATGAGGTTAAAGTGGACGTTGAGGCCGTGCGCGAAGGCGATGGCCGCCCCGTCGCGGATGTTGGGGGCGATCTCGTTGCGGTAGATGTCCGCCTGCAGTTCGTCCGGCGTCGCCATCATCAGGAGGTCGGCCCACTTGGCGGCTTCCGCGACGGTCATCACCTTCAAGCCGTCGGCCTCGACCTTCTTGGCGGTCGCCGAACCCGGCTTCAGCGCCACCGCGACCTCGGACGCGCCGGAGTCCTTGAGGTTCAGCGCATGGGCCCGGCCCTGGCTGCCGTAGCCGACGATGGCGACCTTTCGCGACTTGATGAGGTTCAGATCGGCATCGCGATCGTAGTAGACACGCATCTCAGGTTTCCTTCCGTTGCTGAGCGGTTTCAGGCCCGATGCCGCGCGGCATCGCCGCGGGCCGGCCGGGTTCGTGGAGGGCAAGGAACTGATCGACGGCGCGCGCCGCGTCCTCGGCGATCGTGCGGCGGGCCGCGACGGCGGCCTCGCCGAGCAGGAGGCGGATCTGCAGGTCTCCGACGACCAGTCCGAAGAACGTCCGGAACGCGTTCTCGCCGTCGTCGAACCGGATCAGACCGGCCGAGCGCCCGGCTTCGAGCACCGGCATCAGCCGGTGCCGCATGGCCAAGGGTCCGTTGTTCAGGACGATGCGGCCAAGCGTTCCCGCGGCGTCCGAAGCCTCACCGATGGCGAGACGATTGAGGGCGACCGAGGTGACGCCGGTGATCGTCTCCAGCCAGTCGCGCGCGAAATGCCCCAGGCTTTCGCGAAGGCTTCCGGCATCGAAACCCTCGGCGGGAACGGGAACGGCGCGGACCTTCGCGGCCTGCCATCGTACCGTCGCGGTCAGGAGACCGTCGCGTCCGCCGAACCATTTGTAGAGCGTTTCCTTGGAGCAACTCGCCCGATCGGCGACGGAGGCCATGGTCAGCGCCACCCTCCCCTCAACGAGAAGCGAAAGCGCGGCATCGAGCACGTCGCGCTGCCGCGCGTTCGGCTCGCCTCCATCCGCTTCTTCGCCGACGCGTGCGCTCATTCCATCCGTACCGTACGTTACGGTACGGCGGTTTAGCGTGACACCGATGACGTGACAAGCACCATTCGCCGTCGGGTTCCGCTTTCACCAGACGCGGGACGCCTCAGCGGACGACGGTCAGTTTCTCAGCCGCTCGGGTGATCGCGGTATAGAGCCAGCGCTCGCGAGTGTCCTTGAACGCCCAGCTCTCGTCGAACAGCATGACGTCGTTCCACTGCGAGCCCTGCGCCTTATGGACGGTCAGGGCGTAGCCGAAGTCGAAGTCGTCGAAACGCTTCTTCAGCGCCCATGCCACCTCGTCGTCCGGTGCTTCGAAAGCCGACTTCAGCAGCTTGATCTTCGCGGCGCCCTGATCGACATCGTCTTCCTCCGGGCGCACGATCAGGTTGATGCCGGGCTTGGTGGATTCCGGCGAGGCCGTCATCACCTGCCAGAGCGAGCCGTTCAGCAGCGACTTCGCCGGGTCGTTGCGCAGGCAGACCAGCTTGTCGCCGGCACGCGGCAGCGGACCGTCGAAGCCCTTCAACTCCCGCAGTCTCGCATTGTAGCGCCGGCGCGTCCGGTTCGTGCCGACCAGCACTTGGTCCGCCTTCATCACGGCCTCACGCTCCACGTCGCGCCGGGAGATGACCTTCGCCGCGCCGAAGTCGCCGTAGTCCAGCGTACCGCCTTCCCGGACGGTCTGGGCCAGCGCCACGATGGGGTTGTCCCGCGCCTGCCGATGGATCTCCGTCAGGAGGAAGTCGGGCTCCGCCTCCGTGAAGAAGCCGCCGCCGGAGACGGGCGGAAGCTGGCCGGGATCGCCGAGCACCAGAACCGGCTTGCCGAAGGACAGAAGATCACGGCCGAGCGGCTCGTCCACCATGGAGCATTCGTCCACGACGATCAGCTTCGACTTCGCGATCGGGCTCTGCCGGTTGAGCGAGAAGGTCGGCGAGACGCGCGAGGTGCCCTTCTCCTCGTCCTCCACCGTTTCCTCGCCGCGCGGGCGATAGATGAGGGAGTGTATCGTGCGAGCGTTCTTCGCGCCCTTCGAGCGCAGCACCTGCGCCGCCTTGCCGGTGAAGGCCGCGAACTGCACCGTGCCGTCGATGTGGCTGGCGAAGTGCCTGGCGAGCGTCGTCTTGCCGGTGCCGGCATAGCCGAACAGGCGGAAGACCTGCTGGCCGCCCGACTTCAGCCAATCGCCAACCGCCTTCAACGCATCGTCCTGTTGCGGCGAGAACTGCATCGATCAGGCGAGGTCCCTACTGTCGATTTCACCGAACTCGCGCGCCGGCGGTGAAACCGCACAATCTTGCCACAACGACGCCGTGCCCGAGTAGCTCGACCGCGCGTTTGGGCAGGAGCTATGAAATCTTCCCAGGGCGCCGCTCTGGCTTCCCCGATAAAAGCTCGTTTTCCACGGCCACTCGAACTGCTTCTTCGAGGTCGATCCCGTGCCTTGCGGCAAGTTCTCGTATCAGAACGAGCGTCCGCTCGTCGCGAATGTCGAACGCCAATCGTCGCTCCTCACCTATCTCGATATAGCGCTCACAGGCCGTGAACACAAGGTGAACGATCGACCTAGTGCCGCAGCATCGGCCATAGAGACGCGACGAGCAGCACGCCCATCGCGACGTTGAAAATTCGCAGCCTTCGCGGATTCGCCAGCAGGCTGCGCAGCGCGACGCCAAACGTCGTCCAGACCGACACGCTCGGGAAATTGACCAAGCCGAATGCGAAGCTGACGATCAGCACGGACAGCCCCGGCGCGGTCGCGTTCGTGTAGGCGCCCATCGCCGCGAGCGCCATGGTCCACGCCTTCGGGTTCACCCATTGGAATAGGGCGGCTTCCGTGAACGTCATCGGCCGGGCGGTTTCCTTGCCCGTCCCGATCCCACGCGCGGAGGCGATCTTCCAGGCGAGCCAGAGAAGATAGGCGGCGCTGAGCCACTTCATCGCCTTCTCCAGCGCTGGGTAGGCGGCGAGCAGCCCGCCGAGCACGAAGCCGACCGAAAGCAGCAGCGCCACGAACCCGACGGCGATGCCGAGCATGTGCGGGATGGTCCGTCGGAAGCCGAAGTTCACGCCGGACGCCATCAGCATCATGTTGTTCGGCCCCGGCGTCACGGACGACACGAAGGCGAAGGCGAGCAGCGCCAGGAAGACGTCGAGGGTCACGGAGGTTCGGTCCGACCGGCGAGTTACATCGGGTCGGCGCCGCGGGTCAGCGCCGCGACGCCGGTGCGGCACACCTCGACGAGGCCGAGCGGCTTCATGATCGCGATGAACTTGTCGAGCTTCGACGGGCGGCCGGTCAGCTCGAACACGAAATGGTCGATCGAGGAATCGACCACCTTCGCGCGGAACACGTCGGCGAGGCGCAGCGCTTCCATGCGCTGGTCCCCCTCGCCCGCCACCTTGACGATGGCGAGCTCGCGCTCGATCGGCCCCGTCTCGCCGTCGTCGCCGGCCTGGCGCGTCAGATCCACCACGCGGTGCACCGGCACGATGCGGTCGAGCTGGCTCTTGATCTGCTCGATGATATGGCGCGTGCCCCGCGTCACCACCGTGATGCGGGACAGATGCTTCTCGTGCTCGGTCTCGGAGACGGTCAGGCTCTCGATATTGTAGCCGCGCCCCGAGAAGAGGCCGATGACCCGGGCGAGGACGCCCGGTTCGTTGTCGACGATGAGCGCGAGCGTTCGCGCTTCCACGGGCTCCTTCTCGGCCTCGATGAAATAGGCGGACGCGGGCGGCTGGACGGGACGGTTCATGGTCAGACGAGTTCCCGGCCCTTCGCGTCGATGGCCGCCGCGACGGCCTCGTCGGTCGCCTCGTCCGGCAGCATCATCTCGTTGTGCGCGCGCCCCGAGGGGATCATCGGGAAGCAGTTCGCGAGGTTCGCGACGCAGCAGTCGAAGATCACCGGCTTGTCGACCGCGATCATCTCGCGGATCGCATCGTCGAGGTCGCCCGGCTTCTCGCAGCGCAACCCGACGCCGCCATAGGCTGCCGCCAGCTTCACGAAGTCCGGCAGCGCCTCCGAATAGGAATGCGACAGCCGGTTGCCGTGCAGGAGCTGCTGCCACTGCCGCACCATCCCCATGTACTGGTTGTTGAGGATGAAGATCTTGATCGGCGCGCCGTACTGCACCGCCGCCGACATCTCCTGCATCGTCATCTGCACGGAGGCGTCGCCCGCGATGTCGATGACGAGCGCGTCCGGATGCGCGATCTGGACGCCGAGCGCCGCCGGCAGGCCGTAGCCCATGGTGCCGAGGCCGCCGGACGTCATCCAGCGGTTCGGCTCCTCGAAGCCGTAGAACTGCGCCGCCCACATCTGGTGCTGGCCGACCTCGGTCGTGATGTAGGTCTCGCGATGCTTCGTCAGCTCGTAGAGCCGCTGCACCGCATATTGCGGCATGATCGTCTTCTGGTCCTGCGTGAACGCGAAGCAGTTGCGCGCCCGCCAACCGTCGATCTTCCGCCACCAACCGGTCAGCGCCTCGCCGTCCGCGCGGCAGTTCTCCTCCTTCCAGACCCGGACCATGTCGGACAGGACGTGCCCGACGTCGCCGATGATCGGAAGCTCGACATGGACCGTCTTGTTGATCGAGGACGGATCGATGTCGATGTGGATCTTCTTCGAGTTCGGCGAGAACGCGTCGAGGCGGCCGGTGATGCGGTCGTCGAAACGCGCGCCGATGCACAGCATGACGTCGCATTCGTGCATCGCGAGATTCGCTTGATAGGAGCCATGCATGCCGAGCATGCCGAGCCACGACCTTCCGGACGCCGGATAGGCGCCGAGCCCCATCAGCGTCGAGGTGATCGGGAAGCCCGTCAGTTCCACGAGCTCGCGCAGGAGGCGGCTCGCCTCCGGCCCAGAATTGACGACGCCGCCACCGGAATAGATGACCGGCCGCTTCGCCCCCTCCAGCATGGAAACGGCGGTGCGGATGCGCTCGATGTCGGCCTCGAGCCTCACGCGGTAGCTTTCGTGCCGCTGCTTCGGCTCCGGCGGCGTATAGGTGCCGGTCGCGAACTGGACGTCCTTCGGAACGTCGACGACGACCGGTCCCGGCCGGCCCGAGGTCGCGACGTAGAACGCCTCGTGCAGGATGCGGGCGAGATCCTCGACGTTCTTCACCAGCCAGTTGTGCTTGGTGCACGGCCGTGTGATGCCGACCGTGTCGCATTCCTGGAAGGCGTCGGAGCCGATCAGCGTCGTCGGGACCTGTCCCGTGATGCAGACGAGCGGGATCGAGTCCATCAGCGCGTCCTGCAGCGGCGTGACGGCGTTGGTCGCACCCGGACCGGACGTGACGAGCATGACGCCCGGCTTGCCGGTGGAGCGTGCATAGCCTTCGGCGGCATGGCCGGCGCCCTGCTCGTGCCGGACGAGGATATGCTTCACGTCCTCCTGCTGGAAGAGGACGTCGTAGATCGGCAGCACCGCGCCGCCCGGGTAGCCGAAGAGGTGCTCGACCCCGTGGTCCTTCATGGCCTGGACGACCATCTGGGCGCCCGTCATCCTGCGTTGTCCGGCAGTCATCGTCATCGGTCCGCTTGGCTTTTGTCGGGGTCGCCGCTGGTTCGGCCGATCGCCCGGTGCTGATTGGTCTTGAACTCGTGTCTGGGATTTGGGCAACAAAAAAGGCCCGCTTGGGGCCTTTGGATCGAGCGCACACGTGGCATAAGCCGGACGGTCCCTAGACCGTCTCGCGTGTGCGCCCCCGTACGAGAATAAGAATCGTCATCATGACGGAAACGCTAACCATTTTACCGGGGTGCGTCAACCGCTTTCGCAACCCGTTCGGTCAAACCGGAAGACGCTCCCAATCGTCTCCCAGTTGATGGCGGAACCAGGTTTCTTGCCGCTTAGCATATTGCCGGCTGCGCGCGACGGCGCGCTCGACTGCTACGTCCAGCGTTGCGCGACCCTCGATATGATCGGCGAGTTCCGCGAGACCGATGGCCTTCGCAGCGGTCCGCTCGGCCGGAACGGCGAGCGACCGGAATCTCGCCGCCTCCTCCAACGCCCCGTCCTGCAGCATCGCCGCGAACCGCAGCGCGATGCGCTCGCGCAAGTCTGAGCGCTGGGGCGTCAGCACGATCTTCGTCGTCGTCACGACATCGACGAGCGGTGCGCCGCGTCGCTGCTGGATTGAGGCGAGCGTCTGGCCTGTCGTCTCGATCAGTTCCAGCGCGCGGACGACCCGTTGCGGATCGCTCGGCCGAATGGACGCGGCGGCCTCGGGATCGCGGATCGCGAGTTCCGTGTGCAGCGCGTCCGAACCTTCGAGCCCTACTCGCTTGCGCAATCGATTGCGAATGTTCGACGGGATTGACGGCATCGCATCCAGACCGCCGAGCAGAGCGCGGAAATAGAGGCCGGTGCCGCCGACGATGACGGGCACCCTTCCCTTCTTCCGGAGTTCGGTCAGCACCCGCTCAATTTCGCGCATCCAGGCGCCGACGCTGTAGTCCTGCATCGGGTCGATATGACCGTAGAGGCAATGGGGCAGGCGCTTCCGCTCAGCGGTCGAGGGCTGCGCGGTCAGGATCGGGATGCAGCGATAGACCTGCATCGAATCGGCGTTCACCACCGCGCCGCCGAGCTCCTCGGCCAAGCGCAGCGCCAGAGCCGACTTGCCGCTGGCGGTCGGCCCGGCTATCAGCACCGCCGTCGTATCGGATCGTTCCCGGACCATTTCCGCCATGCACGTCGCGACGCTGATTTCCGCCCGCGCCGAGCGGCGCCTGTCGCAGCCCGTCGTTGCGGAGGCGCTGCGCATCCTCGACGGCGGCGAGGCGGACTGGCTCGAAGCCGCTGTCGCCTGCGACGTGTTTCTTCCTGCATCTCCGGGCGCCGAAGCGCAACTGGCCCTGCGCGCCCTCGCCGACGCGAACCGCGTCGATTACGTGATCCAGCACGCGGAGTCGCGCCGCAAACGTATGCTGATCGCCGACATGGACTCCACCATGATCGAGCAGGAATGCATCGACGAACTCGCCGACGTCGTCGGCATCAAGGCGGAGGTCGCCGCCATCACCGCGCGGGCGATGAATGGCGAGATCGCCTTCGAGCCGGCACTGCGCGAGCGCGTCGCGCTGCTGCGCGACCTGCCGGAAGCCACGATCGGCCGGGTCATCGCCGAGCGGATCACCTACGCCCCCGGCGGACGCGAGCTTGTCGCGACGATGCGGGCGAGCGGCGCGGTGACGGCGCTCGTCTCAGGCGGCTTCACCGCCTTCACCTCGGCGGTCGCGAGCCATCTCGGCATCGATGAAACGCGCGCGAACCGTCTCGGGGTCGAGGGCGGCAGGCTGACCGGCGAAGTCGCGGAGCCGATCCTCGGGCGTCAGGCGAAGGTCGAAGCGCTGATCGAGATCGCCGGCGCGAACGGCCTCGTGCCGGCCGACGCGGTCGCGGTGGGCGACGGTGCGAACGATCTCGGCATGATCGAGATCGCCGGAACGGGCGTCGCGATCCACGCCAAGCCCGCGGTGGCCGCCGCCGCCCCGCACCGCATCGACCACGCCGACTTGACCGCGCTGCTTTTCATGCAAGGCTACCGGACAGACGATTTCGCCAGCTAGCCCGGCAGACGCCTACTCGATCGGCACCACCACGAAGCGCAGCTCGCCGTTGGCGGAGGCGAGCAGCAGCAGGGCGTTCTTGCGGCCGTCCGTCTTCAGCTTGGCGAGCTTGTCGGCGACGTCCTTCGCCTTCGAGACGCTTTCCTGCGCGACTTCCTTGATGACGAGGCCGGGCTCGATGCCCTTGTCGGCCGCGCCGGAATTCGGCTTCACCTCCGTCACCACGACGCCGGCCGCGCCGGCCGCGAGATTGAAGCGCTTGCGCAGATCGTCGGTGAGGTCCGAGAAGGTCATGCCGAGCGCCTCCGGCGCGGCGCTCCCGGCCTTCCCATCACCCGGCGTCTGCGAGCCTTTCTCGGACTCGCTCATCAACTTCTCGCCGTCCTCGAGGCGGCCGAGCGTGATCTTGACGTCGACCTCCTTCGCCGGAGCGGTGGCGTTGTCCTTGCGCAAAAGCTTCACGTCGACGTTCTTGCCGACCGGCGTCTCGGCGACGATCCGCGGCAGGTCGCGCGACGAGGTGATCGGCTTGCCGTCGAAGGCGGTGATCACGTCGCCGACCTTGAGCGAGCCGTTGTCGGAAGGCCCGCCCGGCACGACGCCCATCACGAGCGCGCCCTTCACGTCCTTGAGGCCGAGCCCTTCGCCGATCTCGTCCGTCACCTCCTGCAGGCGAATGCCGAGCCAGCCGCGCCGCGTTTCACCGAAATCGCGAAGCTGCGTCACGACATTGGAGGCGAGCGACGACGGGATGGAGAAGCCGAGGCCGATGGAGCCGCCGGTCGGGGAAAGGATCGCGGTGTTGATGCCGACCACGTCGCCGTTCATGTCGAACAGCGGGCCGCCGGAATTGCCCTTGTTGATGGCGGCGTCGGTCTGGATGAAGTTGTCGTAGGGCCCCGCGTTGATGTTGCGGCCGCGCGCCGAGACGATACCGATCGACACCGAGCCGCCGAGGCCGAACGGGTTGCCGATCGCCATCACCCAGTCGCCGATCCGCATCTTCTCCGAATCGCCGAACTTCACCGCCTTCAGCGGCTTCGGCGACTCGACCTTCAGGACCGCGATGTCGGTCTTCGTGTCGACGCCGATCAGCTTCGCTTCGAGCTTCGAGCCGTCGGCGAAGTTCGCGGTGATCTCGTCGGCATCCGTGATGACGTGATTGTTGGTGACGATGACGCCCGACGGGTCGATCACGAATCCGGAGCCGAGCGACTCGACCTTGCGGGACTCGCCGCCCTGCCCGTCCTTCAGCAGGTCGTTGAAGAAGTCCTGCAGCGGCGAACCTTCGGGCGCCTTCAGCGGCGGGGCGGCGTCGCCTTCGTCTTCCGGTCCGGAACCCTCAACTTTCTGGGCCGTCGAGATGTTGACCACGGCATCGAGCAGGCCCTCCGCGAGATCGGCGACGGAGTCCGGTCCTTTCGAGCGCGACACGGGCGGCATCGGCGGCACGCCCGGCGCGGTCGGGTTGATGGTGTCGGCCGCCGGCTTCTGCGGGGCCACAGGCTGGTTGCCGGGGGGCGGCTGGATCACGCCCTGCCCCGCAGCGACGCCGCAGCCGGCCGCCGACAAGAGCATTGCGAGAACGACTGCCGATCGTCTCGTGGAATATCCGGCCATGACGACTCCCGGTCGCGGAACGTTGCGCGCATCCGTGAGCCGGACGCCGCGTCTTTTCGAGGCAAGCCGAAAGATGCGGCGGGATCAAGCCTCTTCCAGATCGCAATCGTCATCCGGCTCGTTCAAAAGAACCGGATGACGGGTTCGAGCGCGCCGGGTCCTATTGCGGCGCGGGCGCGGCCGGCGGCGCCGGAGGCGTGCCCGCGGGTGCAGGCGCTGCCGGCGGGGGTCCGCCGCGTCCGTCCGAGTTGAAGTAGCGGAAGAACTCGTCGTTCGGCGACAGCATCATCGTGGTGCCGCTGCCGAGCGCGGTCTTGTACGCCTCCATCCGCCGGAAGAAGTCGGCGAAGTCCGGATCGCGGCCATAGGCTTCCGCGAGGATGCGGTTGCGATCCGCCTGCCCCTGACCTTCGAGCACCGCGGCATCGCGCTGCGCTTGCGCCGTGAGGGTCACCCCCTCGCGATCCGCCGCGGCGCGGATCTCGCGCGCCTTCACCTGGCCGTCGGCGCGCAGCCGCTCGGCCTCCGCCAGACGTTCCGCCGACATCCTGGCATAGGTGCGCTCCGACACTTCGGGCGTCAGATCGGTGCGGCTGATGCGCACGTCTTCCAGCGTGATGCCGAGGCCGGAGGCTTCCGGCCGAACCTGATCGCGAACCTCGACCATCATCTCGGCCCGCGCCGCCGAAAGCGCCGCATCGAACGAGCGGCGGCCGTAGGTCGCCCGGATCGCCGAGTTGAAGCGCGTCAGCAGCCGTTGTTCGGCGACGTCGAGCTGGCCGCCCGAAACCGCCTGCCGGAACTTCCGGGCATCCGAGATGCGGTACACCATGAAGGCGTCGACCTCGTAGAAGGCACCCGAATTCACCTGAACGCGGATATCCGTCAGGTCGGAACGAAGGAGGCGCGTCGGCAGCTTCTGCACGTTATCGGCGCTGGCGAAGGAGAACGGCAGCTTGGCGTAGAGGCCGGGTTCCTCCAGCACGCGCTGGATCTGACCGAAGCGCAGCACCACTGCCTGCTCGCCCTGACGGACCACGAACAGCGAGTTCCACACGAAGAACAGCGCGACGACCGCAAGCACGAGCACGCCGTAGAAACGGTTGGTCATCGGGAAACCTCCTGACCACCGGTGCTGAAGGCGGTGCCTCGATCCACGTTGCCGAGAGCGTTCAGCCGGGATGCCCCCGTGGACTGGAGCGGCGGCGCGCCGCTGAGGCTCGGATTTGCCGGCGGGCTGTTCCCTTGCGTCTGCGGCAACTGGTTCAGCGGCAGGTAAGGGACGACACCGTTCGTGCCGCTCTGGCCGTCGACGATGAACTTGTTCGACCTCTGCAAGGCATTCTCGATCGTCTCCACCCAGATGCGGCGGCGCGTGATGTCGGGCGCGACGCGATACTGGTCGAGGATCGAGGCGAAGCGCTGCGATTCGCCTTCCGCCTCCTGCGTCACGCGGTCCTTGTAGGCGGCGGCGTCCTGGCGCACCTGCACCGCCTCGCCGCGCGCGTCGCCGAGCTTCTTGTTGCGGTAGATGTTGGCTTCGTCGACGAAGCGGTCCTGGTCCTGCGCGGCGCGCTGCACCTCGTCGAAGGCGCTCGCCACCTGCTGCGGCGGCGCGGTCTCCTCGATCGAGACGGCGTTGACGCGCACGCCCGAACCGTAGCGATCCAGCGTGTCCTGCATGATGCTGCGCACCTGCTCGGCGATCGAGGCGCGCGCGTCGCGGAAGAGGTCGTCCACCGGGTTCCGCCCGACGATCTCGCGCATCGCGCTGGACGCGGTCTGGCGCAAGAGACCCTGCGGATCGGCGACGTTGAACAGGTATGATTGCGGATCGGTGATCTGGTAGAGGACGGCGAACTGGACGTTCACGAGGTTCTGGTCGCCGGACAGCATCAGGCCCGACTGGCCGGCACCCTCGTTGCCGAGCACGAGCTGGTTCTCGACGGCGGGGACGGTCTCGAAGCTTTCCAGCGGCCAGGCGGTGAAGGCGAGGCCCGGTTCGACGAGTTCCTGCCGCGGCTTGCCGAGAAACACCTTCACGCCGTACTCGCCGGGCTGCACCATGTGCACGGCGTTCAGCGCCCAGGTGATGCCGAGGACGGCGATGAGCGCCGCGCCAAAGGCGAAGCCGCCGCTGGAGCCGGAGCCGCCGGGCAGCGCCCGCCGCAACCGGTCCTGCCCGCGGCGCAGGATGTCTTCAAGGTCAGGCGAGTTGTTGTTTCCCGGCCGGGGAGATTGGGGACCCTGCCCCCAGGGGCCGCCGCCGCCGCTATTGCCGCCGCGCCAGCCGCCTCCCCCCGTTTGGTTGCTCCAGGGCATCTCGTTCCTTCCGCCTGATACGAAACGCGCGGGCCGTTGCCCGCGCGCCGTTTGCCGAACCTCTCGCACTTATAGGAATGGCCCTCCGGCCTTTCAACGAAGCCGGGACGAAATGCGGCGGCAGCCGGGCGTTATGGTGAGCGCGGCGTTCAGCCCTGAAACCTGTACCTAAACCGACTCGAGTTCGAGTTGCCGCTCCGGTTCAGATTTGATCACAACTTCTAAATATGGCTCGATGAGCCCCACGAGAGCAGGGTTTGATTTTAGGAATTTATCTCTGAATACAGTTCGTTGGACGTTTATCTTGCGCATATAGCAAATCATACTAAAGTCATATTCATCAAAGTCCGATTTCTTGTAGTCATCCTTTCGAAATTGATCCCATTCATTAGCGCCAAAATTTACATCGAATCGCGCGTCGCCAGAAATTCCGCGGTCATGCACCTCAGTTAAAAAGACCTTATTAATATACGGCAAGAACATAGTGTATATCTGCTCTCCTCCTATTACAAAAAAGTCCTTTTTTTGCAGTAGAATGCTTTTAGTTTCAGCGAGCAGTAGCGCGGTTTCAACATTCGATGCCCACTCGACACCCGGAGCGTCAACTTCGGAACGAGAGAGAACGATGTTCGTTCGATTAGGAAGCGGGCGGCCGATCGACTCAAACGTCCGTCGACCCATGATAATGACGTGGCCTTCCGTACGCTGCCGGAACTTCTTCAGGTCAGTACGTAAATGCCAAGGCAGGCGATTGTCTCTGCCTATGACATGCGACTCCGCACTACGCGCAACGAGCGATGTGGCAGATGGAAGACGGACTCTTATTTCCGACAACGTACTTCCCCGATCAAAGCTTGTTATGATCCGGGTCAGCGTAATCAGAAACCGTTGAAGAACGGGGATATCGGGGATTTTTTAACCCTACTCGATTCGCAGCGGTAATTTTCGATGAAAATTGTCGCAGCAGATTAGGACTATTTTATCAGACGGCGACCTTCGCCGCGATGTGGCCGTGCGCCTCGTAGCCTTCGATCGCGATGTCCTCGAAGCGAAAGTCGAAGATGTCGCGGATTGCCGGGTTCAGCCGCAGCTTCGGCAGCGGCAGCGGCTCGCGCGTGAGCTGCAACCGCGCTTGCTCGAAGTGATTCGAGTAGAGGTGCGCGTCGCCGAGCGTATGGACGAAATCGCCGAGCTCCAGCCCCGTCGCCTGCGCCATCATCGCCGTCAGCAGCGCGTAGGAGGCGATGTTGAAGGGCACGCCGAGGAATACGTCGCCCGAGCGCTGGTAAAGCTGACAGGACAGCCGGCCGTCCGCGACGTAGAACTGGAAAAGGCAGTGGCACGGCGGCAGCGCCATCTCGTCGACCAGTGCCGGGTTCCAAGCGGAGACGATCAGCCGACGCGAGTTCGGATTACGGCGGATATCGTCCTGCAGCTTGGCCATCTGGTCGATCGTCCCGCCGTCGTAGGTCGGCCACGACCGCCATTGCGCGCCGTAGACAGGTCCGAGGTCGCCGTTCTCGTCGGCCCATTCGTCCCAGATGCGCACGCCGTTCGCCTTGAGATAGGCGATGTTCGTGTCCCCCTGCAGGAACCAGAGCAGTTCGTGGACGATCGAGCGGATGTGCAGCTTCTTCGTGGTGACGAGCGGGAAGCCTTCCGCGAGGTCGAAGCGCATCTGCCGCCCGAACACGGCGCGCGTGCCGGTGCCGGTGCGGTCGGGACGGTCGGATCCGTTCGCCAGAACGTCGGCGAGAAGGTCGAGATATTGCCGCATGGATGCTCCGGCCGCTGCCGCGCGATCTAAGCCGCTTCCGCGTTAAGACGGCGTTCACCGCGCCGCAAGACGCAAGGCGAACCTATCCCCTGGCTTGCAAGATCGTTCGCTTGTCCGCGATCGCGGACTTTTCCCCGCGATCCGAAACGCCTATATAGAACGCGCCGGCCGCAAGGTCGGCTATGGCGATAAACGGTCGATGCAATAATCCATTCGGACCCGGGGGCGGTACCCGGCGCCTCCACCCCAAGGCCTCGCAACCCGAGACCTTGCGGCGGGGGCGAAACAGGATCGACGAGGGTGTAAAGATCGAACTTTCGCTCGGCATGGTACCGCCGTTATCGGGCTAAATTTATAGTTGCCAACGACAACTATGCGGAAGCCCGTCTCGCTGCTTAATGCAGCGCGATAGCTTCAAATCAAGCCCTGCGGGTTCGCACTCGTAGGCGGGGTCCGGAGGCACCTGGCAACAGAAGCCTCCACTTGCTTTTCCACCGCCTGCCGGGTTCAAGGGGCCGGGTTGGGCGGTTCAAGGCGTTGCGATGGGTCAGGATCTGATACGCTACGACATACTGGCGCAGGAAGCGCTGCGGGGGGTGATCCGCAAGGTGCTGGGCGAAGTGGTAAAGACCGGCCTGCCGGGCGACCACCACTTCTTCATCACCTTCCTGACCTCCGCGCCGGGCGTGCGCGTGTCGTCGCGGCTGCGGGAGAAGTATCCCGAGCTGATGACGATCGTGATCCAGCACCAGTACTGGGATCTCGCCGTCACCGACACCTCCTTCGAGGTCGGGCTGTCCTTCTCGGACATTCCCGAGCGGCTGCTCGTGCCGTTCGCGGCGATTCGCGGCTTCTACGATCCGGCGGTGAACTTCGAACTCGAATTTGACGTGCGGGACGTCGATGCCGCCAACGCGCCGGTCGCGGAAACCGCGCCGACGCCGCTCGCCCTCGCGCCGGTCGCCGACGATAAGGCCAAGAAGGCGACGATGCCCGCCAAGCTGCCGGCCAAGACGGCCGGCAAGGAGAAGGCCGAAGGGTCGGACGATTCCGCCAAGAAGCCTGCCGGCGACGGCGAGGGCAAGAAGGCGGCCGACGTCGTTTCGCTCGACGCGTTCCGCAAGAAGACCTGATCGAAGCGTGGGCGAGGTCGTCAACCTCCGCCAGGCGCGCAAGCGCGCCGCCCGCTCCGCGAAGGACGAAAAGGCAGCGGCCAACCGAGCGCTGTTCGGCCGCTCGTCCGCCTCGAAAGAGAAGGTCCGCCGCGAAACCGAACGGGACGTGGCGAGGCTTGACGGCCACCGGCTCGACCGGCCCCGCGATCCGACCTCGGGCGATGCGACCGACTGAGCCGGATTGGATTCCGTCGCTGCGATGAAGCGCTCCGTCTCCATCCAGGGGCATCAGACTTCGATCAGCGTCGAGGACGCGTTCTGGACGGAGTTCCGCGCGATCTCGGCGCGGCAAAACCGTGCCCTCGCCTCGCTCATCGCCGAGATCGATGCGGCCCGCCCGGCCGACGCGAACCTCTCCTCGGCCATCCGACTGTTCGTGCTGGCCGATCTTCGTCGTCGGCTCGCGGAGGCGGAAGCGACTTCTTCCTAGAAGTCGTAAGGCTGGCGAACGCCCGGCAGCGTCGGAACGGTCGCGGTCGCCGGCGGATTGGGTGTCGCCGCCGTCGGCGGCAGTTCGAAGTTCGGGATCGCGGGCGCCTGCGTCTGCTCCTGCTGCGCCTGCCGCGCGCGGGCCCGTTCCGCCGCCGCTCGAGCTCGCTCGGCGGCCATTCTCTGCACTTCCGCGGCCCGCTGCGCGTCGGCCGCTTTTCGCGCCTCGGCGGCGCGTTGCGCGTCCTCCTCGCGCTGCCGGTCCTCGCGGACGTTGCGTTCGAGACGGACGCGCTCGGCCGTCGCGGCCGCCTCGTCCTGCGCCGCCCGATCGGCCTCCCGCCACCGATACAGCCGGGCTTCGCGGCGGAGCCGCAGCTTCTCCTGCAGGTTGCTCTGGATCGCTTCGACGCGCACCTGCTCGCGCTCCAGCGCCCGCACCGCCAGGAAGTTCGCCAGCGCCTGCACATCCGGGGTCAGCGTCGGGCGCGCCAGTGTGCCGCCGAGCCCGTACTGGATCGCCGGTGCCGCGCCCTCCACCGCCTCTTCGCCCGGATCGAGATCGAGGCGGAGCGAGCCTGACAGGCCGTCCTTCGCCAGATCGATCGCGCCTTCCGCCGTCAGCGTCTCGCCCGGACGCGAGACAGCCACCGCCGGGAAGCGCACGACGCCGCCGATGACGGAGATGTCGGCCGAGGCCTTCGGCACCAGATAGGACGCATCGCGCGAGGCCTCCGCGACGATGCGGGCGACGTTCCCGGGCGTCGCGTCGAACCCTTGCGCGTCTGCCGCCGACAGCGCGTTCGCCAGGAGGCCTGGCTTGGTCCCGGCGAAGGCCGCGTCCTCGACCGCGACGTGGCCCGCGCCGGTCATGGCGGAGAGGATGCCGGCATAGGACTGTCCCGAGCCGTCGAGCTTCAGCGTCGCGTCCAGCGTTCCGAGGACGCCGGGAGGCTTCGCATCGCCGTCCTCCGATTCCACGTCGTCCTCGGTCGGCAAGGCGAAGCCGTTCGTCGCGAGAGCGCCGAGATCGAGCCCCTGCAGATCGGCGCTCGCCGAGAAGGCCCCGACACCGTCCGCGTTGCGGAACTGCAGGCTGCCGGTGCCGTAGCCGCCGCCGAAGGTGCCGCGCGCCTCGCTGAGCGTCACCTCGCCGGGCGCCACGTCGACATGCGCCGCGGCTTCACCGACGGCTCCGCCGCCGCCGAGATCCATCCGGTCGGCGGTCACGTCGACCGCGAATCGCCCGACATCCTGCAGCGGCTTGCCGAAATTCGCTTTCGACCATTCGTCCGGGTGCGCCGGGTCGACCGGCGCACGGTTGTAGACGAGCGACGCCAGCCACGGCACCGAGAGCTGCGAAAAGAACGCGGTGCCGGTGACCGGGCCGCCCGGCGTCTTTTCGAGCTCGGCCGACAGATCGACAGCTCCGACGCTGCCTTCGAGATCGCGCAGGCTCGCCTTCCCGTCGCCGAACGCGAGGTTGCCGCCGAACGCGATCGGCAGGGCGTCGACGCCGGCGGCGCCGAAGGCGGTGCCCGTCGAAAGCAGCCAGGGCGAAGCGTCGTCGCTCTTCGCCGACACCGCGAACTCGCCGCCCCGGATGCCGGCGGGCGAGATGTCGAGCGTTCCTTCCGCCGCGATCTCCGAACCCGGCGCCCGCAACGCGGCGCTCGCCGCCACCGGGCCGGATGCGCCGGCCGAGAGCGAGACTTTCAACGAAAGCGGCGACGGCGTCGCCACAGGCAGCGCTTCGACGCCCAACTGCCCCAACAGTTCGTTCGGCTCCGCGCTCGCCAGCGCGAGGTCCGCGCCGAACCGCCCCGCCTGCCCGCCGGCATAGATGCCGTTGCCGAGCAGCAGGGAGAGCGAGACGTCGGTCTTCGCCGCACGCCCCTTCACCGAGATGCCGAGCGTCGGCCGCTCGCCGATCTCGCCCGGCGTCGTCGCGGCCGTGCCTTCCAACCGCAGCGGCCCGAGCGTGGACGCTTGGCGCTGGAGGGCGTCCAGCGCGGGGCTCGGCGGCAGGCGCTGCGACAGAAACCCGATGAGTTCGCTCGGCGCGGCGGAAGCGAGCGTCACGTCGAGGCGACCGCCGAGCTCCCGGCCGAAGCCGACGAGCGTTCCCTTCGCGGTGATGTCGCTGGCGGCGAGCCCTTTCAGGTCGCCGCGTGCCACCGTCAGCTTCCGGCCGTCGAAGGCGAGGTCGGCGTCGATCCGGTCTGCGCTGGTGCCGGCGAAGGACACCGGCCCGGCGGCAAGCTTGAGGCTGCCGCGCCGGGCGTCCGCGAGCGAGTCCGCATCACCGGTGAAGAGGCGCGACAGCGCGACGCCGGCGTCGAGATCGATCCGGCCACCCGCGAGGTCGGCGTCGATCGTTCGCTCGCCGGCCTTGCCGGAGCGCTGCAGGTTGCCAGTCAGCCGGTCGCCGCCGACATCGATCTCGAGATCCGTCAGCGACTGGCGCGTCGGCGAAAGGTCGACGGTGGCGGAGAAGCCGGCCCCGTTCAGCGACCGCACCGAAGGGTCGACATCGCCCGTCAGCCATTCGGAGAAGCCGGAAGGCTGGCGCGAGGCGACGAGCAGCGAGCCGCGGAAATGCGTCTCCGGCTGCAGGTCGAGAAGGCCCGCCGCCTCCATGCGCGTGCGGCCCGGCAGTTCGGCCTGAAAGCGCTGCACGGACCAGCCGTCGCCGGCCGGGAAGGCGTCGATCGCGAGGTCGCGGATCGTCGTGTCGCCGGCGACCACGACCGGCAGGGTGAGCTTGATGCTGCCGGGAACCGCCGGCTTCGGCACCTGCAGCAGCAGCGCCCGCGCCGCATCGAGCCGGCTTTCGAACGTAGCGCTTTGCGAGCCGCCGCCGTGGGGGGCGATCGCATCGATATCGATCTGCTCGCCGGCGAGGACGACCTGGAAGTTCGCCTTCTCGCCGCCGGCCAGCGAGCCGGAACCGGTGAGGATGTACGGCTTGTCCCCTTCCCCGACGGCGATCCGCAGATCGGTGACATCGAGCGAGCGCGGCCCCGCCGCGAGGTTTCCCGTCGCCGCGAAGCGCGGGAGCGCCGAAGATTTCGCGATGGCAGGCGGCGGCGCCGCGCCGCCCGATCCCTGCCCCGCTTCTTTCGGCGCCAGCGTTTCCGCGCGCAGCGATCCCTCGAAGCGCGGCGCGCCGTCCTTCACCGTCGCACCGCCATCGGCGGTCACCGTGACGCCCGCGACCGTATCGTCGAGCGTCAGCTTCATCGGCAGACGCCCGTCGGCGTCGGTCTGGCCGGACGAGAACTGGAAGGCGAGAGTGCGATCGTCGGCGCTGAGCGTGCCGCCGCCGGACGCCGGTCCCACCAGCGACTGTGCGGCGAACGTGCCGGCGACGTTCGTGAAGGTCCGGGTCTGCCGGGTCTCTTCGTCCTCGATCAGGATGGTGCCGTTGTCGACCGTGATGCTCTCCAGCACCACCGCGGCTCGCGTCGGCAAGCTGCCGCCTTTCGGCAGGAAGGCCAGCCGCCCGTCGCCACCGACTTCGAGCCGCAGCACCGGGTCCTCGACGCGCATCGAGAAGATGCGGATCTCGCCGGACAGATAGGGCGCGAGTTCCGCGTCCATGCGGAAATGCTTCGCCGTCATCAGTGGCCGGTCGCCGGGCTTCCCTTCCACCTCGACGTCGGCGAAGGTCACGCTCGGGAACGGCAGCAGCCGCACGGCCGCGTCGCCGCGCACGACGACGCGCTGACCGAGGATGCGGCTCGCCTCCCGCTCGAAATCGGCGCGGTAGGCGGTCCAGTCGATGAAGGGCGGGGCGATCAGCGCGCCGAGCAGCGCCAGGACGAGCAGTCCGCCGACCGCGATGAAAGCCTTGATCAGTTCTCCCGCTCCCGTGCGATGTTTTCCCGCCGCGATCAGCAGGATAGCCGGAAATCCGCGCGGAATGTCGATCCGCCTCCCCGTCGTCAGGGTCGAAAAACTTGCGGAGACGTAAATTTGCCGCGACCGGGCGGTGACGTCACTCCGGTCGCCCCCGCGCTTCCATCGCCCCGATCATCCGGCTATGGCAGGCGCCGACCGTTCGACACTTGTCCGGAGAGCATGGCGAAACGACCGATCCTATCCGCGCCGTTCGTTCCGCGTGCCGTGCTGAAGCGCGACGTCTTCAGCGAGATCAGCGTCGGCGCGCTGGCGGATCGGCCCGAGGCGAGCGTCACCTATCGGCGCGTCGCGCATTCGGCGGCATGGTCGCGGCCGCTCGCCTGGGTGCTCGCCCGGCGTGAGATCGCCGCACTCGTCGCGCTGGACGGCATCGAGAACACGCCGCGCCTTCTCGGCGTGGATCGCACCGGCCTCTACCGTTCGTGGATCGAGGGCGCGCCGCTGCACGTGGCGAAGCCGTTCGGCGACGAGGCCTACTTCCGCGACGCAAAGGCGCTGCTGCGGCGCATGCATCGCCGCGGCGTGACGCATAACGACTTGGCCAAGCCGCAGAACTGGCTGGTGACGGCCGATGGGCGGGCCGCGCTCATCGACATGCAGCTCGCCAGCGTCTTCGCCAAACGGACTAAGCTCTTCCGCGTCATGGCGCGCGAGGACCTCCGCCATCTCCTCAAACAGAAGCGGACTTGGTGCCGCGAAGCCCTGACGCCGGCCGAGAAGCGTCTGCTCGCCCGCCGCAGCCTGCCGGCCGATCTCTGGATGCGGTCGGCGAAACCCGTCTACAACGCCGTGACGCGGGGGCTTTTCCACTGGTCCGACGGCGAAGGCACGGGGGATCGGATGGATACCGACGGGACGGCCATCGCGGCGCGCCTCGACGCCGATCCCGCGATCCGCGCGCATGCGATCCTGCCATTTCCCTACCCACGCAGCCGCGGCGGCGTCGGCATCTACGCTTTCATCGAATTGGCCGAAAAAGACGATCCGGAAACGCTGGAAGGTCGCATCGCTGACGGGCCGCAGCCGCGGCCGGATCTGGTGCAGGTCGTCGCGAAGCTGCCGCGCGACGCAAATGGCCGGGTGCGCGACGACCTGCTTCGACTCGTCGCGATCAACCACGTCGAGGCGATCGACAGCCTCGGAGCGGACCCGGCGACGCTCGACCTGATGCGCGGCATCGCCGCCGGCCGCCGCAACCTCACCGACCGGCGACTGAAGCCGTCCGTCTCTTAAGTTCTTAGCTTCTCGGTCAGGAACGTCGTCGTCCGTTCCCAGGCCAGATCGGCCGCTTTCTTGTCGTAGCGCGCCGCCGAGGTGTCGTTGTTGAAGGCGTGGTTGACGCCGTCGTAGACGAAGATCTCGTGCTCGACGCCGGCCTTCTCCAGCGCCGCGCGATAGGCCGGGATGCCGGCGTTGATCCGCTCGTCGAGCCCGGCGTAGTGCAAAAGCATCGCGGCCTTGATCTTCGGCACATCCGCAGCGTCCGGCTGCTGCCCGTAATAGGCGACGCCGGCCTTCAGGCCGGGCGCTGCGACGGCGAGAGCATTGACCAATCCGCCACCCCAGCAGAACCCGACCGCGCCGACATTGCCGCTCATGCCGTCGACCTTCGCGAGCCAGCCCACCGTGTCGACCGCTTCCGCGAGCGTCCGCGGGCGCTCCAGCTTGCCGATCATGTCGCGAGCCTGATCCTCGTCGCTCGGCGTGCCGCCGGCCGAGGACAGGAAGTCGGGCGCCAGCGCGGCGAAGCCGGCCTTCGCCATGCGGCGCGTCACATCCTCGATATGCGCGTTGAGGCCGCGGTTCTCGTGGATCACCATCACGGCCGGTAGCGCGCCGGCGGCATCCGCGGGGCGGGCGAGATAGCCCTTCATCTCCTGTCCGTCGGCCGTCCAGGTCGTGCGCTCGATCTTCAGCGACGCGTCGTTCTCCGGCACCATCGCCGCCGCCGCGGGCGAGGCTCCGATCAGCGGCGCGACCGTCGCTGCGGCGGCTGCGGAACCGGTCAGCGCCGTCAGCTTCTCCATGAAACCACGCCGGTCGAGCGTCAGATGCGTGTACTCGTCGTAGGCGTCGATCATCGCCTGGGTGATCTTCGGCGCGGCCATCGGCGGTTCCTCCTTCGTCGCCCTTGGGGGTGGCCGGACCGTGACCCTTCGCGCCGCGCAAGACAAGCGTCGTTCCACTAGTGTTCTTCCGCCGATCGATTAAATAGACCGTGATGACTGGCCCCGACGACTCCCCGCGGCCGCCCGCCGGCGCCTCTGAGCGCCGCGGCGGCGGCATCGCAGCGCGCGCCCTCGCCGCCCGCGGCGGACCACCCGCTCGCAGCGTCGAGGCCGGCTACCTGACCGGCCTCAACCCCGAACAGCGGCAGGCCGTGGAGACCACCGAAGGCCCGGTTCTCGTCCTCGCCGGCGCCGGCACCGGCAAGACCCGCGTCCTGACCACGCGCATCGCGCACATCCTCGCATCGCGCCTCGCCTACCCGTCGCAGATTCTCGCCGTGACCTTCACCAACAAGGCGGCGCGCGAGATGAAGACGCGCATCGGCCTCTTCGTCGGCGGCGAGGTCGAGGGCATGCCCTGGCTCGGCACCTTCCATTCGATCGGCGTGAAAATGCTGCGGCGGCATGCCGAACTGGTGGGGCTGAAGTCGAACTTCACCATTCTCGACACGGACGACCAGATCCGGCTGATCAAGCAGCTTATCCAGGCCGAGGGTCTCGACGACAAGCGCTGGCCGGCGCGCGCCTTCGCGCAGATGATCGACGGCTGGAAGAACAAGGGCCTGACGCCGAAGGACATTCCCGAAGGCGACGCGCGCGCCTTCGCCAACGGCAAGGGCCGCGAGCTCTATGCCGCCTATCAGGCGCGGCTCACCAGCCTCAACGCCGCCGACTTCGGCGACCTCCTGATGCACCCGATCGCGATCTTCCGGGCGCATCCGGACGTGCTTGCCGACTATCACAACCGCTTTCGCTACATCCTCGTCGACGAGTATCAGGACACCAATGTCGCGCAGTATCTCTGGCTGCGGCTGCTCGCGCAGCGCTCGCGCCGGACGGGCGACGACATGGAGGAGCCGATCAACGTCTGCTGCGTCGGCGACGACGACCAGTCGATCTACGGCTGGCGCGGCGCGGAGGTGGACAACATCCTGCGCTTCGAGCGCGACTTCCCCGGCGCGACGGTGATCCGGCTGGAGCGCAACTACCGCTCCACCGCGCACATCCTCGGCGCCGCCTCGCACCTCATCGCCCACAACGAGGACCGGCTCGGCAAGACGCTGTTCACCGATGCCGGGATCGACCCCGAGCACGAGAAGGTCGAGGTCAACGCCGCCTGGGACTCCGAGGAGGAAGCCCGCGCGGTGGGCGAGGAGATCGAGCAGCTCCAGCGCAAGGGCGCGAAGCTGAACGACATGGCCATCCTCGTCCGCGCCTCGTTCCAGATGCGCGAGTTCGAAGACCGCTTCGTCACGCTCGGCCTCAATTACCGCGTCGTCGGCGGTCCGCGCTTCTACGAGCGGCAGGAGATTCGCGACGCCCTCGCCTATTTCCGCTGCGTCGCGCAGCCGGCCGACGACCTCGCCTTCGAGAGGATCGTCAACGTGCCGAAACGGGGGCTCGGCGATTCGACCGTTCGGCTGCTCCACGATCACGCGCGCGAAAACGGCATACCCCTGATGGCCGCAGCGGCGGACCTCGCGACGACAGAGGAGCTGAAAGCGAAGCCGCGGCGGACGCTGGACGACCTGACGCGCAATTTCGCGCGCTGGAGCTCGCTGCTGCCGACGACCAAGCATACGGACCTCGCCGAGATGATCCTCGAGGAGTCCGGCTACACGGAGATGTGGCAGAACGACCGCTCGGCGGAAGCGCCCGGCAGGCTGGACAACCTCAAGGAACTGATCCGCTCGATGGATCTCTACGAGTCGCTGCCGGGCTTTCTGGAGCATGTGGCGCTCGTCATGGATGCCGAGCAGAACGTCGACCTCGACGCCGTATCGATCATGACGCTGCACTCCGCCAAGGGGCTGGAGTTCGAGACGGTGTTTCTGCCGGGTTGGGAGGAAGGGCTGTTTCCGCACCAGCGCTCGCTCGACGAGGGCGGCCGGTCGGGCTTGGAAGAGGAGCGGCGCCTCGCCTATGTCGGCATCACGCGGGCGAAGCGGCGGGCGAAGCTCTGGTTCGTCTCGAACCGGCGCATCCACGGCCTCTGGCAGTCGACGATCCCCTCGCGCTTCCTCGACGAACTGCCGGAAGACCACGTGGAGGTGAAGGAGGCCAGCAACTCCTACGGCGGCTACGGCCGCGGCGGCATGGGCGGCTACGGCGCGTCGCGCTGGGATGCGGACGCTTTCTCGACCACGTCCTACCAGACGCCCGGCTGGCGGCGCGCCCAGGCGGCGCGCGCCGGCCAGACCGCGCCGGATACGGCCTGGGGCTCGCGCTCAGGCCACAAGGAGCGCTCGATCAACTATGGCGAGAGCGGCGCTTCCGGCCCGGATGTCCGGCGCTCGTCGCGCGACGAGGAGATCGCCGCCAAGGCCGATCGCTACGCGCGGGAAAGCGAAGCGAAGGCGACCGGCCGGCCGGCGGAGGGACCGGCGAACGGTTTCGCCGGCCGGATGGAACGCTCCGGGCGGAACGTCTACGAACCCTCGTCCGGCAACGGCCGCGGCAGCAACCGCCCGCCGAGCCGCGGTCTCGGCTTCAACGCCGCGGCGCGCGACGGTGGCCCGCGCGAGATCGAAGGCACCCTCGTCGCGAAATCGGTCGCGACGGAGGAGAGCCGCTTCAAGGTCGGCGACCGGGTGTTTCACATGAAGTTCGGCAACGGCTCGGTCGCCGCCGTCGAAGGCAACAAGCTGACCATCGACTTCGATCGCGCGGGTCAGAAACGCGTGCTGGAAGGCTTCGTGCAGGTGGTTTGAGGCTCAACTCCCCACGTATTTGTGGAGGATCGAGTTGATCAACGTCTGATAGGGCATGCCCTCCTCGGCCGCCCGCGTCTTCAGCTTCGCGAGATCGCGCTCGGGGATCGAGATCGATATGCGCCGACGCTCGCCGTCGAGAGTCCCGCGTGCCAGCGAAGCCCATTTCTGCTTCTGTTCGCGCAGGTCGCCCTCGGGCTTCCATTCGCCCTCGTCGCTCGTCGTATAATCGTCCCGCTCGTCGTCGTGGACGATCGCACGCGGGTCGGAATGCCTTGGCTTCATTGCCTCTCTCCGAGAAACTCTTTGGTGGCGCGACGGCTCGGGAACATCGTCTTGAGAAAGACGCCGGCGTCACCTTCGACGAAAGGGACGACCCAGGCATAGCGGTCGATCTCGACGACCAGTTGACCTTGATGGGCATAGCGTTCGCGGTTGGGATGCCGGCGGACGGCGAGGAGATCACCGTCGGCAAGCGCGACG
Source organism: Plantimonas leprariae (assembly GCF_008802405.1). GTDB lineage: Bacteria > Pseudomonadota > Alphaproteobacteria > Rhizobiales > Rhizobiaceae > Plantimonas > Plantimonas leprariae. Next base: position 249,262 of record NZ_VZDO01000002.1, read on the forward strand.
AGAACCCGTTCGAAGCCGAAGCCATAGCGCGTCCGCAACGAGGCGTTCTTTTCGGATCCCCAATCGATCGCCTCTCGCATGGAAGCGATATATCACCGATATATATACGCGAAAAGCGTGGCGCCCCTTGCCTCGCTGAGCTGGGACGCGAGAAAGGTAGCTAGATGAACCCATCCGGGCTGGTGAGATTGGCTGCCGCGTGGGGCACGGTCGCGTTCTTTCTCCTGTTCGGAAACGCCTTGCTGCCGGGCGCGGGCAACCCGTTCCTGGCGTCTTTCCTGTTCGTCTGGCTGCTCGGCGTCATCGTCTGGTCGGCCTTCGGCGTGGTGCACGAAGCGGAGGAGCTCGCCGAGCTTCTGGGCGAGCCGCTCGGCACCCTCATCCTCACGCTCGCGATCGTCATCATCGAAGTCGCGCTGATCGCCGCCGTCATGCTTGGGGCGAAGGAAGCACCGACGCTCGGCCGCGACACGATGTTCGCCGTCCTCATGATCGTCTTGAACGGCGTCGTCGGGCTCGGCCTGCTGATCGGCGGCCAGCGGCATCACCAGCAGTCCTACAACCTGCAGGGCGCGTCGGCCTATCTCGCGGTGATCATCCCGCTCACCGTCATCAGCCTCGTTCTGCCGAACTTCACCATCTCCACTTCGGACGGCAGCCTGACGACGCTGCAGGCCATCGCCTTCTCGATCTTCACCGTCGCGCTCTACGCGATCTTCCTCGTGCTGCAGACCGGCCGTCACCGGGAGTTCTTCATCTATCCGATCCCGGACGGAACGGCGGCGGGCGACGACCCGCATGTGCCGGGACACGGCCTCGGCGTCCTGCCGCACACCCTCCTGTTACTCGCCGCGATCCTTCCGATCGTGATCCTTTCGAAGAGCTTGGCGTCCCTGCTCGACTACGGCATCGCCGCGCTCGGGGCGCCGCAGGCCCTCGGCGGCATCATCATCGCGATGATCGTCTTCACGCCCGAGGGCATATCGGCGCTCCGCGCCGTCGCGGCGAACGAGTTGCAGCGCGCGATCAACCTCTGCCTCGGCGCCGCGACGTCCACCGTCGGACTGACGGTGCCGGCCGTGCTGTTCATCGGCCTTCTCACCGGGCAGCCGGTCATCCTCGGCCTGTCGACGACAAACATGGCGCTTCTGGCGACGACGCTGGTGCTTTCCACCCTCACCTTCTCCGGCGCCAAGACGACGGTGCTGGAAGGTGCGGTGCATCTCCTGATGTTCTTCGTCTTCCTCGTTCTGGTGTTCAGCCCGTGAAGCGGACCGCGAAACCGGAGTTCAGGACTGCGCTTTTCACGAACGCATGATCGCCCGGACATTGTGGTGGGAATTCCACGGCTTGCGACCATCTTCCTCGCAGGGACATGTCTGGAGGACTCTCGTTGAAGCTGTTCAAATCATTAGGCGGTCGCATCCTCGCCGTCGCCCTGGCCTTCACCTTCGTGCCGGCGGCGATGCCGGAGGGGACCCCGATCGTCGGCGTCTCGCAGGCGGAAGCGCAGGCGCGCTACCTCGGCCACGGGGACGGCTACCATGGCCATCGCCGGTTCTATGGCGGTGGACGCCATTATGGCGGCCCGCGCGGCTACTACGGCGGCCGGCGCTACTACGGGGGTCGACGCTACTACGGTGGCCGGCGCTATTACGGCGGGCGCCGCTACTATCGCCGGCATAACGACGGCGCGGCCATCGCCGCTGGCATCATCGGTCTCGGAGTCGGTGCGGCGATCGCCAGCTCGGCCCGGCCGCGCTACTACGACGGCCCGCGCTACGGCAGCGCCCATGCCCGCTCCTGCGCCGCCCGCTACCGGTCCTACGATCCCTATAGCAACACTTACCAACCGTATAACGGACCGCGGCGAATCTGCCGCTAGGAACGGCAGTTCTGCATAACTCGAAGGCGGGTCGACAGCGGCCCGCCTTTGCTTATAACCGTTGTAAGACGAGCACAGCCAGGATGTGGGAACCAGCCATGCGTTTTCGCGCATGGTGGAGTCGGAAGCGAGGAGGCATATCGGGATCGGGAGAACCGACAGAGGAAGACCCGGAGCCTTTCCATGACCATCCGCTACGCCGACCGCGCAACGCGCAACCATTCCCGGCAGAAGGGCCTCGGTTCCGAAAGCTTCGATCGCTTCATGGACAGCCGCGAGCGCCGTTCACCGCGTCGCGGCCTGCGCGCGGCCTTCACCTTCGGCGGTGCGTTCGGGGAACTCGCCGAGATCGAGCGGCGGTCCCTGCTCGACACCTTCGCTCCCGTCCGGAGCTGAGGCGCCCAGCCGGCCTCAACGAGTGAGGTGCAACGTCACCCACTCGTCCCGCCGGATCGTCCGGCGGTGGAACAATCCCTGGATCCGGTAGGCGGCCAGAACCGCGTCGCGCTGGCGGGCGAGAATGCCCGACAGGACGATGTCGCCGCCCGCCGCCAAGTGATGTCGCATCGACGGCGCGAGCCGCATCAGCGGCCCGGCGAGGATGTTCGCGACGATGAGGTCGAACGGCGCGGCGCGCAACACGGCCGGCCCCTGCAGGCCCATCGCCACCGCCGTCCGGACGAAACCGCTCGCGCGGTTCAGCTCGATATTGCTGCGTGCGACCGCGACGGCAACCGGGTCGATGTCCGTCGCCAGTACCGGCGCGCGGACGAGCTTCGCCGCTCCGATCGCCAGGACCGCGGTGCCGGTGCCGAGATCGAGCACGTTTTGGGGCCGTCGCCGGCGCGCGATCCGGTCGATCATCTCCAGGCAGCCGGCCGTCGTGCCGTGGTGTCCCGTGCCGAAGGCTTGACCGGCCTCGATCTCGATGGAGATCTCGTTCGGGCGCACGGAGGCCCGATCGTGCGATCCGTGGACGACGAAGCGCCCGGCGCGTACCGGCTTCAGGTCGGCGAGCACCTGCGCCATCCAGTCCGTATCGGGAATGTCTTCGCGTGATACCGACGCTTCGGACGCGGCCTTCGCCGCCTCGCGCACTTCGGCTTCCCGTTCCGGATCGGCGTCGCCGTCGAAATAAACGGACACCTCATGAATGTCGGCCGCCTCGTCGATCTCGATGACGCCGACCGGCGCACCCTCCTCCTCGAAGGCGCGATCCCAGGCATCGAAGATACCGCCGGCCTCGACCCTGCCGGCGCGCGTGAAGAAACGGGTCTGCGGCATAGGGTGTGGCGCCTCAGCTCGTCGCCGCGAGGCGTTCGAGCTTCTCCTTTGCCGTCTTCGAATCCTCGTCGTAGGCGATCGTGCCGGCGAAGCTGCCGCGCGCATCGAGCAGGAAGGTCGTGGCCGTGTGGTCCATCGTGTAGTCCGGTCCGTCGCCGACCTTCTTCCAGTAGACCCCCCAGCCCTTCAGCATCGCCTCCAGCCGATCCTTCGGACCGGTGATCGCCACGACGTCGGGCGAGATCGCACCGACGTAGTTCTTCAGCACTTCAAAGGTGTCGCGGTCGGGATCGACCGTCACGAAGACGATCTGGAAATCCTTGCCGCTCTTCTTCAGCTCCTCGCGGTAGGCGCCGAGTTCGGACAGTGTCGTTGGACAGACTTCGGGACAGTTGGTGAAGCCGAAGAACAGCGCGGTCGGCTTGCCCTGGAAGACCTTCTCGGTGATCGGCGCACCGTTGGCGTCGGCAAGCTGGAAGGGCGTGCCGTAGGGCGCATCCGCGCTTGCCGTCGCGGAGGGCGCGTTGCGCATCGCCACGACGGCGAGCGCCGCCCCCGCGAATAGCGCCACGGCGGCCCAGACCACGAGCCGAAATACGGCCAGCCTTCTCATTCTGTCGATCTCCAAGCTCGCTTCGTCATAAACAGTTCGCCCAGGCGGCTTCCGCCATGCGCAGAAAGATGGTCTCGCCGCGGCTCGCCCAGCCGCCGACGGCCGCAGCGGACAGCAGCAGGAGACAGACGAAGGCGAGGCCGCCGAGGATACGAGGCCGCGTGAGCATGCGGCACATATATGGTCAGCGCGCCGCTGACGCCACCGGCGCGTCACGCTCGGCGAAGATCGCATAGAGGAGCGCCAGCGACGGGAAGCCGATCCCCATCGCGCAGACGCCCGGCCAGCCGAACTGGTCCAGCACCGGGCTGGTCAGCGCCGAGCCGAGCGCACCGCCGGCGAAGAACGTCGCCATGTAGACGGCGTTCAGCCGGTTGCGAATCGCCGGATCGAGCTGGAAGATCTCGCGCTGGCCGATCACGAGGTTCGCCTGGACCCCGAGGTCGACGAGGATGCCTGCGACGACCAGCGCCGCGACCGAGTGCGCGCCCGCAAGAGCCAACGCGAAACCGAGGATGACGCAGCCCATCGCGAGCAGCGTGCCGCGCCGCGAATGGCCGCGGTCGGCGAGCCGCCCGGCCACCGGGGCGGCGAAGACGCCGAGCACGCCGGAAAGCGCGAAAAGCGCGATGCCGTTCTGCGTGAACTCGAAGGGCGGCCGCAGCAGGACGATCGGCGCGCCCGTCCAGAACAGCGAAAAACCGGCGAACATCGCGGCGTGGAACAGCGCCCGGCGACGGAGGACCGGTTCGGTGACGAACAGCCGCCCGAGCGAGCTGACGAGCTGGCCGTAGCTTTGCCGGTTCTCGGATTTCCGCCGCGGCAGGATCGCGACCGACACCAGCCCGAGCGCGACCACGGCGGCGGCCGAGGCAAGGAAGACGCCGCGCCAGCCGATGAGCTCGGACAGGAAGCTCGCGAGCGGTCGCGACAGGAGGATGCCGGCGAGAAGCCCGCTCATGACGTTGCCGACGACCCGGCCGCCCGCATCCGGGGGCGCGAGATGCGCCGCCAGCGGCACGATCATCTGCACCGCGGTCGACGTGATGCCGACGAGCAGCAGGGCGACGAACAGCAGGGCGAGGTTCGGTGCGAGCACGAAGCCGACGAGGCTCACCGCGTTCGCCGCCATGGTCGCGAGGATCAGCGTCCGGTTCTCGACCACGTCACCGAGCGGCACGAGCGCGACGAGCCCGAGCCCGTAGCCGATCTGCGTGGCGGTGACGATTGCGCTTTCCGCCGAGACGCCGAGCCCGACGTCCCGAGCGATCGGCGCGACGAGCGGCTGGGCGTAGTAGAGGTTGGCGACGAGCACGCCGCAGGCGAGCGCGAAGAACGCCGTCAGGCCGAAGCCGAGCCCGGCCTTCCCGCCGCTCGCGAGCGCTTGATTGGATGTCGACATGGCGGCGTTGCTAGGCTCGTCGCGCCGGGCGCGCAAGTCGATGCGACGCCGCGGCAACCATATTGGCGGCGAGCCCTTCGCAAGGCGGAGCCTCGTCCCCATATCGAGGCAGGAAAACCAGGAGGCAACGGACCTGAGATGATCACCACCCGCAAGACACGGCTGTTTTCGGCGCTCGCCGCGCTGGCCGTCGCCTTCACGATGGTGACGGTGGATGCGGCCGACGCCCGGCGTGGCGGCTCGTTCGGCAGCCGCGGCGGCCGCACGTTCCAGTCCGTGCCCTCCACCTCGACCGCGCCGAGCGTCGCCCCGGTGCAGCGCTCGATGACGCAGCCGGGCATGGCTGCATCCCGCCCGGCGGCGGGCGCCGCCTCGACGTTCAATCGCCCGAGTTTCGGCGGTTCGCTGATGCGCGGCCTGATGATCGGCGGCCTGATCGGCCTCTTGTTCGGCGGCGGCTTTGGCGGGCTCGCCGGCATGTTCGGCTTCATCATCCAGGCGTTGATCATCGCGGCCCTCGCGATGCTGGCGTTGCGCTTCTTCCGCTCGCGCCAGCAGGGTCCCGCGACGGCTGGCGGTCCGCAGGCCATGCATCGTTCCGGCTACGACGAGCGGCCGCAGAACGGGGGGCTGATGGGCGGCATTCCCGGTATCGGCTCGCGCCTCGGCGACGGCGGCAGTGGGCGGCGTACTGGCAACCCGGACGAGATCGGCATCGGCCAGCGCGACCTCGACATCTTCGAACGGCGTCTCGCGGAACTACAGGATGCCTATTCGCGCGAGGACTACGGCACGCTCCGCCGCATCACGACGCCGGAGATGATGGGCTACCTGTCTGAGGAACTCGGCCAGAACGCCTCGAAGGGCCTCCGGAACGAGGTATCGGACGTCCGGCTGCTCCAGGGCGATGTCGCGGAGAGCTGGCGCGAGGGTTCGAGCGACTACGCGACGGTCGCGATGCGCTACTCGTCCCGCGATGTGACGCGCGAGCGGAGTTCCGGCCGGGTGGTGCAGGGCGACGAGAGCCCGAGCGAATCGACCGAGCTCTGGACCTTCGTGCGCGAGCGCGGCGGCGACTGGACGCTTTCGGCGATTCAGGAGGCGTAAGCCCCATCGCCGTCGAACAGGAACACGGGCGCCTCGCGGCGCCCGTGTTGTTTGCGGAAAAGCTCAGGCGGCGCGCAGCATATCGTGCGGGTCGAGCACGTACTTCACCGCCGCGCCCTTGTCGAAGTTCTGGTAGCCGGACGGCGCTTCGTCGAGCGAGATGATCTTGGCGTTGACGATATCGGCGATCGGCAGACGACCGTGCAGGATCGCCATCATCAATTGCCGATTGTAGCGCAGCACCGGTGTCTGGCCGGTGTGGAAGGACTGCGCCTTCGCCCAGCCGAGTCCGAGCCGCAGCGACAGGCTGCCGACCTTCGCCGCCTCGTCCACCGCGCCGGGGTCTTCGGTCACGTAGAGGCCGGGAATGCCGATCGAGCCGGCGGCACGCGTGATCTCCATCATCTGGTTGAGGACGATCGCCGGCTGCTCGCCGCCCGAATGGCCCCTCGCCTCGAAGCCGACCGCGTCGATGGCGGCATCGACTTCCGGCACGCCGACGACCTCGGCGATCATCTCGCCGAGCCGGTCGTGCTTCGAAAGGTCGACCGGCACGAACCCCATCTTTTCGGCATGGGCCAGCCGCTCGGCATTGAAGTCGCCGATCATCGTCACCGCTGCGCCGAGAATCTGGCAGGAGGCCGCCGCGGCCAAGCCGACCGGGCCCGCGCCGGCGACATAGGCGACCGAGCCGACGCCGACGCCGGCCTTGATCGCGCCGTGGAAGCCTGTCGGCAGGATGTCGGAGAGCATCGTCAGGTCGCGGATCTTCGCCAGCGCCTGATCGCGGTCCGGGAACTTCAGGAGGTTGAAATCGGCATAGGGCACGGTGACGTAGCGCGCCTGCCCGCCGATCCAGCCGCCCATGTCGACATAGCCGTAGGCGCCGCCGGCACGCGAATCGTTGACGTGGAGGCAGACACCGGTATCGCCCGACTTGCAGGTGCGGCAGCGCCCGCAGGCGACGTTGAACGGCACCGAGACGATGTCGCCCTTCTTCAGCATCTCGACATCTGCGCCCGCCTCGATCACCTCGCCGGTGATCTCATGCCCGAGCACCAGTCCGGCGGGGGCGGTCGTGCGCCCGCGCACCATGTGCTGGTCGGAGCCGCAGATGTTCGTGGAGACGACCTTCAGGATCACCGCGTGCTCGATCTTGCGGCCGTGCGGATCCTCGAATTTCGGATCGTCGATGTCCTGCACCTCGACCTTGTTCGGCCCGAGATAGACGACGCCTCTGTTGCCTGCCATGTGGTGGCCCTCCCGTTTGATGCGTTCCGCCCGGCTTCATCTCCCGAACGAAGCGCGGATCGGGGGAGACTGTCAGCTTCGATTGCGGCGAAACGTCCATTCGGCGACAGCGGATGTCGGCAGGCGGATATGCTTCGCTCAGAAGCCCAGTGCGCGCATGCCGGCGACGAAGGCGGCCGACCCGAAGATGACGGCGATGTGCGGCAGGCGCAGCGCGGCGACGCCCGCCGCCACCAAGGTCAGCCGTTCCAGCCAGGTCCCGTCGACGAAACCCGGCACCGCCAGCGTGATCAGCACGGCCGCCGGCACCGCTTCCAGCGCCCGCTCGACGCGCGGCGGCAGCCTCTCGAAACGCGCCACCGCGAGATAGCCGCCGATCCGCGTGGCATAGGTCAGGATCCCGCCGCCGAGGATGATCCACCAGATCTGGCTCATCGCTCGGTCTCCGGCTCGGGCGTCTTCGGGTCGACGATCGCCGCATAGGCGATCCCGGCGAGGCCGCCGAAGGTCACGTGCCAGGGCGGGCCGACCGTGAGGTAGAGAGCGGCCGACGTCGCGGCGCTGATCGCGGCGACCGGCAGGAAGTTGGCACGCTTGCGGAAGTCCACGACGAGCGCCAGGAAATAGACCGGCAGGATGAAATCGAGACCGAGGGCGTGCGGGTCCTCGATCAGGCGGCCCGAGGCGTAGCCGAGCCAGCACGATAGGACCCACGCCACGTAGAGAATTACGGCGTAGATGAAATAGAAGGTCTTGGTGAGCGTCTTCTCCGCCGCCCGCGCTTCCGCCGCCGCGAAGGCCGGGTCGACCAGCAGGAAGAAGGCGGCAGCCTTCTGCAGCGGCGAGAATCGCGTCAGCAGCCGGCCGATCGAAGCGGAATAGAGCACGTGGCGAAAGTTCACCGCCACGATCGACAGGAGCACCACCCAGAGCGGCGCGCCGATCGCCACCATCTGCACCGCCGCGAGCTGGCTGGCCCCGGCATAGAGGAACGCGCTGAAGCCGAGGGTCTGCACCAGCGTCAGCTTGGCCTGGAAGGCGATCGTGCCGAAGACCGCGCCGAACGGCACGATCACGACGACGATCGGCAGAACCTCGCGCAGACCGGCGCGCGCTTCGTGCATGGATGACAAGGGAGGACCGGAGGCAGGAGAGACTTGCCCGCTTCTAGCGGGCGCGCCTGCCGCGGTCGAGCCTCGCGGCTTAGTCGAAGCTGTAGGGCGCGATGTGGCCGGCCTCGAGCGTCACCACCCGATCCATCCGCGCCGCGAGCTCGTGGTTGTGCGTGGCGATCAGCGCCGCGACGCCGGACTGACGCACCAGCGCCGTCAGCGCATCGAAGACGTAGTGCGAGGTCTTCGGGTCGAGATTGCCGGTCGGCTCGTCGGCGAGCAGGACGTACGGGTTGTTCGCGACCGCCCGCGCGATGGCCACGCGCTGCTGCTCGCCGCCGGAAAGCTCCGCGGGCCGGTGCGAGGCGCGCTTGCCGATCCGCATATAGTCGAGGAGCTGCTTCGCCCGCTCCGACGCCTCCTTGGCCTGGAGGCCGCCGATCATCTGCGGCAGCATGATGTTCTCCAGCGCCGAGAATTCCGGCAGCAGGTGGTGGAACTGGTAGACGAAGCCGATCGACTGGCGACGCATCTCGGTGCGGCGCGCGTCGTCCAGCCCGCTACACGCCTCGCCGTTGACGTAGACCTCGCCGGCATCCGCCCGCTCCAGGAGGCCGGCGATGTGGAGAAGGGTGGACTTGCCGGTGCCGGACGGCGCGACGAGCGCCACCATCTCGCCCGCCTCGATGGCGAAATCGACGCCGGCGAGCACGTCGAGACGCGTCTCGCCTTCGCCGAAATGGCGCGCGACCTTTTCGAGCCGCAGGGACTTCGCCGGACCGCTCATTCGTAACGCAGCGCCTCGACCGGATCGAGCTTCGAGGCCTTCCAGGACGGCAGGATCGTCGCGAGGAAGCTGAGACCGAGCGCCATGCCGATGACGGAGACGACCTCGGTGAAATCGATCTCGGCCGGCAGCTTCGACAGGAAATAGAACTGCGGGTTGAACAGAACGGTGCCCGACAGCCACGAGAAGAACTGCCGGATCTCCTCGATGTTGAGGCAGAACACGACGCCGAGCACGAAGCCGGCCAGCGTGCCGCAGACGCCGATCGACGCACCGGTGATGAAGAAGACGCGCATCACCGAGCCGCGCGTCGCGCCCATCGTGCGCAGGATGGCGATATCGCGCCCCTTGTCCTTCACCAGCATGAACAGACCGGAGATGATGTTCAGCGCCGCGACGAGGATGATCAGCGTCAGGATGATGAACATGACGTTCCGCTCGACCTGCAGGGCGGAGAAGAAGGCCTGGTTGTCGGTCTGCCAGGTCGAGGTGTAGTTCGGCCGCTTCGCCGCCTCCTCGATCGGGCCCTGCAGGTCCTTCACGTCGTCCGGATGGTCGGTGAAGATCTCGATCGATGCGGCGCGCCCCTCTTGATTAAAGAAGAGCTGCGCCTCCGACAGCGGCATGTAGACATAGGCAGCGTCGAAGTCGGACAGGCCGATCTCGAAGATCGCCGTCACCGGATAGGCCTTGATGCGCGGCGTCGTGCCGAGCGGCGTCACGTCACCGTCCGGCGAGATGATGGTGATCTGGTCGCCGAGCTGCAGCCCCAACCCCTGCGCCAGCCGCGTGCCGATGGCGACGCCGCCAGCCTGATCGAAATCGTCGATGGTGCCGATCTTGATGTTCGAGGCGACGGGCTTCAGCTTCTTCAGGTCCTCGCCGCGAACGCCCTTCACGAGGCTGAACGACTTCACGTCCGACGGACCGGTGACGAGCACCTGACCGTCCACCACCGGCATCGCGAAGGAAACGCCCGGCACCTTCGACACGCGGTCCGTGACCTCGGCGTAGTCGGTCAGCGGCGTATCGATGTCGCGCAGCACGATGTGGCCGTTGACGCCGAGGATGCGGGTCTGCAGCTCGGCGCGGAAGCCGTTCATCACCGACATGACGATGATCAGCGCCGCGACGCCGAGCATGATGCCGACGAAGGAGAAGCCGGCGATGACCGAGACGCCGGCATCGCGCCGCCGCGAGCGCAGATAGCGGGTGGCGAGCATCCACTCGAAGCGCGAGAACGGCTTGGTCTTCGGTGCGCCGCTGCCCGCGACCGCCGCGTCGAGGGTCGCGGTCGTCACGCGGAGAGCCGCCGGACGACGTCGCCGAGCGGCAGCGTCTCGCGGTCGCCGGTGGCGCGGAATTTCAGTTCCGCCTCGCCGGCCTTCGCGCCGCGCGGGCCGACGATCACCTGCACCGGCAGGCCGATGAGGTCCATCGTCGCGAACTTCGCGCCAGCTCGAGTGTCCTCGTCGTCGAGCAGCGGATCGAGCCCGGCGGCGACGCACTCGGCGTAGAGCTTGTCGCAGGCCGCGTCGCAATCGGCATCGCCCGGCTTCATGTTGACGATGCCGACATCGAAGGGCGCGACCGACTTCGGCCAGACGATGCCGGCCTCGTCGTGGCTCGCCTCGATGATCGCGGCGATGAGCCGGCTCGGCCCGATGCCGTAGGAACCCATGTGCACCGGCATTTGCCGGCCGTCCGGACCGGTCACTGTGGCGCCCATCGGCTCGGAATACTTCGTGCCGAAATAGAAGATGTGCCCGACCTCGATGCCGCGCGCCGCCAGCTTCTCGTCGTCCGGCACCGCGTTCCAGGCGGTCTCGTCGTGCATCTCGTCCGTCGCCGCGTAGGGGGTCGTCCAGGCGGTGACGATGTCCTGAAGCTGCGTCTCGTCGTGGAAATCGATGTCCTCGCCCGGCACCTGCAGCCCGAGATAGTCGCGGTGGCAGAAGACCTCGCTTTCGCCGGTGGAGGCGAGCACGATGAATTCGTGGCTGAGATCGCCGCCGATCGGCCCGGTATCGGCCCGCATCGGGATGGCCTGGAGGCCGCAGCGCTGGAAGGTGCGGAGATACGCGACGAACATCCGGTTGTAGGCGGTGCGGGCCGACTGCTGGTCGATGTCGAAGGAATAGGCATCCTTCATCAGGAACTCGCGGCCGCGCATGACGCCGAAGCGCGGGCGCACCTCGTCCCGGAACTTCCACTGGATGTGGTAGAGGTTCAGCGGCAGGTCCTTGTAGGAGCGGACGTAGGACCGGAAGATGTCCGTCACCATCTCCTCGTTCGTCGGCCCGTAGAGCAGGTCGCGGTCGTGCCGGTCGTTCAGCCGCAGCATCTCCTTGCCGTAGTCGTCGTAGCGGCCGCTCTCGCGCCAGAGATCGGCCGACTGGATCGTCGGCATCAGGATCTCCAGCGCGCCGGAACGGTCCTGCTCCTCGCGCACGATCCGGCAGACCTTGTCGAGCACGCGCTTGCCGAGCGGCAGGAACGAGTAGATGCCGGCCGACTGCTGGCGGATCATGCCGGCGCGCAGCATCAGCCGATGCGAGACGATCTCGGCTTCCTTCGGCGTTTCCTTCAGGATCGGCAGGAAATATTGCGACAAACGCATCGTCGGAGATCGGCCTTCGGCAACCGGCGTTCGAGCCGGTCCTAGACCGGCAAGATGGCGCGGAAATGGAACGCGCCCGGCGAACGGTCGCCGGGTCTCCGGCTCTTAGCGACTGCGGCCGCGAATGGAAAGCGATGCGGATGCGCCGAATCGTTGGGCACGGGTTGCCGAAGGTTTAACCGTCTTCGCTCACACCATCTCCGCTGCGAAAAACTTCGTGACAAGACACCGGTCCGCCATTAGGGTCCGGCCCCAGAACAAGGCGCAAAACGCGCGGCTTCAACGGTCTTGGCTTGGGAGGGCGCGGTTTCCGGCGCAGCTCACGCTGCTGCCCTGGACATTGTTCCGGTGTGAAACCCGGACCGGAAATTCACGATGCAAGGCTTCGGCCTTGCATTTTTTTTGCGCAGTCCGTCGCGAACCGCCCTACCCGGCGTGCGGGAAGAGCGTCGGGATGCTGTCGATGCCGAAGCCCAGCGTCTCGGTCACGAAGTAGTATGCGGCGAAGATCACGGTGGAGACCACCGTGGTCCAGAACGCCTTCCGCCAGAAGCTGAAGCTCGCCGGCGCGCCGTGATCGGTGCCGAGCACGACGTCGTTCTCTTCGGTCTGGGAGCGGACGCCGATCGGCAGGATGGCGAACAGCGCCGTCCACCAGATGATGAAGTAGATCGCGAGGGCGGTGATCCAGCCCACCGCTTCAGCTCCGCGCGAGGAATACGGTCACGAGTGGCTTCTTCCCCCAGGCGCTGTTGGCGGCAGCCCGCACGGCGCGGCGGGCCGCTTCGCGCACGACGTCGTCGTCCTTGCGGCGCTGCCGAGGGATGCTTTCGATCGCGCCGGCGACCGCGTCGATCAGCAGTTCCTCGAAATCCTCGCCCTGCGCGTCCGTACGCGGCATGCCCACGCAGACGACGTCCGGATCGTCGGCGAGTTCGTTGTTGGCGGCGAGTTGCAGCAGCACCGTCGCGTGGCCGGCATAGGAGAAGCGCCGCCGCTCGGCAATGCCCATCTCCTCCTCGTTGCCGATCAGCATGCCGTCGCGATAGATCCGTCCGACCGGCACCTCGTCGACGACCTCCGCCGCGCCGGGAGCCAGCTTCAGCATCCGTCCGTCGCGGATTTCGACCACCTGCCCGACGCCGAGCGTCTTGGCGAGTTCGGCATGGGCGCGAAGGTGCGCGCTCTCGCCGTGGACCGGAACCGCGATCCTCGGCTTTATCCACTCGTACATCTGGCGCAGTTCCGCGCGCCGCGGGTGGCCGGAGACGTGCACCAGCGCATCGCGATCCTCCAGGATGTCGATGCCGCGGCCGATCAGCATGTTCTGGATGTCGATGATGCCGCGCTCGTTGCCGGGAATGGTTCGGGAGGAGAAGATCACGAGATCGCCCTTCGAGAAGGCGATCTGCGGATGGTCGTCGCGCGCGATGCGGGCGAGCGCGGCGCGCGGCTCGCCCTGGCTGCCCGTCAGGAGGATCACCGCCTTGTCGCGCGGCAGGTAGCCGAACTCGCTCTCGTCCACGAATGGCGGCACGCCTTCGAGATAGCCGAGCTCGCCCGCGACATCGACCACGCGGCGCATCGAGCGGCCCATGATCAGCGTCTGCCGCCCCGCCGCAGCGGCGGCCAATGCCACGGCCCTCACCCGGCCGACATTGGACGAGAAGGTGGTGATGGCCACCCTCCCCGGCGCCTGCCGGATGATCTCCGTCAGCGAAGCGCCGACCTCGGACTCGGACGGCGACACGCCTTCGCGCATGGCGTTCGTCGAATCGCAAACGAGTGCGAGGACGCCTTCCTCGCCGATCTGGCGAAGGCGCGCCTCGTCGGTCGGCTCGCCGAGCGCCGGATGGTGGTCGATCTTCCAGTCGCCCGTATGGAGCACCGTGCCGAGCGGCGTGCGAATGGCGAGCGATACCGGCTCGGGGATCGAGTGCGTGACGTTGATCGCCTCGAGCGAGAAGGGCCCGACATCGAAGCGGTCGCCAGCCCGGAAGATCGTGACCGGGATCTTCGGCGCGCCCGGCTCGCCCTCGCGCTTCGACTGCAGCATGCCGGCGGTGAACGGCGTCGCCCAGACCGGCACCTTCAGGCGCGGCCACAGGCTGAGCAGCGCGCCGTAATGATCCTCGTGCGCGTGCGTGATCACGATGCCGAGAAGGTTCGCGCGCTCGGCTTCGAGAAAGGAGATGTCCGGCAGCACGAGTTCGACGCCGGGGAACTCCGGCCCGGCGAAGGAGACGCCGCAATCGATTGCGAGCCACTGCCGCTGATGCGGCGGCCCGAAACCGTAGAGGGCGAGATTCATGCCGATCTCGCCGACGCCTCCGAGAGGCAGAAATACCAGTTCGTTCAAGTCGAGGTCACTTCGGTTCAAGCGGCGGTCCGGCGCTTCGCGGAGGCGATGCGGCGGACCACCGAAACGGTTCGCGGCTACTGCGCCGCCACATGTCCATAGGTAGATGCGGCGTCGGCCGACGCCAGCGGAAAAACGTCGCCGGCTGAGATGGTGCGAACCGAGCCGCTCGGCTCCTTCAGCACCAGACGTCCGGCTTCATCGAGATCGGTAAAGGTCCCGTCGATCGAGCGGTCGGCGAGATTGACCCGGCAGGGTGCCCCGAGGCCGGCGGCATACTGCAGCCAGGCGAGACGGATGGCGGCGAAGTTCCGGCCGCGATCCCAGAGCGACAGCGCGGCCTCCAGCCCTTCGGCGACGCAGCCGAAGACCGCCGCGAGGTCGGCGCGGCAGCCTTCCTGCGCGAGGCTCGTCACCGGGTACGGCGTATCGGATGGGCAAGAAGCGACGTTGACGCCGATCCCGACGACGACAGCCATTCGGCCGCTCGGCAGTCGCTCGCTCTCGATGAGGATGCCGACTGCCTTCCGGCCGGAGACCAGCACGTCGTTCGGCCATTTGATCGCGATTGCCGGCTTCGTCGCATAGGGCAGAGCCGCCAGACCGTTGCGCACGCCGAGAGCCGCAACGAGCGGCAGGTTGCCGAGCGCGTCAGCCGGAGCGGGATCGATCAGAGCGACGCTCGCGAAAAGGTTGCCCGGCTCGGAAACCCAGCTCCGCGACCGCCGCCCCCTGCCGGCCGTCTGCCGCGCCGCCGTGATCCAGAGCGGGCCTGGATCGCCCGCCCGCGCGGCTTCCATCGCGACCGTGTTCGTCGAGCCGACCTCTTCGAACGCGAGGTGACGCCGGGACTGACGAGCGGTCGCCGTCACTTCAGAAGAAGCTGCGCGCCGCGACCTGCGCCGCCGCCAGCATCGGTCCCGCGACGAAGATGTAGGCCGGGAAGACGAAAAGCGTCGAAACGGCGAGGACGCCGCGCAGTTCGATGCTCGCCGGCACGAACGCATGGCTCGGCTCGTCGAACCACATCACCTTCACGATGCGAAGGTAGTAGAACAGGCTGACGACGGAGGTGACGACGCCGATGATGGCGAGCGGCCAAAGCCCGGCACCGACTGCGGCCATGAAGACGTAGTACTTCGCGATGAACCCGCCGAGCGGCGGCAGGCCCGCAAGCGACAGCATCATCACCGTCAGCGCCAGCGCCAGCGTCGGGTTGGACTGCGACAGGCCGTTCAACTCGTAGACGTCCTCGGTCATCTCGTCGCCGCGCCGCATCGACATGATCACCGCGAAGGTGCCGAGCGACATGATCATGTAGATCGCCATGTAGATGGCGACGCCGCGCACGCCCGCCTCGTCGCCGGCGGCGAGGCCGACCAGCGCGTAGCCCATGTGGCCGATCGAGGAATAGGCCATCAGCCGCTTGATGTTGCGCTGCCCGATCGCGGCGAAGGCGCCGAAGGCCATCGACAGGATCGAGATGAAGACGATCACCTGCCGCCAGTCGGCCACGAACGGCTCGAACGCGCCCATGAGGAAGCGCGTCAACAGGCCCATTGCCGCGACCTTCGAGGCGGAGGCGAAGAAGGCCGTGACCGGCGACGGCGAGCCTTCGTAGACGTCCGGCGTCCACATATGGAACGGCACGACAGAGAGCTTGAAGGCGAGGCCGGAGATGACAAAGACCAGACCGACGAGCAGACCGACCGAACGCGTCTCCGTGGTCAGCACCGATGCGATGGCGTCGAACTGCGTCTGGCCGGTGAAGCCGTACACCATCGACGCGCCGTAGAGCAGGATGCCGGACGAGAGCGCGCCGAGGATGAAGTATTTCAGCCCGGCCTCCGTCGACTTGATGGAGTCGCGGTTGAAGGCCGCGATGACGTAGGACGACAGCGAGAGCAGCTCCAGGCCCATGTAGAGGACGATCAGGTCGCCGGCCGAGACCATGACCATCATGCCAACCGTCGCCAGGCAGACCAGCACCGGAAACTCGAAGCGCGCGAAGCGCGGCGTCTCGGAATAGCCGACCGTCAGGATCAGCGAGGCGATCGAGCCGACGATCACCAGGATCTTCATGAAGCGGGCGAAGGCGTCGAGTTCGAAGGTGCCGTCGAAGGCCACCCCGTTCGGCGCACCGACGATGAGCCATATCGCGGTCAGGATCAGCAGTCCGACGCCGAGCGAGGTCATCAGCCGGGCGCTGCGCTCGCCGGCGAAGGCGCCGAACATCAGAAGCAGCATGGAGCCGACGCCGAGGAAAATCTCCGGCGCGACGATGGACAGGCTGGCGGAAAGGGCTTCGTTCATCGTCGGGAAACCCCTACTTCGCTTCGGCGACCTTGGAAGCGGCGTCGACCGCCGCCGAATAGTTCTGCACCACGGCCTGCACCGACGCTTCGGTGACGTGGAAGACCGGCATCGGATAGACCCCGTAGAACACGGTCAGGATCGCCAGCGGATAGAGTAGCGCCTTCTCGCGAGGGGACAGGTCCAGGATGTCTTTCAGGTTCTCCTTGGTCAGCGCCCCGAAGACGACGCGGCGGTAGAGCCACAGCGCGTAGGCTGCGGACCAGACGACGCCGGTCGCAGCGAAGATCGCGACCCAGGTGTTGACCCGGTAGACGCCGAGCATCGTCAGGAACTCGCCGACGAAACCGCTCGTGCCGGGCAGGCCGACATTCGCCATCGTGAAGATCAGGAAGGCCGCCGCATAGCCCGGCATGCGGTTGACGAGACCGCCATAGGCATCGATCTCGCGGGTGTGCATGCGGTCGTAGACGACGCCGACGCAGAGGAACAGCGCCCCGGAGACGAGGCCGTGGCTCAGCATCTGGAAGATCGCGCCCTGGATGCCCTGCTCGTTGGCCGAGAAGATGCCCATCGTCACGAAGCCCATATGGGCGACGGACGAGTAGGCGATCAGCTTCTTCATGTCGTCCTGCATCATCGCCGTCAGCGACGTGTAGATGATCGCGACGACCGACAGCGTGAACACGAAGGTGGAGAAGTACTCGGACGCGAGCGGGAACATCGGCACCGAGAAGCGCAGGAAGCCATAGCCGCCGAGCTTCAGGAGGATGCCTGCGAGGATCACCGAACCCGCGGTCGGCGCCTCGACATGCGCGTCCGGCAGCCAGGTGTGCACCGGCCACATCGGCATCTTCACCGCGAAGGAGGCGAAGAAGGCGAGCCACAGCCAGGTCTGCATGGAGGCCGGGAACTTGTACTGCAGCATGTCCGGGATCGAGGACGTGCCGGCGGTCCAGTACATCGCCATGATGGCGATGAGCATCAGCACCGAGCCGAGGAAGGTGTAGAGGAAGAACTTGTAGCTGGCGTAGACGCGCCGCTTGCCGCCCCAGACGCCGATGATCACGAACATCGGGATCAGGCCGCCCTCGAAGAAGATGTAGAAGAGGACGATGTCGAGCGCGCAGAACACGCCGATGACCAGCGTTTCCAGGATCAGGAACGCGATCATGTAGCTCTTGACGCGCTTCTGCACCGACTCCCAGCTCGCCAGGATGCAGATCGGCATCAGGAAGGTCGTCAGGATGACGAACAGCATGGAAATGCCGTCGACGCCCATGCGGTAGCCGATGCCGCCTTCGCTCATCCAGGCGACGTTCTCCGTCATCTGGAAGCCGGCCTGCGTCTTGTCGAAGCCGATCCAGATGAACAGCGAGACGACGAAGTTGAAAGCGGTGGTGATCAGCGCGATGCGCCGGATGTTGGTGCGGCCGAGTTCGGTCTCGTCGCTGGTGAAGGCGATGAGCGCGACGCCGACCAGCGGCAGGAAGGTGACGAGGGAAAGGATCGGGAAGTCCATCGCCTTCAGCGGCCTCCGACCATCATCAGCGTGACGAGGGCCGCGATGCCGATGAGCATCGCGAAGGCATAGTGGTAGAGGTAGCCGGACTGGATCCGCACGACCCGGTCGGTGACGTCGAGGACGCGCGCCGAAATGCCGTCGGGTCCGAGCCCGTCGATGACCTTCTGATCGCCGGTCTTCCAGAAGAAGCGGCCGAGCGCCTTCGCCGAGCGCACGAACACGACGTCGTAGAGCTCGTCGAAGTACCATTTGTTGAGGAGGAAACGGTACAGACCCGGATTCGTCGCGGCCGTCCGAGCCGGAAGGCTCTGCGAGCGGATGTAGAAGATCCAGGCGACGATGAAGCCGCCGGCCATCGCCAGGAACGGCGCGATCTTGATGAGGAACGGCGCCTCGTGCATCTCGTGCAGCACGTGGTTCTCCGCACCCGTGACGAGCGCGGCCCGCCAGAACTCGCCGTAGCCCTCCCCGATGAAGAAATGCTCAAACAGGATGCCGGCAAGCAGCGCGCCGGCGCCGAGCACGTAGAGCGGCACGAGCATCACCGGCGGCGACTCGTGGATGTGATGCATCACCTCATGGCTGGCCCGCGGCTTGCCATGGAAGGTCATGAAGATCAGGCGCCAGGAGTAGAAGCTGGTCAGCGCCGCGGCGATGATTGTCAGCCCGCAGGCGTAGACCGCGAAGGCATTGTCACCGGCCCAAGTCGACTCGATGATCGCGTCCTTCGAGTAGTAGCCGGCGGTGAAAGGGAAGCCGGTCAGCGCCAGCGTGCCGATGACCATCATCCAGTAGGTCTTCGGGATGTGCTTCCTGAGGCCGCCCATGTTGCGCATGTCCTGCTGGTCCGAGACGGCATGGATCACCGAGCCGGCGCCGAGGAACAAGAGCGCCTTGAAGAAGGCGTGGGTGAAAAGGTGGAAGATCGCCGGGCCGTAAGCGCCGACGCCGAGAGCGGCGAACATGTAGCCGAGCTGCGAACAGGTCGAATAGGCGATGACGCGCTTGATGTCGTTCTGCACGAGGCCGATCGTCGCCGCGAAGAACGCGGTCGTCGCGCCGATGAAGGTCACGAAGGTCAGCGCCGGGTGGCTGAGCTCGAAGATCGGCGACATGCGGGCGAGCATGAAGACGCCGGCCGTCACCATCGTCGCGGCGTGGATCAGCGCGGAGACCGGGGTCGGGCCTTCCATCGCGTCCGGCAGCCAGGTGTGGAGGCCAAGCTGCGCCGACTTGCCCATCGCGCCCATGAACAGTAGCAGGCAGATCGCGGTGACGAAGCCGCCGGTGGAGAGCGTGTAGTTCGCGAAATGGAACATCGGCGCGGCCGCCGCCTCGCCGCCGCCCTCGCCGAGCTTCGTCGCGAGATCGGCCGCGCCGGCGAAGATCGTGTCGAAATTCACGGAGCCGAACAGGACGAAGATGCCGAAGATGCCGAGCGCGAAGCCGAAGTCGCCGACGCGATTGACGATGAAGGCCTTCATCGCGGCGGCGCTGGCCGAGGGCTTCTTGTACCAGAAACCGATCAGCAGGTAGGAAGCGAGACCGACGCCTTCCCAGCCGAAGAACATCTGCACGAGATTGTCCGACGTCACCAGCATCAGCATGGCGAAGGTGAACAGCGACAGGTAGCAGAAGAAGCGCGGCCGATGCGGGTCGTGGTGCATGTAGCCGATCGAGTAGACGTGCACGAGCGCCGAAACGGTGTTGACGACGACGAGCATCACCAGCGTCAGGCGGTCGATGCGCAGCGACCACGATACGTCAAGGCTGCCCGCCTGCATCCACTGCAAGATGGCATGGCTCTGCGGGGCTTCCGGCGCGAGGAACAGGAACGCGATCCAGGACAGGACGGCGGCGACGATCATCAGTCCTGACGTCACATATTCGGACGCCTTCGCGCCGATCGAGTTGCCGAGGAAGCCGACGATCAGGAAGCCGGCGAGCGGCAGAAGAACGATGAGGGCGTACATGCGTCCGTCAGCCTTTCATCGTGGACACGTCGTCCACCGCGATGGAGCCGCGATTGCGGAAGAACACGACGAGGATCGCCAGCCCGATCGCGGCTTCCGCCGCCGCGACGGTCAGGATGAACAGCGCGAAGACCTGCCCCGCCAGATCGTGCAAGAAGGCCGAGAACGCCACGAGGTTGACGTTGACCGACAACAGGATCAGCTCGACCGACATCAGGATCGTGATGATGTTCTTGCGGTTGAGAAAGATGCCGAAGACGCCCGTGACGAAGAGGATCGCGCCGACGGTGAGGTAGTGCCCGAGACCGATGACCATTTGCCGTCCCTCAGATGCCCTGCCCGCTCTTGACCTTGCGGATTTCGATCGCCGTCGCCGGATTGCGTGCCACCTGCTGCGGGATCGACTGCCGGCGCGTCTTCGCCGAGTGGCGAAGCGTCAGCACGATCGCGCCGACCATCGCGACGAAGAGGATGAGGCCCGCGAGCTGGAAGAGCAGGATGTAGCGCGTGTAGAGCACGTGCCCGAGCGCCTCGATGTTCGTCACCTGATCGATCGGCGGCGTCGGCATGGCCGTCACGATGCTCGGCCCCGGCGTGTAGTAGTTGCCGGACACGGCGATGACGAGTTCGGCGAAGACCACGAGACCGATAATCGCGCCGACAGGCGCGTAGTTCAGCGCGCCGCGCTTCAGTTCCTTGAAATCGACGTCGAGCATCATGACCACGAACAGGAACAGGACGGCGACCGCGCCGACATAGACGACGATCAGCAGCAGCGCGAGGTACTCGGCTCCGGTCAGCAGGAACAGGCCTGCCGCCGCGACGAAGGTGAGGATCAGGAACAGGACGGAGTGGACCGGGCTGCGCGAGAACACGACCATCAGCGCGGAGCCGACCGCGATGAAGGCGAAGATGTAGAAGAAGAGCGCCTGCAGGCCGAGCATCGCCGGTGTCCTAGGAAGCGTTGTTCCGGGGCGAGCCCGGAGAGCGGCGGGTAACGGACAGCGCGCCGGCCGCGAAGGACCGGCGCGATATCGGCGGCTTAGCGGTAAGGCGCATCCAGCGCAATGTTCCGCGCGAGCTCCCGCTCCCAGCGGTCGCCGTTCGCGAGGAGCTTTTCCTTGCTGTAGTAGAGCTCTTCGCGGGTTTCCGTCGAGAACTCGAAGTTCGGCCCTTCGACGATCGCATCGACCGGGCAGGCTTCCTGGCAGTAGCCGCAGTAGATGCACTTCACCATGTCGATGTCGTAGCGGACCGTGCGACGCGTGCCGTCGTTGCGCCGCGGACCGGCCTCGATGGTGATCGCCTGCGCCGGACAGATCGCCTCGCAGAGCTTGCAGGCGATGCAGCGCTCCTCGCCGTTCGGATAGCGGCGCAGCGCGTGCTCGCCCCGGAAGCGCGGACTGACCGGCCCCTTCTCGAACGGATAGTTGATCGTCGCCTTCGGGGCGAAGAAGTAGCGCATCGTCAGTTTGATCGCGGCGAGGAACTCCGCGAGAAACAGCGACCGGACGGTCTGGGAAATGGCATTCATGGGTGGCCTTGAACGGTTCGAGGCTTGGGCGACGGCCGGATCAGCCGGTCGCCCCCGTGAGTTTGACGACGAAGGCGGTGATCACGACCATCGCGATGGAGATCGGCAGGAAGACCTTCCAGCCAAGGCGCATCAACTGGTCGTAGCGGTAGCGAGGCACGAAGGCCTTCACCAGCGCGAACATGAAGAAGACCAGCGCGACCTTCAGCAGGAACCAGATCACACCCGGTACCCAGGTGAACGGCGCGAAGTTGAACGGCGGCAGCCACCCCCCAAGGAAGAGGATGGTGGTGAGGCAGCACATCAGGGTGATGGCCGCATACTCGCCGAGCATGAACATCATGTAGGGGGTCGAGCCGTATTCCACCATGAAGCCGGCGACGAGCTCCGACTCCGCTTCCGGCAGGTCGAACGGCGGCCGGTTCGTCTCGGCAAGCGCCGAGATGAAGAACACGATGAACATCGGGAACAGCGACAGCCAGTGCCAGTCGAGGAAGGTGTTCGGCAGGCCGACCATCGTCCCGATGCCGGTCTGCTGCGCCAGCACGATATGGGTGAGGTTCAGCGAGCCGACGCAAAGCAGCACGGTGACGATCACGAAGCCGATCGAAACCTCGTAGGAGACCATCTGCGCCGCCGAGCGGAGCGCGCCGAGGAAGGCGTATTTCGAGTTCGACGCCCAGCCGCCCATGATGACGCCGTAGACCTCGAGCGACGAGATGGCGAAGATGTAGAGGACGCCGATATTGATGTCGGCGATCACCCAGCCGTTCGCGACCGGCACCACCGCGAAGGTCGCGAGCGCCAGCGTCACGGCGACGAGCGGGGCCAGCAGGAACACCGGCTTGTCGGCGGTGGCCGGGATCACCGGCTCCTTCAGGACGAACTTCAGGAGATCGGCGAAGGACTGGAACAGGCCGAACGGCCCGACGACGTTCGGGCCGCGCCGCATCTGCACCGCCGCCCAGATCTTGCGATCGGCGAGCAGGATGTAGGCGATCAGGACGAGGAGGACGACGAGGAACAGGACGCTTTGGGCGAGGATGACGATCGCCGGCCAGACGTAGAACGAGAAGATGTCGGTCATGGTCCCGTCCCTACTCCGCCGCTTCCACGGCTTCCAGATGCTCGCGGCTGGCAAGCTTCGAGCATTCCGCCATGACCTTCGAGGCGCGGGCGATCGGGTTCGTCAGGTAGAAGTCGGCCACCGACGAGGCGAAGGTCGTGCCCTTCCCGGCATCCGCGCCGCGATCCGCGATGCCGCGCAGCACCGACGCGTCCGCCGCCACGACGGCATCGGAGCGATAGTTCGGATGTTCGGCGTAGACCTCGCGCCGCAGCGCACCCAGCGAGTCGAAGGGCAGCGTCTTGCCGAGCACGGCCGACAGCGCCCGGAAGATCGCCCAGTCCTCCTTGGCATCGCCGGGCGGAAAGGCGGCGCGACCGCCGGTCTGCGCCCTGCCCTCGACGTTCACCCAGGTGCCGGACTTCTCCGTATAGGCGGCGGCCGGCAGGATGACGTCGGCGCGGTGCGCGCCCTTGTCGCCGTGCGTGCCGACGTAGACCACGAACGAGCCGGCCGCGATCTCGATCTCGTCCGCCCCGAGGTTGAACAGGACGTCGACGCCGCCAACCGCCATCTCGGCGGCGGTCTTGCCGCCGTCCTGCGGCACGAAGCCGATGTCGAGGCCGCCGACCCGCGATGCCGCGGTGTGAAGCACGTTGAAGCCGTTCCAGCCGTCCGCCACCGCGCCGACATCGTGCGCGAGCCGGAGCGCCGCGCCGAGCACGCCCGCGCCGTTCTCGCCGCTCAGCGCGTTGCCGCCGACGATGATCATCGGCTTCGCGGCACCCTTCAGCGCGTCGTAGAATTGCCGGCTGGAGCCGGCGACATCCGAGAGCGTATCGATGCCGGCGCCGAGATAGAGCGTCTCGTAGCGAAGGTTCGCGTTTTCGCCTATCACCGCGACCGGGAAATTACCCTGCCGCCAGCGGCGGCGGATGCGGGCGTTCAGGACCGAGGCCTCGAAGCGCGGATTGGCGCCGACGATCAGCAGCGCGTCGGCATCTTCGATGCCCGCTATCGAGGTGTTGAACAGGTAGGAGGCGCGCCCGTCCGCCGGATCGAGCTTGGAGCCGTCCTGCCGGCAGTCGAGATTGCCGCTGCCGAGCGACTGCACCAGCCGCTTCAGCGCCCACATGTCCTCGACCGCCGCTAGATCGCCGGCGATCGCGCCGATGCGCTCGCCCGCCGTTCCGTCGACCTTCGCCTTGATCGCGGCGAAGGCCTCCGGCCACGAGGCCGGCCGCAGCCGGCCATTCTCGCGGATATACGGCTTGTCGAGGCGCTGGGTGCGCAGGCCGTCCCAGACGAAGCGGGTCTTGTCGGAGATCCACTCCTCGTTGATCGCCTCGTTGGTGCGCGGCAGGATGCGCATGACCTCGCGGCCGCGCGTGTCGACGCGGATCGAGGAGCCGACCGCATCCATCACGTCGATCGTCTCGGTTTTCGTCAGCTCCCATGGCCGCGCCTGGAAGGCATAGGGACGCGAGGTCAGCGCGCCGACCGGGCAGAGGTCGATGACGTTGCCTTGGAGCTCCGACGTCATCGCCTGTTCGAGATAGGTCGTGATCTCGGCATCCTCGCCGCGACCGACGAGGCCGAGCTCCGAGATGCCGGCAACCTCGGTGGTGAAGCGGACGCAGCGCGTGCAATGGATGCAGCGCGTCATGATCGTCTTCACCAGCGGGCCGATATACTTGTCCTCGACGGCGCGCTTGTTCTCGCGGTAGCGCGAGGACGAGACGCCGTAGGCCATCGCCTGGTCCTGCAGGTCGCACTCGCCGCCCTGGTCGCAGATCGGGCAGTCGAGCGGATGGTTGATCAGCAGGAACTCCATCACGCCCTCGCGGGCCTTCTTCACCATCGGCGTGTCGGTGAAGATCTCCGGCGCCTCGCCGTTCGGGCCGGGGCGCAGGTCCTTGACGCCCATCGCGCAGGACGCCGCCGGCTTCGGCGGCCCGCCCTTCACCTCGATGAGGCACATGCGGCAGTTGCCGGCGATCGACAGCCGCTCGTGGAAGCAGAAGCGCGGCACCTCGGCCCCGCCCGCCTCCGCCGCCTGCAGCAGCGTGAAGTGGTCCGGAACCTCGATCTCGTTGTTGTTGACCTTGATCTTGGTCATCTCAGTTCATGCCCCGCTTGGCCGTCGCGCCGATGCCGATCAATGCAGCGATATCGACGCCGTTGATCACCAGCCCTTCGACGACCGCATTCTCGAACCGCACGTTCGTCAGGTCGACATTCGCGAACTTGGCATCGCTGAGGTCCGCGTTCGTGACTGCAATCTCTGCAAGATCGACGTTGTCGAGCTC
Organism: Plantimonas leprariae; assembly: GCF_008802405.1. Classification (GTDB taxonomy): domain Bacteria; phylum Pseudomonadota; class Alphaproteobacteria; order Rhizobiales; family Rhizobiaceae; genus Plantimonas; species Plantimonas leprariae. The sequence continues at coordinate 274,402 of NZ_VZDO01000002.1, forward strand.
CGAGCCCGAGAGATCGACGTTCGCGAACCGCGCTTCCGACAGATCGCAATCGGAAAAGAGCGAGCTCGACACGTCCGACTTCTGGACGGTCAGGATTTCAGCCCGGCCGATGATCTCCACCATCCGCCCTACTCCGCCGCTTCCAGCATCGTCGGCGCGTTGACGCGCGGCGTGGCGTTGCGGCTGTAGTCGTCGATCCGCTTCTCCACCTCGGCGCGGAAGTGGCGGAAGAGGCCCTGGATCGGCCAGGCCGCAGCATCGCCGAGCGCGCAGATCGTGTGGCCTTCCACCTGCTTCGTCACGTCAAGCAGCATGTCGATCTCGCGCTTCTCCGCGTTGCCGACGACCATGCGCTCCATCACGCGCCACATCCAGCCGGTGCCCTCCCGGCACGGCGTGCACTGGCCGCAGCTCTCGTGCTTGTAGAAGTAGCTGAGGCGCGCGATCGCCCGGACGATGTCGGTAGACTTGTCCATGACGATCACCGCCGCCGTGCCGAGCGAGGTCTTGATCTCGCGCAATCCGTCGAAGTCCATCGGCGCGTCGATGATGTCCTTCGCCGGCACGACGGGCACCGACGCACCGCCGGGGATGACGGCGAGAAGGTTGTCCCAGCCGCCGCGAATGCCGCCGCAGTGCTTCTCGATCAGCTCGCGGAAGGAGATGCCCATCGACTCCTCGACGGTGCAGGGCTTCTCCACATGGCCCGAGATGCAGAAGAGCTTGGTGCCGGTGTTGTTCTGCCGGCCGATGCCGGCGAACCACGCGCCGCCACGGCGCAGGATGGTCGGCGCGACCGCGACCGACTCGACGTTCGCCACCGTCGTCGGGCAGCCGTAGAGACCCATGTTCGCCGGGAACGGCGGCTTCAGGCGGGGCTGGCCCTTCTTGCCTTCGAGGCTTTCGAGCAGCGCCGTCTCCTCGCCGCAGATATACGCGCCCGCGCCATGGGACACGATCACGTCGAAGTCCCAGCCGCACTTGTTGTCGAGCCCGAGGATGCCGGCGTCGTAGCACTCGTCGATGGCGAGCTGCAGCGCCTCGCGCTCGCGGATGTATTCGCCGCGCACATAGATGTAGGCAGCATGCGCACCCATGGAGAAGCCGGCGAGCAGGCAGCCCTCGATCAGCGTGAACGGATCGTTCCGCATGATCTCCCGGTCCTTACAGGTGCCGGGCTCCGACTCGTCGGCGTTGACGACGAGGTAGTGCGGGCGCTCGCCGACTTCCTTCGGCATGAACGACCATTTGAGTCCGGTCGGGAAGCCGGCGCCGCCGCGACCGCGGAGGCCCGACGCCTTCATCTCGTTGATGACCCAGTCGCGGCCCTTGCCGACGATGTCCTTGGTACCGTCGAAATGGCCGCGCGACATCGCGCCCTTCAGGCTCTTGTCCTTCAGGCCGTAGATGTTGGTGAAGATGCGGTCCTTGTCCTCAAGCATCATGCCGCTCCCGCCTCACCCGCGCTCGCCGGAACGGCCGGCCGCGAGGTCCTTCGCCTGCTCGATCCAGCGGTCGCGCAAAGCCCGGCCATGGAAGTTGATATGATCGTCGACCCAGACAAGCTCTTCGACCGACCATGCGGCGATCTGCCTGAAATGGAAAACGCCGATCTCGTTCAAGGTCTTCTCGATCACCGGGCCGATGCCGCGGATAGCCTTGAGGTCGTCCTTCTCGCCATCCGGCTGCTCCAGCAGACCGGCCGGCTTCTGGCCGATCGGCTTTGGCCCGCTCGTTTCCAGCGTTCCCTCGACCGCCGGCGAGGCTTCGCGCTTCTGCGCTTCGGCTTCGGCGTTGGTTTCGAGGACGTCCGACGCCGCGGGACCGGCGGGGACCACGTCGTCGGTCACCCGCTTCGCTTCCACCGGCGGCGCGATGTCCTCGGCCGCCCGCGTTCCCTCGGGCGCATCCGGCAAGCCATCGGAGGACTTGCCGGCCCGATGTGCGTCGCCCGCCGGTACGCCGTGGTCCGACGCGTGATCCACCGGATCGACCTTTTTGTGATCCTGGACGACCGCCTCGTCGTCGGCCTGCCCCTTCGCGCCGAGCGGGCCATCGCGTCGGACGGTATCGGCATCCTTCGACGCCGAACCCCGATCGAGCGCGTCCTTGTCCTTATCGAGCGCGCCGGTCGGCCCCTGCTGCGTACCGCCGGTCTCGCCATTGCCCGGTCGGTCCGCACCTTCCGCCACGTCGATCTTGTGGCTCGCCTCGACCTGCTGCGGCACGTTGCCGTTCGTCGCCTTGCCGGGGGCCGACATCGAAGCGTCCGTCTCGGGCGCATGCGTGTCGGGGCGTGCGGCCTGCGATTCCGGACCGACCGCACCGCCGGACCCGCTGCCTTGGTGCGGAGCGCCTTCGGCGGCAGGACCTGAATCGGCTCCCGCCTGCGTGCCCTGCGATCCCTCTTCGGACAACAGCGTCGTGGGCCCGCCGATCGGCGCCGAGAGATGCCGGTCGATCTGCGGGCCGGCCGGGACGCTCGGCCCCTCCCCGCGCGCGAAGGCATCAATGATTTCTTCCAGCCGTTCCGGCGTCAGATCCTCGTAGGTATCCTTGAAGATCATCACCATCGGCGCGTTCACGCAGGCGCCCAGGCACTCGACCTCTTCCCACGACAGGGTTCCGTCGTCGTTCGTATGGAACTGGTCGTGATGGATCTTCTTGCGGCAGACTTCCTTCAGCGCGTCCGAGCCGCGCAGCATGCACGGCGTCGTACCGCAGACCTGCACATGCGCCCTGGTGCCGACCGGCTTCAACTGGAACTGCGTGTAGAAAGTCGCAACTTCGAGGACGCGGATCAGCGGCATGCGGAGCTTGTCGGCGACGTGCTCAATCGCCGCCTTCGTCACCCAGCCTTCCTGCTCCTGCGCCCGCATGAGCAGCGGGATCACCGCGGACTGCTGGCGGCCTTCGGGAAAGCGGTCGATCGTCTTTTCGGCCCAGGCGCTGTTCTCGTCGGTGAAGGCAAAGCGCGCCGGCTGGACGGCATCTTCCGCGAGGCGTCTGACGGACATCGAACTTGGTTCGCTTCTAAACCGCGATTGCTGCGCCGCGTTCTAACACAGGCTTTTCAAAAGGCCAGTGGTGGAAAGGCGCACGGCAGGCCTGCGTCAGATGGTGGACGGCCGGAACGTTTCGTCTTCGAAGAACGACGAAACAACGACGCTGAAACCCGGCGGAGAGAGCTCGATTTCGCCTTCCTCGACAATCCGGGTCGCGATGTCGCGACTCGAAGCTTTACGCTGATGATGAACGACCGTGCGCCGCTCCGGGTAGACGAGCAGATAATGCTCAACGCTAGGGAGGCCGAAATACTCTATCAGCTTATCGCGACCATCCCGCGTGACACTGCCACGCGAAACCACTTCGACCAGGACGATAGGCGCGGTCAGCCAGACGGCATCGTCATCCATCGGTTCGCATTGCACCGATACGTCCGGAATGCGGGACGTGTACTCGCCGATCTTCGTGCCGACACCGTCCAGAAATGCCCTGCATGACAGGCCTGCCGTTGCGATCGCACGCCTGAACTCGTTCCAGATGAAGCCCTTTGCATCCGTATGCCGCGGCGTCTGCGGCGCCATCATTCTGACGGGAACACCGTCGACCAGTTCCCACCGTTCGTCGTCGTCCCGCGCAGCACACCATTCGACGAACTCGTCGACGGTCATGTTTGGCTTGTTCGGTTTCGGTAGCGCGCTCATGCCATGACCTTAGCACAGAAGCCGTACATACCGGATCCGGATTACCGGTCTACCTCGCCGAACACGATGTCGAGGGAGCCGAGAATGGCGGAGACGTCGGCCAGCATGTGGTGACGGCACATGAAGTCCATCGCCTGCAGATGCGCGAAGCCCGGCGCGCGGATCTTGCAGCGGTACGGCTTGTTGGTGCCGTCCGAAACGAGATAGACGCCGAACTCGCCCTTCGGTGCCTCGACCGCCGCATAGACCTCACCGGCCGGCACGTGGAAGCCTTCGGTATAGAGCTTGAAATGGTGGATCAGCGACTCCATCGAGCGCTTCATCTGCGCCCGCTTCGGTGGCACCACCTTGCCCTTCGGCGAATTCAGCGGTCCGGCACCTTCCGGCCCGCGCAGCTTCTCCACGCACTGCTTCATGATCTTCGCGGACTCGCGCATCTCGACCATGCGGATCAGGTACCGATCGTAGCAGTCGCCGTTCTTGCCGACCGGAATGTCGAAATCCATCTCGGAATAGCACTCGTAGGGCTGGCTCTTCCGCAGGTCCCAAGCCGCGCCGGAGCCGCGCACCATCACGCCCGAGAAGCCCCGCGCCCAGCATTCGTCCAGCGACACGACACCGATATCGACGTTGCGCTGCTTGAAGATGCGGTTGTCGGTCAAAAGGCCTTCGATGTCGTCGCAGGTTTTCAGGAACGGATCGCACCATGCACCGATGTCGTCGATCAGTTCCGGCGGCAGGTCCTGATGGACGCCGCCCGGCCGGATGAAGGCCGCGTGCATGCGTGAACCGGAAGCGCGCTCGTAGAAGACGACGAGCTTCTCGCGCTCCTCGAAGCCCCAGAGCGGCGGGGTCAGCGCGCCGACGTCCATCGCCTGCGTCGTGACGTTCAGGAGATGCGACAGGATGCGGCCGATCTCGCAAAACAGGACGCGCACGAGCTGGCCGCGCTTCGGCACTTCCAGCCCCAGCAGCTTCTCGATGGCAAGGCAGTAGGCGTGGTCCTGGTTCATCGGCGCCACATAGTCGAGGCGGCCGAAGTACGGCGTGCCCTGCACGAAGGTCTTCTGCTCGAGGAGCTTCTCCGTGCCGCGGTGGAGGAGGCCGATATGCGGGTCTACCCGCTCGACCATCTCGCCGTCGAGTTCCAGCACGAGGCGCAGCACGCCGTGCGCCGCCGGATGCTGCGGGCCGAAATTGATGTTGAAGTTGCGGACGTCGACCTCGGCCATGCTCAGGCCCCTTCTCCGGCCACGGACGCGAGGAACTCGCTCCCGGTCATTTTTCTGGTATCGTTGGCGAAAGCGTAGGTCGCCGGCTTCTCGTCGATGTAGATCTCGCTCGTGAACCTGAAGCGAGAAGGATCGTCGAAGGCCGAAAGGCATGCCGCGACGTGGCTACCGTCCTGCATGCGCCAGAACAGACTTGAGCCGCAGGTGCGGCAGAAGACGCGTTCGCCGTATTCCGAGGACCGATAGACGCCGAGCGCGGCTTCGTCGCCGATCTCGAGCGACTCGCACTCCACCGCCATGAAGACGCCGCCGCTCCACCGCCGGCACATGCCGCAGTGACAGACGCCCATCTCATCGTTCTTCGGAACGGCGGTGAAGCGCACCGAACCACAAAGACAACCGCCGGGAAGACCCTCGCTCACCGTGTCGGCCTCAATTCGCCTTCGACTTCTCGTCGCCCGGCAGCACGTAGTCGGTGCCCTCCCATGGCGACAGGAAATCGAAGTTGCGCATCTCCTGACGAAGCTGGACCGGCTCGTAGACGACCTGCTTCACCGCCTCGTCGTAGCGGACTTCGACGAAGCCCGTCATCGGAAAGTCCTTGCGCAGCGGATAGCCGTCGAAACCGTAGTCGGTCAGGATGCGGCGCAGGTCCGGGTGGCCGGAGAACAGGATGCCGTAAAGGTCGAACGCCTCGCGCTCGTACCAGTCCGCCGCCGGGAAGACAGGCGTCGCGGAAGGCACCAGATCGTCCTCGCCGGCCATCACCTTCACGCGGATGCGCTGGTTCCGGTAAGGCGAAAGCAGGTGATAGACGACGTCGAAGCGCTGCTCGCGCTCCGGATAGTCCACGCCGCAGATGTCGATGAACGACACGAAGCGCAGGCTCGGGTCGTCCCGGAGCCGGCGCAAGGTCTCCACCAGCGCTCCGGCCGGAACGGTCAGCGTCAGCTCGCCGTAGCGGATCGCATGGTTCGCGGTGTCTTCGCCGAGGACGCGGCGGACTTCGTTGGACAATTCTTCCATGGGATCGGCCGTTCCTGCGTAGTACGTGCGAAGCCGCTCAGCGCTCGATCGTGCCGGTGCGACGGATCTTCTTCTGCAGGAGAAGGATGCCGTAGACCAGCGCCTCCGCCGTCGGCGGACAGCCCGGCACGTAGATGTCGACCGGCACGATGCGATCGCAGCCGCGCACCACCGAATAGGAATAGTGGTAGTAACCGCCGCCATTGGCGCAGGAGCCCATCGAGATGACGTAGCGCGGTTCCGGCATCTGGTCGTAGACCTTGCGGAGCGCGGGCGCCATCTTGTTGGTCAGCGTCCCGGCGACGATCATCACGTCCGACTGGCGCGGAGAGGCGCGCGGCGCGAAGCCGAAGCGCTCCAAATCGTAGCGCGGCATCGATGCCTGCATCATCTCCACCGCGCAGCAGGCGAGACCGAACGTCATCCACATCAGCGAGCCCGTGCGCGCCCACTGGATCAGGTCTTCCGTCGAGGTGACGATGAAGCCCTTGTCGGCCAGCTCGTCGTTGACCTCGGTCAGGAACGGATCGGCAGCCGGCTTCACCGTCAGCGGTTGCGCCGAGCCGAGATCCGTCATCTGCGCGCGCAGGAGCGACGCCTCGAATCCGTCCTTCAGTCCCATTCCAGGGCACCCTTCTTCCATTCGTAGACGAAGCCGACCGTGAGGACGCCCAGGAACACCATCATCGACCAGAAGGCATACCAGCTGATCGTGCCGAACGTCGCCGCCCACGGGAACAGGAAGGCGACTTCGAGGTCGAAGATGATGAACAGGATCGAGACGAGATAGAATCTCACGTCGAACTTGATGCGCGAGTCGTCGAAGGCATCGAAACCGCACTCGTAGGCCGACAGCTTCTCGTCGTCCGGTGCCTTGAAGGCGATGAGGAACGGCGAAACCAGCAGCGCACAGCCGATGAGCAGCGCGACGCCGACGAAGATCACGATCGGAAGATAGGATCCGAGCAGTTGGGACATGGGTCGTTTTCCGGACGCGTCTCGCGCGGGGTCGAGCCGCCGGAAACGCAATAGCCGGCTCGATGCCGCTTCGACAACTCTTTCGTGGAGATACGTCGAAAAGAACCGGAATCAATGCGTCCGAAAGCCGCCCATGAAAGCAGGCGCCCGCTTCTGCCCAGGCGCACGATCGGAAACGGCGCGCCCATCCGCTGGCGGCGGACAGGACGAACGTCAGGCTCGGTCGGCGGCCCGCGCTCCCTGCGCGTTTCGAGCGCTGGAGGCGGCCGGCTCCGCAACGCTGGCTTCGTCCAGATCCTCGAAGAAGTATGCGGGACCGACGCCGAGGTGCCGCGCCAGCAGATACAGCCGGCTGGCACTGATCCGGTTCATCCCGGTCTCGTATTTCTGGATCTGCTGATAGCTGACCGCCACCGAAGCGCCGAGCTCTTCCTGCGTCAGCCCCTTGTCCAGGCGAAGTGAACGGAGCCGCTGTCCGACGTGAACATCGATGGGATTGCTCTTGAGAGACACAAGCTTACCCGTATCAAAGACAATACCGTCTCTTTAATTCAATCCCGAGTCTCGTATACCCACCAAAGGTTGCGCGACCACATTCTTCGGCTATTCCACGCCTTCGAATGCCCAAAGCACATATGCTGCGCCCGGCCTCGATCCGCAACGAATGCGTCTCGGCACGAAAACGCGAGCAACCGCGTGAGGATTCGATCGGATAATGGGCATGGCTCAATGGCGCGAGTGACGGGGCTCGAACCCGCGACCTCCGGCGTGACAGGCCGGCACTCTAACCGACTGAGCTACACCCGCGCTTGGCTCGCGAACCGTTCCGGCTCGCGGCGTGAGGGGTGTCTACGGGACGCCATTTTTGCTGTCAAGCGAGCTCGCGCGCCATTCGTGCGAACCGACGCGGAAAAGCCTGCGACAGTGCGCGCGCCGATGCGGCGCATGGCTCGATACCGGCCTATCAACCTTGTTTTCCCGCTGCGAACGGCCTATCGAGGACAGCGCAGGCGGGCGATTAGCTCAGTTGGTAGAGCGCCTCGTTTACACCGAGGATGTCGGCGGTTCGAGTCCGTCATCGCCCACCACTTTTCGGCGATTCGTAGGCCGGCCGGGCCGAGGCGGCCGTGAGGCGACGGTCGGATACGGTACCCGTGCAGTTCCGCCCTTTGCGGCAAGCGACGGTTCGGCCGGAACCGTCGCTTCAGCAGGCTGCGTTCGGGACTCGGAGGATTACTTACTTGCCCGCTTTGTTCACGGCATCCTTCAAGGACTTGCCAGGCGCGAAGCGCGGAACGTTGCGAGCCGGAATATTGACCTCGGCGCCAGTCGACGGGTTGCGGCCCTTGGACGCCGCGCGATGCGAAACCGAGAACGTTCCGAAACCGACGAGGCGAATGTCGTCCCCTTTGCCGAGGGCGGTCTGCAGGGCGTCGAACACCGCGTCGACCGCCGACGTCGCCTGCTGGCGCGACAGTTCGGTCTTGTCGGCGACCTGGGAAACGAGCTCGTTCTTGTTCATGCGTCCATCTCCTGACCAAGTGCAAACGGCTGCACGGGGCCGGGACGATGGTCGACTATCAAAATCGGCGCAAGTGCGGATAAGAACAAAAGCGCCGCAAAACAGGCCTTTGCCAACAAAAATGCCGCTCCTGACGGAGCGGCACCCTGTTTTCAGCCCGTTTTTGTAATCAGTGAGCGACTGCCGCCGACTCGCCGTCGGCCGGCACCGCCGCCACCAGCGCCTCCTCTTCCGACCATTCGGTCGGCTCGGGCGAGCGTATCAAGGCCTTCGAGAGAACCTCGCCCATCCGCGACACCGGGATGATCTCGAGATTGTTCTTCACGTTGTCCGGAATGTCCGCGAGATCCTTCGCGTTCTCCTCCGGGATCAGCACGGTCTTGATGCCGCCGCGCAGCGCCGCGAGCAGCTTCTCCTTCAAGCCCCCGATCGGAAGCACCCTGCCCCGCAGCGTGATCTCGCCGGTCATGGCGATGTCGCGCCGCACGGGAATGCCCGTCATCACGGAGACGATGGCGGTCGCCATGGCAGTACCGGCCGACGGACCATCCTTCGGCGTCGCGCCTTCCGGCACGTGGACGTGGATGTCCCGCTTGTCGAACAGTGGCGGCTTGATGCCGAAGTCGATCGCGCGACTGCGGACGTAGGACGCCGCGGCCGAGATCGACTCCTTCATCACGTCCTTGAGGTTGCCCGTGACCGTCATCTTGCCCTTGCCGGGCATCATGACGCCTTCGATGGTCAGCAGTTCGCCGCCGACCTCAGTCCAGGCGAGCCCAGTGACGACACCGACCTGATCGTCCGATTCGGCCTCGCCATAGCGATAGCGCGAGACGCCAAGGTAGTCGGCGATATTGGCGGCGGACACTTCCACCGTCGTCGCCTCGCCCTTCAGGATCTTCGTCACGGCCTTGCGCGCGAGCGTCATCAGTTCTCGCTCGAACGAGCGGACGCCGGCTTCCCTCGTATAGCGCCGCGCGATCTCCTGCAGCGCGTCGGTGCCGACCGAGAACTCCTCCGGCTTCAGGGCATGATCGCGAATCGCCTTCGGCAGAAGATGGCGCCGCGCGATCTCGACCTTCTCGTCCTCGGTATAACCCGCGATGCGGATCAACTCCATGCGGTCGAGAAGCGGACCCGGAATGTTCAGGGTGTTCGCCGTCGTCACGAACATCGTCGGCGACAGATCGTACTCGACCTCGAGGTAGTGATCCATGAAGGTCGCGTTCTGCTCGGGATCCAGCACTTCGAGCAGCGCCGAGGACGGATCGCCGCGGAAGTCCTGACCCATCTTGTCGATCTCGTCGAGGAGGAAGAGCGGATTGCTCTTCTTCGCCTTCTTCATCGACTGGATGATCTTGCCGGGCATGGAGCCGATATAGGTGCGCCGATGCCCGCGAATCTCAGCCTCGTCGCGAACGCCGCCGAGCGCGACACGCACGTATTCGCGGCCGGTCGCCTTGGCGATCGACTTGGCGAGCGAGGTCTTGCCGACGCCGGGCGGGCCGACGAGGCACAGGATCGGACCCTTCAGCTTCGCCTGCCGGCTCTGCACCGCCAGATACTCGACGATCCGCTCCTTGACCTTCTCGAGACCGTAATGCTCGGCTTCGAGGATGGCCTCGGCCTGGTTCAGGTCGATCCTGACCTTCGAGCGCTGCCCCCAGGGCAGGCCGAGCAGCCAGTCGAGGTAGTTGCGCACGACCGTCGCCTCGGCGGACATCGGGCTCATCTGCCGAAGCTTCTTGACCTCGGCCTGAGCCTTCTCGCGGCCTTCCTTCGACAGCTTGGTCTTCTTGATGCGCTCCTCGATCTCGGCGACCTCGTCGCGGCCTTCCTCGCCGTCGCCGAGTTCCTTCTGGATCGCCTTCATCTGCTCGTTGAGGTAGTACTCGCGCTGCGTCTTCTCCATCTGGCGCTTGACGCGCGAGCGGATGCGCTTCTCCACCTGAAGCACCGAAATCTCGGCCTCCATGAAGCTCAGCGCCTTCTCCAGCCGCGCCCGCACGCTGACGAGACCCAGCATCTCCTGCTTCTCGGCGATTTTGATCGCGAGATGCGAGGCGACGGTGTCCGCAAGCTTGGAGTAGTCGTCGATCTGCCCAGCAGCACCAACGACTTCCGGCGAGATCTTCTTGTTCAACTTGACGTAGTTCTCGAACTCGGAAACGACCGAGCGCGCCAGCGCTTCGAGCTCGACCTGATCCTCGTCGGCGGTCGGCACGATCGAAGCCGACGCCTCGTGCCATTCGGTGCGCGGCGAGAAGCTGGTGATGCGCGCCCGCGTCATGCCCTCCACCAGCACCTTCACGGTGCCGTCGGGAAGCTTCAGGAGTTGCAGCACGTTCGCGACGGTACCGAGGTCGTACATCGCCTCGGCGGTCGGGTCCTCGTCGCCGGCGTTCTTCTGGGTCAGCAGAAGGATCTGCTTGTCGGCGCCCATCACCTCTTCGAGCGCCTTGATCGACTTCTCGCGGCCTACGAACAGCGGCACGATCATGTGCGGGAAAACGACGATGTCGCGAAGCGGCAGAACCGGATACAAAGTCGCGCCGGACTGATCCTCGTTGGTCTTGTTCGACATGAATGTCCTTTCTGCGGCCGATCAGCCGCGGGCGGCCATTCCCTTCGAGCCCCGATCGGGCACTCCCAGCGAACGCCAGTCGATCATGTGGTCGTCGTCGCCCGAGGCTTCAATGCACGCTGCCTGCGTTTCTAGCCCGGCCGGCTTCCCGGCTGGACCTCGACGCCGGACGACGGGCGATCCGCCCGCCGAGCATCCGGCGCGGTCGCGAGACCCCCGGCCTCAGGCGCTGACGTTTTCCTTCTCGTCTTTGCGCTCAGCGTAGATGTAGAGCGGCCGGGCGTTGCCCTCGATCACCTCGTCGGAGATGACCACTTCCTGCACGCCTTCCAGCGTCGGCAGGTCGAACATCGTGTCGAGCAAAATCGCCTCCATGATCGAACGGAGGCCGCGCGCGCCGGTCTTGCGTTCGATCGCCTTACGAGCAATCGCGCGCAAGGCGTTCTCATGGAACGTCAATTCGACGTTTTCCATCTCGAACAGGCGCTGGTATTGCTTCACCAGGGCGTTCTTCGGCTCGACGAGGATCTGGACGAGCGCCGGCTCGTCGAGGTCCTCCAGCGTCGCCAGCACCGGCAGCCGGCCGACGAACTCCGGGATGAGCCCGAACTTCAGGAGGTCTTCCGGCTCGACCTTGCGGAAGAGCTCGCCCGTCCGCCGGTCTTCCGGCGAGGAGACGTTCGCCGCGAAGCCGATCGACGTCTTGCGTCCGCGGTCGGAGATGATCTTGTCGAGGCCCGCGAAGGCACCGCCGCAGATGAACAGGATGTTCGCCGTATCCACCTGCAGGAACTCCTGCTGGGGATGCTTGCGCCCGCCCTGCGGCGGCACGCTCGCCACGGTGCCTTCCATGATCTTCAACAGCGCCTGCTGCACGCCCTCGCCCGACACGTCGCGGGTGATCGAGGGGTTGTCGGACTTGCGGCTGATCTTGTCGATCTCGTCAATGTAGACGATGCCGCGCTGGGCGCGCTCGACATTGTAGTCGGCCGACTGGAGCAGCTTGAGGATGATGTTCTCGACGTCCTCGCCGACGTAACCGGCTTCCGTCAGCGTCGTGGCGTCGGCCATGGTGAACGGCACGTCGAGGATGCGGGCGAGCGTCTGGGCGAGCAGCGTCTTGCCGCAGCCGGTCGGGCCCATCAGCAGGATGTTCGACTTCGCCAGCTCGACGTCGTTGTTCTTCTGCGCGTGCGCGAGCCGCTTATAGTGGTTGTGGACCGCGACGGAGAGCACTTTCTTGGCGAAGCTCTGGCCGATCACGTAATCGTCGAGGACCGAAATGATCTCTTGCGGGGTCGGAACGCCCTCGCGAGACTTCACCATCGAGGATTTGTTCTCCTCGCGAATGATGTCCATGCAAAGCTCGACGCATTCGTCGCAGATGAACACGGTCGGGCCCGCGATCAGCTTGCGCACCTCGTGCTGGCTCTTTCCGCAGAAAGAGCAGTAGAGCGTGTTCTTGGAGTCGCCGCTCACTTTGCTCATACGAATTTCCTTCCGGCCCGATGGCGGCTGTCGCAAAGCGCGGCAACCGCCCATCTCGCCTTATGTTATGCCGCGTCGCAACGAATGCAACTGCGGCTCCCCCGCGGCCCGAATGCGCCGCATATGACAATCCTGCGACCTGCCTTATGCTCAGTCGACAAGCTTGAGCGACCCTGACCGGACGACTCGCAGCCCCGATGATGACCGCGAATTCTTACCGATCTGCTCTGACCTAGCGGCAACCTCTTCGTGAGGCATGCCGTTCGGACTGAACGCGTCAAACCGCCGCCGCGTTGCGCGGCGAGGCGTCGCGCCTCAGGAGCCGGACTGGAGCTGCGACTCGAGCGCCTCGCGGGACGAGTAGACCCGGTCGATCAGGCCGAACTCCTTCGCCTCGTCCGCCGTCATGAAGTGGTCGCGGTCGAGCGTCTTCTCGATCGTCTCGTAGTCCTGGCCCGTGTGCTTCACGTAGACCTCGTTCAGGCGGCGCTTCAGCTTGATGATATCCTGCGCGTGCCGTTCGATGTCGGAGGCTTGGCCCGAGAAGCCGCCGGAGGGCTGGTGGACCATGATGCGGGCGTTCGGCGTCGCGAAGCGCATGTCCGGATGGCCGGCGCAGAGCAGCAGCGAGCCCATCGAGGCCGCCTGTCCGATGCAGAGCGTCGAGACGGCCGGCTTGATGAACTGCATCGTGTCGTAGATCGCCATGCCGCTGGTCACGACGCCGCCCGGCGAGTTGATGTAGAGGGCGATCTCCTTCTTCGGGTTCTCGGCCTCAAGGAACAGGAGCTGCGCGCAGACCAGCGTCGACATGCCGTCCTCGATCGGCCCGGTGATGAAGATCACGCGCTCCTTCAGGAGGCGGGAGAAGATGTCGTAGGCCCGCTCGCCGCGGTTCGTCTGCTCGACGACCATCGGCACGAGGTTCATCGCTCTTTCGACGGGATGCGTCATGGTTCGCGCTTTCGATTGGAGCGGCGGCGGGAACCGTCGCGGGAGAATCGGGTGGCCGGAGCCCAGGGCGTAGATAGGACCGCGCGGCTGGCCTTCGCAAGACTCGCGCACGCCGACTTCCAGCCCGGGTCCAGCGTCCTTTCCCGGGCCCGAAGACGAAAAAGGCCGGCGGGACGCCGGCCTTCGCTTCTGAAAAAGAGAAGGAAGTTCAGGACGCGAGCGCCAGCGGCTCCTCGTCCTCCTTCATCAGCTCTTCCTTGGTGACGGTCTTGTCCGTCACGTCGATCTTCGTCAGCAGCCAGTCGACGACCTTCTCCTCGTAGAGAGGCGCGCGCAGGCTCGCCACCGCTTCCGGGTTCTTCTGGTAGTACTCGTAGATCTGCTGCTCCTGGCCGGGGAAGCGGCGCACCTGGTCGAACAGCGCGCGCTGCATCTCCTCGTCCGAGATCTGGACGCCCGCCTTTTCGCCCATCTCGGACAGCACGAGCCCGAGACGCACGCGGCGCTTGGCGAGCACGAGGTATTCCTCGCGCGCCTTCTCTTCCGTCGTCTCCTCGTCCTCGAACGACTTGCCGGCGCTCTTCAGCTCCTGCTGCACCTGCGCGAAGATGTTGTCGAACTCGGCCTGCACCAGCCGTTCCGGCAGCTCGAAGTCGTAGTCCTTGTCGAGGGCGTCGAGGAGCTGGCGCTTCACCTTCTGGCGGGTGGCGAGGCCGTACTGGCTCTCGATCTGCTCGCGCACGACGGTGCGAAGCCGCTCCAGGGATTCGATGCCGAGGCGCTTCGCCACCTCGTCGTCGAGCTCCAGCTCCGCCGGTCGGGCGACGGCCTTCACGGTCACGTCGAAGGTGGCATCCTTGCCGGCGAGGTTCTCCGCGCCGTAGTCGGCCGGGAACGTCACGTCGACCGCCTTCTCGTCGCCGGCCTTCGCGCCGAGGAGCTGGTCCTCGAAGCCGGGAATGAACGTCTTGGAGCCGAGCACGAGGTTCTGGTCGGCAGCGGTGCCGCCATCGAAAGCCTCGCCGTCGACCTTGCCGACGAAATCGAGGGTCACGCGATCGCCGTCCTGCGCGCCTTCCTCGGTCGGCTCGTAGCTGCGGGCGTTCTCCGCGATGCGCTTGACCTGATCCTCGACCTCTTCCTCGGGCACCTCGACGACCGGGCGCTCGACCTTGATGCCGGCTGTGTCCTTGAGGTCGAACGCCGGCAGCATCTCGTAGGAAATCTTGAAGCGGAAATCCTCCTTGCCGCCGAGAACCTTCTCGGCTTCGCCGGCATCCTCGCTCATCTCGATCTCGGGCCGCATGGCGGACCGCTCGTTGCGCTCCGCGATCACCGAGCGCGGCGTCTCGTTCAGGATCTGGTTGATGATCTCGGCCATCATCGAGCGGCCGTAGGTCTTGCGCAGGTGCGCCAGCGGCACCTTGCCGGGGCGGAAGCCCTTCAGACGCGCTTGATCCTTCGCCTCGTGCAGGCGGGTCTGCAGCCGGGCCTCGAGGTCGGACGCCGGGATCACGACCTCGATGACTCGCTTCAGGCCCTCGGCCGTGGTTTCCTTGACCTGCATCGCTTCTCAGTCCTCTCATGCCGGTCGCCGCGCATCATGCGGCCGCCGGCCTTGTCTCGTTGGCGGCATGCGGACCGGCCCTCTACGATGCGGATACATCGTCGGGCCGGCTGCATGCCAGGAATAGGTACCGCCCGAAACGGACGGTTTCCGGCAGCCGCACGATCGGCAACTGGTGCGGGCGGAGGGACTCGAACCCCCACGCTTTCGGCGCCAGAACCTAAATCTGGTGCGTCTACCAGTTCCGCCACGCCCGCCGAACCCTGCCGAGCGGCTGCCGGGAAGGCGCCTCCATAACACCAGTTAACGAGGGGGAAAAGAACAAAGGCCGCCGATCGGGCCTCCGGATCGGAATGCCCGCGCAAGCTCGCCGCAAGGTCGGCTTGAATGCCAAAGCCGGATCGGGCCTTCTCGATCACCGTGGCGATCACACCGCCAGCACGCCGCCGGAACCCTCGACGAGACGTGCTGCGAAACGATTAATGCTGCGATGCACAAAGCGCATCTCAGCCATGCGCATTCCGTTCTGGTGCTCAGTGGGCGCCTCTCTTACCTTCAAGCTCAACGGAGCCGAGAGGAATAGGTCCGAGGGCTCCGGTCCGAAGGAAGAGGGCAATGAATATCGCTCGGTCGTACCAGAACTGGCGCCGTTACCGCGAGACCTGCAACGAGCTGAATCGCCTCTCGCACCGCGAGCTGGCCGATCTCGGAATTTCGCGCTCGGACATCCCGAACGTAGCCCGGAAGGCAATCGGCTGACCTTGCGAGGTTGCCAACCGCTAAGCCGATGAACAGATAGAGATTTCGCGCGAGCTCACCTCCTCCCAGAGCGAGCGCGAATGGAGCCTGCGGATCCTCCTCCCACTGCAGGTTCGGAGGCCTTCGAACCTCCTCCCATCGAAGGCCGTCAAACGACACCCGCCGGTTCCTCCCCCGGCGGGTGTTGTCGTTTCTGCGGACGTGCTAGACCGACGGCCATGCAGAACGATCCAATTCACGTTGTCGGCGGCGGCCTGGCAGGCTGCGAAGCCGCGTGGCAGATCGCCGAACGGGGTATCCCGGTAGTCCTCCATGAGATGCGTCCCGTGCGAGAGACGGCCGCGCACAAGAGCGGCGACCTCGCCGAACTGGTCTGCTCGAACTCGTTCCGATCCGACGATGCCGCGACGAACGCGGTCGGGGTGCTCCACGCCGAGATGCGGCTGGCGGGCTCTCTCATCATGCGGTCGGCCGACGCGCATCAGGTTCCGGCCGGCGGCGCGCTCGCCGTCGACCGCGAGGGCTTCGCCGCCCGCGTCACCACCGAGATCGAGCGGCATCCGCTGATCGATATCCGCCGCGAGGAAGTCTCGGGCCTGCCGCCGCGCGAGTGGGGAGCGACGGTCATCGCCACCGGTCCGCTGACCGCGCCGGCGCTCGCCGAAGCGATCCGGGCGGAGACCGGCGCGGACGCCCTGGCCTTCTTCGATGCCATCGCGCCGATCGTGCACTTCGACACGATCGACATGGGCATCGCGTGGTTCCAGTCGCGCTACGACAAGGTCGGACCGGGCGGCAACGGCGAGGATTACGTCAACTGCCCGATGAACCGCGACGAGTACGAGCGCTTCATCGCCGAACTGCTGGCGGGCGAGAAGACGACCTTCAAGGAATGGGAGCACGTCCCCTATTTCGACGGCTGCCTGCCGATCGAGGTCATGGCGGAGCGCGGGCCGGAAACGCTGCGGCACGGCCCGATGAAGCCGATGGGCCTGACCAACCGGCACAAGCCGGACGAGAAGGCTTACGCGATCGTGCAGCTTCGACAGGACAACGCGCTCGGCACGCTCTACAACATGGTCGGCTTCCAGACGAAGCTGAAATATGCCGAGCAGGTGCGGGTGTTCCGCACGATTCCCGGCCTGGAGAATGCCGAGTTCGCACGCCTCGGCGGGCTGCATCGCAACACCTACCTCGATTCGCCCCGGCTGCTCGACGGATCGCTGCGTCTGCGCTCGCGTCCCGACATCCGCTTTGCCGGCCAGATCACCGGCTGCGAGGGCTACGTCGAATCCGCCGCGATCGGTCTCCTCGCCGGACGCTTCGCCGCCGCCGAGGCGATGGGCGAGGCCGCGGAACCGCCGCCGGAGACCACGGCGATGGGCGCGATCCTGCGCCACATCACCGGTGGCCACCTTTCGGTCGAAGAGGAAGGCGGCAAGCGCTCGTTCCAGCCGATGAACGTCAACTTCGGCCTGTTTCCGCCGATCGAGGCGCCGCGCAGCGAGGGCAAGCGGATGCGCGGCAAGGAGAAGACGCTGGCGAAACGCCGCGCCCTGTCGGCGCGCGCCCTCGCCGATTGCGGCGCCTGGCTCGGCTTGCCGCCGGTCTCAGCGCTGCCCGCCGCCGCCGAGTGAGGCGGAGGCCGGCCATTCGGCTCGGCGCAAGGCGAGATCGAAGGACAGGCTGACGCCGCCGAGCGTCGCCGGATCGAACGATGCCGAGCGGACGAACAGGCGCAGGGAGCGGCCGTCGCGTGTGCGGATGTCGGCGACGAACGGCGCGACAGCTTCCGGCGACGCTCCGCCGACGTCCGGCAGCGAGCGAACCGCGGCGGCGGCGTCGAAACGATCCGTGACGCCCTGCCAGCGCAGCGTGATCTCGCCGTTCTGCGTGACGAACTGCGGCGGCGCGTCGGTTGCGACCGTTCCGGAAAACTCCGACGCGTAGGCACCGAGGTTCGTGAAGAACGTGTCGTAGCCGGTGACGTCGAGAGCGACAGGCTTCTGCCCGGCAAACGAGCGATACTGCGGCGACGGCGTGCCGTAGCCGAGCCCGAGCCGATCGAGCAGCACCGTCAGTTGCCGGTCTTCCTCGAGACCGGCCACGGCGTTCCGGTCCTCGTCGCCGAGATGCGGCATCAGCGCCGGCAGCGCGCCGACCGCAGCTATTGCCTGCAGGCGCGTGCGCGCCGCTTCCCGTCGTTCTTCCGTCAAGGCATCGACCTTATCCCCGTCTCGTCCGAGGCTCGGATAGTCGCGAAGAAGCCGGTCGATCTGGCTGCGGGCGACGGTCTGGGCAACGCCCCACGGACCGAAGGCCGAGAGCGCCAGGAGCAGCACCGGCACCGCTGCCATAAGACGGATGTCGCCACGAAGCCGAGGGAAGACTTGAGCGAGCACGATTGCGCCAGCCGACACGGCGGCGAGGCCGAGATAGTAGCGCTCGCCGGTGACGCCTTGATCCGAAATCCGCAGCCAGAGCCCATAAGCGAGGAGCAGGAGCGGCAGCACGAGCGTCGCCGTCCAGATGCGTCCGAACAGGCGTGTGGCAACGCCGCCGCGCGTCAGGAACGGATGCGCGGCGACCCGCACGGTCAACGCGAACAGCGCGAAGCTGCCGACGATCCAGCCGATCTGGTTCTTCGGCAACTCGCCCGTCAACACGATCTTCGCCGCATAGGCGTGCAGCACCAGCGCTACCGCCAGCGCGAGCGGCGCCGCGATCCAGTCCTGCAGCGTGCCGAGACCGGAACTCAACCGATCCTCTGCCGGAGCGGCGATCACCGCCTCTTCGAAGAGATCGCGCGGGATGCGGCCGAGCGCGAACAGCGGACCGACGAAGGCGCATGCGACGACATAGAGATGTTCGTAGGCGCGCTGCGGAATGCCGACGTCGAACAGGTAGCGGACCATCTCCAGGATCGCCGTCACGCCGAGGACGAAGAGCAGCACCGATACGAAGGCGAGCGCCGCTCCGAATGCACCCCAGTGCAGGAAGGTCCAGAAGCGAAGGGAATTGGAGGTGAACAAATGTGGCGCGAGGGGCACGGCAAGGCAGAGGGCGGCGATCAACGGCGGCGCGAAGACGCCGAGTTGCCGCCCAAAGAACACGGCGCAACCGGCGATGATCGCCGCGGCGAGGGACATGGCAAAGCGCAGGCCGCTCGACCAGCCGCGCGATTCGCCGAACAGCGCGGCGGCGGCCGCGACGGCTCCAGCGCCGACCAGCGCCGACTGCGCCCGCAGCCAAGCCGCATCGTCGAACGGATGGAAATCTTCGATCGCCAAGCTGAGAAGGCTCGCGAAACCGGCGATCGCAAGCGCAGTGACCGGAAAGCGCGCGACGGCGAGACCGATTCCTTCCGCGAAAGCGGCGGTGAACCGGCTGACGCGTCCGCGTCTAAGGACACCCGTCGTCACCGCCGCATCGCCCGCCAGTAGGAGAAGAGACGCCGCAACGGCGCGGCGCGGCCGAGCGTCGGACCCGGAGAGTTCGCGCGGCGCAGCGACGTCTCGATCGGGTCGAGCGTCAGAAAGACCGGCTTCAGCGACCTAGGCAGTGCCGCCGCTGCCGCTCTCGCCTTAGCCGCGTGATCGAGGCCGAAGGCCGCCATCGCGGCGACCGCGCGCCGCCGCTCTTCGTCATCGCCCGACAAGGCTTCTCGCGCGCAGCCGACCGCGTCGAGAATGTCGGTGGGAAAGAAGATCTGCGCGTGGGCCGGACGGCGGTCGAGCAGCGTGACGGCTTCCGCCACGACCCGCGTGACACCCGCATGTCCCGCGGCTTCGGAAGCGGCGGATGCGCCCTCGCGGTCGAGAACCATCGCCGCCAGCATCAGCACCGCCGACGCGGTCTCGCCGGCATAGGCTTCGAGCTCGGCCCGCCCCGGCATCGGATCGTCGTAGAGGTCGAAGATGCGGGCATCGAGCAAGGTTTCGAAGGCGGACGCCGGCAGGTCGCAGGTCGCGATGGTCTCCAGCAGCGCCGCCGCGACCGGACTGCCCTGCCCGCTGGCCTCCAGCGGATCGGCCGCATGCGCCTCGATCCGATCCCGCCACCATTGCAGCCGGATTTCGCCCGGCAGCGGCTGACTGACGATCTGCCGGATGCGCGCCGTCTCGATATCGAAAGCGTAGAGCGCGTTGAGATACGGCCATCGGTCGCGCGCCGCGAAGGCGACGGCCACGGCGCGGTCGGGATCGTCGCGCCGGACGAGCGCTTCGCATTCGGTGAAGCCGTCCGGCATCGCTCCGCTACTCGATCGCGACGAGAGCCGCCGCGACCGGGCGCTCCTCGGACAGCATGACGTTTAGCGTCCGTACCGCCGCGCCGGTCGACATGGCGTCGCAAGACAGGCCGAGGCTGCGGAAGCGCTCGACCAGCGGCTTCGGCAGCCGCCGGAGTTCGAGACCCGTGCCGAACAGGAAGAATTTGAAGCTGTCGGCCTCCTCGAAGACCTTCAGGAGCCGCTTCCCCGAGAAGGGCGCAGTTTCCGTCGCCTCCCAGCCGTAGATGCCGGACGGCAGGCACAGCAGCGAGCCGCGATGCGACATGCCGGCGAAGCGAAAGCCGCCGTTGCCGTATGCCTCGATCGGCGCGCGCCCCGGAAAGTGCGCCTGCCGAACCTCGATGCCGGAGGACACGCGATCAGCCCGCGCGCGCCGGCGTCTTGGCGGGAACGGTGCCGGCCGGCTTCTTCACCTCTTCCTTCTTCGCCTCGTCCTTCGGCGCGCGGATGTTGAAGTAGATCAGGATCGGGCCGCCGATGAAGATCGAGGAAGCGGTCGCGACGATGATGCCCCAGATCATCGCGGCGGTGAACGAACGGATCACCGGGCCGCCGAAGACGTAGAGCGAGAGCAGTGCCAGGAGCAGCGTCAGCGACGTCATGATCGTACGCGCGAGCGTCTGGTTCGTCGCGAGGTCGATCACGTCGCGGATCGGCATCTGCTTGTATTTGCGCAGGATCTCGCGGATGCGGTCGAAGATCACCACCGTGTCGTTCAACGAGTAGCCGATGATCGTTAGAATCGCGGCGAGGCTCTGCAGATTGAAGTCGATCTGCGTCGCGGCGAAGAAACCGACGGTCAGGATCGCGTCGTGCACCAGCGTCGCGACCGCGGCGACGCCGAACTGCCATTCGAACCGCACCCAGATATAGGCCATGATGCCGGCGATTGTGAACAGCACGGCCAGCGTGCCGGTACGCGCCAGTTCGCCCGACACGCGCGGACCGACCGTCTCGACGCGGCGGAAATCGTAGTCCGCTGCCCCGAGCGTGTCGCGGACGCGCTGCGCCGCGGCCTGATCGGCCTGCGCGCCGTCCGGCTGCGCCGCGACGCGGATCAGCACCTCGTTCGGCGACCCGATGGTCTGGATCTGCACCTCGCCGAGCGCGAGTGCATCGAGTTTGGAACGGATGTCCGCGATGTCGGCCGTCGGCTGGTGGCTGTGCACCTCGATGACGGTGCCGCCCTTGAAGTCGATGCCGGCATTGACCCCGACCGCGAAGAACAGCGCGAAGGACACGAGGATCAGGACGATCGATACGGGCGTGCGGACCTTAGCCCATTTCATGAAGGGCAGGTTCGTGTCGTCCGGGATGAGGCGGATGTGTTTCATGGAATTCGCCTCAGAGCGGCAGGGCCTTCGGACGCGACTTTCGCGCCCAGAGCGCGACGATCAGCCGGGTCACGAGATAGGACGTGAAAAGCGTCGAGATGATGCCGATGGCGAGCGTTACCGCAAAGCCGCGCACCGGCCCGGAGCCGAGCGAGAACAGCGCGATGGCGGCGATCAGCGCCGTCAGGTGCGAGTCGATGATGGTCGCGAAGGCGCGGCGGAAGCCGTGGTCGAGCGCGACGATCACCGAATTGCCGGCCTTCCCCTCCTCGCGGATGCGCTCGTAGATCAGGACGTTGGCGTCCACCGCCATGCCCATCGTCAAGACGATGCCGGCGATACCAGGCAAGGTCAGCGTCGCGCCGAGCGCGGTCAGGATGCCGATCATCAGCGCGTTGTTCGCGATGAGCGCCAGGTCGGCGAAGAAGCCGAGCAGGCCGTAGCAGGCGACCATGAAGATCGCGATCGCGACTGTCGCGACGATCGAGGCGATCAGACCGGCGCGGATCGAGTCGGCGCCGAGGCTCGGGCCGATCGTGCGCTCTTCGTCGATGATCAGCCGCGCCGGCAGCGAGCCCGCCCGCAGCAGGATCGCCAGATCGTTGGCCGACTGCGAGGTGAAGCTGCCGCTGATCTGGCCCGTCCCTTGCAGGATCGGCTCGCGGATCGTCGGGGCGGAGATGACCTTGTCGTCGAGGACGATGGCGAAGGGCCGGCCGACGTTCTGCTGCGTGACGCGACCGAACTTCGACGTGCCGGCGGAGTTGAGCTGGAACGAGACGATCGGCTCGTTGGAGCGCTGGTCGAAACCCGAGGACGCGCCGCTGAGGTCCTGCCCGGTCAGAAGCGGAGCGTCGTCCACGACGAAAGCGACGCCGGGATTGTCCTTCGACGGCAGCACCTGCACGCCCGGCTTGCGGTTCGCCTCCGCTTCGCTGGCGGGAATCTGGTTCTGGACGAGATGGAAGGTGAGCTGCGCGGTCTGCCCGATGAGGTCCTTCAGCCGCGCGGGGTCGGTCAGGCCCGGCACCTCGACAAGGATGCCGTCGTCGCCCTGCCGCTGGATCGACGGCTCGACGGTGCCGAGCTGGTTGATGCGCTGCTCGATCACTTCGATGGACTGCTGCGCGATCTCGCCGACGCGACGCGACAGCCCAGCTTCGGCATAGGTGAACTGCGCCGCGCCGTCGTCGGAAACGTTGAGATCGAACTCGTTCACGGCGGTGCCGCCGAACACGGAGGAGTTCATCGGGTTGCGCAGCGCCTCCAGGCGCCTGCGCGCCTCCGCCACCTGCGACGGGTCGCGCAGGCGAAGCTGCACGCTCTGCCCCTGCACGCGGAGGTTCGTGTAGCCGATGCGCGGGTTCTGCTGCAGCGCATTGCGCACGTCGCCGACGAGGCTGAGCAGGCGGCGCTGCGCGAAGTCCTGCCGATCGATCGTGTAGAGCAGATAGACGCCGCCCTGGAGGTCGAGGCCGAGCACCATCTGCCGCTTCGGCAGCCAGTTCGGCATCGAATCCAGCACCGAACGGGGAATCATGTTCGGCGAGGCGAAGAGCGCCCCGACGAACACCACCGCCCAGATCAGGATCACTTTCCAGCGTTCGAAGTAGAGCATGTCGATCCCGACCGGTCCGCAGCCGGCGCCGTCGTCCCGACGGAGCGCCCGCTGAAATCAGATTTTACGAACTCATCAGCCGTGCGCGGGCACGGCGCGAAGTCACTTGGCGTTCGCGGCCTGCGGCTCGCCTTTCACGCGCACCTCCGTGACGGTCGCCTGCAGCACGCGGATCTTCACCTGTTCCGCGATCTGCACTTCCAGTTCGCCGTTCTCGAGCACCTTCGTCACTCGGCCGACGATGCCGCCGCCGGTGATCACCGTATCGCCGCGGCGGATGTTGCGGATCATCTCCTCGCGCTTCTTCAGCTGCGAGCGCTGCGGCCGGATGATCAGGAAGTACATGATCGCGAACACGACCACGAATGGCAGGATCGTGATCAGAATGTCGTTCGGTCCCCCTCCGCCGACCGCGGTCTGCGCTTGCGCCAAGGCCGGCGTGACGAACATCCGAAAACTCCCGAGGATCAGAATCGCGAGCCGTGCCGGCCCTTTACGAAGTGCGCGAAATATACGAACGGTCCTCTCCAATGCAACATACGCCTTCGCACGGATGGTCGCGGTGACGGCCCCCTCCTCCACGCTTCCCCACGATCTCGCGCCGCTGCTCGAACGGGTGGCCGCGGCGCTGGAGCGACTGGCACCGCCGCCGATACCACCGCTCGACTTCGAGGCGGCCGACTGCTTCGTGTTCGAGCCGCCCGGCCGCCTCGTCCCGGTGCGACGGGTGAACCGCGTTCCGATCGGGCTGCTGCAAGGCATCGACCGCTCGCGCGACATCCTTCTCGACAACACGCGCCGCTTCGCGACTGGGCTACCGGCGAACAACGCCCTCCTCTGGGGCGCGCGGGGCATGGGTAAGTCGTCGCTGGTGAAGGCGGTGCACGCCGAAGCCAACGCCGGACGCGCCGAAAGCCAGCCGCTTCTCAAGCTGATCGAGATTCCGCGCGAGGACATCGCGCACCTGCCCGAACTGATGAACGCGCTGCGCGACGCGCCCTTCCGCTTCGTGCTGTTCTGCGACGACCTGTCGTTCGACGGGGGCGACGCGTCCTACAAGTCGCTGAAGGCGGCGCTCGAAGGTGGCGTCGAGGGACGGCCGGCGAACGTCCTCTTCTACGCCACGTCGAACCGGCGGCACCTTCTGCCGCGCGACATGATCGAGAACGAGCGGGCGACCGCGATCAATCCCGGCGAGGCGGTCGAGGAGAAGGTCTCGCTGTCCGACCGGTTCGGGCTCTGGCTCGGCTTCCACAATTGCAGTCAGGACGACTATCTCGCGATGGTCGGCGGCTATCTCGCGGCGCTCGGCATCGAAGCCGGGGCGGAAATCGTCCGCCGGGAGGCACTGGAATGGTCGGTGACGCGCGGCAGCCGCTCGGGGCGCGTCGCGTGGCAGTTCGTGCAGGACTTCGCCGGCCGGCTCGGCCGCGCGGTCGACCTCATCGCATGATGAGGCCCGCCGCCCCGGTCGGGCGGCGGGCCTCGTCGCGCTCCGGACCGGCCTACTGGAGGTACTTGCCGGGATCGACGGGCGCGGAGTTCTTGCGGACCTCGAAGTGCAGCATCGGAGCCTGCGCGTCGCCCGACATGCCGGCCGTCGCGATCTCCTGACCGCGCTTCACGGTCTCGCCGCGCTTCACCTTCAGGTCGTCGGCATGGCCGTAGACGGTGACGAGGCCGTTGTCGTGCCGCACGAGCACGGTGTTGCCGAACTCCTTCAGGCCGTCGCCGGCATAGATCACGACGCCGTTCTCGGCGGCCTTCACCGGCGTGCCACGCGGCACTGAGATGTCGAGGCCGTCGTTGCGGCGCGTGCCATCCTTGTCGCCGAAGCGCTTCAGCACCCGGCCCTGCACCGGCCAGCGGAACTGGTCGATGCCCGTGGAGGACGGCGCGGCGGCCGCTTCCTTCGTCTCCTCGTCGGCGATGGTCGTTGCCGGCGCAGCCTCCTTCACCGGAGCCGCGGCCACGGTCTCCTCCTTGGCCGACGCGGCGGAGGCCACGACCTTCGGCTGGGCGGCGGGCTTGGTTTCGGTCGCCGGCGCCTTCGCGGCGGCCTTCTCCTCGGCCGGCTTCTGAACCGCCGGCGCCTGATACGGCTTCGGCTGCTTCTCGGCCGTCTCGGCGACGGCCTTGGCGGCCGGCTTCACCGCAGGCTTCGACGCCATGCCTTCCCGCGGATCGAGCGAGGCGACGCGCTTCGGCTCCATCGCGCCGCCCGGCAGCGTCAGCTTCTGGCCGATGCGGACGGAGTCGCCGGTCATGCCGTTTGCGGCTTTCAGTTCGGCGACCGTGACGCCCGAGCGGCGCGCGATGCCCATCAGTGAATCGCCGCTCTCGACGATCACGTGGCCGGGCGTCGCGGCGGCAACGCTTCGCGAAGCGGAGGGCGCACGCAACGTCTGCGGCGGCGCGCCGAGCTGCTGCGCGCCACCGGCATCGGCGACGGCTCTCGCTGCCGGCCGCTCGCCGTAGGAATAGGTCGGGATGGCGATCTGTCGGCCGGCGACGGCGTCAGAGGCGCTGGTTAGGCCGTTCGCCGACATCAGTGCCTTCACCGGCACGCCGTAGCGGTTCGAGATCGTATCGAGCGTCTCGCCCTCGCGTAGCGTCACGGTGTTGCCGCTCGCGCTCCAGCCCGCCTTGGCCGGCGCAGCCGACGCGGCGCGGACGGGCGCGGGTTGCTCCATCGCGGCTGCCGGCGGCGTATAGGGGCGCGGCTGCGCGGCGGAGGCAGTGACGGCGGACGGCGCGGACGGCGGCGCGAGCGTGGCGCGCTGGATCGAACCGCCCTGGTTCCCGCCCTGCGGATAGTTTTGGCCGTAGTCCTGCGAAGCCGGCGGCAACGACCCCGACGAGCCGTCGTAGAGCGGCTGGCGGGCGTTCTGGCCAACCGAACCGGTGCTCGTCTGGTCGATCCCGCCCTGCGGCACCGGACGCTGCGGCTGCGGCACCGCGCCGGTATAGAAGCTGTCGAACCGAGTGGCGTCCGCGCTGCAGCCCGCACCGAGGGCGGTGAGCGCGACGAGCGCGACCGTTCGGGCAAAACGCAGCCGTCCGGTCTTCAGCACCTCACTACGCATCGATGTCCCCGTGCAATTCTGGTTTCGGGAACATTCAAACCCCGCAGGGTTACTTCCCGGTTAACTGCAAGAGGTCACTCGATAAAATTCGTTAGGCTTGTTGAATCGCTAAAGCTTGCGAGCGATCCCCTGCGCGAGCGGCTGGTAACGGACCGGGCGCAGATCCTCGCGTTCGAGCCGGCTTCCCACCTTCTGCAGCCGCACCAGCGTCTGCTGACCCTGCCCCGGTCCGAGCGCGGCGATGATCTGGCCGTGCTGCGCGAGCTGATCGAGGAAGACGCGCGGCATCGTCTCCATCGAGGCGTGCAGGATGATGCGATCGTAGGGGGCGGCGTCGCGCCACCCTTCCCGCCCATCCTCCTGGACGAACTGCGCGCCGGGCACGCCGCAGGTCTTCAGCCGCTCCTCGGCGGCGTCGATCAGCGTCCGGTAGCGTTCCAGCGTCGTCACCCGGCCAGCGAGCTTCGCGAGCAGCGCGGTGACGTAGCCGCTACCCGTACCGATCTCCAAGACGCGGCTCGTCGGCTCGACGCGAAGGTCGGCGACGAGCGCGACGGCCGCCATCGCGCTCGGCATGGTCTCGCCGCAGTCGATCGGGAACGACGAATCCGCATAGGGTTCGACGATGTTGCCGCGCACGAACTGGCGCCGCGGCACCGCCTCCACCGCCTGCTGCAGGCGCTGGTCGGCGAACCGGGCGGAGCGCAGCCGGAGCAGGAAGGCCGCGATCTCCTCGCGGTCCCGTTCGCTCATGTTCGGCAAGACACCCTGCATCATGACCGGAAGAAGTCGCGCAACTCCTCGCGGAGCACGTGCTCGGTGAAGTCGAGCTTCATCGGCGTCACCGAGATGCGCCCGGCGGCGAGCGCGCCGATGTCGGAATTCTCCATCTCGGCGCCCACCTGCCGCCCGAACTTCAGCCAGAAATACGGAAAGCCGCGGCCGTCCTTCCGCTGTTCGAGGTCGAGGTTGTATTCGAGCTTGCCTTGCCGCGTGACCTCGACACCCTCCACCTCGTCCGGCCGGACTGCCGGAAAATTGACGTTGAAGAAGACGCCCGGCCGGTAGTCCGCCGCCATCAGCTTCTCGATGATCGGCGCAGCATGGCGCTCGGCAGTCTCCCAGAGCGCCTCGCGGTCGGTGTCCGGCGTGTGCGCTTGGCTCAGCGCGATCGACCGGAAACCCAGCATCGTGCCCTCGATCGCGCCGGCGACCGTGCCCGAATAGGTGACGTCGTCGCAGACGTTCTGGCCGGCATTGATGCCGGAGAGCACGAGATCCGGCGGTTCCGGCATCAGGTGCCGGACGCCCATGATCACGCAGTCCGTCGGCGTGCCGCTGAGTGCGAAGCGCGTCTCGTCCAGCTTGCGCAGGCGCAGCGGATGGTAGAGCGTCAGCGAATGCGACAAGCCGCTCTGGTCGGTTTCCGGCGCGACGATCCAGACGTCGTCGGACAGCGCCCGCGCGACGCGCTCCAGAACCGCCAGCCCTTCCGCATGGATGCCGTCGTCGTTGGTGATGAGGATCCGCAACGGTTCAGGCCGCCTTCCCGACGATCTCGATGCCGCCCATGTAGGGCCGCAGCGCTTCGGGCACCGTCACCGTGCCGTCCTCGTTCTGGTAGTTCTCCAGGACGGCGATCAAGCAGCGGCCGATGGCGACGCCCGAGCCGTTCAGCGTGTGGACGAAGCGCGTCTGCTTCTCGCCGGCGACCTTGTAGCGCGCGGCCATGCGGCGGGCCTGGAAGTCGCCGCAGTTCGAGCAGCTCGAAATCTCGCGATACGCGTTCTGCCCGGGCAGCCAGACTTCGAGGTCGTAGGTCTTGCGCGCCCCGAAGCCCATGTCGCCAGTGGAAAGCACCATCGTACGGAACGGCAGCTTCAGCCGCTTCAGCACTTCCTCCGCACAGCGCGTCATTCGCTCGTGCTCATCGGCGGAAGCTTCCGGCGCGGTGATCGAGACCAGTTCGACCTTGTAGAACTGGTGCTGGCGCAGCATGCCGCGCGTGTCGCGCCCGGCCGAGCCGGCTTCCGAGCGGAAGGACGGCGTCAGTGCCGTATAGCGGAGCGGCAGTCGCGCCGCATCCAGCGTGGTCTCGCGCACAAGGTTGGTCAGCGGCACCTCGGCGGTCGGCACCAGCCAGCGACCGTCCGTCGTGTGGAACAGGTCTTCGCTGAACTTCGGCAGTTGCCCGGTGCCGAACATCGCTTCGTCGCGGACGAGCAGCGGCGGCACCACTTCCTCGTAGCCGTGCTCGACCGTGTGGAGGTCCAGCATGAACTGCCCGAGCGCCCGTTCCAGCCGGGCGAGGCCGCCCTTCAGCACCGTGAAGCGCGAGCCGGCGATCCGACCCGCCTGCTCGAAGTCCATCAGGCCGAGTGCTTCGCCGATCTCGAAGTGCTCTTTCGGATCGAAGGCGAAATTGGGAAGGCCGCCTTCCCGACGGATCTCGACATTCGCCGCCTCGTCCGCGCCGACCGGCACGTCGTCCAGCGGCGTGTTCGGAATGCGCGCGAGAACGTCGGTGATCGCTGCCTCGATACGGCGCTCGGTCTCCTCGCCGTCCTGGATCGCGTGTTTGATCTCGGCGACCTCGGCGATCACCGCTTCGGCCCGGGCCGCATCGCCCGATGCCTTCGCCTTGCCGATTTCCTTCGACGCCTCGTTGCGGCGGTTCTGCAAGTCCTGCAGGCGACGAAGGTGGTCGCGCCGCTCCTCGTCGAGCCGCACGATCTCGGCGGACGCAAGCGCCGCCCCGCGCCGGCTCAGCGCTTCGTCGAGCGCTTCAGGATTTTCCCGTATCCACTTGATATCGAGCATCAACCTTCCCGTTTCCGAAGAACCGGAAAGGCTGACAGAGGACCCCGCTCAGCGGTCGCTCGCAGCCTCGCTGTCGCCCGGTTCCTCGGCCCGTTTGCGTTCGATCATCCGCGCCGCGATGATCGAAACCTCGTAGAGAAGGACGCCCGGCACCGCAAGGGCGATCTGGGACGTCGGGTCGGGCGGCGTCAGCACCGCCGCTACGACGAAGGCGAGCACGATCGCCCACTTGCGCTTGCCCTTCAGGCTGTCCGAGGTGATCATCCCGGCACGCACCATCAGCGAGGTCACGACCGGCATCTGGAACACGAGGCCGAAGGCCAGGATCAGCGCCATGATCGTCGAGAGATACTCGGTCATCACGTTCAGGAAGTTGACCGACACCTCATCGGGCGAGGCCGCGACGCGCACGAAGCCGAGCGAAAACCACATCAGCATCGGCATGGCGACGAAATAGACGAGCAGCGCGCCGAGGAAGAACAGCACCGGCGAAGCGATCAGGAACGGCAGGAAGGCGCTGCGCTCGTTCTTGTAGAGCCCGGGCGCGACGAACTTGTAGAGTTGCGTCGCCGCCACCGGGAACGACAGGAACATGCCGCCGAAGGCGGCGATCTGCAGGTAGGTGGAGAACGCGCCGAGCGGGCTCGTGTAGTTGAAGCCGGCCGGACCCATGTCGAGATGCCGCCAGCGCGCCGCGCGGAGATAGGGCTGCGCCAGGATGTCGAAGATGTGCGCCGAGAAGATGTAGCAGAGCACGAAGGCGCCGAAGAACGCCAGCAACGACCAGATCAACCGCCGGCGCAGCTCGATCAGATGGTCCATCAGCGGCGCCGAGGATGCGTCGATGTCGTCCTGGCCTGCTCGCATCAGCGACGGGCCTCGTCGGCGACGGCGGACTCGCGGGTGGCGGCCTCCTCCGGCGGCGAGGCCTGCGGCACGGGTATCGGCTTGTCCACGTCCGCCGGCGCTTCCGGCGTCCCGGTGGCGGACGCTTCGGGCGTCACCGGCCGCATCTCATCGTCGCCGACAACGGAGGGTCGGGGGTCCGGCGCCTTCGTCGCCGTGCGCAGCGAGGAACGGATTTCGTCGCCGACGGCCCGGATCGGGTTCAAGGCGTCGCGGACGTGGCTGCGCGGATCGATGCGGCTGATGTCGCGCACGGTATCGCGAACCTCGTCGAGCTCGGCCTCGCGGATTGCCTCGTCGAACTGGCGGCGGAAGTCGCCGGCCATGCGTCGCATCTGCGACGTCGCCTTGCCGAACGTTCGGAGCATGCGCGGCAGATCCTTCGGACCGACCACCACGATCAGCACGACGCCGATCACGAGAAGTTCAGACCAACCGACTTCGAACATCGACAACTTCCGGGGAAACGATGACCAGCGCACGCGAGCGCCGCCGGCAATGCACCGGCGAGCCGACGCTTGGCCGCGCCGGCTTCGCCGCTGCGAGAGTCGTCAGATCGTGGTCTTCTCGGCCTGCGGATCGCGGCGGACGGCGTCGCCTTCGCGATGGTCCAGCGAGCGGCGCTCCTGCGCCACCGGCGCGTCCTCGTCCGACATGCCCTTCTTGAAGTTCTTGATACCCTTGGCGACGTCGCCCATCAGCTCGGGAATCTTGCCGCGGCCGAACAGAAGCAGCACGACGGCGAGCACGATGAGCCAGTGCCAGATGCTTAAGCTACCCACAACCATTCTCCCTTTGCCGCCGGGCGGCAGGACTGCCCGTTCCGAACCGCGCCGGTCGCAGCCGTCCCGGACGAATCCGTCGAAGGCTTCCGCGCGGCGATGTGCCGACGAACCTAAGCTTCCTCGCGCGATTGTTCAAATCCATCCTCGGGGCGAAAGCGTCGAACCCTGAGGATGTTCAGAGATTTGGGGCGAACAGCCGCACGGGGTCGCGATCAGCTTCGTCTAAGCCGCGATCGTGGCGGAAGGTGGATACGGCGCCGCGCCCGCTCAGGCGACCGGTGGCCCCATGATCGCCTCGTACTCCGCCCGCAGCGTCCGCTCGTCGGCCGGCTGCAGATGCGTCGGCCCGTAGGCCTCGGCCGCCAGCGCCCGCATCGCGGAAACGCCTACGAGTTCCGGCACGCCCGCCGCCACCGCCCGCATCTCGGCCATGTCGCCGTTGCAGTGAAGCGCGATGTCGCAGCCGGCTTCGATGGCGCGCCGTCCGAGATCGCGCATCTCGCCCTGCAACGCCTTCATCGACATGTCGTCGGTGAGGAGCAGGCCGCCGAAACCGAGACGCCCCCGGATGACATCGGCGATCACGATCGGCGAGAGCGTCGTCGGCTGATCCGGATCGATGTCGCGGAACAAGATGTGCGCGGTCATCGCGGCCGGCAGGTCCGCCAGCGCCCGGAACGGCTGGAAGTCGCTGGCCTCTAGCTCGGCGCAGGACGCCTCAACGACGGGCAGCGAGAGATGGCTGTCGGCATTGCCGCGGCCGTGGCCGGGCATGTGCTTCATCACCGGCAGGAGACCGCCCGCCGCGAGGCCGGCGGCGGCGGCGCGGCCGAGCTTCGCCACGACCTCGGGCGAGGAGGAGTAGGCGCGGTCGCCGATCACCGAGTTCGCGCCCGCGACCGGCACGTCGAGGCAGGGCAGGCAATCGACGGTGAAGCCATAGGCGGCGAGGTCGAAGGCGAACAGCCGCCCCGTCAGCCACGCGGCGCGCTCGGCTGCCTCCGGATCGCTATCGTGCAGTTCGCCGAGTCGCGCCGAAGCCGGGTAGCGCGGGGCGAGCGGCGGGCGCAGGCGCTGGACCCGGCCGCCTTCCTGGTCGACGAGGATCGGCGTCGTCTCGCGGCCGCCGGCCTCGCGCAGTTCGGCGACGAGGTCGCGCAGTTCCGCCGCCTCGCCGACATTGCGGCCGAAAAGGATGAAGCCCCAGGGGCGCTCGTCGGCGTAGAACGCCTTCTCGTCGGGGCTGAGACGCTTGCCGGCGCAGCCGGCGATCCAGGCCTTCTGTTCGCTCACGACCGGATCAGCGCGTCACGAAGCAGCTTGCGCCGGCGCTCTTCAGCTTCGAGCAGAGGCCGGACGCCTCCTCCTTCGTATTCGCCGCGACGCGGACGCGCCAGTAGGTTCCCTTGCCGGCGACTTCGGCCGACTGGATACCGACCTGCCGGCCGCCGACGACGGAGCCGTACTTGCTGCCGAAGGAGCGCATCGACTGCTGCGCCGCCGCTTCCGACGGCTGGGAAGAAACCTGCACGAAGAACGCGCCGACCGGCATGGGAGCCGCAACGGCGGCGGGTTCCGCCGCGGGCTCGGAAACCATTGGCGCCGCGGGCCGGATCGGAGCGACGGCCGCCACTTGGATCGGGTCGGCGGCCTGCGGCTCGGCCGCGGACTTGGTGGCGGCAGCGTGGACGGGCGCAGCGGGCTTCGCTGCCGGTGCGGCATCCGCCTGGATCAGCCTGCCGTCGGCGCCGACCGAAAGGGTGCGGACCTTGCGGGGCTGCAGCACCGGTTCGCCGGAGGCCTCCGCCGTCTCGGTCGCGGCGGTCACGCGGGTTTCGTCCTTGCCCTCGTCCTCGGCCGTCGTGTCGCCGATCTCGACGCCGGGAAGATCGTCGTAGCTCCGCTCCTCTTCCTTCGGCAGATCCATCGGCTCTTCGGCGGTCTTCAGCAGCGCATGCTGCGTCGGCGTCTCGTCCACGGTCTTGCCGGGCGCGGCGACGCGGTCGTAGACGGCCTTGTTCTGGTTCGGATAGGCGCGCCCGCCCGGGTCTTTCGGCGCGACCTTGTACGGCTCGGCGTCCGCCTTGATCAGCAGCGGCTCGTCGCCGACTCCCGGCACGACCGAGCCGCCCTTCCACATGCTGAAGCCGAGGCCGGCCACCAGCACGAGCGCGGCAGCGCTGACGCCGGTGACGAGCGCCTTCTTCATGAAGCCGCCGCGCGGCGCGGCGGAGCAATAGTCGTCGTCCGCCGCGTAATCGTCGGCGATATAGGACTCCGGCTGCGGCGCTTCGGCGAGCCGCTCCGGCCGGCGCTGCGAGGCCGCCGCGGCCGGGCGGATCACCGCGAGCTCGCTGCGGATCAGTTCCTCGAACTCGTCCATGTCGGCCTGCGGCGGCGAGGGCAGACGCTCCTCCTCCGGCCGCTCGGGCGCGAAGGATTGCGTTTCGACGACGATCCGGCCGCGTGGCCGCGCCGGGGCGCTGAGATTGCGCAGGACGGCGTCGAGTTCGTCGTCGATCTCCTCGTCCGTCAGGTGGGTCGGGCGGCCCTGCGAAGCTTTCGCTGGCTCAGCGCGGCCGGCGGCCTTCGCCGTGGCGCGGCCGTTGTAGCGGGTCTCGTAGCTGGGCATCGTCGCTGGGCGTGCGCTCCTCGCGGCCGCCAGATCGTGCTCGAACGCCGCTTCGAACTCGCGGTCCATGCCGTCCGGCTGACGACCGGCGGGCGCGGCCCGAGCAGGCGCGGGCTCGTCGGCGAAACGCGGATCGAACCGCAATTCGGATTCGAAGATGTCGGCCAGTTCGGCGAAGGGATCGTCCTCGACGGGCGCACCGCTCCTCGCGACGGTCAAGCCGCGGGTCTGGCTGTTCACGTTACCCATCAAGCCCTCGCACTGCCCCACCCGCGCGGCAAGCTCGAACCCGAGCGCCGAAGCGGGCATCGAAGTCGTTAGCCGGCGATGTTGACCAAAGCGTGTTCGATCAGCGCATCTCTTCCGGCGCGGCCGCCCCGATCAACTTGAGACCGGAAGCAACGACCAGCGCGACACCCCTCACGAGGCCAAGTCTGGCTAGGGTCATTCTTGTATCGTCAAGGTTAACAAAGCGTAAGTCCGGCACATCGCGGCCGCGATTGTATTGGGCGTGAAAAAGCTGAGCCAGGTCGTAAAGGTAGAAGGCCAGGCGGTGTGGCTCCTTCGCCGCCGCCGCGGCCGCGACCAGTCGCGGATATTCGCCGAGCTTGCGGATGAGGCCGAGTTCGCCCTCGTCCGTCAGCGCCTCCAGCCGGCCGGGATCGCCGAGCTCGGCGTCGGAGGGAACCTCTACGCCCCCCGCCACCGCCTGCCGCACGACGGAGGCAGCGCGGGCATGCGCGTACTGCACGTAGAAGACCGGATTGTCCTTCGACTGCTCCGTCACCTTCTGGAAGTCGAAGTCGAGCGGCGCGTCGCTCTTCCGGTACAGCATCATGAAGCGAACCGGATCGCGCCCGACCTCCTCCACCACTTCCGCAAGCGTGACGAAGTCGCCGGAGCGCTTCGACATCTTCACGGGCTCGCCATCGCGGAACAATTTGACGAGCTGGCAAAGCAGAACGTCGGCCTCGGCCGTTCCGCCGGACACCGCCGCCGCCACCGCTTCCATCCGCTTCACGTAGCCGCCGTGGTCGGCGCCGAGCACGTAGACCATCTCGGTGAAGCCGCGGTCGAACTTGTCCTTGAAGTAGGCGACGTCGGCGGCGAAGTAGGTGTAGGCGCCGCTCGATTTCACCAGCGGCCGGTCGATGTCGTCGCCGAACTCGGTCGAGCGGAACAACGTCTGCTCGCGGTCCTCCCAGTCTTCCGGCACCTGCCCCTTCGGCGGCGGCAACGAGCCTTGGTAGACGAGGTTCCGGCTTCTGAGGCCGTCGATCGCGTCGCCGATCCGGCCGCCGTTGTCGGCGTGGAGGGTCCGCTCGGAGAAGAAGACCTCGTGCTCGATCCCGAGCAGCTTCAGGTCGTCGCGGATCATCAGCATCATCGCGGCGATGGCGTGGTCGCGCACGATCGGCAGCCACTCGGCCTCGTCCATCGCGAGGAGCGAGTCCTTGCGCAGGATCGCAAGGGACGCTCCCACCGGCTTCAGGTAATCGCCGGGATAGAGGCCGGCCGGAATCTCGCCGACCGTCTGGCCCAACGCCTCGCGGTAGCGGAGGAAGACCGAGCGGGCGAGCACGTTCACCTGCTCGCCGGCGTCGTTGATGTAGTACTCCTTCACCACCTCGTCGCCGGAGAAGGCGACGAGGTTGGCGAGCGTGTCGCCCACCACCGCGCCCCGGCAGTGCCCGACATGCATCGGGCCGGTCGGGTTCGCCGAGACGTATTCGACGTTGACGCGCCGGCCGGTCGGCTCGCCCCGGCCGTAGTCCTCGCCCTTCGTCAGCACGTTCGCCAGGAGACCGGTCCAGTAGATGGGCGTCAGGCGCAGGTTGATGAAACCGGGACCGGCGACGCTCGCCTCCATCACGTCGGGATCGGAGCGCAGGGCGTCCGCGATCGCCTCGCCGAGTTCGCGCGGCTTCGCGCCGAGCGGCTTCGCCAGCACCATCGCCGCATTCGTCGCGAGATCGCCGTGGCTCGGATCACGCGGCGGCTCGACCGCGACGCGCGAGAGGTCCAGACTACCCGCAGCCTCGGGACCGATCGCCTTGGAAACGGCTTCGCGGACGCGCGCCTCGAAATCGGAGAAGACGTTCATGAATGTCCTGACGGCGGCCGGGATGCGCGAAACGGGCGCGGCCACGGCCGCTTCCAGCGCCGCGGCGGGTGACGGGCGCGCCTAACGCAAATCCGGAGTCGCGTCAAACAGGCGCCGGTGCTCGGCGATGGCGTAGGAGTCCGTCATTCCCGCCAGATAGTCGGCGACGCGCCGGGCCCGCTTCTCGGGCGCGGCGAGATCCATCGCCTCGCTCCACTCGTTCCGCATCTCGCGCGGCTCCGCGACGTAACGGTTGAAGAGGTCGGCAACGATCGCCTCCGCCTTCCGGCTCATCTCCATCAGCCGGTCAGTGCGATAGACCCGCGCGAACAGGAAGCGCTTGGTCTCAGCCTCCATCGCCCGCATCGCCGGCGAGAAGGCGACCATCGTCTGCCCTGCCCCACGGACCGCATCGGCGTGGCCGGGTCGCAGCTCGGCGATGTTGGCGAGCGTCGTCGCGATCACGTCCTCCACCATGCGCGTGATATGGCGACGCATGACCTCGTGGATCAGCCGCGAGCGTTCGAGGTTCGGATAAAGCCCTTCGACCTCGCGCAGGATGTCGCCGGCGAGCGCGAGGCCGCGCAGGTCGTCCACCTCGATCATCCCGGCGCGCAGCGCATCGTCCATGTCGTGGGTGTTGTAGGCGATGTCGTCGGAGATCGCGGCGGCCTGCGCTTCGAGGCTGGCGAAGCGGTCGAGATCGAGTGGATAAAGGCGGTCGAAGTCGAGCACCGGCCGCGGCACTTCCGGGCAGGTGGCGTGCGGCCCGGCAAGCGGCCCGTTGTGCTTCACCAGCCCTTCCAGCGTTTCCCAGGCGAGGTTCAGGCCGTCGAACTCGGCGTAGCGCTGTTCCAGCGCGGTGACGACGCGAAGCGCCTGCGCATTGTGGTCGAAGCCGCCGAAGCCCCGCATTTTCGCATCGAGCGCCCGCTCACCCGCATGACCGAACGGCGTGTGGCCGAAGTCGTGGACGAGCGCCACCGCCTCGGTCAGGTCCTCGTCCAGCCGAAAGGCGCGCGCGAAGGCCCGGGCGATCTGCGACACCTCAATCGTGTGCGTAAGACGCGTGCGATAGTGGTCGCTCTCGTCGTGCGCTAGGAACACCTGCGTCTTGTGCTTCAGGCGACGGAAAGCGGCCGAGTGGACGATCCGGTCGCGGTCGCGCTGGAACGGCGTCCGGGTCGCGCTCGGCGGCTCTGGAAACAGCCGGCCGCGGCTGTCGGCCGGATGGACGGCGTAGGGCGCCCGCTCGCCGCCGCCGAAGCCGATCGCGTATCCGGATGCGTCCGCGCCTGCCAAACTCGTTCCTCGCTGGAGAGCCGCGTCGCGATTGACGGGTATTTCGGCCATGCATACTTAAGGCGAAGCAAGCGCCAAAGGAGAGGACGGCACCGGCGAACCCGATGCCGCACCGTCGACTCGCATGAGCGAATCCACCCCGATCACCGTATCCGACAGCGCCGCCCGGCGCATCGCCACCATCGTCGCCAAAGGCGGCGGGGACGGAGACGCCCTCCGCGTCTCCGTCGAGGGCGGCGGCTGCTCCGGCTTCTCCTACAAGTACGATCTGACCGCGGCGCGCGAGCCCGACGACCTCGTCATCGAGAAGGACGGTGCGACCGTGCTCATCGACCCGATGTCGCTGCCCTACATGGAAGGCGCGGTGATCGACTTCGTCGACGACCTGATGGGTCAGTCCTTCCAGATCCGGAACCCGAACGCCGTCGCGTCCTGCGGCTGCGGCACCAGCTTCTCGATCTAGCCGCCGTCCGTCCGCGCGTGCTCGTCGCCACCTGGAACCTCGCCGGCGTCAAGGCACGCCTCGAAACGCTGCTCGCCTGGTTGGAGGAACGGCAGCCGGACATCGTTGGCCTGCAGGAAACGAAGTCGGTCGACGAGGCTTTCCCGCGCGCCGCGGTGGAGAAGCTCGGCTATCACGTCGAACTGCACGGGCAGAAGGGTTTCAACGGCGTCGCCCTCCTGTCGAAGACGCCGCCGAAATCCGTCTCGCGCGGCCTGCCCGGCGACACGACCGACGAGCAGGCGCGATACATCGAAGGTGTCTGGGACGTCGGTGGAAGCACCCTGCGCTTCGTCTCGCTCTATCTGCCGAACGGCAATCCGATCGGCACCGAGAAGTTCGACTACAAGCTCCGCTGGATGGCGCGCCTCGAAAGGCATGCCCGCAAGCTTTTGGCGGCTGAGGTGCCGTTCGTGCTGGCGGGCGACTACAACGTCCTGCCGGAAGCGCAGGACGCGAAGCGGCCGGACGTGATGCTCGGTGACGCGCTGTTCCAGCCGGAAAGCCGCGCCGCCTGGCGTCGGCTCGTCACGCTGGGCCTGACGGACGCCGTTCGCGCAGCGACGGCCGCGCCGGAGGTCTACACGTTCTGGGACTATCAGGACGGCGCGTGGCGGAAGAACAACGGCCTTCGCATCGACCACATGCTGTTGTCGCCGGAAGCGGCGACGCTGTTCGATTCGGCCGCGATCGATGCCCATGTCCGCGGCTGGGAGAAGCCCTCCGACCACGTACCGGTCGTGGTCGAACTCGGCTTCAGATAGCGGTCAGTTCCGTGCGATCGGCACGGCCTGCGACGCGACGAGCGCGAGCGCCGTCCGCCGATCGCCCTCGGAAGCCAGCGAGAACGCCTCCTCCTGCATCGGCCGGATCCATTCCCGATCGGACGCCGGCGCCTTGCGCAGCGCCATGGTCAGGAGCGCCAGCCCGCGCGCCGGCTCGGGGTCGATGGCGATCTGCTCCCCGTCGAACAGGAGATGGCCGAGCAGCGCCTGCGCCTGGACGTTGCCCTTCTCGGCGGCGAGGTTCAGCCAGCGCGCCGCCTGCCGCGGGTTGGCGCGACCGCCCTCGCCCGTCAGCAGCATCCGCCCGAGCTGGAATTGCGCCTGCGCGCTGCCGAAGACCGAAGCGGCATGGAAATAGAGCTGGCGCGCCTGCGGAAGGTCGATCCGCACGGGCGTGTCGGGAATGCCGGTGCGCATGTAGTCGGCAAGCGCCGTCACCGAGCTCGCGACGTAGGCCGCGTTCGGCGAGGTCGACGTGTCGTCCTGATCGTCGGCGACGATGTCCTGGAAGATCTTGAAGGCCTCGTAGTCGTCCTTCGGCACGCCGTCGCCGTCGGCATACATGCGCCCGAGCTTCCAGCGCGCCCCGGGATGGCCCTTTTCGGCCGCGTAGCGCAGCGCCTCGGCAGCCTCGGTCTTCTCCCCCCGCTTGTAGGCGTTGAAGCCGAGATTGAAGAGGTCGGACGGAGCCGAATCCGGCGACAGCATGCTGTTCGGATCGAGCGCCAGCGCTTCGTCTGCCGCGCCGCCGAAGAACACCGCGATTGCCAATGCAGCGACCGTCGCCAGCGACTTCAGGCGACCGCGCGATGCCGGCGCCGGGAGCAGCGTTTGCGCCCCTTCGTAAGATGCGTCGCCGCGCCCGGCATGAGCCGGACCCGCGCGAAAGAAGACTGATGAATCAGCCATGGACCCCTCAAGCACGCCGGGCCGCCGACGCCCCCGCATCGGCGAGTTCGCGACCCTGCAAGCGCCCTCAGAGGTGGTGGCTCTTTATGGCGGCACGGGGGCACGATGCCCGTCCGCCAAGTGTAGTCGATGCGGTGTTGCAATAGTGTTGCCGCAAGTCCACAAACCGAATCACTCGTAGGAGCGCGGCGGTCGTGTCGCCGCCCGCACGGCGATCCGTCACCTCGCCACGCCGAATGCGTAGGTGAAGCGGTTCGCTAAGGCTTCAATCTACCAACGCAACGAAAATGCAGCTGTTGAGCGCCGCAGGCAAAACAATGGTCTGCGGCGACAACTTCGTGCTTCGTATGAACTCTGTTGCCTGCTTATTTCTTCCGAAAAAGCCTCAGCGCATCTCCGCGAGGCAAGCGCGAGCGGCGAGCAGCTTCTCGTGCTCGGCGCGGTAGTTCGCGACCTTCTCCCGCTCCTCCGCCACCACTTCCGGCGGGGCGCTGGCGACGAAGCGCTCGTTGGCAAGCTTGCGTTCGCCGCGCTCGACTTCCGACTCGCATTTCGCGATCGCCTTGTTCAGGCGCTGCTGCTCCGCCGCGATGTCGATGACGCCTTCGAGCGGCAGCGCGAAGGTATGCGAACCGACGACAATCTGCGCCGAGGCGCGCGGCGCATGATCGGCGTGCCGGATGGCGGAGAAGCGGGCGAGCCGGCGCAGCGACGCTTCCTGCGAGCGCAGCCTGGCCGCCGTCGCGTCGTCGGCCTGCACGGCGACGAGTTCGGTTTCCGCGCCCGGCGGCACGTTCATCTCGGTCCGGATCGAGCGGACCTGCGACACGATATCGACCAGCCAGTTCACGTCCGCCGCGGCCGCCGCGTCGTCGAAATCGAATTCTGGCCAGGCCGCGTGGCAAAGCAACGTCTCGCGCTTGCCGCCTTCCGGCGCCGTCACCGCCCAGAGTTCCTCGGTCAGGAACGGCATGAACGGGTGGAGCAGCGCCAGCATCCGGTCGATCGCGAAGCCGGTGACGAGTCGCGTCTCGGCCTTCGCTGCCTCGTCGTCCCCGCCATGGATCGGCTTGGTCAGCTCGACATACCAGTCGCAGAACGTGTTCCAGACGAAGCGGTAGATCGCGCCGGAGGCATCGTTGAAGCGGAACGCCGCCAGCGCCGCGTCGACCTCGCGAATCGCGCGCGAGAGTTCCGTCAGCAGCCAGCGGTTCTGCGGCAGCGACACCGCAGACGGATCGAGCGTCTCGCCGTGGCGCGCGCCGTTGATCCCAGCGAAGCGAACCGCGTTCCAGAGCTTCGTGCCGAAGTTGCGGTAGCCGGCGATCCGCGACGGGTCGAGCTTCACGTCGCGCCCGGGCGTCGCCAGGATCGCCAGGGTGAAGCGCAGCGCGTCCGCGCCGTACTCGTCGATCAGGCTCAGCGGGTCGACGACGTTGCCCTTCGACTTCGACATCTTCGCGCCGTGCTTGTCGCGCACGAGCGCATGGACGTAGACGGTGGCGAACGGCTCCTCCTTCATACAGAAGAGGCCCATCATCATCATCCGGGCGACCCAGAACGGGATGATGTCGAAGCCGGTGACGAGCACGCTGGTCGGATAGTAGGTCGAAAGCTCCGGCGTTTCGTCCGGCCATCCGAGCGTCGAGAACGGCCAGAGCGCCGACGAGAACCACGTGTCCAGCACGTCCTCGTCGCGGCGGATGAAGCCTTCGCGCTCGGCCGGATCCTCCGCCATGCGCCGCGCCGCCGCATCGTCGATCGTGCCGTTCCCGACATAATGCGCCAACGCCTCGGCGACGGCCTGCTCCTCGCTTTCGGCGACGAAGATGCTGCCGTCCGGCCCATACCAGGCCGGGATCTGGTGCCCCCACCAGAGCTGGCGCGAGATGCACCACGGTCGGATGTTTTCCATCCAATCGAAGTAGGTCTTCTCCCAGTTGCGCGGCACGAACGTCGTGCGGTCCTCGCGGACGCTCGTGATCGCCGGCTTCGCCAGCGTCTCGGCGTCGACCCACCATTGATCGGTCAGCATCGGTTCGATGACGACGCCCGAGCGGTCGCCGAACGGCTGGGCGATCACCTTCTCCTCGATGCCGCGCAGCAGCCCTTCGGCCTCGATCTCGCGCACGATCATCTCGCGCGCCGCGTAGCGGTCTTGGCCGTGATAGCGTTCGGGCACGTTGTTCTCGGGCGTCGCGATCATCTGCGCCTCCTCGTCCATCAGGACGATCAGCGGGATGTCGTGACGACGCGCGACTTCGAAGTCGTTGAAATCGTGCGCACCGGTGATCTTCACCGCGCCGGTGCCGAATTCGGGATCGGGATACTCGTCCGCGATGATCGGGATATGCCGCTCGACGATCGGCAGGCGCACCATCTTGCCGACGAGATTGCGGTAGCGCTCGTCGGACGGGTGCACCGCGACCGCGCCGTCGCCGAGCATGGTCTCGGGCCGGGTCGTCGAGATGACGATCTCGGAGATGCCGTCCACGGGTCCGTCGACCAACGGATAGGCAAAGCTCCACATCTTCCCGTCGACCTCGCGCTGCTCGACCTCAAGATCGGAGATCGCGCTCTGGAACACCGGATCCCAGTTGACGAGCCGCTTATCCTTGTAGATGAGCTTTTGCCGATAAAGGTCCACAAAGACTTTGCGAACGGCTTTCGAAAGACCATCGTCCATCGTGAAGCGCTCGCGCGACCAGTCGCAGGACGCGCCCAGCCGGCGAAGCTGGGCGAGGATCATGCCGCCCGACTCGTCCTTCCACTTCCAGATGCGCTCGACGAAGGCCTCGCGGCCCATAGAGCGGCGGTTTGGCTCCTGCCGCTCCATGAGCTGACGCTCGACAACCATCTGCGTCGCGATGCCGGCATGGTCCATGCCCGGCTGCCAGAGGACGTTGCGGCCGAGCATGCGCTGGTGCCGAGCCAGGATGTCCTGCAGCGTGTTGTTGAGCGCGTGCCCGATATGCAGCGACCCGGTGACGTTCGGCGGCGGGATCACGATGGAGAAGGGCTCGGCGCCTTCCCGCGCGCCGGCGCCGGCTCGGAAGGCGTCCGCTTTCTCCCAAAGGTCGGCGATGCGCGGCTCGATGGCCGCCGCGTCGTAGGTCTTCTCGATCATATTGACGTCCGGCTCGGCATGGCCGCGCGCGGGCGAACACGGCGCGGCTTCGATGCGCCGGGTTAAGCCGAACCCTTTCGGACTGTCAACGAAAGCACGGCCTCAGCGGCGCGGACCGCGCGCGATCCGCTCGATCTCGTCCCGCACGAGACGCTCGACGATGCGCGGCAGGTTGTCGTCCAGCCATTCCTGCAGCATCGGGCGCATCATCTCGCGCGCCATTTCTTCCATCGAGCGCATCTGCCCGTCGCGGATCGCGCGGGTCAGATCGTCGAACGCGGCGGCGACCTGATCGCCCGCCTGCGCCGAAAGCAGCGCGGATGCGCCTTCGATCACCGATTCGGGCATCGGCGGCTTCGCCGCCCGGTGAACCGGCTGCGAGGGATGCTCGGCGTCCGGAATGCGCGGCGAAGCGGCAGGCCACGTCTCCTCGCTCCGAAGCGCCGCCTCGAAGTCGTCGTCGTCGAACTCGAACGAGAAGTCGCGGGAAGAGATCGCGCGTTCCTCGCCTCCCGCATCCTCTTCGCCATCCGCCCGCACGATGTTTTCGTTTCCGGCCGGCGGCGGCACCGCGTAGCCATGCTGCTGCGCGTGCGACGTATCTCCCGAGTGATCGCGGGGAGCCGTGTCTGCTGTGGTCGAGACGCCGTCGTGCAGGTCCGATAGTTCGTCGGACGTCGGCTCGGTCACGAGTTCTTCGGCGAAGTCGGTCGCTTCGAGATCGCGCAGATCGTCATCCGAGACTTCATCGTCGGGCTCGTCCTTCAAGGACGCGTAGTGGATGTCGAAGCGGGGCAGCGGAGCCGGCGTCGCGTCCACCGAGGTTCCGCGCAAGGGGGCATCGGCGACCTTATCGGCAACGGGAGCCTGCTTTCCCGCCGGCTCGTCGCCGTTCTCGATGATCCGGCGGATCGAGGCGAGGATTTCGTCCATCGAGGGTTCTTTGCGGGAACTGGCGCTGCTCATCTCATTCACCCGATCGGCGGCCCGGCGATTCGTTTCCGGCCCGGGCATCGCTGGCTCGAAAGCTATTCGGAAAGACACGCTCGTGGGATGTCCGGTTCCGCCGCAACCGCGCTTTCCCACCGAAAACCGTGCGGTCGAGAAACCTTAGCGGCCGTCAGGCGTCCGGCGGCCGCTCCACTTGTTCTTCACGGCCTTGTAGTGCTCGTTGGCGTCGTAGATCGGCGCCTTGAGCTTCAGCCGATCCGCCGAGAGCCGACCGACCGCCGAGGCGAGCGTGTAGCTCGTCACCACTTCGTCGCGCTGCGCGCCGACGAGGAGGATCTGCGCGGTGATCACGTCGGCCTGCGCATTAAGGACATCGAGCGTGGTGCGCTGCCCGACGTTCCGCTCCTCGATCACGCCGTTCAGCGCCAGCCGCGCCGCACGCACCTGCGCGTCGTAACCGGTGACGTTGGCGCGCGCCGCCTCGCGTGCGGCCCAGGCGGTCGTCACCGCCGCGCGCACCTGATCACGCGTCTGGTCGACCTCGATCTGTCGCTGCCCGAGCGTTTCCTTCGCCTGCCGAACCTGCGAGGCGACGAGACCGCCCTGATAG
Organism: Plantimonas leprariae; assembly: GCF_008802405.1. Lineage (GTDB taxonomy): Bacteria > Pseudomonadota > Alphaproteobacteria > Rhizobiales > Rhizobiaceae > Plantimonas > Plantimonas leprariae. Next base: position 317,981 of record NZ_VZDO01000002.1, read on the forward strand.
ATCGGGATCGTCAACTGCGCCGTGACCGTGGCGCTCAACTCGTTGCTGGTCAGGACGTCCGGCGTCCTGCGGACCCCCGGCAGGTCCGAAGGAACGCTCGGCCGGCCTGTGGGGCCGGTGTTGGTGGAGTCCTGCAGCTGATACTGGTTCTGGACCTGAGCCTGCAGGCTGAGCTGGGGCAGCGCCTGCCCCTCCTGCGACTTCACCTGATAGGCGGCGGCATCGACCGCGTAGAGCGTCGCGAGGATCGCCGGATGCTCGCGCTGCGAGACGTTCGCCGCCTGCCCGACCGACACCGGGAGAATGCTGCCGCCCAGCGACTTGCCGGGCGCGAGATCGCGCGGCGCGTCGCCGATGATCTGGAAGTAGGTGGCTTCGCTGGAAGCGACCTGCGACAGGGCGGAGTTCAGCAGCGCCGTCGCCAGCGCGCGCTGCGACTCGGCCTGCGCGACGTCGGTCCGGGTCCCCTCGCCCACGTCGAAGCGCGCCTGCGAGGCGCGAACTTGCTCCTCAAGGAACGCGAGGTTCTGGCGGCGGAGCGTCGCGATCTGCCGATCGCGCAGGACGTTCATATAGGCCGAAACGGTGTCGGTCAGCGTGTTCTGTTCGGTGTTGGCGAGGTTCTGCTGCGCCGCCTTCACCTGCGCCTCGGCGGAACGGACGTTGTTCGGCGTTTGAAAGCCGTCGAACAACGTCTGGTTCAACTGGATGCCGAAGCCCGCGGAGTTGGCCCGCGTGTGATCGTCCGCGATGCCATCGCCGCTTGCCGTGTAGGATTGCTGCCCGGTCAGCGTGCCGACGCCCGAAACGAAAGGGCGCAGCCCCGACTTCGCCTGCGGGACGTTCTCATCGGTGGCGCGAAGCTGCGTCCGCGCGATGTTGAGCGACTGGTTGTTGCGGTAGGCGCGAGCGAGCGCGCCGTTGAGGGTTTCGGCGTCCGCAGCGCTCCAGGTGCCGGCGAGCAAAGTGCCGGCGGCCAGAAGGTGCTTCACCACGAGGTTCAAACGCAAAGACCTTACTCCGATCCCCTGTTCGCGAAGCAATCCGGGTCGAGCGCCTGACACTGCCTTGCAGCCATGGCCGGCCCCGCTCACGGCGGCAACCGCCCGCGACAGGCGCAGAGGTTAGCACCGGAAGCATGACGAATGGTGTGTCTCGGACACAACGCAGCGACGTTTTTGCCGCAGCGGGGATTCAGGCCTCAGAAGACGAACTGCGGCGGGCGGGCGAAGCCCGGCAGAGGCGGGACGCTGCAATTGAAGCCGAACCGGTTGGAAACCGTGCCGCCTTCCTTAAGGTAAAGGCGAGCCGAAGCCGCGTTTCCATGCCCTTCGACTACCACCATCCGGCCGCCATCGCGCAGTTGCTCGATGAAGGCGGCGGGCAATTCCTCAACGGCGCCCTGGAAGAGGATGCGATCATAAGGTGCGGCAGGCGCCCATCCTTGCCCCAGCTTGCCTTGCACCAGTTCGACGTTGCTTCCGGCGTGCGAAGCGAGCGCCGTGCGCGCAAGCTCGGCGAGCGTCGCCTCTTCTTCCAGCGCGACGACCTTGCCCGCAAGTTGCGACATGATGGCAGCGGCATAACCCGTCCCGCAACCGACATCGAGCACGACGTCGCCGCGCCCGATCAGCAGGAGTTGAAGCAGGCGCGCGAACGAGGAAGGGGCCATCAGGCGCCGCCCGGCCGGCAGCGGTAGGTCTTTGCCGATATAGGCGAGCGCCCGCTTGTCCTCCGGCACGAAAGCTTCGCGCGGCACGGTGAGGAAGGCGCGCAGAACGTCCCAGTCCGTGACGTCCTCGGTGCGGATCTGGTTGTCCACCATCATCGTGCGGGCGTGCGCGAAGTCCATGTCCAGGTCCGGTTTTCTCGTTTCCGCCCGTCATAAGCGGGCGCTTTTTGGCGCGCAAGGCAATTGCAGCGAGCGGCGCCGGAACGGGCGAAGGCAACACGAAACGCCTAAAATTCACCTTACCTGCCATGCAGGCGATGCATAACAGCTGTGCTGCATCTGCTCTTATTTTGTGCTGCGCCGCACATTATGTAGGCAACATCAGTTCGCCAGTTGAAAGCAAGGACAAATGCTCGCCCGCATCGCTACCCGTCTCAAGCAGTACCGGGACCACCAGAAGACCGTCAGCCTCCTGTCGCATATGGACGACCGCCAGCTCTCCGACATCGGCGTCAACCGCGGCGACATCGACCTGGTCGTCCGGCGCGGTCGCCTGACCTTCTGATCGGTCCAAAAATTCGAATGTCCGAAGCGGTCCGGAAGGGCCGCTTTTTGTTTGTGCTCTCGCTGGGCTGTTCGGTGGCCAGCCGATGACAAGCTTGATCCGGTAGCATAAGTGGCGGAAACGGAATTCCGCCGGATGAGATTGAGCGACCGACCCGGACAGTTATGACCAAACCGACCTCCGGCGGCGTGCCGGTCGCAGCGAAGATACTGGTGGTGGAGGACGATGCGCTCGTCGCGCTCGGCATCGTCACCATGCTCGAAGACCTCGGACATACGGTGATCGAGGCGAATTCCGGCACGCAGGCGCTGGCGATCGCCGAGCGCGATCCGACGGTCGATCTCGTCGTCACCGACCAGTCGATGCCCGGCATGACCGGCACGGATCTGGCGCGTGCCCTGAAAACCTCGCGCCCCGGTCTGCCGGTGATCCTTGCGACCGGCTATCACGACGTTCCCGAAGGAAGCGATCTGCAACTGCCGCGCCTGTCGAAGCCTTACGATGACGCTGCGGTCGCGAAACTGATCGCCGAAATCCTCGCCCGCGGCCCCACCTGACCCGACCTCGTGCATCGCGGCGGATATTGGCGTCGCCGCCATCCGGGTCCGCTTGCCAGCGTCGCGTATCCATTCCGAAACGAGCCCGGTAACGGGTAGTTCTTCCGTGTCCGCATACCGATGCACCGGCGCCAGCCGCCGTCGATGTCGTCAACGGGGAACGTGCCTCGCCGCCGTTGGATAGCGAGGTCCGGGCGACGATCAGCCGCCGCTACTTCTCGCGCAGCACGCGGACCAGACGCATCGACATCGGATGGGATCCATCGTCCCACCGCAGATCGTCGAACGTCAGACGTCCCTCCGCCAGCCCGCGCCTGATCTTCCTGCAAAGAAGCGGCGCGGCCTCGTCTTCGGTACGGACGCGAAGGGTCTGGCGCAGGGCCAGCATGGAGGAGGGCGTGTTCGACCGCTTCACGTTTTCGGCGCATCGGGCGATCGCCTTGTCGCCGGTATCCAGCGGGGCTGATTGATCCGCACTCGTATCCTGGGGCGAAACGCAACCGGACAAGCAAGCGAGGGTCAGACCCACGAGAAACCTACGCATGACGATACTCGCGGGCGAATCGCATTGGATACACGCCGAGGTAGTGCAGACCGATGCGTCTGTAGCAAGAAGCGGGTGAACATATCCACCGCAGGTCGTCGGAATGACTGGCACAAGGCGGTAGCCGACGGGAAGCGGCGCGTCGTGGAGGTTCGGCAGGCTTGCAGCCTCAATCGATCTCGCCGACGTTTCCGTCTGCCGCGAGATCGGATGCGCGTCAGCTCGCTTCCGCCATGCCGGAAGAGACGCTTCACTGCGAGACGGCCTGGAGGCCTCGGCCGGAACGATCATTCCAAGGCCGATCAAAGCCTTAGAACAGTTCTCCGCCACGCTTCGATGAATCGAATAGCAGGGCTGTTCGAAGCGTTCTGCCACACCTGCCGGGCCGTATGGCCGGCTGGTCGCTTGCCGGCTTGACCGGTTCAGAACGGCTCGCGGAGAAACGCGTCAAGGTCGAATGCTGGAGGGTCAAGCTCGAACTCGTTCATCACCCACTCGATCGTATTTTCTCGTTGGTCCTTGACCGTGTTTCCAACGGTCACCCCCATCACGACATTCACGCCCTGACCACGGAGAACTCTGGCTGCCGCGATCATCTGAGATCCGCTGGTGATGACGTCATCAAATAGCACTACCGGTCCGCTCACTTGTTCGACGTACCGAAGGTGCGGTTCGTACTGGTCTGGCGATCGCCGACCAGAAACCTGATGGCTTGCGGTGCGAACCTGAGCCCAACGCAAGGCCGGAGTTACGGCTAGACATCGCGGAGCCGCATCACACAGCATCTTCGCGAGTTCGACTATTCGAAATGGTCCGCCGACGCCTTGTGCCATCCCACTGTTCGGGATCGGCACGACAACGAAGTCGCGGTCGACCGCGTGGTTGAGAAGCCGCTGCCCTACATGTCCAAGTATGACCGGGACAAGCTCCTCGGCATTGCTGTTGTCAAACTTCTTCCAAACTCCCCCAACCTTAAAGTTCGAGTAGCCTCCGAACGCTGAGCCCTTCACAGCCTTGACGATGTTTCGGGCGTCAAAGTCGGCACCCCGCCAAGTTAGCCCTTCCGATTCCGTTAGATACCGGCAGAGAGATCCGACACGAAGGATCGTCATTTGATGCGCTCGATCACATCCTCGGCCGACGTGAGTACGGCGACCCGTTCCTGTCGTAGAAACTTCGCCGGCCATTCCAAGTCGGGGTTTTCCGCCACTGACTTCATTATAAAAAGCCAACGTCCAAGCCGGACGCATTCAGCGGCTTGGTGGAGCGTGCCCGAGGTATCCGAGGCTTCGACGATGATTGAAGCATCGGAAAGAGCAGCCATGACCCTGTTGCGTTTCGGAAAGTCCGAAGGGAAAGTTCTAGCTCCCGGCGCGAACTGCGATATCAAAAGGTGCTGGCTGTAGATTTCTTCTTGAAGAGCCGAATTTTCTGCGGGGTAGGCTTTCGCCAGCGGCGTGCCAATGACCGCAATGGTGGAGCCTCCGTTGGCGAGCGCACCTTCATGCGCAGCCGTATCAACACCCTTCGCCAGTCCGCTTGTGACGACGATCCCCGCCGCCGCAAGGTGCCGCGCGATCTGCCTAGCCCGCTGTACCCCCTCAGGTGATACATTGCGCGACCCGATAACAGCTGCGGATTTCTTCCCAAGTAATCCGAGGTTGCCGGCGCAATAGATTTCCTGATCATTCAGCGCCTCAAGGAACGATCCCTGCGCACTCGCAATTGAACGATCACCTATTTTCAAAAGATCAGACAGTTTATGAGTCTCGATCTCGCTAGGAGGCGTGTAGCGCGACCGCCTCATTGGCGCGCCTTTCGTGAAAGACTGGTAGACATTCATCACGTCACCGGCGAGACTCATAAGTCGGGGTCAGCATCCTAAAAATGTCTTGACAAGCCGTGAACGGCTCTCCGTCGGCTTGTCCCCAACTTTAACACTTGTTAACAGAATTAGGAACGGAAACCTATTGCCAACACGAGCGGGGGTGTACGATCCGTCCAGCGGCTACTGCAACCCTTCCCCGTCGTCACGCGTATCTGCCAGATGACGCATCCGATCACCCTCTGGTCGCTGCTCTTCGTCGCCTTCGTGGTGATCGTCTAACTCGAACTGCTCAGAAGGCATCCTCAGTCGCCTGCACACTTTCTGCCCTCGCGGCAGAGTTTACACGCGGCCGTGACTGGTAACGCGTCTGGAACCCGCTCAACCATGCGCGTGCGGGGGTTGGTCCTCGAAGCGGGGACATCCGATGCTTGCGAGCCCGGTGCCGAGTTCGTTCTATCGTGAGAAGGCCGTCGCGGCGGCCTCATTGGCGATCCATACGAGCGAGCCGATCCTGAAAGCCAAGCTCGAGGACGGTTCGCGTGTTTGGGCACTGATCGCCGATCGGATCTTGCAACACGAACTGGCCGCGGCGGCGCGAGCCGAAGCGTCGGCCGGACGAGCTCTGTTCGATGTCTGATCGCGAACACCTCCGCGGGACGCTAGAGGGGAACATGCACCGCTGGATTAACGGCCTTTCGGACGAGGAACTCACAGCGACCACGCGGGGAACGGTTCGTCCGCTTATGGAGGAAATCCACCGCCGCGGGATCTCGTTGACGGTTTGCAGCGATGAGTTCAGCATCGAACGTCCCGACACCGCAGAATGAAACTAACGCTTGCTGACTTCACCGCGGGACAACGCCGCACGATGATCAAGCTGGACGACCGCTACGGTCTGGCGCCGAACCCCATGCCGCCTCCGCACGAGACGAACCTCATCGTACTCGCTCGGTTCGGCATTGCATGCACGGTGGAGCGGCGCCTAACGGCACTGGGCCGGCAACTCGTGGATGAGGGCGCGGTGCGCTAGTTCTACGGCGGCGTCTGTTTCCGGATATCGCGGCGTGACTTCCTTGACGATCAGGATACGTTCTGCGTGGGCCTCAGAGCCCTTGGAGCCACGGTCATGATCCGCAATACCGCTCTCGCCTTCGCTTCCCTTGTCCTCCTGGCGACGCCGCCGTCATTCGGGGCCGAGCGCTGTCGTGACGCCAAGGGCCAGTTTATGAAGTGCCCCGCACCTGCGCCGGCGGCACCGAAGCACTGCAAGGACGCGAAGGGCAAGTTCGCCAAGTGCGGAACCAAGGGCGCGATGCCGATGTAAGGGGTGGCGTCGAGCACCCCTCAGCCATCGTGATGCAAACCTGCAGGATGACGCATCCGATCACCCTCCGGCCGTATCCGCGAACTTGTTGCTAGCTCGGTAGTCCGCCCTAGGTCGCTGTCGTCAGCCGGATGATTTCCGACCACTCGTGATAGGCGAAGGAACGTCAGCCATGGTGCGCAAAGACACCGGTGGCGTTCAACGCCAGGATCAAACGCTGGCTACGGATGCCACGCTCATTCCGCATCTGCTGTCGATCGCCAAATCGTTTCGACAACTCATCGACATCAACTTGGCGGAATGCGGTGTCGCCGCTGGACAGGATCAGTTTCTGCTCTGCCTAGCAGAAGAAGGCGACATGTCCGTTGTGGAGTTGGCGACACGACTGTCGGTCCGACCGTCCACTATCTCGAAGATGGCGGACATCCTCAGCCGGAAAGGTTGGGCGGAAAGAGGTATATATTCCGACGATCAGCGTCGCGTGCGCCTTCGACTAACCGATGAGGGCCGGGCCGTCGCGACCACGGTCCGGAACCTCCACGATCGGCTGGACCGCGAACTTTCGAAGGTAGTCGGCGAGGATCTTGCTCTCCTGCCGATCTTGAACAAAGTCGATCACGTTCTTTCGAAACGCCTTCGACGTTTGCGCTGATCTCAACCATACCCGGTGCAGCGCCGATGCGAGAGTTGCTGCGCCGACGCCTTGGTTTGGTTCGTTCCAGTTATCGATCCCCTTCGCTTGCAAGCTGCGGGCAAACTTGCCATCCGAGCGCTGAATACGTCGGAGGGCGACGCTGTGGAAATCGAGATGGTCGATACGGTCGAGACGATGGTGATCGTGGCTAAGGGATCTGATGGCAAGGTGCACGACCTGCATCGCGTCGTACATCGCTCGCGGTCGAAGGCATCAGGACCAGACGCGCCTTGGACAGATCATCGCGTCGTGTGGCTGACATCGACCGGAGTGGTGGCCGAGACCGAGGACGAGGCGACCTTTTTCATCGCTGAAGGCAACCTCACGCTGACCAAGCTGACGGAAATTCCGACGGTCGATTAACGCGTCGGAATGTGCGGCTTTTCGCGAACTTGAAGCGCCTCGGCTTCAACATATCCTCTGGCATCGCACCAGCGATGGCGTGAGTGGATGACTGCATGACGAATTCGTTCTACGTGATCCGCCGCTTCATCCCGGCGGGGGCGGGACACACCGTAGAGGACCTTGCCGAAACCGATGAGGACCAAGCTCTCTACGCTGCCAATTTCTGGGCCGACATCAGCATAGGCGTCAGAGTGCTACGACCAGACGGGACTGTGTTGAGAGAAATCGGTGACGTTCCGATGATGCTGTGATGGATACGAGAGATGGGTGAAAAGGGTATAGCGCTAGCTCGAGCGGCCGGCCGCTTCGTCGGCTCCGATCTCACGTGCGGCGCGAACATGTGCCCTTGGCAGCCGGGCACGCATCAACCGTTCCGTGATGCTTGGCTCGTTGGGTTTGGGGAAGGTCGCGTCGCTCGCCTCTGGTTCAAAGATGGGGACTGGCCGAAGATCGAGATTAGCCTCGCGGTTTTGAAAAAGGCGGTCGACTGACTGCCCGCACGGAATATTGTCAATGGACGGTTGAGTATTCAGTGCGCTACTAGTCCGCTGTCGACGATCCCGGAGGATCTGAGCCCCGAACGCCCCTCTGCGTCGATCGGCAGCGTCGCCTCCCCACAACGGCGACGCTGCCACCAAAAGAAAGCCCGCCACGGCGAACCGGGCGGGCGAGAGGGTTGGAGTGGCTCGTTAACGTGAGCTCTGATCGAAGGTTGCAGTGCGCGGATTGAGGAACCGTTAGCAGGTCAGCCATCTGGGCTCTTCGGCAATCGCTTCAGCAGTTCCTCGATCCGCTCGAAGCCGTCTTCCACCCGCTCGGCCTGCTCATGCCGCTCGCGATCGGCGAGAACGGCGAGCGAAGCGGCCATGCTTTCCTGCGCGATGGCCTGTCGGCGGAACAGCTCATCGCGCCGCTCCTCGGCCTCCTTCGAGACGAAGCCCGTTCCGAAGCCAGCGGTGATCGACACCGGATCCGGCGTCGACTTGCCGCCCGGCTTGCGGAAGTAGGCGATAACGACGGCGATGATCGACCCGACGAAGAAGGCGACGTTGAAGAGAATGTCCTTGTCGGGCACGACGTCATTCCTTGACCTGCAGTGCGAGGTAGTCGTCCACTCGCCGCGCCGCCCGTCCGCAGCGAAGCAGGTGGTAGAAGTCGAGGCCGAGCAGCACGGGATAGATCGCCATGCCGGTCGGGAACGTGCCGGACTGGTAGAGCCCGAGCGCAATCTGGAACCAGAAGCCGCAGGAGACGAAAGCGGCGAGCAGACGCAGGTGCGGCGATCGGCGGATGATGCCGTTGACCAACAGGACCAGGAGCCGGAAGCCACCACCGAACAGGAATGCAAGCTTCCAGGTGTCCTGCGACGCGAGGCTCGCCATCGCCGAGTAGGATGGGCCGTCGCGGAACAACGCCGGATTGAAGTGGAGGACGAAGGCGAGCAGGAACAGCATCGCGCCGCAGGCCCACTCGCTAACCCGCACGTCCCACGTCTCGCCGAGCGACGAGCGGATGTGCAGAAAGAAGGCGCGGATGGAGCGCGGCCGCGGCTCCGAGAGGTACTTCGTCTCCGGCATCACGATGCCCCCTGCCCCACCGCCCTCGCCAATCCGCCGGTCGCGACGTTGCCGGTCACGGCGTCGTCAACGCGGGCGATCTTGATTGCCTTCGCGTCGTGAGCCTTCCGCCAGTCGAGCCAGAACAGCACCACGGCGATGAAGACGAGACCGAGCGCGAAGGCGTAGAGCCACGGCGGGAGCGACTGCGCAAACGGCAGGAGACCGAGAAGGCCGCCGCCTTGGGCGACCTGCAGGACGCGGCTCCAGATGGTCTTTGCGATGAGGGCGTCGGACTTCTGGATCGTCCGGCTTCCCTCCTCCTTCAGGATCTTCTCGGCGATCTCGACCGGGCGGCCGGCGAGGTCGGGCCGCGCGATAGGCAGGGGCGGCAGGATCTCACCGGAGAGAGCCGGCGGCGCGGGCTCGACCGCGGGCGGCACCACCGGCTGCACGAGCATGATGTGCGCCTCGTCCCGCACGTCGGCAACGCGCTTCGTCCAGCCCTTGCCGAATGTCGGCCAGTCGCCGAGGCTCTTCAGGAACCGCATCCGCGCGTCGCAAAGCGCTTCGACGAGCTTCGTCGCGTCGTGCTGGGCGACGGCCGCCAGCGTTGCCGGACCGATCGCGCCGTCCGCCGGCGTGCCGACGATGGCCTGCAGGTACTTCGCCGCCCGGCTCGGGCCGGAGTTCACCGCGAAGTCGAACACCGCGTAGTCGAGCCCGTCGGGAAGCTGCGCGCCGGCGACGCGGTCCCAATACTCCCGGCGGTAGACGGTGCCGGCCTGCGCCGTGGTCAGCTTCTTCAGGTCGTCGACCGTGCCGTCCGGCTTCACGTAGGCGCGGAAGGTCGCGATCGTGACGCCCTTGTTCGTCGCACCGCCGTTGTCGGCAGGATGATCGCTGAACCCGCCCTCGTGGGCGAGCACAAGAGAAAGGCTGCGCTCGAAGTTGCGCTCCATGACGGTTCTCCTGGTCAAGAGGAAGCTCGGCACGGTCGCCGGGCTATGGTGAGCGTGGGAATTTTGCAGGGCTGACGCTGGGGCAGCGCGCAACCATCAGTTGGCTAGGCACTTTGGCTTGCGCACGGGCGGTCACGATCGCCTGCTGGGGTCTGGAGTGCTTGCATGAACGACAAAGGGTCGCCTAAGGCACCGATTGCCGAGGACGTCGGACGCTCGCGAAGGGACGTATTCGCCGCTCTGGGCATCGTGTCCCTTACGCTCGTCGTCCTGCTGGTCTGGTTCGCCGCGCTGGGGTGGTTCGCAGCCAGAATGGTGGCGATGGTCGTTTCCTGACCGCCGGTCAGTGCAAGTAGACCGAAAGGCTGAGGTCGAACGCCGCGAGCCAGACGATGATGGCGAGCGTCAGAACGACGATCAGCAGCTCGGTCGGCCTCAACCTTGTTTCCGACAACAGCGATCGGATCAGTGCGGGCAATCGGCTGAGCATGACCATCCTCTCGAGCAGAGCTACGGAGGGCGATCACGCTGAGATGCACCGGCGAATGCACGACAGGCCTCTCTAACGGACCGGCGTCTCGCGCCAGACGTCACTCGCGGTATGCGACGGCCGGTGGATCGTTCAAATGCGAGTTTCGGACGTGACGCAGACTTCAATCGGGTTTGGTAGCTCTGTCGACACGGGCGGAGTGGCTACCGCCTGGCAGAAGCCTCCGGTCGGGCCGTGAACCGTTGGCGGACCCGGCCGGAGGTCATCGCGACCTCCGGCGGCCGGTGGGTGGCTGGCCGTGGAAGTGCGGGTTGCGTTCAGCGCCGAGCACCCCACATCGGCGCGCGGGAGGCCGACGATTGCTGAGGAAACCCCCGCAGCAACGTCACCCCACCCTCCCCGGCGTCGCTGCGTCCCCGTGGCGGCGTCGTCAAACGCTTCGGTGCGACGGAGCCAGTGACATACCGTTAGGAATTGCGTGCTTCACTGAAGATGTGAGGACTACGCGTCACGTATCCTGACATCAACGGCGTCTCCGGCCCGTCCCCCTCCCAGGCAGGAGACGCCGTCCTTTCCAGCGGCGATGCGCTGCTCGTCGTGGAAGGCGGCCATCAGGCAACAGCCTTCAGCGCTGCCAAGGCCGCCGTATCGTTGGTGGCGATACGCTGCGCAGCGATCTCGCAACCCCAGCTCGGCTGATGGATGCCGTCTTCCGTCATGACGGCGCCGAGCGACTGGCCGGCTTCGAGGATGACGTCCCACTTGCCGGTCTCCGTCTCCGGCGTCGTCGCCCCGCCGAGTTCGGTCGCGCGGCCGAGATCGAGCACGCCAGCGATACCGAGCGGGTTGTTCGGCAGCGTCCGGTAGAACCGGTTGCACCAGGTGCGGAAGCTGGTGCCGGCGGAATAACCGCCGGCGTTGATCGTCTGCCACTCGGGCTGCGCCCACATCATATTGACCTTCGCCGTGCCGGTCGGCGCCGCGAGGCCCGTCGCGCGGGTCACGGTGACGAAGTTGCCGCTGATCGCCGTGACCGCGGCCGTGCTGCTGGCGTTCATCCCGCTCGGCGTCAGGCCCGCGATCCGGATGCGCGAGCCGACGAACATCTTCGCGGCGTAGCCGGCGGGCAGCTCGAGCGACAGCGCGCCGGTGGTCGCGTCGTAGCTGTAGCTCGTGACCGACGTCAGCGGGTTCGGCTCCTGGCAGTCCGGCGGGCAAGTCGGGGCGAACGGGACGTAGCCGGGCACGGCCGCGCGGCGGGCGCGGATATACTTCGCGAGCCCGCTGACCCAACCGATCGCGCTCGGCGCACCGGCCATGTCGTTCGGGCCGATATAGGTCCACTTCACCGCCGCACCGTCCGCGATGTTCGCGCCGGTGCCGTCCGGCGCCGTTGTGCCGCTGGTGCCGGCGGCGACGCACAGGAAGCCCTTGCCGTTCGCGAGCACCGTATCATCGAGCGCGTAGGGCGTGCTCGCAGCCCAGGCCGGCGCGTTCGCCCAGCCGACCTCGTTGTGCGGGTTAGGCTCGACGACCTTGATCTTGTCGCCGCAGGCCAACCAGTTGGTGAACTCGTCGCGGCGGCGCATGTTGTCGGCCACCATGCGGTAGCTGATGCGATCCGAGCCGCGCGACATGTTGGTGAGGGCGAGCCCGACCATGCGGCAGAAGCGGGCGAAGTAGCCCTTGTTGCCCTGCGCGTCGCCGCCGATGTCGCCGAAGGTGCCGGAGAACGAGCGGCCTTCGTTCGGTCCCTCGCCGAGCGAGTTCTCGTTGCACAGGATGTTCGGCGTGCCGGCCGGGGCATAGGAGCGCATGCCGCCGACGCGCAGCGACTTCGCTGTGCCGGTCTGCGAGCTGTCGTCGGCGGTAAAAGTCGTACGGGGCGTGGTGGCGTTGGCCTGGATGCGCGAGGATGTGCCGGCCGAATAGCCGCCGTTGCGGCCCATGAAGTTCGAGCCGCCGCCGGGCCGGCGGATGAGCTTGCTGGTGACGGCGCCGGAACGGCCGGGGATGCAGTCGTAGGGGATGTGCAGGCCGAACGGCGTGTTGGCCGGGATGTCGGCCGGCGCGGCGACGCGCCAGACGCCGAAGGTCTTCGCCTGTCCCGGCGTGTAGACCTCGCTGACCGAGCCGTCCGGCGTCAGGCAACGCGAGATGTTGGCGAGGAGCGCGGTCGTGGCGCTCGGGTTGTAGGGATACTCGAAGTTCAGCGCGAACTCGTAGGGGTCGGCAAGGTCGGTCTCGAAGACCGTAGCGTTGGCCGGCCGCTCCAGCGTCCAGTAGGGAATGCCGAACTCGAGGATATCGCCCTGCTTGATGTTCCACGGCACCGAATACTGGTCGCGCGGACAGTCCGACCACTGCGCCGCGCCGGTCGCGTCCTTCGTGTTGAACGGCGTCGTGCCGTAGGCGCCGGAGCGCAGGACGCGGCCCGCCGTAACCGTCAGACTAACAGCAAGAGGGCTCGCGCCCGCCGCGGTGATCGTGCCGGCGATCGTGCCGGCCGAGGCTGCGGTCAACCCAACGACGAGCTTCCAGCCGTTTGTCGCATCCCCGGCCACGGCGACGCGGCCGTCGTTCGGCGTGAACACCGGCGTCGCGCCGGCCGGCACGTTGGTGATGTTGCCGATCAGCGTGCCGGCTGCCGCACCGGCGATGAAGGTCGCAGCGGACAGGGCGAGGTTGATCAGCGGGCCGTATGGTCCGCCTCCATCGTAGCCGGCACGGAACGACAGGACGGTGTCCTTCGTGTCGCGGCCGTTGGCGCTCGTCGCCCGGACTTTGATATCGTAACGCGCGCCGAGCACCGCAGCACCCGCCCCTTTCACGATGGTGCTGCCAGAAAGCGCAAGCTGCGCCGGGACGTCGCCTACGGTCGTAAAAGTCGAGCCCGAGCCAAACGGATCGTCGAGCGTCGCAATCAGCGAACTGGCGGCGGCCGTGGCGACGAAGCGAGCGGCCGAGGCAGTGATCTCGCGGCCGACCGTCAGGGATTTGTCGAGGCCGGGGCTGTTCGGGCTGATGGTCGTGGTCGTCATGTGCGGCGATCCTTTGCGGACATGAAAAAGCCCGCTCGAAGCGGGCGGTGATGGTCAGGGGGTGGATGGGCCGGATCAATTCATGCCGTAGAGCGCGTAGTTCGCCTGGCCGATGTTGCCGGTGTCGTAGAGCAGCCCCAGGCGCGTCGCCTTGGCGCTGGATGCGACCGCCTGGCAGAACAGGTCGAGGCGCTGCCGCAGGCTGTTGCTCGACAACTGGTGAACCGTCGTCGCCTTCAACCAACTGTACCAGCCGTTCGAGCTGGTGAGGTCGATCTCGCAGATGCCGTTCGAGCCGGCGGCGTTCTGTCCACCGGACATGACGAAAGACGACGAGCTGCCGCTGGTTCTGCCGCCGGTCCCGTCCGAAAGCGCGTAGTCGCCGCCGTAGACGTAGTTTCCGGCCGACGAGGCATATCCCGATCCATAATCGAGCACGGCGCAGAGCGACCGCCCGACCGTCGCCGGCTGGAAGTTGTCCAGGACGATCTTGTACTTCCGAAAGCCCGGATCGAGCGGGAGATCGAGTCGGGCCGTATTCAGCGCCGTGCCGCTCGCCAAGAGCTTGCCGACCGGTGCCAGCCCGAGCGTCACCAGAGCGGCGGCCGCATTCGCGTCGTCGAGAAGCGTCTTGGCAAAACCCGACACGCCGAGAGTTGCCAGCACCGTTGCCGCATCCGGGTCGTCGAGGAGAGTTCGAACGAAGGGTGAGACATCGTCGGAGAGCGTGGCGACGAGATCGGCGAGCAGCCGGTTCGACCGGATCGCGTCGGCGACGTCGGCGCGACCGAGCGAGATGGAATAGGCCTGCGTCGCCCCGGCCATCGCCGCCGGCGCCGGATAGTCGAGCGTCAGATGCGTGTCGTCCTCGACGGACGCGATCGGGATCGACAGGCCCTTCACCGAGAGGGTGCCGCCGGCGACGAGCGCCAGCGCCCAGGCGGTGCCCTGCCCGGTGACGACGGCACTGCCGCTTACGACCGAACAGGTACCGGATTTGTAGGTCGGCTGGATCGGCATCGCGCTATTCCTGCCACCAGCGGTCGGCTGCATAATCCCAGGGGATCGGCTGCATGTCCTTCAGCGTCCGCGCCGCGAAGGTGTGCGCCTGCTTGGCGGCGGCGGCGGCGCGACCGAGCGCGATCACTGCGGCCGGACCAAGTGGCACCAGCGAATTGTCCTCGGCGATCCAGCGGAACGGCACCGGTTGGCCATCGGCGTCGACCTGATCGTTCCAGAACGGATCGTCGAGCGCCTTGCCGCCGGTCAGGATGGCAAGCGCGGCGAGCTGCGCTGCGCCGGCGATGTTCTCGCGATCGCCGGGTCGCGTCTGGAACCGAAGACCCTGGAACACGATACCGCCGTCGATGCGCCGATCGCGCTCGGCGTCGACTTCGGCGCCGGTCGACGCCGGTAGAGCTTCGTCGAGAAAGATCGTCATGCCTCGGCCTCCACGGTGACGGACCAGTCGACGAGCGGCCAGTGCTGCAGCTGGATCAGGAACGTGCCCGGCCGGCGCGAACGGATCTCGATCGAGCCGCCGGCGACGTCGCGCGGCATGCCATTGATCAGGAGGGCGCACGGGTCCGGCAGGCCGGAAAGCACCGCCGCATCCTCGCCGTCCGCCCGGATCACCGTCCGGTCGATTGCCGCGGAACACGTCGGCCGGGGGACGAGTGCGTCCTCGGCGTCGAGATAAAGGAGGTGCAGGTCGCCGGAGAGTTCGGCTTCGTCGACCTCGACGACGCGGAGCCCGGCATTTCGCAGGACATCGGCGTAGCCATCCGGCACCGGATCGTTCACGGTCTGCTGGATCTGGCCGGAGGCGAGCGCTGCGATCAGCATGGGATCAGGCCTTTTCGGTGAAGAGGACGTAGCGGACCGTCTGCGCCACCGAGGTCGGCGCGATGTCGATCCGGAAGGAGTTGCCGTCGAGCGTGTAGATCGAGCAGCCGGCGATGCCCTGACCGCCCTGCGGCTGCGGAATGTAAGCGACCGCCAGGTAGAGCCCGGCCGCCGGAGGCGTGACGATCGCCGCCTGGTTCGTCCCGGCTTGGACGACGACGAGGCCGGTGAGATAGGCCTTCATGGTCCGCATCGCCTCGTGGAAGGCCATGCGCTCGATTCCGTCAGTCTTCGCGTCGAAGCCCGGCAACGCGATGCGGAAGTATCCCGGCCCCTGGGCGAAGCGGCAGGTCATCAGTTCAACACGTGATAGTGTCCGCCGCCGCCGCGCGACTCGGCGTGGCCGACGAAGACGTACAGGCCCTCCAGCTCGTAGCGGTCGCCGCGGAAGCGGTTCTTCGACATGCCCGGCACGATGCGAACCGTCTGGCCTTCGAGCGCGATGTCGAGCCAATAGGTGACGTACAGCAGCGGCAAGGCTGCATAGGCCTTGTCGAGGTAGACGGTCGCCGCGACGTTGATGATCGAGGTCTCGTAACCGGCGGTGTCCTCGACATGGCTTTCGTCGACGGTGAAGGAGAACCGGCCGGAGGCGACGACGCGCTTCAACTGCTGCCCGTCCGTCAGGACGAGCCGGGTGTAGAGCGCCGTGTCGACGTCTTCGCCGGGCTTCGAGAACATGAAGCCGAACTGGCCGCCGCCGAAATTGCCCGCCTTCAGCCGTTTCATTGCCCGAAGATCCAGTAGGCGTAGTGAGCGCGGACGTAGTCGCTGCGGTCGGCCTCCGGTCGCTTCGCCCGCTTGAAACGCATTTCGGAGACGTTGAGGAAGGCGTAGCCGTTCGCCCCGAAGATCGGCACCTCCATGTCGGTCGGTCCGTTGTAGGAAGCCGGCGCGACAGCGCGGAACAGGCAGTAGGACTGCTGGTCGAACGCATAGGGCAACGGGATGACGTAGTCGGCGGCGGAATCGGTGGTGTTCGCCCCGGAGCTATTCGGCGCGGACGGATCGAAGTAGAAGCCGCTGAGGATCAGCCGGCCGGAGAAGAACCGGTCGGAGTCGAACACCTTCTGCTCTTCCGGCAGGTTCGGCGCGACCTCGACGCCGGCGACCGAAACGATCAGCCGCCCGGCGCTGTAGAGGGTGCGCCTAGTCATAGAGCTCGATCGTGCCGTTCGAGCCGTTGATCACCATCTTACCATTGTCGGAGATCAGCTGCTGGAAGCGGCCGACCGCCAGCTTGACGACACCGCCCTGTACGACGAACGGCTGCGCCTGGTTTCCGACCGCGGCATCCGAGATGAACACCTTGTCGGCGCGCAAAAGAATGGTCGACGTCGTCGCGGTGGTGTCGATGTAGATGCCGGCTTCCTTGAAGCTGTCCGACGCCTTCGCCTTCGTCAGGATCGCGACGCGGCTCGACGCGCTGTTCGCACCGCCGCCGGCGATGACCTTGAACGAGATCAGCCCGGAGGCCGACAGGTCGCCGACTGTCGCCTGCACGCCGGTGACGGCATCGGCCGTGGCAGTGATCGTCGCGTCCTGGTTCGAGACGGTCGTCTGGAGCGAAGACAAAGCAGATGCCTGTCCGCTGACCGTTCCTTCCACGGTCCCGAGCCGGGACTGCACGCCGGTCAACGCTTCCGCTTGCGTCGTCAGCACGCCCTCGATGTTCGTGGTGCGCGAGGACAGCTGCGCGACGGCGGACGACGCCGCGGCGATGCCCG
Organism: Plantimonas leprariae; assembly: GCF_008802405.1. GTDB lineage: Bacteria > Pseudomonadota > Alphaproteobacteria > Rhizobiales > Rhizobiaceae > Plantimonas > Plantimonas leprariae. The sequence goes on from NZ_VZDO01000002.1 coordinate 335,251, forward strand.
CGTTGGCGTCGGCGAGGCCCGTCTCGACGCCGGAGGTGCGCGTGGCGAGCGCATCGGTTTGCGATGCGCGGACCTTCTCCTCGTCGAGCAACCGCGCCGACACGCCGCCGAGATCGAGGAGTTGCTTGCCGGTGATCAGCGCGACGTTGACGGCGAGCGCCTGCAGCCGCTCCTCGAACTCCTCGAACATCTCCTGCCCGCCGGCGATGATGTCGCGGATTTCCTTCAAGTCGAGTTCGAGCTGGAACGCCAGGTCTTCGGCGAGCGTCGTCGCCGACCACTGCCGCGACCACACCGTGTCGCGCGGCGGGCTGGTGACGACGGACGCCTGCGCCGTGTACTGCGTCACCGGCAGGACGCCTTCCACAAGGAGGATATAGGGCTGCGCGACCGAGACGCGCTTCTCCAGAACGACGCTCGGGTCGCTCGTCTTCCAGTACTGCACCCGAACCTCGGTGACGGTCAGGTCGTCGATCGCATCCCACTGCGCCTGCAGCGCCGGGTAGACGCGGCCGTTCTCGGCCGTCACCGACGTGGCGACGAGGAGAAAGTTCTCGACGGTCAGGGTGTAGACCGGGCCGGCCGGCGGCGTGCGCGGCGTCACCTCCGGGATGCTGACGCTGCCGTCGTAGATGCCGCTGCCGACTTCCTGCAGCGTCAGCGACACATTGCGCGCGCCCTGCGGCCCGAGCGGCGCGAGGCTGCGCCCCACCACCTGCCAGACGCGGTTGCCGCGCCGCGCCGAGTCCCAGCGAATCCAGTCGCCGATCTCCAGCGCGATCCAGCGCGGCCGCACGACGATCTGCGCCGACGCCTGGTAGCGGTTCTGCCTGATCGCGGTCTCGGCCAGCCGCACGGCTTGGCTTTCGTCGGAGACCGCCTCCCAATCCAGTTGGACGGCGTGCCGTTCGCGGTCGGCGGCGAGCGCCAGCGCATTCGAAACCGGCTTGTAGGCGGTCGACGACCAGAGGTCCGCCGGCGAGTTATAGGAGCCGAAGACGCCGTTGATCAGCTCGGAGCGCGAGCGCTTCGCCCGGAAGGTGTGACGCTCGCCGACGATCAGGTCCGCGTCGGTCAGCGTCGCGACGGTCGCCTGGTTCGCGCCGACGATCGGCTGATCGCCGTCGACCTTCTCGACCAGCATCGCGCCGGCGGCTTCGAGGATCGGCTCCAAGTTGTCGCGATGCGTCACGCCATCTGCCGCCGTGACGAGACAGCCGGAGCGGTAGCGCGCCGCACCGTCGACCGGCTCGTCGCAGACGTTCGCCGCCGCCATCCAGGCCGACGAAGGCAGGTCGGTCGCCGGCATACCCTTGCCGATGATCAATTCACCCGCGACGGTGAAGCCGCGCTCGTAGCAATAGGCCTGCACGATCGGGTTCGTCCCGACGCCGTCGCCGAACTGCCAGGTCGACTGATCGTCCCAGCGATGCGAACCGGAGCCGCCGGCCGTCGTGTCCCGCCGGACATCGTAGAGCGGCGCGCCGCGGCACTCGAAGAGCACCTGCGGAAACGAGTTCATCTTCTGATCGTCCCACTTCGCGGTCACGATCGCGTAGGCGACGCCGGCGAGCCGATGCGCGGCCGTCCAGCGGCCGTTCGGGTTGGCGGTATCGATCAGGAACGGATCGGCGGCCTGGTCCGGCAGGCCGAGGACGATCTTGACCCACAACAGGTCCTCGAAATCGCCGAGCACCTTCACGCCACGGTCGCCGTCCGCCGGGCCGAGCGCGGTGTACTCGCCGTTCACGGCCAGCCGTTCGAGCCCGTCGATGCGGAAGTCCGACAGTACGAAGACCTTGCTGATGTACTTGTTCGCCTTGCCGTAGGTGTTCGTGTAGACGTCGTGCCCGGCGACAGCGAACAGGCCGAGGCCGATCTCGCGCGGCTGATCGGAGCCGTACTGGACGTCGAGCTTCGTCCCGCCAACGGTCTTGACCTTCGGCTTCTTCTGGAACGCCTTGGCCGCTAGCGATAGGCCGATCCCGACGATGGCGCGGCCGAACGCGCCGAGTCCGCCGAGGAACGAGGCGGCGCCCGCGAACGCCCCCGAGACGGCCGCGACGACAGGTGCGAGGACGGCCATCGGTCAGTCGATCCGGAAGGCGCGCGCGACCGCCGTCACCGGCTCGGCGATGATGCCGCGCTCGGCTTTCGACACGAAGCCTTGGCTGGTGAAGACGCCGGCGCAGATCTTGCCGTCCCGCTCGATCATGCCGATGTCGCCGCGCCGCGCCAGCGACGGCGGGCACTCCTCGAAGCGCGAGGCGCCGAGCGCCGCGAGGTCGTCTAAGCCCTTCCGCCGCAGCCACTTCGCCGCGCCGATCTCGCTACGGTAGCGGAACGGCCCGCCGAACGGCCGCTCGCCGGTGACGGCCGCGATGCAGTCGGTGGTCAGCACCGCGCAGTCTGAGACGCCCCAGCTGAACGGCAGCGCGACGTGCCGCTCGATCGCTTCGACGAGCGCCTGTTCCCAGCCGGCGACCCTCACTTCGGTTTCTCCCGGCCCCAGTATATCTCCTGCTTGCCGGCCACCTCGGCGTGCTCGAAGCCCTTGTCGCCGTCGAGGACGAGTTGCTGATCGGCGCTGGAGCGCATGCGGTAGCCCTCGCGGGCGTTGTCGAGCGCCCGGCTGCTGATCATCGCGACGAGGCCGGCTTCCGGCCCGTCCGTGTGCTCGATGGAGTCGACGTAGCCGCGATAGACCGGCTCGACGTGGACGATCGCGCGGCTGTCCGGATCGATGAAGACGTCCGAGATCGTCACCGGCCGCTGGTGGTAGTCTTCCTGCTCGATCGTCGCGAGCACCGCCGGCGTCAGCCCGTCGTCGGGGCTTTCGGCGAGGGTGATACGGAGCGGCTGCGCATCCATGCCGAGTTCGCCAGGAATGGCATCGACCTGCACGACGCCGCCCGGCAGATAGGTCTGGCCGCCGTAGGTCAGCGGTTCCGAGCCCGTCCAGAAGCCATAGGTGCCGGAGCCGAGATCGAAGCGCATCAGCCCGCGCATCGCGAGCGTTCCGGCGTCCATCTGCACGAGGACCTGCGGCGGCAGCGACCTCACAGCCGGCTCTCGATCAACTGGAAGGTCGCCGAGCGGACCGTCGCCGGATCCTCGCTCCATGACCCGGGGACCGGTCGCATCAGCAGTTCGATCCGGTCGAACAGCACCTGCGCGCCGGCGACGAAGGCGCGCGGCAGCGGCGGTTCGATCTCGACGGTGCGGGTCGAGCCGTTGCCACTCGTTTCGACGATCTGGCCGAGCGCGGTGAGCGCCCCCTGCTTGAACGACAGGAAGTCGCCCGGCGCGAGCACGAGCCCCGCCGCCAGTCCCCCGAGGCCGAGGATGTTGCCGCTCGCGATCGACGTCACATAGCCGGCGTCCGCTTCCGGCCCGCGGGCACATACGTGCGCCGCCGGGCACACATAGGCCGGATGACGATAGAGGACCGGTCGCAACCCCTCTCGCAGCGACTTCCACCAAGCCGAGACCGGCCGCATGCGCAGCTGATGGATCGCTTTCGTCGTGAGGCTCGCCGTCCAGGCGGGATCGGCGTATTCGACGACGTTCGCCAGGCGCTCGCCGCTGCGCGACGCCGAGACGAAACGCTGCAGTTCGGGCACCGGGATCGACGCCCAGGCGACGGCCGGCAGAGAGCGAGGCGTGGCGACCATGCTGGATCAGACGTGCTTTCCGGCGTAGCGGCGGTTCATCTGGACGTTGCTGACGAAGCGGCGGTAGCTGCCGCGGTCGTATTCCTTCAGCGCCGCCTGGATCTCGGCGCCAACGCCCTGCTGCGCGCCGCGCGCGTCGACGGTGATCTGCGGCGCATAGGTGGAGCCGCCCGACCTTGCACTGCCGGCCCGCACGGACGACGGCGGCGGCACGGCCCGCAAGGCGTCGTTCGGAATGATCGTGCCGTTGCCGGGCGCCTTCCAGAGTTCCGGCCCTTCCTCGCCGACGAGGTAAGTCTTGCCGCGCTTCACCGGCCCGCCGGAAGCGCGCGCGCCCCCCAGCAAGCCGCCGAGGAGATTGCCGAACAGACCGCCGCCACCGCCGCCGGAACCGCCCGTCGAGAATAGACTGTCGAGCGCGCTGTCGAGCAGCTTCTCGCCGATCTTCGAGAGGGCGCTGGCGAAGGCGTCGGCGGCGCTCTTGCCGTTCTTCAGGTCGTTGATGAAGCCGCCGAGGACATCGCGGCCGAGATCGGCCATCTCCTGCGCGTTGTCGCGGATCGGCGAAGCCGCGCTCGATGGCTTGGGAGCCCGACATGTATGTCTCAGCGTCCATCCACTTCGCGATGTCCTTTGCCTCGCGCTTGGTGCGCGCCGCGTAGAGATCGACCATCGCCTGATCGAACGGCTCCAGCCATTCGGCGGTCTCGGCCATGTCGTGCCGGTTGCCGATCGCCACGACCCAGCAGTTGTGAATCATCAGGAAGGATGCAGCGCCGATCTCGATGCGGTCGCCCGCCATCGCGATAATCGAAGCGGCCGACGCCGCCATGCCGAACACCTTGACGGTGATGTTCTGCGGATGCTCGCGCAGCACGTTGAAGACGGCGATCCCTTCGAACATGTCGCCGCCGGGCGAGTTGATTTGCACCTCAACGGGCCGGTCACCGATGGCGCGAAGCTGCGCCGAAACGCGCTTTGCCGTGATGCCGCCGCCCGACCAGTAATCCTCACCGATGACGTCGAACATCTGGATGACGTTGTCGCCGATCGTCGCCGCGCGGATGCCGGCCGCGTCGGCGCTCCAGCGGTCGAAGACGCTCGGCTGCGTCAGCGAATGCACGTCCTGCCGGACCGGCAGCGGCATTGCGCCGGGACGGGTTTCCGCCTTGACGCTCGGCACGGCGGAGCCGGGCTTCGTCGCGACGCCGCGCGGCGACTTGGCGGCGGTGGCCGTGCTCGTCGATGCGGGAACGCTCGGCGGACGCCGCCCGCCGGCCGGGTTACTCGTCGTCATCGTCATCGTCCTTCTTCGGAGCCGGTTTCGGCTTCGGCGCCTCGGGCGGCGGGTCGTCGCCGACGGGAGGCGCGATGCGGCGCGCGGTCATCGGGTTCGGGGCGATCGTGCGCGCCGGCAGGTCGAGCACGTCGCGGACTTCCTCGTAGTCGGTCCACGGCTGGTGCCCGCCGGCACCGAGCGCCTTCGCCAGGTATTCGCCCTGGTCCTTCATCGTGCCGCGCAAGAGCGCCGCCGGGTTGAAGCGGGCGTCGAAACGCTCCTTGTCCTTGTTCTCGAGCAGCGTCCGCTTGATCGCCTGCTGCCACATCTCGAACTGCGGCGAGAGGCCGAACGTCACGAAGAAGTTGCCGAGCGCTTCGATGCCCGAGCCCCAGCTCGTCTCGTCGACCATCAGAAGTGGCCGCGGCACACCGAAGACGCGGGCGATCTCCTCGACCTGCCGGCCGCGCAGCTCGTTCGCCTGCGCGTCCTTCGCCGACGTGGGCGGCACCTTGAACGTCGTGCCGCCTTCCAAGAGGGGCACCTTGCCGGCGTTGTTCGCGCCGCCGTAGTTCTCGTTGAACGAGGTGATCAGCCGGTCGAACGCTTCCTGCGTGAGTTCGCCGGGCGTCTCTAGGACGCCGCCGACGAAGGAGCCGCGCTCGTAGAGCCGACGAATGGCGAGGTCGACGTCCAGCGCGAGGCGGATCGCGTCGCGTGCCTGCCGGAGCGCCGACTCGCCGACGATGCCGTCGAACGACAACCCGCGCAGATGCAGGATGTCGGACACGCCGTAGGTGACGCGACCGCCAGACGGCGGGCTGTACTCGTAGACGATCTCCCAGGCGTCGGTCAGCTTCGGCTTCACCCGGTCGGGATCGAGCGGGATGAGCCGGACCGGCTTGCGCTTCCGATCGGCGCGGGAATAGTCGACCGACCAGACGACGAGCGCGTAGGCGTTGCCTTTCGTCAACGCCCGCATCTGCATCAGCGTCCGGAACTCGAAGGCCGTCTGCCAAGCGTTCGGCTCGCGATGCAGCAGCGCGAACAGCGGATGGTCCTTGGCCTTCTCCTTCGTGTCCGACTCGATCAGGTGCAGCGGCAACATGCCGATGACGTTCGAGATCAGCGTCACGCACCGGTAGACCGACGTGTTGCGCATCGCCTGGCGGACGTTCACCTCGCCGTCACCGAGTAGCCAGCCCTCGCCACGCAAGGTGGCGAGCACGATCGGCGTCGGGTCGAGCGGCATGAAGCCTTCGGCCCGCGGCTGCGAGCGCCCGAAGATGCGATCGATGATGCTCATCCGACGACGCGCACGCCGCGGGTTTCATAGGGCGAACGGCGCTTCGCTTCCGGGTTCCGGCTCATCAGCTGCACCGCATTGAAGAGGCCGATGAGCGGGTCGATCTTCGCCCGGCCCGCCGCCTGTTTCGTGATCAGGATCGCCGAGCCGCGCTGCTCGACCTTCGCGTTGCCGACGACCCACGCCATCATGCGCGAGCCCTCGTGCCAGAGCGTGCCGTCCTTCAGCTTCCGCTCGGCGCCGAGGATCGCGCCGTTCAACCGGAAGCCTTGCGGCACCGCGGCGACACGCTCGCCGGCGACGCCGATGCCGGACAGCGCGTCGACCATCGTCGGGATGCCGACCTGGTCGAGGCCGACCGCCCACTTCTCGGCGAGGATGCCGGCGGCGTCGAGCTGCGCGATGATCTCGCAAACGTCGTCGATATCCTGCGTCGGGCTCTTCGCGACGGTGAGCGTGCCTTCCTGCTCGAAGTCGCGCAGGTTGACGATGATGTCCTTTCGCCGCTCGAAGACGTCGTCGTGCGCCCAGGCGTGGTGCCAGGCGAGCCAGTCCTTCGTCGTCCGGCAGCGTCCGATGACGCCGAGGCCGAGAAGATCGTCGAGGCCGCCGCCGTCGACGCCGACCACCGCGACGTCGCAGCGTTGAATCACCGCCGCCAGCGTGATCGAGGTATCGGCCGCGCCCTCCCAATACTTGCCGCCGATCCAGCCGTCGGTGCGATAGCGAAGGCCGATCTCGACGTTAAAGTGCTGCGACGCCAGCAGCGCCAGCGCTTCCGCACCCTCTTCCTCCGCCTTCTGCAACTCGTCGGCCAAGTATTCCGGGTCGACCGACCGGCCGAGGTTCGGGTTGACCAGTCCCCAGTTCGCCCGGTCCTTCCAGCCGTCGTTCTCGGCGAGCGCGTCGGGCAACTCGTAGAGAACGGGCAGGAGCGGACGATTCAGTTCGCCGTCGCGAACTTTGCGAGCCGTCGCGAGCTCTGCCTTGAAGACGCCGGCCGGCGGCTCCTTCGACTGCGTCGTCGCCTGCATCAGGAAGCCATCCGGTCGCGCCGCAAGCGCGCCGCGGATCTCAACGAAGATGTCGGCCGCGTTCGATTTCTTGGCGAAGACGTGCGTCTCGTCGATGAAGGTGTAAGTCGCCTTGCCGCCGGTGATGACGTCGGTGTCGGCGGCCTTGATCTCCAGCGTCGCTCCGGTGCGCCGGTGCGTGATGGTGCGGATGTGCTTCTGCGGATGGAAGAGCTTCGCCAGTTCCGGGTCCGCCTGAATGATACCCCACGCCTGCTTGAAGGCGATGTCGGCGATCTTCTTCGTCGGCGCGATCAGCAGCGCCTCTGCCTCCGGCCTCCGGTTCAGGATCATGACCGTAACCATGATTGCGGCCGCGCCTGACGACTTCGAGTTCTTCTTCGGCACGAGAAGGAACACCTCGCGCAGCATTCGCCGGTTCGTTGCCGCGTCGTAGGCGCCGAACAGCGCGGCGACGATCGGGTGAAGCCAGTTCGTCCCAGCATCCAGCATCGTCGGCTTGCCGATCACGTCCGGCATGCGCAGCCGGTTGAAGACGCGGAGCGCCCGCGCCGCCTCTTCCTCGAACAACGGCAGGTCGGGGACCAACGTCCGTCCGGCCAGCAGGCGCGCGGGCCAGTCCTGGCATGCAGTCGACCAGGCGGTCGATGTGTCGGCGAGCATCAATTCAGCCGTGCGCTTCCGACGTCGAGGTCGTCGCCCCAATCGGTGCCGGCTCCGGCCGTCTCCGCCTCGCGCTTTGCCTGCTCTTTCTTGCCGAGCCTCGCCTCCGCTCTCGGCTTCGACTGCCTTTCGAACTCCGCCTCGGCACCGGCGACACGGCCGATCTCCTCGAGCTTCTTCTGAGCCGAAACGTTGCCCGACCGAGCGGACTGGAACATCAGGCCGATGACCTCTTTCCGCCGGTTCGCGTGACCGTTGTTCAGTTCGTCGACGAAGTGCTTGCGAAGCGTCGGCTCGGAAATGCCCAAGGATCGCGCGATCGTCGCGTCCGATTCGCCGCAGAACTTCATCTCCTCCACCGTTTGCCGTTCATCGAGGCTCGGTCGGTAGGCGGGCCGACCAACAGGTTTAGGCGACGGGCGAACACGGCGTTCTTTCGGCATCTCACGATCTCGAAATCTCTCGGGCGCGGAAAAAATCTCCGCATGTAGGGGCTGCCGGTGCATGCCGGCGCGGTCTCTCCGGACTTTCGGACCCCCTCCCGGCGTGACATTTCGGTCACACCCCGAGGGGCCGGCGGTCGAGGCGGGTGCGCGGGGTCTCGCTCGCGCGAAAAATCGAGCAGGGCACGGGGTTACGCCCCATAACTTTTCTACTCGTCGCGAGTTGGCGAGGTATCGCCGAATGCGTTCGCTACTCGCTCGAACCGACGAACAACATCACGGGAGGGTGCGCGGTGCCGAGCACGCGCAGGTGGATCGGCTCGCCGGACATGATGCGGGCGATCTCTTCGGGCATCGGCTGCCAGGCCGAGACCATCGCCGAGACGGCCGGCCCATCGACCGCGCAGTTGATCAACTCGTCGCGCAGCGGCAGGCCGATGTAGCCTTGGCTTTCGCCGATGACGCGGGTGCAGCCTTCGACCGTGGCGATGTTCATGTGACTCTTGCTCGCTTGGCCTTCGCCGTCTTGCGGTTGTGGCAAGGGATGCAGCGCAGGCGGATGTTCCCCGTATCAAAGTCGGAACCGCCGTCCTTCCGTTCATGGATGTGGTCGCCGATGATCCGGCCGCCGGCGCCGCAGTCCTCGCAGCGGTTGCCCCGCTCTTGCTTCACCTCGGCGACGAGGCCGCGCCAAGCGGGCGACAGGTAGAAGGGCTCGGCTTCCTTCGGCGGGGAGAGGACGCGGTTCGGCATCGCGCCGATCATCGGCGGCAGGTTCGCGACGCGTCCCATCTCGACCCCGGATGCGGAAACCCCGCCGAACCAAGGCTCGACGGGGTGAAAGTATTTGCGCAGTTTCTGCATATACCGCTTGCCGGATACGCACTTTCTGCGTACAAGCAAGGTGTCAGGCAACACCGCCTGACTGCAAAGGAGAAGGCCATGTCCTACGAGACAGCCAGCCTACTCCTCCAAGTCCTCTCCGTGATGGTGGCACTTGCGATGCTGATCATCACGCTGCGGAGAGGCTAGGAGCGGCCGGGGGGCCGTAAGGCTCCCCGGTTGCCTTAGCCGAATGTAGACCCAGCGGAGGTAACGAGCAATGCTTGCCACGACACCCGAACAGTTCATCGCTCTTCGCAAGCAGTTCGGCTACACGCAATCGACGCTCGCTGACCGGCTCGGCATGTCGTTGCGAGCAGTCCAAGACATCGAGAGCGGCAAGGCGAAAGTCCGGAAGGTACACTCCCTCGCGATGGATCGCATCGCGATCATGCGGGCCGCGTTCACCGGAGATGCGACGCTTCTCACAGAAGAAGCAGTGACCGACGTTCTTGCGCTCGGCGAGGTACTCTAGCCGAGCTACTTGCCACCGTGAGTCGTTTGCGCCGATTTTTGGTTCCATCTCGACTTCAGGAGGACGCCGATGAGTGACGAACAACGAGATCTCGCGAAAGCCCGTGTGCAGCACACCTTCGATATGCGGTTCGTGCCAGCCAGTATCGATCATCCTGGCGCTACCGCCGAGATGCGGTCGGCGAAGGCGCTCGAGTACATCGCTGCTCAGCTAGGCGAAATACGTGACCTCCTCGCAGAGCAGGCTCGGAAGAAGTGAACTTCGTTCAGATGAAGGTTGCCGGCCTTCTGTTCCAAGGCGGCCGGCGACCCCTCATGCTGGGGCGGTTGATCGCGCCCCTAACATCGCATGTGGAAGCCGCGCAGGCTCTGGCCGTCGGTCAGCATTGACATGTGGTAAGCGGGTGTCAGCGAGCCGATCTCGGCCGAACTTCGCACCGACGGCGCCTTGATCATCTGCCTGTTATCGACCGTGATCGCAGGCGTGGCGACGATGCCGATGTCGACCGGATCGTAGACGCGGAGCTCGTAACCCGCCGGACCGATGCGTTCGGTGGCGAAGCCAGGAGAGGCGAACGCGAAGACCGCCAGCATTATCGTGATGCAGGCAGCGAGAAGTCCTCGGAAGACCGAGCCTTTCATGTGCAGACCCTTTCTGCAGAACACCCGGTCGGGCCGGGAATGGCTACAGGACGAACGCTGCGAACTTCCACGCTAGGTTCATTTGGGCGCCGCAATGGCTCTTCGAGGCAGGATCGCATAACCGGCGAGCGCTCACCGATTTTCGCAAGCCCGTTCGCGATGGCGTCCGTCCTGATCTTGGTTGCAGAGGCCCGATTCGAACGGGCGACCTCGTGGTTATGAGCCACGCGAGCTACCGAACTGCTCTACCCTGCAGAACTCTTGCCGCTGTTCCCGATGGTGCCTTGCGGCGTCCGTCCATCGGCGAGGCTTCGGGCTTGCCGGCAGATCGCTCTGCCACTGCCGCTCGCGGCGCTCCTCGCTGGGATCTCGTCAGCCACCCATCCGATGGCGGTTTGCCTCCATCTGTCGACCTCCCATGTGGCCGCTGCAGAGGAGAACAGAATGAACCTTCGCTCCATCCTGATGGCGGCATCGCTCGGCGTGACCAGCTTCACGCTTTCCGCCTGCGTCGACGACGGCTACCGTCGAGGCTACTACGACGATCACCGGCGCATCTATCGAGATGACTACGACCGGGGATACCGGCGTTCCGAGTACTACAACGGTCGTAGACCATACTACCGACCGCGTTACCAATCGCGGCCTCGCTACCTCGGGCGGACACCGTTCCGCGTCGATTCCAGAGGTCGTCTGACCCGCTGAGCGATTACCGCTAGGCCGCCCGCCTGCCCTTCACCGCTCCGTGCGTCTCGAGCTCGTTCCAAGACAGCGCATCAGGGAATCTAGTCTTTAGGCGCAACCTCGGCTTGCGAACATCAAATTCCGATTGCTACGATGACATTACCGATTTGGCTTCGGATTCCGCCCCTTCCAGGGTCATGTGCGATCCTTGAGCGACCGGACTGAGAACTCGTTCGAGACGAAAACCGTGCAGCCGACTACCGAGACGGTCAGAAGTTCACATGAACAACTTCTTCGCGAAATGAAGCGCACGAAGGGCGCTCGTTTCAATGCATCAAAGCGTCTGGAAACTCGTGATCGAAAGCGCACCGCGACGACAGCTTATGCATCAGCGGCAGTCATCATCTTAACGTTGATCCCGGCATTCCTGCCAAGTCCACCTTTTATCGTGGGCGCAATCAATCTCACAACTGTAGCATTCTCGTTGCTGATCCTTGCATCATCCCTGCTGCAAACCTCATCAGCGGATCCAGTAAAGGCCGATCAGTTTCAAAGATGCGCTCTTGAGATCAACTCGCTGCGCAGAGAACTTAGAGGCCTTGTTGATTTCGACGAAGGAACTGTTGCTCGATACAGCGCGCGGTACGACGATATACTGCGCAGTTACAACATCAATCATGACGACGTCGACAACGAGAAGTATCGTCTCGAACACCCGGACGAGTTTCCAGCCTTTACGGCCGAAGAAGACAAGTCGGCTCGTCGAGATGTCAACAAGCAAAAGGCGGCGTTCGAATTGGCGACCTCAGCGATCATTTCGTTGACTGCCGGTATTGCGGCAGCAGCGGCAGCAGCGGCAAGCCCATTCGGTGAGAGGCTTGTAGAATTGGTCAAGCGTTTGCTCTCACAATAGCCGCTGATCGGCCGGCGGAACTACGCTGCTCTGCCGGGCGCCGACCACGCGCCAGATCCCGTTCTATCAGGATCTGGCGTGATTTCTGCCCTCTCATGTGCCACGTGTAAATCCGCTCCCGGTGGCAACAGGACGCCACTCTTGTCCAAGCCATCCGCAACCTGTTGCTGCGCATACGCAATCCACCGGTAGACTGTTCGTTTCTTCCACGCTCTTTTCGTCGGATTCCGCCGGTTTCGGCGCTCGATGTACCGGCTGAAGTCCCACTTCCGGGCCCGACACATGGCGAAGCCGAACAGGGCATGCCGCAGCTCGACGTCGGGCACGTAGGATACCACCCATCCGAAGGCGGCCTCGGCCCGGCTGAGGCTGGCGGCGGTGACGCGCGATCGGCGCTCGGCCCGGGCGAAGTTGCCTTCGCGGGTGGCGGCGTCGGCGTCGGCACCGGCTCGGAACCGATCGCTGATGTCGCGCACGTAGTCCGGCATCGACGAGCCGAACGCCCTCGGCCCGAGGCTGCCGCCCACCCGCACATGCCGGCCGAGATTGAAGTTCCGATGGTCGATGTGCTCGCCACCGCGAAGATGCTGCTCGAATACCAGACGAGGGCCTCGGACTGGCTGAAGCAGCAGGTCGAGTGGAATCGCAAGGTGATGGCGGGAACGGAAGATGCAGACGATTCGGATCAGGAAGAGATCCTGTTCGACAAGCGACCGCTGAACCAACTGCTGGAATTCATGCCGCACATGGTTCGGCACCTTCGCGCGATGGTGTGGACGCTGGAAGCGATGGAGCGCGACAGTCGTGGCTGACATGCAGCGACCATTCAGCCGGGCGGAAATCAACGCCAACGCAGAGCTCGATCCGCTGGCCGATGTGCCTACGGACCTGCACGATGCACTGCAGCCATACCTGCGACTGGCGGACACCTACGGGCGTCAGAGCGCCGAGCAGATTTTCACCGTTCGCCCGCCGCCTTGGGCCGACGGCGAGAGCGAGGTCATCGTTGGACACATGGTCCAGAGTTTCGACAAGCTGTTGCGCGACAACCTCGACGACCTTCCCGACTACATCTTCGCGGCGATCGGCAGGAAGGCTCTGCAGTCGTTCATGGACCGCCTGGGTGTCCTGTACGACGCCAGCGGCTCCGGCCCGAAGCATCGGAGGCCACAATGACCCTCCGCTCGATCCTCCCGATCGACGTCACCAGCCTGTCGCCCGGCGCGCCCGCCACGGGCATGCCGATCTTCGAGCTCGTCGACCCGCGCACGCTGTTCGTGGATGAGGCCTACCAGCGGCAGATCAGCGAGCGCGGTCAGCGGCAGATCCGCCGGATCGTCGAGGGCTTCGACTGGACGAAGTTCACGCCACCCGTCTGCGCCTACAGCGAAGACGAGAACGGTCGGACGGTGCTGAAGGTGATTGACGGCCAGCACTGCGCCACCGCGGCGGCGAGCAACCCGTTCGTGTCCGAGATCCCGGTGCAGATCGTCGAGGCGCCAGACACCGAGGCGCAGGCGAAGGCTTTCATCGGCCAGAACACGGATCGCCTCGGCGTGACGAAGCCGCAGATGTTCGTGGCGTCGCTCGCGGCCGGCGATGAAGATGCGAAGACGATGGCGGAAGTCTGTGCCCGCGCTGGCGTTCGCATTCGCCGGATGCCGCCCGCTGGCGGATCGTCCTACGAGCCCGGTGAATCCATGTCGGTTGCCGCGATCGCCGCGCTGCTGAAGAAGGGCGGTGCGGAGCATGCCAAGCAGGTCCTTACCATCCTCGCCCGCGCCCGGCTCGCGCCGATCAAGGCCGACCACATCAAGGCCGTGGACGCGCTGCTGACCGACCCGCAGTTCGGTACGATCGACCCCGAAGCCCTGCCAGCGCATATCGAGGCGCAGGGCACGGGGGCGCTCAGCGAGGCGACCGTGCTCGCCTACAGCCACACGATTCCGCTCTGGAAGGGGCTGGCAGCCGTCTGGTTCAAGAAGGCGCGCAAGCTCCGCGGCGGAAAACCTGCCCAGCAGTCAGGTTTAGAAGCCGGAGACGCCGGCACCCAACGCGAAGGCGGCGCTGCACTCGCCCCAGCGCCGGGTGAGCCGGTTCGCGCGCCCTCACATGGCTATTTTGCCAATGCGCAAGCGCGTCGGGAGGAGCCGGTCGGCGTCGGCAGACAGGCCGAAGCGTTGACTGGAGGCCCCGAGGCGTTGACTGCGCGTCCGTCGTCGCTGCCGGACGACCTCGTCCCGGACAAGCGACCAGCGCTCAAGGGCTGGCGCCCGGGGAACCAGACGTGCCGCTGCCGGCAGTGCGACAGACGCTTCGTCGGCGGGCCCGGCGCGAAGCAGTGCGCACCCTGCGCCTATGGAGACGACGATGAGGCCCGGTGACGTCGCGAGCGTCCCTCGCCTGTCGCTCAGCCGGGCCGAGCTCGCTCAAGCGATCGGCGTAAGCCCGAACAGCATCGACGAGATGGTGCGCGAAGGGCTGCTGCCCCGCGCTCGGCGCTGGCACACGCGGAAACTGTGGATAACGGCCGAGGTGGCTGCTTACATTTCCGAGTGGCCGGTGGACGGTGCGACCGGAGAGGTAGCGGCACCGGACCAGGGCGAGGACGACTGGCGGGCATCCGCATGACGGCCGTGGCGGATATCGACCTTCCCTACATCGAGAAGAACCCGACCCGTCACGGGAAGGTGCGGTACTACTTCCGCTTCGAGGGCAAGCGCATCTGCCGCCTGCCGGACGACATCCGCAGCGAGGAGTTCTCGGCCGAGTACTGGAAGGCGCGTCGGCAGATCGAGAAGCCCGACCCGGCGGCCGGCGACGGCTGGACGATGGCGAGCCCGACGCGGCCGAACTCGTTCCGCTGGCTCTGCATGCGCTACATGCGCTCGAACGCCTTCACGACGCTCGACCTGACGACGCAGACGAAGCGGCGGCAGATCATGGAAGCGATGTGGGCCGAGCCGCTGAAGGCATCCGAGCCAGACGGCCGTGCCTTCGCCGATATGCCGATCGCCAAGCTCGACGTCGCGAACATCGAGGCGCTACGCGATCGGAAGAAGGACACGCCCTTCGCCGCGAACGAGCGGCTGAAGATCCTGCGGCAGGTCTTCGAGACGCAGGAGAATGGCAAGGCGATCACGCCGAACGTCGCGAAGCTGGCGGCGCCCTTCCGCGTCCAGTCGACCGGCCATCACACGATCACGTCCGCCGAGATCGCGCAGTTCATCGAGCACCACGGGCCCCGGTCGAAAGCCGTTTTCGCCCTCGTCATGCTGATGTTCACCGGCTTTCGCGTCTCGGACCTCGCGCAGATCGGGCCTCAGCACCGCCGCCGCGACGAGCTGCACCTGCGCCTGTTCAAGAACCGCGGCCGCGCGCCGACAGACATCGTGATCCCGGTCCATCCCGTCCTCGAGACGGTGCTGTCCTGGCATCCGGTCGCTGGCCTAACCTACATGCGGACCGAGTACGACAAGCCCTACTCGATCAAAGGCCTCGGCCAGCGAGTGTCGGAGTGGTTCGATCAGGCGGGCTTGCCGCACTGCTCGGCGCATTCGGTCCGCAAAGGCCTCGCGACGAACCAGGCCGAGAACGAGGCGACGGACAAGATGCTCGACGCGATGTTCGGCTGGAAGGACGCGAAGACGTCGCGGATCTACACCGCGCGCGCGGACCGGAGCCGCCTCGCCCGGCAGGCCGTCCAGCGCATTTCGTGGGATGGGATCGGAGACCGTCTGCTCGCCGCCGAGAGCTGACGAGGGGACCGTTTCGGGAACGGACTGCCACACCTCGCGAGGAGTGTGGCTCCCGGTTCGGTTCTGGATGACGGAAAATCCAGCGATATCAATGCGCCAAGTGTGGCACTGGAGGCCTCGGCCGGAATCGAACCGGCGTGCAAGGATTTGCAGTCCTCTGCGTAACCACTCCGCCACGAGGCCTCGCCGCGCCTAACTAGCGAGGTCCGCCGCCATCCGCAAGCGCGATCCGGCGATTGAAAACGTTCATCTTTCGTTCCAATGTCGGCGAATGGATCGCATCAACGACTCGCTCGATCAGGCGGCTCGCGAGAAACGCATCATCACCGCGCGTTGCAGGCGTTGCGGGAACGCCGCTTCGTTTCTGGCAACCGACCTCGTCGGCTTCGCCGATCCGAACGCCTCCATTCGCGCGATCAGGTTCCGATGCAGCGAATGCGACGCGCGCGATTGCGAGATCGGATCGATGGAGGTCGATCGAGACCGCATGCCGGACACGATCGTCTGGCGGCCGACCCGGCTGCGCTGATCGCAGGCCCTCGGCGCTATCCGGCCTGTTTCCCGGCGCGTCGTTCGGCGCACCACCGCGTCCAACGGACTTCGACCCGCCGGCGCAGGCGGCGGATGAACGCGATGTCGATCGACAGCACCATAAAGCCGAGCGGCAGCATCCAGATGCCGAGCACCGGCAGGATCGAGAAGCAGCCGCCGAGGATCAGGAGGATGCCGATCACGATCCGGGCGAGGCGCGAAGCCGGAAGATCGAACGAGCGCCCGAAAATCCGGATGGTCCTTCCCCGAAGGCGGAAGAACGGCGTCGTCGCTGTTTGCCGATGCTCGGGCATTCCGTCTCCACGCAGGCGGATCGATCGTCCCTTCCACTCGCCAATGTGGGAACGATCCGGTCGTTCCGCGAGCTTTTCCTCAGGCGGATACTCGCCCGTGATTTCTTGGCCGCGCCGCCTTGGCAAGGCGATCCGACTTCGCTATAGGCTCCCCACGCTCGACTGAGGGCAACGTTCCCCGATAGCTCAGTTGGTAGAGCATTCGACTGTTAATCGAATGGTCGCTGGTTCGAGTCCAGCTCGGGGAGCCACTTTTCGACTTCGTCCATCGTCACGGAATGCAGCTGATCGGTGATAGGCTGAGAGCGCGTCGAGGCTGACGTCTCCACGTCCCGCGCTCTGCCATCGGGCGCTCGCATCATTGCCTCATGCTCATTTGGCGGAAACGGTGCGCTGGTTGCGCTGAGGAGGCGCCTACTCGGGGTTGGCGGCAACCAGCGCCTTGTGGCCGTCTCGCACGTCGATCACGTCGAGCGTTGCGATCGGCGCGAGGACGATACGTTTGCCGTCCGGGCCGATCTCGTCCTCGAATTCCTTGGAGTCCGCTGGCGGCAGCAGGACCGCGGTGACATACGGATCCTTCGTCTCATCGTAGACCGGCAGTTCGGCGGTGGTCGGAAGATCGGTGACGGCTCGTGCCGCAGCGCCCGCCGATGCCGGAATGGGCGTCGGCGTAGCAGCGGATGGCATGGCGGAGGTCAAGTTCATCTGCGGTGCGGCATAGGCGTAGCGCTGCGACGATCCGAGCAGCGGCGACCCGGTGGTGCTGCATCCCGAAACGCCTATCGCGATGGCGATCATGCCGATTGCAGTTCGCAAGATTTCGACCCCTCGTGTTTGCACCAGAGATACCATCGAATCGTTGCCATATTTGGACGGTCCCGATCCGATCCCCGTCGAAACATGTCGGGGAGCGCGCTCCGGCGTTCAGCCGCTCGGCTGCATCAGCTCGATCCGGTTGCCGAACGGGTCGGAGACGTAGGCGCGCTCGAAGTCCTGTAGCGGTTCGTCGCGGACGAGCTCCACGCCGCGCTCGCGGAGATACGCGGCGAATGCTCCGAGATCGTCGACGAGAAGCGCCGGATGCGCCTTCCGGCTCGGCCGGAAATCCGCCTCGACGCCGAGATGCAGCTTCGCCGTTCCGCCTTCGAACCAGCAGCCGCCGCGCTTTGCGAGGTTCGCCGGCTTCGGCACCTCCGCGAGGCCGAGCACGTCGCGATAGAAGGCCCGCGCCGCCGCTTCGCTGCCGGCCGGCATCGCGAGCTGGACGTGGTCGAGCCCGACAATCGCCGCCATCGCCGTCCTCCGCTGCTTGCCTTGGCGCGACCCCGACAATAGTTTCCGGGCCAGCACGAGTTTCCGGTGTTTCGGCGTTTCAGCACTCCATGTCCAGACATCCCAACGTTCTCGGTGCGATCGGCAACACGCCGCTTATCCGGCTGAAGCGCGCGTCCGAAGAGACGGGCTGCGAGATCTACGGCAAGGCGGAGTTCCTGAATCCCGGCCAGTCGGTGAAGGATCGTGCCGGCCTGTTCATCGTGCAGGATGCCGAGAAGAAGGGGCTGCTGGAGCCGGGCGGCGTCATCGTGGAGGGCACGGCCGGCAATACCGGCATCGGCCTGTCGCTGGTCGCCGACGCGCTCGGCTACCGCACGGTGATCGTGATCCCCGAAACCCAGAGCCAGGAGAAGAAAGACGCGCTGCGACTGATGGGTGCCGAACTCGTGGAGGTCCCGGCGGTCCCCTACAAGGACCCGAACAACTACGTGAAGCTCTCCGGCCGCTTGGCCGAGCAGCTTGCCCGAACGCATCCGCAGGGCGCGATCTGGGCGAACCAGTTCGACAACGTCGCCAACCGCGAAGGCCATATGGTGACGACGGCGGAGGAGATTTGGAGCACGACCGGCGGCGAGATCGACGGCTTCATCTGCGCCGTCGGCACCGGCGGCACGCTCGCCGGCGTCGCGGCTGGGCTGAAGAAGCATTCCGGCCACATCCGCATCGGGATTGCCGATCCGATCGGCGCCGCCCTCTACAGCTACTATACGACCGGCGAACTCCGCTCCGAAGGCTCGTCGATCACCGAAGGCATCGGGCAAGGGCGGATCACCGGCAATCTCGAAGGTTTCCGGCCGGATTTCGCATGTCAGGTCGCCGATGAGGAAGCGGTGCGGATCGTCTTCGACCTCCTGGTCGAGGAAGGCCTCTGCCTCGGCGGTTCGTCGGGCGTGAACGTCGCCGGCGCGATCCGCATGGCCCGCGAGATGGGACCGGGGCATACGATCGTCACCATCCTCTGCGACTACGGCAACCGCTACCAGTCGAAGCTGTTCAACCCGGACTTCCTGCGCTCGAAGCACCTTCCCGTCCCGGCTTGGATGGAGCCGCGCGAGCGCGGATTCGACATTCCCTTCGTGCCGGCCGGCTGATGGAAACCCTGCAGCTCCACTACGACGACGCCTATCTTCGGGAGGCGGAAGGCACGGTCCTGCGGATCGAGGGCGAGCGCGGCATCGTGCTCAACCGCACGCAGTTCTTCGCCACCGGCGGCGGTCAGCCCGGCGATACCGGCACGGCGCGAATGCCGGACGGCTCCTCCTTTCGCATCGTCGAGACCGTCTACGCGCCCGGCCGCGCTGCGGTGCTGTGCCTCGCCGAGGAAGGCGCGCCGCTGCCCGCTCCCGGCGAGACGCTGCGCCTCGAACTCGACTGGGAGCGGCGGCATAAGCTGATGCGCATGCACACGGCCTGTCACCTTCTGTCCGTCATCTGCCCGTTCCCCGTAACCGGTGCGGCGGTCGGCGAGGAGGAAAGCCGCATCGACTTCGACATCCCTGATGCGGAAGCCGACAAGGCCGGCATCACCGCGAAGCTGATGGCGCTCGTTCACGCCGACCATCCGGTCTGGACCCGCTGGATCACGGAAGACGAACTCGACCGCAATCCCGAGCTGGTCAAATCGGCGAACGTCAAGCCGCCGCGCGGCACCGGCTGCATCCGACTGGTCTGCATCGGCGCGGACGCCTCGGTGGACGCCCAGCCCTGCGGCGGCACGCATGTCCGGTCGACCGGGGAGATCGGCGAGATCCATGTCGGCAAGATCGAGAAGAAGGGCAAGGTGAACCGCCGCATGCGTCTTCGCTTCGGCCCCTTGCCGGCTTGACCCGCATCCTGCATCGGGGACGCATCATGGAAGCCAATCCGCATCTCATCACCGCGAAGGAACTGGCCGACCGGCTCGGCTCGCCGGACCTCCCGATCGTCGATGCGTCCTGGCACCTGCCGGCGCAGGGGCGCGACGCGAAGGCCGAGTTCGCGGCGGCGCACGTGCCGGGCGCAGTGTTCTTCGATCACGACGCGGTGGTCGATCCCGGCTCGACGCTCCCGCATGCCCTCCCCTCGCCGGAGGGTTTCGCGGCGGCAGCCGGAGCCCTCGGCGTCGCCGAGACCGACAAGATCGTCGTCTACGACGGGCTTGGTCTCTTCTCCGCGCCGCGGGCGTGGTGGCTGTTCCGGACCTTCGGCGCACGCAGGGTGCGGCTGCTCGACGGCGGCTTCCCGGCCTGGAGGGCCGCAGGACTGCCGACGGAGAGCGGCTCCGCGCATCCATTGCCGAAGACCTTCCACCCGACGTTCGACGCGGATGCCGTCGTGACCCTCGCGGAGATGCGGCAGCATGTCGAAACGGGCGACGTCGCGGTCGCCGACGCCCGGTCGGCCGAACGGTTCGAGGGCAGCGCGCCGGAACCGCGCGCCGGCGTTCGCTCCGGGCACATACCGGGCGCGCGATCCCTGCCCTTCACCGTTCTCGGCCGGGAGGGCAGGCTGAAGACACCCGCGGAGCTTCGCGCGGAGTTCGAGCGGGCCGGCATCGACCCGGCTGCGCCGGTGGTGACGAGCTGCGGCTCGGGGATCACGGCGGCCGTCATCAATTTCGCGCTGGCCTCGCTCGGCAACACGGAGGCTCGGCTCTACGACGGCTCGTGGACGGAATGGGGCTCGGCCGCCGACACGCCGGTCGAGACCGGCGGCGCGCGACAGGTCGCGGCGAAGCCGTGACGCGGCTCATCGAAGCGACGGTCTCGCAACTGGAGTTGCGCAAGCATCCGGAGCGCGTTTCGCCCCCAGCAATTCCCGAGCGCCTCCACCTCCACCGGCTGCCGAACATTCCGCTCGACGATTATCGGAAACTCTATCTTGCGGTCGGCAAGCCGCATCACTGGACCTCGCGGCTCGTGCCGGACGCGGCGCTGGCGTCGGAGATCCATTCGTCCGACATCACGGTGTTCGTGCTGGAAGCCGACGGTTCGGCGGCCGGCTGGTTCGAGCTCGAAACCGGCCGTCGGCACGGTCGGACGCGGATCGTGCATTTCGGCATCATGCCGCGCTTCCGCGGCCGCCATCTGGCCCGCTACCTCCTCTCGGAGGCGATCGTCGCCGCGTTCGACACCGGCGCGTCGATCGTGACGCTGGAAACGAACACGCTCGATCACCCGGCGGCACTGCCGCTCTACCTCGGCGCTGGCTTCGTCTGCGTCGAAAAGCGCCTCGTCGTGACACCGGCGATCGATGGCTGAGCGGCGGAAAGGCAGACGAGGCGGGACGGTCCTGAAGATCGTCGCCGCGCTGGCGCTGTTGCTGGTTCTGGCACTCGGTGCGGTCTGGCTGCTCGGACCACGCGAGCCCGTGGATTTGACCCTGCGTTTCGATCCGGCCGCCCTCGGCGGCGACCTGGATGCCTATCTCGCCCGGGCGGAAGCGGACGTTCCGAACCTCCGGCCGGAAGCCGCCAAGGAAATCCGCTGGGCCTATCCGGCGAGCCGAGCCCGCACGCCGATCGCGCTGGTCTACATTCATGGCTTCTCCGCGTCGAAGGACGAGTTGCGTCCCCTGCCCGACCTCGTCGCGCAGCGGCTCGGCGCGAACCTGTTCCTCACCCGCTTGTCCGGGCATGGACGCAACGGCGCGGCGATGGCGGAAGCGAGCGTCAACGACTGGTGGAACGATCTGGCGGAAGCGCTGGCGATCGGACGCCGGCTCGGCGAGCGGGTCGTGGTCATCGGTAACTCGACAGGCGGCACGCTGGCGGTGCTCGGCGCAAGCGACCCGGAACTGATGCGCGATGTCGCCGGCCTCGTGCTGCTTTCGCCGAATTTCGGGCCGAAGGACCGACGCAGCTTCGTGCTCGACCTGCCGTTCGCGCGCGAGTTCGGGCCGAGGCTCTTCGGCCCCGAATGGGGGGCGACGAGCGGCGACCCCCGCATCGCGGCGGTCTGGACGGAACGCTATCCGACGGTCGCGCTCCTAACGATGGGCGCGCTCGTCCGGGCGGCGCGAACCAGCGACATCGGCCGGATCGCCCTCCCCGCGCTGTTCCTGTTCAATCCGAACGACAAGGTCGTCGATCCAGCGAAGACCCGTGCGCTCATCGACCGATGGCCGGCGCGGAAGGACGTGGTCGAAGTGCCGGATACGACGGACCCGAACGGCCATATCCTCGCCGGAGACCTCGTCTCGCCCGGCACCACGGAAGCGCTGGCGAACCGCATCGCCGAATGGGTTCAGGCGCTGCCGAAATCCTGAACGTCAGATCAGGAGGTCCGCCATGATGCGGTTCTCGGTGATGTCCTGATAGGCCGTGCCGCTTTCTTCCAGGCGGCGGAAGATCGTCTCGAAGTTCGCCGGGTTCTTCGTCTCGATGCCGATCAGGATCGAGCCGAAGTCGCGCGCCGACTTCTTCAGGTATTCGAAGCGCGAGATGTCGTCGTCGGGTCCGAGCAGGCCTAGGAAGTCGCGCAGCGCGCCGGGCCGCTGCGCGAGCCGCAGGATGAGATACTTCTTCAAGCCGTCGAAGCGCAGCGCTCGTTCCTTGACGTCCGGCAGGCGCTCGAAGTCGAAGTTGGAACCGGAGACGACCAGCACCGCCGTCCGGCCTTCCACGAGCGGCCGCAGATCGTGCAGCGCGTCGATGGCGAGCGCGCCGGCGGGCTCCAGCACGATGCCCTCGATGTTCAGCATTTCCAGCATCGTGCCGCAGAGCCGGCCTTCCGGCGACAGGACGACATCGGCTGGCGCCGCGCGCCGCAGCGTCTCGAACGGGATCGCGCCGATCTCGGCCACGGCCGCGCCGTCCACGAAGCCTTCGAGCTGCTCCAGCCGCACGACCCGCCCCTGCTCAAGGCTGGTTCGCAGACTCGGCGCGCCGGCCGGCTCGGCAAAACGGATCGTCGGACGCGGACCGGCGAGATCCGAGACGTAGCGCGTGATGCCCGAAGCGAGCCCGCCGCCCCCGACCGGCAGGACGAGGAGATCGGCCGCCTCGTCGCCGAGCTGCGCGACGATCTCGCGGGCGACCGTCGCCTGACCCTCGATGATGTCCTCGTGATCGAAAGGCGGCACCAGCTCGGCGCCGGACGACGCTGCATAGGCCTTGGCCGCCGCGTAGCAGTCGTCGAAATAGTCGCCGACCAGTTCGACCTCGATGGCGTCGCCGCCGAACATCTGCGTCTTCTGGATCTTCTGCTGCGGCGTCGTCACCGGCATGAAGACGCGGCCCTTCAGCCCGAAGAAGCGGCAGGCGAAGGCGAAGCCCTGCGCATGGTTGCCGGCGGAGGCGCAGCAGAAGCGCCCGGCGCCCGCGCCTTCCGCGATGCGCTTGCGCATGAAGTTGAACGCACCGCGGATCTTGTAGGAGCGAACCGGCGTCAGGTCCTCGCGCTTCAGGAAGATGCGCGCGCCGTACTTCGCCGAAAGGTGCTCGTTCAGTTGCAGTGGCGTCGGCGGGAACAGGTCGCGAAGCGACCGTTCGGCGTCGGCCACGCGGGATTGGAATGAGGCTTCGGTCATGCGCTTGCCGCTAACGGGAGGGCCGGCCTTTGTCCACTCCGGAGACGCCCTTCCGATACTTGCCATCCCGGCATCGGCCCATCTACTGAAAGCCGCGGAGCGGACGTGGCGGAACTGGTATACGCAGCGGACTTAAAATCCGTCGCCTTCGGGATTGCGGGTTCGATTCCCGCCGTCCGCACCGCCGTCCCGACGACCGGGGTGGTGCCGCGACCTTTCGTCTCCACTTAACGATTTATTTCCTTTCCTGCGCACCCATTAGTTGGAACGCCTCCCGACCTGCGGTACAAGAGGGCGTAGCCCATGTCCTGCTGCGTTCACTCGAGCCGTTGAGGAGACGGCAATGACGAACAGCACTTTTGATAGCAACCTTTGGTTGATCGGACTGGAGGCTCCCGTGCTCGACATGAGCGGCGGCGATGCCGCGCAGGCGCTTCTCGACCGGCTCAAATCGCAGAACACCGCGCTCGATCGGTTGCGTTTCGAGCTCGCCGTCGAAGACCGGTTCCAACTCGACGACGCCCGCATCGTCGAAAGCTTCTGAGCGTCGAGGGCCGCTCGCCGCGGCGCCCCGCATCGCATGCGCGTCCCTGATCAGCCGAAGAGCTTCGCGGCCGTCTCGGCCACCAGCCGTCCCTGAAAACGCGCGCCGTCGAGCTCGATCTGGCTCGGCTGGCGCGAACCGTCACCGCTGGCGATGGTCGTCGCACCGTAGGGCGAGCCGCCGACGACCTGGGAATTGTCCATCTGCCCCTGGAAGGAATACGGCAGGCCGACGAGGATCAGGCCGTGATGCAGCAGCGTCTTGTGGATGGAGAACAGCGTCGCCTCGTTGCCGCCATGCTGGGTCGCCGTCGACGACATCGCCGCGCCGACCTTGCCGATCAGCTTGCCCTGGAACCAGAGCCCGCCCGTGCGATCCCAGAACGACGCCATCTGCGAGGACATGTTGCCGTAGCGGGTGGGGCTGGCGACGATGATGCCGTCGTAGTTGGCCAGATCGTCGGGCTGGGCCTCGGTGTGGGTGGTGTCGACTTGGAAATGCGCGGCTTCCGCCACTTCCTTCGGCGCGGTCTCGGGCACGCGCTTCACGTCCACCGTCGCGCCGGCGGCCTCGGCCCCCTCGGCCGCGGCCTGCGCCATCTGCCGCGTATGGCCATAGCTCGAATAGTAGAGAACCAGAACCTTCGCCATCGCTCGACCCTTCCATGGCGTCGGCGCCTCCCGCCGACTCGCCGGCGACAAGACAGCAAGGCGCCGGGTTTGAAAAGCGTGTCTCCCGCGACGCACCGTCCATGGACGGAAGACGACGCGGCGTGGCGGCGGCGGGACTTGCCTTTTCGCGGCCGGCTCCGCCTATTGCGGCGCGCCTTTCGCCCCGGAGGTCCCGATGACCAGCATGCCCGCACCGACCGCCGCGATGCTCGCGATCGGTGACGAACTCCTGTCCGGCCGCACGAAGGATCGGAACATCGGCCATCTCGCCGAGGTCTTCACGGTGGCGGGGATCGATCTCAAGGAAGTGCGGATCGTCGGCGACGAGCCGACGCAGATCGCCGACACGCTGAACACGCTGCGCCGGACCTACGACTTCGTCGTCACCTCCGGCGGCATCGGGCCGACGCACGACGACATCACGGCGGACGCCGTCGGCGCGGCCTTCGCGCTGCCGGTCTCGGAGCACCCCGAAGCGCTGCGCCGGCTGGCGGAGAACTACGCCAATCGCGGCCTCGAGTTCACCGAGGCGCGGCGGCGCATGGCCCGAACGCCCGAGGGCGCGAGCCTCGTCGACAATCCCGTCTCCGTCGCGCCGGGGTTTCGCGTCGACAACGTCTTCGTGCTGGCGGGCGTCCCGTCGGTATTCCAGGCGATGCTCGACAACGTCATGAAGGAACTGCCGACCGGCGTTCCGATCCTAAGCGCCGCGATCCACTGTCCCTGGCCGGAGGGCGAGATCGGCGGTCCGTTGCGCGACATCCAGAAGCAGCATCCCGGCGTCGCAATCGGTTCCTATCCGCGGTCGGAGGACGGCCGGCATTTCACCGAGCTCGTCGCCCGCTCGCGCGACGCCGGTGCGCTGGAAGCGGCCCGCGCGGCGATCGAGGACATGGTGCGCCGGACGGGCGAGGATCGGGCCGCGCGCGGCGCTTGAGCTTGCGCTTGGCCGCCCGATCCGTTTAACGGCAGCGACGGCCGAACGGGAACCCTTGCGATGACTCCTGAGAAATCCTTTCCCGTCTCCTGGGACCAGTTCCACCGCGATGCGCGGGCCCTCGCTTGGCGGCTGGCCGGCGTCCGGAAGGAATGGCGCGCGATCGTCTGCATCACGCGCGGCGGCCTCGTGCCGGCCGCGATCATCGCCCGCGAGCTCGGCACGCGCCTCATCGAGACGGTCTGCATCGCCTCGTACCACGAGTACGACGAGCAGGGCGAACTGAAGGTGCTGAAGGACGTGTCCCCGACGCTTCTGGACGACGAGGGCGAAGGCATCCTGATCGTCGACGACCTCACCGATACCGGCAAGACGGCGGGTCTCGTGCGCGCCATGTTGCCGAAGGCGCATTTCGCCACGGTCTACGCCAAACCGAAGGGCCGGCCGCTGGTCGACACGTTCGTGACCGAGGTCAGCCAGGACACCTGGATCTTCTTCCCTTGGGATCTCGGTCTCAGCTTCCAAGCGCCATTGTCGAAGGATACGGCCGGCTGAACGGCCGAAAGGCCCGTATCCCGCTTTTCCCCGTCTTTCGGTTCGTCCTCCCCAGAAAGCTGCCGCGGCGGCTTTCTCGGTGTGCGTGGCCTTGCGCCCGCGGCTATATCGGCCGACGATCCGGACGTCGCCCACTACATCTTGTGGATAACTTTTCAGCAACGGAACCGCGCAAGCTCCGGATACTTGAGTCCCGACTGTGCGGAACCCGGCGATCGCTCGCATTTTAACCATCAGGCGAATGCCCGAAGACTCCGCTGGACGATGGTAGGCGACTCGCTTACACACTATATGTAGTGGTGCGAGACACCGGAAATACTAAATAACGGCTGATCGCTTCGATTGACCGACGCCGGAGAGATTCGGCGAAGGACAGGTCGCATTCTCCAGCCGACGTTGCGTGGGAAAGGAACGGGGCGATGGGTATGAAGATCGAACGCCGCCACACGAAGGCCGGCGAAAGCGCCTACGAGTCCGTCGAGTTCCGCAAGGCGACGAGCGAGATCAGGAACCCGGACGGATCGGTGGTCTTCCGCCTCGCCGATATCGACGTGCCGGCGCAGTTCAGCCAAGTCGCCTCGGACATCCTGGCGCAGAAGTATTTCCGCAAGGCCGGCGTGCCGAAGGTATTGCGCAAGGTCGAGGAGAACGACGTTCCTTCGTGGCTCTGGCGCTCCGTCGCGGACGAAGCCGCGCTCGCCTCGCTGCCCGAGAACGAGCGTACCGGCTCGGAGATGGACGGCCGGCAGGTCTTCGACCGCCTCGCCGGCACTTGGACCTATTGGGGCTGGAAGGGTGGCTACTTCGACGCCGAGGAAGACGCCCTCGCCTTCCGCGACGAACTCGCCTTCATGCTTGCGACGCAGAAGGTCGCGCCGAACTCGCCGCAATGGTTCAATACCGGTCTCCATTGGGCCTATGGCATCGACGGCCCCGGCCAGGGTCACTTCTACGTCGACTACCGCACCGGCCAGCTCACCCGCTCGTCTTCGGCCTACGAGCATCCGCAGCCGCACGCCTGCTTCATCCAGTCCGTTTCGGACGACCTCGTGAACGAGGGCGGCATCATGGACCTCTGGGTCCGCGAGGCGCGCCTGTTCAAGTACGGCTCCGGCACCGGTTCGAACTTCTCGAAGCTGCGCGGTGAGGGCGAGCGGCTGTCGGGCGGCGGCAAGTCCTCCGGTTTGATGAGCTTCCTGAAGATCGGCGACCGCGCGGCCGGCGCCATTAAGTCCGGCGGCACGACGCGCCGCGCCGCGAAGATGGTGGTGGTCGACATCGATCACCCGGATATCGAGAACTACATCGACTGGAAGGTGCGCGAGGAGGAGAAGGTCGCGGCGCTCGTCACCGGCTCGAAGACCGTCTCGAAGCACATGAAGGCGATCCTTTCGGCCTGCGTGAACTGCGAGGGCTCGGGCGACGACTGCTTCGACCCCTCGAAGAACCCCGCCCTGAAGCGTGCCATCAGGGACGCCAAGCGCGCCCAGGTGCCGGAGAACTACGCCAAGCGCGTCATCCAGTTCGCGCGGCAGGGCTACACGAAGATCGATTTCCCGATCTACGACACCGACTGGGACTCGGAGGCCTACCTGACGGTGGCTGGCCAGAACTCCAACAACTCGGTGCGCGTCACCGACGAATTCCTGCGCGCGGTCGAGAACGACGGCGAGTGGAACCTGACAGCCCGCATCACCGGAAAGGTGACGAAGACGCTGAAGGCCAAGGAACTCTGGGAGCGCGTCAGCTACGCGGCCTGGGCCTCGGCCGATCCGGGCGTCCAGTACCACACGACGATCAACGACTGGCACACCTGCCCGGCCGCCGGCCCGATCGTCGCCTCGAACCCGTGCTCGGAATACATGTTCCTCGACGACACGGCCTGCAACCTCGCCAGCGTGAACCTCACCCAGTTCCGCGAGAAGGACGGCCGCTTCGACACTGCCAACTTCGAGCACGCGACGCGGCTCTGGACGATCGTCCTCGAGATCTCCGTTCTCATGGCGCAGTTCCCGTCGAAGGAGATCGCGCAGCGCTCCTACGACTACCGCACCCTCGGCATCGGCTTCGCCAATATCGGCGGCTTCCTGATGACGAGCGGCATCCCCTACGATTCGGCGGAAGGCCGGGCGATCTGCGGCGCGGTCTCGGCGCTGATGACCGGCGTCTCCTACAAGACCTCGGCGGAGATGGCCGCCCATCTCGGCAGCTTCCCTGACTACGAGCGCAATGCCGAGCATATGCTGCGCGTCATGCGCAACCACAGCCGCGCCGCGCACGGCATCGCCAACGGCTACGAGGGCATCTCGGTCGATCCCGTGCCGCTCGACCACGCCTCGCTTCGCGACAAGCGCCTGTCGGGCCGGGCGAAGGCGGCCTGGACGGAAGCGGTGGAACTCGGCGCGCAGCACGGCTACCGCAACGCGCAAGTTTCCGTCGTCGCCCCCACCGGCACGATCGGCCTCGTGATGGACTGCGATACGACCGGCATCGAACCCGACTTCGCGCTGGTGAAATTCAAGAAGCTCGCCGGCGGTGGCTACTTCAAGATCATCAACCGCGCGGTGCCGGAAGCTCTGCGCACGCTCGGCTACTCGGAAGCCGAGATCGGCGAGATCGAGGCCTACGCCGTCGGCCATGGCAACATGAACCAAGCCCCGGCGATCAATCCCGGTAGCTTGCGCGCCAAGGGCTTCGGCGATGCCGAGGTCGAGAAGCTGAACGCGGGAATGAAGTCGGCCTTCGACATCAAGTTCGTGTTCAACCGCTGGACGCTCGGCGACGACTTCCTGCGCGGGCTCGGCGTCACCGACGAGCAGCTCGCCGACATGACGTTCGAGCTCCTGCCCTTCCTCGGCTTCTCGCGGAAGGACATCGAGGCTGCGAACGTCCATGTCTGCGGGGCGATGACGCTGGAAGGCGCGCCGCACCTGAAAGAGAAGCACCTGCCGGTCTTCGACTGCGCCAATGCGTGCGGCCGCATCGGCAAGCGCTTCCTGTCGGTCGAATCGCACATCCGCATGATGGCGGCCTCGCAGCCGTTCATCTCGGGCGCGATCTCGAAGACGATCAACATGCCGAACGACGCGACGGTGGAGGACTGCGACAAGGCCTACAGGCTGTCGTGGAAGCTCGCGCTGAAGGCGAACGCCCTCTACCGCGACGGCTCGAAGCTCAGCCAACCGCTCAACGCCTCGCTGATCGGCGACGACGACGAGGACGATGATGCCGAGGACGCGGCGGCCGCGCTGATCGCGGCCCCGGCCGCGGCCCGCACTGCCGAGATCGCCGAGCGCATCGTCGAGCGGATCGTCGAGCGCACGGTCGAGAAGGTCGTGCGCAGTCAGGAGAAGCTGCCGACCCGCCGCAAGGGCTACACCCAGAAGGCCAAGATCGGCGGCCACACGATCTTCCTTCGCACCGGCGAATACGACGACGGCCGCCTCGGCGAGATCTTCCTCGACATGAACAAGGAAGGCTCGGCGCTGAGGGCGTTCATCAACAACTTCGCGATCTCGGTGTCGCTCGGCCTCCAGTACGGCGTGCCGCTGGAGGAGTATGTCGACGCCTTCACCTTCACGAAGTTCGAGCCGGCCGGCATGGTGCAGGGCAACGATGTGATCAAGAACGCGACGTCGATCCTCGACTACGTGTTCCGCGAACTGGCGGTCTCCTATCTCGGCCGCAACGACCTGGCTCACGTCCAGCCGGAGGACCTCGCTACCCGCGGCCAGGAGAGCAAGCCGGCCCCCTCCCCGATCTCGTCCGGCATGGTGCGCGGGCAGACCGGCAACCTTCGGATCGTATCCTCCAACGATCCGGCTGGCGGCAACGCTCCGGTCCGCGCCGCCGGCGCTCCCGCGCCGCGCGCTGCGATGACCGCCTCGCCTGCCGTCGCCCGGTCCGGCGCGCTCGCCGTCGCCCCCTCGACGACGGCGGCAGAGCCGGTGACGGGCCTGCGCCGCGATGCCGAACCGGCGACGCGGGCGCTGTTCGAGGGCGCGGCTTCCCTCCAGCCCGACGAACGGCCGGCCATCGCCTCGAAAGCGACGGAAACGAACCGCCGGGCGGTCGCCATGATGAAGGGCTACACCGGCGACAGCTGCCCGGAATGCTCGAACTTCACCATGGTCCGCAACGGCACCTGCCTGAAGTGCGACACCTGCGGCAGCACTTCCGGGTGCTCATGATGGTTGTTGTTTGTGGATCATCCCAAAAGACGGTCTTCAACCGCATATGCTGGTCAAGCTCATCGCAAATGATGGTCGCGCCTGACGCGTCACCGCATCTGGCTCAACGTCACTATAACCTGCTCAAAATCGCATGAAACCGGCTCACCCTGATCAGGTGAACCAATGAAAAGATACTCCTGCACGCCGATCGGCGTGCAGGACTCGTCAAAGGAACAAAACAGGAAAATCGTCAGGCCTTGTGTACCCGGCTCGGACGAACAGCAGCGGCCTCACGCTCAGATGCCAGTTCGGCGAAGCGCGGCAGCAACGGTCAGACGGAGAAGACACATGGCCAACAACTGGAAGCACGATCGCGCGAAGGCGGCCATCGACAGGAAGCTCAAAGACGTCGAAACGGTCGAGATCGTCGACTACAAGCGTGACATGTCGTTGGAGTCGATTCCGACGAATAAGGCGTACCGGATGGACGCCGTTCACCTCTACGTCGACATCCTGAACTTCGAGGGCATCCTGTCCTCCACCGAGGTCGACGGGATCACGAGCCACAAACGCGCCCTACGCTTCCTGAACCTTCATCAACGGGCCGTGCATCGGATCCTGCGAAAGACCAACACCAGGCGCGTCGACTTCCACAACCAGCGTCTGCACGCCGTCGTGGCCAAGCCCTACGGTGACGACGACGAGGCGACGCGGGTCAACCGTGCCGTCGCCATCGCCAAGCTCGTCGTCGACGTCCTCGCCGAGACCGGCGACGACGACGAGCATATTCCCGACGCCGAGGTTCGCGTGGGCATCGACACAGGACGCGCACTCGTCGTCAACAACGGTCGAAGCGGCTATCGCGAACCGCTGTTTCTCGGCCAACCGGCGAACATGGCGGCAAAGCTCGCATCGAACGGGACCCAGGTCGGCATCTTCCTGACCAACGAAGCTCGTCGTGCCATCGGTCTCGACGAATTCGACGAGGACGAGACCGCCACCACCGCGCTGACCGCGGACGAGATCGCGCAATGCGAGGAAGCCGCCGATCTCGAAGTTTCCAAGTCGACCGTCATCGACGAATGGCGCAAGGACAACGATGCTAACCCCATCGGCTCCTTCGTATTCTCCCGAGCGACCCCTCCACTCAGGGATCTGGACATCGCGGTCCTGACGCCGGGAAACTCGAGACGCATGGAAACGGTCTCGGTTTACGCCGACATCGACAACTTCACGGCTTACGTGGACGCGCATCTGGACGACAACCGGGAGGACATCGTCCGCTGCCTGCACGTGATCCGTGCCGAACTCGACCGTGTGCTGTCCGCCGATTTCGGCGGCCGACGCATCCGTTTCATAGGCGACTGCGTCCACGGACATCTGCTCGACGGCACGGCACAGGCGACCGACGTCGAGGCGACGGTCTCGACCGGAGCGATCTGTGCCGGGGCGCTCCGCAGCAGTTTCGAACTCGCGCTCGAACGCCTGGGCGACAACGGCGTGGCCGTCGACGACCTGGGACTCGCGATCGGATTCGAGATCGGACCGACGGCGATCACGCGGCTCGGGATGCAAGGCTCGCGGGTACGCTGCGCGATCGGCCGCACCGTCGTGGGAGCGGAGAATCAACAGAAGCGTTGCGACGGGACAGATACCGCGATCGGAAAAAGCGCCTACGACACGGGTCCAGCTTCGGTTCGGACGTTGTTCGGTTCTGGACGGCTGCAGTCGGGCCTGACCTACGACGTCGTCATGGAGAGCCTCGAGGCGGACGGCAACAAGGCGGCGAAGGCGATACGGGCGTCCAGCGTCGTCCTCGGCACCCCGGCGGTCGCCCGGGCGGCTGCGACGCCGTTCCGACCCTATTCGAAGGGGTAGGAGAGCCGTCGTGAGTGCGCTGGCGCTCCTTCGAGAGGTGATCGAGGTGAACCGCGGCGAGTTCATCCGAGGCGACGCCGGACGGATGTTCGCATCCGTCCGTCCACTGCTGGACTCCGGCGCCAGCGGTCCGACCTTCCTCCTGGAGATCGCGGAGGTTTCCGACACACTGATCGCGAGGGAAGCGGCGCCGGTCAACCTGCCGTGCTTCTGTCCCGAGCGTCACATCAACTCGGGGGGCACGTTCTGCCTCTACTGGGACGAGGACGAACCGCTGTCCTTTTCCACTCGCCCGGACATCGAATTGTGGTGGGGGAAGCTGCTCATCTTCCTTCACCGGCAGATCGTGGCCGGGCGCCTACGGCGTTGGCCGGGCAAGGGCGACGCCAGAGCCCATGGCCAGGAAGCGTCGCGCTTCCAGAAGAGGGCGGAGATCGCCGCGTCGAAACTCGGTCCGTCCTTCGAGACGGTGCTGCGCGAGGACCGCCTCACGACCCGGACGGTACGCGGAAAGGGTAGCCGACGGCTTCGCCTCCTACTCGACGGGAAGAAGATCGCGACGCTGAACGAGGAGCGACAGCAGATCATGACGTTGCGCTCGCGCTGTCGCTGCGAGCGTTCCAACCACCGTCGCCTGCCGCTGACCGCCTGTGAGGATCACGCCGGAGCGCTGGCCGATCTCGGGATGTCCGTTCGCGGACGCGTCGAAGCCGAGCGCAGGTTCTTCGAATTCTTCGCCGAGGCGAAGGTTACGTGCTGCGGAACCATGGATGGTTGTCCGCTTGCGCGCCATTCGGACGCGGCCGTCCGAGAAGCGGCTTGATCGGGAAGTTGCAGCATGGCGAAGGACGACCAGCAGGACAGCTTCGAGAAACTCCTCTCCACCCATCACGGGCGGATGATCGACTTCGTGAAGTTCGCGGAGACGAAGAATGCCGCTCTCCTGACGTTCTGCTCGGTCTGGATCGGCGCGATCATCGGCCTGCTGAGAGCGCCCGACAAGCTCCCGATGAACTACGACAAGGCATTCCTGGCCGTGTTGCCCATCCTGTTCGTCGCCGCCCTCCTCACGCTGAGATCGTTCCTTCCGCGGTTCCTTCACCATCACCATCACTCCGACGAGGATGGTTCCAAGAACCTTCTCTACTTCGGCGACATCGCCTCGTTGAAGACGGATCAATACATCCATCGCATCCGAGAGCGTTATTATCCGCCGGATGGATCGTCCTGCACGGAACGCTACCTGGACGATCTCGCCGTTCAGGTTTCGGTGCAGAGTCAGATCGCGCTGCGCAAGTTCAAGACCTTCACGCGAGCCGGCTGTCTCGTCCTGGCGGCGTTCGCCATCCTCGCCCTGCCGATCATCCATGCCGCAGTGTCGGCGGCGGCCCGGTACGCGTTGATGCGGGGATGGATCTAGCCGAGCGCGTCACACCGTCATTCTGCGACCGGCGAGCGCGGTCTACGTCCTGACGGTCGACCACGAGGCGAGAACCTCGTCGAAGGCGACCACACCGCCGCCTCGTCGAACGGCGTCGCGTCCTGACGCAACGTCGTATGCCCGGCCGGTCGTCCGACTGCGCCCTACCCGGACCCGGCAAGCCGCTGCTCGAGATCAGCCACGAAGCGCGACGGCGACTGCATGCCGTATATCAGGTGGACCTCCTTCCGCGCTCGGGTGATGCCGACATAGAAGAGACGCCTCGCCTCCCGAAGCTCGTCCTGGAGAGGGTTGTTGCGGGGAAGCTTGCCCTCGTCCATCTCGAAGAGCACGACGACGTCGAACTCGCGTCCCTTGGCGCTGTGCAGGGTCGACAGGTTCAAGCGGTCGGCCCCGATGCCGATGCCGGAAAAATCGCCGAGCGCCATAGCGCCAGGATCGCCGTCGTGGAGGCGGGCTATGAACGCGACAAGCGTCTCACGTTCTTCGGCCAGCGTCCGTACGCGTTCCACCATCGGTCGGACGATCTCGGCGTCCATGTCGGCGAGCCAGTCGTGCAAGCTCGCGGCAGCGTCGCGGTGTGCCCAAAGGTTCTCGACCAGGAGCCGGCGAAACACGACGCGCCCATCCTCGTCGGCGACGACGTCGCGAAAGAGACGACATCCTTCCTCGACGAGGTTCGCCATTCGCGGTCGACCCGTCCGCCACCCGCCGCAGCACCAGACGGCGCATTGCTCCAACCAACGCATCAGGCGGCTGCCGCGGGGGTAGAGAGCGTTCCCGTCGGTCCGGACGGTCGCAATGCCGGCGGCTGCCGCCGCGTCGGCGACCTCGTCTCCCATCGAGGCGGTGGCATAGAGGACCGCGACCTCGCCGAGACGCAGACCGGCATGGCGACCCTGGATCGCCGGCAGCAACTCGCCGACGAGGAAACGTGCCCGATCCGCGGACGTGCCGGCCTTGGGATGGAAGTAGATCGTCCCTTCGGGCGCTCCATCCGAAGCGCGATAACCCCTCGCCTCTCCGAGCGCGTATTCCGAAGCGGTGACGATACGCGAGCCGCACCGGTAATTGATCCCGAGCCGAATCGTCTCGACGTCGTCACGCTCCGACAACCGGCGCAGGAGGTCGGGGGCGGCCCCGATGAAGCCGTAGATGGACTGATCGACGTCCCCGACCGCGAACAGACGCATGCCCGCCCGGAAGCAGAGCCCGAGCACCATGGAATGCAACGCCGTGCCGAGGTCTTGGTATTCGTCCACGGCGAGGATCGGGTACTTGGCCACGAGCGCGGTGCGGAGCCATCCGTTCTCGGCAAGGGCCCGAAGCGCCAGCAGCGGCATGTCGTCGAAGTCGACAGTTCCCAAGGCGCGAAGCTCCGCCTCGTAGGTTTCGACCAGGGCCGCCAGCGTCGCGTCGGTCTCGCGCCATTCCGGGCGACCCCGATTCACATACGTCCGGCGATATCGGTTTGCCCGGAAGCGCCAGCTTGCTGGGGTTTGCGGTCCCGGTGCGACGCGGTTGTAGGCCCGTTCGAACGCTTGCCGCTGCTGCTGCTCGGTCGCCACCTCGAAATCGTCCGGAAGGCCGAGACCGGCGGACCGCGCATAGGGCAGCACGATCTGCGTCAGCGAGAACGAATGGACCGTCCCGACGAAGACCCGGCCGCTCCGAGACACCCCGAGGGCGTCCAGACGCTGCTCGATCTCGCGGGCGCACTCGTTGTTGTAAGTGATGCAGGCCAAGCCACGCGGTGCCTCGACGTCCTCGTCCAGCATCCGGGCGAGCTTGGTCGCGAGCGTCTTCGTCTTGCCGCTGCCAGGGCCGGCGAGCAGCACGCAGTGGCCGGTCGACTCGTAGGCCCGCCATTGAGCGTCGTTGGCGCGCAGGTCTTCCGCCGCCCCTCGATAGAGAAAGCGATCAGACACGGTCGATCACGAACTGGATTGCGCGCTCGACGTAACCCGGCACCCCCTTGCCGACGATGCGCGTCGCGAGACGCTGCGCGAAGCGCCCCTTGCCGATCGTCTCGATCATGTCCAGCATCAGCTTCCTTTCGACGGTCCGCGGATCGACGTGCCATCCGTCGAGCGCAGTCCGCCGTTCTCCCCGCCAGTTCCTTTCTTCCAAGGTTTCCAGCATCGCGTCGGAAAAGCCGCTGCCGAACAACTCCATTTCGAGCGTGTCGGAGTTGACGTGGATACCGAACCGTTCGCAGCGTTCGAAAGCATCCTCGTACGTCGGCTCGTCCTCGATTCGTCGAATGACGAGATCGGTGTCGCCCCCTTTTTGCGCCTCGTCGATAGTCCTGACGAGGGCGACCGCCCGGTTGAAGGCCAGCGGTTCGCCGTCGACCTCGTCGTAGTCGGTGACAACCGTGAACGGGATGCCCAACGCGCACAACAGCTTCGCGTACGGCTGGAAGTTCGTGCCGGCGACCGAACAAACGGTTATTCCCTGCTCGTCCAGCGACACGCCCATCTCGGCTGCGAACGTCGGCATCAGAAATCGTTCGGCGTCGCCTTCGACCAGGATCACGCCGCGGGCGAAGACCAGTTCCGCCCGCGTCACGTCGAGATAGCGGGCGAGATCGTCGACGTCCTTGTCGGAGAAACCGGCGTTCGCCGTCGAGTAGCCGACCGTCCCTGACCTGCCTTCGCGTCGCAACAGCAGGAGCGACGCCAACGGCGCGACGCTTGCGATGTGCGGCGAGTGCGTCGTCAATACCAAGGACAACGGCTTCCTGCCTTCGTGCCGCGGTCCGTTGACGAACGTCTCGAACAGGTGCCGATAGACCAGACGCTGCAGATGAGGATGCAGGTGCGCTTCCGGTTCCTCGACGGCCAGCAGTCCGTGGTCGCGACGGTTCCGGTCGATGGACCGCTGCAGTTCGAGAAGCTTCAGCGTGAAGAAGACGAGGTTCGCCGAGCCGAGGCTCGCCTCGCCGACGCCCCTCCGCCCTTCGTCAACCAGCAACCGGACCTGCCGAGCGATGCGCGAAGCGGCCGTCGCGGAAAATCCAAGCGTCGCCCGGACGTCCTGCTTCTTGCCGGCCAAGCTCAAGAACGCTTCGGCGATCCTCGTCTCCAGCGTCCGCACCTCGTCGAACTCGAGTACCGCCCCGGTCGCCTCGGCGATCTTCTCGCCCACGGCTTCCAGTTCGTCCTGATCGATGCCGGCGAAGGCGTCCTCGATCAGCGGGCGCAGCGGCGACCGTCGCCACGCCGCGAGATCGCCTTCGGCGTCGCGCAACGCGGGGAGGACGTCCATCGTGATCCGGCGACGGAGGTCATGGCCGAAGCGCCGCCTCTCGTCCTCGCCGCCGAAGCAGGTGAACACGAAGTCGGCGTCCGTGGTGGGGTCGTCCTCCAGGCCTGGACGCGTCCGCAGGCGGTAGGTCAGACGGACCGTGCTCGCGTCCGCGTCGAGCCGAAAGTCGGTGAGGACCGCCAGCACGTCGAGATCCCACTCGAAGTCCTTGATCTCGACCGAAACGGTCATCACCGAGTCCACGTCCGGACCGCCCAGCCCATCCCAGAAGTCGGCGATCCCGAGTTGCCTGGCCGTGTCCGGCAGCGATGGATCGAAGATCAGCCGGAGCGCGAAAAGGAGGTTGCTCTTGCCGACGCCGTTCTCTCCGACGATCACGGCGTCGCCAGCGAGCGCCACGTCGAGCCGGCGGAAGTTCCGGAAGTTCTCGATGATGACCCTCGAAAGGTACATGGCAACCAGCCGCCCTGACGTCGCTTGATTCGCACACGTGGAAGTCGAGCGATCTTCGCCGCGAAACGTCGTCGGTGCAAACTGTCTCGGAGCGTCTCGGATCGGCGACGGTCTGCTTCCAAGCAGTGCTTAACGAAAGCGGGGCTGCGGAAACCCATACTCTCGAGCCTATCAGTACCGAGGAAATAACCGCTTGGAAGCGGTCCATCCGCTTCCGATCCACAAGAGACGTTCGGCGGCCTTCGAAGGACTCCTCGAAAGCGGACATCTTACGGTGCTCACTTACGACTAACCCATGATCGGTTTTGGAGACTGGCAGTCCAAATGGCTCGTCGCATCGTCCTTCAGGATCGATCGAACTTAGCCTCTAATGCCGCTGGCTATCGTCTCGATCATCCGTTGCAGCCACATGTGACCCGGATCGCTGTCGTTCCGTCGGTGCCAGTAGAGCCGCTCCTCGAGCACCGGCATCTCGAACGGCACGGGAAGGGCTCGCACGTTGTACCGATCGCCGTGCGTCGCGACCATCAGTGCCGGCAGGATAGTCGCCATCCCGGTCCTGCCGACCGTGTCGAGCGTCAGATGGAAGTTCGGCAGCCAGGCGCAGATGCGCGGCTGCCTCGGCTGCTGGCGCCAGAGCTGCTCGGCCACACCCGTGATCGATCCGCCGAACCGCGTCTCGACATACTCCATGCCGCACAACTCGTCGGCCGAGATTGCATCGCCGGCAAACGGGCAATCCTTCGAGATCGCCACGACGAACCCGTCGGTGAACAGCGGCTCCGATCGCAGGGCTTCCTCGTGGACCTGCATCCTGTCGAGCAGGCGGGCCGAGATCGTGATCGCGAAGTCCACGCGTCCGTCGACGATGCGGTCCGCGGTATCCGTCGCGAGCTCCTCGAACTCGACGCTGACCAGCGGGGCGACCTCCCGCAGCCGGGACAAAAGCGGCACCGCCACGATCTCGCAGCCGTAGGTCGTGGCGGCCACCCGAAAGAGCCGTCGCTGGATGGAAGGGTCGAAGTCGGCCGACCGGTCGCCCAGTTTGGAGATCCGCGCAAGTATGGTCTTCACCGGATCGGCGAGCGCCCGGCCTTTGGCGGTCAGCTCGAGATCGCGCCCGATCCGCTCGAGCAGCCGGTCGTCGAAGTGATGGCGCAACTTGCGCAGCGCCTCGCTCATTCCGGGCTGCGAGATATGGATGCGCTCGGCGGCGCGGGTGACGTTCCTCTCGGTCAAGAGGGCATCGAGCGCAACCAGGAGGTTGAGATCCAGTCCGCGCAGATGCATCCGCCCCCTCCCGTGATGATCGGCGACCGTGCTTCGCCTTGCACGAACGATCCCTCAGCCGGATAGCTGGTATCGGAACAAACGATTTCCGCTGCGACGCCCGCATCTCTAGCTGCCGGACAGACAGTCGGAGAGACCCGGTGACTACGCACACAAATGTACAGCTTCCTGCCCGATCATCCGCGGGATGGCTCCGGAACTACTACTTCGCCCGCTTCGCCTTCTCGGCGCTCTGGGTCGCCGCGGCTTTCCTGATCGCGGAGGACGTGCCGACGTTGGCCGCTGTCATGCTGGTCGGCTATCCGTCCTGGGACGCGCTGGCCAACTTCGTCGATGCCCGACGCAGCGGCGGCCTTGGCCGCAACAAGCCGCAGATGCTGAACCTCGTCGTCAGCGTACTCGCCACGCTCGCGGTCGCCGCCGCGCTCGGCACCAGCATGAACGGCGTGCTGCTCGTCTTCGGCATCTGGGCCGGCTTCTCCGGCATCTTCCAGCTCGCCACCGCGGTTCGCCGCTGGAGGTCGTTCGGCGCCCAATGGGTGATGATCCTGAGCGGCGCCCAGTCCGGCCTGGCGGGCGTCTTCATGGTCAGCAGAGCCTACGGACCGGACCCGGCCGGCATCGTCAGCGTCGCCCCCTATGCCGCCTTCGGCGCCTTCTACTTCCTGGTATCCGCGATCTGGCTAACCGTCGCGGACCTCCGGCAAGGCTCGCCCCGCACCGCGGGCTAGGGCTTCCCGGGAACTCGATAGGGCGTCGTCATGTCGGACCGTGCGGGACGCTAGAGCCCCGGCCATGCCCCGCCGTCGACCCGAATGTCCATGCCGGTGATGTAGCCGGCTCGCGGGCTGACGAGGAAGGCGATCGCATCGGCGATCTCTTCGAGCGTTCCGACACGGCCCATCGGAACCGCCGCGAACACGGGAAGCGCCGCCCGCTCGACCTCCTCCCACGGCGCATCGACCGGAAGCCCCTGATCGGCGGCAACCTTGTGGAAGGCGGCTTCGAGCCTTTCGCTCCGGATCGTCCCCGGCGAGACCGTGTTGACGGTGATGCCCTCCCCGGCGACAGCTTTCGCCAGGGAGGCGCTCATCGCCGCCATGGCCGCCTTCGCGGCGGAATACTCCGGCCGTCCGGCGGGCGGCATCCGGGCGGCGAGGCTGGAGATGTTGACGATCCGTCCCCATCCGGCTTCCCGCATCCCCGGCAGGACGCGGGTGATCACCCGGACGGCGGCGAGGGTGTTGCGGTCGTAGACCCTCGCCCACGTCTCAAGCCGCGTCGTGGTCCAGTCTTCCGTTGCGCCCGAGCCGCCGGCGTTGTTGACGAGGATCTCGACGGGTCCGGCGAGGCCCTGCGCCTGTTCGACGAGACGCTCGACCTCGTCGTCGTTCGTGAGGTCGCCCGTCACGACATGGGCGCGTCCGCCCTCGGCGACGATGTCGTGAGCGACCTGCTCAGCTTTGAGCTGGTCCCGGCCGTGGACGACGACCACCGCGCCCTCCTGCGTGAGGCGGCGGGCGATGCCTTCGCCGATGCCCTTGCTGCTGCCGGTGACCAGCGCCACCCTTCCCTCGATCTTCAGGTCCATCACGTCGTCCTTGCGCTGCGGCGGGGGCTTATGGAGACAAGGCGATGCGCGAGTCCATTACACACCTTGAAGTGCCCATAACGCGGGAGGAGCGGAGCGTTTGCCTCGGCCCGGACGGTTCGGCCGCACACGTGACCGAGGTTCTCGGCATGATCAGCGGACGCTGGAAGCTCGCGATCCTGTTTCGCCTGTTCGCCGAGCCGACGATGCGCACCTTGCAGTTGCTCGCGACATTCCCAACGTCTCGCAGAAGATGCTTACGCAGCAACTCCGGCAGCTCGAACGGGACGGTTTGCTTTCGCGGCGGGACTTCGGTCAGCAACCGCCGCGCGTCGAATACGGCCTCACGGCGGCTGGACGAAGCCTGCTGCCCGTGCTGACCGCAATGCGGGAGTTCCGGATCTCGACGGTCATTCGAGGCTGACGTCGGCAATGGTTCGAACCGATCCCCCGCGTCATACGTGCCGCGCCGACACGATCTCGCGAATCCGCGTGGAAAGCTCGCGCATCGACGCTTCGGTCTTGGCGAGGACCTGGTCGGCGGCGCCCTCCAGCGTCGAGCGCTCGGCGCGGGTGAGGTCCTTCGACGACAGGACCACCACCGGGATATCCCGCCATTGCGGCTCGGCGCGCAGTTCCTTCAGGAAGTCGAAGCCGTCCATCTCGGGCATGTTGAGGTCGAGCAGGATCAGGTCGGGCTTGCGCTCCCGCACCCGCTCCAAGCCGATGCGCCCGTTCGTCGCCGAAAGGAAAGCGAATCCTTGACGCTCGATCATGGCTGCATAACGCGCCAAGGTATCGACGTCGTCCTCGATCGCGAGCACGACGCCCGAGCCGTCCGCCCGGAAGCGGTCCATGACCTCCTTCAGCTTGTCCCATTCGACGGGCTTCAGCAGGTAGTCCGAAGCGCCGAGCGCGAAGCCGAGCTCTGCTCGTCCATGATGGTGATCATCACCACCGGGATCGCGGCCAGCGCCGGGTCCTCCTTCAGTTCCGCCAGCACGGACCAGCCGTCCTTCTTTGGCATCGTCACGTCGAGGAGAATCCCGTCCCGCACCAGCGCACGCGCCATCTCAAAACCCGCGACGCCGTCAGAGGCGGTGCGGACCGCAAAGCCCTCCTTCGACAGAAAGCGCGTCACCAGTTCGCGGGCATGCGGATCGTCGTCGATCGCCAACACCGTGCCTGCCGGCCCGACCGCGAGGGTTCCCGCCGTGACGGGCAGCGGCTCTTCTTCGACGACTGTCACCTCCGCCGGGATGCGGATCGTGAACGTCATTCCCCCGCCGAGGACGCTCGTCGCGCCGATGTCGCCGCCGAGCAGGCGACAGAATGCTTGGGTGATCGCGAGGCCGAGCCCCGTTCCCCCGAACTTGCGGGTCGTCGAGGCATCCGCCTGGGCGCGTCGCCGAACTCGTCCTGCGCCGTGGCCGCGAAGCGGAAACCCTGCGCCTCGCCCCACGCCTGCTCGTCAACAACAACTTGGCGGCGCGGGATGCCGTCGTGGCCGGGCTCGGCATCGGGCTGCTGCCGCGCTTCCAGGCCGCGCGGTTCGTTGCCGACGGTTGCCTCGATGAGGTCCTGCCGGGCTGGTCGAAGCCGTTGGTCCCCGTCAACGCCCTCTTTGCCGCTAGCCGATACCAGACGCCCAAAATCCGAACGTTCGTGGACCACGCGAAGAACGCGTTTCCGGCAGCGGCGGCGGCCGGCTGAAGTCTGGACCTGGTTTCGCGGAAGCGCCGATGCTGGCGTGGTTCGCAACATGGTCCGAGCGGGAGAGCTTTGAATTCGTGGCGTCGCTAACGAATGAGTCCGGCGGGACGCCCTTGCGGCGCGGACCCTTTCATCCGTCCATGACTTTACGCAGAGTCGCGTCGCGATCGGCGGCAGGACCGCGGTCGTCCGTGCAAGTCTGGCCGGCTTCTTTCGAGCATCGCCTCGCCGGATCGGTTCACGGCCGGGCCGGACAGGACCGACCTTAGGGATGAACACCAGCCGTGTAGATCTCGTCGACCGCCAGAAGGTTTTAGCGGACTTCGGCGAATTGGTGCTCCGCTCCGACAACCTTCAAGAGATCCTGGACGAAGCGTGCCGTCTCGTCGCCGAAGCGCTCGGCACCGACCTGGCGAAGATCCTCGAAATCGAGCCGGGCCGCGGCACGGCTCTTGTCCGCGCCGGGCATGGCTGGAGCGACGGCATCGTCGGCAGGATGCGCATCACGATGAGCGAGCGTTCGTCGGAATCCTTCGCGCTCGAGGCGGGAATCCCGGTCGTCACCGTGGACACGGCGAGCGAGGAGCGCTTCGAGGTTCCCGCGTTCATGCGGGACCACGGCGTGGTGGCCCTCGTGAACGTGCCGATCTTCCTGCCTGGCAGGCGGCCTTTCGGCCTGTTGCAGGTCGACGCCCGGGAACCGCGCCACTTCGGCGAGGAGGACATCCAGTTCCTGCGGACCTATTGCATGGTGCTCGGTCCGGTCATCGACCGCTTGCGCACGGTCGGTGAACTGGCGGATGTCGATGAGCGCTTCCGGCTGGTGGTGGAACACGCGCACGAGCACGCGATCGTCCTGAGCGATCCGGAAAACGTCATCACCGCCTGGTTTCCCGGCGCTGCGGCGGTCTTCGGCTGGACCGAGGCGGAGATGGTCGGCCAACCCCTCGCGACGATCTTCACGCCGGAGGACCGCTCGAACGACGTGCCCGAAAGGGAGATGGCGCGCGCGAGCGAGAGCGGTGCGACCCCGAACATTCGGTGGCATGCCGCGAAGGGCGGGAAGCGCGTGTTCCTCGACGGCCAGACCGTTGCCCTGCGCCAAGCGGATGGCTCCGTCCGGGGGTTCATGAAGATCGCCCAGGACATCACCGAGCGCCACCGGGCCGAGGAACGGAAGGCGGTGCTTCAGGATGAGTTGCAGCACCGCGTGCGCAACGTGCTCGCGATGATCGCCGCGATCGTGCGGCGCAGCGACGTTTCGGGCACGGCCGAGGACCTCCGGATGGATCTCGCTGGTCGGATCGCCGCCATGTCGCGAACACAGGTGCTGCTCACGCGGGCCGAGGGGATGGGGGTCAACCTCGAGGTGATCGTTCGCGACGAACTGCTGGCGCAGTCGCCCGGCGAGCACGCCGTGTCGATGGACGGT
The DNA here is from genome assembly GCF_008802405.1 of Plantimonas leprariae. GTDB lineage: Bacteria > Pseudomonadota > Alphaproteobacteria > Rhizobiales > Rhizobiaceae > Plantimonas > Plantimonas leprariae. Next base: position 378,641 of record NZ_VZDO01000002.1, read on the forward strand.
CCGGCTGTCCCTCTCGCCCCGAAGGCGGCCGAGGTGGTGACGCTCGCCATCCACGAACTGGCGACGAACGCTGCGAAGTACGGTGCGCTCGCACAGCCCGGCGGCCGGATCGACGTTGCTTGGTGGTTGGCTCCGAGCGACGGGCAGGACTGGGTGGAACTCGAATGGCGGGAAAGCGGCGTGACCGTTCCATCGACGCCGGGGCGGAGGGAAGGGTTCGGAACGGAGCTGATCACCCGGCGCGTCCCGTACGAGCTGAAGGGCCGGGGCGAAGTGGACCTCAGACCCGATGGACTGGTCTGCCGCATCTCCTTCCCGCTCGTGCACGCGGAAAGCGTTCTCCAGACCGACTTGCCCGTCGCGGGACGGAGGGAGACACTAACATGAGCCGGACCCCATCCCTTTCGGGCAGCACCGTCCTCGTGGTCGAGGACGACTACTACCTGGCCGACGACGCGAGGCAGGCCCTGGAACGTGCCGGAGCGACGGTTCTCGGACCGTGCGCCTCGGCCGACGACGCGCTTGCGGTACTTCAGGAGCAGACACCGGACTGCGCGGTCGTGGACATCAACCTAGGGACCAGCCGGAGCTTCGATCTCGCGCGGACCATCAAGGGCCACGGCATCGCCATGCTGTTCGTGACCGGATACGACGCGTCCGCCATACCGCCCGACCTCGCTGACATCCCATGCCTGCAAAAGCCCCTCGAACCATCGAAACTGACGGCGGCGATCACCGAACTCCGCCGGGGTTCGCGCGACGGTGGCTAGGATGATCGCTTGCCGTCACCGCGTCTCGGCGCCGTTCTGTTTTGCAGGATCCGTGTCCGACAACCTCCTAACCATACGGCGATCGATGGCTGGTCACTCAGCGTCCTCCGGGAACTTGGCTGGGCACGTCGAACTTAGGCCCCGCCCAAATGTCCTCGTGATCTTCGCGCCCGCAACCGTCGAACGACGTCCTCGACGCGACTCCGCCAGGACTTGGCGACGCCGACCCAGTCGTGCGGCTGCTGCCGGGACCCGTGGTCGGGCACTAGCGCAGTCGACTGAGGCGCTTGGCGAGCACCGCATCCAACTGCGCGAGGGTCTTGATCATGCTTCGGTCGGCGCCGAGCGCGGTCGCGAGTTCGGCGTCGAGCGAAGCCTCGAGGGCTCGAACCTCGTCGCTGACGCGCCGGCCGTCCCCGGTCAACCGGACGAGGGTTTGGCGGGCATCATCCGGCCCCGTCTGCCGCACCAGCCAGCCCTTAGCGACCAGCCGATCGGCCATCTTCGACACGGTCGACGGGCGCACCGAGAGCCGGCAGGCGACCTCGGACACGGGCAACGCCTCGTCGCCGTCGAACAAGAGCAGCATCGCGTCCTGACCGACCAGGACCTCCGTTCCGGCGAGCTTGATGCCGACGAGCTGCCGCACCGACTTGGCGATCGACAGCAGATGGGGAACCAAACTGAGAACGTCGTCGACCGCTTCGTGCCGGGATGCGGCGTCCCGCTGTGGAGCGGAAGCAACGTGGCTGGTCGAGGCGGTCTGAACGTGGGACATGAACCAGGCATACGGTCATGTCCGACCAACGGATAGCCGACTCTGCCGAAGCGTAAGAAACCGCACAGTTGGTTGGTGACGCAAGCTTTCTCCGTTCGCAGTTCGATCGCCAGATGCCCATGTGCTTGGCATCGCGTGCAGGATTTGTCCGGGCGCACGTGACTGGGAGAGGCGATGCGCTCTTGCCCCAAGAGAAGGGGCGAGCGATGTCTTCCCTCTCGCAATCCTCCGTCCGCAACCGCATACTGGCGTCGCTCTCGGCCGACGACTTCGCGCTGCTCGAGCCGCATCTGGAACCAGTGCCGCTCACCTTTCGCAGCACCGTGATTCCTGCCGGCGCGCCGATCCAAGATGTCTTCTTCGTGGAGCGCGGCTTGGTCTCGCTGATCGCGCAGAACGACGACGCGCGGATCGAGGTCGGCATGGTGGGACCGGAAGGGCTGGTCGGCGTCAACGCGCTGCTCGGCACCGACACGAGCCCGATCTCCTCGCTTGTCCAGGCCGACGGCGAGGCGTTGCGCATGGCGACGGACTGGCTGCACGCTGCCGTCGGCGAAAGCGCGACGCTCCATGTCTGCCTTCTCCGCTACGTGCAGTTCCTGATGATCCAGACGGCACAGACGGCCTATGCCAACGCCAACTTCGACGTCGAGGCGCGGCTGGCGCGCTGGGTGCTGATGACGCAGGACCGGCTCGGGCGGGCCGACCTGCCGCTGACGCACGAGTTCCTGTCCCTGATGCTCGGCACCCGCCGCTCCAGCGTGACGACCGCGCTCCACGTACTCGAAGGCAACGGCCTGATCCGTGCGACCCGCGGCATCATCAACGTGCGCGACCGCGACAAGCTGATGGAGTTGGCGGATGACAGCTACGGCCTCGCCGAAGCAGAATACGAACGCCTGTTCGGGAGGCGGCCGTCTGTTCATTAATGGCCTTCGACAAATTCTGATGTCGACTGGCGTTTGGCCATTCATTGCAACTTCGTCGAATTCTTAGCAGCGATCGTCAGCGTTGTCGTACGATAGTCGTCAATCTCGAATGGTGCGACGTCGACGATCCACCCCGCGTTTCTAAGAACGATCGAAAGCTCGTTTGCCAAGGCAACCACCTCGGCTTGCCTGACAGCTGGATCAGGCGGTTTAGGCTTTCCCGCATCTTCGGCAAGGTCAGCCTGGCGCCGGTTGTCGGAGACGAATTTGGCCATGACCGCACAACGGCAGCAACTCAAGGACGCTGCCGTGCGCTAACGTACCAACGGCATTGTCTGCGTCTCGTCGGCCCGCAGCCCGAGCGCGTCGCCTTCAACCATGGACGTTGGTTCGAGCGCACGCCTCGGAGATGGAGCTCATCCGAGATAGCGGTCGTGCGGCAATCGGCGGACCGGACCTGAGCGGCCCTCGTAGCCGCTCGCGCCGAGGTGGCGATGCGCGAGAGCGAGGAGAAGTACCGCACCGTATTCGAATCGATCGACGAGGGGTTCCTCATCCATGAGATGATCCGGAACAAGTCAGGCCAGGTCGTCGATTACCGGTTGCTCGAAGCCAACCCGGCGCACCAACGCGCCACGGGGTTGCCAAGAGAGACCATCGGCAAACTCGGCAGCGAGTTCATGCCGAACGTCGAACCGTATTGGCTGGAACTCTTCCATCGAGTCTCGACGTCCGGCGTCGCCGAGCGCGCCGGGATGTACAATGCGCCGACCTCCCGATGGTACAACGTCCAGGTCTCGCCCGTTCGCGGCCATGATCGCATCGCCATTGTCTTCGACGACGTCACGAGCCGCAAGCGTGCGGAAGCTGCTTTGCGCGAGAGCGAGGAGCGGCTGCGCGGCTTCCGGGAGGCGTCGACGGACGTCCTCTGGATCCGCGATGCCGAGACGCTGAACTGGACCTACCTGACGCCAGCTTTCGAGATGATCTACGGCATGCCGCTGAACGAGGCGCTCGCCGGCAACAACTTCCGCAACTGGGTCGAACTCATCCTGCCGGAAGACCGGGCCAGGGCCGTCGACACGATCCGCCGCGTCCGCTTGGGCGAGCGCGTCACCTTCGAGTACCGCATCCGGCGGCCGAGCGACGGCGCGGTCCGTTGGCTGGGCATTCGACGCCGCGCGAAATTGGTCCTGCTCGATCCGGCTCCTAGCGCATCAGCCCCGCCTTGCGCAGCGCGTTCTCGATGACCCCGCCGATCGCCGAACTCGTTCCGTTCGTATGTCCGGGCCGGAGCAGACCCTGCGGATCGAGCTGCGAGAGCGTCGGCTTCCCGGTCCCGTCACCAGCAGGCCATGCGGCCTTCTCTCGTTTCGACCCCGTGTCGACCACGGTCGCCGGGTCGAGCAATCCCCACGAACGCGCGTCGTGGCACGTCGAGGAAATGCCGACATCCAGCATGAATGGACCGGCGACGCCGCAACTGTCGAGCCCGGAAGTGTTGAGCGGCGTGCCATGCCCCATGCCGGCGATCGTATAAGCTTTTAGAACCGCGCGACCGTCGGCCGCGTGCCATACGCGGCGCGATACACTGGCGTCGATCTCGCTGCGGTCCGGCTGCTCGCCGAGTCCGTGAACGGCGCGCCACTGCGCCAGCGTCGCCTCCGCGTTCGACGGATGAACCGTCGCGTCGGCCGCGCCGTGCCAGACCGCCAGCGTCGGCCAGCCTCCCCGGTGGCCGGAGGCCTGCCGCAGCCGGTCGGCCAGCAGCGACGCGTTCGGCGATCCCTCGCCGCGCATGCGCTTCAGGGCCTGCGGCACGTTTGCGGCGCAAGCGTAGGGCAGACCCGCGATGACCGAGCCGCCCGCGAAGACCTCCGGATAGGTCGCGAGCATCACTGCCGCCATCGCGCCGCCGGCCGAAAGGCCGGTGACGAAGATCCGTTCGGCATCGATCGAATGGCTTTCGATCATCGCCGCGATCATTTGCCGGATCGAAGCGGCCTCGCCGTTGTCGCGGCGGATGTCGTCGGGGACGAACCAGTTGAAGCACAGGTTCGGATTGTTCTCGCGGCGCTGTTCGGGAAACAGGAGCCCGAAACCGCCGAGGTCGGCGACCCGCGACCACCCGGACCCATGGTCGTAGCCGGCCGCCGTTTGCGTGCAGCCATGCAGCACGACGACGAGCGGTGCGGATCGCGGCAGGTTCGCCGGCAGGTGGGTGCGGGCGCGCAGTGCGCCGGGATTGGTGCCGAAGCCGGCAAGCTCCCGTAGGCGGTCGTCGCTTCTGCCTCGCTGCGAGCCGCGAGGCCTGATCGCCGGCAATGGGAGGTTGAGCAGTCGGCGGGTCATGAAGCGGCGATCCAAACCTCGTGGCGACGACGTGGCCAAGCCGGCCAGTGCATCACGAGGTAATGGGTGCACTGCACAAACACGTGGGGGCAGTCGCGGACGACACAAGGCCCATAGAGGGAGAACGCGCATCCGCACGCCAGAGCCCTCCATCACGATATGCCGACGGCATCGTGGGCCAACCTCGAACCGGGTCGATCGGGAACTCGTGACACGGCCGACCGTATCCGCTGCATGGCCGATGCCGATCCATCCGCTCGCGCAGCCGACGACGAGGCGAGGCCGTCCTCGGCGCTTTCGGAGGAAGAGCACGGCGCCGTCTCGGATCGCAAGCGCGGCTCAGCCCGCGTCGTGCACGAGACGATCCGCTTGCAGGGCGACGAGGAACTGGAACGTCCTCTCACCTCGCTCCTGTTGTCCGGGTTCAGCGCGGGCGCGGCGATCAGCGTCTCCCTGCTCGCCGAAGCGGCGTTGCAGAGCCGGCTCCCGGACGTGCCCTGGCGCGAGCTGGTCGTTGGCTTCGGCTACACGGCGGGCTTCCTCATCGTTATCCTCGGCCGTCTCCAGCTCTTCACGGAAAGCACTGTGACGGCCGTGCTTCCCCTCGCCACACATCCGACGGTTCGCAACGTCCTGAGGTTGGCACAGCTCTGGAGTGCCGTCTTCGCCGCCAACCTCGCCGGGACGTTGCTGGTGGCGTGGCTCATAGCCCACGAGGTCATCGTCTCCCGCGAGCAGTTGGATGCCGCCATCACCCTCTCGGCCTCGCTTCAGGAGCATGATGCCTGGCGAACGTTTCTGCTCGCCATGCCCGCGGGCTTCCTGATCGCGTCCGTCGCCTGGATCCTGCCGAGCGCGAAGGGCAGCGAGTTCTGGGTGATCCTCACCGTCACCTACCTCATCACGCTGTGCGGCTTCACGCATGTCGTCGCCGGCTCGACGGAAGCGTGGCTGCTCTGGCTGTCCGGCAGGGCGAGCCTCAGCTGGGCGCTCGGCGACTTCGTCGTGCCCTCGCTTCTCGGCAACATCGTCGGGGGCACGGGCCTATTTGCCGCGCTCGCGCACGGGCAGGTCCGCGGCGAGCTTTGAGCGAGCCGAGACCATGGTTCCACTCGCCGCAAAATCGCGCGACTTGGATGCGTAGCCACCCAACAACCCATTGAAATGGAACGACAATGGCCGCGCGGGATTGCGAATTCGAATGGGACGAAAAAGTTTGGATCCAAAAATGGCCATGAGAAGCATCAAGCAAGTCGGCATCGTCGGTCTGACCCTGGTCTCGCTGGCGGCGCCCGCGACGGCGCAGGGCGTCACGATCGGCCGCGACGGCGTGACGTTGCAAGACCCCCGCGATACCGGTCGAGCGCGCACGGAGCGCTCGACGCGAGGAGAGGTATCGGAGCGGGAAGCCGTACGCATCGCGCGTGGGCAGGGCCTGCGAGACGTGGACAACGTTCGCAGCACACGGGGATCCTACCGCGTCGAAGGAACGGACCGCAGAGGCCGGGACATCGACGTCGTCGTCGATCGCCGCAGCGGCGACGTGCTTTCGGTCAAGTAGCGCCCGCGTCGCCCGACCCGAGGGTTTCGGCATCGCCGGAGTCTTCTCGCTCGCCGAGCGAGCCATCTGCATCCGAGAACGGCCGCCCCTCCGACACCCGATGCGCTATCACGTCACGCCGAACGGCCGCTACATCGGCGGCGATACGTTCACGATCGCGCCGGACGGGACATACGTGTCCGGCAGCCGGGCGATACGAACGCCAGCGGGAGACTATGTCGGTGGCGATGGCTACGTCATGGCTCCCGACGGCACCTATGTCGGGGGCACGCGCTTCGTTCAGGCGCCTGACGGCAGCTATGTCGGCGGCGACGAGTTCATCAAGACCCCGGGCGGCTACTACGTCGGAAACGGCGTGTAGTCGTCCGAGTTTGAGCGTCCCTGATGCCCGAACTTCCACGACGCCGGGCACGGTCTGCCAAACTAAGGGCGGTCGGGAGCGGTGACCGACCGACGTGTCGGGACGATGCGGTCGGCGTAGACCGGGTGGACGACGCCGGAGCGACCGCCGAGCCAGCCGGCGATGGCGCCGAGCACCAGCGCGACGAAGGCGAGGAGCGAGCCCTTCGACACGACCGATGCGGTGGCATCGGCGGCGTCGGTCGCCTTCTGCTGCGCGGCCGCCGCGGCGTCGTTGTAGCGCTTCTCGATGTCGGCGACCTGGCTCTGCGCCTGATCCTCCGGGATGCCGCGAGCCTGGGCCAGCGCCTGCGCCGCCTGGCTGCGCGCCTGATCCTTGCCGGCATCGCCGCTCGTCACGAGCGCGCGGATCGAGTTGACGGCCTTGGTCTGGAGAGCCTGCGGATCGGTGCCGGAAGCCCGCACCTCGCCTTCGATCGCGTCGAGCGGATTGGAATTGGCCAAGGCCGGCGCGGCCGTCTGGGCGGCCGTCGAACCGATGCCGCCGATCGCGCTCGTTACCCCCGAGAAGGCGCCGCCGACGATGCCGCCCACCGCGCTGGTCAGAAGGTAGAGGATGACGAGGGTCGTGAACGCCCACGTCGTCAGACCGTGCAGCGCGCCGGTGGTCGCAACCGTCTTGCCGGACATGCGGCTGGAGATGTAGCCGCTGACATAGGCGGCGACGATACCCGTCAGGACGTACCAGATGCCGGCGCCGATCGAGAAGGTGGAGGCGGCCGGGTTGTCGCCGGTTCCCGGATCCAGCGTGCCGATGCCGATCCCGACGCCGAGCATCGTCAGGAGAACCTGCACGATCAGTCCCACCACGACGCCGGCGAAGATCGCGCCCCAGGACACCCTGTTCATCAGCATCACGTACGCTTCCGATGCCGCCGAACCAGGGACCGCCGTACCCGGTTCGACGACCGTGGTGGCTCGATGGAAGTCGGTCATTGCGAGATGTCCCGGCGCAGGATGGCGCATCGCGCGACGCGAGCGCCGCGTTGCCGCAACGAGCCCCTGATGGTTCAGTTCGAGCCGTCGGGCCGCGCCATACAGAATGCTGTTGGTCGGGAAACGACTTCGATCGCATCGACGGCACGTGGTGATGCACGGCGGCACGCAGGCTGACGCATGTCGTCAGATGTCGATCGGATGCCCACGGGCGGCAGTCGCGTTCAGTCAGGCTGTTCCAGTCCGCCGTCCGGATGGCCGTTCACGAGGTCGGGTTCGGGGAGTTCCGCCGGAGCGTCGTCTTCCATCGGCTCGCCGACGAGATCATCGTCATACTCCTCGCCCGGAATCGGCTCCTGAACGTCGGCATCGGGTAGCGTCGGGATGTTCGACATGGGTAGCTCTTTCGTTCGACTGGAACGGGGAGCGCCCAGCGCACATGGCCGGTTCCCATCCGGACCCGGGAATGTCGTAAGGCCGCTAGCGATCCGGCGACCTCGCCAAGGCCTCCCGCACGTCCTGCGATTCCGGGCTGCCATCGCTGTGCCGATCCAGGAACTCGTCGACCGGCATGCGCGTGATCTTGCCGCCCGAGCCGGGATTGGCCCGATGCACGACGGTCGCGGCACCGCTCGCCTCGCGCTCCAGTTGCCAGTCGTCACCGTTCGACGATCGGTAGACGGTTTCCGTGATCATTCGCACCTTCTCCATTCAACCTCGACGCCGACAAACCTCGCAACTGGAACAGCATGTGAAGCGGACGCAGCCCACCACTGGCATTCCGTTTCGATGGCTTGATATGAACCTCGACGCCTTGGATACCGATCGACATCACGCGCCGTTTGGCGGAAGCCGGATCCTGACCGAAACTCTAGCCCGTCGAGCGCTGTCTTTCTCGCTCGACGTCTGCTGCGCCCGCCGCCAACAAACGCCACGCTCGCTCGACTTCCACGAGGTTCGCCTTGACCATCGGGAGGACGGCCGTCGCAGCCTGCTGTTCCACTTCCTCTGCCCGTTGCCGATAGAAGTGGCTATTCGGTGCGTTCGAGCGCATGCGGTGTTCTCCCACGCCGTCCGCTCGCGCCGATCGGCCTCTTCTCATGCGTCAGGCGAGCGGCGTCGATGCTCGCGAAGATATCCGTATCGGTCGCTGTTCCGACACTCACCCGTTAGGTCGCCAGGATCGAAGTCGCATAGTGTTCGAGTAGGTCGGCCGGGTCGTCGTAGAGCTCGGCGGCACCGGCCGCGAGAAGGACATCGTCGGGGAAACCGCCGCAGCGGAGTCCCACGACTCGAACGTCGAGCTTGCGGGCCGCCTCGACGTCGTAGGGCGTGTCGCCGACGACGATGGCTTGGGATGCTGCGACGCCGGACTTCTTCAGCGCCGCCGCGAAGATGTCGGGCGCCGGCTTCGAGGTTTCCGCGTCCTCCGTCGTGGTCACGCCGGAGATCAGATCCTCGCATCCGATCAGCGCAAGGCTCGCTTCGACCTCCTCGGGCTGACCCGAGGACGCGAGAACGATCGTCCAGCCGTCGGCGACGGCCCGTTCGAGAAGCGGGCGGACCGCCGGGAACGCCACGACCCGATCGCTGTAGTCGGCCTTGAAGATCTGCGTGCACATCGTCGACATGGCCTCGCCGTCCGCTTCGACGATTGTCCGGTCCAGCAGCGCCGGTAGCAGCGTGTCACCGCCCTTGCCGATCTGGTTGCGGACGGCGTCGAAGCCGAGGTCGTGACCGTAATGCTCGAAGGTATCGACCCACGCCTGGACGTGCAGATCGTTGCTGTCGACGAGCGTGCCGTCGACGTCGAACAGAAGCGCCTTGGTTATCACCGAGCTTTCCTTGCTGGCGCGAACCCGATGGTCAAACGTCGTGTCCCGCAGCCGATCGACATGCGATGGTCACGACGCCCTGACCCGTCCCTGCATGATGGATTGGCGAGCCGCCTCGTGCTTGGCACGCAGTTCCCGAAAGCGCCCCTGCTCGCCGCGAGAGAAGCCGGTGCAGTCTTCGTATTTCCGGTTGAGCGGCAGAAACTCGACACTCTCCTCGCCGCTCAGTCCGACGAACGCCTCGGCACCGCCGTCGGCGGTGCGAAGGGCGCGCATGCCGAGGAGTGCCAATCGCTCGCTGTCCGTGAGATCCATCTCAGCGCTCCGACGGACTGGAATTTCGCGTCCGCGCGACGGCCGCAGCCTCCTCGGCGTCCTTGCCAGCGGAGCCTGTTTCCTTGACGGCGTCCTTGGCGTGTTCGATCGGCGCGCCCGATCGTGATGCGACGGCGTCGGCGTCCATATTTCGCCCGCGCCGAGCCGAGTCTCGTTCGTTGTTCATGGGAAGGTCCTTCACACAGCAACGCCGGTGACGGCCGTTCGACCCGAGGCGTAAGCCATTGTTTTCATAGCTGCCGAACCACATCCGGATTCAACCGGCGTCGTCAGCGCCAACCATCACGAGGCGCCAGCCGGTTCACACGTTGCGGTACGGCGCTCGATCCTGCCGCTGGCGCTGCGAGCCCCTCGGCTTGCAAGCCCATCAGTTCAGGTGCTCGCGACGCATCTCCATGTCGGGCGCATCCTGATCGGCTTTCAGATCGCCGTCCGTTTGCAGGCGCTGGACGATCTCGCGCGCCAGATCGTTGTTCACCGGACCACCGCTCGTCTTGCGGCCGTTGCCGCGGTCGAACTGGTCCAGGATCGTCTCGATCTTTGCGATCATCGCGTTGCGGTCGATCATCATCTTACCTCGGAGTTCGTGCCGGTCATGGCGAGGTTCGCTCGGTCGGCTTCATCCGCTGCGTTGACAGCCTCGAACTTCGTCGCCTCGTCGAAGCCGGAAAGCCACTCGTTCCGAGCGTCCTCGTCCCGATAGGGGCAGGCACCCCGATCCGTGCCGGCACTTTGCGCCGACGCGCCTTCGTTGAACCATTGGCCGATCGCCATGACCGTCATCCTTCAAAAGTTGTCGGCATGAATCCGCGGGCGGTCCTCGCCGTCGGCGGCCAGCGCCGCATCAAGGTCCTCTCGGTCGACGTCGAACACCTGCTGGCTGCCGAATGTGCCGATGGCCGGCGTATGAAACAGGGTTGCCACCCGATGGTAGGCGAGAAACGAGATCCCCATGATCTCGTCCTCGTCGACCACGACGCGATAGGTGCCGGCAGGCTTCGGTCCGGTCGTGTTGCCGATCGCGAACGGGTTCGCGAACGTCACGGTGGTTTCGATGGAGCGGCTCGGCATGACCGTCACCCTTCGTCCGGATCGCCGGTCGGGCGAAACAACTTGGCGATCGCGGCCGGCGCGGGATCATGCAACAGATCCTCGACGTTCAGTTCGTCGATGGCGAGGGAACGGTGCGTCCGTTCAACGACCTGCCGCTCACTCCAGCCGTTCATCCACCCGCGCTGCATCGTCGAGCCCTGAGGGTATCGGCAGGCCGCCGTCGGCAAGTCGTTCAAACGGGCTTGCACTCCCTGGTCGAAGGGCGTGTCGCTCATGATGTTGGTCCTTCATGTTCAATCGGGACAGAGGCGGGCTTGGCGTTCGCCCACCTTTCGCCTTCCCGGTGGGTGGCTTCGACAACCCCTCGTGCGCGAGCGACGTCGCGTTCGGGTCCGCTCAGGCTCCGCGATGTTAGGCCGGCACTCAGGTCGCCATGATCGGCAACGGGGTCGCGCAGTGGATACGTGTTCCAGAAGGGCATGATGGGGTTCCAATATGCTCATGAGCGCTCACGCGGGGCGCTGGGGACGGTCGAAGGTAAAGCTGTCGATGCCAGTGCTTCGACCATCCGGCACGGCTAGGTTCGAAGGATGCCAAGTCTTCGGCACGAGGCCGGGCTGCCGTCTCCCGGATGCAGGCATCACGATCGGCGATCACTTCGAGAGCCAGCGATGGTGCCCGCACATCAGCGACCGGCACGAGCAAGGCTCCGGCGCGCTAAGCTGCAAATCGACGTTGATGCAGTTTCTGGTCGGCCGGACGAGTGATCACGTCACGCAGATGCGTAGAAAATCCGACACCGTATCAGAGGGTAAGTACCCCTCCGTCCGAACCGTTCCGCAATGTCCGAGGCTTATTCGTTCGGCGGCAACCTTTGAGGCGAGCGCTGCCGAGGCGACGGTGACACCCAGGTTTTACGGCTGGTTCGGCACGTTCAGCCGTTGCCTTTCGACACCGTCAGTTTGACGCCAGTGCCGCCACCGATCTCCGACACGAACTCGACGCCCGCATCCTGCAGCGCACGCTGCAGCGCGGCGACATTGCCCTCCTTCGGCGGCAGCCGCCCCGTCTCGAAGTCCCGGATTGCCGCCGCATCGGTGCCGGACGCCTCCGACAGACGCAACTGCGACCATCCGAGAAGGAGACGGGCGGAGCGACATTCGGACGGCGTCATCATCATCACACGCTAAGCCCAGCAATGGGCGATGGCAAAGTTCCGGCTCTTCCGAGGCATGCACCGCTGGCTACGCAATGGTGCGGGAACGCGTTGGCGCGGGGCCGCTTCCAGCTTCGTCTCTCATGGGACGACAGCTCCACCCATCCGACCCTCCGCAACGGGTCGCCTTTCCGGGAAAGCCGCATGCCCGACAACGGTCAACCGCCACAGTCCCGACGCGGCTACCTTGTCGGCAGCGCCGTTCTCGTCCTCGTTCTCGCCTTGGCTCTCTTCGCGGTGTTCATGGCCCGGAATGCCGAAGCACCAGCCGCGTCCGCAAATGCGTCGCAGGCAGGCTCGAACTTCCCGAAGCTGCCAAGCCCGGAGGCGGGCTCGCCGCCGGCTTCCGGCAAGCGTTGATGCCAGTTGGATGATGGCGATCGCTCGACCCGCGAGATGATCTGCACCCCTCGGGCGCGGTAGGCACGGTCGAGGACAAACTCAAACGACCGGTACCAGACGTCGGAGGGCTGGGGATGCGCTACGACTGCGCAACGTCGTGAGCGCCGAACTCCGCGAACGCATCGCGAATCCTGTTCGCCAAGCCTTCATCCTCGATGTCGACCGAAACCTCGATCGAGCCGTTCAGCGCTGCGTCGTGCCGGTCCTCGCCGCCTGGATCGCCGCCCCGCCTGTCTGATCCGGCGAGTTCCTCGCCGACGGTATTCTCCTTGCCGACGGCGGCAATGAAGATGTCGGCGCGGTCGACGTCGTACTCCTGAGCGAGACGCTCCACCGTCATCTCGGCTTCGCGCCGCGTTTCGAACTGCGCGGTCAACGTCGTTCCCATGTGCTTCCTGTCCTTCGTTGCGGACGGTGCTTGGCAGCCAAGTCCAAGTGACCGGTGGTCTCTGGAGACAGAGGATGGACAAAAATGCCCGTCGAGCAGGTCGTCAGGCGTCCGCTGCGGGGTCGGTGAACTTGCCGACGTTCACCAGATCATTGTCGTCGTCCGTCAGTTCCGGCGCCTCGGACGCGGTCGTGCCATCGCCCGGTGCTCGGTCCTCGACGGATTGATCGTCATCGTCCGAGACGATCTCGTCATGCTCCAGCGGCTTGCCGGCCGGCATCTTGTCGTTCGGGTTTTCGGTCGCGGGATTGTCGGACATCGTCGCCTCCTTGGCTGTGCGAGGAAGACCGAAGCGAACCGTGACGTTCCGATGCCGCACCGCTCCTCTCATCCGCCAGCTACGGTTCGCTCGAACGTGTCGGTGCGGCGAGCTGTTGCAACCGCTGCCGCACCGAAGGGCCCTCGATCCCGCAGGCGTTCCGGCAGGCTCGCGACGACCTGCGGCACTGGCCGCATCAGCTTTCTTCGATACGTTGATCATCGTCGTGCTGGAGTGCCAGTTCGCGCAGGTCGATCTCCTCCTGCAGGACAAGGAAAGCGTCGGCGCCGATGCTGTGATCGACGCGCATGTCGTGCAGGGCCCGGCGCTCGGCCTGAGCGGCCGCGAGCCCCAAACGCCGCCGCTCGTCGATGGCAGCGGCGTGCGGCGGATCGCCAGCCGCCGCTTGTTCGACGCTGTAAGCATAACGGAGATGGTCCGCCTCGGGACCAACGGCGCCGTCGAGCGTCCGCAACGCCGCCTCTGCCAAGCTCAAGCGTCCACCGCGAAGTTCCGAACCGAAGACGTCGGTTCGGTCGAGCTTCAGCCAGTGGATCAACGGCGACAGCGTCAGCCCTTGCGCGACGAGGGTTGCGAGCACGACGGCGAAGGCGACCAGCACCACCGTCTCACGCTGCGGGAAGTCGGCCGGCAACGCAAAGGCGGCGGCCAGCGTCACGAGCCCGCGCATGCCGCACCAACCGACCAGCACCGCCTGTTGGATCGTCGCCGGTTCGGGTTCGCCGCGGCGACGCGAGCGCCAGGCGTTCAACCGGTTGAACCCGACCACGACGGCGAGTCGCGCGACGACGACGACAACGACCACCATTCCCGCCAGCGCCAGCGCGTCGCCGAGACGATCGGGCTGCATGTCGCCGAGGATCACGCGTACCTGCATGCCCATCAGGAGGAAGGCGACGACGTTGAGAACGAAGATCACGACGCTCCAGACCGCATAGGAATGGACGCGCACCCGCGGCGCGATTTCGAACTCGGCGCGGCGGGCGAGCGTCATCGCGTAGGCCACGACGGCGAGCACCGCGGAAAGATGCAGGCGCTCCGCAAGGATCCAGACGATGGCAGAGCTGAGGAACTGCAGAAGCGTTCCTCCCAGCGTTCCGGCGACGAAGCGGTTCAGGCGGCCGTAGACGACGCCGCTCGCGATCCCGAAAAGGATGCCGAGGGGCGCGGCGACGGCGAGGCTCAACCCGACACCGACGTCGACATCCTCGCTCGACTGCACGGCCAGGGCGCCAGCAAAAAGCAGCAGAGCCGTGGCGTCGTTGAACAACGTCTCGCCCTTCAGGACCGCATCCGAACTGCGCGGGATCGAGACCGCGTTCAGCACCGCCGTCGCCGCAGCCGCATCGGGCGGAGCGACGATGGCGCCCATCGCGACGGCGGCCGCCAGCGGCATGCCGACGAATGCCCATCCGACCCAAGCGACGAGTGCCGTCGTCGCGAGGACGGCGAACACCGCGAAGGCGACCAGCGGCGCCCAGAAGCGGCGAGCGGTGCCGAGCGGAAAATCGAAGGCGGCATCGACGATCGCCGGCGCGATGAACAGCGCCAGCGCCGTGCCCGGCTCGATCGCGATGATCGGCACGCCGGGAACGAAGGCGACGGCGACGCCGGCCGCGGCGAGCAACGCGGGATAGGGCAGCGAGAGCCGACGCGCCCCCTGCAGCAGGATCACCGCCGCGAGCAGCAGCGCCAGCAGGCTTTCGAAATATGTCATTCGGTCGGTCTAGCCTGCACTTCCGCAGGGGCCAACTAGCCTGCCGGTGTCGGCGTGCTTGGCGGGCTGTCCGGTGTCCGATCGTCGAGAGCTTTCGAAGACGTGGATCGGCGCGGGAGGGGGCAAGGAAAATGTTCGGAACTTCGGACAGCCGCTCCGGACGCATCGAGGCGGTCGTCGAGTTCCTGATGACGATCCAGATCGAGACGCTGCGGGCTATGCTGCAGGATCGCGTTGGACTCGACCGCAAACTGAGCGAGAAGGTGGCGTACTACTGACCTGCCCCCGCTGAGGCGTCCGGCTGGAATGTTAGTGGATCGTCGGCTGTTGGGCCAGCGAACGGTGTGTAGGTGCTGAGACAAGGGCGGGCACGAAGACTTCCGGGGCTGGCGGTTTGTAGCCGAGCGAGGAGTGCGGACGCACGACGTTGTAATGGCGCCGCCAGCTTTCGATGATGATCCGGGCTTCGGCGAGGCTGTAGAAGACTTCGCCGTCGAGGAGTTCGTCGCGCAGGCGGGCGTTGAAGCTTTCGACGAAGCCGTTCTCCCATGGACTGCCGGGTGCGATGGTGGCGGTCTTCGCTCCAACAGCGGCGATCCATTTCTGCACCGCCTTGGCGATGAACTCCGAGCCGTTGTCGGAGCGAATGTTTTCCGGCACGCCATGGAGGATGAAGAGGTCGGACAGGACGTCGATCACATCGAGCGAACCGAGCTTGCGATCGACCCGGATGGCGAGCGCCGCATGGGTGAACTCGTCGATGACGTTGAGCATCCGGTACTTTCTCCCTTCATGGGTTCGGTCCTCGACGAAGTCATAGGACCACACGTGGTTGGGCCGCTCGGCCCGCAGGCGGATGCACGATCCGTCCGCGAGCCAGAGCCGGCCTCGCCTGGGTTGCTTGGCTGGAACCTTCAGCCCCTCGCGTCGCCAGATGCGCTCGACCCGTTTGTCGTTCACCGCCCAGCCCGCCTGACTGCGCAAAAGCGCGGCGATCCGGCGATAGCCGTAGCGGCCGTAGCGACGGGCGAGCTCGACGATGTCATCGGTCAGTTGCGCTTCGTCATCCCGGCCACGAGGCCGGCGCCGCTGCGTCGAACGGTGCTGGCCCAAGGCCCGGCAGACCCGGCGTTCGGAGACCTTTTTCGGCAAAACCGTGCGGACGTGATCGATTGCCAAGCGCGACGACGGTTCGAAGAGGCACGTGACTCTTCGAACGGCATCAGAAGTTTCCCCGGGCCGCCTCCGACAGGATCAGCTTGTCGAGCGTCAGATCGGCTACCGCCTTGCGCAGCCGCTCGTTCTTCTCTTGCAACTCCTTCATCTGGCGGAGTTGGTCGCGGCTCATGCCGCCATATTCCTTACGCCAGCGGTAAAAGGTCAGCTCCGACACGCCGAGCTGCCGGACGGCGTCGGCCATCGCCACCCCTTGCCCGCGCGGCACCTCAACCTGCCGAAACTTCGTAATGATCTCGTCGGGTCTGTGTCTCTTCAAAGCCATCTCGCGGTCCTCCTCCATGGCAAAAACCATACTTCAGGATGGACCCGCTCAGTGGGGGAAGATCAGCCGAGCGCGTCGGCGGTTTCGGCAAAGAACCGTTCGACCGACGCCGGGTCGCCGACGTCGCCCTGCATGACGAGCGCCCGGCGGCCCGCCGCCTCGACGCGGCGCCCGGTTTCGGCCGCGCCGTCCGCGTCGGTGTGGTAGACGATCGCGACGTCGGCGCCTTCCTTCGCGAAGAGTTCCGCGATCGCCTGGCCGATGCCCGAATCCGCCCCGGTGACGAGGGCGCGCTTGTTCGCCAGCTTCATGGCAATGCCTTCGTGTCAGGTCTTCGAGGGGTCCCGGCAGGTCCAAAGCCTCCCGCGGGCGCAACAGCCGGACTTCCCGGACGTTCCGCCAGTGGCCAGCCGGCCATGCATTTCCGCCGCTCCCCGCCGGAACGACCTTTCCATCCGGAGGTTCGCGACGAGCAACGGAGTTCAGGAATGAGCAACGCAACGACCCGCCCCTTCGCCGTCGTCACCGGCGGCTCCAACGGCATCGGCTACCAGCTCGCCCGGGAGTTCCTCGAGAACGGCTACGACGTCATGATCGCGTCGGAAAAGCAGGAGCACCTCGCCGACGCGGCGCGGCAACTGCCGAGCGGCCTCGGGCGCGTCGAAACGCACGCGGCGGACCTGTCGCGCGAGGAAGGCGTCGCGAGCCTCGCCCAGGCGGTGAGCGGCCGCGCGGTCGACGTCCTCTGCGTCAACGCCGGCATCGGGCTCGGCGGCCCCTTCGTCGAGACCGATCTCCAGACCGAGCTGCAGATGATCGACCTCAACGTGCGCGGCGCGGTGCAGCTCACCAAGCTCGTCCTGAAGGACATGGTGGCCCGCGACAGCGGCAAGATCCTGTTCACCTCCTCGATCGCCTCCACCATGCCGGACCCGTTCGAGGCGGTGTACGGTGCGACGAAGGTGTTCCTGCGATGGTTCGGCGAGGCGCTGCGCAACGAGCTGAAGGACACCAATGTCGGCGTGACGGTGCTCCTGCCCGGCGTCACGGAAACCGACTTCTTCGAGCGCGCCGACATGCTGGACACCAAGGCCGGCGCCTCCGATTCCAAGGACGACGCGGCAGTGGTCGCGAAGGCCGCCTTCGCGGCGCTGCAATCCGACAAGGACAAGGTGACGCCGACCGCGAAGAACAAGATCATCGGCGTCGTCGCCGACATGCTGCCGGACAAGGTCGCCGCCCAGATCCATCGCGGCATGTCGAAGCCCGGCTCGGCGGGGTGACGGACGACGCCGTGAGCGAGGGCGTCATTCCGGGCTTCGAGCGACGGCAGCTGCCGGGCGACGGGATCGAGGTCGACGCGCTGGTCGGCGGCTCCGGTCCGCCCCTCCTCCTGCTGCACGGCTGGCCGCAGACCCGGATGTGCTGGGCCGCCGTCGCGCCGGCACTGGCAGCCGACTTCACCGTGGTCGTGCCGGACCTGCGCGGCTACGGCCGTTCTCAGAAGCCCGAGGGCGGCGATGGCTCCGAAGCCTATTCGAAGCGGGCGATGGCCCGCGACCAGCTCGCCACCATGCGCGCCCTCGGTTTCGACCGTTTCATGATCGCCGGACACGACCGCGGCGGGCGGATCGCCTACCGCCTGGCGCTCGACCATGCCGACGCCGTCACGCGGCTCGCCTGCCTCGACATCGTGCCGACCGCCGACGTCTGGGCGCGGATGGATGCGGCGCAGGCCATGAAGATGTGGCACTGGCCGTTCCTGGCGCAGCCGGACGGCATCCCCGAGCGGATGATCGGCGCCGACCCGGCCTGGTTCGTCCGCACCATCCTCGCGCGCCAGGGCGGCCCGGGTTTCGCCTTCCCGGAGGCGAGCGTCGCGGACTACGTCGCCGCGGCCGCCGATCCGGCGACGGTACACGGCTGGTGCGAAGACTACCGGGCCGGCTGGACGGCCGACCGCGAGTTCGACGAGGCCGACCGGGGCGGCCGGCGGCTGGCGCAGCCGCTGCTCGTCCTCTGGGGCGAGAGCGGGTCGCTGAAGGGCCGGAACGGCGTCGAGCTGTGGAAGCCCTGGGCCGAGGCGGTCGATGGCCGGGAACTGCCGGGCGGGCATTTCGTGCCGGAAGAGGCGAGCGAAGCGGTGGTCGAACGCTTCCGACGGTTCTTCGGACTCTGATCCGGTCGCCGATTCGGCTGCGGCGCTCCTACCGACCGGTCTTCAGGAACTCGACGATGCGCGGGTTCACGCGTTCGGGCCGTTCGATGTGCAGCCAATGGCTAGCGCCTTCGACGAACTCCAGCCGGCCGTCGTCGCACAGCGCGAGGCCCGCTTCCGCGACGTGGCGCTCGAGAAACGTGTCGTTGCCGGCCCAGAGGATCAGCGTCGGCGGCGCGAGGCGGGCCGGCTCGCCTGCGATCGGGCGCTCGCGCAGCGCCCGGTAGTAGTTCAGCATGGCGGTGAGCGAGCCGGGATGCGACCAGGCCTCCGCGTAGCGGTCGAGCGCGTCCGGCTCGAACGTGCCGGACTTAGCGCTCGCCGTCATCATGGTGCGCAACCCCTTGAAGTCGAAGCCGCCTAGCGTCGCTTCGGGCACGAAGGGCAGTTGGAAGAACGCGACGTAGGTCGAGCGCAAGGCTTGCGTTGGATGCCGGAGTGCCTGCGGGGTCCAGATGTCCGGGTGCGGACCGTTCATCAGGACGACGCGGTGCAGCCGGTCGGGATAGCGCGCCGCGACCCACCAGCCGATCACCGCGCCCCAGTCGTGGCCGACGAGATGGAGGCGCTCGGCGCCGTAGCTGTCGGCGAGCGCGATTACGTCCGAAGCCAGCGTGTCGATGTGGTAGGCCGTGACCTCCTGCGGCGCGTCGCTGGTGTTGTAGCCGCGCATGTCCGGCACGACGACGTGGTAGCCGGCATCGCTGAGCGGCGTGATCTGATGGCGCCAAGCCCACCAGAACTCGGGAAAACCGTGCAGCAGCACGAGCAGCGGGCCGCCCTCTCGGCCGGCTTCGACGACGTGCAGCGACAGACCGTTGACGACCTTGCGCGACTCGCGCCAGCCGGGCTGCAGGAGAACGTCGGGATCGGTCATCGCTAAACGCATCCTCTTCTGGTTTATGAAACAACGCCGCTGAAGCTCGTCCAGATCGTCGGGATCGGCCAATGGAATCGAACGAATTTGCTTAGTTACAACGGAGTTGCCGCGCCGTGCGGTGCGACAGTCGATATTCCTTCGCGACGCAATCTGCTGCTTTGCCGCTGTGCCGGCCCGGCAAATTTTTTGGCGGAAGCGACGGTCTTCCGGTCATCCGCGTTGGCGCACGCAATCGCGACGTCGCGCTTTCCGCGGACCTGAACGCGTATGCGCCTTTGGAACTTGCCGTCCGGTTCAGGTATGGTTCGAGGCCTCACCCCGTGGCGTATTCCATCTGCGGCTCGAGCACCGTGTCGTCCTCGCTATGCACCGTCACGGGAATCGATTTCGCTGCCGGCGTCTTGCTGCCGGCGGCGTAGTGCCAGACCGGCATGAGGACGTTGCATTCGGGATAGTAGCCGCCGATGCAGCCGATCGGGATGTCGTAGGCGACGACGATCATCCCGGGCAGCCGGCGGTCGACGCCGTCGTTCGCCACCGTCCGGAGCGTCACCGCCTGCCCGACACGCAGCGCCATCCGGTCGATGTCGGAGCGGTTCATCAGCACCACCTTCCGGATGTTGTTGATGCCGCGGAAGCGGTCGTCGTAGCCGTAGATCGTCGTGTTGAATTGGTCGTTCGAGCGCAGCGTCATCAGGCGCAGGACTTCGTGCCCGACGCCGGGCATGTCCATGTCCTCGTCGAGCCCGGTCGGCGTCACGAACTCGGCCCGGCCGGACTTCGTGCGCCATTCCCGGCGCTTCACCGGCAGGTCGCGCTGGAAGCCGCCCGGCTCCCACATGCGCCGCTCGTAGTCGTAGAAGGAATCGGGCAGCGTCTCGCCAACCTCTTTGCGGATCTCGGCGTAGTCGCGCATGTAGTCGTCCCACCGCACCCGCGGATTGGGATCGAGCGTCAGCTTCGCGAGCTCGCAAAGGAGCCGGATCTCGCTGATGAGGTGCGGCGAGGCCGGCAGGCGGACGCCCCGGTTGCCGTGGACGCAGGCCGAGGTGTCCTCCATCGACAGGACCTGCTGGCCCGCCGCCGTCCGGTCGATCTCCAGCCGGCCGATGACGGGCAGGATATAACTGATCTCACCCGGCAGGAGCGCCGTGCGGTTGAGCTTGGTGATGACGTTCACCGTCAGGCGCATCCGCCGCCACGCCGGCTCCATCTGCCCGTGGTCCGGGATGGCGCGGGCGAAGTTGCCGCCAATCATGACGAAGGCGCGGACCTCGTCCTTCAGGATCGCCTCGCAGGCCTCCACCGTGTTGTAGCCGGGCTCGCGCGGCGGCTCGAAGCCGAACTGCTGCCCAAGCCGGTCCAGCGGAAAGAGCTCGGGCTTTTCCGTGATGCCCATCGTGCGCTGCCCCTGCACGTTGGAGTGGCCGCGCACCGGGCAGATGCCGGCGCCGGACTTGCCCATGTTGCCTCGCATCAGGAGAAGGTTCACTAGGAGCCGCACGGTCTCGACGCCGGCCTGATGCTGCGTCAGCCCCATGCCGTAGATGCCGATGACGGCGTTCGAGCCGGCATAGACCGTCGCCGTAGACTCCATGTCGGCGCGGTGCAGTCCCGAGCGGCGCTCGAGCTCGTCCCAGTCTTGGCGCCGGAGCCAGTCGGCGAAGCTCTCGAAGCCGTGCGTGTGCTCCGCGATGAACGCCTCATCGAGAACGGCGTCGCCGCCAGCAGACTTCCGTTCGTCGTGCATGGCGAGGACGGCCTTGCAGATGCCGGTCAGTGCCGCGAGGTCGCCGCCGTTCTTCACCTGGTGATACTGCGAGCTGATCCGGGTCTCCCTGCCGGTCAGCATCTCCGTCGGCGACTGCGGGTTCAGGAAGCGCTCGAGGCCGCGCTCCCTCAAGGGGTTGTAGGTGATGATCGGTACGCCGCGCTGGCTCGCCTCCTGCAGCGGATGCAGCATGCGCGGCGAGTTGCTCCCCGGGTTCTGTCCGAAGAACATGATACAGTCGGAATGGGCGAAGTCGCCGAGGTCCACCGTGCCGACGCCCTGCCCGATGCTGGCCGGCAGCGCCACCGACGTCGTCTCGTGGCACATGTTGGACGAGTCCGGCAGGTTGTTGTTGCCGTAGAGCCGCGCGAAGAGGGAGTAGAGATAGCTCGCCTCGTTGGACAGGCGGCCGGACGAGTAGAACACCGTGCCTTTCAGCTTGTCCGCGACGGCGCGTAGCTCGCGGGAGATCTCCTCGATCGCGTGGCCCCAGGAGACCGGCACGTACTTGTCGCTCGCCGCATCGTAGCGCATGGGATGCGTCAGACGTCCCGGCTGCTCAAGATGGTAGTCGTCCCACTCCCGCATCTCGGCGACCGTGTGCTCGGCGAGGAACTCCGGCGTGCAGCGGTGCGCGGTGATCTCCCAGGCCACCGCCTTCGCGCCGTTCTCGCAGAACTCGAACGGCAGCGGCGTCGCCGGCTTCACCCAGGCGCAGCTGTTGCACTGGTAGCCGTCGACCTTGTTATGGCGCGTCAGGGCGATCCCCGCGCTGGCCAGCACCCCCTCGCGCTGCAGGATCTCTCGCACCGACCGCACCGAGCCCCAGCCGCCGGACGGAAGCCGGTACGGCTTGAACGTGGGTTTCTTCAACGGAAGCACTCCAGCCGTGAGAAGGCAGCCACGAAACCGCCGTCCGGGCCAGCGTTGACTATAGGGCTGAGCTGCCCACCTCCACGCGAGTTAATCCATGCCAGCCTAAGGGATAGTTCCATGACCGTCGGTCGCCATTATCTTCTGAAGAAGTCGACCGGACCATCGGCGCCCAAGCTGTTCTTCGACACGCAAATTGTTCCGCTGGCTACGAATATGGCGGGCGGACTGGAATTACTTCTGGACCGCGCCGCCAGACGTGCGGGTGTTCGGCCTGTTCTGATCCTGGCCGGCAGCGCCGGCATCGTGTCCTTCGTGCTCTACCGCTTGCTTCGGCGATGACATGCGGCCTTTGCTCGGACGCCAGGGCGAGACGGGTTGGGTCGGCCCGCGAAGATCGGCGCATCGCTGTCTCGCGCAAGCGGGAACGCGCGACCTTCGCCGACCAGGTCTTCACATCGGCCAGCTAACCGCCGTTCGGCTCCGGCACCGCGGCCTTGCCGACATACCCATCGTCCGCATCGATCGCGGAAGCCATGAACGATGAGACCCGAGGCCGCGAGGAAGAGCAAGCCAGCCAGAAGGCCGATCCCCATCCGCCTGACGAAGGGCAGCGCCGGCGCGAACGGCGAGTGTGATGTGACGGTCGGAAGCGCACTGGCGATGCTTTCCGGTCGGGACGCCGCCGGAAAGGCGAGCGCCGTCCTCACCTGGAACCAGCCGCGTTCGGCTCGCGTCAGGCCCGGTCCTTCCGATACGCTTCTCGACGCTCGCGTCCTTCCCCTTCTTCGCGACCGTCTTACTCGCCATGACGGTCGGGCATCTCGGCCGCGCCGGCTGCCCGCCTTCCAGCGTTACTTAGATCGGCCTGCTTCCACGAGGGCGATCACGGCTAAAACGCTGCCAAGCGCCAGCCCTGGGGCGACGCGAGGATCAGAGCGTCCGCTCGTTCGCGGCTTCGACGTCGACGGCGCAGCCTGCTATTCTGCCGCGATTGCCGGCATCGGCTTCGGGCCGGTGCCGTGGACGCGCGGGTCGATCGGTCCGAGCACGGGCGCCTCGCCC
>NZ_VZDO01000031.1 GCF_008802405.1 Plantimonas leprariae
CCTCCCGATCCACCAAATCAACCCCCGAACCCGAAACCAAATCCCCTAAAAACGCCCCAATCCGACAACAACGATACGGCACGGAGGAAAGGGTCGTTTCCTTCTCGACCCGGAAACGCGCCACTCCATGCAGATTGACGATGTAGCGCCCGTCCCCCGTTTCGCTGAGCGATGTGATGCGCCCGAGACAACCGACATTGCATAAGGTCGGTTCGCCATCCGCTTCCAGCGTCCCGTCGAACCGCGGCTGGATCATCCCGATTATCCGGTCTCGCCGCAGCGCCTCGTCGATCATCGCGATATAGCGCGGCTCGAAGATGTTGAGGGGCATCTGTCCCGCCGGAAGCAGCAACGCGCCTTCCAGCGGGAAGATCGGAACTTCCGCCGGCAGATCGCTTCCGCTCCGGTAGTTCACGTTTCCGGCGACAACCACTGGCGCAGCCTCCCTAGTTCCCCGGGGACTTGGCGTCGCCGGCGGGGAACTCAAGTGATTGCCCGGCGGATGGCTGTCTCGCGATCGTTTATGAAAACAGCAGCGCCGAAAGGCGCCGACGCGCATCGCGCGTCGCCGGATCGGCCGCGCCCCAGACGTCGAAGAGTTCGAGCAGCTTGCGTCGCGCACCGTCGTCGTTCCAGGCCCGATCGCGCCGGATGATTTCCAGGAGGCCCTCGGCCGCATCCGCGCGCCGGTTGCGCGCCTGCGCGATCAGCGCCAGATCGAAACGCGCCTGATGGTCGTTCGCGTCCGTCTGCACGCGTTCCAGAAGGGCGCGCGGATCGCCGAGACCGGCGGTTTCCGCGGCGAGCTTCAGCTTGGCCCGGATGCCGGCGAAGGCCGCATCACCCTGCTTGTCGACCGGAGCGCCCGTGAGGAGCGCTTCCGCGCGCTGCACGTCGCCCGCCTCCAGATAGCACTCCGCAAGCCCGGCGATCGCGGCGGCATTCTCAGGCTCCTCCTGTAGGACAGCTGCGAAGAACTGCGCGGCACCTGAGGCGTCGCCGGCGGCCAGCCTCGCCTTCGCCTCCTCCAGCGCCGCCACGATCGGATCGGCTCCGCCATCTGCGCCGCCGAGCAGCCGATCCACGAACGCCTTCACTTCCGACTCCGGCATCGCGCCCATGAAGCCGTCCACGGGCTGTCCGCCCACGAAGGCGAAGACCGCCGGAATGGAGCGAACGCCGAGCTGGCCGGCGATCGAGGGATGTTCGTCGATGTTCATCTTGGCGAGCCGTACCCGCCCGCCCGCCGCCTTCACCACTTTCTCCAGGATCGGCGTCAGCTGCTTGCAGGGGCCGCACCACGGCGCCCAGAAATCGACGATCACCGGCTGCTGGCGCGAGGCGGCGATGACATCGGCGGAAAAGGAGGCGGTGGTTACGTCCTTGACGAAGCCATCGGCGCCGGCCGACGCCGCGGGAGGCGTTCCACCACTTCCAGCGGGGGTTTCCGCTCCACGGTGAGGGCGGCCGCCGAAATTCGCGCCGAAGAAGCCGTTGCTCATTCCCGTCATTCTCCTTCGCGGGCGCTTACGCCCTTCACGCTTGCGTTGCGCCGGTCGGACCGAAATCGACGACCGCCGGGTCATGTCCCGTCGCCTGGAAGAAGCGAAGCAGATCGTCGCGCCGTATCGTGGTCGTCGCCGTGTTCCGCAGCGGGTGGCAGTTCACCATATCGTGCGACAGAAGTCCGGCATCAAGCACGAGGGTCACCCGGTGCTCGGCATCGTTGAGGAGGCCGAAGGCCGTGACGGAGCCTGGCGCGACGCCGAGGATCTCCCGCATGCGATCCGCATCGACGAAGGACAGCCGGCCCTGGCCGCCGATTCGCTGGTGAAGCGTCTTCAGGTCGATCGCCCGATCCTCCTCGGCGACCACGAGGAACAGCCGCCCTTTCTTGTCCTTGAGCAGCAGGTTCTTGGTATGGCCGCCGGCGAGTTCGCCGCGTAGGCTGCGACTCTCCTCGACGGTATGGAGGGGCGGATGCTCGACGGTGCGTGTGTCGATGCCAAGCCGGTTCAGGAATTGGAGAAGGTCGTCCTCGGTCTTGCTCAACGGGATTTCCTCCTGCGTGCCGTCCGCGAACAACTTCCGATGCGGGACAACTGACGAGGCTTGGTAGAAGGGCTCCCGATCGCCCGCAAGACGCTCCGAAACTCCGTCCAGTTTTCCGGAGCAACGCCGGTGCGAAGGGCTTGCATTCGGTTCCGCCATCGGTCATATAGCCGCCACCGCAGCTTGACGCTGCCGGAGCGGGCGGGTGTAGCTCAGGGGTAGAGCACAACCTTGCCAAGGTTGGGGTCGAGGGTTCGAATCCCTTCGCCCGCTCCAAATTTCCTATCTAGGCTGTTTCTACTCCGCCACCATTCAGCCATCGCGTGTGATTATCGTTCCGGTCTGTCGTCCGCTCGCCGCCTATGGGCGTAGCCAATGCGTGGGCACAGCTCCCACGCGTTCGCATCCCTTCTGTCGGCCGCCTTTAACAGACATTACCGAGGATCGAACAGAAGCAGCCGGCTTCCATCGACGAGAAGCCGAGAGGACATGGGTGAACATCGCCCGTACCATCCGCACCTGGCGCCGCGTCCGTGAGACCCGCGCCGGGCTGAACCGCTTTCCGAACCATCTCCTCGCAGACCTCGGCATCACCCGCGCCGATATCCCGGCCGTGGCGCGACGTTTGGTGCGCTGATCAAAGGCTCCGTTCGTGCCATCTCCTGAAAGGTTCAACACCGGGAGGTCAGCGATGCATCGTCGCCGCGAAGTGGGTGCCGTCGTTCCAGCGCTGCTGTGCGCCGTCATCATCGCCCTGCTCCCGGCAACCGTTTCGGCGCAAACCGGCCCGCGCATCTCAAGGCCGTCGACGACGCCGATCGTCCCGCGCCCGCTGGCAACTAGCCCCCTGACGAACGCGCCAACGACCACGACGCCGACCGTGCCGCGTCCCATGCCGGCGGCACCGAGCGGATCGCGCACTACGAGACCGCAGCCCTCGAGCACGACGCTGCCGGGATCAGGCGTTCAAACGACAACTCCTGTCGCGCCAGTGCCGAGGCGATGAGCGTCCGCGTCACCAACGCGCGCACGTTCGCCTCGCTGGCCGGCAGCATCGCGTTGCTCGCGGCGGCCGGGTGTACCGCCGTTTCACCCAACGCCCCGACGTATGGCGTGGGCACCATCGGTGCGAACACGGCACGTCGCGGATCGCCCGAGTTTTGCCGACGCTACGCCGAACAGACCTACACCAACAGCTTCGAGACGAACTCCGACTTTCAGGTCGCCGCCGGGGCAGAGGCGCCGGCTCGCGCCGATGGCGACGCCGCGCTGAAGCGCTGTCTTGCCGGCCGGACGAACTGAGGCATCCGGCTGGTGAACGCTGATCTCGACGGCCGGCTTCAAAGCTGATTTCGCGGAGCGCGCCGCCGCAATCCATCGAAGGGCGACACGGCTCCCATGCGTTCGCGTCACTTCTGTCAGGCGCGGCGGATGCACATCTCTGGAGCGTCGAAGAGAGATGAAGACCAAGCCGGCGCCGACCGATCGGAGCCGAGACCAAGGACACCACGATGAACATCACCCGCGCCCTCCGCAGCTATCGCTCCTACCGCTCGACCGTGAACGAGCTTGACCGCCTGTCGAACCGCGAGCTTGCCGACCTCGGCATCTCCCGCTGGGACATTCCGGCCGTCGCCCGCCAGTCGAGCCGCTGACGCTTCCGCAGTTTCGCGCCGGCCTGTTCTCCTCCCAGGGCCGACGTGGATCGGTCTGCGTTGAGTTCCTCCCATAGTCGCAGGCCACACACGACGCCCGCCGGTTCCTCCCCCGGCGGGCGTTTTGCTTTCCGACGGTCGGTTCAGCCGCTGATCTCAGCCGCCGGCCGGCTTCCGGCCGGCGTCGAGGATCGACCAAGCCGCGATTTCCGCCTTGTACCGTTCGTCCGACATGCCGGTCTCGAGCGCTCTGCTCATGATGTGGCGCGCGTTGCCGTTCTCCTCAGTCACTCAGCAAGCCGCGTCGGCTGGATTCGATCTCGCGCATCGCACGGACGAACTCCGAGCGGGCAATATGTCGGTCGGGGGGGGGGGCGGCCGCTTCGCGCCTTTCTTCCACGAGCATCCGGCGACCGCGGACAAGGGTTCTTCAGCAATGGCCTCCGAAACGTCGTCGTCGCAACGATCCTGTCGCTGATCCTGTGCGGCGTGCTTACCCTTTGGGTTTCGGCTCGTTCTCGTCGACGACCTTCTGGTAGGCGACGAGATCGAGGAAGGCTTCCGCCTCCGCGACCGAGCCGTCCCGCATCTTCATGATCCAGACGTACTGGTTGGAATAGCGATGTCCGCCCGTCGTCGTCGCGGAGGCATCGAAGCGCACGATGACCCTGTCATCGACCGCCCAGACGTTGTGGACCTTTGGGACGAGCGGTGTCGCCAGCCGGCTGACGAGCGGCTTCGACGCGCGCTCCACGAACGCATCGCGACCGCGATAGGTGCCGGCGATCGGGCCGGAGCCCTGGATCGTCCAAACGACGTCGGACGCCAGCAACGACGCGATTGCGCCGGTGCCTGCTTCCCACGCGGTGAAGGCGTCGCGCACGGCGGCCTGGTTCCGCTGCTCGATGGGACCGGTGGACGGAGGCGTCCGCGCCGCGGCAGGCAGGGCTGCCGACGCGAGCGCGATGGCAAGGAGAGCGGCGCGGCAAGGGCTCGCGAGGCGAGTGGGAGCGGATGCAAGGGACATGCGTGCGTTTCCTTCCTCGAGATGGAATCGATCGTCGGTGGATTGCGCCTTCGGCAGCGGGCTGTGAACGTCGCCAAGCTCGACGGCGATACTCGCATCGCGGTTGCCGCTGCCCGGCCGATCGGCTTCCGATCGGTGAGCCGAAGCTAGGATGCGTTTCCGTCTCCGGCATCCCGCAGCCGGACGACACGGCGGTCAGTTCGAGTTGCCAAATGCAGTGCGGACCGAGGGCATCTGCAGGCCCCGCAGCGTGGCGGAGCGTTCGGGCCGCGGACGCGCCGGTGCGGGTCGATGCGTTCGGCGGCGAGAAATCGGTGCACGCTCCCCCGGCCAGCGCGATCCGCGTCGCGGTCGCGTTACCGCCCGTACCGATGGATGCCGCGTCGGCGGGTCTACGGCGCCGCTTGCTCGTCGGCTTCGAGGCCGCGTCCGGGTCGGCGCCGGCCGTGCCGGATGTGGTCGAGCAGGGCGCGCAGCTTCGGCGCCGCGGTCCGGCGACCGGGATAGTAGATGAAGAAGCCTGGGAAGCCGGCGCAGAAGTCTTCCAGCAGCGGCACGAGCTCGCCGCGCCGGAGGTGGGGCCGGAACGTTTCCTCCATGCCGAAGGTGATGCCGGCGCCGGCGAGCGCCATGCGGATCATCAGGCCCATGTCGTTGGTGGTGACTTCGGGCTCGACGTCGACACCGAAGTCGCGGCCGGCTTCGGTGAACTCCCACCGATACGGGGCGGCGCGCGGCGTTGGGCGCCAGCCGACACAGCGGTGCGCGGCAAGGTCGCGCGGATGCGCGGGCGCTCCGCGGCGCGCCAGATAGGCCGGCGAACAGACGGCGATCTGCCGCTGGTCGCCCGAGATCGGCAAGGCGATCATGTCCTGCTCGATGACCTCGCCGAGCCGCACGGCGGCGTCGAAGCCTTCCGTCACGATGTCGATCTCCTCGTCGGTGACGGTGACGTCGAGCTGCACGTCCGGACAGGCCTCGGCGAAGCCGGCGAGCAGCGGTCCGGACAGGAAGCCGTCGGCGATGGAGGACACCGCGAGGCGCAACCGGCCGCTCGGCCGCTCGGCGAGGTGGCGCGCGACGTCGACCGCCGAGCGCATGTCCGCGATCGCCGGCGCCGCGTTCGCGTAGAGCCGCTCGCCGGCTTCGGTCAGGCCGACGCTGCGCGTGGTACGCAGCACCAGGGCGACGCCCATCGCATCTTCGAGCCGCCGGATCGACATGCTCACCGCCGAGCGCGTCACGCCCAGCCGGTCGGCGGCGGCACGGAAGTTCCGCTCTTCCGCCACCAGCGCGAAAACCGCCAGCGCGTTCAGATCGAGCCGCATTGGTAACTCCGCCTGATCACCGTGTCGCCCGACGGCAGCATACCGGCGACAAACGGTTCGGCCTACCTGTTCGAAGGGCGGGATCGGTCGGTGCGGCCGAGATATCCGTCCCCTTGAGAATTCTGCATGGGAAAAGCCCTGATGCTCGAAAAGACCGTACTCATCACCGGCGCGTCGAGCGGGATCGGTGCCGGCATCGCCCGCGAGCTGGCGGCGGCCGGCGCGACGCTGATGCTCGGCGCCCGCCGGGTGGACCGCCTCGACGCGCTGGCGGCCGAACTGCGCGAGGCCGGCGCGAGGGTCGCGACCCGCCGCCTCGACGTCACCGACCGCCTCGACGTCGCCGCCTTCGCCGAGGCCGCAAGGGCCGAGTTCGGCCGGGTCGACGCGATCGTCAACAACGCCGGCGTCATGCCGCTCTCGCCGATGGCCTCGCTGAAGGTCGAGGAATGGGACCGGATGGTCGACGTCAACATCAAGGGCGTGCTCTACGGCATCGCCGCGGTGCTGCCCGAGATGACGGCGCGCGGCGCCGGCCACGTCGTCAACATCGCCTCGGTCGGGGCGCTGACCGTCTCGCCGACGGCGGCCGTCTACTGCGCGACGAAGTTCGCCGTCCGGGCGATCTCGGATGGGCTCCGGCAGGAGCGGCGCGACATCCGCGTCACCTGCATCCACCCGGGCGTCGTGGAAAGCGAACTGGCCGACACGATCACCGACGCCTCGGCGGCGGAGGCGATGAAGGCGTACCGCGCCGTCGCGCTGCAGCCCGACGCGATCGGCCGGGCGGTGCGCTACGCGCTGGAACAGCCCGACGACGTCGACGTCAACGAGATCGTCGTCCGCCCGACCAGAGCCGCGTACTGATGCGGCCGCTCACCTTCGCCGCGGCGATGCTCGTCGCGATCCCTCCCGCCCTCGCTTTCGGACAGACAGCCATGACGGCAGCACCGCACCCCTATGTCGGCCTGTGGGTCACCGACGACGGCCATGTCCGGCACGAGCTTTTGCCGAACAACCGCTACGACGAGGCGCGGGGCCGCCGCGAGAGCGCCTACCGAGGGCGCTATGAGGTGACGGGCACCCGTATCGAATACCGGGACGACACCGGCTTCACCGCCGACGGCGACTTCGTCGACGAAAACACGCTGCATCACGCCGGCATGATCCTGCGGCGGCAAAGGTAGGTCGGCAGTCCGCTCGGCTTCCCATCGCGAGACAGAATGCGACTGCGTGGGCAGCGATTCCGCGGCATGCTCGCCCGCTTGTGCGATCCCCGCGCCTGCGCCGGTCCTCCGCAAGCGCTGGGCGGTCTACGCCAGGCCGCCTTTCGCAGGGCCAGAAGCCGTGTTGGCCCACTTCTCGCGCTACGCCCACCGCGTCGCTATCTCGTCGCAGCGCATCACCGCATTCGATGGCCGCGCGGTCACCTTCCGCGTCTCTGGCGGGCCTTCGCGTCGCAGCGTCGAGGTCGCGCGTCGGGCGCGGAACCTCCTGGTCGCGCCGTGGATTTTTTCCGTTCAGGTCGTGATCGCGCAGCCGAGCTTTTGGAGTGCCGCATCGACCCAGGCGCGATCGTTCCGCCCTGCCTTAATGCTCTCCATCTGCCGCGTCTCGGCTTCGTGCTTCCTCGTCGCCGCCGCGTGAACCTCGGCGACCCGATCGAACGGCACCGCGAGCAATCCATCGGCGTCGCCACAAACGAGGTCGCCAGGCTCGATCACCATGCCCCCGATGGCGATCGGCACGTTCACTTCGCCGGGGCCGTCCTTGTAGGGACCGCGATGGGTGACGCCCGCGGCGAACACGGGAAAGTCGCCATCCGCGATCTCCGCGCTGTCCCGGATCGCGCCGTGGATGACGATGCCGCCGAGCCCTCGCTGGATGGCGTGGGCGACCATGAGTTCGCCGATGATCGCGTTGGTGAGGTCGCCGCCGGCATCCACCACGACGACGTCGCCGGGTTCGGCGATGTCGAGGGCCTTGTGGACCATCAGGTTGTCGCCCGGCCGGGTCTTGACGGTCACCGCCGGGCCGATCATCCGGCCGCCGGCATGCATGGCGCGGAGCGACGCCCCGCCGGCGGTCATGCGGGACATCACGTCGCTGAGGTTGGCGACGGGCAGGTCGCGGAACTTGCCCGTCCACTGCGCGTCGACGCGACGCCGCACGGGGCATACCCGAAAACCGATCATGCTGTTCTTCCCTCGCTTGACGAAGCCCGGTCGGCTCCGGATTGAGACGTCAGGCCGCCCGCGCGGACGGCTTGTTCGCGCAGGCGCGCTCGTCGTAACCCCGACCCTGAAGGACGCCGACGATGCCGGAGGCGCTCTGCACCGCCATGTTCCGGAGCGCCGAGCGGCTCGCACCCGCGACGTGCGGGGTCGCGAGGACGTTCGGCAGGCTCCAGAGCGGATGGTCGGGGCGGGGCGGCTCCTCCTCGAAGCTGTCGAGACCGGCGCCCGCGATGATGCCGTCCCGCAGTGCCGCCACCAATGCAGCCTCGTCGATCACGGTGCCGCGTGCGGTATTCACGAGGAAGGCGTCGCGCTTCATCAGCGAAAGCCGCTCGGCGTTCATCAGGTGTCGGGTCGCGTCGGTCAGCGGACAATGGAGGCTGACGACGTCGCTTTCCCGCAGCACCTCGTCGAGGTCGCGCACGACCTGGGTGCCGTCCGCCGCGACGCCCGGCTCGGCGATCGGATCGAAGGCGAGCGTCCGCATGCCGAGCCCCTTCGCCAAGGCGGCGGCGCGACGTCCGATCTCGCCGAAACCGACGACGCCGAAGGTCGCCCCGGCGATGTCGCGGCCGACGTAGCGCGTCTTCGGCCACTCGCCGTTCTTCACGGCGAAATCCAGCCGGCCCACGTCCTTCATCAGGGCGATCGACAGGGTGATCGCCAGTTCGGCAACGGATTGGGCATTCGCGGCCAGGGCGCGAAGAACGGGAACCCCGCGCGCGGACGCGGCGGCGAGGTCGATGTTGTCGACGCCGCTGCCGTGCTTGGCGATCACCTGCAAGCGCGGCGAAGCGCCGATGACGTCCGCATCGATCTTGCCCTGTCGCACGAGAAGGCCATCGATCGCCTCACGGCGGGCGAGTTCGGCAAGCTCCGCCGACGAGGCGTATCCATCGGCGTAGATCGCCCTTACTCCATTCGCCGCCAGGAACAGTCGTGCCTCCTCGACGAGTTCGGCCCCCGTCACGAGCACGGTGTGCACCGGTTCAGGCGGCGGCGAACCCGCATCGCGAGCTTCGGACATTCTCGTGCCTCCTCCCGGACTTGACGGGCCATGACTATCAAGTATTGTACTCATTGAAAAGGCGGTGTACCTAGTACAACGGTTGTCGTCTTTGGAGGAGGAGGTCATGCCCGGAAACGCATCCGGGGTCGCCGCGGTCGAGCGGGCGATCTCGTTGCTGGAGGCATTCACGGATCGCGACGCGTCGCTGTCGCTGGGCGAGCTCGCGCGCCGTACGGAACTGGATAAGGCGACCGTGCTGCGGATCGCGCGCTCTCTCGCCAAATCCAGCATGCTCGTGCGTAACGAGGACGCGAGCTGGCGGCTGGGGCCGAAGCTCGTCCGGCTGGGCGCGATCTACCAGTCGACGTTCCGCCCTGCATCGATCGTCGAGCCGCTGCTGGCGGAACTCAGCGACAGAACCGGCGAAAGCGCGACCTTCTACGCCCGGGAAGGCGACATGCGGGTCTGCCTGTTCCGGCACGAATCCAGTCAGCCGATCCGCCATTCGGCCCGCGTCGGAGACACGATGCCCTTGGACCGTGGCGCGCCGGGTCGCGTCATCCTGGCGTTCGACGGCGGCGACGATCCGCTCGCAGGAGAGATCAAGGCCCGTGGCTGGCACTGCACTCGCGGCGAGCGCGACCCTCAGGTCGCCAGTCTCGCCACTCCGGTCTTCCGAGACGGCCGCGCCCTGTTCGGCGCGCTCTGCCTGACGGGGCCACCGAGCCGTTTCACCGACGCGGCGGTGGCCGCTCATCTGCCCATTCTCCTCGATGGCGCCGCACGGTTGTCGGTCGCCATGGGAGGACGCCCGGGACCTGAATAAGGGCGAGCCGGGTCGCCGCATCGATCGAAGTCTGGGAGGAACACGATGAAGACCGCAATGAAGACGGCCATTCTGGCCGCCACCATGCTCACGGCCGCCGGCACGGCCGCCCGGGCCGAATGGCCGAGCGACCGGCCGATCCAGATGATCGTCGCCTTCGCGCCCGGCGGTTCGACCGACGTCATGGCGAGGGCGATGGAGCCGTATCTCGAAAAGCGTCTCGGCGCCGACATCGTGATCGAGAACCGTCCCGGCGCTTCCGGCGAGATCGCCTACACGGCGCTCGCGAAGGCCAAGCCCGACGGCTACACCTTCGCCTACATCAACACGCCGGGCTTCCTGTCGATGCAGGTGCAGCGCCAGCTCGGCTACGATCCGAAGGACATCAAGCCGATCGCGCGCATCGTCGACGATCCGTCCGCCGTCGTCGTGCCGGAGTCCTCCGAGATCAAGACGCTGAAGGACTTCGTGGAGGCGGCGAAGGCCGCACCGGGCACCATCTCCTTCGGCTCGTCGGGCGTCGGCACGGACGATCACCTCGCCATCATCCTGCTCGGCGCGAAGGGTGGCGCGACCTTCACCCATATCCCGTTCAGCGGGGCGGGCGAAACCAAGACGGCGATCCTCGGCTCGCAGGTTTCGGCCGGCGGCCTCAACATCAGCGAATTCGCCGGCGCGGACCCGGCGGGCCTGCGCATGATCGCCCATTTCGGCAAGGCGCGCTCGCCACAGCTTCCGGACGTGCCGACGGCGGCCGAGCAGGGCTACGAGGTGTTCATGACCTCCGAGCGCGGGATCGCCGCCCCGCGCGCGACGCCGGAGGACATCTCGGCGAAGTTCGCCGACGCCGTGAAGGCGACGCTCGACGATCCGCAGTTCCAGAGCCAAGCCAAGCAGCTCGCCCTGCCGCTGGCCTACCTGCCGGGCTCCGAATGGGAAGCGCAGATGCCGGGCCGCATTGAGGAATTCCGCCGGATCTGGGCGGAAACGCCCTGGGTGCAGTGATGCAGGCGACAACGACGGACGGGAAGCGCGATCTTCCCGACCTTCTCGCCGGCGGTCTGATGATCGGCATCGGCCTGCTCGGCCTTTGGGCCGGGCGCACCCTGTCCTTCGGGACGCCCGCGATGATGGGGCCGGGCTTCCTGCCCCGCGTCATGTGCGGGCTGCTGATCGCGATCGGCGGCTTCGTGCTGGCGAAGGGGCTGGTGAAGCCCTCGACGGGCCTCGGGCTGGTGAACGTCAAGCCGCTCGCGATCCTCGTTCTCGCCATCGCCGGTTTCGCCTTCATGTCCGAGCCCCTCGGCTTCGTGGCCGCGACCGCGTGGCTTCTCGTCGTCGGCAGCCTCGCCGACGAGGAATCGCGTTGGCGGGAGATCGCGATCTCGACGCTGATCCTCACCGCCGCAGGCGCGGTCGTCTTCATCATGGGCCTCGAGGTCCAGATGCCGATCTGGCCCTTCTGATCCGTTCCGACCCCGTTTGGATTCGAACCGATGCACTTCATCGACCTCCTGATGCTGGGGTTCTCGGAGGCGTTCACGCCGACGAACCTTCTGTTCTGCTTCATCGGCGCGCTGCTCGGCACGCTGATCGGCGTCCTGCCCGGCATCGGCCCGACGGCGACGGTGGCGATCCTTCTGCCGATCACCTTCTTCCTGCCGCCGCTCGCGGCGCTCATCATGCTGTCCGGCATCTTCTACGGCGCGCAGTACGGCGGCTCGACGACGGCGATCCTCGTCAACCTGCCGGGCGAGGCTTCCGCCGTGGTGACGGCGATCGACGGCTACCAGATGGCGCGCAAGGGCCGGGCGGGCGCGGCGCTCGCGATCGCGGCGCTGGGGTCGTTCTTCGCCGGCACCGTCGCGACGATCGCGCTCGCCGTCGCCGGCCCGACCCTGTCGCGCTTCGCGCTGTCGTTCGGTCCGGCGGAATACGTCGCGCTCTGCGTCTTCGGCCTCCTCGCCGCGACGATCCTCGCGCACGGCTCGGTGGTCAAGGCGATCGGCATGGTCTGCCTCGGCCTGCTGCTCGGCATGGTCGGCATCGACGTCAACTCGGGCTCGACGCGCCTCACCTTCGGTTCCACGGAACTCTACGACGGCATCGAGTTCGTGGTGATCGCCGTCGGCCTCTTCGGCGTCGCGGAGATCGCGGTGAACCTCGAGTCCAAGGAACAGCGCGGCGTCCTCCAGAGCACGATCGGGCGCCTCTGGCCGACGCGCGAGGAGTTCAGGGAAAGCTGGGGGGCCGTTCTGCGCGGCACCGCCGTCGGCACGATCCTCGGCGTTCTGCCGGGGGGCGGCGCGACGCTTTCGGCCTTCAGCGCCTATTCGGTGGAGAAGAAGATCTCGCGCCAGCCGGAAAAGTTCGGCCAGGGCGCGATCGCGGGCGTCGCGGGGCCGGAATCGGCCAACAATGCCGGCGCTCAGTCCTCCTTCATCCCGCTCCTGACGCTCGGCATTCCATCGAACTCGATCATGGCGATGATGCTCGGCGCGATGACCATCCACGGCATCACGCCGGGGCCGAGCGTCATCCAGAACCAGCCGGAGCTGTTCTGGGGCCTCGTCGCCTCCATGTGGCTCGGCAACGCGATGCTGCTCGTGATCAACCTGCCGCTGATCGGGCTCTGGGTGAAGCTCCTGAAGGTGCCGTACCGCCTGATGTACCCGGCGATCCTCCTGTTCTGCTGCGTCGGCGTCTACAGCATCAACAACCGCGGGTTCGACGTCGCGCTGGTGATCCTGTTCGGCGTACTCGGCTACATCCTGCGCAAGGCGCAATGCGAGGCCGGCCCGCTGTTGCTCGGCTTCGTGCTCGGACCGCTGCTGGAAACCAACTTGCGCCGCGCGCTGCTTCTGTCGCAGGGTGATCCGCTGGTCTTCGTGGAACGCCCGATCAGCGGCGCGCTGCTCGCCATCACCGCCGCGATGCTCCTCATGCTCGTGCTTCCGTCCATCCGCAAGAATCGAAAAGTCGCCTTCGAGGAAAGCGAGAACTGACGGCGACGGGACGGCCGGACGAAGGCTCGGGATCATGACAGGATGACGGACGACGCGAACAACAGGGCGGGTGGCTTCGTCGCGAGCCGCCGCGAGGCCTTTCCGACGGTCGCGGCGTCGAAGCCGTCGCGGTACCTGCGCGGCGTGCTTTCCCTCGACGACTTCGAGGCTCACGCGCGGCGGACCCTGCCTCGTCCGCTTTTCGGCTACATCGCCGGAGCGAGCGAAACGAATGCCTCGTTGCGGAACAACGCCGCTTCGTTCCAGCGATACGGCTTCCAGCCGCGCATCCTGACCGACGTGTCGGGACGCACCCAACGAACCAGTCTCCTCGGCGTCGAGTACGCAGCCCCCTTCGGCATCGCGCCGATGGGCATCAGCGCGCTGATGGCCTATCGCGGCGACATGGTCCTAGCCCGGGCGGCCGAGGCGGCCGGCATCCCGATGGTCATGAGCGGGTCCTCGCTGATCCGGCTGGAGGAAGTCGCGGCGGCGGCGCCCTCGTCCTGGTTCCAGGCCTATCTTCCGGGCGAGCCGGACCGCATCGACGCGCTTGTCGACCGGGTGATCGCGGCCGGCTTCCAGACGCTCGTCCTGACCGTCGACACCGCGATCCTGGCCAACCGCGAGAATAATATCCGCGCGGGCTTCTCGACGCCGCTTCGTCCGAGCCTGTCGCTTGCCTGGCAGGGCTTGTCGCATCCACGATGGACGATCGGCACCTTCCTGAGGACGCTCGCGCTCCACGGCGTGCCGCACTTCGAGAACTCCTACGCGACGCGCGGGGCGCCGATCGTCGCCCGCTCGGTGATGCGCGACTTCGGCAAACGCGACCACTTGAATTGGAGTCATCTGGAGCGAATCCGGAAGCGTTGGCCGGGCAAGCTCGCGGTCAAGGGTATCATCCGCGCCGACGACGCGGTCGCAGCCGTCCTTCGCGGCGTCGACGGCATCGTCGTTTCCAACCACGGCGGGCGGCAGCTCGACGGCACGATCGCCCCCCTCGACGCCCTTCCCGCCGTTGCGGATGCGGTCGCCGGGAGGGCTGCCGTCATGCTCGACGGCGGCGTGCGGCGCGGGACGGACGTCTTGAAGGCGCTCGCGCTCGGGGCCGGCTTCGTTTTCGTCGGCCGACCGTTCCTTTACGCGGCGGCGGCGTTCGGCGTGTCGGGCATCGAACGCGCGCTCTCCATCCTCAAGGAGGAAATCCACCGCGATATGGCACTCCTCGGCATCAACGATCTGTCCGAACTGGATGCGAGCTTCCTGTCGAACCGAGTCTGCGGGTCGGCCGCCGTCGCGTAGGACGGTGCCGACGTCCGGACGGGAAAGGCTCGACGCTGTCGAGGGGGTGATCGGTTTGGCTCGCGACCCGATGGACCGCCTAGGCGCTGGCCTACCAGCCGCAACTCGGGGCGCCCGCGACGATCCGGTGGCGCACGCCGATCTACGAACCCCGTCGCTTCTGCCTCTGGTGGTTCCAGTTCGACGCCTACGCGCCGCACGTCTTCGAGCGCGGCGATCGTCGGCTCGGTCTGACCGTGCGTGACGCGGAGGAACGAGATGCCGAGCTCGCGCTGCGGGCGCTTCAGCCCGGTGCGGACCTTCAGCCGCAGGAACGGGTCCAGCACGGAGCGCGGCTCGTCGAGGATCAGGATACCCGAATCGCTGACGAGTGCGCGGGGGAGCGCCGCGCGCCGCTGCTGGTCGCCGGAAAGCTGTGCCGGCATGCGCCTGGCGAAGCCGAGAGGTCGACGAACTCCATCGCCGCGCCGGCCTTGCGGTACCGCTCCGCCTTCGCGACCCCGCTTCATCTTCGGGAAGGCGACGTTGTCGAGGACGGAGAAGTGCGGAAACAGCGCGTAGCTCTGGAACATCGCCGCCACGCCGCCGCTCGTCACGCCGGCGCCGCCGGCCGGACGCCGAGCAGCGACAGCGAGCGCGGCACATGGCGGCCGGTTCCCTTGGCGCCGGCGAGCGCGCCGTTCCGCACCATGATCCGGCCGCCGACGATCACCGTTTCCGGCCAGCCGGTCACTTCGATGCCCTCGTAGGGGCTGTAGTCGGCGCCGTCATGGAGGTCGGCGTGGCGGATGGTGCGCCGGGCCTTCGGGTCCCAGATCGCGATGTCGGCGTCCATGCCGACCGCGATCGAGCCTTTCCTTTCCAGGCCGTAGAGCCTGGCGTGGTTGGTGGCCGTCAACGCGACGAAGCGGGAGAGATCGATCCGGCCTTTGCCGACGCCCTCCGAGAACAGGATCGGCAGGCGCGTCTCGACGCCCGGAATGCCGTTCGGCACGTGGCGGAAACTCGTTCGGCCCTTCGGGCTCAGCTTGCCGGACGGATCGTCGTAACGGAACGGGCAGTGATCCGAGGAGAAGAGATCGAAGTCGCCCTGCTCGATTCCCGTCCAGCAGGCGCGCTGCTCCGTCTCGTTCCGCGGCGGCGGGGAACAGACGAACTTCGCGCCTTCCCAATCCATGCCGTCGAGGTCGGCGGCGGTGAGCATCAGGTATTGCGGGCAGGTCTCGGCGACGACCTTGCGGCCGCGTCCGCGCGCCGCGCGGATCTCGCCGAGCGCCGCGCCGTTCGAGACGTGGACGATCACCACCGGCACGTCGACGATCTCCGCCAGCGACACCGCGCGGTGCGTCGCCTCGCGCTCCACCGCCACCGGCCGGGTCGTCGCGTGGGCGCTGGGGCGCACGTCGCCGGCCGCCTCGTGCCGGCCGATGAGGTAGCGGATCGCGTCCTCGTTCTCGCAGTGGACCATGACGAGCGCGCCGGTGCGCCGCGCCGTGTCCATGGTGGCGAGGATCTCGGCGTCGTTCAGCCGGAGGTTCTCGTAGGTCATGAACACCTTGAACGAGGTGTAGCCGTCGGCCACCAGCGCCGGCAGCTCCTGCCCCAGCACCGCCGGCGTCGGGTCGGAGACGATCAGGTGGAAGGAGACGTCGGTGTAGCAGTTGCCCGCCGCCAGCGCGTGGTAGTCCTCGACCGCCGCCCGCAGCGACTGGCCCTTCGCCTGCAGGCAGAAGGGCAGCACGCAGGTGTTGCCGCCGAACAGCGCCGAGCGCGTGCCGCTCTCGAAGTCGTCCGCCATCACGATGCCGTCGCCGGAGGGCTGCGCGATGTGGACGTGGCTGTCGATGCCGCCCGGCAGCACCAGCCGGCCGGTCGCGTCGATCGTCTCCGCCGCGTCGAGGCCGAGGCCGATCTGGACGATTCCGCCATCCTTGATCCCGACATCGGCGCGGAACACGTCGGAGGCGGTCGCGACCGTGCCGCCGCGGATCGCGAGGTCGAGCGTCACAGCGCCGGCTCCAGCGCGGCGATCAGGCGGTCGACCTCCTCCACCGTGTTGTAGTGGATCATCGACACGCGCACGACGCCGTCCTGCCGCATCAACCCGTGCTCCTCGACCACGCGCCGGGCGTAGAAGTCGCCGTGGCGGATGCCGACCTTGGCGGCGTCAACCGCTTCCACGATGCGCTTCGAGCTCTCATCGCCGACCGTGAAGGAAACGGTGGAAACGCGGTCCTCGACCGCCGTCGACGGACGGCCGACGACGCGCACGGAATTGCGCGACAGGAGGAAATCCATCAGCCGCGCGGTGACGACGCGCTCCTGCTCGGCGATCAGGGCGAAGCCGGCCTCGATCGCCGCGCGGCCCCTCGGTGCGCCCGCGCGCGTTCCGAGCTCCTCGACGTAGTCGACAGCGCCGATCGAGCCCCAGGCACATTCGTAGTTGATGTTGCCGGGCTCCAGCTTGTGCGGCACCCGGTCCTTGTCGAAGAAGTAGTGGTAGATGTTGTCGAGCGCCTCCAGCTTGTCGCGCCGGCCGTACATCACGGCGTGGTGCGGCCCGAACACCTTATAGACGCTGAAGACGTAGTAGTCGGCCCCCAGCGCCTTCACGTCGATCGCCCGGTGCGGAGCGTAGGCGACGGCGTCGACCACGAGTTCGGCCCCCGCCTCGTGCGCGATCCTCGCGATCTCCGGGATCGGATTGATCGTGCCGAGGATGTTCGAGGCGTGCGTCACGCAGACGAGCCTGGTGCGCTCCGTCACGAGGGCGCGAAGGTCGTCCAGGTCGAGCTCGAAGGTTTCCGGGTCGCAGCGCCACCACTTGATCGTGACGCCGCGCGCCTCGTGGCGGAGCCAGGGTCCGATATTCGCCTCGTGATCGACGTTCGTCAGGATGATCTCGTCGCCGGGCCGGAGGCGGCTCGTCATCGCCTCCGACAGGAAGCGCAGGAGGATCGTCGTGTTCGGCCCTTCGACGATCTCGCCCGGATCGCAGTTCATGAACCGCGCGAAGGCGTCGCGGGTCTCGGATACGCGCTTCAGCGAGAGCTGGCTCGGCGCGTAGCTCGCGCCGGTCTGGACATTGGAGGTGAGGAGATAGTCGGCGACGCGATCCGCGACGCGCCGCAGCACCTGGGAACCGCCGGCATTGTCCATATAGGCCCATTCGCCGGCCAGCGCCGGGAACTGCGAGCGGACGAAATCGAGGTCGAGCTGCATCGGGATGCTTTCGTTCAACGCGCCCCGCGGCGCGCCTGGCTGGTTTCGTAGCGCGCGACGAGGCGCACCATCGGCAGGAGGATCAGGAGGTAGAGCACGGCCGCGCCGATCAGCGGCGTCGGGTTGGCGGCGAGCGCCTGCGCCTGCGTCGCCTGCTTCAAAAGGTCCGGCAGGGCCACGACGGATGCGAGCGCCGTGTCCTTCATGACGTTGATCGAGTTGTTGGTGAGCGGCGGAATGACGATCCGCACCGCCTGCGGTAGGATCACATGCCGCATCCGCCGATAGCTGTGGAGACCGAGGGCATCGGCGGCCTCGAACTGTCCCCGCGGGATGGCCTCGATGCCGGCGCGGAAGATCTCGGCCGCATAGGCCGCCGATACGGTGGAAAGCGCGAAGACCGCCGCCGCGAACGGCGAGAAGCGGATGCCGAGGAACGGCAGCGCGTAGTAGACCACCACCAGCCAGACCAGGACGGGAAGGGCGCGGAAGACGTCGATATAGGCGACGGCGAGCGCCCGGAGCGGCTTCGCCGCATAGAGCCTGACCAGCGCCAGGAGCAGCCCGCCGAGCAGGCCGAGGACGATCGACAGAAGACCCAGCAGCACCGTGCGGCCGAGCCCCTGCAGGAGCAGCGGATAGTAGCGGAGGAGAACGTCGACGTTGAAGAAGGTCTGGACGATGCCCATGCCGTTCCCTCATGCCTTGCGGATGCCGGCAGTGCACCGGCATCCGCGTATCATGCCGTTCAGAGTTTGGGCTGGGCGGCCGCGGCGGCCGTCGAGGTCGAGGCGTCGGGCTTGGTGCCAAACCACTTCTCGTGGAGCTGCTGGACGAAGCCCTCCTTCTTCATCGCCGAGATCGCCTTCGTCGCTTCGCTCGCCAGGGGCGAGTCCTTGGCGAACATGATCGAATACTGCTCGCCGGTCTTGATACGCTCGACCACCGCGAACTGCGGCTTGTCCTTGATGTAGTAGGCGACCGCGGGGATGTCGGAGACGTAGCCGTCGATGCCGCCGTTGCCGAGGTCGAGCATCGCGGGCGCGAGGCCCTCGAAGCGGCGGATCTCGCTGATGCCGTATTCCTTCTGGTGCTCGGTCGCCCACATGTCGCCGGTGGAGCCGGTGTCGATGCCGACCGTCTTGCCCTTCAGGCCCTTCAATCCCTCGATGCCGGAGGACTTCAGCACGGACAGCGACTGGTCGCTGTCGTAGTAGGGCTGGGCGAAGGAGACCGATTCCAGCCGCTTCTTCGTGATGGTGATCGAGGACACCGCCGCGTCGATGCGGCCCGACTGCACGGCCGAGAACAGGCCGTTGAACGGGATGTTCTCGATGTTCACCTCGTCGTAGCCGATCCGCTTGGCGATTTCCTTCACCATCTCGACCTCGAAGCCGACCGTGTCGCCCTTCTCGTCCTGAAACTCCCAAGGCACGTTCCCGACATTCGCCCCAACGTTCAGGGTCTTGGCGGAAGCGGGCACGGCGAAGGCGACGGCGGCCAGCGCGAGGGCGGCAAATGTCTTGGCGATCATGACCTCTTCCTTTCGACGGTTGCGTTCGGGTTGGGCCATCCGCCGCTTTTCCGGGCTTCGGATGCTCAACGAGTGGGCATCATAGCTGCATGCACTTCTTTAGTCAGACTGCACGGAGGAAGGCTCGCCGCGCAAGCGGAAAATTCACTCGGCCGCATGTCGGCGGTTCCGCGGCCGCGCGGTATCGCCCGCCTCGCGGCCTGCGCGTGCGCCGACGCCGGACCGCTCCGCTTCGGCATAGGGCGCGAGGATGTCCATCAGATCGCCTCTCGACGGCGGCGCCTTCAAGAAGGCGCGGGTGGCGACCTGATCGAGATGCTCGGCCATCAGGGCCGCCGCGCGATCGGCATCGCCGGCGGCCAGCGCCTCGATGACCGCGCGATGTTCGGAGATCGCGCAGTCGGGGGAGTGCGGCCGGCCGAAGGTCGCCAGCGACAGGCTGGAGCGATAGGCAATCTCGCGCACATAGCGAGTGAGCGTCGGCTTGCCGGTCATCTCGGCGAGCTTCACGTGGAACTCGGTGGCGAGGCGGATGGAATTAGCCTCCGGGCCGCCGCGCGCCTTTTCCTCCCCCGTGACATGCGCCGTCAGTTCCTCGAGCTGCCGTGCGGTGAGCTGGCCGCACAGCGCGCGCACGACGAGCCGTTCCAGTTCGCGGCGGATGTCGAACTCGTCCCGCGCCTCCTCGAAGGAGGGCGTCGCGACGAGTGCGATCCGGTTGCGGCGAAGCTCGACCAGCCCCTCGGACGCGAGCTGGCCGAGCGCATGCCGCGCGATGGTGCGGCTGACGCCGAACCGTTCGCCGAGCGTATCCTCCGGCAGCTTGTCGCCGGGCGCCAGGGCCTGTTCGAGGATGGCGCGGCGAATGGCGCGGCAGATGATCGACACGCGGTCGGAGAGATCCATGCTCGAAATCCAGCTGCTCGTTTGGAACGATGCACGACACGAGGATAGCAGCTTCGCAACTCTCCTCCCAAGCGACTTCGCGTTCACGATCGCATGCAATCCGATATGCAGATCGCATGCGATCCATCGCACGCCCGCTCGTCCGGATCGATCAAAGCGGGAAGCAGCTGGCGTGCGATATACATGGACCGGAACGTCATAAACGTGCCCGCCGCGTCTCCGCCGCCTCCCTTCCCGGCATCGCCGCCGTTCCGCGCGATGGTGACGACGACGTGCTCAGCGGCGGCTTCGGCAACGATACCCTGCAGGGCGGGGCGGGCCGCGACCAGCTCTACGGCAACGACGGCGACGACACGCTGAACGGCGGCGCCGGGACGGACCGCCTGCTCGGCGGAACGGGCAGCGACGCGTTCGTGTTCGACACCGCGCT
>NZ_VZDO01000032.1 GCF_008802405.1 Plantimonas leprariae
TGCGGTCGGCGACGAAATCGAAGATCTCCTGTCGCGCCCTCGCGATGTCGAGCTGCTCGTCCAGGTCGATCTTCGGTTAACGGCCAGTGGATCCGAACAAGGTTATCGTCCCACGTCGGCGGGCCGCGTCCGGACGCATCGAGCTGGTCCGCATCCGGACGAGAGTGTGCCCCGGCTTGCAGGAACATGTTCCTTCGCCGTCAAGTTTTTGGGACAGAGTTCGCCGAGGTCGCTGGTCGCGCTTCGCGCGTGATGCTCAGCCAGCCTTAGGCCTCGGGTTGGCGAGGTAGGTCGACAGGGTAGACAAGGTCTCGCCAACAATTCGGCATACCAGTGTCGTCGCACGGCGCTCCTGACTGACAAGGCCGACGTTCGCCAGCTTGGCCAGATGATGTGAGAGCGTCGAGTTCGGAATGCCGATCTCCGCCTGAAGAGCGCCAACCGGCATGCCCTGTTCGCCGGCGTTCGCGAGATGGTGGAGAATTCTCAGTCTGGTCGGGTTGCCAAGCGCGTCGAACATCCCGGCTG
Source organism: Plantimonas leprariae (assembly GCF_008802405.1). GTDB lineage: Bacteria > Pseudomonadota > Alphaproteobacteria > Rhizobiales > Rhizobiaceae > Plantimonas > Plantimonas leprariae. The sequence goes on from NZ_VZDO01000032.1 coordinate 529, forward strand.
CAATTTCGAGTTCCATCGAAACAATCTATCGTTCGCGGGAGGACTTGCAAACGTCGCGTTATGAGTGCTGGCGAACTGGACCTATGCCGTAGTCTCGCCAACCACTCTCGGGAAGCCGAACGGGTTCGATGCGTACCGAAGCTGCAGACGCCGGCTTGTCCGAATGCATCAGCCCTTCGAGCGATCCCCAGCCATTCCCGGGTCGACCATCTTCCGCAGGGCGGCGATCTCCGCTTCCAAGCTATCCAGTCGCGCGAGTACGCCCACGTTCACCGTGTTCGCTGCGCCACGTCTCCTGTCCTTGCTTTCGCTCGACGGCCAATCCGACGGTCGATATCCATCGACGTAAGCCCGCATCAATCGCGCGGTGTACGGCATCACCCGCTTGTGGTGAGCCTTGTCCGGGCTGGTCTTCAGACGACGCAGGTGCTGCGGGTCTTCGAAACCCAGCATCTGCGCGAGCTGAGCGTCCGTCAGGCCGACGGCTTCCTGTGCGCGCTTGAACTCGGCGAAGGACATGGGCTCGGTCGGCATCAGACATTCGTTCTCCGAGTTGGGATCCTAGACCGCTTGACAGAATCGTTCTTGGGCAACAAGCTTCATGTGATAATGGCGTTTGAGCTCACATTTTGCGGCTTCGGGAACGCCTTGCGTGGGAATTTGGTGGATGAGCAAACCCAAGCTTGGACCGTGGGGGTGCGTGCCTCAGATCGCACGCGATCTGTATGCATTCCTGACCGAGCGGAACGCACTGTATCTGACACTCGTCGGAAGCAACGTCAGCAATCATGGCATCAAAATGCGGAAAGATGTGAACTTCCTGGACGACGACGGGAAGACGGTTCGCGGCGTCAGGTGGACAATCGGGATCGACCCCTTGAACATGAACGCTGCCAAAGCAGCCCTCGGTACGTCCATCATCGACGACATGTTCGTTCTAGAAGCCGAGCCGGACGGCGAGACCGACGAGGGTGAGCAGATCTTCAAAGTAAATTTCATCCGAACCGGGATCTATCAGATCGCCTTCGAGGAAAAGTATGTCGTATCGAGGAGTGGAGGTTTCACGACCGCTGCGACGAAGACAGGGTTACTACGCAAACTCGCCAAGAATATGCGTGTGCGCTCTACGCGGTCGGGTAGGGGCGAAGATCGCCATATTCCTGTTTGACGACCACGTTGGCGCGATCCAGTTGGTCCTCATCGCGCCCTGAAGCGCGGGTCGCTAAACCCTGCGTCATTCCGAGTGGCGGAGTCGAGCCCGCGCAGGCGCTGGAAATCGGGGCTGCGTTTCTCTACGTCTCGTTCCTGCCCCCACGGGTTGCCTGCTACATCGATAGAAACTGTATGGCATGGTCATCTTGACGCCCGTTTTGGCATGAGGCCCGTCGGGCTTCACCTTTGGATCGTTGGTCGACAAGCCGGTTCGTCGCGCGTGAGAGAACGGACGTGAAGGACGCGGTTTGGATTGAGACCGAGTCGGCGGCGGGTAAGCCACGATCCCGCTGAAGTGCGCGTACGTGCCTGATCGGCGATAAGGCCTTCGGCCTTTCTCGTGGCGCACCCGTCGGGTCTCGCCGATCCGGAGACGTGAACGGTCGCGACGCGCTCCAGATGCCCCGCGTCGAAGGGTCGTGCCGCGTCGTGCGCCGGTAGTCCGTCCGAAGACCGACAGCCTTCAAAGCCTGACGTTAAGGAGCGCGAGTGGATGTGCGCCCGGTATTGCGAACACTAAGCACAGCGTCGTTGCCCCGCCAACCAACCTGACCAGCGCATCCCACGCCAAGAGCCGATCGAACCGGCCGTGCGCGCCGTAGGGGCCCGGTACCGGGCGGTCGAGATTGTCTGGAGCGTCGGCCGGCAGATCCTCACCGGTGAGTTGGCCGCTGTAGCCGGCCTTGGCGAGGTAGCGGTCGATCAGGCTGGGGGCGATGCGATTGGCCAAGATGGCTTTCACGGTCGGGAAGCCGACCCACACGTCCCGGCGGCGATGCGTAGCGGCGAAGTAGATCGCCCGGGCCGGCACCTCCGGCTGATAGATCGGCGGCACTGGCTGGGCCTTCTTGCCCATCTTGTTCATCGCCCAGTCGAACTGCGGCGTGTTCACCGCGGGCAGGTCCACCATGGTGATGTGCACATCCAGCTTATCATGGATGATCTCCGAGCGCAGGCTGTCGGTGAAGCCGCGGATGGCCGCCTTGGCGCCGCAATAGATCGCCTGCAGCGGGACGGAACGATAGGCCAGCGCGGAGCCGACGTTGACGATGGTGCCACGGTTGCGGGTCCGCATGCGCGCCAGCGCAGTCATCATGCCATGGACCTGGCCGAGATAGGTGACGTCTGTGCCGCGCTTGATCTCGGCAGCGGTTAAGCTTGCTGACCGGCGAGAACACGGTCGACATCGCGACGTTGACCCACGCGTCGATCGGGCCGAGCTCTGCCTCCGCCCGGTCCGCCGCCGCTTCGACGGCATCGGCATCGGCAACGTCGGTCGGCACCGCGATGGCGCGGATGCCGTAGCGGCCGATCAGGCTCTCGGCGGCGTACGCGAGGCGATCCTTGTCGCGGCTCACCAGCGCAAGATGCCACCCGTTGCGGGCGAACTCCTCGGCTACGGCGCGACCGACGCCGGCGCCGGCGCCGGTGATAACGGCTATTCTGGCCATGTCACATTCCTCGCACGTGCGCGGCTCAGCCGCCGCCGCGTTGCAGAGTGGGGCCGCACAAGCTGAGCCCGGTGTTGACGACGGCGATATGCGCCAGCGCCTGGGGGAAGTTGCCGACCAGTCGACCGGACGGGACGTGGTACTCCTCCGACAAGAGTCCGAGGTCGTTGGATATTCCGAGCACGCGCTCGAACAGCACCCGCGCCTCCTCGCGCCGCCCGGCCATCGCCAGCCCGTCCGCCAGCCAGCATGTGCAGGGCAGAAACACGCCCTCCTCCTTGCCGAGCCACGGCGCCTCCTGCCGGCGGACGAAGCCCCCCTCCATCAAGCATTTCTCGATCGCGGCGAACGTGCCGGCGATGCGCTCGTCGTCAGCCGGCAGGAAGCCGACAAGCGGCAGCAGCAGCGCGCTCGCGTCCAGATGCCGCGAACCGTAGCACTGCATGAAACTGCGGCGGCCGGCGTCGTACCCGTGCGCACAGACGTCCGCGTGGATCCTGTCCCGGAGCGCTTCCAGCTCGCCGCGCCGGGCGCCTCCGACGTCGCCGAGGGCGAGGTAGCGGTCGACTGCGACCCAGGCCATCACTTTGGAGTAGACGTAGTGCTGCGGGGCCGCGCGACTTTCCCACATGCCCTGGTCCGGCTCCTCCCAGAGGCGCTCCACCTGCTCGACCAGCCGTTTCCCGGTCGCCCGGCCCTTGTCGCTCCGAACGATGCCGGCCTTCTGGCACAGCCGGGCGCTGTCGAGCACCTCGCCATAGACGTCGAGCTGACGCTGTCCGGCCGCGGCGTTGCCGACGCGGACGGGCCGGGCGCCGTTCCAACCCGGCAGATGTTCGAGGGTCCGCTCCTCGATCTGACGGCCGCCATCGACGCGGTACATAATACGCATCCTGTCCGGCGCCCCGGCGATGGCGTGGAACAGCCACTGCTGCCACGCCTCCGCTTCCGTCTTGAACCCGGCGTTCAGCAATGCCGTCAGCGTGAAGGTCGAGTCACGCAGCCAACAATAGCGATAGTCCCAGTTCATTGTGCCGCCGGGCTTCTCTGGCAGGCCCAAGGTGGGCGCGGCAATGATGCCACCGGTCGGGAGGTAGGTCAGCGCACGTAGTGTCAGCAGCGAGCGCCGGACCGCCTCTGGCCAGTTGGTCGACTTGTTGAACGTGCCGATCCAGTCGCGCCACCAACGCTCGGTCTCGTCCTGGGCCGCGGCAGGATCGACGGGCTCGGGAGTTCCAGCCGGCAGAGAGAAGTGCTGCAGCACGTAGTCGGCCCGCTCGCCGGCTTGTAGCGTGAGGCGGGCGCGCACCACCTCTCCCTCAAGCGAAAGGCCGGGGCCACGCAGCGTCACCGTGTCGGGACCGACCTCGCCGACGAGGCCTCCATCCTTCTGCTCCCACCAGAGCGGAACCTCGCCGTAGCCGAAGCGCAGCCGGAGCAGCACGTCCACCTCGACCGGCCCGTCGAGCGCCTCCAGCCGCCTGACGATGGCCGACGTCCCGGCCCGTTGCACCGGCATGAAGTCGGTCAGCACCAGACGTCCGTCGGTGACGGCGAACTCGGTCCGCAGCACGAGGTCGTCCCCGGCGTAGCGCCGGGTCACGGTCGCGGGGTCAGCGGGGGCGATGCGCCAGGTGCCGTGCTCCTCCGTTCCCAAGAGGGCGGACAGGCAGGCATCGCTGTCGAAGCGGGGCCAGCACAGCCAGTCGATGGCGCCGTCGCGCGCCACCAGCGCCACCGTGTGGCCGTCGCCGATCAGCGCGTAGGCCTCGATGGGCTTGGACGCGCTCACATCATCCGCCCGTGCAGGTTGAACAGCACCACCAGCGTGCCGCCCACCATCAGGGCGACAATCGCCGCCGAGAACAGCAGCAGTTGCAGGTCAGGCCGACTATTCCGCCGCAGGTCGATGTGCAGGAAGAAGCGGAAATGCACCAGCATCTGCACCAGCCCGAGGCCGAGCACGGTGTAGAACGCCTGCCGCCCCGTCAGCACCTGGAGCGCCACCAGGCCGAAGGCCGACAAGGTGAACAGGAGAGCCAGGCCGTAGCCGAGGATGAGGGAGCGAACCTCGTCGCGCTCGATGGTGGGGGAGGTCACCGCAGCGCTCCCTGCAGGTAGACGACGGAGAAGATGGCAATCCAGACGATGTCGAGGAAATGCCAGAACAGCGACAAGCGGATCATGTTCACCTTCAAGGGCCGATCGAGCCCGCCGATGGCGAGTTGAAGCAGAAGGACCGGCAACCAGACGATGCCGGTCAGCACGTGCAGCCCGTGCGTGCCGACGAGCACGGTGAAGGCGGACAGGAAGAAGGAGCGGTCGGCGGTGGCGCCCTCCCGCGCCATGGTGGCGAAGTCGTTGGCTTCCATGCCCAGGAAGGCGACGCCCAGAACCCAGGTCAGCCCCAGCCACAGGACGGCGGGACGCAAGTGCGGGGCCAGCCGGGGCTTCGCACCGCGCTTGAGCATGATCGAGCCCATGCCGAAGGTGAAGGAGGAGGCGAGCAGCAGCATGGTCTCGATGAAGGCCGGCCCGAGCTTGACCACCCGAGCCAGGTCCGGGCCGCCCGCGGTCGCTTCCAGCGAGGTGCCGAACAACGCGAACAGCAGCGCGAAGACCACCGCGTCGCTCATCAGGAAGATCCAGAAGCCGAACACGTCGCTCTCGACCTGCTCCGCCTCCTCGCGGGTGGCGTGGTCCAGGTTCAGCCCTGCGTGCAGCAGTGTCGGGCCGGGCGAGGCGCTGGTCATGCGTGCTTCGCCGTCGGCTGGGGGAAGATCTTGGCGCGGCCCTGGTTGAGGCTGCTTTCCTCCTGCTCCCGCGGCACCGACCGGGCCGCCTGGGCCTCGGCGATCCAGCGCCGATCAGCGGCCTCGACCATTGCTCCGGGGATCGTCTTGGTCACGTTCCGCATGAAGGAGCGGACGATGACGGTGGCGACGACCAGCCCGGCGAACAGCAGCGTCATCCACCAGATGCGCCACACCAGCCCGAAACAGCACGCCCCGGCGGCGACGCCGATGATCAGGCCGCAGGCCGTGTTCCGCGGCATCTCGATGTCGCGGTAGTGGTCGGCCGGGTGGTAGGCACCGCCGGCCCGCTTGCGCCAGTAGAAGGCGTCGCGGTCGCCGACATGGGGGATGGTCGCGAAGTTCCATTCCGGCGGCGGAGCGGCGACGGACCATTCGAGGCCGCGAGCGTCCCATGGGTCGCCGACGGGCACCGCGTTGGCGTGGCGGTCCCGGATGGACACGTAGAGTTGGACGAACAACGTGGTCAGGGCTGTCAACAGGACGAAGGCGCCGAACAGGGCGACGAGCAGCCAGGGACGGAACGAGGGCTCGAACACCTGCTGCGTGCGCCGCGCCATGCCGGCGGCGCCGAGCACGTAAAGTGGGAAGAACGCCAGGTAGAACCCGGAGATCCAGCAGCCCGCGCTGAGCCATCCCCATCTCTCGTTCAACCGGAAGCCGAACGCCTTCGGGAACCAGTACATGTAGCCCGCCAGCAGGCCGTACAGCGTGCCGGGGATGAGCATGTTGTGGAAGTGCGCCACCAGGAACAGCGTGTTGTGCATCATGTAGTCGAGCGGTGGGGTGGCCAGGATGATGCCGGTAAAGCCGCCCAGCACGAAGGTCATCATGAAGGCCATGGACAGCACCATGGGCGGGGTGAACCGCACCTCGCCCCGGAACATGGTCCAGATCCAGTCGTAGATCTTGACCCCCGTCGGAATGCCGATCGTCATGGTGGCGATGCCGAAGGCCGCGTTGACGCTGGCGCTTTGCCCCATGGTGAAGAAGTGGTGCAGCCACACGGTGAAGGACAAAACGGCGATCGCCATGGTGGCGATCACCAGGGACTTGTAGCCGTAGAGCTCCTTGGACGAGAAGGCTGAGATGACTTCGGAGTACACGCCGAAGGCCGGTAGCACCACGATGTAGACTTCGGGATGGCCGAACAACCAGAACAGGTTGACGTAGTTCATCATGTTGCCGCCGCCGTCGTCGGTGAAGAAGTGCATCCCGGCGTAACGGTCGGCGGCCAGCAGCAGCGTCGCCACCGTCAGCGGCGGCATGGCGAAGATCATCAGGATGGCGGTGCAGAGCGAGGTCCAGCAAAACATCGGCAGGCGCAGGAAGGTCATGCCGGGTGCACGGAACTTGTAGATGGTGCAGGCTAGGTTGATGCCGACCGTTACCGAGCTCAACGAGGACAGGGTCACGGCCCAGATCCAGTAGTCCGGCCCGACGCCGCCGCTGAACGCCAGCTCCGTGTAGGGCGGGTAGCCGCTCCAGCCGCCGGTGGAGAACTCGCCCACGGCCAGCGACACCATCATCAGGCCGGCCCCGCCCACCGTCAGCCACAAGCCGATGGAATTGAGGTAAGGGAACGCCATGTCCCGCGCGCCGATCTGCAGCGGCACCACGTAGTTCATCAGCCCGCTGAGGAACGGCATCGCCATGAAGAAGATCATGATGGAGCCGTGGGTGGTGAACAGCTGGGCGAAGTGCCCCGGCTCGACGTAGCCCGGCGCGTTGATCGCGACCGCCTGCTGGGTGCGGATCAGCACCGCCTCGATCAGCGCTCGCGACAGCATGATGCCGGCCAGCACCACGTACATGATGCCGATCTTCTTGTGATCGACGCTGGTGAACCACTCGGTCCACAGGTACTTCCAGGCGCGCAGCCAGGTGATCAGCGCGATCGCACCGACGGCGCCCAGCACGACGATCGCTCCGGCCCCTGCGCCGATGATCTCGCTGATGTTGGGTTCGCGCCAGGCGCGCACGAAGGGCAGCGCCCCCCAGCTCAGCTGCCCGAACAGAAAGGTGGCGAAGCTCGGATCGTTCATTGGGCTTTCCCGTGATCATGCGGCATGCCCTTGTCCACCGCCACCGTCCGGGGGGACTGCGGCGGCTTCTCAAGCTCCAGCGCATGCCCGCTCGGCTGTTGCAGCGACACCACCCGGTCGAACAGCCCAGGCTGCACCGCAGCGTAGGCGAGCGGGTTCGGCAGCGTGCTGCGACGCGTGAGCTTCTCGTACTCCATGGCATCCAGACGGTTCGGCTGTGCCCGCACCTCCGCCAACCAGCCGGCAAAACCTGCCTCGTCCATCGCATCGACGCCGAACTTCTGGTTCTGGAAGCCGGTGCCGTTGAACTGCGTGTTCTCGCCGAAGAAGCTGCCGGGCCGATCGGCCTGGATGTTGAGTTGGGTGCGCATTCCCGCCATGACGGCGATCTGCCCGGCCAGGCGCGGCATCAGGATCGACTGCATCACCGTGGCGCTGGTCAGGTCCAGGTGCACCGGGCGCCCCGCCGGGATCACCAGCCGGTTCACGGCCGCGACGCCCTCTTCGGGGTAGACGAAGATCCATTTCCAGTCGGCTGCGATCGCCTGCACGGTGATCGCCTCGCCGGGCAGCGGCTTGTAGGGATCGAGCCGGTGCGTGTCCCGCCACAGGAACACCGCGAGCAGCACGACGATCCCCGTGGGCGGGATCCATATCAGCCCTTCCAAGGACCAGTTGAAGCCCCACTGCGGGCGGTAGGCGCTCTTGGTGTTCGACAGCCGGTAGTGCCAGGCGACCAGCGGCACCAGCAGCAACACGGGACCGATCACGAACAGCATCACGAAGCAGACGAACAGGAATTCGTCGTGGATGATCTGCGCGACCGGCCCGGCCGGCGACAGGAAGCCGCGGTGCAGCACACCACACCCCCCGAGCAGCAGGCCGGAAGCGAGGAAGCACGCCATTGCCAAGTAGCGGGCGGCGCGACGAACGGCGCCGGTTCCTCGTTGGACGGCTACGTGCCGTCCGTGGTCGCCACCAAGGACCTCGTGGCAATCAGCTTGGTCGCCCGACCCCGGCGCCGGACGTGGGAGCGTTGAGAGCCAGCGCACGTGAAGCAGCACCCTAAGCCCGAGCCATGCGTGATGCCGAGGACGACAGCTCGCCTCGCTTCGCCATGGCCCCGATGCGGGCCGCGGTGCGCATGGCGATGGCGGTGATGGTGAGCGACGGGTTCACCCCGCCGACTGTGGGGAACACGGATCCGTCGCAGATCCACAGGTTCGGGATGTCCCAGCTCCGGCAGTCCGCGTCCACCACGCTGGTGTCCGCGTCGAACCCCATGCGCGCCGTGCCGCCCAGGTGGTTCATGTCGTTCTCCTGGCGCCAGATATCCTTGGCGCCCACCAGGCCGAGGCTGGTGGTCATCTGGTCCAGCGCGTGATTGATCAGCGCCTTGTCGTTGTCGCCCCAACTGTAGGTGATGCGCGGAATGCGCAGGCCGTACTGGTCCAAGTCGTCGGCCAGCGTCACCTGGTTGCGCTCGTCCGGGAGCTGCTCGCCCACCATCTTCAGCCCGACCAGATGGTTGTAGCGCAGCATCTCCTCGTGCAGCGCGGCGCCCCACAGCTTCTTGCTGCCGGTCAGGATCGTCATCGTCTCGATCGGCAGCGGGCCCTGCGCCATCCAGCAGTAGCCGCCGAAGAAGTCCTTCCTGTCCTCGTAGTTCCAGTGCTCGGTGATGGTGGTGGAGGGCGGCGCCTTGTAGGCTCGCACCACCTCGTCCATGTAGCCCCAGGCCGCCTGGTTCGACTGGCTCATCAGGTTCTTGCCGAGCAGGCCGCTGCTGTTGGCCAGCCCTTCCGGGAAGCGGTCGGTCGAGGAGGCCAGCAGGAGGCGCGGCGTCTCGATCGCGTAGCCCGCCACCACGACGTTGCGCGCCTTCTGGAAGCGCCAATGTCCCTCGCGCAGAAAGTGGACACCCGTGGCGCGGCCATCGGGCCCCGTCTCGATCCGCCCGACCATCGCCAAGTCGCGGATCTCCGCCCCCGCCTTCAGCGCACGGGGGATGAAGGTGACGAGCTGGCTCTGCTTGGCGTTGGTGGAGCAGCCGAAGCGGCAAAAGCCGCGATACACGCACGGATGCGAGTCGCCCCTGGGAGCGGACACGGTGGCGAGCGGCGTTTCCGTCCAATCGTAGCCCATCGCCTCGGCGCCGCGCGCCAGGAGCTGGGCAGCGCCGTTGATCGGGTGGGCCCGGTAGGGGTAACGCGGCCGGTGCGGCCCCCAGGGGTAGGTGATGGGGCCGGAGATCGCCAAGGCCCGCTCCGCCTTGGCGTACCAGTCCCACATCTCCCGCCAGTTGAGCGGCCAATCGACGCCGTAGCCGAGCGCAGTGCGCGCCTTGAACCATTCCGGCCGGAAGCGCAGCGACACCATGGCGAAATGCACGGTGGAGCCGCCCACCGCCTTGCCGCTGTTCTTGCCGCCCATCACCAGCGGGTTCTCGCCGACGGAGATGCGGTCGTCGTTCCAGTAAAGCTGTTCCTGCTCCGTCTCGTCGGACGCGAAATCCTCCAGCGGACGGAAGTACGGCCCGGCGTCGAAGCCGATCACCGAATACCCCTGCTCCGCCAGCCCGGCGATTACCGGACCGCCGCCGGCACCGGTGCCGATCACGACGAAGTCCACCTCCTCGGACTCGGCGAACTGCCGCATCGGCACCCATGCGCCGGGCTTGAACACGTCCGGGGCGCGGCCGCCGGCAGCCCGCGGCGCGGCAAAGGGATCAGATGACACGCTTGTTCGCCCTCTCGGTCTGGGCCTCCCGACCCGGTTTCGCCTCCGTCGGCTCCCACGGGTCGCGATTGTCCAGATCCAACCGCACATAGCCGCGCGGCGACGCCGGCCCGGCCCAGCCGATCTCGTTCCAGGCTTCGGGGTGCGAGTAGTAGGAACCGATCACGTCGTGGTTGACGTGAGCGTCCCAGAAGTTCTTGGGCGGCATGCCGTCGAGCGCGGCGGCCGTCAGCTTCCCGTGCTGCAGGTCCTGCAGCACCGCGTCCTGATCGGACGCGGTCAGCATCGCGAACGACCGGCCGTGGTCGCGCAATGCCACTTCCTCCAGCGCTGCCAGCGCGCGACGCCAAGCGTCCCAAGGCTGCGGCATGTCCGCCAGTCGGAAGCCCTTGGTCTTGCGAGCCGCCAACTGGCGATCCACCAGCGCCGCGACCGGCACGCGGGGCCGGCCGGCCGGCTGCGGCGCCACCCGGTCGCACAGCGCCCGCAGCGTGCGCCACTCCTCCAGCGCGAAGAAGCGCGGCGTGTCCTCCACCGCCAGACGGGCGTCGATCACCTGCCGCGTTCTGTCGTTCCAGGACGGCGTGTTTCGTTTGTCCAGAACGTCGTATCCGGGGTAGCGGCCGCGCGAAACGTCATCGCTCATCGGGTTGATCCTGCAAGAGGCCGAGTGCGGCGAGCCCGGCAAGTGCCAAGCCGGTGAAAGCGGGCGGCGCCGGCAGGGGCGGCCCGGCTTGGATGTTCTGCGTCCAGTTGCGCCAGCCGCCCATGTTGCGCGCCACGCCCACGGCGTGGAATCCGACACCCAGCACGCCCACCAGCCCGGTGACGCGCAGCCACCAGCGGGTGAAAGGGCGTGGCTGCCGCGCTCTGCCGAGCGAAGCCGCGCCGAGCAGGGCGGCGGCTGCCGGCGGCAGGGTGACGGGCACCAGCATCGCCGGGTTGTGGTAGGCGCCGCGGAAATGCAGCAGCCCGACCTCGCCCACGGTGCCGAGCAGACCCAGGCTGGTCAGCAGCCCAACCACGCGCCCCGCCGGCAACCCCACCACGGTCGGCAGCGTGCCCGGCCGGTTGTCCCGCACCCGCTCCGCCAGGAATCCCACCATGCCCGACAGGCTGATGGCGGCGGGCGCGCCCAGCGGCGCCGCGTAGAACAGGTTCTGCCAGGAGAAGCCGCCGACGCGCTTGCCGACATTGTAGATGTGGAACCCGGTGCCGACGACGCCCGTCAACCCGGCCAGGGCGTACACCCCGTCCCGCATCCTGTGTGCGACGGTGTTGCGATCCCGATGGCCGTGCAGGCTGGCGGCCAGCGACAGGGCGGACACCACGATCGGGGTGTACATCGCCTTGTTGCTGAATGCGCCGCGATAGTGCTCCACCGCGCTGTCCAAGAGCACGGAGGTGGCGATCAGCCCGGCTGCGCGGTTCAGTCGCCGCGCCGCCTTTACGGCATGGCGGCGGTCTACAGTGGGAGAGGGTGCGAACGGAAAGGATCTGCGCGCCGGCACCAGCCGGGACGGGATCGATTCCAGCGCGGCCAAGTCTCCATGCGGCCGGCGGGCAAGCAGCCCGGCACCCACGGCAGCAGTCCCGCCCAGCAAAGCCAACGCCGCGAAAATACCGCCCGTCGGGTCGTGCGTGTTGACGTTGACACGGTTACTCATGCTGCAAAGCGCTCCGCATCCTGCTGCTTGAACTCGAGACCGAGTCCGGGCCGGGTCATGTCGGGGCGGATGACGCCGTCCTTCGGGACTGGCGCGCCGTCGAACAGCATGTGCTCGATGCGGACATGGTCGTGAAACCATTCCAGGTGGCGCAGGCGCGGCACCGCGCTTGCCGCGTGGACATGCAACGCCGGGGCGCAGTGACCGGACAGGTCCACATGGTGAGCGTCGCACAGCATGCCGACGGTGAGAAAGCCGGTAATCCCCAGGCAGCGCGACGCATCGCATTGCAGCACGTCGACGGCTCGCCGCTCCAGCAGGTGGCGGGCGTCGTCCGTGTTGAAGGCGTACTCGCCAGCGGCAACGTCCATGCAGGCCGGAGCGTGGTCGCGCACTTGCGCGAGACCATCGAGGTCGTCGGAGGAGACAGGTTCCTCGAACCACGCGGTGCCGCATTCGGCGGCAAAGGTTTGGGCGAGAAGCAAGGCCTTTTTGACGGAATAAGCCCCGTTGGCGTCCACGAAGAGGCTGGCGTCGCCGATCGCGCCCTTGGCGACGCGGGCGCGGCGTGGATCGTCCTCCGGATGGGTGCCGACCTTCATCTTGACCATGCGGCAGCCATCGCGATCCACCCAGGTGCCGAGCTGGGTCGTGAGCTGCGCGTCGTCGTAGGAGGTGAAGCCCCCGCTGCCGTAGATCGGCACGGCTTCCCGGGCGCGTCCGATGAGGGCGGCGAGCGGCAGGCCGAGCAGCTTGGCCTTCAGGTCCCACAGCGCGGCATCGACGGCGGAGATGGCCGTCGCCGCGAGGCCGGACCGGCCCATGTTGCGCACCGCGTCGACCATCAGCCGATGGCACAGTGGCACGTCGAAGGCATCCTGGCCGCCGATCGCCTGCGCCAGCTTGCCGGTGACGAGAGCGGTCACGCCGCCCGAACTGTAGGTGTAGCCGAGGCCGGTCGCACCGCCGCCCGCAACGGTCACCACGACGAGCGTGGTGTCGCTCCAGGCGAAGGTGCCATCGGCTTCCGGCGCGTCTGTCGGAACCGTGAAGGCCCGTGCCGTGACGGTCCCGATCGGGGTGCCAGTCGCCATGCCGGCCTCAGCGGCCCGGCACGATGGTCGAGAGCAGCTCCTTGGCGGAATTCTTCAGCACGCCGCCCAGCTCCGGCTCGGACGGGATCATGGTCATGAAGTTCAGCGCGTCTTTCAGCGTGATGTGCGGCGGCAGCGGCGGCACGTTGGGGTCGGTGAAGAACTCCAGGATCACCGGCTTATCGGCTGCCAGCGCCTCGTCCCAAGCCGCGCCGACCTTGTCCGGCTCGTTGCAGAAGATGCCCTTCAGCCCCAAGAGCTCGGCATATTTGGCGTAAGGGAAGTCCGGGATCGACTGCGTGCTCTCCGTCTTGCCGGAGCCCAACTGCACCCGCTCCTCCCAGGTCACCTGGTTCAGGTCGCGGTTGTTCAGCACCATCATGATCAGTTTCGGGTTGGACCAGTCCCGCCAGTACTTCGAGATGGTGATCATCTCGTTCAGGCCGTTCATCTGCATGGCACCGTCGCCGATCGTGCCGATCACCACGCGCTCGGGAAACGCCATCTTGGCGCCGATGGCATAGGGCGTCGCCGCTCCCAGGGAGGCCAGCGAGCCGGACAGCGACCCCTTCATGCCGCGCCGGAACTTCAGGTCCCGCCCGTACCAGTTGGCGACGGAACCGCTGTCCGCCGTGACGATGCAGTTCTCCGGCAGCCGCGACGACAACTCCCAGAACACGCGCTGCGGGTTGATCGGGTCGGCGGAATCCATCGCGCGGGCTTCCAGCACCTTCCACCAGTCATCGAGGTTGGACTTGATGGTGTCACGCCACTTGGTGTCGGTCGTCTGCTCCAAGAGCGGCAGAAGTGCCTTCAGCGTTTCGGCGCTGTCGCCGACGAGGTTGATCTCCGTCGGGTAGCGCAGGCTGAGCTTGTCGCCCTTGATGTCGATCTGAACGCCGCGTGCGGTACCGGGCGTGGGTAGGAACTCGCTGTAGGGGAAGGAGGAGCCGACGATGAACAGCGTGTCGCAATCCTGCATCAGGTCCCAGGACGGCTTGGTGCCCAGCAGCCCCAGGCCGCCCGTGACGAAGGGCAGGTCGTCCGGCACGGCCGCCTTGCCCAGCAGCGCTTTGGCGATCCCAGCGCCCAGCTTGTCGGCCACCGCGATCACCTCGTCCGTGGCATCGAGGCAGCCGGCGCCCACCAGCATGGCGACCTTCTTGCCTTCGTTCAGGACCTTTGCCGCCGCCTGCAGCCCCGCCAGCTCCGGCACCTTGCTTTCCGCCGGGAACCCGACGCCCGTATGGGTGGTGCCGTGCACCAGCGGCGGGTCCTTGTAGCTCAGCAGTTGCAGATCGTTCGGGATGATGATGCAGGTGACGGAGCGCTTGTTCTGGGCGATGCGCACGGCGCGGTCCACCAAGTGGCGGATCTGCTCCGGCAGGGTGGCGATGGCGACGTAGTCGCTGGCCACGTCCTTGAACAACGTGACTAGGTCAACTTCCTGCTGGTAGTGCGCACCCAGCGCTGTGCGCGCCTGCTGGCCGACGATCGCGACCACCGGCGCGTTGTCCATCTTGGCATCGTACAGCCCGTTCAAGAGGTGGATCGCGCCGGGTCCGGAGGTGGCGTAGCAGAGCCCCACCCCACCGGTGAACTTGGCATGAGCGGACGCCATGAAGGCCGCCATCTCCTCGTGCCGGACCTGGACGTACTCCATGCCGGTGTCGTTGCCGTGCTTGCCCTTCAGGGCCTTCTCCAGCGCCACATCCAGCCCGCCGACCCCGTCGCCGGGGTAGCCGTAGACCCGGTGCAGGCCCCATTCCTGCAAGCGCTTCCAGATGAAGTCGGCAACGGTCAGTGACATGGCATTCTCCGAGGCGGGATCAGGCGAACCGGTAGGGTGAAAGACGCTCGATGAGCCGGTCAGTCGCACACCCGGCAACTCGTGGTTTGAGTAACTATCGGACTACACAGGGGCGCGGGATGCCGCGGACCCCGGGCCGCAGCCGCAGTATGGCCCCTGCCAGGGGTTCGCGTGCCCGCTGCTCGGGCGTCAGCTTGTCCGTGGCGCTCGTGACCACCATCGCGTCCAGTTCGTCGCCAACGAAGGCGCACATGGTGGGCTGGCTGACCGGCAGGTCCACAACACCCACCAATTGGCCTTCTGGATCGTAGCGGTGCAGCGCGCTTCCGCCATGGACCGCAGACCAGTAGCAGCCTTCCTCATCTACTGCGGCCCCGTCCGGCACCCCCTTACTCTCCGCCACCCTTGCGAAGAGCTGGCAGGAACCGATCGTGCCGGTCTCCGGGTCATAGGGGTAACGGCAAACGGTCCCTTCGTTGGAATGGGACAGCAGCAGGCTACGGCCGTCGGGACTCCAGGCGGCACCGTTATGCAGTTCGGCTAGGTCGGGCTCAGCAACCAAGCCCTCGGCGCGGGTGAATCGGTGCAGCGGCGCGGCGGCGGTCGGCGCTTCGTGGCCCGGCCGCGGGTCGAACATCGCTCCGACCCAAAATCGGCCGTGCACATCGCAGATGCCCTCGTTGAACCGGAAACGGTCGGGGTCGAAGGGAGGCGGCGCGACCAGGCTGGTTCTGCCGGTGCTCAGGTCCAAGTCGAACAGGCCGGTTCGCAGAGCAACCACGGCGCCCGGTGGCCCATCCGTCAGCGCGAAGGCACCTACATCGGTCGGGAGCGGCCAGCGCTGAAGAACCGCCTCGCGATCCACCCGGTGCAAAGCGGGCTCCTTGACGTCGATCCAGTAAATCGCCCCGTCTCGGGGCGACCACGTCGGCGACTCGCCAATGGTCGCGTGGCAGTCCACCAGAACTTCGATGTTCATGGCGTCACCTGTTCGACTGAACGCTCCGTTCCGGTTATTCAGCGGCCATCGCCGGCATCGGCTTCGGGCCGGTGCCGTGGACGCGCGGGTCGATCGGTCCGAGCACGGGCGCCTCGCCC
>NZ_VZDO01000033.1 GCF_008802405.1 Plantimonas leprariae
GGTCGAGGCTTTGAAGATCGGCCCCTACACGGACGAAGGCGCAGACTATGGCCCGGTGGTGACGAAGGCCGCCAAGGAGAAGATCCTGAGCTTGGTGGAGAAGGGCGTGCAGGAAGGCGCCGAACTCGTCGTCGACGGGCGCCAGTTCCGGATGCAGGGCTACGAGGACGGTTTCTTCGTCGGCTCCTGCCTGTTCGATCGCGTGACGCCCGACATGGACATCTACAAGCAGGAGATCTTCGGCCCCGTTCTCTCGGTGGTGCGCGCCAAGGACTACGAGGAGGCGCTGTCGCTCCCCGCGAAACACGAATACGGCAACGGCGTCGCGATCTACACGCGCGACGGCGACGCGGCGCGCGACTTCGCCTCCAGAGTTCCGATCGGGATGATCGGGGTGAACGTGCCGATCCCGACGCCGCTCGCCTACCACTCGTTCGGCGGCTGGAAGCGCTCCGTCTTCGGCGACCTCAACCAGCACGGGCCGGATGCCATCAAGTTCTGGACCCGGACGAAGACCGTCACCAGCCGCTGGCCGTCCGGCATCAAGTCCGGCGCCGAGTTCTCCATGCCCGTCATGCGGTGAGCCGTGGAAGGCATCGTCATGGACTTCGCCGTCAACCACATCTCGGTCCCGAAGCTGCCCTTCGGCGACTTCGTCGCGATGGCACGTCGGCTCGGCGTCAGCCGGATTGAGATCCGCAACGACATCCCGGACGTCGTCGGCACCGTCCCGGCGGCCGCAGTGCGCGCCACGGCGTCGGCGGCGGGCGTCGAAATCTTGTCGATCAACGCGCTCTATCCGTTCAACGTCTGGTCGGGCGATCTCCCGAAGCGTGCCGAGGCGCTGGCGGACTACGCCGCCGAGTGCGGCGCGAAGGCCCTCGTTATGTGCCCGCTGAACGACGGCCAGCCAATCCCGCAGGAGGACATCGTCGCCGCCCTGAAGGCGATGGCGCCGATACTCCAAGAGCGTTCGCTGACCGGGCTCGTCGAGCCGCTCGGCTTCCCGATCTCCTCGCTGCGTACCAAGCGCGCGGCGATCGAAGCGATCGAGGTGGCCGATGGCGCGGAAGTCTACCGGCTCGTCCACGACACGTTCCACCACCACCTCGCCGGCGAGACGGCGTACTTTCCGGACTGGACGGGTCTCGTCCACATCTCTGGCGTGACGACGACGGATGTCGACGTCCCCGACATGCTCGACGCCCACCGTGTGTTGGTGGACGCCGACGATCGGCTCGAGAACCTTTCGCAGATCCGCAGCCTCGCCGCCGCGGGCTACCGTGGCCCGTTCTCGTTCGAGCCGTTCGCGACCGAAGTGCACGACCTCGCCGACCCCGAAGGCGCCCTGCGCGACAGCATGTCGTTCGTTCGCGCCGGAGCACAACGCGGACCGTCGAACGAACGCCGGGCACGGCCATGACCCGCGGTGCAGAGGGGGCCGGCGACGTCCGGCATGCAGGACAGGGAATGAACGGAGCTCTCGCTATGCCGACCCTCGACGTCATCACGATCGGCCGCTCCAGCGTCGACCTCTACGGGGCGCAAGTGGGCGGGCGGCTGGAGGACATGGGCTCGTTCCGGAAATACATCGGCGGTTCGCCGACCAACATCGCCTGCGGCGCGGCGCGGCTGGGCCTGCGCAGCGCGGTGATCACCGCGGTCGGCGACGAGCACATGGGTCGGTTCATCAAGGAGCAACTCGTGCGGGAAGGCGTCGACGTGCGGGGCGTCAAGACCGATCCCGATCGGCTGACCGCGCTGGCGATCCTCGGCATCCGCGACGAGCAGCAGTTCCCGCTCCTGTTCTACCGAACCGACTGCGCCGACATGGGCCTCACCGAGGCAGACATCGACGAGGACTTCGTCGCCAGGGCGCGGGCTCTTGTGGTGACGGGTACGCACCTCTCGAACCCGCGGACCGAGGCCGCCGTCCTGAAGGCGCTCCGCGTCGCTCGGGAACACGGGGCGCGGACGGCTCTCGACATCGACTACCGCCCGAACCTCTGGGGTGTCGCCACGCACGGCGAGGGTGAGAGCCGCTTCGTCGAGAGCTCGGCGGTGACCCGGAAGCTCCGGTCGACGCTGCACCATTTCGACCTGATCGTCGGCACCGAGGAGGAGTTCCACATCGCCGGCGGCTCGACCGACACGCTGGAAGCGCTGCGGGCGGTGCGGAAGGCCACGGACGCCACGCTGGTGTGCAAGCGCGGCGCGAAGGGCGCGGTGGCGATCGAGGGCGCGGTCCCCGCGACCCTCGACGAGGCGCAGGCCGGGACAGGCTTCCCGATCGAGGTGTTCAACGTGCTCGGCGCCGGCGACGGCTTCTTCGCCGGGCTGCTCAAGGGCTGGCTCGACGACCAGCCGTGGTCGACGGCGCTCGAATACGCCAATGCCTGCGGCGCCTTCGCGGTGTCGCGGCACGGCTGCACGCCGGCCTATCCGAGCCAGGAGGAGCTGGAGTTCTTCCTTCGGCGCGGCGTGGTGCGGCCGGACCTTCGCAACGACCGCGAACTCGAGCAGGTGCATTGGGCGACGAACCGGAAGGGCGACTGGTCGACCATGCGCGTCTTCGCCTTCGACCACCGCATGCAGCTCGAGCAGATGGAAGGCTACACGCTGGAGAAGGGCGGCGCGTTCAAGGAACTTTGTCTGAAGGCCGCCGTGGGGGTGCAGGGTGGGCGTCCCGGGTTCGGCATCCTGTGCGACAACCGCATCGGCCGCCGGGCGCTGCATGCGGCCGCGGGCACGGGCCTGTGGGTCGGGCGCCCCTGTGAGTGGCCGGGCTCGCGGCCGCTGACGTTGGAACCCGAACTCGGCCTCGACTGCGGCGGTCTCGAGGAGTGGGCGCGCGACAACGTCGTGAAGGTGCTGTGCTTCTGCCATCCGGACGACGCGCCGGATTTGCGCGCAGCCCAAGAGGAGACGGTGAAGCGGCTGTTCGAGGCGTCGCGCCGGAACGGGCTGGAGTTCCTGCTGGAGATCATCCCATCCAAGGTCGGAGCCGTGGACGACGCGACGAACGCCACGCTCATCGAGCAGTTCTACGCGGCGGGCGTCTACCCCGACTGGTGGAAGCTGGAGCCATTGAGGACCGCCGCCGCGTGGGAGAACGCCATCGCCGCGATCGAGCAACACGATCCGCGCACCCGCGGCATCGTCGTGCTCGGGCTCGATGCGCCGGAGGCGGAGCTGGCGGCGTCGTTCGAGGTCGCAGCCGCCTTCGACCTGGTGCGGGGTTTCGCGGTTGGGCGGACGATCTTCGGCGACGCGGCGCGGGCCTGGATGAGGGGCGAGACGGACGATGCGGCGGCGGTCACCGAGATGGTCCGCCGCTACGCCCGGCTCTGCGAGGTTTGGGACGCGGCGCGAGAAGCCGCCCGGGAGAAGTAGGCATGAGTGAGGCAACGATCCGGCTGACCGCCGCGCAGGCGATGATGCGCTGGCTCAGCGTTCAGATGGCCGAGGACGGCGAGCGGTTCATCGAGGGGGTGTGGGCGATCTTCGGCCACGGCAACGTCGCTGGCATCGGAGAGGCGCTGCACGGCGTCGGCGACGCGTTGCCGACCTGGCGCGGCCAGAACGAGCAGACCATGGCGCACGCCGCGATCGCCTATGCGAAGACGAGGAAGCGTCGGCGCGCCATGGCGGTGACCTCGTCGATCGGTCCGGGGGCGCTGAACATGGTGACGGCGGCGGCGCTGGCACACGTCAACCGCTTGCCGATCCTGCTGATCCCGGGAGACGTCTTCGCCAACCGCCGTCCCGACCCGGTCTTGCAGCAGGTCGAGGACTTCGACGACGGCACGGTGTCGGCCAACGACTGCTTCCGGCCGGTCAGCCGCTACTTCGACCGCATCTCCCGGCCCGAACTCCTGCTCACCGCGCTGCCGCGGGCGATGAGCGTGATGACCGATCCGCAAAACGCCGGCCCGGTGACGCTCGCCTTCTGCCAAGACGTGCAAGCCGAGCCCTACGACTACCCGGCCGATTTCTTCGAGCCGCGCGTCTGGCGCATCCGTCGGCCCGAGCCGGACGGGCGGGAGATCGCGGACGTGGCCGAGATGATCGCGCAGGCCTCGCGCCCGGTGATCGTCACCGGCGGCGGCGTGCTGTACTCGGGCGCCGAGGACGTGCTCGCTGCCTTCGTCGAGCGCCACAACATCCCCTTCGTCGAGACGCAGGCCGGCAAGGGCGGGCTCGCCGCGACGCATCCGCTGAACTTCGGCTCGCCGGGCGTCACGGGCTCGGACTGCGGCAACGAGCTGTGCATGGCGGCCGATCTCGTGATCGGCGTCGGCACCCGCTTCCAGGACTTCACCACCGGATCGTGGTCCTTGTTCCGCAACGCTGGTCGCAAGCTCGTCTCGATCAACCTCCACCCCTACGACGCGGGGAAACACCTCGCCGTGCCGCTGGTCGCCGATGCGCGCGTCGCGCTCGAACGTCTGTCGGAGGCGCTCGGCGACCTTCGCTTCGACGCGCACGATTCGGCCGCGAAGACGGCTTGGCTCGCCGAGGTGCGGCGCGTCACCGACGCGCCCGAGCCGCAGGGCAACGCGTTGCCGACCGACGCTCAGGTGATCGGCGCGGTGCAGCGCACCGCGACGGAGCAGACAGTGGCGATGTGCGCCGCCGGCACGATGCCGGGCGCCTTGCAGGTGCTGTGGCAGTCCGCCCGGGGCGGCTACCACATGGAATACGGCTTCTCCTGCATGGGCTACGAGGTGGCCGGGGCGATGGGCATCAAGATCGCGAGCCCGGAGAAGGATGTCGTCTGCTTCGTCGGCGACGGCTCCTACATGATGGCGAACTCCGAGCTCGCCACCGCGGTCATGCGGCGCATCCCCTTCACGGTCGTCCTCACCGACAACCGGGGCTACGGATGCATCAACCGCCTCCAGATCGAGTGCGGCGGCGCCGAGTTCAACAACATGTACAAGGACTCGGCCGTCGAGGCGCAGCCGGAGATAGACTTCGTCGCCCACGCCCGCTCGATGGGCGCGCACGCCGTGAAGGCCGCCGACATCGCCGACCTTGAAGCAAAGATCGTCGAGGCGCGCGGTCGCGATGTGCCGAGCGTCGTCGTGATCGACACCGACGCCGTACCGGGAACCGGCGCCGGCGGCCATTGGTGGGACGTCGCCGTCCCGGCGGTCGGTGGACCCGAGCGGCTCGAGGAAGCGCGCCGGCGCTACGACGCCAGCGCCGCCCTCCAGCGCACCTTCAACTAGGGATCGGACGTCATGGCCGAACTGCTTCGCAAGCCCTTCGGCACGCACGGCAAGGTGCACGAGATCACCCGCCAGTCCGCCGGCTGGCGGTACGTCGGCTTCTCGCTCCACCGCCTGCGGGAAGGCGAAACCGCGGCGGACGCGACGAAGGGTGACGAGGTCGTCCTCGTGATGGTGGAGGGCAAGGCGTCGTTCCGGGCGGCAGGCCGCGACTGGGGCACGCTCGGCGAGCGGATGGACGTCTTCGAGAAGACGCCGCCGCATTGCCTCTACGTGCCGAACGGCGAGGACTGGAAGGCTACCGCCGCAACCGACTGCACGATCGCGGTCTGCTCGGCGCCCGGCCGGGGCGGCCACGACGCGCGCCGCATCGGTCCGGACGGCATCCAGCTCACGGCGCGGGGCAAGGGTACCAACACCCGCCACATCAACAACATCGCGATGGAGAACGAGGACTTCTGCGACTCGCTTCTCGTCACGGAGGTGTTCACTCCCGCCGGGCACTGGTCGAGCTATCCTTCGCACCGCCACGACGAGGACGACTTCCCGCGCATCACCTACCTCGAGGAAACCTACTATCACCGCCTCAACCCGGCATCCGGCTTCGGCGTCCAGCGCGTCTACACCGACGACGGGACGCTGGACGAGACGATGGCGGTCCACGACGGCGACGTGACGCTGGTGCCCAGGGGTCACCATCCCTGCGGCGCACCCTATGGCTTCGAGATGTACTACCTGAACGTCATGGCCGGGCCGCTGCGCAGGTGGCGTTTCGTCCCGGATCCCGCCGTCGAATGGATCATGAAGCGCGACGCCTGAGCCCCGGAGTGGGGGCATCCGAGCGATTCGAACCCGGCACCGGAGGCACGCCTTGCCGCTGATGAAGTTCCACGTCCTGCGGGGCCGTTCGGCCGCCGAAACAGACAGGCTGCTCGACGCCGCGCACGACGCGATGGTCGAATCCTTTCGGGTGCCGCCGCGGGACCGGTACCAGGTTCTCAACGAGCACGAGCCGTCGCATCTGCGCGCCCTCGACACCGGGCTGGACATCCCCCGGACGGAGCGCTTCGTCCTCGTCGAGGTCGTGTCCCGCCCGAGGTCGCGGGAGGCGAAACTTGCCTTCTACGACAGGCTCTGCTCGGCCCTCCGGGAGCGGTGCGGGATCGAGCCGTCCGACGTGAAGGTCTCGTTCACGCAGAACTCGGACGAGGACTGGTCGTTCGGCAACGGCCAAGCGCAGTTCGTGACGGGCGAGCTGTCCTAGCGGGACGCGCATCCGGGGCAGTCGCGCGGCCGACGGCGCCAGGGCGCAGCCGCGGGGCCGCCCGCAACGCTGTCGACGGCAGCCCGGTGCGGCGGCCGTCCCGGAAACCCCTTGTCGTCGAAGGCCGGCGGCCGCCGTTTCGGTCGCGATCCGTCGGATGGTCGACAGAACCCGAACTTCGTGGATGCGGCCGGGGCCGGGGTGCCGGGAGTCAGCTCGGCGACCCGGCTCCATTCGACATGTCCGACGCGGCCCTGAGCCTGGCGAACGGGATCTCGACCGTCCTGGGCGACGAGGCTGGCGCGCGCGCCGCCTCCTGCCGCGCGATCTCCTCCGGCAAGTAACGCCGGTGCGCGACGTGGTTCCAGCGCATCGCCTCGTGGACGTGCTGCCGGGCGGGATCGAAGCGCTCTCCGGTCAGCGCCGAGGCGATCGCGCAGCCGAGGTGCATGGCGACCGGCGCCGGGAAAGCGTTCGCCACCTGCCGGAACACTGCCTTCTTCGATCCCCGGAACGGCCAGTCGAACGGGAACGCCTGGAGGGCGGCGAGCATCACGTTGGTCGCCTCGACCGGGCCTTCGTGGTCTTCCGCGGGAGGGTGGTTGCCGATGCGGGTCTGGACGAAGCCCATCTCGCCCCACACGAGCGCCGTCTTGCGCTGGCCGAAGTCGATGCCCTGCTTCCTGTCGCTGCCGCCGGTGACCGTGGGCGAGGGGCGGTCCATCCCCGACATGAACTCCTCGGTCGGCGTCCAGCCCCGCGAGACGAACTGGTTGAACAGGGCCGAGATGACCGTCTGGGCGTCGTCGCCGTGGCGGTGGACGGGCTCCGGCCACGAAAAGCGGGCCATCGCCTTCCGGTCCCTGAACGCCACGAGGACGGCGCGGATCCGCTTCTGCGGCACGCCGAAGTGCGTGGCGTCGACCTTCCGCCATTCGGTAGCGTAGCCCATCTCCTCGAACTGGGCGAGGATGGAGAACCGATGCATGTCGTTGTCGGGCGCGAAGATGCCGGGCACGTTCTCCAGCATGACCGCGCGCGGCCGCAACCGCTCGACCAGGCGCAGGGCCTCGGGGAAGAGGTCGCGGTCGTCGGCCACGCCCTTCCGCTCCCCGGCCTGGGAAAAGGGCTGGCAGGGCACCCCGCCCGCCAGCAGGTCGACGGGGCCGACGTCTCCCGGCTCGTAGCCGACGACGTCCGCCTCGACGACGTGGTCGGGACCGAACGCCGCGCGCAGCGTCTCGCAGGCCGAGGGGTCGCGCTCGACAAGCCCGACGTGGCGGAAGCCCGCCTTCGCCAGGCCCGCGGCCTGGCCGCCGCCGCCCGCGCAGATCTCGAACGCGGTGAGGCCGTGGCGGAACACGGACGACGTCGACCGGATGCCCGTCGGAACGGCGGTCGGCCGGGGCGCCGCGGGTGTCGCCGGGACGGCGGGCGCGTCGCCGGCGCTCGGTTTCGCAGCGGCGATGCCGGCGAGCCGAAGGGCCGCGGACCGCAGGACCGCCTCATTGTCGCCGTTCGCGAGTTCGGAGACGGCCTCCATCAGCGGGTGCGGCCGCGGCTCGGCGCCGCCGGCGGTGCGCGTCGCGAGGGCCGCGACGACCGGGACCAGCACCCGCGCGCGGACAGCGAGCTCGGCGAGCCGCGTCTCGTCGAACGCGTCCGCGTCGGCGGCGAGCGCGACCATCCGGCCGATCTCCTCGACGACGTTACGCGAGAACGAGCGCATGGCGCCGTCCAGCGAGGCGAGTGGCGACTTCCCTGTCCGGGGCTTCGCCGGGATGCCGCGGACCAGCGCCTTCGACGGGGATCTTGATCACCGGGCGTTCCAGTCGGTCGTCCCGTTCGAGCACGACCGACATGATGTCG
>NZ_VZDO01000035.1 GCF_008802405.1 Plantimonas leprariae
AGCCCTTCACCGCACCGGCGGTCAGGCCGGCGACGATGTGCTTCTGCGCCGCGAAGAACACGATCACGGTCGGCAGGATGGTGAGCGTGATGAAGGCGAGCACGAGTTGCCAGGCGGTGGAGAACTCGCCCTGGTAGATCATGATGCCGAGCGGCCAGGGGAACTTCTCCTGGCTGTTCAGCATGATCAGCGGCATGATGTAGTTGTTCCAACTGTTCACGAACGAGACGATCGCCACCGTCGCGAGGATCGGACGCGACAGGGGGAGCGTCACGTACCAGAAGAAGCGGATGTAGCCGCTGCCGTCCATGAAGGCGGCCTCGAAGAGTTCGTGCGGCACGTTGCGGAAGAAGTTGCGGAACAGGAGGATGCTCATCGCCAGGCCGAACGCGACCTGCGGCAGCACCACGCCGAAATAGCTGTCGAGCAGGCCGAGGTCGCGGATGCGGATGAACAGCGGCAGGATGGCGGTCGCGATCGGGAACATCAGCCCGATCAGGAAGTAGTTCAGGAGGAAGTTCGCGCCAAAGAAGCGGATGTGGGCGAAGGCGAAGGCGGCCATCGCGCCGACCGCGACGGTCATCGCCACGGTCATGACGGCGATCAGCAGGGAATTGCCGAGCATCCGCCAGTAGCGGACGCTGGCGAGGATGTCCCAGTAGTTCGCCCATTGCCATTCCGCCGGCAGGCCGAACGGGTTGACGCGCAGGTCCCCGAGCGCCTTGAAACCGCCGAGCGCGGTGGTCAGGAGCGGGATCAGCACGATCGCCGCGACCACGAACAGGCTTCCGTAGAGGTAGAGCAACGTCACGAAGCCGAGCCGGCGTCGGCTCTCGACATAGGTCGGGTCGCGGGCGGCGTCAGTCATGGCGCATGAACATCCGTCGATAGCCGAAGGCGACCGTCACGCAGATCAGGAACAGGACGACGCCGATGGCGCTGCCGAAGCCGACCTTCATGCGGGTGACGCCGTAGGTGTAGAGGAAGGTCACCATGGTCTGCGTCGAGTTCGACGGCCCGCCGCCGGTCAGCGGCATGATCATGTCGAAGAGCTGCAGGGAGCCGATCACCGAGAAGAACACCGACAGGCGGATGGTCGGCGCCAGGAGCGGCAGCGTCACGTGGCGGAACCGCTTGGCCGGTGAGGCGCCGTCGAGTTCGGCCGCCTCGTGCAGCGACTTGTCGATCGACTGGAGCCCGGCGATGAACAGCATCATGTGGAAGCCGAAATACTTCCACACGACGACGGCGAGCACCGCGTAGATCGCGTAGTCGCGGTCGGCGAGCACGTACGGCGTGGCGAAGCCCATGAGGCTGGCGAGCGATGCGACGAGACCGTAGTCGCCGTCGTAGATGAAACGCCAGATGAGGCCGGCAGCCACGTCCGCAAGCACGTAAGGGAGGAAGAACACCAGCCGGAAGGCGGTCGCGCCGGGAATGCGGTGCGCGACCAGCGTCGCCAGCCAGAGCGCCAGCGGCAGCTGCAGGAGAAGCGACACGAGGATGATCAGCCCGTTGTTGGTGAGGGCCGTTTGGAAGGCTCCGTTGCGCAGCAGGAGCTCGAAGTTGCGCAGGCCCACGAACTTCTCCGGCGCGCCGTAACCGCTCCAGTCGAACAGCGAGTACCAGCCCGCTTCCCCCATCGGCAGGATGACGAAGAGCGTGAACAGGAGGAGCGCCGGCGGCAGGAACAGGACCAGCACCGGCCATGCGGTGCCGACGTTGCGATAGCGCGGGAAGCTTCGCCGCCGCGCGCCCGGAGGGGCGTCGTTTCCGGCCAGCGGGCTTGCGGCGGGGCGATCGATGGTTCCGGCGGCGTCGACCATCGTCAGCACCTCGCGGCTTCGGAAAAGGCGGAAGCGGGCGGCGCGTCGCCGCCCGTCCGTGGGAAGGCGATCATTGGAGCTCGAAGGCGTCCTGGATCTCCTGCACGGCCTGCGCCGGCTCGGTCTGGCCGGTGACGATCTCCATCGTCATGTCGTTGACGGTGCGCCCGACCGCGGGCCCGAGGTCCTGGTCGAGGAACAACTGGTGGAAGGGCGACTTCGAAAGCGTGTCGGCGAAGCCCTTCACGATCGGATCCTTCAGCCCGGCCTCGGCGCCGGCGGCCGCCGGGATCAGCATGCCGGCCTCGGCCATGACGCGCTCGGCATCCGGGCCGGTGAACCAGCGTGCGAAGTCGACCGCCTCGGGCGAGGCGTTGCGCGACACGGCCCAGCAGTTGACGCCGCCGAAGGTTTCCGCGGCGCTGCCGGCGCCGCCGTCGACGGTGGGGAACGGGAAGGTGCCGAGCTGTTCGCGCGGCAGGCCCTTGCCGTCCGCGGCGG
>NZ_VZDO01000036.1 GCF_008802405.1 Plantimonas leprariae
CAGGTCACGGCCGACACCGGATACCGTGGCCGTGGTCAGGCCGATGCTGGAAGACAACACCCCGTCGCCATCCTTCACCGCGACGTTGGCCATCAGGAGGCCGACGTTCGGGCCGGTCTTGACCGTGCTGATCTCGCCGGTGGTGGTGTTCACCGCCAGGACGCCGACGCCGAAGGCTGTGTTCAGAGCGGCCTGCAGGTTGGCGGCGTTGTTGGCCTGGGTGGAGTTCGACACGAAGGAGACGGTCTTCTTGATCGCGGTCGAGCCGGTCGCCGTGGCGTTGTCGCCGTAGACGGTCAGGTCGAACGAGATCGTGTCGCCGCTGGAGCCGGGAGCCGCGATCGCGCCGGTCTTGCCGACGTCGTTCGCCGTTGCATACGTGCCGTTGCCGACCGCCAGACCGTTCGCCGCAGTCGCACCCGTGACGACCGCGCCGTTCACCGACACGCTCTGGATGCCGACCGTCTGCGAAGGACCGGTGCCCACCGTCGAGATGGTGAACTTGCCGGTCGAGCCGAGAGCCGCCGTGACCTTCCCGGAGCCGAGAGCGGTACCGTCGCTGACGCGAGTAGCACCGTTCATCATCGCCTGCAGCGTCGCGGCGAACTTGGTCGCGTCGGCCGAGTCCGTGGCCTGCGTGATGGTCTTCGCCGACGTCTGGTAGAGATCGCCGTTGTAGGTGAACTTGAACTGCAGCACGTCGTTGTTGACCAGCGTGTCGCTATGCGTCACGTCCGTCATGGCGTTCGCGGAGCCAGCACCGAACTTGGCGACGCCGTTGAGGGCGGAGAAGCCGGTGATAGTCGAGACGGTGCCGTCGCCGTCGATGGCCTTGAGGTTGCTGAACGAGACGGACGAAGCCGAGCCGCTGGCGCCGGAGGTGATGGTGATCACGCCCGAACCGTCGGCCGCGACCGCGACGGCGCCGGTGCCGAAGGCGGTCGTGTCGTTGATCGCGGTCTGCAGCGCGGTCGCCAGGTTGGCGGCGCTGCCGACCGAGGCGAGCGCGACCGTGATCGTCTTGGCGGCGCTGCCGTTCAGCGACAGGTCGAAGCTCAGCTTGTCGGCCTTGTCGATGCCCGCCGCGGTGTAGGTGCCGAGCGTCACCTTGGCGGCCGCCAGCGCGCCGACGTCGAGGCCGGCCTTGGCGACCGCGGTGTCGAGGCCCTGCAGCGCCGGCGCCGTGCCGGTGGCCGCGTTGCCGCCGAAGTCGAGGTCCATGCCGTCCGACGACAGCGTCGACTGCGAGTTGACGATGCCCATCGACGAGCCCGCCTTCGTGTCGAACAGCGCCGTCGCCGACGTGTCGATCTTCACGGTACCGATCGAGACCGCGTTGTTCACGTCGCGGGAATACGACGCGACGACCGACTTCTCTGCGCTGAACCCGGTGAGGCCGGAATTGACGGAGAGCCAGTTCTCGCCGGAGAAGTTCGAGGAGGTGGCGATCGACTTCAGCTGGTCCTGCAGCGCGTCGATATCGGACTGCACGGCCTTGCGATCGACGCCGGCCTGGGTGGCGGAGGTCAGCTTGGCCTTGATCTCGTCGAGCACGTCCTTGGCCTTGTTCAGGCCCTGGTACATCGTGTCCACCGTCGCCGCGCCGAGGTTGAGGGCGTCCTTGACGGTCGAGAGCGACTTGTTGTCGGACTTCAGCGTCACCGAGATCGACCAGTACGCCGCGTTGTCCTTCGCTTCGCCGATCCGGTAGCCCGTCGAGATGCGGTTCTGCACCGAATCGAGCTGGCTGTTGGTGTTCTGCAGGGTGCGCAGCGCCGTGATGGCGGCTGCGTTGGTGTTCACGCTAACCATGAAATTTGTCCCGGTACATGGGTACGGATAAGGGACAGGCTGGGTCTGAGCCAGCATGAGGGAGCGGCATCATGCCTTTGTTCGGAAACGTCTTTTCCGATCAATCTCTCATGGGGTCGAATCTAGACCCCAGCCTTTAAGGAGCGATGAATCGAAAGGCCGGTCGCCGAGGGTTTGGCTTTCCTTCCCTCCCCCGAGATCTTGGGGGTTGCGGTCGACCCGGTTCGCGGGGGTGGAAGCCGCGACCTGCAAGGCGTCATGCGCAAAACGACGAAGGCTCCGGACGGCGACGTCCGGAGCCTTCGTTTCCACTTTCCTCGGGGCGGCTTGGAGCCGCCCTCCGCTTAGCCGTTCGACTGGAACAGGGAGAGGATGTTCTGGGCGGACTGGTTGGCGATGGAAAGGGCCTGGACGCCGAGCTGCTGCTTGACCTGCAGGGCCTGCAGCTTGGTGGACTCTTCCGACATGTCGGCGTC
>NZ_VZDO01000037.1 GCF_008802405.1 Plantimonas leprariae
CCTCGCCAACACCATCCTCGGCAACGGCGCCGCGAACACCATCGCAGGCGGCGGCGGCAACGATACGCTGAACGGCGGGGCGGGCGACGACACGCTGAACGGCGAGGCCGGCAACGATCGACTCGACGGCGGAATTGGCGCGGACATCATGGCCGGTGGCAGCGGCGACGACACCTACGTCGTCGACAACGCCGCCGACGTCGTCGTCGAAGCGGCGGGCGAGGGCACCGACACGGTGTCCGCCTCGGTCAGCTTCGTACTCTCCGACAATGTCGAGCGCCTGACGCTCACCGGCACGGCGGCGATCGACGGCACGGGCAACGCGCTCGCCAACATCATCACCGGCAACGCGGCCGCGAACACGCTGACCGGCGGCGCGGGCAACGACACGATCGACGGCGGCGCGGGAGTCGACACGGCCGCGTATGCCGGCCGCTTCGCCGACTACACGGTCAACCGCAGCGCCGGCACGGTCGCCAGCGCCGCTGACGGCACCGACAAGCTGAAGAACATCGAGTTCCTCAAGTTCGCCGACGGGCTCTACGACTGGGCGAGCGGCAGCTTCACGCGCTTCAACACGCCGCCGACGCTGAGCGCCGGCGCGCAGAGCAACGGGCTGGTCGAGGCTTCGTCCGCGGTCGCCGGGTCGCCTGGCGCGACCGTCGCGCTGCAGGCGAAGGATGCCGATCCCGGCGATGCGCTGGAGTTCGTGCCCTCGGGCTGGACGGTGGTCGACGCGACGCACTGGTCGAAGTCCGGGATTTACGGCACCGCGGCGCTCGATCTAGCCTCCGGAACTGTCGCCTACGCGCTCGACGACGCCCGGGCCGCCACCGACGCGCTCGCCGGCGGGGCTGCCGTTCGCGACGAGTTCGCGGTCGCCGTCCGGGACCGGTCCGGCGCGACCGCGTCGGCAACCGTCGCCTTCGACATCCGCGGCACCGACGACGCGGCCAGCCTGTCCTCGGCACAGGTGTCGCTCGCCGAAGGCGACACGGCCGCGGCCCTTTCGGCATCGGGCAAGCTGACGCTCACCGACGTCGACAGTCCCACCGCCTTCGTGGCCGGCACGACGACGGGCGACCTCGGCCGTTTCATGGTCGACACTTCGGGCGCCTGGAGCTACGCGGCGACGTCCGCGCATGACGAACTCGCCGCCGGCGAGCGACGCCTCGAGCGCTTCGCCGTTCTGGCGACGGACGGCACCGCGACGCGCGTCGACGTCGAGATCGTCGGCACGAACGACGCGCCGCGTCTCGTGGTCGGCCCGCAGAGCAACGGTCTCGTCGAGGCCGCGGTCGCGACGGCCGGCACGGCGAACGCCACCGTGGCGCTGCAGCGCGGCGACCCGGATGCCGGCGACGCCGTCTCGTTCGACATGGCGGGATGGACCGCCGTCGATGCGACGCACTGGTCGAAGTCGGGCGTCTACGGCACGGCGACGCTCGATACGGCGAGCGGCTTGCTCGCCTACCTCCTCGACGACGCGCGGGCCGCGACCAACGGTCTCGGCGGCGGCGCGAGCGTCTCCGACAGTTTCGCGATCACCGTTCGCGATGCGGCCGGGCTCGCGACGTCCGAACTCGCGGCCTTCGCGATCGCCGGAACGGACGACGGCGTCCGGGTCGACGGGACGAGCGGGAACGACATCGTCAGTCCGCTGACCTCGGTCGGCAAGCAAGC
>NZ_VZDO01000038.1 GCF_008802405.1 Plantimonas leprariae
ACCGGCGGCTGGAAGCGGAGGCGGCGGAAGCGCAGCAGGCGCAGGCGCTGAGCCGCGACCGGCAGGCGGCGATCGACACGGCGAAGGCGGAGGACCTGCGGGTGCTGGTGACGGCGGTCGAGATGGGGTTCGACAAGCTGGCCGCGGGCGACCTGACGGTGCGGATGACGGGATCGGTGGCGCCGGAGTTCGAGCCGATCCGCACGAAGTTCAACGACGCGGTCGGCTCGCTGGAGGACGCGATCGGCTCGGTGGTCGGCGCGGTCGGCACGATCCGCACCGGGCTCGGCGAGATCACGGTGGCGGCGGGGGATCTGTCGCAGAGGACCGAGCAGCAGGCGGCGAGCCTGGAGGAAACGGTGGCGGCGCTGTCGGAGGTGACGCGCGGCATCAACGACACGGCGGCGAGCGCGGCGCAGGCGCAACAAACGGCGCACGCGACGCAGGGCACGGCCGAGAAGGGCGGCGCGATCGTCGGGCAGGCGGTGGCGGCGATGACCGCGATCGAGCGGTCCTCGGCCGAGATCGGCAAGATCATCGGGGTGATCGACGAGATCGCCTTCCAGACCAACCTTCTCGCCCTCAATGCCGGGGTCGAGGCGGCGCGGGCCGGCGAGGCGGGGCGTGGCTTCGCGGTGGTGGCGCAGGAGGTGCGCGGTCTGGCGCAGCGCTCGGCCGAGGCGGCGAAGGAGATCAAGGATCTGATCTCGACCTCGTCGGGGCAGGTCAGCCAGGGGGTGGACCTCGTGACGGCATCGGGCCGGTCGCTGGACGAGATCGTCGCGGGGGTGGGGAACCTGGCGAGCGTGATCGCGGCGATCGCGCGCTCGGCGAAGGAGCAGGCGGTGAGCCTGAAGGAAGTCTCGACGGCGGCGGACCAGATGGACAAGGTCACGCAGCAGAACGCGGCGATGGTGGAGGAGACCACGGCGGCGGCGCAATCCTTGAGCAGCGAGACCGAGGAACTGGCCGGGCTGACGGAGCGGTTCCGCACCCGGGCCACGGGCGGCCGGGCCGGCTCGGCGCCGCCGCGCGCCGCGCCGCGTCCCGCCGCAGCGGCGCCGGCCCACAGGCCCACGCCCGCACCCGTCGTGCAGATGAAGCACAGCGGCCAGGGCGGCGCCGCACCGAAG
>NZ_VZDO01000039.1 GCF_008802405.1 Plantimonas leprariae
CTCCCTCGCCAGCATGCGGTAGTCCACCGCATCGTGGTCGGTGGCGATCAGCACCGCGTCGAAACCGCCGAGCGCAGCCGTCGAAAGATCGGCCGACGCGCGCCCGGCCAGCGAGGCGTGCTCGCGCGTCATCGGGATGATCGGCACGAAAGGATCATGATAGTCCGTTTGCGCGCCGCGTCCTTCGAGGATTTCGATGAGGCGCAGCGACGGGCTTTCGCGCATGTCCTCGATGTTCTTCTTGTAGGCGATGCCGACGACGAGGATGCGCGCGCCGTTGAGCCCCTTCCCCGTCCGCCGGTCGAGCGCTTCCGCCACGCGGTCGACCACGTAGTGCGGCATCTCCGTGTTGATCTGGCCAGCCAGTTCGATGAAGCGGGTGCTGACGTCGAATTCGCGCGCCTTCCAGGTCAGGTAGAACGGGTCGATCGGGATGCAGTGCCCGCCGAGGCCGGGCCCCGGATAGAACGGCATGAAGCCGAAGGGCTTGGTCTTCGCCGCGTCGATCACCTCCCAGACGTCGATGCCCATCTT
Source organism: Plantimonas leprariae (assembly GCF_008802405.1). Taxonomy (GTDB): domain Bacteria; phylum Pseudomonadota; class Alphaproteobacteria; order Rhizobiales; family Rhizobiaceae; genus Plantimonas; species Plantimonas leprariae. The sequence goes on from NZ_VZDO01000039.1 coordinate 535, forward strand.
CGCGTAGATCACCTTCAGCTCGTTGACGAGCGCGATGTTCACCGCTCGGAAGATGTTCTCGGTCAGCTTCACGGCCTCAGCCGTCGCGGTGGACGAGACCGGCACCGTCTTCGAAACGAGCGCGCTGTAGAGCTCGCTAGCGAGCGCCAAGGCGTCGGCACCGTCGCCACCGACGACCTTCGGGATCGTCGAGGTCGAGAAGTCGAGGTTGCCCGGGTCCTCTCGCTCCGGCGAGAAGGCGAGGAAGAAGTCGGTGCCGGATTTCAGGCCTCCCGCCTCGAGGCGGGGTTCGATGATCTCCACCGTCGTACCGGGCCAGGTCGTCGATTCCAGTACCACGAGATGCCCCTTGCGCAGGCGCGGTGCGATCGCCTCCACCGTGCGCTCGACATAGGAAAGGTCGGGCTCGCGCTGCTTCGACAGGGGCGTCGGCACGGCGATCAGGATCGCGTCGGCTTCCCGCAGGAGGTTGAAGTCGACCGTTGCCTGGAAGCGGCCGTCCCGTGTCGCTTCCGCGATCGCCTCGGTCGGTATGTGCTTGATGAAGCTCTCGCCGCGGTTGATCTGCTCGACGCGCGCCGCGTCGATG
>NZ_VZDO01000040.1 GCF_008802405.1 Plantimonas leprariae
GCGCCGACGGTCCGGCCGCCTTCGCGGATGGCGAAGCGCAGCTTCTCCTCCATGGCGATCGGCACGATCAGCTTGACATCCATCGTGACGTTGTCGCCCGGCATCACCATCTCGGTGCCTTCGGGAAGCGTCACCACCCCCGTCACGTCGGTGGTGCGGAAGTAGAACTGCGGCCGGTAGTTCGTGAAGAACGGCGTATGGCGACCGCCCTCCTCCTTGGTCAGGATGTAGGCTTCCGCCTTGAACGTCGTGTGCGGCTTCACCGAACCCGGCTTGCACAGCACCTGGCCGCGCTCCACCCCGTCACGGTCGACGCCGCGAACCAGCGCCCCGATGTTGTCGCCCGCCTGGCCCTGGTCGAGCAGCTTGCGGAACATCTCGACGCCTGTCACCGTCGTCTTCTTGGTGTCGCGGATGCCGACGATCTCGACTTCCTCGCCCACCTTCACGATGCCGCGCTCCACACGCCCCGTCACCACCGTGCCGCGGCCCGAGATCGAGAACACGTCCTCGATCGGCATCAGGAACGGCTGGTCGATCGGACGCTCCGGCGTCGGGATGTAGGCATCCACCTGCGCCATCAGCTCGCGAACCGCGTCCTCGCCGATCGTCTTGTTCGAGTCCTCCAGCGCCGCCAGCGCCGATCCCTTCACGATCGGAATGTCGTCGCCCGGGAACTCGTAGGAGGACAGCAGCTCGCGGATCTCCAGCTCGACCAGCTCGAGCAGTTCCGCGTCGTCGACCTGGTCCACCTTGTTCATGAACACCACGATCGCCGGAACGCCGACCTGCCGCGCCAGAAGGATGTGCTCGCGCGTCTGCGGCATCGGGCCGTCCGCCGCCGAACAGACCAGGATCGCCCCGTCCATCTGCGCCGCACCCGTGATCATGTTCTTCACGTAGTCCGCATGCCCGGGGCAGTCGACATGCGCGTAGTGCCGCGCCGCCGTCTCGTACTCCACATGCGCCGTCGAGATCGTGATGCCGCGCGCCTTCTCCTCCGGCGCCGCGTCGATCTGATCGTACGCCTTGTACTCCCCGAAGTACTTCGTGATCGCCGCCGTCAGCGACGTCTTGCCATG
>NZ_VZDO01000003.1 GCF_008802405.1 Plantimonas leprariae
GCCCTGCGCCAGACCCGCGAACCCCGCCTCCACCGCATGCACGAATACCCGCAAATCCTCGGCCTTCGCATTGTCCAGAACGGATTGCTGCCGGCGCTGCTGTTCGGTCGACTGCTGGAGCTCGTCCTGTTCGATCCGCAGCCGCTGACCGGCTGCGAGCTCGCCCCGCACGGCCTCCAGCGCCTTCGCGACGACGCCGATCTCATCCTTCCGTTCGATGCCTTCGACCGCAGACGTATAGTCGGCCCGGCTCAGGGCATCGACCGCCTTCGTCAATCCGCCGAGCGGCCTCACCACGAAGGCGCGAAGCGATCCGAACAGGACGGCCAGCACCGCGAGGGTGATCAGTCCTCCGCCGATCGCCATGCCTTTGGCGAGGGTGCGGGCGGGCGCGCCGACGGTCGACGCAGGAACGTCCATCACCACCGCCCAGGTCGAGTTCATCCCCTTCAGAGCGAAGGGCATGATCGTGCGCAGCGTCTCGACGCCGTCCACATCGAACGACGGGAGTTGAACGGGCTTCCTCTCGGCAAGGGCGTTGCGGACCGCATCCGCGCCGGGACCGTCATAAGGCTGCGTGCGCAGCTTCGCGTCGGGATGGGCCGCCCACTTGCCGTTGCCGGAGAGCAGCATGATGCGCCCGTCGCCGAACGGACGATCGGTGGAAAGATGCTCCGTCAGGTTGTCGAGGGCGATGTCGAGGCCGGCCGTGCCGATCAGTTTTCCGCCCGACATGACCGGAAACGCCACCGACGTCATGAGCACGGTTTTCGAGCCGACTTCGTAGGCATAGGGGTCGATCATCGCCGGCTTCCCGGTTTGCGCCGGGGCCGTGTAGAACGCTTCCGGATAGACTTGGTTGTCTTCCGCGGGCTCCATCGAAATATTGCCATCGATCCTTGCCCAGTAGGGCATGAAGGTGCCGGTGCTGTTTGAGCCGAGGGCCTTCTGGCCGGCCATCGCGCTGTCCTGGCCGTCCCAGGCGTTGGGCGCTTCGAAATACCAGCTTCCCATGACGTAGTCGGAGGACTCGACGTTCGGCTTCAGCACATCCAGCACGAGCTGGCGGTCGCGCGCGCCCTTTGCATGCAGGGCGGCGAGCGCCGAGGTCATCGACCGGCCGGTCGACTCCACCCGCGCCAGATCGGTCGCGATCGAATTGGCCGTCGCTTCGCTCAGCTGCGTCGCATAGCTCTCCGAAAGGTCGGAAACCATGCCTCCCACCTGATGCGTGACGAGAAACGAACCGAGGAGGAGGAGAATGCCGATCGTTCCACCGCCGGCGACGAGAACTTTCGTGTTCACGGAATTGCGCAGGGGCATCGTCGCCTCGAAGACGTGGTAGCAACTGAAGCGAGAGTAAGCGACGATCCTTAAGAAGTAGCGATGACGCCGAACCTTGCGGGCCCGGCGATCCATCTCCTTTCAAACATGAAATCCTGCCGTAGCGGCTTTTCGCGCTAACTCCAGGTCCGCACGTCGACGAAGCGTCCGGCGATCGCCGCCGCCGCCGCCATCGCCGGCGAAACGAGATGCGTGCGGCCCTTGAAGCCCTGCCGGCCCTCGAAGTTGCGGTTCGAGGTCGAGGCGCAGCGCTCCAGCGGCGACAAGCGATCCTCGTTCATGCCGAGGCACATCGAGCAGCCGGGCTCACGCCAGTCGAAGCCGGCGCCCTTCAGGATCACGTCGAGGCCTTCGGCTTCCGCCTGCGCCTTCACGAGGCCGGAGCCCGGCACGATCATGCCGGAGACGCCGTCCGCGATCCGGCGGCCCTCGACGATCTTCGCGACGGTCCGGAGATCCTCGATCCGCCCGTTCGTGCAGGAGCCGATGAAGATCCGGTCGAGCCGGATGTCGGTCATCTTCGTGCCGGGGGTGAGGCCCATATATTCCAGCGCCCGCTTCTTCGACAGGCGCTTGTTCTCATCAAGGATCTCGTCCGGGTCCGGCACCACGCCGTCGATCGAGACGACGTCTTCCGGTGAGGAACCCCAGGAGACGATCGGCGGCAGGTCGGCCGCGTCGAGCCGGACGACCTTGTCGAAATGCGCGCCCTCGTCCGAGCCGAGCGTCCGCCACCACGCGACGGCCTTCTCCCAGTGCTCGCCCTTCGGCGCGCGCGGGCGGTCCTTCAGGTAGGCGAAGGTCGTCTCGTCCGGCGCGACCATGCCGGCGCGCGCGCCGCCCTCGATCGACATGTTGCAGATCGTCATCCGGCCTTCCATCGAGAGGCCGCGCACCGCCTCGCCGGCATATTCGATGACGTGCCCGGTGCCCCCGGCCGTGCCGATCCTGCCGATGATCGCGAGGATGATGTCCTTCGCGCCGACGCCCGCCGGCGGCGCGCCCGTCACCTCGACGAGCATGTTCCGCGCCTTCTTCTGGATCAGCGTCTGCGTGGCCAGCACGTGCTCGACCTCGGACGTACCGATGCCGACGGCGAGCGCCCCGAAGGCGCCGTGCGTCGAGGTATGGGAATCGCCGCAGACGATGGTGGTGCCGGGCAGCGTGAAGCCCTGCTCGGGCCCGATGATGTGGACGATGCCCTGCCGGCGGTCGGCGGCGGAATAGTATTCGAGCCCGAACTCGGCGACGTTCGCCTCCAGCGTCTCGACCTGGACGCGGCTTTCCTCGTTGCGGATGCCGAGCAGGCGGTCCGGCGAGGTCGGCACGTTGTGGTCGACAACGGCGAGGGTCCTTTCCGGATGCCGGACGCGCCGGCCGCTCGCGCGCAGGCCCTCGAAGGCCTGCGGGCTCGTCACCTCGTGGACGAGATGGCGGTCGATGTAGACGAGGCTGTCGCCTCCCTCGCCGGTCTCGATCAGGTGATCGTCCCAGATCTTGTCGTAGAGGGTGCGGGGCTGATCCTGAATCATGTGAATCGTCCTTGGGCGAGCGTCGATCGGGCCGCGCATTTCCGGGCCTCGCGATCGGGAAGGAAACGGAATGTGAGGGATGCGCGGATGAGAACGGCGGCGCGCGACCTGCCGTCAGCCGAGCTTGCGGCCGACGATGAGGCGATAGAAGAAGCGGCCGGGCAGGCGCGTGCGGTCGTCCACCGGCGAGAAGCCGAGGGTGGACGGCAGATGCGCGTGGCTATGCGTCCGGCACGACATGACGGCTGAGAAAATAGCAACCGCTGGCCGCCATCGCAACCTTGGAACCGTTCCAGGCCGATTGCGCCGGGACGGGGCTCGGCTAAGCTGCCCGCACCCGACCGCCCGACCGGATCCGCGCATGCTTCTCGACTTCGTTCTCGCCTCGCTGCACCATCTCTGCGTCTTCGCGCTGTTCGGCGTCTTCCTGGTCGAACTGGCGCTGCTCCGGCCCGGCATCGCGGGGCCGAACCTCACGAAGCTCGCGCGCTACGACGCCGTCTACGGCGGGCTCGCCGTCGCGGTAATCGTCGTCGGGATCGCCCGCGTCGTCTTCGGCCTGAAGGGTTGGGACTACTACGCCGCCAACCATTCCTTCTGGGGCAAGATGCTGGCCTTCGCCGTGGTCGGCGCGTTGTCGGTGCCGCCGTCCCTGCGCTTCGCGCGGTGGCGGAAGGCGCTTGCCGCCGACCCGGCCTTCGCGCCGCCTGACGCGGAAGTGAGGAGCGCCAAGCGCATCATGCACGCGGAAGCCCTGTTCTTCGCCCTGATCCCGATCTTCGCCGCCGCGATGGCGCGGGGAATCGGCTAGGCTTAGACCAGCTTCAACTGCCGGTCGAAGACGCGCAGCACCTGGCCGAGGTCGTGGCCGCGCTTCATCACGAGGCCGCCCGCGGCGACCACCGAGAAGGCGCCCTGCCGCCGGGCGAGCTTCGGGTTCTTCTCGATCCGGTAGAGCGGCATCTCGCTGGTGCGCCGGAAGATCGAGAACACCGCCTGATCCTTCAGCATGTCGATGGCGTAGTCGCGCCATTCGCCGGCGGCGACCATGCGGCCGTAGACGTTGAGGATCTCGGACAGTTCCCGCCGGTCGAAGGCGACGACGCTCTGGCGGGAAGGTGGTGAGCGGGGAAACTCGATCAGCGTCGCCGTTTCGGCCTCGCCCGTCACGCGTTCCACCAATGGACAGCCCCTTCCGCTATCGACGGCGAGCGATCCGAGGATCGCCGCCGCGTCATGATCGTGACATGAAACTGGAAGCCCGGCAAAAGCTTTTCAAGCCGCCAGGCCGGCTTCGACCGCCTCCCCCAAGCGCCCGTCGAAGGCGCGCCGCGCGGCTTCCACCTCCGCCGCGTGCTTGAGCGTCCAGGCATAGAGGGCGCCGAACGGCTCCCGCAGCGTGCGCCCGAGCGGCGTCACCGAATATTCCACCGCGATCGGCGAGACCGGCACGACGCGCCGGGCGACGATGCCGTTGCGCTCCAGCCGCCGCAGCGCCTGCGTCAGCGCCTTCTGGGTGATGCCGTTCAGCCGCCGCTTCACGGCGTTGAACCGGAGCGGCCCGTCGCAGAGCGCGGCCAGGATCAGCACCGACCATTTGTCGGCGATCTGGTCGAGCAGGAAGCGGCTCGGGCAATCGGCGGCGAAGACGGCGGCGGAGGCATCGTCGGGCATGCGCGGTTTCCTTCCGGATACTTAGGCGACGGAAAGTGCGTAATTGACGCTAGGTTTCCGATGTATACTTCTGGCGCTCCCTTCGCAACGGAGCCAAGTCCCCGCATGCTCGCCTCGACCGACATCCTGTTCCAGCCGTTCCGCCTGAAGGGCGTGGAGCTGAAGAACCGCATCGTCATGGCGCCGATGACGCGCTCCTTCTCGCCGGGCGGCGTGCCGGGCGGGAACGTCGCCGCCTACTACCGCCGCCGCGCCGAATCGGATGTCGGCCTGATCCTGTCGGAAGGCACGGCGATCCGCCGGCCGGCGGCGCGCAACGATCCGGGCATTCCCGTCTTCCACGGCGAGGCGGCGCTCGCCGGCTGGGCAAAGGTGATCGACGCGGTGCACGCGGCCGGCGGCCGGATGGGTCCGCAGATCTGGCACGTCGGCTCGGTGAAGAGCTTCCAGACGGAGTGGGAGCCGGAGCGCGGCATCGAGAGCCCGTCCGGCCTCGTCGCCCCCGATCAGCCGCGTGGGCAAGCGATGACCGACGAGGACATCGCGGACACGATCGCGGCCTATGCCAAGGCGGCGGCGGAGGCGAAGCGCCTCGGCTTCGACGTCGCCGAGATTCACGGGGCGCACGGCTACCTGATCGATCAGTTCTTCTGGGCCGGCACGAACCGGCGCGAGGATCGCTTCGGCGGCGCGACACTGCGCGAGCGCTCCCGCTTCGCCGCCGAGGTGGTGCGGGCGATGCGCGAGGCGGTCGGCCCGGACTTTCCGATCATCCTGCGCGTCAGCCAGTGGAAGCAGCAGGACTTCGGCTTCCGCCTCGCGGAAACCCCGGACGCGATGCGGGACTGGCTGCTGCCGCTGGCGGAAGCCGGTGTCGACGCGTTCCACTGCTCGCAGCGCCGCTTCTGGGAACCGGAGTTCCCGGAGGAGGACGGCGAGGACGGCCTGAATTTCGCCGGCTGGGCGAAGAAGCTGACGGGCACTGCCACGATCAGCGTCGGCTCGGTCGGGCTCGACGGCGAGTTCATGGCCTCGTTCGGCGGCGAAAGCTCGAAGCCCGCCAGCCTCGACAAGCTGACGCGCCGGCTGGAGCGCGAGGAGTTCGACCTCATCGCGGTCGGCCGCGCCATCCTCGGCGACCCGGACTGGGTCCGCAAGGTGCGCGCCGGCGACGCTGCGTCCTTGCGGGACTTCGATCCGAAGGCGCTCGCGGAACTCGTCTGAACCCGCGCTCAGCGCGGCGGCAGGAGCGTCGCCGCGGCGAGGATCGGGCCGGGCCCGCCGCTGGCGGTCGGCTTCTGGAGCAGGGCGGCGCAGCCGACCGGTGCGCCGTCCTCGCTCAGCATGTTGGCCGGCAGGTCGACGGCGAGCGGGCGGCCATCCCACATGCCGAGGACGCGCCAGCTCCGCACCGCGTTGGTCGAGCCGAGCGTCCGGCCCTGGTTCTCGCCGCGGTCGATCGCGGTCTCGCTCCATCCCTCGAAGGTGACGAGCACGAGCAGCGGCGCGGGTCCGCCCGTGTTCGCCGGCGCGGGCCCCTCGGCGGACACGCGGAGCCGGTCGCCGGCGAGCGTCAGCGTCACGGTCGGTGCGGGCGAAGCCTTGTCGGCGAGCGGGCTTTCCGCGACGGCCCGGCGGATTTCGCTCTCGCGCGTGCCGGCGACGTCGCGCCGGCCGTTCACCACCACCTGCGGCGTGTAGACCGAGCCGGTCCGCAGCGCGTCGGCATAGCCGCGCTGGCGCTCGGTATTGTCGCGCGAGCCGTAGGTGTCGCGCCAGCCGATATAGTCCCAGTAGTCGACATGGTAGGCGAGGACGACGAGCTTCGGATCGCGCGCCAGATTCGCCAGGACGCCTTCGGCCGGCGGACAGGACGCGCAGCCCTGGCTGGTGAAGAGTTCCACGACGCCCGCGACGTCGCGGCTCGACGCCTCGCGCTCGCCTGCCAGAGCGGGCGCCGACGGGGCGAAGGCGAGAACCGCGGCGAGGGCGGCGGCGAGGCAGCGGAACACCGGTTCTCAGTCCCGCGGGCGCGAGACGTCAGCGGCCGCATTCCGAACCGTCGCATGAGCCTTTGTCCGCATGTCGCGCGTCCTCGAGGGGTCCGTCGTTGGTGCGAAGCTGGTTCGCGAGAGCCGGGAAGCTAGCGACGCCCCCGATCATCCACCATTCAATTGCGGGTGAGCACGCAAGCTTCCCGCAAGGAAAAGGGCGGCGCACCAGGCACCGCCCTTTCTCCATTCGTCGTGAAATGCCGGTCAGGCCGCGAGGCGCCGGAGCACGTAGTGCAGGATGCCGCCGGCCCGGAAGTATTCGAGCTCGTCCAGCGTATCGATGCGGCAGAGGAGCGGGACCTTCACCACTTCGCCGTCCGCCCGTGTGATCACCGCCTCCATCTTCTGGCGCGGCTTCACGTCGGTCAGGCCCTCGATCGTGACGGTCTCGTCGCCCTTGAGGCCGAGCGTCTGCCAGCTCGTGCCTTCCTCGAAGACGAAGGGCACGACGCCCATGCCGACGAGGTTGGAGCGATGGATGCGCTCGAAGCTCTGCGCGATCACCGCCCGCACGCCGAGGAGCACGGTACCCTTGGCCGCCCAGTCGCGCGACGAGCCGGTGCCGTATTCCTTGCCGGCGAAGATCACCAGCGGCACGCCCTCTTGCTTGTAGCGCATCGCCGCGTCGTAGATCGGCATCTGCTCGTTCGACGGGAAGTGCTTGGTGATGCCGCCCTCGATGCCCGGCACCATCTGGTTCTTGATGCGGATGTTGGCGAAGGTGCCCCGCATCATGACTTCATGGTTGCCGCGCCGCGCGCCGTAGGAGTTGAAGTCCGCCGGGCGCACCTGATAGCCGACGAGGTACTCGCCCGCCGGGCCGTTGGCCTTGATCGAGCCCGCCGGCGAGATGTGGTCGGTGGTGATCGAGTCTAGGAACAGGCCAAGCACGCGCGCACCTTCGATATCGGTGACGGGCTTGGCCTCCATCGTCATGCCCTCGAAGTAGGGCGGGTTCTGCACGTAGGTCGAGCGGTCATCCCACTGGTAGGTGAGGCCGCCGGAAACCGCGATGCCCTGCCAGTGATTGTCGCCCTTGAAGACGTCGGAGTAGCGGCTCTCGAACAGGTCGCGGGTGACCGTCTTCCGCACGATCTCGGCTATCTCCTGCGTCGTCGGCCAGATGTCCTTCAGATAGACGTCCTGCCCGTCCGAGCCCTTGCCGAGCGGCTGCTTCGTGATGTCGACGAAGAGCGAGCCGGCGATGGCGTAGGCGACGACGAGCGGCGGCGAGGCGAGATAGTTCGCCCGGACGTCCGGGTTGACGCGGCCCTCGAAGTTGCGGTTGCCCGAGAGCACCGAGCAGGCGACGAGGTCGTTCCTGTTGATCGCCTCCGAGATCGGCTCGGGGAGCGGCCCCGAATTGCCGATGCAGGTCGTGCAGCCGTAGCCGACGAGGTTGAAGCCCATCGCGTCGAGGTCCTGCTGGAGGCCGGCCTTCTCCAGATATTCCGTCACGACCTGAGAGCCGGGGGCGAGCGAGGTCTTCACCCAGGGCTTCGCCTTCAGGCCCTTCGCCGCGGCCTTCCGCGCCAGCAGGCCGGCGGCGACGAGGACGTTCGGGTTCGAGGTGTTGGTGCAGGAGGTGATCGCGGCGATCACCACGTCGCCTTCCGCGATGCCGTGCGTCTCGCCTTCGACGTCGAATCGCGTCCCCTCCGGCGACTGGCCGGACGCGCCACCCGCCTTCTTGGAACCCGCCTTGATCTCCGGCAGGGCCTTCCTGAACTCCGGCGCGACGTCGGTCAGCGCGACGCGGTCCTGCGGGCGCTTCGGGCCGGCGAGCGAGGGGACGACGGTGGAAAGGTCGAGTTCCAGCGTGTCCGTGAAGACCGGATCGGCCGCGCCGTCCTCGCGGAACATGCCCTGCGCTCGGGCGTAGGCTTCGACCAGCGCGATGCGGTGCTTGTCGCGGCCGGTCGCCTCCAGGTAGTTCAGCGTGTCCTTGTCGATCGGGAAGAAGCCGCAGGTCGCGCCGTATTCCGGCGCCATGTTGGCGATCGTCGCCTGATCCTCCAGCGTCAGGTTCGACAGGCCCGGCCCGAAGAACTCGACGAACTTGCCGACCACGCCCTTCCTGCGCAGCATCTGCGTGACGGTGAGCACGAGGTCGGTCGCGGTGGTGCCCTCGGGCAGCTTGCCGTTCAGACGGAAGCCGATGACCTCCGGCAGCAGCATCGACACCGGCTGGCCGAGCATCGCGGCCTCGGCCTCGATGCCGCCGACGCCCCAGCCGAGCACGGCAAGGCCGTTGACCATCGTCGTGTGCGAGTCGGTGCCGACCAGCGTATCGGGATAGGCGACGGTCTCGCCGTCCTCCTCCTTCGTCCAGACGGTCTGGGCGAGGTATTCGAGGTTCACCTGATGGCAGATGCCGGTGCCGGGCGGCACGACGCGGAAGTTCTCGAAGGCCTTCGAGCCCCAGCGCAGGAAGGTGTAGCGCTCGCCGTTGCGGTCGTATTCGACGTCGACATTCTTCTTCGCCGAGTCTGCCTGCCCGAAATAGTCGACCATCACCGAGTGGTCGATCACGAGGTCGACCGGCACCAGCGGGTTCACCTTCTTCGGGTCCGCACCAAGGTTCGCGGTCGCGTCGCGCATCGCGGCGAGGTCCACCACGGCCGGCACGCCGGTGAAATCCTGCATCAGGACGCGGGCCGGGCGATAGGCGATCTCGTGACCGGCCGCGCCCTTGTCTTCCAGCCACTTGACGCAGGCGCGAATGTCGTCGGCCTTGACGGTGCGGCCGTCCTCGAAGCGGAGCAGGTTCTCCAGGAGCACCTTCATCGAGAAGGGCAGGCGCGAGGCGCCGGCGAGGCCGTTGGCTTCCGCTGCCTTCAGGTCGAAATAGGTGTAGTCCTTGCCGTCGACGGTGAGGACCTTGCGGCTCTTGAAGCTGTCGGGATGGGATTGTGTCTGCGCCATGGGGTCTAGTCGTTCCTTTCGAACCGGTTCCGTCCGAAGGCGAACGCCCGATCCTCGCGCCGCGGCGGCATGAGGAAAGTGCGGGTACGACCATTTCCGCGCGTCGTCCGCCTCGACGTCTGCCGAACTTCTCCCTTAAGGCTCGATCCTTAAGATTTGAGGCTTCGGCTCCGTCCGTCGGGCTTGAAGATCCCACTCCGGTCGCTGGCGTGGTTGGTTCGCCTTATAGGCAAGTTTTGAATCGCTATAAAGGGCGTTGGCGTGCGGCATCGGATCAAATCGGCATCGCGACAAGCGAAACCCGTCCGATGCGCCTGATCGCGGCCGGCCTCGTCGTGGCTAGGGGCACGAACGTGCTCGCCGGACCGCTCGACATCGAGCTGCGGGAAACGCAGGCGCTGGCGGTCACCGGCGCGAACGGGGCCGGCAAGTCGACGCTGCTCCGCACTCTCCTCGGCCTCCTGCCCCCGGCCGCCGGCACGCTCTCGATCGAGGGCGTGGCGGCGCCGGACGGCGAGCCGGCGCGCCATCTCTCGGACGCCGCGCACTATCTCGGCCACCGCAACGCGATGAAACCGGCGGAAACGGTGGAGGCGAACCTCCGTTTCTGGCAGCGCTTCCTCGGCGCTCCGGCGATGGAGGTCGGCGACGCGCTGGGCGCGGTCGGCCTGTCGCATGCGGCTGCCCTTCCCTTCGGCTTCCTGTCGGCCGGACAGCAGCGCCGGGCGGCCCTCGCGCGCCTCCTCGTCGCGCACCGGCCGGTCTGGCTCTTGGACGAGCCAACGGCGGCGCTGGACGTGGCCTCGCAAACGGTTTTCGCCGACCTCGCCGCGCGGCATCTCGCGGGCGGCGGCATCGTGATTGCCGCGACGCACGCTCCCCTCGGCATCGCGGCGCGTGAGCTTCGGCTGGAGCCACCGGCCGCAGCCGCCGACCCCGTCGCCGACCTCGCGGATGTCTGGGCGTGAGCGCGCTGTTCCTGCGCGACCTGCGCCTCGGCTTCGCGAACGGCGGCGCGGTGCTGGGGCTGGTGTTCTTCCTGGCCGTGGTCGCAGCCATGCCCTTCGCGCTCGGCCCCGACATGCGGCTCCTGGCGCGGCTCGGCCCGGCGATCCTCTGGATCGGGGCGCTCCTCGCCTCGCTCCTGACGCTCGACCGGCTGTTCCAGGCCGATCGCGACGACGGGACGCTCGACCTTCTCGTCGCCGGCGGCCGGCCGCTTTTCCTCGTCGTCCTCGTGAAGTGCGCCGCGCACTGGTGCGCGACGGGCCTGCCGCTCGCGCTCGCCACGCCGTTTCTCGGCCTCGTCGTCGGCCTCGGACTCCAAGCCACCGTCGCTACCGTGCTGACGCTCCTCGTCGGCACGCCGGCGATCACCTGTCTCGGCGCGGTTGGGGCGGCGGTCGCCGTGGCGCTGCCGCGCGGCGGGCTGCTTGTCTCGGTGCTAGTGCTGCCCCTCGCCCTGCCCGTCCTCATTTTCGGCGTGTCAGCCGCCTACGGCACTGTCAGCGATGCCGCGCCCTTCGCCGCGCCCTTGGCGATCCTCGGCGCGATCACCCTGTTCACCGGCGTCGTCGGACCGCTCGCGGCGGCGCTCGCGCTTCGCTCGGCGGGAGACTGATCCTGATGGCCACCGACTGGAACCCGTCACTGTATCTGCGCTATGCCGACGAGCGCACGCGCCCCGCCCGCGAGCTTCTCGCCCGCGTGCCGCTGGAGCGGGCGGCGAGCGCCGTCGACCTCGGCTGCGGACCGGGCAACTCGACCGAACTCGTCGCCGAGCGCTATCCGGATGCGACGGTGCTCGGGCTCGACACGTCGGACGCCATGCTGGCGCAGGCGCGCGAACGGCTGCCGGGGACGCGTTTCGAACGCGCCGACATCGGCACGCTCGCGGCCGACCGCAGCTTCGACCTCGTCTATTCGAATGCCGCGCTGCAATGGGTGCCGGACCACGAGATGCTGTTTCCGCGCCTCTTCGCGCTCGTGGCGGAGGGCGGCGCCTTCGCGATGCAGATGCCGGACAACCAAGAGGAGCCCTCGCACTCCGCCATGCGCGAGACGGCGAAGGACGGCGCGTGGGCGTCGAAGATCGGCGACGCCGACAAGGTGCGGGCGCGCATCCTGCCGGCGGAGCGCTATTACGACCTCCTCGCGCGGGAGGCCTCGGCGGTCGACATCTGGCGCACGACATACCATCACGTGATGAAGAGCGCCGAAGCCATCGTCGAATGGGTCAGCGCGACGGGGCTGCGGCCCTTCCTCGAGCCGCTGGACGAGCGGGAGCGGGCGGATTTCGTCGCGGCCTACACGGCGCGGATCGACGCGGCCTATCCGCCGCTCGCCGACGGCAGGCGGCTCCTCCGCTTCCCGCGCCTCTTCCTCGTGGCGCGAAAGTGAGGGGCGTCGAGTTTGCGGCCGGTTTCCAGCCGTTCTAGAATATCGCCATGACCGACATCGCCGCCGTTTCCGGCCGCCCGGGCCGCTGGAGCGTCCTCGCCAACCCGACGCGCTTCCTCCAGCTCTCCGGCCGGGTGCAGCCTTTCGCCTACCTGGCTGCGGCCGCCGTGCTCGCGCCGGCGCTCTGGCTTGGGCTTACCGCGCCGGCCGACTATCAGCAGGGCGACACGGTGCGGATCATGTTCGTCCACGTGCCCTTCGCCTGGCTCGGCATGCTGGCCTGGACCATGATGGCGCTGTCCGGCCTCGGCACGCTGGTCTGGCGGCACCCGATCGCCGACGTCTCGCTGAAGAGCGCTGCGCCACTCGGCTGCGCCTTTACCTTCCTCGCGATGGTGACGGGCTCGATCTGGGGCCGGCCGACCTGGGGCACCTGGTGGGAATGGGACGCGCGGCTTTCCAGCGTCTTCATCCTGTTCCTGATGTATCTCGGCCTGATGGCGCTCGCCCGTGCCTTCGACGATCCCGGCCGCTCGGCCCGGCCGGTCGCGGTGATGGCGCTCACCGGCTTCGTGATGATCCCGATCATCAAGTTCTCAGTGGAATGGTGGAACACGTTGCACCAGCCGGCGAGCGTGATGCGGGCCGGCGGCCCGACCATGCCGGCGGCGTACCTGACGCCGCTCCTGCTTTCCGCTTTGGGCTTCACGCTGCTCTTCCTCGCCATGCACCTCACCGCGATGCGGACCGAAGTGTTGCGTCGGCGCGTCAGGGCGCTGAAGCGTCTGCAGGTCGCGCGCGGGACGGACTAAGATGAACGCCCACGACTACTCCACCTTCGTGCTGGCGGCCTACGGCATCTCGGCGCTGGTGCTCGCCCTCGTCGGGTTCTGGCTCGTCGTGGACGCCCGTGCCCGCCGCCGCGAGCTGCAAGGACTGGAAGCCGGCGGCGCGCGACGCCGATCGGCGGCCCCGCCGCGATGAGCGCCGATGCGGAAACGGGGCCGCGGCGGCGCTTTCCCGTCCTCGTCCTCCTGCCGCTCCTCGCCTTTCTCGGCCTCGCGAGCGTGTTCCTCGTTCAACTCGGCTCCGGCCGCGATCCGGCGACGGTGCCCTCCGCCCTGATCGGCGCGCCTGCGCCGCGCACCGTGCTGCCGGCGCTCGAAGGCGCCGGGCGCCCCGGCCTCGACCTTTCCGCGCCACCGGACAAGCCGACCCTCGTCAACGTCTTCGCATCGTGGTGCGGACCCTGCCGCGAGGAGCATCCGATCCTGACCGAGCTCGCGAAGGACCCGCGCTTCCGGCTCGTCGCGATCAACCACAAGGACAAGCCGGAAGCGGCGCTCGGCTTCCTCCGCCAGCTCGGCAACCCCTATGCCGCGATCGGCACCGACGCGGCCGGGCGCGCCACGATCGACTGGGGCGTCTACGGCGTGCCGGAAACCTTCCTCGTCGGCACGGACGGCCGCATCCTCTGGAAGCAGACCGGCCCGTTCACGCCGGAGGCGGTGCGGAACGGGCTTTATCCCGCGCTGGAAAAGGCTTTGGCCGGCAAGGCGTCGCCGTAGTCGGCCGCCTGTGCTAGATAGATTGCGCCTCTCAACGGATGGCCGGCAATGCCACGGACGACTTCCGTACAACTCAAGGACCATTTCGCCGACTTCGTCGAACGGCAGACGGCGTCCGGCCGCTATTCGTCCGCCGAGGAGGTGGTCGAAGCGGGTCTCGCCCTCTTGGAAGGTCGGGTCGAGGAGGACGAGCTCGACAGGCTCGATTTCGGCCCCGCTCCTATCCGGACGCGCGAAGCGTTGCTGCACGCCCTTCGCGAAGGCGAGGAAAGCGGCTACGTCGAGGACTTCAAGTTTTCGGATCTCTATGAGGAGATCGATCGGCTCGACAGGGCGAGCGGCAAAGCCGCGCAATGAGACTGATCGTCAGCCGCAAGGCCATCCGGGATCTAGATGGCATTTTGCGATGGACGTTCGAGCGCTTCGGATCGCGGCAGGCCAAGCGATACGTCGCGAGGATCGAGGAAGCTTGCGAACGGTTGGCCAACGGCCAAGCCGTCGGACGCCTCGCGGACGAGGCACTGCCGGACATGCTGAAGTTCCGAGCCGGCTCCCATTTCATATACTTCCGGCTCGCGAGAGACAAATTGACCATCGTCCGCGTCCTGCACGGAAGCCAAGACGTCCGGCGTCACCTTCCGGGCGCATGAGTACGCTCGCCCCGCCCTCCTTCACCATCCGCGTTCCCGAGGGCGACGAGCGGGAGCGTCGCGTCTGCAACCGGTGCGGCTTCGTCGACTACCGGAACCCGAAGATCGTGGTCGGCTCGGTGGTGCGCGCCTCGGGCCGCATCCTGCTCTGCCGCCGCGCGATCGAGCCGCGCCGCGGCTTCTGGACGATCCCCGCCGGCTATCTGGAGCTGAACGAGACGCCGGAGGACGGCGCCCGGCGCGAGGCGCGGGAGGAAGCCGGCGCGGCGATCGCGATCCGGCGGCTCCTCGCCGTCTATTCGGTGCCGCGCATCAGCCAGGTGCAGCTCATCTTCCGCGCCGACCTGCCGGACGGCGAGGCGCGGCCCGGCATCGAGACCTTGGAACTGCGCTTCTTCGGGTTCGACGAAATCCCCTGGGACGAGCTCGCCTTCCCATCCGTCCACTGGGCGCTCCGCCACGACGCGGAGGCGGAAGCCGGCGCGCCGCCGATCCCGTTCGGCAACCCGGACGGCCAGGCCGGCGACGTGCTGCCCTCCGGCCAGCGCCTCGCCGACGACGCCCTCTAGGCCGTCGCGGCGTCCGTCGTGCGGCGGATCTCGGCCACCAGCGCCGGGTCGATGCCGAGCCGCCGCGCGAGCGCCTCCAGATAGGCGCGCTCCGCCGGGTGGTCGGGATCAATCGCCAGCACCGAGGCCGTATAGACCTCCGCCGCCTCCTCCGGGCCGCCAACCTTGGCGGCCAGCTCATCGATCGAGAGGGGACGCCGCATCTCGTCCATGAGGAAGCCCTTCTCCTCGGCGTCGAGCCCGGCTTCGTCCAGCCGCCCGAAGATCGCCTCCTGTTCGGCGGCGTCGATAGTGCCGTCGGCCTTCGCCGCCGCGATCATGGCGGACAGCATCAGCCGCGCCCGATGGTCCTCGTGGCCCTCCGGCAGGAAGGGCGTGCCGACGGGAGAGGGCAGCTCGTGCGATCCCTGACCGCCCGACGGCAGGCGCGCACCGCCCTGCCCGTTCGCCTGATAGCTCTGCCACGCCTTATAGGCGAGACCGGCGACGAGCGCGGCGCCGCCGAGCTTCACGGCCGAGCCGCCCATCTTGCCGAGACCCTTGCCCTTGAAGAGCTGCCTCGCCAATCCGCTCGCCAGCGCGCCGGAAACGGCGGCACCCGCCGGGCCGCCCATCAGCTTGCCGAGCTGCGCTTCGATGCCGCTGCCGCCGCGCGCCTGCGGCGGGTAGGGCGATGCGCCGCCGGGCCGGTCGGTCTGGCCCTGCTGGCCGAGGAATTGTCCGAGAAGCTTCTGGACGTCGATCAAGCGCTTGTCTCTCCGTTGGCGGTTCCAACGGATATGGGAAGGCGGCGCCGACGCCGCATCCCCGTCAGTCCTGACGATCGCGCGAGCCTTCCTCGATCGCGTGGCGCTTCAGGAGCGGCACTTGGAAGAGCATGAAGGCCATGGTGATCGGCATCGTGCCCCAGACCTTGAAGCTCACCCAGAAGCTTTCCGAGAAGTTCCGCCAGATCACCTCGTTGAGGATAGCGAGCACGACGAAGAACACGCCCCAGCGCAGCGTCAGCTTGCGCCAGCCCGCATCGTCCAGCTTGAAAGCCTGGTCGAAGACGTAGCCGAGCAGCGGCCGGTTGAACAGGAACAGGCCGCCGAGCAGGATGGCGGCGAAGATGCCGTTGACGATCGTCGGCTTCATCTTGATGAACACGTCGTTCTGCAGCCAGAGCGTCAGGCCGCCGAAGACGACGACGAAAAGGCCAGAAACGAGCGGCATGATCGGCAGGGTACGCGTCAGCGCCCAGGACGCCGCCAGCGCCGCGACGGTCGCCGCCATGAACAGGGCGGTCGCGACGAAGATCGGGCCGCCAAGCGAGGCCAGCGCCGGGAAATGCCCGGCGAGCCAGGGCCCGCGATAGTTCGCGAAGAAGAAGACGAGCAGCGGCCCGAGTTCCAGCGCGAACTTCAGCGCCGGGTTGATTTCGCGCCGTTCCGGCGAGTTCGGCCGCGCTTCGATGATGCGTTCGGTCATGGCGAGGGGCTGGCTCGTTCTGGTGGACGACCGGCGGCTACCCGGCGAAGGCGACGGATTTCAGGCGACGGGCGCGGGGGCCGGCGCGGTGCCGGCGATGCCTTCGGCGAAGTCCCTGGCGCGGAACGGCTCCAGGTCGTCGATCCCCTCGCCGACGCCGATGAAATAGACCGGCAGCCGGTACTTCGCCGCGATGGCGACGAGGATGCCGCCGCGCGCCGTGCCGTCGAGCTTGGTCATCACGAGGCCGTTGACGCCCGCGACGTTGCGGAAGATCTCGACCTGGCTCAGCGCGTTCTGGCCGGTGGTAGCATCGAGCGTCTGGAGCACGGTGTGCGGCGCGTCGGGCTCGCGCTTCTGGAGGACGCGGACGATCTTGGCCAGTTCGTCCATCAGCTCCGTGCGGTTCTGCAGCCGGCCGGCCGTGTCGATGATCAGCACGTCGGAGCCGTTCGCCACCGCCTCGTCGTAGGCCTCGAAGGCGAGGCCCGCCGCATCCGCGCCGATCGCCTTGGCGATCACCGGCGAGTCGGTCCGCTCGCCCCAGATCTTCAGCTGCTCGATCGCGGCGGCGCGGAACGTGTCGCCGGCGCAGAGCGTCACCTTCAGGCCGGCGCGGGTCAGCTTCGCGGTCAGCTTGCCGATCGTCGTGGTCTTGCCGGTGCCGTTGACGCCGACCACCAGCATGACATGCGGCTTCTTCTCGAGGTCCAGTTCCAGCGGCAGCGCGACTGGCCGGAGCGTCGCCTCGACCTCGCTCGACAGGATCGCCCGCACCTCCGCTCCCGACACCTCGCGGCCGAAGCGGCCCTGGCTGAGGCGGTCGGTGATCCGCATCGCCGTCTCGACGCCGAGATCGGCCTGGATCAGCACGTCCTCGAAGTCCTGCAGCGTCGTCTCGTCGAGCCGGCGCTTGGTGAAGAGCGCGGTGATCGAGTTGGAAAGCTGGCCCGACGAGCGCTGGAGACCGGCGCGCACGCGCTCGCCCCAGGACAGGCGCGCCTGCGCCGGTGCGGCGGGCGCGGGCGCTTCCCCCTCCGCCTCGCGCAGCCGCCAGCCGGCCTCGCCGGTGGAAACGCGGGGGGCCGCCTCGCGCGGTGCGGGCGCATCGAGGAAGGAGAAGTCGGCCTCCTCCTCCTCGTCGTCCTCCGACGGCAGGGGCGCGTCGGCGTCGAGCCAGCCGAACTCGTCGCGCTTGGCCCGTGCGGCGACGGGCTGCGAGGTCGGGATCGGCGCGACGGGCGCCGGAAGCGGCTCGGCTTCGGGTCGATACGTGGCGGCCAGCGGCATCTCGTCCGGCCCCACCGCCGGCGCAGGCGTAAGCGGCGCCACCTCCTCGGCCGGCGGCGCTTCCTTCGGCTCGTCCAGCCAGGAGAAATCGGATTCCGGCTCCGGCGCGTCCGAAACGAGCCAGGCCGGCTCGTCGGCATCGGCCGGGGCGTCGGGACCCTTGCCGTCTTCGAAAGCGGGCGTCGCCTCCGGCTCCGCGGGGGCTAGCGACGGCTCGTCGGCGACGGCGGGCGGCGGGGGCTCAGGCGTCGGCTCGGCGGCGGAGGCACCGGGCTCCGGCTTCGGCTCGGCCTCCCGCTCCTCCGCTTCCGCCTCGGCGATCTCGACGGGCGGCGCGTCGTGCGCCTCGAGCGAACCGGCCTCCGGCAGCGGCGCTTCGGCGTTCTCGATCGCCCGCTCCTCGATCGACTCCGCCGGTGCCGGGCTCGGCACGGTCTCGGCGGGACGCGTCTCGGCCCGGTTGGTGCCGAAGGAGAAGATGCGGCGGAAGAAGCCCTCAGCCATGGTCGCTCGCTTTCTCGGCAATGAGACGGCGGCCGCCCTCGACCGCGACGATCCGCGCCTCGACGATCCGGCCGGGTTCGTCGGACATGATCGCGACGGGCGTGAAATCCGGAAGCCGGCCGGTGCGGTTCCGTTCCACGAGAACGGCGGCGAGGCTGCCGACCTTCGCATCGAGATGGCGGCGGAGCGCCGCCGCGCCCGCCTCGCGCAACCGCTTCGCGCGGGCGGTGATCAGGGGCGGCGCCACCGGCGGCATCCGGCTCGCCGGCGTGCCGGGCCGGGCCGAGAACGGGAAGACGTGCAGGAAGGCGATGCCGCAGTCGGCGATCAACGCGCGCGTATTCTCGGCCATCGCCTCGGTCTCGGTCGGGAAGCCGGCGATGAGGTCGGCACCGAACGAGATGTCCGGCCGCTTCGCCCGGAGGTCCTCGCAGAAGCGCACCGCGTCCGCGCGCCGGTGCCGGCGCTTCATGCGCTTCAGGATCAGGTCGTCGCCCGACTGCAGCGACAGGTGCAGGTGCGGCATCAGCCGCGCCTCGGTCGCCATCGCGTCGACGAGCGCCTCGTCGGCCTCGACGGAATCGATCGAGGAAAGCCGCAGGCGCCGGAGGCCCGGCACATGGGCGAGGATCGCCTGCACCAGCGTGCCGAGGCGCGGAGTGCCGGGCAGATCGGCGCCGTAGGAGGTGAGGTCGACGCCGGAGAGCACCACCTCGGCGCAGCCCTCGTCCACCAGCCGGCGGATGCCGTCGACCACCGCACCCATCGGTACCGATCGGGAGGGGCCGCGGCCGAACGGGATGATGCAGAAAGTGCAGCGATGGTCGCAGCCGTTCTGCACCTCGACCACGGCACGGGTCCGCCCGTCGACGACCTCGGCGAGGTGCGGCGCGGTCTCTCGAATCGAGAACACGTCGTCGACGCGGATCTTCTCGCCTTCCGACAGACCGAAGTCGCGGGCGTAAGTTCCGGGAAAACGCTTCTCGTGGTTGCCGACGACGCCGTCGGCCTCCGGCATCGCGGCGAAATCCTCCGGATGGACCTGCGCCGCGCAGCCGCTGACGAGGATCAGCGCCTCCGGGTTCGCTGCCCTGGCGCGGCGGACGGCGCGTTTCGCGTCGCGCACCGCCTCCGCCGTCACCGCGCAGGAATTGACCAGCACCGCCGGCCGGTCGCGGCCGAGCCCGGCTTCCACGGCGGCGCGCTTCATCGTCGCCGCTTCGAGGCCGTTCAGCCGGCAGCCGAAGGAGACGACCTCGACGCCGCCGCTCATGCGCTCGCGACTTCCGGCGCGTCGCGCTCGAAATCGCCGGTCGCGGGGTCGAGCCGGCCGGACCATTCCCACTCCGCCGGTCCCGTCATGACGATGTGGTCGTCCACCTCCCGCCAGTCGATACGGAGCCGGCCGCCCGGCAGCGTCACCTCGACGGCCCGGCCCGTGCGGCGGGTGCGCGCGGCCGCGACGGCGGCGGCGCAGGCGGCCGAGCCGCAAGCGCGCGTCAGGCCGGCGCCGCGCTCCCAGGTGCGGATGGTCATGGCGTTCCGGGACGTCACCGCGGCGATCGTGATGTTGCACCGCTCGGGAAACAGCGGATGGTTCTCGAGGATCGGCCCGAAACGGTCGAGCGCGTAGGACCACACGTCGTTATCCACCCAGAATACCGCGTGCGGGTTGCCGATCGAGACGACGGCAGGGGAATGCAGCACGGGCGCGTCGATCGGCCCGACCTGCAGTTCGATCGCGCGGGTGTCGGCGAACTCCTCCGACAGGGGGATGTCGCGCCAGCCGAAGAGGGGCGCGCCCATGTCGACGGAGACCGTGCCGTCGCCATGCTCCTCGGCTGCCACCAGACGGCCGGCGATCTCGAAGCGGAAGCTTTTCTGCCCCGTCTCCGAGCCGAGCGCCTGCACCACGCAGCGCGTGCCGTTGCCGCAGGCTTCGGCCTCCGAGCCGTCGGAGTTCAGGATGCGGATATGCGCGTCCGTTCCCTCCATGCGGGGCGCCTGGATCGCCATGATCTGGTCGAAGCGCGTCTCGGCGCGCGCCGCGAGCGCCCGGGCGGCGTCCGGCGTGACGCGGCCGCCCACGCCGCGAAGATCCACCACGAGGATCTCGTTGCCGATGCCGTTCATGCGCGCGAAGGGGACGAGCGTTGCCGCCGGATGCGTCATGCGGCGGTATATGGCGGATCGGGGCGCGATGCGCCAGCGGACGCGCCCTCAGTTCACCGGGCCGCCGAGATGGGAATGTTCGAGCTCCGCCGTGGAGAGGGCCTGGCCCGTCGCGCGGTTGACGGCGACGGTGACGATCCAGAGCACGACGCCGATGGCGACGAGGATGCCGGCGATGGCGTATTGCACCGGGTCGCGCCCCGTCCAAGGCCCGGCTAGAAAGGCGCAGGCAAGCGCGCCGAGGATCGGCAGCGCGGTCGGCGTCCGGAAGTGCGCGTGCGGGACCCGGTCCTTCCGGAGCCCCAGCACGGCGACGTTCACCACGGTGAAGACGCAGAGGAGAAGGAGCGCCGTGGTGGAGCCGAGGTCCTTCACGCCGCCGACGAAAGTGATGAGGCCGAAGGCGAGCAGCGTCGTGAAGAGAATCGCGACATAGGGCGTCCGGCGGCCGGCGTGGACGTGACCGAGCGCGGCGGGCAGCACCCGCTCGCGGCTCATGCCGTAGACGAGGCGGCTCGCCATCAGCATGTTGATCAGCGCCGAGTTCGCCACGGCGAACATGGTGATGATGCCGAAGACCCAAAGCGGAAAGCCGGGCGCGCCGGCCGACACGACCTTCAGGAGCGGCGTCTCGCCTTCGCCCAGTTGCTCGGGCGGCACCAGCGCGATCGCCGAGATCGAGACGAGGACGTAGATCGCGCCGGTGATGGCGAGGCCGGCGAGGAGGACGCGCGGAAAGATGCGGCTCGGGTCGCGGCACTCCTCGGCCATGTTCACCGAATCCTCGAAGCCGACCATGGCGAAGAAGGCGAGCGTCGTACCGGTGACGACCGACCAGAACACGCCCTTCTCCGCGTTCGGGTTGAACTGGAAGGCGCGGCTGAGGTCGCCCTCCCCGTAGCCCAGCGCCCACATCCCGATCCCGATGATGATCAGGAGTCCCGTGAGTTCGACCAGCGTCAGGACGACGTTCGCCTTCACGCTTTCCCCGACGCCGCGGAAATTGACGATCGCCACCACCGCCATGAAGAGGAGCGCCACCAGCGTGACGCCGATGCCCCCATCCAGCCCGAGCCCGAAGGCGGAGGAGAAGTTCGCCGCGAAGGCTCTGGACGCCGTCGAGGCGGAGGTGATGCCCGAGCACATCACCGCGAAGGCGACGATGAAGGTGACGAAGTGGATGCCGAAGGCCTTGTGCGTATAGAGCGCCGCGCCCGCCGCCTGCGGATACTTCGTGACGAGTTCGAGATAGGAGAAGGCGGTCAGGAGCGCCACCGCGAAGGCGACGAGGAACGGCAGCCAGACGACGCCTCCGACCTCCTTCGCGACCTGGCCGGTCAGGGCGTAGATGCCGGTGCCGAGAATGTCGCCGACGATAAAGAGCAGGAGCAGCCACGGCCCCATGACGCGTACGAGGCTCGGGGATCCGCCGCTCGCCGGTTCGGCTGCCGGCCCGATACCCGCCACGCTCGCCATAGCCACCTCCCAGCCGTGTCCGTCTTCATACTTCGCGCAGGTGACAAGCGCGGCAAGGGCAGCCGGCTCTCAAGCCACTTCGTTGTGCAGCGCCCCTGCGATGTCGAAATCGTGGACGCTGCCGGGCTCGGCGGCGACGAAGCGGTCCGCCGGTATCCCGGCGGCGGCGAGTTCGGCGGCCAAGGCGAGCGGCGGCGCGTCGCGCGCCTCGTCGGTCAGCTGGAACGTGCCCCAGTGGATGCCGAGCGCCCGGGGGGCGCCCAACGCTTCGAAGATCCGCACGGCCTCGTCGGGGCCGACATGCTGCGGCGCCATGAACCAGCGCGGCTCGTAGGCGCCGATCGGGATCAGCGCCACGTCGGGCGCGCCGTGACGGGCGCGGATGTCCGGGAAGATCGAGCCGTCGCCGTAGCCGGTGTCGCCGGCGAACCAGACCGACCCGGCCGGGGTGGTGAGGAAGTGCCCGCACCAGAGCGCCGCGCGGACGTCCGTTGTCCAGCGGTTCGCCCAGTGGTTGGCCCGCGTCAGCACCGTCGCGAGGCCGTGCCCGAGGTCGAGGCGGTCGTGCCAGTCGCCGACCGCGATGCGCGCGTCGGGGATCGCGCGGCGGACGATCGCGTCGGTGCCGAGCGGCATCGCCATGAGCGGGGCGTCGCGGAGGTGCAGCGCTTTCAGGGTCGCGAGGTCGAGGTGGTCGTAGTGGCAATGGCTGACGAGCACCGCGTCGATCGGCGGCAGGTCGTCGAAGGCGATGCCCGGTGCGGTGACGCGCTTCGGCCCGGCGAAGCTGAACGGGCTGACGCGCGCCGACCAGACGGGGTCGGTGAGGAGGTTCGTCCCGCCTGCCTGGACGAGCAGCGTCGAATGGCCGACCATGGTGACGCGAAGCCCTTCGACGCGGCGCTCGGGACGCACCGGCCGGATGAGCACCGTGCGCGGCCAGCGCGCGCCGCCGCCGGCCAGCTTCCAGCGTAGCGCCTGGCGGAAGCCGCGATCGGTGGTCGGCTGGCCGGGATTGAAGAATCGTTCCCCGTCGAAATGATCGGAAACCGGGCCGGCGTAGTACGGGTTGCGGAAGGACTTCATCGGAACTCGGGCACGAGGGGCTGCGGGACGGGCCGGCAAGCGTTATCTTCCCGCAAGGTTGGTTGCACGGACCGGAAGGACAAGGACGATGCGCGAGGACACGACGCTTTCAGCGGACTACAAGATCCCAGTTCCGGAGTCCGTGCGCGCGGAATACGGCTGGGAAGTCGGCCAGGATTTCGCCTTCGTTCCGAGCGATGGCGGCGTGATGCTCGTGCCCGTTCCGACAAGGGAACAGCTCGCCGGCAGCATGAAGGGTGCGGACCCTACGAACTACCGCGACCGGAACGATCGCTACTGATGCTGGCTGTCGACACGTCGGCATGGATCGAATGGTTGATCGACACCCCGACGGGCATGGCCGTCGGAAGTGAGCTTCCCCCACTCGATCAGTGGCTGGTTCCGACGATGGTTCAGCTCGAACTGGCGAAATGGGCGCGGCGAGAAGGCACCGAGAAGCAATTCCAGAACTTGCTCGCCTTCGCGCAGAAATGCGTCGTCGTGCCGCTCGACAGTCGGCTCGCCCTCGCCGCCGCCGAAATCGCCAGCCGTCACAAGCTCGCGACGGCCGACGCCGCGATCTACGCCACTGCCCGCGCCCATGGCGCCGGCCTTCTGACCTGCGACGCGCACTTCGCCGATCTGCCCGGCGTCCGTTTCATCCGCAAGGTCGCGTCCTGAAGGCAAAAGCCCCGCGGTCATTTGACTTGGCCAGCCCTCCCGTGCTTTAGCCGCACCCAAACCGCGACAGTCCTGTCCGCGAGCCGCCGACCGGGTGCCCGTTTTCGGGCGCCGGAGGTCAACATCCGCCAGCGAGTCTCGCCCGCGGATGCGGCTTTGCCATGGGCCGTCGCGATCCGTCTTGCGGGACGGGCGGCGCGGACCCACGTCCGCCTCGCCCGCCCGCAAGCACGAAAGGCTGGAACGCAAGATGTTCGATTCGCTGCAGGATCGCCTAGGGGGCATCCTCAACAACCTGACCGGGCGCGGCGCGCTGTCGGAGAACGACGTGGCGGCGGCCCTGCGCGAGGTCCGCCGCGCGCTGCTCGAAGCCGACGTCGCGCTGGAGGTCGTGCGCTCCTTCACCGAGCGCGTCCGCGAGCAGGCGGTCGGCGCGACGATCGTCAAATCCGTCCGGCCCGGCCAGATGGTGGTGAAGATCGTCCACGATGAGCTGGTGGCCCTGCTCGGCTCCGATCAGGTCGCGATCGACCTCAACGCCCCCGCCCCCGTCACGATCATGATGGTCGGCCTGCAGGGCTCCGGCAAGACCACGACCTCGGCGAAGCTCGCCAAGCGCCTTTCGGAAAAGCAGCGCCGCAAGGTGCTGATGGCCTCGCTCGACACCCGCCGCCCGGCCGCGCAGCAGCAGCTCCGCATCCTCGGCGAGCAGGTATCGGTCGCGACGCTGCCGATCATCGCGGGCCAGGGACCGACCGAGATCGCCTCGCGCGCGGCGCAGGCGGCGAAGCTCGGCGGCTACGACGTCCTGATCCTCGACACCGCTGGCCGCACCCATATCGACGAGCCCCTGATGGCCGAGATGGCCGAGATCAAGGCTCGATCGGCCCCGCACGAAATCCTCCTCGTCGCCGATAGCCTCACCGGCCAGGACGCCGTCAACCTCGCGCGCTCCTTCGACGAGCGGGTCGGCATTTCCGGCATCGTCTTGACACGCATCGACGGCGACGGGCGCGGCGGCGCGGCGCTGTCCATGCGCGCCGTCACCGGCAAGCCGATCAAGCTGATCGGCACCGGCGAGAAGATGGACGCGCTGGAGGACTTCTTCCCGGCGCGCATCGCCGACCGCATCCTCGGCATGGGCGACATCGTCTCCCTCGTCGAGCGCGCGGCCGAGACCATCGACGCGGAAAAGGCCGCGGCGATGGCGAAGAAGATGCAGTCGGGGAAGTTCGACCTGAACGACCTGGCCGCACAGATCGGCCAGATGCAGAAGATGGGCGGCATGGGTGGGCTGATGGGCCTGATGCCCGGCATGGCGAAGATGAAGGACCAGATCAGCGCCGCCGGCCTCGACGACAAGTTGCTCAAACGCCAGCTCGCGATCATCTCGTCCATGACCGCCGCCGAGCGCGCCAACCCCGACATCCTGAAGCATTCCCGCAAGAAGCGCATCGCCGCCGGCTCCGGCACCGACGCCGCCGACATCAACAAGCTCCTCAAGATGCACCGCCAGATGGCGGACATGATGAAGTCCATGGCCGGCAAGGGCGGCAAGGGCGGCGGCATGATGCAGAAGCTCATGGGCGGCCTCGGCTCGAAGATGGGACTGCCGCCCGGTCTCGGCGGCGGCATGGGCGGCATGCCGGACCTGTCCAAGATGGACCCGAAGCAGATGGAGCAGCTCGCCAAGATGGCCGAGGCGCGGGGCATGCCCGGCCTGCCGAAGGGCGGGCTGCCAGGCCTCGGAGCAGGCGGCCTGCCCGGTCTCGGTGGCCCCGGCGGCTTTCCCGGCCTGCCGCCGAAGAAGAAATAGGCCGGCCCGTCGCCGGCTTCGCACAAACCAGAATCGCAAATCCAAACAGGAAGAAGCAATGTCCCTGAAGATCCGCCTCGCCCGCGCCGGCTCCAAGAAGCGCCCCTACTACCACGTCGTCGTCGCCGACGCCCGCTCGCCCCGCGACGGCCGCTTCATCGAGACGCTCGGCTCGTGGAACCCGATGCTGCCGAAGGACGCCGAGCGTGTTTCCCTGAAGAACGAGCGCATCCAGCATTGGCTGGAAGTCGGCGCGCAGCCGACCGACCGCGTGCTCCGCTTCCTCGACCAGGCGGGCCTCGCCAAGCGCGAGGCGAAGAGCAACCCGAAGAAGGCCGAGCCCGGCAAGAAGGCGCAGGAGCGCGCCGCCGAGCGCCGCCAGCGCGAGGAAGACGCCGCCGCGAAGGCCGCCGAAGCCGCTGCCGCCCCGGCCGCCGACGCCGCGGCGGAATAACCGCCCCGCCATGCTTGAGCCGAACGGCGCCTCCGGGCGCCGTTCGCGTTTGATCTTCCGGATAGCCGAGGCCCCTTCTTGAGCGATAGCAGCGCGAAACCCGTCCTCCTCGGCATCGTCGGCGGCGCGCACGGACTGAAGGGCGAGTGCCGCGTCTCGTCCTTCACGGCGGATCCTTGCGATCTCGGCGCCTACGGCCCGCTCTTCGACGCCGCCGGTAATCGCTACACGGTGCGCTCCGCCCGGCCGCAGAAGAACGTCGTGGTGGTCCGGTTCGCGGAAGTGCGGGACCGCGATCATGCCGAACGGCTGAACGGGCGGGAGCTCTTCGTCGCCCGCGACGCGCTGCCCGAGGAGGACGATGCCGGCGACTTCTACGTCGCGGACCTCGTCGGGCTCGCCGTCGTGACGCTCGAAGGCGAAGCGGTCGGCGAGGTGGTGGCCGCGCACGATTTCGGCGCCGGCGACGTCCTCGAAATCCGCCCCGAACGCGGCCCCACCGTGATGATCCCGTTCTCCGAAGCCGCCGTGCCGGAGGTCGACCTCGAAGCCGGGCGCATCAAAGTGGAACCCGTCGCGGCGGGCCTCGCCTCTACTGAGCGCGGCGAGGAGGACGAACCGGAGCCGGCGGCATGAGCTTCCGCGCCAGCGTCCTGACGCTCTACCCGGAGATGTTCCCGGGCCCGCTCGGCCTCTCGCTCGCCGGCAAGGCGATGGCGCGCGGCGACTGGACGCTCGACACCCGCCAGATCCGCGACTTCGGCCTGGGTCGCCACCGCGCGGTGGACGACACGCCGGCCGGCGGCGGCGCGGGCATGGTACTGCGGGCCGACGTCCTCGCGAGCGCGATCGACGCGGCCTCGCCGCCGGGCGACGACCGACCTCGGCTGCTGATGAGCCCGCGCGGCGCGCCGCTCCGCCAGGGCTTCGTGCGCGAACTGGCCGGCGGTCCCGGCGTCGTCGTCGTCTGCGGGCGGTTCGAGGGCGTCGACGAGCGGGTGATCGAGGCGCGCAGGCTCCTTGAGGTCTCGGTCGGCGACTACGTGCTGTCCGGCGGCGAGATCGCCGCGATGGCGCTCCTCGACGCGGTCGTGCGCCTCATTCCCGGCGTCATGGGCAACGCGGAGTCCGGCGAGACCGAAAGCTTCGAGCACGGCCTGCTCGAACATCCGCACTACACGCGTCCCGCCGAATGGGAAGGGCGCAGTATCCCGGCTGTCCTCACCTCCGGCGACCACGGCGCGATCGCCCGATGGCGGCGCGGCGAGGCCGAGCGGCTGACCGCCGAGCGGCGGCCGGATCTCGTTCAGCCGCGCCAGAAGTAATAGAAGGCGAGCGCGAAGCCGACGGCGATCACCGCCGCCCGGAGCGCGGTCTGCGGCACGCGGCGGGCGAGCCAGACGCCCGACCAGCCGCCGAGCGCGACGCCGGGGATCATTGCGAAGGCCGCCGGCCAGTCGACGACGCCGCCCGCGACGAAGACCACGATCGCGACGAGCGCGATCACGGTGGCGAGAAGGTTCTTCAGCGCGTTCAGCCGGTGGTAGTCGCCGCCTTGCGTCAGGCCCAGCGTCGCCAGCATCATGATGCCCATGCCCGCGCCGAAGAAGCCGCCGTAGACGGCGGTGGGGAGCTGGACGAGCGGCGCGGCGAGACCCTGTCCCTGCCGCGCCGCCTCGGCATGCCGGCGCCTCGGCTTCAGCCAGGGTCCGGCGGCGAAGAGGAGGGTCGCGGCGAGGAGCAGCCAGGGCACGAGGGCGCGGAACTGGACGTTGTCGAGGGCGAGGAGGACGGAGGCGCCGACGCCCGAGCCGACCAGCGAGACGGCGACCAGCAGCAGCGCGCCGCGCCACATCGCCTTGATGTCGCTCCAATAGGCCAGCGTCGAGGTGACGTAGCCGGGGAACTGCGTGATCGAGGACGTGGCGTTCGCGACGATCGGCGGCGCGCCGGCGAGCGTCAGCGCGCCGAAGGAGATGAAGGTGCCACCGCCCGCCACCGCGTTCACCGCGCCGGTGACGAAGCCCGCGAGGAACAGGCCGAGGACTTCGAGGATCGGCATGGAGAACGGACTCGGGGCGAGGAAACGGCGACCGGCGCTGCATAGGCGGCGCCATCCGCACCCGCAAGCGTCCCGCCCAGCTTCCCCAAGCGTCCGGCCGAGCTCCGCCAAGCCGCTCGCCCGTCTCGACAAAGCGCGCTCGAGCGTATATGTGCGCCCGGTTCCTCAGAATAACTTGACCGCGGACCATCGCGGCCATGACCGGCAAGGCCGGCATGAAACCAAGAGAGGCTTCTCCCGTGAGCAACATCATCGCCGAGCTGGAAGCGGCGGAAGCCGCGCGCATCGCGGCCGTCCGCACCGTCCCCGAATTCTCCCCCGGCGACACGGTGCGCGTGAACGTGCGCGTCACCGAAGGCACCCGCACCCGTGTGCAGGCCTACGAGGGCGTCTGCATCGCCCGTTCCGGCGCCGGCATCCAGGAGAACTTCACGGTCCGCAAGATCAGCTACGGCGAGGGCGTCGAGCGCGTCTTCCCGGTCTATTCGCCGATGCTGGAATCGGTTGAGGTCGTGCGCCGCGGCCGCGTGCGTCGCGCCAAGCTCTATTACCTGCGCGACCGCCGCGGCAAGTCGGCCCGCATCGTCGAGGCGACCAACGTGCGCGCCCGCAAGCTGAACGACGAAGCGCGCCAGGCCGCGAACGACAAGGCGGCCAGCGAAAAGGCCGCCAAGGCGCAGAAGGCCGCCGAGTAAGACCTGCCCCTTCATTCGGTTTTGCACGAAAGCGGCTCTTCGGGGCCGCTTTTTCGTTTCGGCCATCTCGCTGCGGGCGACGAAGCCCGTCGGCTGACGCTGCTTCCCATGCTTTGTTAACTGCTAGCGTCGTATCCGTGCGTAACGTCGCGAGGGCGCGGCGCCACCAGCGGTCTGCGGGGAACAGGCGCGAATGGACGACAAGTTCGCGTTCCTCCTGCCGCTCGTCATGCTGAGCTTCGCCGCGACCTTCGCGGTGGCGGCGCGCTGGAACTCACGGCCGGCGCGGCTCTGGAGCGTCGGCTACGCGCTGGCCGGCGGCGCCTATCTCGTGCCGATGGTGCCCGAGAACGTGCCCGTCGTGTTGCAGGCGCTGCTCGCCGATATCGGCTTTCTCCTTGCCTTCTGGTGCTTCGGGCAGGCGCTGCTGGACTATTTCGGCCGCCCGCTCCGGCGGCGCCTCTTCGCGTTTCTCGTCGCGGCGAGCACTGCCGGCGCGGCTTATACGATCGTCGGGATGGCAGACCTGCGTGCCGAGACGCTGGTGAACGACCTCGCCTGTTCGGCTCTGCTGCTGATCGCGCTCGGCTCGATCGGGCTGCGCGCGCAGACCGCGATCGACCGGGTTCTCGTCGGCGTCAGTGTCCTCGTGGTACTCGACAACCTGACGCGCACGGTGGTGTTCAACCTCGTTCTCGCACCGGAAACCAGCCTCGACGCCTTCGCCGGCTCGCCTTACGCCTTCGCGATGCAGATGACGGGCGCCGCGCTCGGGCTCGTCGGCGGTCTGGTGGCGCTCGCAGCCGTGACGTTGCGGGTGGTGGCGGGCTATCGCGACGCGGCCGAGCGCGATCCGCTGACGGGCCTCCTCAACCGGCGCGGCTTCGAGCGGGCGACGGCGGGCTTCGCCGCGGACCCGAGCCGCCCCGCCTCGCTCGTCGTCTGCGACATCGATCACTTCAAGGCGGTGAACGACGCCTTCGGTCACGCCGCCGGCGATCGCATCCTCGAAGGCTTCGCCGAGATCGTCGGGATCGTCATGCCGCCGGACGGCGTGGCCGCCCGATTCGGCGGCGAGGAGTTCATCCTGTTCCTTCCCGGTCCGCCCCAGGTTGCCGCGGTGATCGCGGAAGTGCTGCGCATCGCCTTCGCCGAGCGCGACTGGCGGGCGGAGGGCGCCGGGCGGCGTCTCACCGCAAGCTTCGGCATAGCGGGGGTCGAAGGCGGCGAAAGCTCGCTATTCGAGGCGATGGCGCGTGCCGATGCTCACCTCTACGCCGCCAAGGCGAGCGGGCGGAATCGCGTCGTCGCCTCTCTCGCCGCCCAGCCGCGCCCGTCCGCGCTGGCGGCTTGAAACAGTTGGCTTCGGCTGCCCTCCGCCTGTAAAGCCGGCACGGCAGCGCTTCCCGAGGCGGTCGGCGGGCGCGACGGCGGAGGCGATGACCTTCAAGACCCTTTTTGCTCGCATCCCGGTCGACCGGTTCCTGCTGCTGCTGATGGGAACGGTCGCGATCGCCGCCCTCCTTCCGGCGCGCGGAGAGGTCGCGGCCGCGTTCGACTGGATCACCTTCGCCGCGATCGCGCTCCTGTTCTTTCTCTACGGCGCGCGCCTGTCGCCGGGCGCCGTCTGGCAGGGTCTGAAGCACTGGCGGCTGCAGGGCCTGATCCTCGCCTCGACCTTCGTCTTGTTTCCGCTGATCGGCCTCCTGTTCCGCCCACTCGCCGCGGATCTCCTGCCGCCGGAGCTCGCGCTCGGCCTCCTCTACGTCTGCCTCCTGCCGTCCACGGTCCAGTCCTCGATCGCCTTCACCTCGATCGCCGGCGGCAACGTGCCGGCGGCCTTCACCAGCGCGTCGGTGTCGAATCTCCTCGGCATCGTGGCGACGCCGCTCCTCGTGCTCGCCCTCGCGAGCGGCAGCGGCAACCTCTCCTTCGGCCTCGACCCGGTGCTGAAGATCGCCGGGCAGATCCTCGCGCCGTTCCTCGCCGGCCAGCTCGCCCGGCCGCTGGTCGGCAACTGGCTCGCGCGCCACCGGCCGGTGACGAGCGTGGTCGACCGCGGCTCGATCCTGCTCGTCGTCTACGCGGCCTTCTCGGAAGGCGTCGTCTCCGGCGTCTGGACGAGCGTCGGCGCGGCCGAGCTCGCTCTCGTCGT
This sequence comes from Plantimonas leprariae, assembly GCF_008802405.1. Taxonomy (GTDB): domain Bacteria; phylum Pseudomonadota; class Alphaproteobacteria; order Rhizobiales; family Rhizobiaceae; genus Plantimonas; species Plantimonas leprariae. The sequence goes on from NZ_VZDO01000003.1 coordinate 30,578, forward strand.
CCTCGCGGACGTCGTGATCCTGTTCCTCGCGCTGGCGCTGACCACGCTCGCCAGCCGCCGGCTGGGCTTTGCGCGCGAGGACGAGATCGCCATCGTCTTCTGCGGCTCGAAGAAGTCGATGGCGACCGGCATCCCGATGGCCGGCATCCTGTTTCCGGGCCACACCGTCGCGTTGGTGGTGCTGCCCCTGATGCTGTTTCACCAGATCCAGCTCTTCGCCTGCGCGGTGATCGCGCAGAACTACGCCAAGGCGGCGATGCCGCCGGAAGCCCGCCTTTCGCCGGAAGCAGCGGCTGAGACGGTGCGCGAGGCGGCGGAGAAGGAAGCCTGAAAGCTTTGCAAGGCCGGCGCCCGCGTGACAGTTTGCCGGCCGTCCTGTTCTTTCGGAACGAATCGCCCGTGAACCGTCGCCAGCTCCTTCTCGTCGCCGCCGCCCTCGGCCTCGCCTCGCCGGCCCTCGCAGAGACGCCGCTGCCGGACCTGAAGGGCCGCGCCGTCACGGTGGTGACGGAGAACGCCTACCCGCCGCTGCAGTTCGTCGACCCGAAGGGCGGCGGCGCGATCGGCTGGGAATACGACGCCATGAACGAGATCGCCAAGCGCCTCGATTTCAAGGTCACCTACGCCAACGCTTCCTGGGACGCGATGATCGGCGCGGTGAACGCCGGCCAGTACGACATCGGCATGACCGGCATCACCATCCGCGACGACCGCAAGACGCAGGTCGACTTCTCCGATCCCTACATGCGCTCCGAGCAGTTCATGCTGGTGCGCGGCGACGAGAGCCGCTTCGCGGACGCGGCCTCGTTCAAGGGTTTCGACAAGGGGCTGATTGGCGCGCAGGCCGGCACGACGCCGTTCTACACCGCGGTCTACGAAGTGCTCGACGGCAACGAGCAGAACCCGCGCATCAAGCTGTTCGAGACCTTCGGCGCCTCGGTGCAGGCGCTGAAGACCGGCGACGTCGACACCGTGCTGACCGACGGCACGGCAGGCCGCGGCTATGTCGACGCCTCCAACGGCGGGCTGAAACTCGTCGGCGGTCCGTTGGGGGCCGAGGACTTCGGCTTCATCTTCCCGAAAGGCTCCGACCTCGTCCAGCCGGTGAATGCCGCGATCGCCAGCCTGAAGGCCGACGGCACTTTCGACCGCCTGACGGAGAAGTGGTTCCGGGACTACAAGATGGGCCAGTGACGCCGCTTCCGCGGCCTGCATGAGAAGGCTCTCCGACCCGGACTTTCCCTGGTGGCTGGTCGCGCTCGGCGTTTGCGCCCTCGCCGTGGCGATGGTCCTCGCGCTCGATCCCGGCTGGCGGCGGATCGTGGAGGTGCTGCTCGGCGGCCTCGCCACCACTGTGCTTGTCACCCTCGTCGCCTATGCGGGCGCGATCCTTCTCGGCCTCCTCGTCTGCCTCGCCGGCCAGTCGGCCAACCGCTTCGTGCGGAACGCCGCTCGCTTCTATGTCGAGGTGGTCCGCGGCGTGCCGACCCTCGTGCTCCTGTTCTGGATCGCCTTCGTCGCCGCGCCCGCCTTCGTCGCCGGCTGGAACGTCGTGTTCCTGCCGCTGCAGCACCTCGGGCTCGTCGAGCCGCTGCTGGTGCGCGACGTGTCGCTGCTCGCCAGAGCCGTCGCGGCGCTGGTCATCGCCTATTCGGCCTTCCTCGCGGAAATCTTCCGGGCCGGCATCGAGGCCGTGCCGGCGGGCCAGGTCGAGGCGGCGAAGGCGCTCGGTCTCGGACCCTTCCGGCGGCTGCGCCTCGTCGTCCTGCCGCAGGCGGTGCGGACCGTCCTGCCGCCGCTCGCCAACGATTTCGTCTCGATGGTGAAGGATTCCTCGCTCGTCTCGGTGCTCGGCGTCGCCGACATCACGCAGATGGGCAAGGTCTTCGCTGCCGGCTCGTTCCGGTTCTTCGAGACCTATTCGGTGACGGCCTACCTTTATCTCCTGATGACCGTGTCCGTCTCGCTCGGCGCGCGGGCGCTGGAGCGCCGGCTGGCGCGCGAGCGGCTCACCCCCTGAACAGGGTGCCCGGATAGGTCGCCTCGTCGGGCAAGGTGTCCCTGCCCTCGCCGAGCGGAAGCTGCATCAGGACGGTGTCGATCCAGCGGCCGAACTTGAAGCCCGACGCCTCCATCACGCCGAGATGCCGGAAGCCGGCCTTCTCGTGGATGCGGATCGAGGGCCTGTGTTCACCGCCGCCGATCACGGCGATCATCTGCCGGAAGCCGAGCTCGCCGCAGAGCTCGACGAGGCGCAGGAGCAGCGCCAGGCCGATGCCGCGCCCCTGCGCCGATGGCTCCAGATAGACCGAGTCCTCGACGCTCCAACGATAGGCGGGCCGGGTGCGGAAGGCGCTGCCATAGGCATAGCCGAGGAGCGTGCCGTCCGCGTCTTCCGCGACGATATACGGGTAGCCGTCGCCGCTGATCGCCCGGAAGCGCGTCAGCATCTCCGCCTCCGGCGGCGGCACGAGCTCGTAGGTCGCGGTGCCGTGCAGGACGGCATGCTCGTAGACGCGCGCGATCGCCGGAACGTCGGCCTCCGTCGCGTCGCGGATCGTATAGGCACTCATGCCGGTTCCCCAAATCTCTGGGGCCTTCCTCGCAGGCGTTCGCGTAAAAGAAAAGGGCGCCCCGGAGGACGCCCCTTCCCGTCTCGATGTTCGCTGTCGCTTAGCGGCGGTCGCCGAAGAACTGCAGCATGAACATGAACATGTTGATGAAGTCGAGGTAGAGCCGCAGCGCGCCCATGATCGCCTTGCGGCCCATCACGGCCTCGCCGTCGCCCTCGTAGTACATCTCCTTGATCTGCTGCGTGTCGTAGGCGGTGAGGCCCGCGAACACGAGGACGCCGATCACCGAGATCGCGAAGGCAAGCGCGGAGGAGCCGAGGAAGATGTTGACGATCGAAGCGAGCACCACGCCGATCAGGCCCATGAACAGGAAGTTGCCCATGCCCGACAGGTCGCGCTTCGTCGTATAGCCGAAGAGCGACAGCGCGCCGAACGAGGCGGCCGTGATGAAGAACACCTGCACGATCGATTCCTGCGTGTAGACGAGGAACACGGTCGCGAGCGACAGGCCGACGAGGCCGGCATAGGCCCAGAAGGTCGTCTGCGCGGCCGAGGTCGACATCTTGTCGATGCGGAACGACAGGAAGAAGACCAGCGCCAGCGGCGCGAACATGATCAGCCACTTCAGCGGCGACACGAAGACCGTGTAGCCGAAGTCGGTGAGGAAGATGCCGTTGCCGACCTGATACGGGGTCGGATCGGCGCTGACCGAGGCGGCGTAGACCGCATAGGCCGCGATGCCGGTGATCGCGAGGCCGGCCGCCATCAGGTTGTAGACGCGAAGCATGTAGGCGCGCAGGCCCTGGTCGATCGTGACGTCGACCCTCGACCCGGCTGCCGGGACGCGCGCGGCGCCCCAACGTGTGTTGTCAGCCATCGATGTGACTTTCCCTTTCTGCGTGTCCCGTCCGGTGTCGGCCTCGCGCGGAAATACGGAACTCACCGCGTCAAACCGAGGCGCCGCTGGCGGGACGCCCAGCTTGCCTGCCGAAAATATGCGGTGCCGGCGCGGGACACACAAGCCCGGCCCCGTTCGCCGGACTGTATCCTGGGTTAATTTTGCGTCATCCGTCGCGGCCGACGATCACGACCGCGTTACTGGGCGACATCCGTCACAGCTCGCGCAGCACCGGCGCCGCCTTCTGGCCGAGCACGCGCCAGGTTCCCGCGAGCCCAATTCCGACCGTCACCACGAGCGCGGTCAGGATCGTCGCGGCGGCGATCCGCCAGTCGAAATGGAAGGGAAGCTGCATGATGCGCGCCACCGCGTACCAGGCGGCGAGACCGCCGGCGAGCAGCGCGAACAGCGCGGTCGCGAGGCCGAGCAGCATGTATTCGCTCGTATAGGCGGCGATCAGCGTCCGCCGCGTACCGCCGAGCGTCTTGAGGACAACGGCGTCGCGGATGCGGCCGCGACTGCCGCTGGCGAGCGCTCCGGCCAGCACCAGCACGGAGGCGACGAGCGCCACCGCCGCAGCGGCGCGAATGCCGATCGCGAGCTGCGCGACGAGCCGGTTCACCGCGTCGAGCGCGTCCTTGACGCGCACCGTGGTGACGGCCGGGTAGCTGTCGGCGATGCCGCGCAGCACGTCCTTCTCCACCGCCATCGTGGTGTTCGGGATATCGAGCGTCGCGAGCCAGGCATGCGGCGCGCCGCGGAAGGCGTTCGGCGAGAACACCATCACGAAGTTGATCGACAGCGATTCCCATTCGACGTCGCGAAGGTTGGCGATCCTCGCGGTGATGTCGCGGCCGAGGACGTTGACGGTGATCGTGTCGCCGACATGGAGGCCGAGCTGGCCGGCCTGCTCGGCGGCGAAGGAGACGAGCGGCTCGCCCTCGTAAGTCTTCGGCCACCATTCGCCGGCTTCGAGGCGGGAGTTCTCCGGCAGCGTACCGGCATAGGTGATGCCGCGGTCGCCGCGCAGCACCCAGGCGCCTTCCGGCGGCACCTTGGCCTCCGACGCCTCGACGCCGTTCAGCTTGGTGATCCGGCCGCGCAGCATCGGCGCGGCGTCGAGCGTCGAGCGGGGAGCTAGAGCCGCGACGCGGGCGCGGAACGGCTCGATCTCGCCGTTCTGGATGTCGACGAAGAAGAAGTCCGGCGCGCGGCGGGCGAGCTCGCCGGAAATCTCGCGGCGAAGGTCGGTGTCGATCGTCGCCAGCGCGACGAGCAGCGTCAGGCCGAGGCCGAGCGAGAGCACCACGGACGGTGTCAGCGCGCCGAGGCGGTGGATGTTGCCAAGCGCCAGGCGCAGCGGCACGTTGCGGACCCGCGGCGCGGCGCGGGCGAGCCGCCCGACCAGGAAGCCGACGCCGCGCAGGACCACGAAGGCGACGGCGGTGGCGAGGAGGAAGGTCGCGGCCACCCGGCGGTCGTCGGCCATGAGCAGCGCGAGCCCGGCGATGAGGAGCACCAAGCCCGCCACCACCGCCAGATAGGCGGCGCGCGGCCGGCGGCCGGTTCCGTTGCCGGACGCGTCGCGGAACAGCGCCGTCGCCGCGACGTCGCGCGTGGCTCCGAGCGGCAGGAGCGCGAAGGCGAGCGCCGTCAGGTAGCCGAAGGCGGCGGCGGCCAGCAGCGCCAGCGGATAGACCGAAGGCTCGGCCGCGACGGGAAGCGCGGCACGCAACGCGCCCGCCGCGAGGAACGGCGCGGCCGCCCCGAGCACGAGACCGAGAGCGACGCCGAGGGTCGCAAGGATCAGGATCTGGATCAGGTAGACCCGCACCACGAAGGGACCGCCCGCGCCGAGGCTTTTGAAGGTCGCGATCACCCGGCGCTTGCCGGCGAGATAGGCATTGACCGCGTTCGCGACGCCGACGCCGCCGACGACGAGGATGGCGAGGCCGACGAGGGTCAGGAACTGGCCGAAGCGCTCGATGTTGCGCTGGAGCGCCGGCGCGGCGCGGTCGGCGGTGCGGACATTCCAGCCGGCCTGCGGGAAGCGCGCATTGGCGTCCGCCGTGAGGTCGTCGGCTCGCACCGTCCGGTCGAGGCGGACCTTGTAGTCGTGCTCGACGAGGCTGCCCGGCTGGACGAGACCCGTCGCGTCCATCGCCGCAGCGGAGACCAGCAGGCGCGGCGCGAAGATGAAGCCGTCCGACAGGACGTCCGGCTCGCGGTCGAGGACGCCGCGCAGCTCGACCTCGATGCTCCCCAGCCGCAGCACAGCCCCCGGCCGGACATTCATCCGCTCCAGGAGTTCCGGGGCGGCGAGCGCGCCGAAGCGGCCGTTCCGCTCGGCTAGCAGATCGGCGAGCGGCGCAGCCGGCGTCGTTTCCGCCCGGCCATAGAGCGGATAGGCGCCGTCGATCGCCTTCAGCTCCACCAGCGTCGGGTCGCCCTCGCCACTCGCGGTCCGGGCCATGGAACGCATGGAGGTGACGGCCGCCACCTTTCCGAGCGAGCCGAGATAGTCCAGCTCCTCCGGCGTCGCGGTGCGCTGGACGAGGCCGAAGCGCGCGTCGCCGCCGAGGATGGCGCGGCCCTCGCTCTCGATGCCGCGCGTCATCATGGCGGAGACGGAATTCACCGCCGCAATCGCCGCGACGCCGAGCGCGATGCAGGCGAGGAACACCGCGAAGCCGCGCAGGCCCCCGCGCATCTCGCGCAGCGCGAAGCGCCAAGCCAGCCGGAGCCCCGCGGCGGTCGGCCCCGCCGGCACGCTCGTCGCGCGGCCGCGCCGTTCGGCTTCGACCGCCGTCACGCGAACGCCGCCTCCGCTTCCACCGTGCCGGAGCGGACGCGCACCTCGCGTCCGCAGCGCGCCGCAAGGCCGGTGTCGTGCGTGACGAGGACCATGGTCATCCGCCGCCGCTTCTGCTCGGAGAACAGAAGGTCGGCGATCTGCCGGCCCGTTTCGCCGTCGAGATTGCCGGTCGGCTCGTCGGCGACGAGAAGCGCGGGCTCCGGAGCAAGCGCGCGCGCGATCGCGACGCGCTGCTGCTCGCCGCCGGATAGTTCGCCCGGATAGTGGTGGGCGCGGAGCCCAAGCCCGACGGCGGCGAGCTCGCGCTCGGCCCGCTCGAAGGCGTCGGGGCGGCCGGAAAGCTCCAGCGGCACCGCGACGTTCTCCAGCGCCGTCATGTTCGGGATGAGGTGGAAGGACTGGAAGACGATGCCGACCTCGCGGCCCCGGAAGGCGGCGAGCTGGTCCTCGCTCAAGGCTCCAAGCTCGGTGCCCGCGATGGCGACCGTGCCGGAATCCGCCTGCTCCAGCCCGGCCAGCACCATCAGGAGGGTCGACTTGCCGGAGCCGGACGGGCCGACGACGCCGACCGACTCGCCGCGCGCGACCTCGAGCGACACGCCCTTCAGGACATGGACGGCGGTTCGCCCCTGCCCAAGCGTCAGGTGAACGTCGCGAAGGCGGATCGCCGGGTCAGACAAGCGGGAAGACGTCCTATATGCGGGGGATAAGCCGGCCGGAAGGATCGGCTCTCCGCACCGGATATGGGCCGATGATGCACCGCTTCCAAGCCTTTCGCGCCGCCGTGATAGCCGCGTGTCTTCTCGCCGGCGGCACGATCGGCGCGGCGGCGCAGGAGAAGCCGGGCCTGGGCGTCGTCGCCTTCGGCGACAGCCTGTCGGCGGGCTTCGGCGTCGGCCCCGGCGAGAGCTTTCCCGAGCAGCTTCAGGCGGCGCTGAAGGCGAAGGGCTACGACGTCGCGGTCGCGAATGCCGGCGTTTCCGGCGACACGACCACCGGCGGCCTGCAGCGCCTCGACTGGTCGATCCCGCCGGAGGCCAAGCTCGTGATCCTCGAACTCGGCGCGAACGACGCGCTGCGCGGCATTCCGCCGCGCGTGTCGGAGAGCAATCTCGACGCGATGCTGAAGCGGCTGAAGGAGCGCGGCACCGCCGTGATCCTCGCCGGCATGCTGGCGCCGCCAAACATGGGGCCGGACTACGCGGCGGCGTTCAACCCGATCTACGGGCGGCTGGCCGAGCGCTACGGCGTCCCGCTCTACCCGTTCTTCCTCGACGGCGTCGCGGGCGATCGCGCCCTGAACCAGCCGGACGGCATGCATCCGACGAAGGCCGGCGTCGCGATCGTCGTCGAGCGGATGCTGCCGGTCGTGGAGAAGGCGCTGGCGGGGCTCGGCGCGAAGCCGACCTGAGCGGGTCGTCCGCCGTTCACTCTGTTACGCGAAGCTGTGGACAGCCGAATTCGCGCTATCGCTCTCGGGCGTCTTCGCCCTAGCCTCATCTCCAGAGTTCGTCGGGGAACTCCCGAACGGACCCGTTGGCGGGCCTTCTGCCGGGGAGCCCGCTTCCCGCGCGGCGTCGACCGCACCCTTCCGGCCGAGTGGAGTTTCTCCATGCCGCGACTCTTCGTTGCCCTCGAAATCTCCCGCGACGCCTCCGTGCAGCTTTCCATGCTGCGCGGCGGGCTCGGCTCGGCCCGGTGGATCGATCCCGAGAACTACCACGTGACGCTGCGCTTCATCGGCGACGTCGACCACCGGACGGCCGACGAGGCGGTGGCGGCGCTCGACCGCATCGAGGCGGCGCCGTTCGACGTGGAGCTGCGCGGCCTCGACGCCTTCGGTTCGAAGAAGCCGCATTCGGTCTATGCCGCCGTCGCGCCGTCGCTTGCCCTTGAGACGCTGCAGGCCGACGTCGACCGGGCGCTCCGGCGCATCGGCCTCGCGCCCGACGCGAAGCGGTTCACCCCGCACGTGACGCTGGCGCGGTTGCGCCAGCCGAAGGCGGAAGAGGTGGCGCGCTGGCTGAGCGGGCGAGGTTCTTTCCGCGCGCCGCCGTTCCGCGCCTCGCGCTTCGTCCTGTTCTCGTCGCGCGACTCGGTCGGCGGCGGCCCCTACGTTGCCGAGGAGAGCTTCGCCCTCGCCGGCAGGCCGCGTTCGGGTGCGGCGGGGCACATGCTGAGCGCGGCCGCCGCATCGAGGGCCTGAGGGCGCTTGCCGCGCGGGCCCCGCCGGGCCATTTTCTCCGCATGACGGCGAACGAGCACGAGACGGGCCCGGTGCGGGCGGGCTTCGAGATCGCGAAGGCGAAGCTCGACGCGATCCTTCGGCCCGCGCCGGCGAACGAGCAGTCCGAGCAGGAGCGGCGCGTCCGCTCCTCCTTCCTCGACACCGTTCGCCGGGCGCTCCGGCACGTGCCGTTCATGGAGGACGTGGTGGCGTCCTACCACTGCGCCCTTGATCCGACGACGCCGGCCTCGACCAGGGGCGTCCTGCTCGCGGCGTTGGCCTATTTCGTGCTCCCCTTCGACATCGTGCCGGACTTCATCGTCGGGCTCGGCTTCACCGACGACGCGGCGGTGCTCTGGGCGGCCTTCCGCGCCGTGCAGTCCAACATCAAGCCGGAACACTACGCGCAGGCCCGCGAGACCCTCGGCAAGACGAAGCGCGAGGACGCGACGAGCGAGGGATAGAAGCCCGGCCAAGCTTCACGAGGACGTGTGCGCGCGGCGCGCCTCGACCCGTATTTACCCTGCCGCAACACTTCTTTAGTCAAATCGTCTCGAATGGGCGGCGTGGCCACGCCGGCCGAGGGCATGGCGTCGGCCGAAACGGAGGAAGCTCCTCATGTACAAGGTTCTTGGGGTCGCCGCGGCTCTGCTCATCGCGTCCGCCGCCGCGGCGAGCGCCCAGACGCCGACCCGCCTCAGCCAGTTCGACAAGTGGGGCACCTATTCCTACACGAATTCCGGCACCAAGGTCTGCTACATCCTGTCGACGCCGCTCACCATGGAGCCGGCCAGCGTCGACCACGGCGACATCTTCTTCCTGATCTCGCAGAAGCCGGGCCAGGCCAACAGCTACGAGCCGCAGGCCGTGATGGGCTACCAGATGAAGGACGGCTCGAAGGTGACCGTCGACGTCGACGGCAAGAAGTACTCGCTGTTCACCCGCGGCGAATCGGCCTGGATGGAGAATGCCGGCGACGAGCCGCAGTTCATCAAGGCGCTGCAGAGCGGCAAGTCGCTTAAAGTGGACGCGCAGTCGCGCCGCGGCACGGCCACCCACTACACCTATTCGCTGGCCGGCGTGTCGGCGGCACTGAAGTCGATCCGCACCTGCAAATAAAGCGGATTCCGGCTCCGGACTTGCGAAAAGCGGTGAAAACCGTCATCTGAACGGCGATCCAGATCCGTTCGGACGATGAAGGCGGCGGCGCGAGACTCGCCGTCCGCAGGCCGGAGCCTTTGCCCATGTCGGTCACGCTCGACCTCGCTGCGCCGCTCGCGCGCTCCGTGGCCCCGCCCCGCCCCGCGACCGCGTCCCTTGAGAAGCCGCATCTCGTCGGCATGGACCGCGACGCCTTGAGCGAGGCGCTGCGCGGCGTCGGCGTGCCGGAAAAGCAGCTCCGGATGCGCACGAGCCAGATCTGGCACTGGCTCTACGTGCGCGGCGCCTCCGACTTCGCGGCGATGCGCAACGTCTCGCGCGACCTTCGCGAAAAGCTGGACGCCGCCTTTACCGTCGCGCGGCCGGAAATCGTCGAGGAACAGATCTCCACCGACGGCACGCGGAAATGGCTCCTGCGCTATCCCTCGCGCGGCGCGGGCCGGCCGGTCGAGGTCGAGACGGTCTATATCCCCGAGGAAGGCCGCGGCACTCTCTGCGTTTCCAGCCAGGTCGGCTGCACCCTTACCTGCACCTTCTGCCATACCGGCACGCAGCGCCTCGTGCGCAACCTCACGCCCGACGATCTCGTCGGGCAGGTGATGGTGGCACGCGACCGGCTCGGTGACTTTCCGGCGCAGGATACGCCCGACGGGGCGATCGTGCCGGCGGAAGGCCGCCTCGTCTCGAACGTCGTGATGATGGGCATGGGCGAGCCGCTCTACAACTACGACAACGTCAGACAGGCGCTCGCCGTCGTCTCGGACGGCGACGGCCTCGCGATCTCGCGCCGTCGCATCACGCTCTCCACCTCCGGCGTCGTGCCGATGATCCGGCCGACCGGCGAGGAGATGGGCGTCGGCCTCGCGATCTCGCTCCACGCGGTTCGCGACGAGTTGCGCGACGAACTGGTGCCGATCAACCGCAAGTATCCGTTGAAGGACCTGCTAGAGGCCTGCCGGACCTATCCGGGGGCCAGCAACGCCCGGCGCATCACTTTCGAATATGTGATGCTGAAGGGCGTCAACGACTCGCTCGCCGACGCGCGCGAACTGGTGCGGCTGCTCAAGGGCATTCCGGCGAAGATCAACCTGATTCCGTTCAACCCCTGGCCGGGATCGGCCTACGAATGCTCGGACTGGGACCAGATCGAGCGCTTTGCGGCCCTCGTCAACGAGGCCGGCTACGCTTCGCCGATCAGGACGCCGCGCGGCCGCGACATCCTCGCCGCCTGCGGGCAGTTGAAGTCGGAGTCGGAGCGCCTGCGCAAGAAGGAACGGCTCGCGGCGGACGCCGCGGCCTGAGGGGATCGCGAAGGCGCATGCCTTGACCTTCCCCTTGCTGGAAGGACCATCTCCCTCGCCGTGGTTCCCGACCCCGGAGATGCGCGCATGAAAACCTTGTCCCTGCTTCTCGCCGCCGGCCTCTTCGCCGCTTCTCCTTCGCTCGCGCAGGAAAGCGGCGGCATGGACCATTCCGCCATGGGTCACGGCGATGCGGCCGGGATGGATGCGCCGTCCTCGAAGGCCTTCATGGCGGCGATGCAGAGCATGGCGTCGGCGAACATGTCGATGACGGGCGACGCCGACCTCGACTTCCTCCGCAACATGATCCCGCACCACGAGGGCGCGGTCGCCATGGCGAAAGTCGAGCTCGAATACGGCAAGGATGAGCAGGCCAAGGAGCTCGCCCGGAAGATCATCGCCGACCAAGAGGCGGAGATCGACCTGATGAAGCGGATGATCGCCGAGCACGAAGGCGCGGCGAAGTAGGCCGGCGGACTGCGATCGGGGCGGCGCGCGCGCTATCTTCGCCGCATGGCGACCGTCTTCCGCTTCCTGTTCCTGATCCCGCTCGGCTTCCTCCTCGCCTGCCTGGCGGCGGCCTTCGCGCTGATCTGGCCGTTCCTCGGTCCGGATCGCCCGGCGGTCGGCGACGATCCGGTCTACTGGATCCATGCGGGGATCGGCTTCGGGCTGGAGGCGGTGCAGGTCGGCACCGTGAGCTTCCTGCCTTTCGCCGTCTTCGTCGTGGCGACGGAAGTGCTGCGGATCCGCTCGCTGATCCTCCACGCGCTGGCGGGCCTCGCCGGCGCGATTGCGGTGATCCGCCTCGCCTACGGGGCGGAGCCGCCGCACGGCAGCGTCCAGATCGCGCTTCTCGTCGCGGGCCTCGCCTACGCGCTCACCTACTGGCTGGTCGCGGGACGTGCCGCCGGCGGCCGGCCACGCGCGCCTCAGCGCGAGGGCGTGAGCAGGATCGAGACGGCGAAGCCGGAGAACACCGAGGCGAAGACGTAGTCGATCGTGCGCATCACGCGCGGCTGGCGCTTCAGCGTCGTCGCGACGCGGCTGGCGACGAAGATGATGCCGATGCAGATCGGCGCCGAGACGAGGATGAAGTAGAAGCCGAGGAAGAACAGCTTGCCCGCCGCGTGCGGATCGCTCGCCGAGATGAACGTCGGCAGGAAGGTCACGAAGAACAGGATGATCTTCGGGTTGAGGAGGTTGATGCCGATGCCCGTCAGGACGTTCGCTCCGATCGACCGGTCGCGGTCGAGCGCCGCGTCGAGATTGAAGGACGAGCCGTGGCGGATCGCCTGGACGGCGAGCCAGGCGAGGTAGAGCGCGCCGGCGAGCTTCAGCACCGTGAAGGCGGTGGGCGAGGCGGCGAGCAGCGCCGACAGGCCGAGGGCGGCGAGCGTCGTGTGCACCATCGAGCCGGTGCAGGCCCCGGCGAAGGCGGCGACGCCGGCGCGCTTCCCCTGCGCCAGCGTCCGGCCGACGAAGAGCGTCATGTCGGGCCCGGGCGTGATCGCGAGGACGATCGCGGCCAGCGTGAAGGCGGCCAGCGGCCCGGCGGCGGGAATGAAGTCCATGGGATCGCCCCTCCTCGGCCCGGACTCCTAGCCGGTGCCGCCGCCGCGCGCCACAGGCATTTCAGCCGAGCGCGACGAGCACCGCCCCGCCCGCGATGAGTGCGACGCCGAGCCAGGCGAGCGTGCCCAGCCGCTCGCCGAGGAAGAGCGCGCCGAACACCGCGACGAGCACCACCGACAACTTGTCGACCGGCGCGACTTCCGACGCCCGGCCGAGCTTCAGGGCGCGGAAGTAGGAGACCCAGGACAGCCCGGTGGCGCAGCCCGAAAGCACGAGGAACAGCCAGCTTTTCCCGGAGATGGTGCCGAGCCCTTGCCAGCCGCCGGTCGCGGTGAGGATCAGCCCGAGCGCGAGGAGGATCACGACGGTCCTGACAAAGGTGGCGAAATCCGAGCCGACGCCGGCGACCCCGACCTTCGCGAAGATCGCGGTCAGCGCGGCGAAGACCGCCGACAGAAGCGCCCAGAACTGCCACGAAGCCGACATCGCCACCCCTTCCGGCCCGCCCTCGCATCATGTAGAGCCGGCCGGACGGAAGAGCGACGGACCAGAGGACCATGCCGGCACCCCGCGACGTGAAGAAGGTCGTTCTCGCCTATTCGGGCGGCCTCGACACCTCGATCATCCTGAAATGGCTGCAGACCGAGCTCGGTGCGGAGGTCGTGACCTTCACCGCCGACCTCGGCCAGGGCGAGGAACTGGAGCCGGCGCGCCGCAAGGCCGAGATGCTCGGCATCCGCGAGATCTTCATCGAGGACGTGCGCGAGGAGTTCGTCCGCGACTTCGTGTTCCCGATGTTCCGGGCGAACGCGGTCTACGAAGGCACCTACCTTCTCGGCACCTCGATCGCGCGGCCGCTGATCGCGAAGTACCTCGTCGACATCGCTCACAAGACCGGGGCCGACGCCATCGCCCACGGCGCGACCGGCAAGGGCAACGATCAGGTCCGCTTCGAGCTCTCCGCCTACGCGCTGAACCCCGACATCAAGATCATCGCGCCTTGGCGCGACTGGGCGTTCAAGAGCCGCACCGAACTCCTCGACTTCGCCGAGAAGAACCAGATCCCCGTCGCCAAGGACAAGCAGGGCGAAGCGCCCTTCTCCGTCGACGCGAACCTCTTGCACTCCTCTTCGGAGGGCAAGGTGCTGGAGGATCCGGCCGAGGAGGCGCCCGAATACGTCCACATGCGCACCATTTCGCCGGAGGACGCGCCCGACCGGGCGACGACGGTGGAGATCGGCTTTTCCAAGGGCGACGCGATCTCGATCGACGGGCAGGTGCTGAAGCCCCACGAGATCCTGGCACGGCTGAACGACCTCGGCCGCGACAACGGCATCGGCCGGCTCGACCTCGTGGAGAACCGCTTCGTCGGCATGAAGTCGCGCGGCGTCTACGAGACGCCGGGCGGCACGATTCTGCTCGCCGCGCACCGCGCGATCGAATCGATCACGCTCGACCGCGGTGCGGCGCACCTGAAGGATGAATTGATGCCGCGCTACGCGGAGCTGATCTACAACGGCTTCTGGTTCTCGCCGGAGCGCGAGATGCTGCAGGCGCTGATCGACCGGAGCCAGGAGCACGTGGAGGGCACGGTGCGCCTGAAGCTCTACAAGGGCAACGTGATGGTGACGGGCCGCTCATCGCCGAAATCCCTCTATTCCGACAAGCTCGTCACCTTCGAGGACGACCAGGGCGCCTACGACCAGAAGGACGCGGCCGGCTTCATCAAGCTGAACGCGCTGCGCCTCCGAACGCTGGCGAAGCGCGACCGGCAGTAGGCTGGAAAGGGCGTCCGGCCGAGCCCATCTTCGCTTGCGAAGGAGCCCGTCCATGATCCCCTATTCGGTTCTCGACCTTTCCCATGTCGGCGAAGGGTCTACGGCGGCGGAGGCGCTCAAGCATTCCGCCGACCTCGCGCGCCATGCGGAGCGGCTCGGCTACCACCGTTTCTGGCTTGCCGAGCATCACAACATGACCGGCATCGCCTCGGCCGCGACCGCCGTGGTGATCGGGCACGTCGCCGCCGCCACCTCCACCATCCGGGTCGGCTCGGGCGGCATCATGCTGCCGAACCACGCGCCGCTGGTCATCGCCGAGCAGTTCGGGACGCTCGCGACCCTGTTCCCCGGCCGCATCGACCTCGGGCTCGGCCGCGCGCCCGGCACCGACATGCTGACCGCCCGGGCTCTCCGCCGCAACCTCGAGGGCGGCGACAGCTTCCCGCAGGACGTGGTGGAGCTGATCCACTACTTCGAGGACGAGGAACCCGGCCAGCGCGTCCGCGCCTTTCCGGGCATGGGCACGAAGGTGCCGGTGCTGATCCTCGGCTCCTCGCTCTACGGCGCGCAACTCGCCGCGCATCTGGGGCTCCCCTACGCCTTCGCCTCGCACTTCGCGCCCGGCATGCTGTCCCAGGCGATCGAGGTCTATCGCGAGACGTTCCGCCCCTCGCGGCTCCATGCCGAGCCGCATTTCATCCTGGCGATGAACGTCTTCGCCGGCGAGACGGACGCGGAGGGCCGGTTCCTCCGCTCCTCCATCGCGCAGGGCTTCGCGAATCTTCGGAGCGGCCGGCCCGGGCCCCTGCCCCGGCCGGTCGAGAACCTCGAAGACGTCGTCGATCCGATGTTCCTCGCCGGCGCGGACGAGGCCCTGTCCGTCGCGGCGGTCGGCTCGCAGGAAACCGTGCGGCGCGAGTTGGCGGGCCTCGTCGCGCGATACCGGCCGGACGAGGTGATCGTCGCCTCGGCGATCCACGACCACGCGAAGCGCCTGCGCTCGCTGGAGATCACGGCGGACGCGTTCCGTTCGCTGGGGTCGATGCGCGAAGCGGCGGAATGACATCAGAGGGGAGTATCCGATGAGCGAGGACGCGTTGTTTCCGCCGCTGGGGGCCTACGACATCCCGGCCTTCGACGGGCTCGACCGCGCCAGCTTCGGCCCGGCCTTCGACGCCGCGATGGCGGCGCACCGGGCCGAGATCGACGCCATCGCCGATGCTCCCGAGCCACCGACTTTCGCGAACACGATCGCGGCGATGGAGCGGGCCGGCGAGGCGATCGAGCGCACCGCCTCGTCCTTCTACGCCCTCGCCGGCGCCGACACCGACGACACGATCCAGGCCATCGAGCGCGAGGTCGCGCCGAAGCTGTCGCGCCATTCCTCGGCAATCGCGCTGAACGCCAAGCTCTTCGCGCGCATCGACGCAGTGTTCTCGCGCAAGGACGACCTGACGGGCGAGGACCGGCGGCTGGTGGAGCGCGTCCACATCGGCTTCGTACGCGGCGGCGCGAAGCTCGAAGGCGAGGCGCGCGAGCGCCTTGCGGCGGTGAATGCCCGGCTGTCCGAGCTCGGCACCGCCTTCTCGCAGAACGTCCTTGCCGACGAGAAGAGCTTCGTCCTGCCCCTGACGGCGGACGACCTCGCTGGGCTGCCGGATTTCGTCGTCTCCGGTATGCGGGAGGCCGCGCGCGAACGCGGCATCGACGGCTACGCCCTCACCCTGTCGCGCTCGATCGTCGTGCCGTTCCTGACCTTCTCCGACCGCCGCGACCTGCGCGAGGCCGCGTTCAAGGCCTGGATCGCGCGCGGCGAGAACGAGGGCCCGACCGACAACCGGCAAATCATCAAGGAGACGCTGGAGCTGCGCGCCGAGAAGGCTCGGCTCCTCGGCTACGATACTTATGCGGCCTACAAGCTCGACGACACGATGGCGAAGACGCCCTCGGCGGTGCGGGCGCTCCTCACGGAAGTCTGGGAACAGGCCGTCACCCGCGCCGGCCGGGACGCGACCGCGCTCGCCGGCATCGTCGCGACCGGCGGCGCGAACGAGCCGCTGGAGCCCTGGGACTGGCGCTACTACGCCGAGAAGCGCCGCCGGGCCGAGTTCGCGATCGACGAGGCGGCGTTGAAGCCGTACTTCCAGCTCGAACGGATGATCGAGGCGGCCTTCGACGTGGCGTCGCGCCTGTTCGGCCTGTCCTTCGAGCGCCTTCCCGACGCGAAGGCCTGGCGGCCGGAGGTTCGGGTCTGGCGCGTCCGGAACCGGGACGGCCGCGAGGTCGGGCTGTTCCTCGGCGATTATTTCGCCCGCTCCTCGAAGCGCTCCGGCGCGTGGATGAGCGCGCTCCGCGACCAGCACAAGCTGGAGGGCAGCCATCAGACGCCGATCATCTACAACGTCATGAACTTCGCCAAACCGGCGGAAGGGCAGCCGGCGCTTCTCTCGATGGACGACGCCCGCACGCTGTTCCACGAGTTCGGCCACGCGCTGCACGGCCTCCTGTCGGACGTCACCTGGCCGCGCCTGTCCGGCACGTCGGTCTCACGCGATTTCGTCGAGCTGCCCTCGCAGCTCTTCGAGCACTGGCTGACTGTACCGGACATTCTGCAGCGCCATGCCCTCCATGCCGAGACCGGCGAGCCGCTGCCGCCGGACCTCGCTGCGAAGCTGGAGCGGGCCCGCACCTTCGATGCGGGTTTCGACGCGGTGGAATACACTGCCTCGGCGCTGGTCGACCTCGCGCTGCACGAGAGCGGCGAAGCACCCGCCGATCCGGCGGCGCGGGAAGCGGAAATCCTCGCCGAGCTGAAGCTGCCGCGCGAGATCGTCATGCGGCACCGCTCGCCGCACTTCGCCCATATCTTCGCGGGCGAAGGCTATTCCGCCGGCTACTACTCGTACATGTGGTCGGAAGTGCTCGACGCCGACGCCTTCGACGCCTTCACCGAGACGGGCGACCCGTTCGACCCGAAGACGGCGGCGCTGCTCCTCGCCAACGTCTACGCGGCTGGCGGCACCAAGGACCCGGCCGAGCTCTACCAGGCCTTCCGCGGCCGGATGCCGACCTCGGCGGCGCTCCTCCGAAAGCGCGGCTTCGCCGCCTGACACGCCGCCGCCGCTGACGCGAGGCTTGCCGCCGCTGGTGGAAAGCCCGGCGGCGCGGATGGACGACTGTTCGCGCTTCGTCTACGTTTGTTCGCGTCCCATTCCCGGCGAACGAACCGCATGCTCGACATCGTCCTGCCCGCCCTTGCGGCCCTTCTCGCGCTCGGCGCGCTCGCCGTCTCGGCGCTCGTCCTCGGCCATCTCCGGCGGCTGGAAGCGGCCCTCGGCGGCGGTGCGGACGCGGATGCGACGCTCGCGCGCCTCGTGTCGCTGGACGAGGGGCATGCCCGCGCCGAGCGTGCCGCCCGCGAGGATTTCCGCGCCGCGCGCGAGGAGAACGTCAAGGTGGCGCGAGCGCTGCGCGAGGAGGTGTCGAGCAGCGTCGACCGCTTCGGCGAGGGGCTGACGCGTCGGCTGGCCGAGGTCGCCGGCACGCAGCGCACCCAGTTCGAAGGCTTCGCCGAGCAGCTTCGCCAGAGCGCGGCCGACTCCGCCGGGCGGCTGAAGGAGACGCAGGAGGATTTCGGCCGCCGCCTCGCCCTCATCAATGAGGCGAGCGTCAAGGCTGGCGAGGCCTTGAAAGGCAGCGTCGAGGCGCAGCTCGCCTCGCAGCGCACGCAACTCGACGCCTTCGCGACCCAGCTTCGGCAGGGTGCGGCCGAGTCGGCACAGCGCCTCAAGGAGAGCCAGGAGGATTTCGGCCGGCGGCTTGCCGCCATCGACGAGACGAACGCCAAGGCCGGCGAGGCATTGAAGACCGGCATCGAGGCGCAGTTGAAGACCCTTCGGCAGGAGAACGAGGCGAAGCTCGAACAGATGCGCGCCACCGTCGACGAGAAGCTGCAGGGCACGCTGGAGCAGCGGCTCGGCGAAAGCTTCAAGCTCGTGTCGGAGCGGCTGGAAGCGGTGCACAAGGGCCTCGGCGAGATGCAGTCGCTGGCGACCGGCGTCGGCGACCTGAAGCGGGTGCTCACCAACGTGAAGTCGCGCGGCACCTGGGGCGAAGTACAGCTCGGGGCGCTGCTCGAACAGATGCTGGCGCCGGGCCAGTTCGCGACGAACGTTTCCACCGGCGGCAAGGGCGGCGAGCGGGTCGAATACGCCATCCGCCTGCCTGGGCACGAGGACGGCTCGGAGGTGCTGCTGCCGCTCGACGCGAAGTTCCCGATCGAGGACTACGAGCGCCTGCAGGCGGCGTCCGATTCCGGCGACCTCGCCGCCGTCGAAGCGGCCGCGAAGGCGCTGGAGATCCGGGTCCGCGGCTGCGCCCGCGACATCTGCGAGAAATACCTCAACCCGCCGACCACCACCGATTTCGGCATCCTTTTCCTGCCGACCGAAGGGCTTTACGCCGAAGTGATCCGGCGGCCGGGCCTCTGCGACGACCTGCAGCGCTCCTGCCGCGTCACGGTGGCCGGCCCGACGACGCTGACCGCGATCCTGTCCTCGCTGCAGATGGGCTTCCGCACCCTCGCAATCCAGAAGCGCTCCGGCGAGGTCTGGCAGGTGCTCGGCGGCGTGAAGGCCGAGTTCGGCAAGTTCGGCCCGGTGCTGGAGAAGGTGAAGAAGAAGCTGCAGGAGGCCACCAACCACATCGACGCGGTGGACGTCCGCAAGCGCGCCATCGATCGGAAGCTCCGCGGCATCGAGATGGTCGAGATCGGCGCGACCGTCCCGGCGGCACTCGACTTCATCGGCGTCGACGACGAGGACGGCGAGGACGGGCAGCACTCGCCTTTCGTGGAAGCGGCGCAGTAGCGGAGCTACGCCGTACGGGGAGCGATCGCCTTGATGTTGCAGGCCCGCACCTTGGCGGGCGCCGCGATCGTGCGCTAGGAATCCATCGGGGAGGCCGGGGGATTTCGACGATGAGCGTATCGCGCCGCAGGCTGGCCGCGATCCTGTCGATGGACGTCGAAGGGTTTTCGACCCTCGTCGAGGCCGACGAGGCGCGGACGCTCGACGCCGTCGCGCGGATGAGCGAGCGCGTCGAGGCGACCGTCGGCGACTATGGCGGCCAGGTCTTCAAGCACACCGGCGACGGATGCCTCGCCGAATTCGCCAGCGCGGTCAGCGCCGTCGCTTGGGCCGCGTCGTTCCAGCGCGCCATGGGCGGCGAGGACCTGGAGCAGGGCCTGCGCCTCAAGGTGCGTATCGGCATCGTCGTCGGCGACGTGGTGGTGACGGAGGACGACCGCTTCGGCGAGGGCGTCAACCTCGCCGCGCGCGTGCAGACCCTGTCGCCGCCGGGCGGCATCGCGATCTCGCGCGGCGTGTTCGAGTATCTCGCCGGCAAGACCGATCTTTATTTCACCGACATCGGCGAGCGGGCGCTGAAGGGGCTGTCGGAGCGCCACCGCATCTGGACCTGGGATCCGAAGGTGATCGGCGTCCGGCGCCGCCGGCGCGTGACGGCGCCCGACCCCGCGACGCATCCCTCGATCGCGATCCTGCCCTTCGAGAACCTTTCCGGCGACGCGGCCCGCGACGGCTTCGTCGACGGCTTGGTGGAGGAGGTCACCGCCAGCCTGTCGCGGGTGCGCGAGTTCCTGGTGATCGCGCGCAACTCCGCCTACGTTTACAAGAGCCACGCCGTCGACATGCGCACCATCGCGGCCGAACTCGGCGTGCGCTACATCCTCGACGGCAGCGTGCGGTTCGCCGGCGAGCGGATGCGGGTCACGCTCGGCCTCGTCGACGGCGCGTCGGGCGTGCAGATCTGGAGCGAGCGGGTCGATGCCCAGACCACCGACATGTTCGCGGTGCAGGACCAGATCGCCGAGATGGTCGCGGGCGCGCTGCATCCGACCATCCGGCAGGCGGAGATCGAGCGCTCCAGCCGCAAGGCGCCGGAGAACCTCGCCGCCTACGACCTCGTCCTGCGCGCCCTGCCGCATCTCTGGGCACACCGGCGGCACGAGAACCCGCAGGCCATCGCCCTCGTCGACGAGGCGCTGGCGCTGGAGCCGGGCTACGGCCGGGCGCTCGCCATCGGCGCCTGGGCCCGGGCGCAGCAGATCGCCTACAACTGGTCGGCCGATCTTGCGGCCGAACGCGCGGCGGGGCGCGCCCTGATCGAACGCGCCGCCGGGCTCATCGACGACGATCCGCTGGCGCTGACGGCGGCCGCCACCGCGATCATGCTGATCGACGGCGCGGTGGAGCGCGCCGACGCGCTGATCGACCGCGCGCTCGGCATCGACGTCAACCACGCCTGGGCCTGGACGCGGCGCGGCTTCTCGCGCACCTATTCCGGGCGGCCGGAGGAGGCTTTCGCCTGCTTCGAGCGCGCGATCCGGCTGTCGCCGCGCGACCCGTTCAGCTTCAATTCGTTCATCGGCATGGGCCTTGCCCATTTCGCCTGCGGGCGGCCGCGCGAGGCGCTGGCCTGGACGCGCCGGGCGCTGGCCGAGAAACCGGGCATGACCTGGCCCTATCGCGACGTCGCGACCTTTTCCGCCGCTGCGAGCGATCTCGCCGGCGCGCGCGACGCCCTCGCCCGCTTCACCGCGGGGCGGCCGGACATGACGGCGCGCCTCGCGACCGAGGCGATGGGCTTCATGAACGCCGCGCTGAGGGAGCGCTACGTCGACGGTCTCGTCGCGGCCGGCCTGCCGGACGACCGCGCGGCCGGCCGCCGCGCGACGGCGAACTGAAGCGTCGGTCTGCCGCCCTTCGGTTCGCGATCCGCTGCCTGCCGAACCGCTCCCCTGTTGCGACGGTAACCCGGTCCGACCGCCGAGAAACACGCCGGTAACCGGTTGCCCGCATCGTCCGGCCGTCGTAACGGGTCGTGATCCTCCGCCGCGAGAGCCTGCGTCGCTTCGAGGGAAAAGCCCTCCCGGTTCGACCGGCCCGCGGCGACGGTCGGACGAGCGGATGCCGGAGTTCCACATGACCGACAGAACCGAGCCGGAAGCGAAGCCCGGGCTCGCCGTCGTTCGCGCCGCCAAGCGGATCCGCGGCAAGCAGGGTCCGGTCTACGAGCAGGGCGTCTCGGCCGAACTGGTGGGCGCCAAGGCGATCCACCTGCAGACGCTGACGATCCCGCCCGGTGCGATCGAACGCGCGCACAAGCATGCCGATCACGAGACGGCGATCTTCATCGTCGGCGGCACGTCGCGCGTCTGGTGGGGCGACGAACTGGAGCACCACGAGGAAGCGCGCGCCGGCTCCTTCGTCTATATCGCCGCCGGCGTGCCCCATATGCCCTACAATCCGAGCGAAACGGAACCCTGCACCGTCGTGATCGCGCGCACGGACGCGAACGAACAGGAAAGCGTGATCCTCCTGCCGGAACTGGAGGAGCGCTGGAAAGCGCGAGAGGACGGGCCCGGCCGGGGGCGTTGAACGCCCGCCCTTTCGCACTTGCGAAAAATCGTGTAGGGACGCGCGCAAATCCGCGGGCTATGGGCTTGTCGCTCCCATAAGTCCGCCGAACGCGCTCCCGCACCGGTGGAATTCATGAAGCTTCGCAACATCGCGATCATCGCGCACGTCGACCATGGCAAGACGACGCTGGTCGACAAGCTCCTGGCGCAGTCCGGCTCGTTCCGCGAGAACCAGCGCACGGAAGAGCGGGCGATGGACTCCAACGACCTCGAGAAGGAGCGCGGCATCACGATCCTCGCCAAGGCCACCTCGGTGGTCTGGCGCGACGTGCGGATCAACATCGTCGACACCCCCGGCCACGCCGATTTCGGCGGCGAGGTGGAGCGCATCCTCAACATGGTGGACGGCGCGGTGATCCTGGTGGATGCGTCCGAAGGCCCGATGCCGCAGACGAAGTTCGTGCTCGGCAAGGCGCTGAAGGTCGGCTTGAAGCCGATCGTCGCGATCAACAAGATCGACCGGCCGGACGAGCGCCACACCGAGGTGCTGGACGAGATCTTCGACCTCTTCGTCGCGCTCGACGCCAACGAGGAGCAGCTCGACTTCCCGGTGCTCTACGGCTCCGGCCGCGCCGGCTGGATGGCGGAAGCGCCGGAGGGCCCGCAGGACCAGGGCCTAGCGCCTCTGTTCGACCTGATCCTGAAGCACGTGCCGGAGCCGGACACGGCCGGCAAGGACGAGCCGTTCAAGATGATCGGCACGATCCTCGAGGCGAACCCCTTCCTCGGCCGCCTGATCACCGGCCGGATCCAGTCCGGGTCACTGAAGCCCAACCAGTCGGTGAAGGTGCTCGGGCAGGACGGCACGCAACTGGAAAGTGGCCGCATCTCGAAGATCCTCGCCTTCCGCGGTCTCGAACGCCAGCCGGTCGACCATGCCGAGGCCGGCGACATCGTCGCGATCGCCGGTCTGTCGAAGGGCACCGTCGCCGACACGTTCTGCGACCCGGCGGTCACGGAAGCGCTCGCCGCGCAGCCGATCGACCCGCCGACGGTCACGATGAGCTTCCTCGTCAACGACAGCCCGCTTGCCGGCACGGAGGGCGACAAGGTGACGAGCCGCGTCATCCGCGACCGCCTCCTGAAGGAGGCGGAAGGCAACGTCGCGTTGAAGATCGAGGAGTCGGCCGACAAAGACTCGTTCTACGTCTCGGGCCGCGGCGAACTGCAGCTCGCAGTCCTCATCGAGACCATGCGCCGCGAGGGCTTCGAGATCGGCGTCTCGCGCCCGCGCGTCGTGATGCAGAAGGACGAGACGACCGGCGAAACGCTGGAGCCGGTCGAGGAGGTCGTGATCGACGTCGACGAGGAGCATAGCGGCGTCGTCGTCCAGAAGATGAGCGAACGGAAGGCCGAGATGAAGGAGCTGCGCCCGTCGGGCGGCGGTCGTCAGCGCCTCGTCTTCCACGCGCCGACGCGCGGCCTCATCGGCTACCAGTCCGAACTCCTGACCGACACGCGCGGCACGGCGGTGATGAACCGGCTGTTCCACTCCTACCAGCCGTTCAAGGGCGCGCTGGCGGGCCGTATCAACGGCGTCCTCATCTCCAATGCGCCCGGCGAGGCGGTGGCCTATGCGCTGTTCAATCTCGAGGATCGCGGTCCGATGGTGATCGATCCCGGCGTGAAGGTCTATCAGGGCATGATCATCGGCATCCACTCGCGCGACAACGACCTGGAAGTGAATGTCCTGAAGGGCAAGCAGCTCACCAACATCCGCGCCGCCGGCAA
Organism: Plantimonas leprariae; assembly: GCF_008802405.1. Classification (GTDB taxonomy): domain Bacteria; phylum Pseudomonadota; class Alphaproteobacteria; order Rhizobiales; family Rhizobiaceae; genus Plantimonas; species Plantimonas leprariae. The sequence continues at coordinate 54,138 of NZ_VZDO01000003.1, forward strand.
GGACGAGGCGGTGAAGCTGACGACGCCGATCCGCATGACCCTCGACCGCGCCCTGTCCTGGATCCAGGACGACGAGCTGGTCGAGGTGACGCCGAAGTCGATCCGCCTGCGCAAGCTCCACCTCGATCCGAACGAGCGCAAGCGTTTCGAGAAGACCCGCAACGCCGCTTGAGCCATTGCGGCCGGACGTGACGGCGCTCGTCGTCTTCTTTGCGGGAGCCGTCCTGTTCCGGCTCCTGACGCTGGCGATCTCGTTCCGGCACGAGAAGGCGCTGCGCGCCGGCGGCGCGGTCGAGCATGGTGCCGCCAATACGCGGCTCCTCGCGCTGACGCACGTCGCCTACTACGTCGCCGGCTTCGCGGAAGGGCTCTTCCGCGCGCCGCGCTTCGATGCGGTGTCCGGTCTCGGCCTCGCGCTCTATCTCTTCGGCGCGGCGATGCTCTTCGTGGTGATCGCCCTCCTCGGCCGGTTCTGGACGGTGCGGATCATGATCGCGCCGGACCATGTCGCGGTCACGCACCCGCTGTTCCGGGTGCTGCGCCACCCGAACTACTACCTCAACATCCTGCCCGAACTCGTCGGCTACGCGCTCGTCATGCACGCCTTCGCGACGCTGGTGATCGGGATGGCGATCTACGCCGTGCCGCTCGTCCGGCGCATCCGCGAGGAGGAGCGGGTGATGCGAGCGGACGTTCCGGGCTACACCTGACGGCAGGCCATTCAGTCGCCGAGTTCCACCGGCTTCAGCGCGTCCCAGCGGTCGCCGGGGCCGGGATTGTCGGGGTGCGTCCGGCCGCCGAAATGCGCCTGGACGCCCCAGACGGCGTTCAGCGCGGTCTGCACCGCACCCTCCACCCAGGCCGGCGTGAAGGAGACGTCGTCGCCGGCGAGGAAGATGCCGCGCTCGGCCGGCGCGAAGTCCTTCTGCACGAAATGCCCGTACATCCGGGTGTTGTAGCGATAGTGGCCCGGCAGCGCGCCCTTGAAGGCGCCGAGGAAGTTCGGGTCCGCCTCCCACGACACCGTGATCGGATCGCCGATGATGTGGCTCGCGATGTCGAGGCCGGGATAGATCTTGGCGAGAGCTTCCAGCGACAGCCGCACCCGCTGGTCGACGGGGAGCGGCAGCATCTTCAGCGCGTCCGACATCCAGGAATAGGTGAGGCAGACGACGCCGGGCTTCCCCTCGCCGTTGTCGAAGAGATAGGTGCCGCGCGTCAGCCGGTCGGTCAGCGTCATCGACATGAGATGCCGGCCGGTGGCGGGGTCGCGGTCGCGCCAGAACGGCCGGTCGACCATCACGAAGGTCTTCGAGGCCTGCATGTAGCGGGTGCGGTCGAGCGCCATCCAGAGCTTCTGGCTGAACAGCGACTCGTCGGTGCGGATCGAGGTGGTGAGGAGCCAGGTCTGGCACGTCGCGACGACCGCCTCGAAATCCTCGACCCGCCCCCAGCGGTCGGTGACGCGGATCGTGCCGTCGCGGTTGCGGTCGAGCGCCGCGACGCCGGGACGCGGCGCGCCGGCATGGAGACTGGCCAGCGAGGTCCCCGCCGGCCAGTGCGCGGGTTGCTCCGGCTCGCGGCGCCAGAGGCCCTGCGGCACCTGTTCAACGCCGCCGACCACGAGATGCTGGTCGCTGTCGAATTCGAGCGCGTTGACGCGCAGGATCTCCAGCATCGAGTTCGGAAAATCCGAGTCCCAGCCCCCCGTACCGAAGCCGACCTGCCCGAACACCTCGCGGTGGCGGAACGACAGGTGCTGGAACGGCGCGGAGGTGGTGACGAAGTCGTAGAAGGTCCGCTCGTCCCAGAGCTTTACCAGCGGCTCCCAGAGCGCCCGCACGGCGCTCGCGTCGCGGGCGCGGATCGCCCCCTGCATGGCCTTGAACGAGAAGGCCTCCTCCAGCGCCGCCTCGTAGGCTTCCGCGACTTCGAGGAACAGGGCGGGAAGGTCGCGGACGGACTCGGCGTAGGTCGTCTCGCCTTCGAGGTCGATCACGGTCGAGCCGGCGGCCGGCGTCAGCGGGTTCGGGAAGGGGCGCGTATCGAGCCCGAGCGCGTCGACATAGGCGAAGAAGGCGGCCGAGGAGCGCGGAAAGCGCATGCCGCCGAGCTCGGCGACCACCCCTTCCGCCCCCTCGAAGGGCTGCGAGCGCAGGCGTCCGCCGAGATGGCCGGCCTCGTAGACCACCGGCCGGAGGCCGAGGCGCATCAGCTCGTAGGCCGCGACGAGGCCGGAGATGCCCGCTCCGATCACCGCGACCGGCGCACCGTGCGCCTCGGCGGGAACGGTGCCGAGCCCGGCCGGATGCTTCAGCCAGCCGTCGAAGGAGAAGGGGAAGTCCGGGCCGAAACCCGTGCCCGGTTCGCTGATAACCGCCATGGAGCGGGCTTACCGGCTCCGGCGGCGGCAAACAACACGGCCGCCGCTGACGAGGGTCAGGCCGCCCGCGCGTAGGCGGCCGGTTCGACCTCGTCGACGACGCGGAAGCGGCCGATCATCTCCGTCAGGTGCCGCGCCTCCTCCATCAGGGCACGGCTCGCGGCCGTAGTCTCCTCCACCATCGCAGCGTTCTGCTGGGTGACCTTGTCCATGCTGCCGACGGCGTCGTTAAGCCCGGCGAGACCGCCGGCCTGCTCGCGCGCCGACTCGGCGATGCCGGCGACCATCGCGTCGACCTGCACCACCTTCGCCGCGATCCGGGACAGCGCCTCGCCGGCCTCGGCGACGAGGGTGACGCCGGAATCGACGCCGCGCGAGGCGGTGGCGATCAGACCCTTGATCTCCTTCGCCGCCTCCGCCGAGCGCTGCGCCAAGCCGCGCACCTCCTGCGCCACCACCGCGAAGCCACGGCCGGACTCGCCGGCCCGCGCCGCCTCGACCCCGGCATTGAGGGCCAGAAGGTTGGTCTGGAAGGCGATCTCGTCGATCACCGAGATGATCTTGCGGATTTCGGCCGAGGAGCGCTCGATGTCGCCCATCGCCTCGATGGCCTTGCCGACCACGAGGCCCGACGCGTCGACGTCGCGCTTCGCCGCTGCGGCGGCGTCGTGCGCGGCGGCGGCGCTCTGCGAGGTGACGCGGATCGCCTGCGTGACCGCGCTCAGCGCCGCGGCGGTCTCCTCCAGCGTCGCGGCCTGGGCTTCCGTGCGGCGCGACAGGTCGTGCGAAGCCTGCCCGATCTCGGTCGAGCCGCCGGCGATGCCGCCGGCCCCGGCCGCGACGCCGGCCATCGCGTCCGAGAGGCTCGCCATCGCGTCGTTGAAGTCGGCGCGCAGCCGCTCGTACTCGCCGGGCATCGCCTCTTCGAGCCGCAGGGTCAGGTCGCCGTCGGCGAGCGCCTTCAGGCCGGCGCCGAGCTTGGCGGCGACGAAGGCGCGCTCCTCGGCAATCGCCCGGGCGGCGGCTTCAGCTTCCGCCCGGCGCCGCTCGGCCTCGTCGGCGAGCCGCTCCTCCTCCAGGCGAGCCGCGAGGTCGCGCCGTTCGATCGCGGCGGTGCGGAACACCTGCATCGCGCCGGCCATGCCGCCGATCTCGTCGCGCCGCTTCGTGCCGGGCACCTCGACGGCGAGGTCGCCGTCCGACAGGCGGCGCATCGCCTGCGTCATCGCCCGCACCGGCCCGACGATACCGCGGCCGATCAGGAAGGCGACCGCCGCGCCGAACAGGAGCGCCGCGCCGGCGACGATCATCGCCGTCCGACGCGCGTCGTCGGCCACCTCGCCGGCGGCGCGCTTGGTGTCCTCCATCCGCGCCAGCTCATCGGCGCGCATCGCGGCGATGCGCGCGTCGACCGCGGCGTCGAGCTCCCGCTGCTGCACGAGCGCCGCCGTCCGGCGCTCGACCGCCGCGCGGGTCGACTTGATCGACGTGAACAGCGCCGTCAGGTTCTTGCGCCCGTCGTTGACGAGCGGGTGGCCGGCGAGCGTTTCCACGCGCCGGAACTGGTCGAACTTGCGCTCGGCGTCGCGAAGCGCGACCTGCGCCTCGAAGATGTCGTCCTCCGAGCCCTCGGCGATGAACGAGCGCAGCAGCATCCTGGCGGAGAGCACCCGGTCCTGGATGACGGATACCGCGTAGGCGTCGTCGAACTCGCCGTTGCGGCGGATCATCGCCCCGACGGTCTCGACCACCTTGGCGACGGCGGAACCGGCGAGCGCCCCCGCCTTGTCGGCCGCGGCCTGCGCCGCCTCGATGCCAGCGTCGCCCTTCAGCGTCCGGTCGTAGCCGCCGACGATCTGGTCGCGGAACGCCTTCCAGGCCGCTTCCCGCGCCGGATCGCCGGAAGCATTCGCGACGACGCCGTCGAGGCTCGCCTTGACGCGCCCGTAGGCCTCGTCGACCCCGCGCCGGTTCGCGTCGCTGCCGACGGCGACGAGCTGCGAAACGGCCAGCCGGAGCCCGAGCAGTCGGCTCGCGAGTTCGTCCGCTTCGGACGCGTTCGCCGCCCGTTCGCCGAAGCCGGCGAAGCTGTCCTTCAGGACGGCGAACCGCCCGGTGGAATGCGCCGCCATCGCGACGAGAACCAGAAGCAGCGCCCCGAAGCCGAGAAACAGCCGGGTGCCGATGCCGAAGTTAAGCCGAGGCGATTTCATGCGGGAGCTCGAACCGGAGGTCGATGAGAGGAAGGGATGCGTTCGGCGGCGTCATCATTGGGTGGCCGACGCGAAGTCCTCGAGGCTCTTCGGCGTCATCGTCACCTGCGGCGAGACGATCCAGGCCGGCAGCGTCTGGCAGGCGAGCAGCCGCAGCGCCGCCTGGACGGCGATGCCGCCTTCCTTTTCCGGGAAGCGCGCGACCGTGCCCTTGGTGGCGCGCTGCGCCAGCGCCGCGCGCCCCGCATCCGTGCCGCCGGTGCCGACCACCACGACGTCGAAAAGCTTCAGGCCTTTCAGCGCCTCGACCGCGCCGGCGGCCATGTCGTCGTTGCCGGCGTAGATTGCCTTGATGTCCGGGTGGGCCGCCATCAGCGCCGTCACCGCGTCCCGCGCCCGGTCCTTGGTGCCGTCGGTCGCGACGCTGTCGGCGAGTTGCAGGGTCGGGTACTGGCCGATCTCCTTCGCGAAGCCCGCGGCCCGCGCCGCGTTCTCCGGCGCGCCGGCCGGCCCGGAAAGTTGCGCGACGCCGGCGCCGAGCGGGAACAGCTCGTGCAGGTACTCGGCCGCCATCGCGCCGAACAGCGGCTGGTCCGCCGCGACGGAAAGCCTTGCGCCGGGGCCTTGCGCGCCGACCGCGACGGTCGGGATGCCGCGCTTCGCCGCGTCTGCAAGGATGCCTTTCCAGTCGCCGCCGTCCGGCGCGAAGAGCAGCGCGTCGGGCGACGCGGCGAGAGCCGCTTCCCGCGGCAGCGTCGTCAGCGCGACGTCGAAGCGCTTCGCCTCGGCGGCGAGTCCTTCGAGACTGTGGCGCGCTTCCGCATCCGGCGCGGCGGGCGGCACGACGACGAAGCGCAGCGGCCGGTCGGCGGGAGCGACCTTGCCGAACAGGTCGTCGAGCTGGCTCGACCGGACCCGGCTGTTCGCCGGCGGCTTCCTGTCGGGGCATCGTTCCGCGGCCGTGGCGGTGGTGGTGCATGACAAAGCGGCGAGAGCCAGTGCCAGGAGAGCGGGCGAAATCGAAGTCATGGCAGTCGGTTTCAGCCGTCCGATACGTCTATGCCGGGACGCCAAGTTGCGCCGCTGCATTTAATGCGCGGCTAACGGGCGGGCGCCGCCGATTTCTTTCGGCCGTGACGGATCGCGAAAGGGCGTTTAGGGTTAAGGCGAAATGAAGACGCTCGCCTCCGATATCCGATTCGCGGAACCGTCCGACGCGGCGTCTCTGGCCGACATCCATGCGGCGGCCTGGCGGAGCGCTTATACCGGCATCATCCCCTTCCGATCGCTGGGCGGAATGATCCGCCGGCGGGGGGTGGACTGGTGGCAGGCGGCGCTGGAGCGGCAGGCCGCGATCCTGGTGATCGAGTTCGCTGGCCGGCCGATCGGCTACGCGACGCTGGGGCGCAACCGGACGCGCGCGATCGAGGCCTCCGGCGAGATCTACGAGATCTACCTCCTGCCCGAATATCAGGGGCTCGGCTTCGGCCGCCGGCTGTTCGGCGCGGCGCGCGAACTCCTGCGCGAGCGCGGCCTGAAGGGCCTCGTGGTCTGGGCGCTGGCTGAGAACGAGCAGGCCGGCGCCTTCTACGCCGCGATGGGCGGCGTCGACATCGCGGAAGGCAGCGAAACCTTCGAGGCACGGACCATCCGCAAGGTCGCCTTCCGCTGGAACTGACGATCCCTCAGCCGCCCGCCTGCCAGGCGCGGACGGCATCCAACGGATAGATCAGCATCAGGACGTTCAGCGTCATGTTGTCCCGGATCGCGATCGCGGTCGCGAGTTCGAAGCCGATCGCGAGCAGCACTGTCAGCCAGACCGGCAGCCGTGCGGCGACGAGGAAGCCGAGCATCATCGCGCCGATATCGCTCGCCGAGTTGAGGACGCTGTCGCCGTAGTAGTGCAGCGAGACGGTTGCGGTGCGGTAGCGCCCGATCACGGCATCGGTGTTCTCGACGATCTCCCAGAGGCATTCGATCAGCGTCGCCGCGAGGAAGCGGACGCCGACCGGGCGCGTCCGCAAGATCAGGTGCGTGGCGGCGTAGAACAGGAAGCCGTGGATCAGGTGCGAGGGCGTGTACCAGTCCGACAGGTGCTGCGAGTTGCCGGGACCGGCGGGGTCGCCTTCCCAGAGCTTCACGACCCCGCAGGTGCAGATCGGCACGCGGCCCATCGCGAGAAGGGTCAGGGCCGTCGCGGCCACCACGGCGCCCGCCGCGATCAGCGCGAGCGGCAAGCGTGAACCCCGGCCGCGTCCGGGATTGCCGACGGTTTCCACGCGCCGATTCACCGAACCTCCCGATGCCCGAGGGCGCCAGATTGCCGCGGCGGGCTGTTGCGGCTAGAGCAGCGAGGGAGAAGAAGCAACCGGAAAGCCCGTCCCATGCGCATCGACGCGATCCCGCGCGGCAAGAACCCGCCCGAAGACATCAACGTCATCATCGAGGTGCCGGTCGGCGGCCATCCGATCAAGTACGAGATGGACAAGGAAGCCGGCGCGCTCTTCGTCGACCGCTTCCTTTACACGCCGATGACCTATCCGGGAAACTACGGCTTCGTGCCCCACACTCTGTCGGACGACGGCGACCCGATCGACGTCCTCGTGGTGAACACGCGGCCGCTGTTTCCGGGCTGCGTGATCAACTGCCGCCCGATCGGCGTCCTCGTGATGGAGGACAACAAGGGGCAGGACGAGAAGGTGATCGCGGTGCCCTCGCCCGAACTGACGCGCCGCTACGAGAACGTCACGAACTTCGACCAGCTCCCCGAGATCACGCTGAAGCAGATCGAGCACTTCTTCGAGCACTACAAGGATCTCGAACCCGGCAAATGGGTGAAGATCGGCGACTGGGGCGACTCGGAGATGGCGAAGCAGCTGATCAATGCTGCCGTCGAGCGCGCGGAGCGCGAGAAGAAGGGCGGCGTTCGGGAGTGATCCGGCGAACCGGCGGCGGGGCGCGAGACGCGTCGCCGCCGGCTCCTCCGAACTCGGCCGGGAGCCCCGGCTAGACGCCGGCCCTGTAGACCGCCGGGATCAGGTAGAGCACGATCACCTGCTGGATGAAGAAGATCAGCAGGAGGACGACGAGCGGCGACAGGTCGATGCCGCCGAGATCGGGCAGGACGCGGCGGATCGGGCGATAAAGCGGCTCGGTGGCGCGGTAGAGGAAGTTGCCGATCGAATCGACCACGGGGTTGCGGGCGTTCACGACGTTGAAGGCGAAGAGCCAGGACAGGATCGCCGAGACGATCACCAGCCACCAGACGATGTCGAGAACCAGCAGGATGACTTGGAGGACGGCGAGCATCGGCGGTCTTCTGGGCCTCGTTCGGGTGGCCGTGATGTAGCGACGGGCGGGACTGGCCGCAAGAAGCCGGCATCCGGCTTGTCCGAGCCTGACCGACGGACGCGGAACATGGTTTCGATCTGCTTGACAGGGTCCGGGCCGGCGACTTACAAGCCCGTCACCGGTGGACGGGGCTGTAGCTCAGTTGGGAGAGCGCGTCGTTCGCAATGACGAGGTCAGCGGTTCGATCCCGCTCAGCTCCACCAGCGTTTCCCGGTTTCTCCACACTTGCTGAAGTTATCCGAGGGCCCGACCGGCGGTCGTGCCGTGCGGTGAACTGTCCTGTCGTCGTGCGCGGAGGCTCGCCTGCCAAACGGCAAGGGCAGCCGGTTCCGGCCGCCCAGGTTTCCTCGATCGCTGTTCCACCCGGTCAGCCCGGAATGTCGTGGTGTCGGAAGGGGATGTCGTCGGCGGTGCTCCCGCCAAGCGCGCCAAAAGTTTGGCTATCTATGCAGCCGACACATCGATAGCCGTGACGCGACCGATTTCGCCGCCAAAGAATACCTTACGTCATTAAATTTCCGGCGGCAGATCTTCCGGCCAAAGCGCGTTGATCGGATGCGGGTGCCCGGCGGCGGGCGGACTCAGTGCCCGATCGCTGCGGAGGCTTCGCCTTCGACGTCCGGAACCGCGGCGGCGGGGGTGGGGGCGCGAGGGATCTGGGGCACCAGCACCGCAAGCGCCAGCGTCGCGACCGCGATCAGGAGGATGCCCCAGAAGGTGATGTGCAGCGAAAAGCCGAGGGCTGCCCGCGTCGCATCGTCGGCGGCCGCGGGCGCCGCGGCGCTCGATTCCAGGAACCGCCGGATGCGCTCGTAGTCGACGCTACCGCCGGAGGCCGCGAAGTTCGCGAGGCCGAGATTGAACACGGCGCCGAGCGCCGCCGCACCGAGTGTCGACCCGAGGTTGCGGGCGAAGATGTTCGAGGCCGTTCCCGCCCCTCGCTCCTTCCAGCCGACGCTGCTCTGGACGATCACGATCGCGCTCGTCGACAGGAAACCCATGCCGAAGCCCATGACGACCGAGCCGAGCCCGGCGACGAGCGGCGAGACGCCGGGCTGCAGCAGCAGGAACGGGATCGCGCCGAGCGGCAGGAGCGCGGCCCCGAAGAGCAGCGTCGCGCGGAGGCCGAAGCGCGGGAAGACCTTCGCCGAGATCGTCGCGCCGACCGGCCAGCCGAGCACCATCACCGTCAGCGTGAAGCCGGCGACGAGCGCCGACTGGCCGAGCACGCCCTGAACGTACATCGGCAGGAACGTCGTCAGTCCGATCACCGACATGCCGGCGAGCAGCGTCACGAGGTTGACGATCGCGAGCGTCCGGCGCGCCCAGAGGCGGACGTCCAGCATCGGGTCCGGCGCGCGCCGCTCGACCGCGGCGAAGAGCACCGCCGCCGCGAGGCAGACGACTGCCGCGACGAGGGCGATCCCGCCAGCGCCGCTCTCGCCGATCTCGGTCAGCGCCACCATCAGCGCCGCCACCGACAGGGTGAAGAGCGCGGCGCCCGCATAGTCGACGCGCCGCTCCGCGGCCGAGACGTTCTCCTTCAGGAACAGGAGGTAGCCCGCCGCCGCCGCGACCCCGACCGGCAGGTTGATCCAGAACACCCAGGCCCAGCTGACGTTCTGCACGATGAGGCCGCCGGCGAAGGGCCCGACCACCGACGACACGCCCCAGATGCTGGCGAGCCAGCCCTGGATCTTGCCCCGCTCCTCGACCGAATAGAGATCGCCGACGACGGTAAGCCCGACCGGCTGGATCGCGCCGGCCCCGACGCCCTGGAGCAGCCGGAAGACGATCAGCGAGGGCATCGACCAGGCGAAGCCGCAGAGCAGCGAACCGATCAGGAAGACCGCGATACCGAACAGGAGCACGGGCTTGCGCCCGTAGAGATCGGCAAGCTTGCCGAAGGCGACGGTCAGCGCCGTCTGCGCCAGAAGGAAGGACGAGAACACCCAGGAGTAGAGGTGGAGGTCGCCAAGCTGGCCGGCGATCTGCGGCATCGCGGTCGAGACGATGGTCGCCTCGATCGCGATCATCGCCATCGAGGCGATGACGGTGGCGAGAACCAGGGGACGGCGGGACTTGGGCGTCGTGAGCATTGCGGCCGATCGGAAAGGCTGGCGGGCGGCTCGCTCGGTGATACGAGGGCCGCTCGGGACGGGAAAGGGCGGGCCGGAAGGGCGGCGCCTTCGCTTGGGAGAGTGTCCGATGGAGGATGACGAAATCGAACTAGGCCGTTCGATGGCGGTGGCAATGCGCCTCGCCGCGCTATGTGGCTGCCGATCCCCCTTCGCATGGAAACCCGGTGCATGAGCCAGCAACCCACCATCACGTTCCACGACGGACGCGCGATTCCGCAGATCGGCCTCGGCGTCTGGCAGACGCCCGATGCCGACGCGGCGGAGGTCGTGGCGACGGCCCTGAAAGCGGGCTACCGCCACATCGACACGGCCGCCGGCTACGAGAACGAGCGCGGCGTCGGCGAGGGCCTCAGCCGGTCCGGGATCGAGCGGAACGAGGTCTTCGTCACCACGAAGCTGAAGAACGAGGACCAGGGCTTCGATTCCACGCTGCGCGCCTTCGACCGCAGCCTCGGCGAGCTCGGCCTGGACGCGGTCGACCTCTACCTCGTCCACTGGCCGTCGCCCTGGCGGGGCAAGTATGTCGAGACGTGGAAGGCGTTCGTGCGGTTGCGGGAAGAGGGGCGCGCCCGGTCGATCGGCGTGTCGAACTTCACGGACGAGCATCTGGAGCGGATCGTCGGCGAGACCGGCGTGGTGCCGGTCCTGAACCAGATCGAACTGCATCCGCGCTTCCAGCAGCGCGAGATGCGCGCGGCGGACGCGAAGCGCGACATCGTCACCGAATCCTGGAGCCCGCTCGGCCAGGGCGGTCTTCTCCAGGACGCCGCGATCGGCAGGATCGCCGAGAAGCACGGCCGGACGCCGGCGCAGGTGATCATCCGCTGGCATCTCGACAACGGCCTCGTGGTGATCCCGAAATCCGTGACGCCGAGCCGCATCGAATCGAATTTCGACGTCTTCGGTTTCCAGCTCGACGCGGAGGATCGCGCGGCGATCGACGCGATGGATTCCGGCGGCGGACGCATCGGTCCCGATCCCTTGACCGCGAAATTCTGAGGCACGTACCTCGCCGACCACCGATTCCGCGAAAGTTCAACGTTTAGGACCTCTTCCCCACGCCGCCCCGACTGCGTAAAGCTTCGCGCGGGAGGAATTCGGAATGGCGACGGAGGCGCTTTCGAGGGGTCGGCGGCCGGCTTCGCGCGGTGACGCGCGCCGGACGGCGCGTCGATGAGCGCGCTGGCCGTTCCGTCCGAGCGGGGAGCCGCGCCGTTCCTCTCGGTGGAGGGCGTCTCGAAATCCTTCGGGCCGGTGCAGGTGCTGAAGGACATCCGCCTCGACCTCCTGCCGGGCGAAGTGCACGCCGTGATCGGCGAGAACGGCGCCGGCAAGTCGACGCTGATGAAGATCATCGCCGGCCATCTGCAGCCGACAGGCGGCACGCTCGGCATCGAAGGGCAGCATGTCCGCCTGTCCGGCCCGCAGGAGGCCGAGGAGCGCGGCATCGTGCTCGTCCATCAGGAAATCCTGCTCGCCCCGGACCTTTCCGTCGCCGCCAACATCCATCTCGGGCGCGAGCGGACGCGCGGCATCGCGCTCGACGACCGCGGGATGAACGCGTCGGCGGGCGAGGCGCTGGCGCGGCTCGGCGCGGAGACGATCGATCCGAAGACGCCAGTGAACCGCCTGTCGATCGCGCAGCGCCAGCTCGTGCAGATCGCCCGGGCGCTGCTCGTGCCGCACCGCGCCGTGATCTTCGACGAGCCGACCGCCTCGCTGACGCCGCACGAGACCGAGGCGCTGCTCCGGATCATCGCGTCCATCCGAGAGCGGGGCGTCGCCGTCCTCTACATCTCGCACCGGCTGCCGGAGGTGAAGGCGATCGCCAGCCGCGTCACGGTCCTGCGCGACGGCCAGCACGTGACGACGCAAGGCGTCGCCGGGCTGGAGCCGGCCGACATGGCGCGGCTGATGGTCGGCCGCGACGTCTCGAAGCTCTACCCGGACCGCGACAACGCCAGCACGCGCGGCGCGGCGGCAGTCCTGGCGGCAACAAACGTGGCGGTGCCGGGCTTCGTGCGGGAGGCCTCGTTCGAGCTGCGGCGCGGCGAGATCCTCGGCTTCGCCGGGCTGGTCGGCGCCGGCCGCACCGAGCTGATGGAGGGCATCCTCGGCCTTCGCCCGATGAGCGGCGGCAGCGTGACGCTGGACGGCAAGCCGGTGCGCTTCCGCGACGCGCGCGACAGCATGGATGCCGGCATCGTCTATCTCAGCGAGGACCGGAAGGGCAAAGGCCTCCTCCTCGACCAGAGCCTGCGCACCAACCTGACGCTCGCCGCGCTCAGCCGCTTCACGGACGGGCCGCTCCTGAAGCCCGCCCGCGAGGAGGAGGCGCTGACCGGCGCGGTGCGCGACTTCGACATCCGCACCCGCCGACGCGACCTTCTCGCCGGCCAGCTTTCGGGCGGCAACCAGCAGAAGCTGCTGATCGCCAAGATGATGCTGCTCGAACCCCGCATCGTCGTGATCGACGAGCCGACACGCGGCATCGACATCGGCACGAAGGAACAGATCTACCGGACGATCGCCGATCTCGCGGCGGAAGGCCGCTCGGTGATCGTCATCTCCTCCGAGATGCCGGAACTGATCGGGCTCTGCGACCGCATCCTCGTGATGCGGGAAGGCACGATCGCCGGCGAGGTGACGGGCGAGGCGATGAACGAGCGCCGGATCGTGATGCTCGCCACCGGCTCCAGCGAAAAGGAGGCGGCGCTCGCCGTGGAGACTGAATGACCGACGCCGCCGGCCCCGCGCTGCCCGCCCGTTCCCCCCGCACCCTCGACCTTCGCGCCGTCGCGCCCTTCGCGGCGCTCGCCGCCCTCCTCGTCTTCGGCGCGCTGGTCAACCCGGCCTTCATCGGCCTCGACAACCTCGCGAACGTCGCGACGCGCTCCGCCTTCATCGCGGTGATCGCGGTCGGCGCGACCTTCGTCATCGCCGCCGGCGGCCTCGACCTGTCCGTCGGCTCGATGTCGGCCTTCGTCGCCGGCACGATGATCCTGTTCATGAATGCCGGCGCGCTCGGCGGCGGCGGCCCGGCGGTGATCGCCGCCGCGATGGGACTCGCCCTCCTCACCGGCGGGCTCTGCGGCCTCGCCAACGGCCTCATGACCACGCTCGGCCGGATCGAGCCCTTCATCGTAACGCTCGGCACGATGGGCATCTTCCGGGCGCTGACCGTCTGGCTCGCCGAGGGCGGCTCCATCGCGATGAAGGCGCAGGACCTTCGCGCCGCCTATCGCCCGGTCTATTTCGGCACGGTCTTCGGTATCCCGATCCCGGTGCTCGTCATCCTCGCGGTCGCGGCGATCGGCGCCTTCGTGCTCTATCGCACCAAGTTCGGCCGGCACGTCATGGCGGTCGGCTCGAACGAGGACGTCGCGCGCTATTCCGGCATCCGCGTCGACCGGGTCCGGACGATCACCTACGTCATCCAGGGGGTCTGCGTCGCGATCGCCGTCCTCGTCTACGTGCCGCGCCTGGGAGCCGCGACCGCGACGACGGGCATCCTCTGGGAGCTGCAGGCGATCACCGCCGTCGTCATCGGCGGCACGGCGCTGCGCGGCGGCGTCGGACGGGTCTGGGGCACGATCTGCGGGGCGCTGATCCTCGAGGTCGTCGGCAACATCATGGTGCTGTCGAGCCTCGTCAGCGAATATCTCATCGGCGCGGTGCAGGGCGCGATCATCATCGTGGCGATGCTGATCCAGCGCTCGCTCGCCCGCCGATAGGCGGACAAGGGCTCCGCGCGGCGCCGAGGCCGCGCGGGCGTCTTCAGGCAACGGTGTCTCGGCGTTTGGGAGGATGGACGTGAGGAAGACGGTTATCGGGCTGGCGGCCCTCGTCGCGACCGCGCTGGCGGGGGCGGCCGGAGCGCAGGACAAGACGGTCAACATGGCGGTGTCGATCCCCGCCGCCGACCACGGCTGGACGGGCGGCGTCGTGTACCACGCGACCCGCGCCAAGGAGATGCTGGAGAAGCGCTATCCGGGCCTGAAGATCACGGTGAAGACCTCGCCGGACGGCGCTTCGCAGGCGAACGCCTTGGAGGACCTGTCGGCGCAGGGCATGGACGCGCTCGTCACGCTGCCGCACAATTCCGACGAGCTGACCGACCCGATCCGGCAGGTGAAGGAGAAGGGCACCTTCGTCACCGTGGTGGACCGGGCGCTCTCGGACAACACGATCCAGGACCTCTACGTCGCCGGCAACAATCCGGAACTCGGCCGCGTCGCCGGCAAGTACATGGTGGACACGCTGAAGAGCGGCGATGTCGTGGTGATCCGCGGCCTGCCGATCGTCATCGACGAGGAGCGGCAGAAGGGCTTCGACGAGGCGATCGCCGGCTCGAACATCAAGGTGCTGGAGAAGCAGTTCGGCAACTGGTCGCGCGACGACGCCTTCAAGGTCATGCAGGACTACCTGACGAAATACCCGAAGATCGACGCCGTCTGGTGTCAGGACGACGACATGGCGGTCGGCGTGCTCGAGGCCATCAGCCAGGCCAACCGCACGGACATCAAGTTCGTGGTCGGCGGCGCCGGCATGAAGGACATGATCAAGAAGGTGCAGGACGGCGACAAGATGGTTCCGGTCGACGTGCTCTACCCGCCGGCGATGATCGCCACCGCGATGGAGCTGACGGCGGCGAACTTCTACGACCAGAACCCGATCCGCGGGAACTACATCCTCGACGCGACCCTCGTCACGAAGGAGAACGCCGAGGAGTTCTACTACGCCGACTCGCCGTTCTGAGCGGCGACGACGGGTTTCGGCATCGTCGGAGGGGCGCCGCGAGGCGCCCCTTTTGCTTTTCGAGGCCGTCAAGCCGCCTTCAGCCCGCCGATCTCATCCAGCGCCTTCGCCACGGATGCCTCGCGCTGGTCCAGGCCGCGCGCGACCCCTTCGGCGACGACGACTTCCGGGTTCGCGACGCCGATGAAGGCGAAGGCCGAGCGAAGGTACGTCTCGGCATGCTCGAAGGACTGGTGCGGCGTTCCCGACCCGTAGAAACCGCCGCGCGACACGGCGAGGATGACGCGCTTGTCTCCCGCCAGCCCTTCGGCGCCGTTCGCGCCGTAGCGGAAGGTCTTGCCGGCGACGAGGATGCGGTCGATCCAGGCCTTCAACTGGCTCGGGATCGTGAAGTTGTAGAGCGCTACGCCGATCACCACCGTGTCGGCGGCAAGGAACTCGTCCAGCACCTTGCCACCCAGCGCCAGATCCTCCTGCATCGCCTGATCGTGCTGCACGTCCGGGCTCTGGCCGGCGAGATAGGCGCCGCTGAGATGCGGGATCGGCGAGGCGGCGAGGTCGCGATAGGTGACGGACACGTCCGGCGAGGCGGCGCGCAGCCGCTCGACCGCCGCCGCCGACAGGGTGCGGCTGACGGAGTTGCCGCCGAGGATGCTGGAATCGACGTGGAGGAGGTTCATCTGGAACACCGGTGCTGGTATGGTTTTGTGACCGGCACCCAATAAGTACCTATCCGATGAGCGCGCAAGAAGGCACATTGGTGAGACGGGGGCACAGCGATGTGCCCGCCCCTGCCCCCGCACGGCGACATTCGCCGGAAAGCTGCAAGGGCGTCAGCGAGGTGCTGGCCCGGGTCGGCGACAAATGGAGCGTCCTGATCGTCATGACGCTCGGCGACGGGCCGCGCCGCTTCAACGAACTGAAGCGGACCGTCGGCGGCATCTCGCAGCGCATGCTGACCCTGACGCTGCGCGGCCTCGAACGCGACGGCCTCGTGACGCGGACGGTGTTTCCGACGATCCCACCGCGCGTCGACTACGAGCTGACCGACCTCGGCCGCTCACTCGTCGGTCCCGTGAAGGCGCTCGGCGACTGGGCGCTCGCCAACCGTCCCGCCATGGTCGAGGCGCGGCACCGCTTCGACGGGGGAGCGGGCGGATAGAGCGTTTCGCGACTACGCATCCGGGTGGAACGGGAGCGATTGTCGCACCCTTTAGGGCACTGGAAGGCGGCAACCGCCGCCGAGCAAACCTGACAAGGGAGTCGACCGATGGGCCTCTTCACCAAGGACATCAAGACGATGAACGATCTCTTCGTTCATACGCTGCAGGACATCTACTACGCCGAGAACCAGATCGTGAAGGCGCTGCCGAAGATGGCGGAGAAGGCGACGAACCCGCAGCTCAAGCAGGCTTTCCAGACGCATCTCAAGGAAACCGAAGGCCAGATCAAGCGGCTGGAGGAGGTGTTCCGCATGCACGGCACGGAGGTGAAGGGCGTCACCTGCGAGGCGACTGACGGCCTCCTCGCCGAAGCCAAGAGCGTGATGGGCGAGGTCGCCGATCCGGAAGTGCTGGACGCCGCGATGCTCGCTTCGGCGCAGGCGGTGGAGCACTACGAAATCTCGCGTTACGGCACGCTCGTCGCCTGGGCGAAGCAGCTCGGCCGCGAGGACTGCGCGCGCCTTCTTCATGAGACGCTGGACGAGGAGAAGGCCACCGACGGCAAGCTCTCGCAGCTCGCGGGCGGTTCGGTGAACCGTCAGGCAGCCGCCTGAGGCGGAGGGCTCGCGAGATGCCGCAGGGCGACAAGCGCAAGTACACCGACAAGCAGAAGCGCGAAGCCGAGTATATCGCGGACGGCTACGAGGCGCGTGGCCTGCCCGAGAAGGAAGCCGAGCGCCGCGCCTGGGCGACCGTCAACAAGCAGGACGGCGGCGGCAACAAGCCCGGCGGCTCCGGCCATGGAACGCCGAAGGACCATGAGCCGGCGAAGCGTGGCGGCAAGCTCGGCGGCGCCGCTTCCGCCAAGCGCTCGGCCGCCGACCGTTCGGCTTCCGCCAGGAAGGCAGCTGCGACGCGCAAGGAACACGCCGCGCAGCAATGACCGGTTAGCACGAGGCACCGGGGCGGTGGATATCTTCCGCCGCCCCGTTCTCGTCCGGGCGCTAGATTCGACGCCGTTCCCTACCGCCGTTTCCCTCCCGTCATTCTCGAGCCCATCCCGAGAAAGACGACCGCTCAGATGACGGAGTGGCGCAGGCGCCCCATCACTCCCCGTCCGAACGGATGTCGTAGTCGGCGTCGAGGCTGCGGGCGAGGACGAGGCGCATGTTGGGCAGGTCGTTGCCCTCCATCTTTTCCACCATTCGCGCGCCCTGGTAGCCGTAGCCTTCCCAGCGCCGCGTCAGGCGCGCTTCCAGCACCGCTTCGCTCGCGACGAGCTTCGCGGTCCGGTGGAACAAAGGCTTCAGGTCGCGCCAGCCGGGTTCGTCGAGAAGCAGGTAGTTGCCTTCCACCACGACGATGCGCGTTCCGGCCGCGACGATCCGCGCCCCGGCGCGGGCGATCTCGAGATCGCGGTCGAAGACGGGCACGGCGATGTCGGTGCCGTCGTCGGCCCGCAGCCGTTCGACCATCGCGCGGAAGCCGAGGAGATCGAAGGTGTGCGGCGCACCCTTGCGCGGGCGGTGCCCACGCGCGTTCAGCACCAGATCGTCGAAGTGGTAGCCGTCCATCGGCAGGATATCGGCGACGCCCGGCCGGCGTTCGTTGAGCAATTCCTTCAGGCGGTCGGCCGCCGTGGTCTTGCCGGCGCCGGGGGGGCCGGCCAGCGCGACCAAGCGGCGCGCGTCGCCGGCTTCCGCGAGAAGCCGCTCGGCGAGTTCGGGCAGCGTGACGGTCTCGGCCATGCGCGTCAGCCCACCTTCGCCACCGGCTCGCGCTCGGCGGCCTCGACCGACGCCTCGAACACCCGTCCGACGCCGATCAGCACCGGGCGGTCCACCCCGACCTCGGCGACGATGCGGGCCAGATCGCCAAGCCGGCCGGCGCGGCGCGTCTCGTCGGGTCGCGTCAGGTTCGCCGCCACCGCGACCGGCATGTCCGCCGCCATGCCCT
The DNA here is from genome assembly GCF_008802405.1 of Plantimonas leprariae. Classification (GTDB taxonomy): domain Bacteria; phylum Pseudomonadota; class Alphaproteobacteria; order Rhizobiales; family Rhizobiaceae; genus Plantimonas; species Plantimonas leprariae. The sequence goes on from NZ_VZDO01000003.1 coordinate 72,103, forward strand.
CGGCCGCGAGGCGCTCGGCGATGCGCCCCGCCATGCGGCCGCCCATGTAGAAGATCGTGGTCGCGCCAGGACCCGCCAGCCGCGGCCAGTCGACGTTTTCCGGCAGCACCCCGTGGCGGGAATGGCCGGTGACGAAGCGCAGCTCGCTCGCGTGGTCGCGATGCGTCAGCGACAGGCCGAAGGCCGCGGCCATGGCGGAGGCCGCCGTGATGCCGGGCACGATGGAAACCGGAATGCCGTGGCGCTCCAGTTCGGCGATCTCCTCGCCAGCCCGGCCGAACACCGCGACGTCGCCGGACTTCAGCCGCACGACGTTGCGGCCGGCCGTGGCGAAGCGCACCATCATGGCGTTGATGTCCTCCTGCCGGCAGGATTCGCGCCCGCCGCGTTTGCCGACCAGCATGCGCTTCGCCTCACGCCGGGCGAGTTCGAGCACGTCGTCAGACACGAGGTCGTCGAACAGGATCACGTCCGCTCCCTGCAGGGCGCGGACGGCGGCGAGCGTCAGGAGCTCGGCGTTGCCGGGCCCTGCGCCGACCAGCGTCACGCGCCCGCTCGGCGAAGCGTCGTGCGCGAGTTCGCCGACGAAGGCGCGCATCTCGGTCTCGCCGTCCTCGCCGTGGCTGCGGCGGGTGAAGGCGGCATCGGCGAAGCGCTCCCAGAAGGCGCGGCGCGCGAGGCCGGGGGCTAGGCGTGCCATCACCTCGGCACGCAGCTTCGCGGCGATGCGGCCCCAGGCGCTGAGCGAGGGCGGCAGCAGCGTCTCGATCCGCCGCCGCACCGCCTGGCCGAGGATCGGCGCGGCGCCGGCGGTCGAGATGCCGACGACGACCGGTGAGCGGTTCACCACCGAGCCGAAGGAGAAGGCGCAGAAGCGCGGCTTGTCGACGACGTTCCACGGGACGCCCGCTTCGCGCGCCGCACAGGCGAAGGCCTGCGCCTCCCCCTCGCCTTCGCAGTCGAGAACCGCGACGGCCGCGCCGCGGAGCGAGGCCTCATCCCACGGGCGATCATGGTGGCGGAGCGAGCCGGCGGCCGCGCCCCTGACGAAAAGGTCCCGCATCTCGTCGGACAGCTCGGCCCCTGGCGCGTAGACGTCGACGCGCGCGCCGGCGGCCGCCAGCAGCTCCGCCTTCCAGGCGGCCGCGGCTGTGCCGCCGGCGAGAACGGCGCGCTTGCCTGCCAAGTCGAGGAAGACGGGCAGCACGGCAAGTGCGGCCATGCGGGGCGCGTCGGCCGCCCCGCCTGCCTTCTCGAAATCGTCGTCCGTCGGCCGATCGTCCTGCATCGCTGCTGCCAAGCTTCCGGGGTTCGTCGCCTCTATGTCGCCGCTGCGGCGCCGCCTGTCCAGCACGGGCTTTGCGCGGCGGCGGCCATCGGTGGAAACCGAATCTAGCCCTTGTCGGCTTCGAGGTTCACCGCCTCGATGCCGGCGAGGGCCGCCGCCTCGTCGTTGTCGGAAGTGTCGCCGGTGATGCCGACCGCGCCGAGGATCCGGCCCCCCTCGCGCACGAGGACGCCGCCGGGAACGGGAACCAGCGAGCCGCCCGCCAGCGCATTCATCGACTGGATGAAGAAGGGCTGCTGCTCCGCCCGCGCCATCAGCGCCCGCGAGTTGAGACCCATCTGGACCGCGCCGTTGGCCTTGCCGATCGCGATCGCCGGGCGGAGCGGACTGGCGCCGTCCTCCCGCTCCAGCGAGAGGAGATCGCCGCCGGCATCCAGGACGGCGACGGTGAGCGGCTTCAAGCCCAGCTCGCGGCCCTTGGCGCGGGCGGCCGCGACGATGCGGCGGGCGGTATCGAGATCGAGCGGCATGGTGGTCTCCCCTGTTGCAGCGTTTCGCCGCTCTAGCCGGATTCGGGCCGGCATGCACGTTAGCGCCGAACGCACTGGCGAGGACAAGATGACCGAGGCCGAGCTGGACGAACTGCTCTCCGACTGTCCGCACCTGTTCCACATGGCGGAACTCGGCAGTTGGCCGACGATCCGGCGGCACGGGCTGCTTTCGACCTCCAGCCTCCTCGACCTTTGCGGCGTCGCGGGCGCGGCGCGGGAGCCGGTGGAGGCGGCGCGGCGGGCGAAAAGCGTGGTGCTGGACGGGCCGGACGGCGAGCGCTTCGTCATCCGCGACAACAAGCCGATGAACGATGCGAGCTTGGCGAAAGCGCTGACCGGCGGGATGCAGCCGGCGGAATGGTACCGCATCCTCAACGCCCGAGTGTTCTTCTGGCTGTCGGAGAAGCGGCTGCGCAAGCTCCTCGAGGCCGGCAGCTATCGCACGCAGCGCCACGACATCCTCATGCTGGATGCGCGGGCGCTGGTGGAGGCGCATCGCGGCCGGATCACGTTTTCGCCGATCAACAGCGGCGCGACAAACCGCTTTCCCGCGCCGCGCGGGGCCGAGACGTTTCGCTCCATCGCAGACTATCCGTACGCGGAGTGGCGCAAGAAGCGCGCGAAGGGCGAACGGGTGGTGGAGCTGGCGGTGACGGGCGGTGTGGCGGACGTTTCGCGCTTCGTGCTGTCGGTGGTGCGGATGGGGGCGGGCGAGCCGGACGAGGCGGTGCCGCTTACCTGAAGCTTCGCGCTCACCCGAAACGCCGTCGGGCGTCGAGGGCGAGGCCGAGGCCGACCGAGCCGAAGGCGTCGGAACGGGCGATCTCGGCTGCGGGAAAGCGGCCGGTCGCGGCGCGAAACACCGCCGGCACCTGCGCGCCGCCGCCGGTGAGGATGACCGTCTCGATCGCGTCCGGTTTCACGCCGGCCGCAGCGAGCGCCGCGTCGATCGCGGCCTCGATCCTCGCGACGAGTTCGGCGGTGGCGCGCTCGAAGTCTTCGCGCGAGACCGCTGTCTCCAGCGCAAGGCCGGGCTCGCGGTGGCGGATCGCGGTCTCGGCCGCGTCGGTCAGGGCGATCTTCGCCGTTTCCACCGCGCCGGCGAGGCGGTGGCCGGAGCGGTGGCGGATGACGTGGGCGAAGCGCCCCAGCTTCTCCGGCTCGGCCGCCTCGCGCTTCAGGTCGGCGGCGTCGCGGGCGACCTTCGGCGTGTAGAGGAAGTTGACGCGGTGCCAGGTCGCGAGGTCGTTGAAGTACCAGACGGGCATTTGCCGCTTGCCGTCGGCGGTGGCGGAGCCGAGGCCGAGCAGCGGCTGCAGGGTCGCGATGTTGAGGAGGCGGTCGAAATCCGTGCCGCCGACATGGACGCCGGTCGAGGCGAGGAGGTCGTCGCGCCGGTCGGGATGACGGGCGCGCTCCGGCGACAGGCGCACCACGGTGAAGTCCGACGTGCCGCCGCCGATATCGACCACGAGGGCGAGGCGCTCCTCGGCGATCCGGCTCTCGTAGTAGAGCGCGGCGGCGACCGGCTCGAACTGGAACTCGACATGGGTGAAGCCTTGCGCCCTCGCCGCGCTGGCGAGCTGCGCCTCGGCCTTGGCGTCCGCGGCGTCGTCCTCGTCGACGAAGCGGACGGGGCGGCCGAAGACGCACGCGCCGGCGGGCGCGCCGGTCTCGGCTTCGAGCTTCCCCTTCAGGTGGGCGAGGAAACGGCCGATCAGCGCCTCGAAGCCGAGCCGCTCGCGCCCGACCAGCGTCGTCTCCCCCATCAGCCGCGTGCCGAGGATGCTTTTCAGCGCCCGCATGAAACGGCCTTCCGCCCCGTCGACATATTCGTGGACGGCGGCGCGGCCGAAATAGGTGCGCCCGTCCTCCAGGCTGAAGAACAGTGCCGAGGGGATCGTCCGGTGCTCGCCTTCGAGGGCGAGGAGCCGGGGCGCGCCGCCGCCCTCGCCGCAGACCCCGAGCGTCGAATTGGTGGTGCCGAAGTCGAGGCCGGCGTGGAGCATGGCGAGGCGTTCCCGCATGGGTATGGCGAAACGAACGGCCCTCCCCGCCTTGGGGAGGCCCAAGCGGCGTTCGGGTCCGGTTCGGTGAGGGACGGGTCGTATAGCGAATGGAAGCGCGTGCGGTCAAAGGCGCGGGGGCGCGATCCCGCGCGCCGATCGGCGCCGGGGCATGCCGGGGTGGTCTCGTTCCGCCCTCGATGCGAGGGCGGCGGGCGCCGAAGGCAGAGCCTTCCGACGTATGCTATTCGTCAATGCGGCCTGCCTTCGGCGCCCGCGCAGGCTGCTCGCAACGCTTGCCGCCGGCTGCCCCGCCGGCGTCCCCATGACCTTCGGCGAGGTGGCTCACCTCGCCTCAAGGGCGTGATCCGAACATTGTCCTCGGCTACACAGCCGTTCGGGTTCCTCGGCTTGCTCCCGGACTGCATTGCTGCAGACCGGCCATGGTTCACGCTGCCCAGGGCGCCCCGCTTCTCCGGAAGAAGCTCGACACCCGGACCCGCCCGCCGACCCTTCCGAACGATCCCGGTGATCATTCGCGCCCATTCGAATGGGTCGGCGGTAGGGGGAGGATCGCATGGGTGCGAAGGATGGGGATAACTATGAACCAAAGGGTGCAGCCACGTTGTTTCTGAACACTCCACCAGTTCAATCTTCTGGGCATTGAGGAATGCGTGCGATGCCGAAGAAGCCATCTGAAATTGAAAGCAAGCCGAAGGAGACACCTTCAAAAATCGAAGTTGCACTCAAGAGAAAGCGATCGCAGCGCTCGTTTCCTGCCTCGACATTTGAAGAGCCGCTTGATTTCGCAAAGCCATTTTTAGGATAGGTGGCGGTCAACCCGTTAAACGACTTACGCTGTTTGACCAGCTTGGAAAATCCCCGGAAAGTAGCGGCTCAAGACAGCTCATCATCAACGCTGGCAAGTACGGATTAACAAAGGGTGGAATGCAGGCAGAAAACGTTGAGCTTACAACAGAGGGCCAGAAATCTGTAGATGAACAGATTTCCAATCGCGAACAAGTTCGGATCAAGTGTGAGCTGGCAATTCTTGGAATTGAACCCTTTCAAAAATTGTATGAAAAATTTGTAGGGAATAAGCTACCAGCGCATGCAGTCCTTATTGATGCAGCCAAGGATGTTGGGATAGAGCCCGAACACGCATCGGAAGCGATCGACACACTGGTTGTCAACTTACGCTTTACCGGGTTATTGCGCACGCTTTCTGGAGCCGAACGTATCATATCGCTCGATATGCTGCTCGGAGAACTCCCTGCAGCATCGACCATACAGCCCTCTACGCTCCAGAGCCGTATTAGCACTAGCATTATTACATCTGAACACGCGCAGTTCGAGTCGACCTGTTTTTATATAGCTCCGATCGGAACAGAAGGGTCAGAACCACGGAAGCATTCGGATCTGTTCCTTGGATCCATCGTCGAGCCTGCTCTGGAACAATTTCAGCTCAAGGTAATCAGAGCAGACTCTATAGACAAACCCGGAATTATAACTCGACAGATAATCGACTATATTATGAGATCTAGGCTTGTAATTGCTGACCTTTCATTCCATAATCCAAACGTTTTTTACGAGTTAGCATTACGCCATACTATCAAGCTCCCAATCGTACAACTTATTCGGACAAATGATCGCGTACCTTTCGACGTAAATCAAATGCGGACGATCCAAATCGACACGACTGATATTTACTCTCTAGTGCCTCGCATAGACTCTTACCGTGCTGAAGTAGCCAACCAAGTTCGGCGCGCCTTAGAAGCCGATCATGTAGTTGATACGCCAATATCCAACTATTTTCCGAACTTGTCTGTCAGTTTATAGTAGTACGCCTACTTATATGAACGGTGAAATACGGGAAACATTGATTGAGTTTCTTCTAGTGCGTGCTTCAGCCAGATCGTGCGCCGCCTGCATTCGCAGCAGCGTATCCGCGCTGAGGCCGAAGGCCTTCTCGAAGCGGAGCGCCATCTCGGCGGACAGGCCGACGCGGCCGTTCAGGAGACCGCTCATCGCCTGACGGGTGACGCCGAGCTTTTCCGCCGCGACGGTGACGCTAAGGCCGTACGGCTCCACGATCTCCGTCTTCAGCCATTCGCCCGGATGAACCGCAAGGCTCGGATGCAGCTTGATGGGCATCAGTGGTAGTCCTCCAGATCCATGTCCTCAATCGCACCGGCGCCGTTCACGCGAAAGGTCAGCCGCCAGTTGCGTGTCAGCGTCAGCGCCCAAGTTCCAGCGCGATCACCGGTCAGTTGGTGGGCTCCGAAGTTCGGCGGCGCCCTCAATTCTTCGACGTCGTCAACGGCGACAAGGTAGGCGAGCATGTTGCGCAGCCTTCCAACGAGATCGCCGGGCAGACCCTTGGCCTTTCCGTCTTCCGCGAAACCGCGAAGCGCCTTGTGCCGGATGCTCTCGATTTCCACGAGAACAGATGAAGGCAGCAAGCCCGTAGTGTCAAGCGTCGCTTGACGCTTTCCACTTGCGTCAAGCCGAACTGCAGTCGGTGATCAGGCGGTGGAGCAAAGGGCGGCGTCCACATCGTAGATGAGGGAGCCGGCTTCTTGAGCCTCCACGATCCTGCCCTTGCCCATGCGGAAATAGGCGGTGTCGGATTCCGGATCGTAGGCGATGCCGATCATGGCTTACACTTCCGGTTTGGAGCGCCGCCCTCCATCCTGAGCCTGTCGAAAGGTCGACAGTCACGGAGCCGGTCAGCACATTGTCCTGACGGTTGCGCAATAGAGCCGGCAGGGCTTCGTGGTCAGAGCGATCAGGGCTTCCTTCTTTGCGCGCGACCAGACCTCGATCTGCTTTTCCCACACGATGGCGTCGAGCATACGGTCGTGGGTTTCAGTGAAGACAACCGTGACCCGATGGCGGCGCTTGGTGAAGCTTTCGCAGAAGGATTCCCCTATTCCGCTGCGTCTGCGCGGTGTGTACCGGGAATGCGCGCATCCCGCCAAGGTCCCGGCGCGAGCGTTCGGCTGGCGCCAAGGATTTCGATGCCGATCACGCGGCCTTCGGCGTCCACGTCGCAGATGAATGGGCCGGTTTCCTCGGTCTCGACGATCTTGCCCTCGCCGATGCGGAAATAGGCGGCGTCGGCTTCCGGATCGTAGGTGATGTCGATCATGGTTTGCGCCTCCGGTTCAAAGCGGTGCGATGTCGCGGCCTCGAAATCGCCCACCGCCCTCACCCCGAGCCTGTCGAGGGGTCGACGCGCGAGGCGTGTTGCGTATCGGAGTACGCTGGAACCTTTCCCGATGCTTCGACAAGCTCAGCATGAGGGAAAGGTGACGGCGCGGTGCTGACGGCTTGCTCCTGCCGGTTGCGGGACAGGGCCGGCAGGGCTTTGTAGTCGAGGGCGATCAGCGCTTCCTTCTTCGCGCGGGACCAGCCCTTGATCTGCTTTTCGCGCGCGATGGCGTCGAGCATGCGGTCATAGGTTTCGGTGAAGACGAGCGTGACCGGGCGCCGGCGCTTGGTGAAGCCTTCGTAGATGCCTTCGTTGTGTTCCCATACGCGGGATTCGATCGGCTGTTTCGTCAGGCCGGTATAGTAGGAGCCGTCCGCGCATCGCAGGATGTAGACGGTGGCTTCCAGCATGTTGAGGGCCCGGCAGAGGAAAGGCCGTCACGGTAATCCCTCACCCTGAGCTTGTCGAAGGGTCGAGGGACGGCACCGCGCTCATGTCCACTGGAGCTTTTCCCTCGTGCTTCGACAGGCTTAGCATGAGGGAAAAGGGGAAGCGCTCACGAAAACCGGAGGCCGCGATCTCGCGGCCGAAGCCCGCCAATCAGCCTCACGAGTTCTAAGAGTCGCTACGATAAAGGGGGAGTTGGAGAGCGTGGTGCGGCGGTGCTACTCCATCTTCAGCGCCGCGATGAACGCCTCCTGTGGGATCTCCACCTTGCCGAACTGGCGCATGCGCTTCTTGCCTTCCTTCTGCTTGTCGAGGAGCTTGCGCTTTCTCGTGGCGTCGCCGCCGTAGCATTTGGCGGTGACGTCCTTGCGCAGCGCCGAGATGGTCTCGCGGGCGATGACCTTGCCGCCGATCGCCGCCTGGATCGGAATCTTGAAGAGGTGCTGCGGGATCAGCTCCTTCAGCTTCTCGCACATGGTGCGGCCGCGCCGCTCGGCCTGCGTGCGGTGGACGAGCATCGACAGGGCGTCGACCGGCTCGGCGTTGACGAGGATACCCATCTTCACGAGGTCGCCCTCGCGGTAGTCGGTGAGCTGGTAGTCGAAGGAGGCGTAGCCCTTCGAGATCGACTTCAAGCGGTCGTAGAAGTCGAACACCACCTCGTTCAGCGGCAGCTCGTAGGCGACCATCGCGCGTTTGCCGACATAGGAGAGGTCGGTCTGGACGCCGCGCCGCTCCTGGCAGAGCTGCAGGATGTTGCCGAGATAGTCGTCGGGGGTGAGGATCGTCGCCTTGATCCACGGCTCCTCGATATGATCGATCCGCACCACGTCCGGCATGTCGGCCGGGTTGTGCAGCTCCATCACCTCGCCGTCGGTGAGGTGGATTTTGTAGACGACGGAAGGGGCCGTCGCGATGAGGTCGAGGTCGAACTCGCGGGACAAGCGCTCCTGGATGATCTCGAGGTGCAGGAGGCCGAGGAAGCCGCAGCGGAAGCCGAAGCCGAGCGCGGCGGAACTCTCCATCTCGAAGGAGAACGACGCGTCGTTGAGGCGGAGCTTGCCCATCGCGGCGCGAAGATCGTCGAAATCGGCGGCGTCGACCGGGAACAGGCCGCAGAAGACGACGGGCTGCGCCGGCTTGAAGCCCGGCAGCATGTCGCTCGTCGGGCGGCGGTCCTCGGTGATCGTGTCGCCGACGCGGGTGTCGGCCACCTCCTTGATCGAGGCGGTGATGAAGCCGAGCTCGCCGGGGCCGAGCGAATCCTGGTTCACCATCTTCGGGGTGAAGACGCCGACCCGGTCCACCGGGTACTTCGCGTCCGTCCCCATCATGCGGATGGTCTGGCCTTTCTTGAGTTCGCCGTCGATGACGCGGACGAGGACGACGACGCCGAGATAGGCGTCGTACCACGAATCGACGAGCATGGCCTTCAAGGGCGCCTTACGGTCGCCGTTCGCGGGGGCCGGCAGGCGGGTGACGATGGCTTCGAGCACCTCGTCGATGCCGATGCCGGCCTTCGCCGAGATCATCACCGCATTCGAGGCGTCGATGCCGATCACCTCCTCGATCTGCTCCTTGACGCGGTCCGGCTCGGCGGCGGGGAGGTCGATCTTGTTGAGGACGGGGACGATGTCGAGGTCGTTGTCGATCGCCAGATAGACGTTGGCGAGGGTCTGCGCCTCGACCCCCTGCGCGGCGTCGACGACGAGCAGCGCGCCCTCGCAGGCCGAAAGCGAGCGCGAGACCTCGTAGGCGAAGTCGACATGGCCGGGCGTGTCGATGAGGTTGAGGACGTAATCCTCGCCGTTGCGGGCGCGGTAGCGCAGCCGCACGGTCTGCGCCTTGATGGTGATGCCGCGCTCGCGCTCGATATCCATCGAGTCGAGCACCTGCTCCTTCATGTCGCGCGCCTCCAGCCCGCCCGTCATCTGGATGAGGCGGTCGGCGAGGGTCGACTTGCCGTGGTCGATATGGGCCACGATCGAGAAGTTGCGGATATGCGAGAGCGGGGTCGTCATGGCCCCGCTCTTATAGAATTCCACCTCAAACGGAAGGGCTTGCGGCGGCGCGCCAGAGGGCGCGGACGCGCTCGCGGGCGAGCCGCGGCGGCTCGGCGTAGAGCCGGGCGCAGACGGGCAGCGATTTCGCGCGCAGATCCGCCGAATGCTCCGCGACGAGGCCGAGCGCGGTGTCGCGCTCATCGTGCGAGCCGAAAGCGTCGGGGTCGGCTTCCATCTCGGCGGTCAGCACCGCGTAGTCGTGGTCGCGGCCGAGGTCTTCCGCGACCGCCTCCGCCGCGTCGTGGACGGGCTTCAGCGCTTCCGGCCAGAGGTCGCGGAGGAGGCGGAGGTGGTGCATCTGGTATTTCGCGCGCTTGCGGAGCTCGTGGAAGCGCGCCGGATCGCCGGAGCCTCGCGCCCGCTTCAGGGCGCGGCGGGCTCTCGCGTGGTTGAGGGCGACGCCGCGGGCGACGATCTTCGCGTCCGAGCCGGCGAAGGAGAGCTTGTCGATCGCCTCGGCCGCGCGCTGCAGCTCCGCCACCGTCTCGGCGACGAGCGCGTCCTGGTCGCCCTCGGCGGCGAGCGCCGCGTCGCGGCGCTTCGCCAGCGCCTCGCGAAGCGGACGCAGCGGCGCGCCCTCGCCGCCGACCGCCGCGGCGAGGCCGTCCGCCGCCTCGATCAGCGCGGTGCGATCTCTAGTGCCGGACAGGCGGCGGGCGAGATCGCGCAGGCGCGCGTTCTCCGCCTTGTAGAGGGATTCGTCGCCCGAGCGCACGAGGCGGAGCAGCGCGCGCAGCTTCTTGGCGCGTTTCCGGACGTCGTGGATCGCCTCGTGCCGGTCGATCGCCGGAGTTTCCAGCTCGGCGACGGCCTTGCCGATCTGGTCGGCGGCGATGCGGCGGACCTCCTCGGCGAGGGGTTTCGTGGGATCGATGCGGAAACTCAAGATCGAAACTCCTCGGGCAGGCCGTCGGCGGCGAGCGCTGCGTTGGAAAAGGCCGGGTCGTCCGTCACCTCGCGGCCGAACCAGTCCGGCAACGCGACATCGTCCTCCTCCGTTTCCAGCTCGATCTCGGCGACGACGAGCGGATGGAGAGCGTCCTCGAAGACGTCGACCTCGATGACGTGGCGACCGTGGGCGATGCGGTGGCGGCGCTTCGCGATCAGCTCGCCGGTGCGGGCGGCTTCGAGATCGTGGGCGTCGCGGAGCGGGATCGGGTACTCGAACTCGCCGCGCGAGCGACCGCGCCCGGTCTTCAGCGTCAGGAAGGCTTGCGCCTCGTCGACGATGCGCACCCGCGCCGAGAAGCCGTCGGCCCGCGCCAGATAGAACTGGCGGAAGCCTTGCGAGGGATGGTCGCCGCTTCGCCAGCGGTCGCCCGCGACTAGGAACTTGCGCTCGATTTCCACTCCCATGACGGTTCGATGACAGGTCCGGCTGTCACAATCGAGCGTCGGGGCGGATTTTTTGGGCAGGCCGTCAGATCGTCAGCGGCGGGGTGCGGCCGCCGGCTTCCAGCTCCCATTCGGCGGTCCAGCGCCCGGCTTCGCGCGTGAGAACGAGGTAGTTGCGCTCGGCCGCGTAGAGGCCGCGCCGGCCGGGCAGCGGATGCATGCGGATCGGCATGTCTTTCAGCGGCCGGTGGCCGAGGCGGGCGAGGCCGCCGAGCGCGCGGGCGTAGAAGCGCGAGGGCGCGGGGTGCGAGATGCCGGAGGCGACGAGCTGGTGCAGGACGCCGCCGGGGCCGAGCGGCATGGTGCCGCGCGCCGCGAGATGGATCTCGCCGGAAAGCGCCGTGACCGCTGCGCCGCGCGCCGTCGCCAGCTTCGCGAGGCAGGAAAGGAAGCGCTGCCATTCGAGCCGGTGCGCGAAGCTCTGCCACTGGTCGCGGAGGTCGTCCTCGTGCCGTTGCGTGCCCAGCAGGCGGTCGAGGATGCGCTCCAGCAGCGACAGGCGCGGCCCGAGCGCCGGGACGGAGGAGACGACGAGGACCCGCTCGCCCTCGCGCACCGTCCGCAGCAGCCGCTCGAAGCTCTGCCAGCCGTTCGGCCCCATGACGCGGGTCTGCGTCCGCTCGGAGCGAAGGTCCGGCGCAACGACGCGAAAGCCCGGAAAGGCGGCGCCCAGCGTCAGCGACACGCCGGCGGGATCGGGGGCCAGCGGCGGCACGGCGTCCGGCGCGACGCCCTGCTGGAACAGCGCGAACATCTCGCGGGCGATGCGGAAGATCCCCTCCCCGACCGGGCTTTCCTGAACGCCGCTCGGGTGGCTGCCCCAGCCGTCCATGATGTCGTGGTCGTCCCACATCATCAGGGAGGGTACCTGCGACAGCAGCGCCGCCATCGCCGGCTCGGCGAGGAGCGTCAGGTAGCGGGCGGCGAACCAGCGCCGGACGGCCTCCTCCATCTCAGGCGTCCAGCGGATGCCGGGCCGCCGGCGCGGCGGCAGCTTCGCCCAGCGCGCCACTTCGGGATGGCTGTCCAGCGCCTCGTCGGCATAGAGCTGGTCGCCGCCGTGGAGGAGGAGCGCGAAGGGCCGCCGCTCGTGCTCGCCCTGGAGCCGCCGCCACATCAGGTTGCGGCTCTCCGCCTGGCGCGCCTCGTCGCCGGTCTCCTGGCCGTTGCAGGAGACGAAGGCGAGCGCGACGTCGCCGGAAAGGTCGGTGCGGACGGGAAAGCAGCGGCCGGCGAACTCGTAGGATGCATCCGGCCGCGCCGGCAGCGCGAAGTCGTAGCCCCAGGCGGTCCAGCCGAAGAGCTCGGCGAGGCGGGCGGGCGCGACCTCGCCGCCCTCCGCGACGAGCGGCGGCGGCCGGTTCCAGGACGGGACGACGGCCAGCGCGGCGAGCCGGCATGCCTCCTCGCCGCTGCCGCGCGCGAACAGGATGGGCCCGATCACGGGCGGGAGCTTCGCATCCAGCGGCGCGGCGGGATCGGGAACGGCGTCCGGCAAGAAGGGGTGGTCTCGCGATGGGTCGAAGCCGCGGGCGCGGCGGCCGACATGTAGGGACGCCTCCGATCGGAAACAGGGCCGGCGGCGCGGCTAGCGCCAGAAGGCGACGCCCTTCGTGCCTTCCCGGCCGCGGATCGCGGCGTCGAACGCGCCGGTCGGGGGCGGCACGCGTCCCTCGGCCGCCGGGCCGGCGGCGTCCAGGAGATCGCGCGAGGCGACGACCACGGCGCGCTGCTGCTTGGCGACCTCCATCAGGCGCGCCGCGACGTTGACGTTGTCGCCGCTGCTGGTGATCTGCTGGTGCGCCTCGGCTCCGAGCCGCGACAGGGTGATCCGGCCGAAATGCGCGCCGAGCCGGACGCCGAGGAAGCCGCGGCCGAGACCCGTTTCGGCGATCCAGTCTTCCACCGCCGCGCGCAGCGCGAAGGTGGCGGCGAGCGTGCGCGCCGCGTCGTCGCCGGTCGGGTCCGGCACGCCGAACAGCACCATCGCGCCGTCGCCCATGAAGTTCATCACCGCGCCGCCGTGGGCCTCGCCCGTGCCCTCGATCAGCGAATGGTAGCGGCGGAGGAAGTCGTGGATGCGCGCCGAGCCGAGCGTCTCGGACAGGCGGGTGAAGCCGGCGAGATCGACGAAGAGGATGCCGGCGTCCCGCTCGGCCGGGGCGCGGAGGAAGTTCGGGTCGCTGGCGAGGCGCGCCGCGAAGGCCGGCGGCTGGAAGCGGCGGAACTCGCTTTCCATCCGCGCGAGGGCGGCGACGCTCCGCCGCTGCGCGAGCTGGCGCGCCGCGAAGACGACGAGGAGCGGCGGCAGGACGCCGGCGAGCGGCAGCGTCATCGAGATCCAGACGCCCTCGCCGTAGAGGACGACCGCCGCGCCGAGCCAGAGCGCGAGAACGGTCGCCGACAGGGACACGGCGAGGAGGAGCGGCGCGAACGCGACGAGCGCCGCGCCGACGCCGGCGGCGACGAGCGTCGCGGCGGCGTCGAGACGGCGGACCGTGGCGTCGCGGCGGAGCCCCTCGCCGCGGGCGAGCGAGGCGACGCCGCCGGCCAGCACCTCGACGCCGGGCACGACCGCATCGAAGGCCGTGCCGAAGGTGTCGCCGATCGCGGTCGCGGTGACGCCGACGAGCACGAGGCGGCCGGCGAGGCGGTCCGGCGCGACCGCGCCGGCCAGAACGTCGCGCGCGCTGATCGTTTCCACCGTGCCGCCGGGGCCGAGCGAGCGGACGGGAAGATGCCGGCCGAGGTCGAGCGGGACGATCTCCGGGCCGAAACGGAGCCCCTCCGGCGACAGAACCGGATCCGTGCCGCGCAGAAGGCTCGCCGCCCGGAGCACGAAGCTCGGCACGAAGCCGCGCGAGGTCTCGAAGACGAGCGGAAAGAAGCGCGGAGCGCCGGACGGGTCGGTCGCGACGTTGACGAGGCCGACGGCATCCGGATCGAAGAAGGGCGCGGCCGGCCAGAGTTCGCCCGCCGTCGCGGGGATGTCGGGGCGCGGCTGGTCGGGGCGCCGGTCGAAGGTGCCGGCCGCGGCGAGGACGTGTGGCAAGCGAGCGAAGGCCGCGGCGAGGGCCGCATCCGCCGCGGGGTCGCCGGGATCGGCGAGAAGGATGTCGAGCGCCAGAGCCTTCGGCCGCATGGCGCCGATGCGCGACACGAGATCGGCGAGCCGGGCGCGCGGCAGCGGATAGCCGCCTTCCGCCGCGACCGTCCGGTCGTCGATCGCGACGATCGCGATGTTCCGCGGCGCCGGCCGCGGGCCTGCGGCGAGAAGGCGGATGTCGGCGAGCGTCGCCTCCACCCGGTCGAGCACGCTGCCCTCGCCGGCGAGATGCGCACGGCCCAGCGCGCCGGCGAAGGCGAGGCCGAGGAGGATCAGCGGCAGGGCCAGCCGGAGCGAAAGGCGCGCCGGCCGCCAGCGGCTGGTGGTCACCTGCCGAACCGGGCGAGCAGCGCGCTGGCGCGCGGCTGCGGCCAGCGCCGGACGGTGAGCGGCGCGCCGGCGCGGACGTCGACGCCTTCGCCGGGGGAAAGCGTCACCGCCCCCTGCCCCGCCCGGCCGGCGACGCGCACCCGGCCCTCGACCACGAAGACGGAGGACTGGCCGCGCGACACGTCGACCGCGTAGACCGTGCCGCGCACGGAGGCGATCGCCTGCGGCGCGCGGATCTCGAAGCGCCGGCCCTGGCGGGGTTCGAGGTCGACGAGCACCGCCTTGGCTCGAACGGAAACGGCGCGGGGCGTGCCGTCCGGCGCGGCGCTGGCGACGGCTGCGCCGGAGCCCGGCTCGGCCTCGACGGTGAGGCCGCCCGGGCAGCGGAAGACGAAGCGGCGCGGGTTCTCCGCCACGTCGCGCGTGCAGCCCGCGAGCTGCTGCGCGGAAGCGCCCGGACCGAACCAGAGGAGGCCGCCGAGGACGGCGAGAAAGGCGAGGGCGGGACGTCGCAGCGATTCGGTCATGGCTATACGATTAGCGCTGCGCCCGGCCCGTGCCAATTACGTGTGGCGGGGGCGGTCTATTCGGCCGCCTCGGCGCGCACCCAGCGGCTCTGCGAGACGATCTTCGCCGGATCGCAGCGCGAGGCGTAGCGGCGCGCCACCTCCACGACCTCCGTCATCAACCCGTCCGACAGCCGCGTCGGCTGGAGACCGAGCTTGATCAGCGTGTCGTTGGCGACCACGAGATCGTTCTCGGCCGCCTCCTTCCGCGGATTGTGCTGGTGCTCGACCGGCACCCCGGTCATGCCGGAGATCATGGATGCGAGGTCGCGCACGCGGTGCGTCTCGGTCATCTGGTTGATGATCCGCACCCGCTCGCCGCGCTTCGGCGGGGTGGAAGCGGCCTTCTCGATGCACTGGACGGTATCGCGGATATGGATGAAGGCGCGGGTCTGGCCGCCCGAGCCGTGGACGGTCAGCGGATGGCCGATCGCCGCCTGCATCAGGAAACGGTTGAGGACGGTGCCGTAGTCGCCGTCGTAGTCGAAGCGGTTGACGAGGCGCTCGTCGAGGAGGGTTTCCGGCGTCGCCGTGCCCCAGACGATGCCCTGGTGAAGGTCGGTGATCCGGAGCCCGTCGTTCTTGGCGTAGTAGAAGAACAGGAGCTGATCCAGCGTCTTCGTCATGTGGTAGATCGAGCCGGGATCGGCCGGGTAGAGGATCTCGACGTCGGCCGAGACGCCGCCGGAACGCAAGGTCGCGTCGATGTAGCCTTCCGGGATCTGCATGCCCTTGGTCTTGCCGTAGCCGTAGACGCCCATCGTGCCGAGATGAACGAGGTGGGCGTCGGGCGCGGCCTCCACCATCGCGCAGAGCACGGCGTTCGTCGCGTTGACGTTGTTGTCGACCGTATAGCGCTTGTGGCGCGGCGACTTCATCGAATAGGGCGCGGCGCGCTGCTCGGCGAAATGGACGATCGCGTCCGGCCGCACCTCGCGGAACAGCTCCTCCAGCGCGTCGTAATCGTGGGCGACGTCGATCTCGGCGAAGTCGATCGGCGAGTTGCGGGTCTCGCGCCAGGCCTGCAGCCGCTCCTCGATCGAGCGGATCGGCGTGAGGCTGGACGCGCCGAGCTCGGCGTCGGTGCGTCGGCGCACGAGGTTGTCGACGATCGTGACCCGATGACCGTTCGCGGACAGGTGGAGCGAGGTCGGCCAGCCGCAGAACCCGTCGCCGCCGAGGACAATGACTCTCATGACTCTTGACAGCATCTCCCCCCGACCGCCGCGGCGCGACAGCTTTTTCTCAACTAACATCGTAATGGAGGACATGAAACCTCCGCTCCCAATGGACGGGATACGATTTTGCCCATGCGCATCCTGATCGCGACCGATGCCTGGCAGCCGCAGGTGAACGGCGTGGTGCGCGTGTTCGAGACCACGGTCGACCTGCTCCGGGCGATGGGGCACGCGGTGGAGGTGATCGGCCCGGACCGCTTCCGCTTGGGTATGCCGGCCCCGAGCTACCCGGAAGTGCGGCTCGCCCTCCCCTGGCGCATCGGGCGGATGATCGAGCGGTTCCGGCCGGACGCGATCCACGTGCCGGTGGAAGGGCCGATCGGACTGGCGGCGCGGGCGTGGTGCGTCAGGCGCGGCGTGCCGTTCACGACCTCGTTCCACACGCGGTTCGGCGATTATTTCGAGGCGCGGCTCGGCATCGACCGCCGGCACCTCTACCGGATGCAGCGCTGGTTCCACGACGCGGGCGCCGCGTTCATGGTGCAGACGGATTCGCTGGAGCGGCAACTCGGCGGCTACGGGTTCCGCCGCATCCGCCGCTGGGGCCGGGCGGTGGATACGGCGGCGTTCCGGCCGTGGCGCGACCGGCCCGACTTCGATCCGGATTTCCTCGGGCTGCCCCGGCCGATCTTCCTCTATGTCGGGCGCGTCGCGCGGGAGAAGAACCTCGAAGCCTTCTTCGGGCTCGACCTGCCGGGCACGAAGCTGGTCGTCGGCGACGGGCCGCAGCTCGGCGAATATCGCGGGAAGTGGCCGGCGGTACGCTTTCTCGGCTATCGCCACGGCGACGAGCTGGCGCGGCATTTCGCGGCCGCCGACGTGTTCGTGCTGCCGTCCAGGTTCGAGACCTTCGGCCTCGTGGTGCTGGAGGCGCTGGCCTGCGGCACGCCGGTGGCGGCGCTGCCGGTGCCGGGGCCGCTGGACATCCTCGGCGACGGCTCGGGCGTCGGCGTCCTGTCGGAGGATCTGGCGTCGGCTGCGCTCAACGCGCTGCGGCTCGACCGCGCCGCCTGCCGGCGCTTCGCGGAAGGCTTCTCGTGGGAGAGCTGCACGCGGCAGTTCGCGGCGAACCTCGTGCCGATCGAGCCGACAGCTTGGAAGTAAGCCGGCTCAGCTTTCGTTCGAGACAGTCTGGATGACCTCGAAGCCCTCGAATTCTGGGTGGCCGAGATAGAGAGGGCGGGTGCCGCCGGCCTTGGCGTGGCTGGCGCGGAAAGCTTCCGAGAGCGTCCAGTCCTCGAAATGCGCCTTCGACTCCCAGACCGTATGGGAGGAGTAGAGCCGGTGGTCGTCGCGCTCGGGACCTTTCAGCATGTGGAACTCGACGAAGCCGGGCAGGCCGCGCAGGTTCGTGGTGCGCGTGCGCCAGAGTTCCTCGAACTCCTCCGCTCCATCCTTGACGACCTTGAAGCGGTTCATGGCGATGAACATGCGTGCCTCCGCGGTGATTTGCGCCTATGTGGCATCGAAGTTCGAGCGGGGAAAGGGACGGCGGCGATGAACGAGAGCGAGCAGGCGCAACGCCTCGAGACGCTGCGCAGCGAGATGCGGCGCGAGGATCTAGCGGCCCTGATCGTGCCGCGCGCCGACGAGGTGCAGGGCGAATACGTCGCGCCCTCGTCCGAGCGGCTGCGCTTCGTGTCCGGCTTCACCGGCTCGGCGGGCATGGCCGCGGTGGGCCGGGAGCGGGCGGCGCTGTTCGTCGACGGACGCTACACGATCCAGGTGCGGCGGCAGGCGCTGCTAAGCTTCTGGGAATACCGGCATCTCATCGACGAGCCGATCGAGGGCTGGGCGGCGGCAAACCTCGCGCGCGGCGAGCGGATCGGCTACGACCCGCGGCTCCACACGCCGGGGCAGATCCGGCAGATGGAAGCGGCGCTCGGGAGCCAGGGGCTGCGGCTGGTGCCGACCGAGGGCAACCTCGTCGACCGCGTCTGGCGGGACCGGCCGGCCGAACCGCAAGGCGCGGTCGAGCTCTGGCCGGAGGAGTTCGCGGGCGAATCGGCGGCGGCGAAACGCGGCCGGATCGCGGCGGAGCTCACCGAGAAGCACCTCGACGCGCTGGTGGTCTCGGCCCCCGACAACCTCGCCTGGGCCTTCAACATCAGGGGCGAGGACGTCGCGATGCTGCCGATCGCCTTCGGCACCGCCATCCTGATGGCGGACGGCACCGGCACCTTATTCATGGCGCCGGAGAAGCTTTCTCCGCAAGTGCGGAGCGCGATCGCGACGGCGGACGGCGGCATCGACATCCGGGAGCCGGCCGAGTTCGCGCACGCGCTCGACGGGCTGAAGGACCGGCGGGTGCGGGTCGACCGCGCGACGGCCGGCGTCGCGATCATCCAGGCGCTGGAGGCGGCGGGGGCGACGGCCGATGTCGGTCCCGACCCGATCTCGCTGATGAAGGCGGTGAAGTCGGAGGCCGAGCTTTCCGGCGCGCGCGAGGCGCACCGGCGCGACGCGAAGGCGGTGGTGCGTTTCCTCAACTGGTTCGACGGCGAGGACCCGTCGACGCTCACCGAATGGACGGCGGCCGAGAAGCTGGAAACGTTCCGGGCGGGCGGCAACCGCCACCGCGGCCCGAGCTTCGCGACGATCTCGGCCTTCGCCGGCAACGCCGCGCAGGCGCACTACCATGCCGACGAGGCATCCGCCGCCCGGCTCGGGTCCGACGCGATCTATCTCGTCGATTCCGGCGCGCAGTATCTCGACGGCACGACCGACATCACCCGCACGCTCGCGACGGGCACGCCCAGCGACGAGATGCGGCGGCGGTATACGCAAGTCCTGAAGGGCCATATCGCGGTCAGCCGGGCCCGCTTCCCGCAAGGCGTCACCGGCGCGCAGATCGACACGCTCGCCCGGCAGTTCCTCTGGGCATCCGGCGTCGACTACGACCACGGCACCGGGCACGGCGTCGGCGCCTATCTCTCGGTGCACGAGGGGCCGCAGAGCCTGTCGAAACGCGGCACCGAGACGCCGCTCCAGCCCGGCATGATCGTGTCGAACGAGCCCGGCTACTACAAGGAAGGCGCGTTCGGCATCCGCATCGAGAACCTTCTCGCGGTGGTGGAGCTCGACCCGCAGCCGGCGGGGGCGGAGCGCCGGACGCTCGGTTTCGAGACACTGACCTTCGTGCCCTACGACCGGCGGCTGATCGACGTCGCGCTGCTGACCACGGAGGAGCGCCGTTTCGTGGACGAGTACCACGCCAGCGTGCGCGAGCGCCTCGAAGGCGATCTCGAAGCCGCGGACCGGGACTGGCTGATCCGCGCGACGGAGCCGCTTGCCGCCGCCTGATGGGCGCAATCGCCGCAGCGGTTCGCCGCCGTCGGCCGGGATGAGGGGTGGCGTGCCGGTCGGGATCGGCTAGGATGCCGGCATGTCATCGAACCAAAGCCGGCTGCGGGCCATGATGCTCGAGCCGGAATTCCACGGCGGTTCCGAGGATCTCGCCGAACTCGTCGGCGACGCGGCGAAGGCCCTGTCGATCGGCGGGTCGCAGCAGGCGGCGAGCGAGGTCCGGCAGGTGGTCGACAGCTTGAAGCACCAGCTCGGGCCCGAAGCAGCGTCGGACCGCGCGTCCACAAGCTCGTAAGGTCGCTGCGAAAGCTGCCGCCCGCTCTCGGCTTTGCGGCCGGAACCGCCTATATGTAAGCGGAGTTCCGGATCGTAAGCACGGGGAGAATCACCATGCCCAGCAAGCTCGAGCAATTGCGCGAGATGACGCTCGTCGTCGCCGATTCCGGCGACATCGAAGCCGTGAAGCGCCTGAAGCCGGTGGACTGCACCACCAACCCCTCGCTCGTCCTGAAGGCGGTCGGCCTGCCGCTCTTCGCCGAGAAGTTCGACGAGGCGCTGGACTGGGGCCGCTCGCAGAACCTCGACGAGACGCAGCGCGTCGTGAAGATCGGCGACCGCCTCGCCATCTCGGTCGGCACCGAACTGACCAAGCTGGTCAAGGGCCGCGTCTCCACCGAGGTCGACGCGGACCTCTCCTTCGATACCGAAGGCTCGGTGAAGAAGGCGCACGAGATCATCGAGGAATACGAGGCGCGCGGCGTCTCGAAGGATCGCATCCTCGTCAAGCTCGGCTCCACATGGGAAGGCATCCGCGCGGCGGAGCAGCTGCAGAAGGCCGGCATCGACTGCAACATGACGCTGATTTTCAACAAGGCGCAGGCGATGGCCGCGGCGGATGCGGGCGCGTTCCTGATCTCGCCCTTCGTCGGCCGCATCCTCGACTGGCACGCGAAGGCGAGCGGCAAGACGTTCACGGCCACCGAGGACCCGGGCGTCCTGTCGGTGCAGGACATCTACCGCACCTATAAGGCGCACGGCATCGAAACCGTGGTGATGGGCGCTTCCTTCCGCAACACCGGCGAGATCGAGGAACTGGCCGGTTGCGACCGCCTGACCATCTCGCCGGCGCTGCTCGACGAGCTCGACAAGGACCAGGGCAAGCTGGAGCGCAAGCTCTCGCCCGAATCCAGCGGTGGCGCCAAGCCGGAGCGCGTCCGCTACGATGAGAAGAGCTTCCGCTGGGCGATGAACGAGGACGCGATGGCGACGGAGAAGCTTGCCGAGGGCATCCGCCAGTTCAACGCCGACCTCATCAAGATGCGCCAGCTCATCAGCGAGCGGCTCGGGTCGGGCGTGCGCGAAGCGGCCGAATAAGCCACCGGAAATCCGGCCGACGGCGGCTTATCGCCGTCAGCCGACGATGCGGGCGTTCGAGCAGACGAGATCGTCGACGCGGACGTCCGCTTCGCCAAGCCCGATGCCGGCGACGGCGAGGAGCGCGTCCAGCACCTCGTCGGTCGGCTCGGCGAGGGTCGCCAGCGCGGCGCGCACCGGCGCGGCGGCGAGCGGGAAGGCGAGGCCGAGCGCCCCGGCCCTCACGTGCAGATCCGCATCGTCGAACAATCCGGCGACGAGGCTGGAGGCGAGCGTCCGCGTCCGGACGGTCTTCGTCGCGCCGCTGCCGATCTCGGCGCCGCGGAAGCTGACGACGGTCGGCGCGGTCTGGCGCAGCGTCGCCGTCGCCGAGCCTTCGACCGTGACGAGCGGCGCGTCGACGAGCCTCGCCGGCAGAGGCTTGCCGGTGATCGAGAGCTCTCCCAAGGTCGGAGATGAATTCCCGAGCGACAGACGGACGACGCCCGGCTGCACGGCGAGCTTCACCTCCCGCTTCGCCGGGTCGGCCGAGCAGGTCGCGGCCACGACTTCGGCACGCGCGCCCGCCGCGACGAGTTCCACCGGCACGTCCAGCGTCGCGCCCGCCACGCCCGCGCCGGCGGTGAGCAGCAGCCGCGCCTTCAGTTGCGCGGTCTCGGCCGAGGCAGCGGCGCCGCCGAGGGAGAGCGCACGGGCGCCGGACTCCGCTTCGCCGAGAAGAAGGAGTGCTTTGGCTTCCGCTATACCGGGCAGACCGAAGCGTGCCGTCGCGGCGTTGCCGATGCCCCGCTCAGTGAGCGCCGCCGACAGGAGCGACAGGACGGACAGGCGCGCCGCGAGCGCGCGGTTCGGATAGTCCAGCCGCAGGTCGGCGAAGTCCGGGTCGAGGCCGAGAAGGTCGGCCGGCACGACGGTGGCCGCGCCGTCCGCCACGTGGCGGCTCGCCTTGCGCATCGTCGCCGCACCGGCCCGATCGCCGTCGCGAGCGAGCTCTCCCGCCGCGACCGAGAGCATGACCGACAACGACACCGGGCGCGCCAGGACTTCGCGGGCCCTTGACGACGACGGCAGGCCCGTCGCGCCGGCGAGCATGCGCAGGAACCCGTCCGTGCGAACCGTCGAGCGCGCGAGGTCGCGATAGTCCATGACTGTGAGGCCGAGGCCGGAGCCGACGAGCGGCTCCAGCACCGCGTCCGCCAGCGGCGGATCGACGGAGGCGAGCCGGCTGCCGAGCGCGAAGGACACGGCCGGCAGCGCGACGGCCCGCGCCCGCGCCCCGATCGGCTTCTCCAGCTGGCCGAAGATGCGGGCGAACAGCGTCGGCACCCGGCGCGAGGCCTCCAGCGAGACGGCGTTCACCTCGCCGGCATGGCCGAAGCGGGCGTCGGGGTCGCGGCCGCGATCGCCCTCCCAGCGGCCGAAGCGCAATTCGAACGCCGCGTCCGCCGCGCCGTTCGCCGCCATGACGCGCCGCACGACGCCCGGCGCCTCGCCTGAGGGCTGCAGGACGGCGGCGAGCGCGGCGGCGTCCACCGCCTTCTGCAGGGCGCGCCGTTCGAGGAACAGCACGCCGGTGTCGACGCCGAAGGCCGCGGCGCCAAGAAGAACCGGCAGCGCCAGCGCGAAGCCGACGAGGGCGGAACCGTTCCTCGCCACCGTGAAACGGCGGAGCGCCGCGGTCATGGCACCATCAGCGTCGCGGAGCGCTCGATCGCGGTCGGCAGCCGGAAGACGGCGTCGAGGATCGGAATCCGCGGCAGGTAGGAGGCGTCGTAATCGACGGTGACGGTGAGCGCGCCATCGGCCTCCGTCGTCCGGGCGGCGATCAGGCCGGGGCGGATCAGCGGATAGGTCGGAGCCTGGCGCGCCAGCCAGCGCGCGGCCAGCATTTGCCGCTCGTCGGCGTCGAGCCCCGTCGCCGCGTAGCGGCCGGCATCCGCCGAGAGCTGCTCGACCGAATGGGCGATGCCGAGGAGGAGGCCGCCCTGCAGGATGCCGAACAGGAGCACCAGGAGCACGGGAGCCAACATGGCGAACTCGACGGCGCCGCCGCCGGCACGGCAGCGCGCGAGGCGGGCGGCGAGACGAAGCGCCGCGCATCGAGGCAATGGGCAAAATTGCATGAGTGACCCCGAACCATCTTTGATTGCATTTTATGGTGCATGCAACCTCAGGTTTTTGGAAGTGCCGGGTTCCCTGCCGAAGACTGGAAATCGGATCGTGGTTGACGATCGGTTTCCGCGCGTCCGGCCGGGCCTGTCGGCCGCTTGATTGTTGTTCGATTCCGGGGGAAGGGATGGGCCATGGAACCGCTGCCGCATCCCGACATCGAGATCAGGCTTCTCCGGCTGAAGGACGCCCGCGAGTTCGCGCCGCTGATCGCGAACTACAACCAGGCGATGTTCCGCGGCGCGCCGGGCGCGCCGGACAAGGTCTATGCCGAGCAGCTGCTGCAGGACCGCACGGCCGAGGTGCTGGGCGCGCGGCTCGACGGCGCGCTGGTCGGCTTCCTGATGTTCTACGACCTGCCCGATCCCTGGACCGGCATGCGCTCGGGCCTTGCCGAGCACATCTACGTCCACCACACGCATCGGCGGAAGGGCATCGCGCGGGCGATGGTCGACCTTCTCGCCGAGGAGGCCGACACGCGGGGATGGTCGAAGCTGGTGCTGCACGCGCCGCGCGGCTCGGCCGCGAACCGGCAGTTCTACGACCGGATCGCGGTTCCGGCCGACTGGTCGAGCTACGTCATCCGCTTCATCGAGCGCTGAACGCGGCCGGCGCGACGTGCTAATCGATTTTGGGGCGGGGCGCGCTCCTTTGACCGATTCCAGGCTCTTGCATTCGCGCCGCCGATGACCTCTTAACCTCGGATCGGGAAACCGCCGCGGCACGATCTTCGCGGCGGACCCGAAGGAGTCGCCGATGTCCGATGCCGCACCCACCAAGGTCGTGCGCCCGCTGTCCCCGCACCTGACCGTCTACCGGTTCCAACCGACCATGGCGATGTCGATCCTGCATCGCATCACCGGCGCGGCGCTCTACTTCGGCACGGTGCTCGTCGTCTGGTGGCTGGTCGCGGCGGCGAGCGGCCCGGCCGCCTTCGGCTGGGCGGCGTGGTTCTTCGGCTCCATCCTCGGGCGGCTCGTGCTGTTCGGCTATTCGTGGGCGCTGATCCACCACATGCTCGGCGGCATCCGGCACTTCGTCTGGGACACCGGCCACGGGCTCCAGAAGGAGACCTCCACCAAGCTCGCGCTCGCCAACCTCGCCGGCTCGATCCTCCTCACGCTGATCCTCTGGATCGTCGTCGCAGCGCTCTGAAACGGAACCATCGTCATGGCCAAGATGCGCACCGATCTCTCGCGCGCCCGCGGCACCGGCGCGACGGGCACCGGCACCGACCACTTCTGGCAGCAGCGGCTGACGGGCATCGCGAACGTCGTGCTCCTGACCTCGTTCGTGATCCTCCTCGTCCATCTGCACGACAAGGACTACGCCACGGTCCGCGCCGCCTTCCACAACCCGCTCGTCGGCATCGTGATGGCGCTGACGATCGTCTCCGCCACCGTGCACATGCGGCTCGGCATGCAGACGATCATCGAGGACTACGCGCACGGCCATACGCGCCTGCCGATGCAGATCCTCTCGAACTTCTTCGCGATCGTGGTCGCCGTGGCGAGCCTCTTCGCGATCCTGAAACTGAGCTTCGGAGCGTAAGGTCATGAGCAACGCGACCGAGACCGGCCAGCCGCTCCGCACCGCGCCGGCGCAGAACGGCAAGGCCTACGAGTTCGTCGACCACACATTCGACGTCGTGGTGGTGGGCGCGGGCGGCGCGGGGCTTCGCGCGACGCTCGGGGCGGCGCAGGCCGGGCTTCGCACCGCCTGCATCACCAAGGTCTTCCCGACGCGCTCGCACACGGTCGCCGCGCAAGGCGGCGTCGCCGCCTCGCTCGGCAACATGGGCAAGGACGACTGGCGCTGGCACATGTACGACACCGTGAAGGGGTCGGACTGGCTCGGCGACCAGGACGCGATCGAGTATCTGGTGCGCGAGGCCCCGGCCGCCGTCTACGAGCTGGAGCACTTCGGCGTGCCGTTCTCGCGCACCGAGGACGGGCGCATCTACCAGCGGCCGTTCGGCGGCATGACGACGGAGTTCGGCGAGGGGCCGGCCGCGCAGCGCACCTGCGCCGCCGCCGACCGCACCGGCCACGCGATCCTCCACACGCTCTACGGCCAGTCGCTCCGCTATTCCTCGGAATTCTTCATCGAGTTCTTCGCGATCGACCTGATCATGGACGAGGAGGGCGCCTGCCGCGGCGTCGTCGCGCTCTCGATGGACGACGGCTCGATCCACCGCTTCCGGGCGAAGAAGACGATTCTGGCCACCGGCGGCTACGGCCGCGCCTATTTCTCGGCGACCTCCGCCCACACCTGCACCGGCGACGGCAACGCTATGGTGCTGCGCGCGGGGCTGCCCTTGCAGGACATGGAGTTCGTGCAGTTCCACCCGACCGGCATCTACGGCGCGGGCTGCCTGATCACGGAAGGCGCGCGCGGCGAAGGCGGCTATCTGACGAACTCGGAAGGCGAGCGCTTCATGGAGCGCTACGCGCCCTCCGCCAAGGACCTCGCCAGCCGCGACGTCGTCTCGCGCTCGATGACGATGGAGATCCGCGACGGGCGCGGGGTCGGCAAGAACAAGGACCACATCTTCCTGCACCTCGACCATCTCGACCCGAAGATCCTGCACGAGCGGCTGCCGGGCATCTCGGAATCGGCGCGGATCTTCGCGGGGGTCGACGTGACGCGGGAGCCGATCCCGGTGCTGCCGACGGTGCACTACAACATGGGCGGCATCCCGACGAACTATCACGGCGAGGTGCTTACCAAGAAGAACGGCGACCCGGACGCCGTGGTGCCCGGCCTGATGGCGGTCGGCGAGGCGGCCTGCGTCTCCGTCCACGGCGCGAACCGGCTCGGAAGCAACTCGCTGATCGATCTCGTGGTGTTCGGCCGCGCGGCGGCGCTGCGCTGCGCCGAGACGGTGACGCCCGGACAAGGGCACGAGCCGCTGCCCGCGAACGCCGGCGAGAACTCGCTAGCACGCCTCGACCGCTTCCGTTACGCGAAGGGCTCGACGCCGACAGCGGTGCTGCGCGACCGGATGCAGCGCACCATGCAGTCGAACTGCGCCGTGTTCCGCACTGGCGAGGTGCTGGAAGAGGGCCACGGGAAGATCCACGAGGTCTGGCAGGGCTCGGAGGACGTCGGCGTGAAGGACCGCTCGCTGGTCTGGAACTCCGACCTCATCGAGACGATGGAATACGACAACCTCATCGCGCAGGCCGTGGTGACGATGGACTCGGCGCTGGCCCGGCAGGAATCGCGCGGCGCGCATGCCCGCGAGGACTTCCCCGAGCGCGACGACGGGAACTGGATGAAGCACACGCTCAGTTTTTGCGACGTGAGCGCGAAGACCGTGACGCTCGACGACCGCCCGGTGCACACCTACACGCTGTCGAACCAGATGGAGTACATCAAGCCGAAGAAGCGGGTGTATTGACGCTGCTTCCGGCGATGCAATCTTCCATGCGGTGAGGATCGAGTTCGATCCCGCCAAGAGCACGCGCAACGAAGCGGAGCGCGGCCTACCGTTCTCGATGGCGGAAGCGTTCGACTTCGCTTCGGCCATGACGCTGCGCGACGAGCGGAAGGACTATCCCGAGTCGCGCTTCGTGGCGACGGGATATATCGGCGACCGCTTGTTCGTGCTGTGCTACACTCCGATATCGGGCGGCATCCGGATCATTTCGTTTCGCAAGGCCAACTCTCGGGAGGTTCGCCGATATGAGCAGGAAACCTCTGACCGACGCTGACGGCGAGGTGCGCGAACTGACCCGCGAGGACATGGGGCGGATGCGGCCTTTCGCGGAAATGCATCCGGAACTTGCCGCCGCGATCGATGCGCGAAGGGTGCCGGCCGACCCGTCGCCGGCCGATAGCGTGAGCGTGCGCCTAGATCGCGTGATCGTCGAGCACTTCAAGGCCGGCGGGGCTGGCTGGCAAGCCCGCATCAACGAAGCGCTCAAGAACGCCATCCGCGATCAGGGCTAGAATTCTTCGCCCTACCCCGCCGCGCGGCGCGCCTTCATCGCGTGGTCGGCGAGGGTGCGGCCGAGGTCCCAGACCGCGCCCGGCACGCGGTGGCTTTCGGCGATCACCGCCTCGAAGCTCCGCTCGATCCAGTCGCAGTCGGCGTCCGTGATCACGAGCGACGGCAGGAGCTTCACGACGTGGCTCCGGTGGCCCGCGACCTGCGCCACGACCTTGTGTTCCTTGAACAGCGGGATGGTGACGAGCTGGCAGAACAGGCCGGCATTCACCGTTTCCAGGAGGCTCCACGCGGCGCGGAGCTTCAGCGAACGGGGCGCGCCGAACTCCAGGCCGATCATCAAGCCCCGGCCTCGCACGTCCTTGACCAGCTCGAACCGGTCGCGCATCGCTGTGAAGGCTGCGATCAGCCGCTCGCCGAACCGGGCGGCGTTCTCCACCAGCTTCTCCGCCTCGATCACGTGGAGCGTGGCGAGGCCGGCCGCCATGGCGAGGTCGTTCTTGGCGAAGGTCGAGCCGTGCACCACGGCGCGGTCCATGCGGTTGAACACCTTCTCGAAGATGCCCTTGCGCGCCAGCACCGCGCCGACCGGCACGTGCCCGCCGGACAGGGCTTTCGCAAGGAGCACCATGTCCGGCTCGACGCCCCAGTGCTCGCTGGCGAGGAATCGCCCGGTGCGGCCGAGCCCGGTCTGGATCTCGTCGGCGACGAACAGCGTGCCGTGGCGCCGGCAGAGCGCCGCGGCCTCGCGCAGGTAATCGTCGGACGGCACGTGGACGCCCTTGCCCTGGATCGGCTCGACGATGAAGGCCGCGACGTCGCGGCGGGCGAGCGCCCGTTCCAGCGCGGCGAGGTCGTCGAAGGGGACGGTTCCGCAGGACGGCAGCAGCGG
Source organism: Plantimonas leprariae (assembly GCF_008802405.1). GTDB lineage: Bacteria > Pseudomonadota > Alphaproteobacteria > Rhizobiales > Rhizobiaceae > Plantimonas > Plantimonas leprariae. Next base: position 100,000 of record NZ_VZDO01000003.1, read on the forward strand.
CCCGAAGCCGTCGCGGAAGATCGCGTCGCCGTTCAGCGACAGCGCGCCGTAGGTGAGGCCGTGGAAGGCGTGGTCGCAGCAGAGGATGCCGGGCCGGCCGGTGGCGGAACGCGCGAACTTCACCGCCGCCTCCACGGCCTCCGCACCGGAATTGGCGAAGAACACCTTGTCGAGATAGGGCGCGTTGCCGAGGAGCTTCTCGGCGAGAAGGCCGGCCAGCACCGAGACGTCCATCTGGACGAGGTTCGCCATGTCGGTATCGAGCACCTGCCGGAGCGCCGCGCGGAGCGTCGGATGGTTGCGCCCGACGCCGAACACGCCCCAGCCGCTCAAGCAGTCGAGGTAGCGCGCGCCGTCCCGGTCGAAGAGGTACTGCCCCCGCCCCTCGCGGAAGCCGACGTCGTAGCCGATCGTCTGCAGCATCCTGACCATCATCTCGTTCAGATGGCCGGCGTGGAGCGAATAGCGCTCGCTCTCGCGCGCGGCGACGAGCGCCGCGAGATCGAACGCGGCCGGACCCGCTGCGCCCGTTTCGTCCATCCCGACCGTCCGCATGCGACGCAACTCCCCCAGACGCGCACCGTGCGCGCCAAGCATATACGGTCCAAAGGGAATTTCTATTCAGGCGGCGACGAGTTCGAAGCGGTCGACGTCGACGAGACCCCGGTCGGTGATCTTCAGGTGCGGGATCACCGGCAGCGGCAGGAAGGCGACCTGCAGGAAAGGCTCCGGCAGTACGACGCCGAGGCTTTTCGCCGCGGACCTGAGTTCGAGCAATGTCGCGGTGATCGCCTCGTACGGCTGCAGGCTCATCAGTCCGGCGACGGGAAGCGCGATCGAGGCGAGCACCCGGCCGCCCTCCGCCACGACGAAGCCGCCCTCCATCTCGCCGAGCGCGTTGACCGCCACCGCCATGTCGGCCTCGCTGGCGCCCACCACGGTGATGTTGTGCGAGTCGTGCCCGACCGAGGAGGCGATCGCGCCGCGTTGCATCCCGAAGCCGTGGACGAAGCCGACGCCGACATTGCCGTTCACGCCATGACGCTCCACCACCGCGACCTTCACGGCGTCCTGGGAGAGGTCGACCCGCCGCTCGCCATTGTCGTAGGGAAGCTGCATGTCGTGGCGGAGCGTGATGATCTTGCCCGGCACGACGCCGATCACCGGCGTCGACGGGCCGGAGCCGGGTGCGCGGAAGTCGTCCGCCGAGACGCGCCGCGCCTTGACGCTGTCGCGCCCGATCGGCTCGACCGGGATTCTGGCGGCGAAGAGCGCGTCGTCCACTATCCGTCCGCCCGCGATTACCGATGCGACCCGGCAATCGTCCAGATCGTCGAGGAGGACGAGGTCGGCGCGCATGCCTGGCGCGACGAGACCGCGGTCCCGCAGCCCGAAGGCGCGCGCCGCCGACCAGGATGCCGCGCGATAGGCCGCGAGCGGCGGGGCGCCCAGTCCGATCGCCGTGCGGATGATGAAGTCGAAATGCCCCTCCTCCGCGATGTCGAGCGGATTGCGGTCGTCGGTGCAGAAGGCGAGGAAGGGCGAGGTCCGCTCGGTGAGGACAGAGCTGAGGGCGTGAAGATCCTTCGAGACCGAGCCCTCGCGGATCAGCACGGTCATGCCTTTCCGAAGCTTCTCCATGGCCTCGTCCGCCGTCGTCGCCTCGTGCTCGGTGCGGATGCCAGCGGCGATGTAGCCGTTCAGCGCCTTGCCCCGCAGCAGCGGAGCGTGGCCGTCGATGTGTCGGCCGCGAAAGAGTTCGAGCTTCGCCAGCGCGCCCTCGTCGTGGCCGAGGACGCCGGGAAAGTTCATGAACTCGGCGAGGCCGAGGGTCTTCGGGTGATCCATGAAGGGCGTGAGATCGGCGGCGGCGATGCGCGCGCCGGAGGTCTCCAAATGGTCGGTCGCGGGGACGCAGGAGGAAAGCTGGACGTAGAGGTCCATCGCCATGGTTTCCGCGTTCGCCAGGAACCAGTCGAAGGCGGGGGTCCCGAGCACGTTCGCCATCTCGTGCGGGTCGCAGATGCCGGTGGTGACGCCGCGCGGCAGGACGCAGCGCTCGAACTCCTGCGGCGGCATCAGCGAGGACTCGACGTGGAAATGCGTGTCGACGAAGCCCGGCACGATCACCTTGCCGCTCGCATCGATCTCCCGCGCGCCGCGGTAGTCGGTCGAAAAGGTGCCGGCGATGCGGTCTCCCACCACGGCGACGTCGGAGGCGACGAACTCGCCCGTGACGAGGTCGAGGAAGCGGCCGTTCTTCAGGACGAGGTCGGCCGGCGCGCTGCCCTGCCCGGCGTCGATGGCGCGTTTCAGGAATTCCATCGTCTCGCTCATCGTCCGTCCTTCCGGCCGTTCGCCGTTCCGCGGGGCCTGCCGCGGAAACATACCGAAAGTTTCAACCGATTCGCGGCATGAGCTGCGTTTGTTTGACGCTTTCGTTTTGCGTTGCACCCTTCTATGTCAAGAACCGTTCCAAACTGACAGCCGGTCCAGCCCCCGATGGTCGAACTCACCCTTCCCAAGAATTCCCGCATCACCAAGGGGAAGACCTGGGAGAAACCGGCCGGCGCCGCGAAGCTGCGCGAGTTCGGCATCTATCGCTGGTCGCCGGACGATGCCGAGAACCCGCGGCTCGACACGTTCTTCGTCGACACCGAGGACTGCGGGCCGATGGTGCTCGACGCCCTGCTCTGGATCAAGAACAACGTCGACTCGACGCTGACGCTGCGCCGCTCGTGCCGCGAGGGCATCTGCGGCTCCTGCGCGATGAACATCGACGGTGCGAACACGCTCGCCTGCACGAAGGGCATGGACGAGATCAAAGGTACCATCAGGATCTATCCCCTGCCGCACATGCCGGTGATCAAGGATCTCGTGCCGGACCTGTCGGTGCCCTTCGCACAGCTCCGCTCCATCGAGCCCTGGCTGAAGACCGAGACGCCGGAGCCGGAAAAGGAATGGCGGCAGGCGCGCCAGGACCGCGAGAAGCTGGACGGGCTCTACGAGTGTATCCTGTGCTTCTGCTGCCAGACCTCCTGTCCCTCCTACTGGTGGAACGGCGAGAAGTATCTCGGCCCCGCGATCCTGCTCCAGGCCTATCGCTGGCTGATCGATTCGCGCGACGAGGCGACGGGCGACCGGCTGGACGCGCTGGAGGATCCGTTCAAGCTCTACCGCTGCCACACGATCATGAACTGCACGCAGGCCTGCCCGAAGGGTCTCAACCCGGCCAAAGCCATCGCCGAGGTGAAGAAGATGATGGTGGAACGGCGGGTCTGATCGTCAGACCGAGCGCGTGATGCCGCCGTCGATGCGGATGTTCTGGCCGGTGATGTAGGACGACTTGTCGGAGGCGAGGAAGGCGATCAGCTCCGCCACCTCGGCGACCCGGCCGTAGCGCCGCATCGGGATCTGGTGCACCCGTTCCTCGTTCGCCGGGAAGCTGTCGATGAAGCCCGGCAGGACGTTGTTCATGCGGATGCCGGCCTCGGCATGCTTGTCGGCGAAGAGCTTGGCGAAGGAGGCGAGCCCGGCGCGGAACACGGCGGAGGTCGGAAAGGCGGGGTCCGGCTCGAAGGCGGCGTAGGTCGAGACGTTGACGATGGAACCGGCCTTCTGCGCCTCCATCGCGGGTAGGACGAGCCGGGCGGCGCGGATCATCGGCAGGAGATAGGTGTCGAGCCCCTCGTGCCAGTCGGCGTCGGAAAGGCCGGCGAGCGCGCCACGTGGCCCATGGCCGGCGCTGTTGACCAGCGCGTCGATCCGACCCCAGCGCTCCAGCGCCCCGTCGATCAGCTTGGAGATGTCGGCATCGGAGCGGTTCGTGCCGGTGACGCCGAAGCCGCCGAGTTCGCGCCCCAACGCTTCGCCCTTGCCGGACGAGGACAGGATTCCCACCTCGAAGCCGTCCTCGCGCAGCTTGCGCGCGGCCTCGGCGCCCATGCCGCTGCCTCCGCCGACGATCAGGGCGACCTTGAGGGGCATTTCCTTCTCCCTTTGTTCTGGTATGAGGGGTTCGTGTCAGCGGCACTTCGGCAACTAGGCCAGGCGAGCGCGACGTGAACATCGAGACGAAACCGCCCTCCTTCGCCGACGACCTGTTCGGTCCGGCCCGCATCGTGCCGGTGCTGGTGCCGCTGCCGACCGAGCGGCCCTATTCCTACGTCGTGCCGGAGGGGATGCAGGTGGAGCCGGGCTCGATCGTGCAGGTGCCGCTCGGGCCCCGGCAGGTGGCCGGGGTCGTGTGGGACGAGCCGGATGGCGGGCCGCCGGAGGCAACGCTCGACCCGAAGAAGCTGAGACCCATCGTCCATGCTTTCGACTGCCCGCCGCTTTCCGCCGACATGCGGCGCTTCGTCGACTGGGTGGCGGACTACACGCTGTCGCCGACCGGCCTCGTGGTGCGGATGGCGCTGCGCGCCCCTTCCGCCTTCGACCCGGAACCGTGGATCGAAGGCCTGGCGCTGTCCGGCACCCGGCCGACGAAGCTGACCGCGGCGCGCGAGCGCGTGCTGGACGTCGCCGGAAAGAGCGAAAGCTGGTCGCGCTCGGGACTGGCGAAGGCGGCCGGCGTCACTTCGTCCGTCGTGGACGGCCTCGCGAAGCTCGGAGCCTTCAACACCGTGCGCATTCCGCCGCCGCCGGTGGTGGCCGCGCCGGACACGGGCCACGAGCGCGCGCGCCTCTCGGCTGCGCAGGTCGCCGCCGCCGAGCCGCTGAAAGCCTCCGTCGCGGCGGGCGGCTTCTCGGTGACACTGCTCGAAGGCGTCACGGGATCAGGCAAGACCGAGGTCTATTTCGAGGCGGTGGCGGCGGCGCTGGATGCGGGCAAGCAGGTTCTCATCCTCTTGCCGGAGATCGCGCTGACGCAGAGCTTCATCGACCGGTTCGGGCAGCGTTTCGGCACCGAGCCGGCACAATGGCATTCGGACCTGCCCCCGAAGACGCGCGAGCGCGTCTGGCGGCAGGTGGCGGAGGGCCGGGTGCGGGTCGTCGCCGGCGCGCGCTCGGCGCTGTTCCTGCCGTTCCGCGAACTCGGCCTTCTCGTCGTCGACGAGGAGCACGACCCCGCCTACAAGCAGGAGGACCGCACCTTCTACCATGCGCGCGACATGGGGGTGGTGCGCGCTCGGATCGGCGGCTTTCCGGCCGTGCTCGCCTCCGCGACGCCTTCGTTGGAGTCGCGGGTGAACGCCAAAGCCAGCCGCTACGCGCACCTGAAGCTCGCCAGCCGCTTCCGCGAGGCGGCACTGCCGGACCTCGAACTCGTCGACATGCGCAACCACCCGCCGGAGAAGGGGCGCTTCGTTTCGCCGGTGCTCATCGCGGCGATCCGCGACACCGTGCTCAGAGGCGAGCAGGCGCTGCTGTTCCTCAACCGCCGCGGCTACGCGCCGCTGACGCTCTGCCGCTCCTGCGGCCACCGCATCCAGTGCGCCGACTGCTCGACTTGGCTCGTCGACCACCGGCTGCGCGGCGTGCTCCAGTGCCACCATTGCGGCTTCGCGCGCCCGCGCCCGCAAAGCTGCCCGGAATGCGGTACGTTCGACCACATGGTCGCCTGCGGCCCCGGCGTCGAGCGCATCGCCGAGGAGATGCTGGAGACGTTTCCGGACGCGCGCACGATCCTCCTCTCGTCCGACCTCGTCGGCGGCCCGAAGCGGCTCCGGCGCGAGCTCGACGCGGTGGCGGACGGGCAGGCCGACATCGTGATCGGCACGCAACTGGTGGCGAAAGGCCACCACTTCCCGAAGATGACGCTGGTCGGCGCGGTCGACGCCGATCTCGGCCTCGCCAACGGCGACCCGCGCGCCGCCGAGCGCACCTTCCAGCTCCTGCATCAGGTGACAGGCCGCGCCGGGCGCTCCGGCCTCGCCAGCCGCGGGCTGATCCAGACCTTCCAACCGGAGCATCCGGTGATGCAGGCGATCGCGTCCGGTTCAGCGGAGCGGTTCTACGAGCGGGAAGCGGCGGAGCGCGAGCGGGCGGGGCTGCCGCCCTTCGGCCGCCTCGCCGCGCTGATCGTCTCGGCCGACACGCGGCGCGAGGCGGAGGACCATGCGCGGGCGCTGCGCCGCGCCGCGCCGCCGGACGATGCGGTGGAGGTGCTGGGGCCTGCCGAAGCGCCGCTCGCCTTGGTGCGCGGCCGGCACCGCTTCCGCCTTCTCGTGATGGGCGGACGGCAGGCGCGCATCCAGGCGTTCCTGCGCGCGACCCTGGCCGAGGCCCCGGCCCCGCGCGGCTCGGTGCACGTCCAGGTCGACATCGACCCGCAGAGCTTCTTGTGAGGCCTTCCCTAGCAAGCGGCAGGCGCGCATATTCGCGGCCATGAACGCGCTTCTGGAAATCGCCATCGAACAGGTCCGCGCCCTGCCTCCCGAGCGGCAGGAGGAGATCGCGCAGGTCCTCCTCGAAATGGCCGCGACGGACGAGGACGTCTACGTGCTGACGCCGGCGGAAAAGGCATCGCTTGCAGCTTCGATCGCTCAGGCGGAGCGCGGCGAGTTCGCGTCCGACGAGGAAGTGGAAGCGATCTGGGCGAAGCATAGCGGTTGAGACTTCGTTTCACTCCGCCTGCTCTCGCCGAGATCGATGAGATCCTGACCGGCATCGGGAGCCGGTCGCCGCGAGGTGCCGGCAAGGTGCGCGATCGACTCGAAAAGATCGCGGACTCCTTGCGGGACCATCCGTATCTCGGACAAGCGACCGATATTCAGCCGGTTCGACGCCTCGGCCTCCAGCCTTACCCGTACATCCTGTTCTACCGGATCGGCGAGACTGAAGTCGTCATCGTCGGCATCCGCCATGCGGCCCGCGATCCGGGATCGATGCCGGGAGGGGAGAACACGGATTTACCGTGAGGACGCTTCGCTGTAGGGACCGCTGCCCCTAGCCAGCCGGAACCTGCCGCCGATGGAATTCGCCCTGCCCGAGACCAATGCCGACTGGCTGCCGTTCGTCGCCGGGGCGGTGACGCTGCTGGTCGGCCTCGTCGGCCTGTTCGCGCCGAAGCTGCTCCTGCGCATCCTGAAGCTGCAGGCGCTGCCGGTGCGCCCCGAGGCGGTGGCGGAGGGGCGCTCCACCATCGGCGGCTTCTATATCGGTACCGGCCTGATGACGGTGCTGCTCTTCGACCAGCCGGTGGTGCAGATCATGCTCGGGGGCGCCTGGGCGCTGGCGGCCTTCGGGCGGCTTGTCTCGATCCTGTCCGACAAGGGCGGCACCGTCTTCAATGCGGCAGCGCTCGTCCTGCAGCTCGCGCTTGCCGCGATGCCGCTCGCGAGCGCGTTCGGACTCGTTCCGAACTGAAGGAGCCGCCCCCGGATTCGCGGCGAAAGCATGGCCGCGCGCCGTTGATAGGCCGAAAACCCTATGCTAGAGGGTCCCTGCCCCTGACCAGGGACAGCCGGCGACGACACCAATCGGCTGGGAGGATCATCGAACGGTTTCAGCGATTTGCGGCCCATCATCGCCGCCGAATCCTGGCCTTGAGCGAGAAGAGAAGCGCGTCGACGTGGCCCAATCATCCTCTCCGGTCTCCGGAGTCGCAGAACGCTACGCCCTGTCCCTGTTCGAGCTCGCCCGCGACGAGGGCCAGATCGACACCGTCGAATCCGAGCTGAACCAGTTCGCCAGGCTGATCGAGGAAGACGCCGATTTCCGGCACTTCGTGACGAGCCCCCTCCACTCCTCCGAGAGTCAGGTCGCCGCCGTTTCCGCGATCGTGAACGAGGTGCGGCCCAGCCCGCTCACCGGCAATTTCCTGAAGGTCGTCGCGGCGAACCGCCGGCTCTTCGCCCTTTCCGGCATGATCCGCGGCTTCCGCCAGATGGCGGCCGCGCATCGCGGCGAAGTGGAAGCCGAGGTCACCTCCGCCCACGCGCTCGACGACGACCAGCGCCGGCAGCTCGCCGAGACGCTCGGATCCTACGCCAAGAAGACCGTCACCATGCGCGAAAGCGTCGATCCCGCGATCCTCGGCGGCCTGATCGTCAAGATCGGCTCCCGGCAGATCGACACGTCGCTGCGCACCAAACTCAATTCGCTGAAGCTCGCGCTGAAAGAGGCCCGCTGATGGAAATCCGCGCCGCGGAAATCTCCGCAATCCTGAAGAACCAGATCAAGAACTTCGGCTCGGAAGCGGAAGTCTCGGAAGTCGGCACGGTGCTTTCGGTCGGCGACGGCATCGCCCGCGTCTACGGTCTCGACAACTGCCAGGCCGGCGAGATGGTCGAGTTCCCCGGCGGCGTGCAGGGCATGGCGCTGAACCTCGAACACGACAATGTCGGCGTCGTCGTGTTCGGCTCCGACCGCGAGATCAAGGAAGGCGATACGGTGCGCCGCACCGGCGCCATCGTGGAAGTGCCGGTCGGCAAGGGCCTGCTCGGGCGCGTGGTCGACGGTCTCGGCAACCCGATCGACGGCAAGGGCCCGATCGAGGGCGCCGAGCGCCGCCGCGTCGACGTGAAGGCGCCGGGCATCATCCCGCGGAAGAGCGTGCACGAGCCGATGTCGACGGGTCTGAAGGCCATCGACGCGCTGATCCCGATCGGCCGCGGCCAGCGCGAGCTCGTCATCGGCGACCGCCAGACCGGCAAGACCGCGATCCTGCTCGACACCTTCCTCAACCAGAAGCCCGGCCACGACGCCGGCGAAGAGAAGGAGCGGCTCTACTGCATCTACGTCGCGGTCGGGCAGAAGCGCTCCACCGTCGCGCAGTTCGTCCGCACGCTGGAGGAGCGCGGCGCGATGGCCTATTCCATCGTCGTCGCCGCGACCGCCTCGGATCCCGCGCCGATGCAGTACATCGCGCCCTTCACCGGCTGCGCGATGGGCGAGTTCTTCCGCGACAACGGCATGCACGCCGTGATCGCCTACGACGACCTGTCGAAGCAGGCCGTCGCCTACCGCCAGATGTCGCTGCTGCTCCGCCGTCCGCCGGGCCGCGAGGCCTATCCGGGCGACGTGTTCTACCTGCATTCGCGCCTCTTGGAGCGCGCGGCGAAGCTGAACGACGACCTCGGCGCCGGCTCGCTGACCGCCCTCCCCGTCATCGAGACGCAGGCGAACGACGTGTCCGCCTACATCCCGACCAACGTGATCTCGATCACCGACGGCCAGATCTTCCTCGAAACCAACCTGTTCTACCAGGGCATCCGCCCGGCGGTGAACGTCGGCCTGTCGGTGTCGCGCGTCGGCTCCGCCGCCCAGATCAAGGCGATGAAGCAGGTGGCCGGCTCGATCAAGGGCGAGCTCGCGCAGTACCGCGAGATGGCCGCCTTCGCGCAGTTCGGCTCGGACCTCGACGCGGCGACGCAGCGCCTCCTCAACCGCGGCGCGCGCCTCACCGAGCTCCTGAAGCAGCCGCAGTTCTCGCCGCTGAAGACCGAGGAGCAGGTGGCGGTGATCTTCGCGGGCACGCAGGGCTATCTCGACAAGCTGCAGGTGAACCAGGTCGGCGCCTTCGAGCAGGGACTGCTCTCGTCGCTGCGCACGGAGCACAAGGACATCCTCGACACCATCGCCCGCGAGAAGCAGCTTTCCGACGACACGAGGGCCAAGCTGAAGTCGGCGCTGGATTCCTTCGCGAAGTCCTTCGCTTAAAACCCCAACGAAGACACCGGAGAACAGCCACCGATGCCTTCGCTGAAGGACCTGCGCAACCGCATCGCCTCCGTGAAGGCGACGCAGAAGATCACCAAGGCCATGCAGATGGTCGCGGCGGCGAAACTCCGCCGCGCGCAGGAGGCGGCGGAAGCGGCGCGGCCCTATTCGGACCGCCTGGCCTCGGTGATCGCCAACATCTCGACCGCCGCCGAGGGCGACGCGCCGCCGCTGATGGCGGGGACGGGCAAGGAAGACAGGCACCTCCTCGTCGTCTTCACCTCCGACCGAGGCCTCGCGGGCGGCTTCAACGCGCAGATCGCGCGTCTGGCGCGCGAGCACATCCGCCGGCTGGAGAGCGAGGGCAGGACGGTCAAGCTCATGACCGTCGGCCGCAAGGGCTACGACATCCTGCGCCGCGACCACGGCGCGAAGATCGTCGACCGCGTGGAACTGCGCGACGTGAAGCAGGTCGGCTTCGCGAACGCCGAGGAGATCGCCGAGAAGGTGATCGAGCGCTACGCGGCGGGCGAGTTCGATGTCGCGACGATCTTCTTCTCCGAGTTCAAGAACGTCATCACGCAGGTCCCGACCGCGCGCCGCGTCATCCCGGCCGTGGCGGCGGAAGGGACGGGCGAGCGGAAGCCCGAAGCGCAGCAGCCTGAGGGCGCCAACTACGTCTACGAATACGAGCCGGAACCGGCCGAGATCCTCGCCGACCTCGCGCCCCGCAACGTCAAGGTGCAGGTGCTGCGCGCGCTGCTCGAGAACGCCGCCTCCGAGCAGGGCGCCCGGATGAGCGCGATGGATTCGGCGACGCGCAACGCCGGCGAGATGATCAGCCGCCTGACGATCAGCTACAACCGTCAGCGCCAGGCGCAGATCACGACCGAACTCATCGAAATCATCGCGGGCGCGGAAGCGCTCTGACGAGAGGCAGGAGAACCTCCCCATGTCCGACACGAACACCGCTCCGCATCTCAAGGGCCGCGTCGCGCAGGTCATCGGCGCCGTCGTCGACGTCGAGTTCGACGAGCATCTGCCGCCGATCCTGAACGCGCTGGAAACGAACAACAACGGCAACCGGCTGGTGCTGGAAGTCGCCCAGCATCTCGGCGAGAACACCGTCCGCACCATCGCGATGGACCTCTCGGAAGGTCTGGTGCGCGGCCAGGAAGTCTTCGACACCGGCGCGCCGATCGAGGTGCCGGTCGGCGACGGCACGCTCGGCCGCATCATGAATGTCATCGGCGAGCCGATCGACGAGGTCGGCCCGATCCAGTTCGAATCGAAGCGCGCCATCCACCAGCCAGCGCCGCCCTATATCGAGCAGTCGCCGGAATCGCAGATTCTCGTCACCGGCATCAAGGTTATTGACCTTCTCGCTCCCTACGCGCGCGGCGGCAAGATCGGCCTGTTCGGCGGCGCCGGCGTCGGCAAGACCGTCTTGATCCAGGAACTCATCAACAACGTCGCGAAGGCGCACGGCGGCTATTCCGTCTTCGCCGGCGTCGGCGAGCGCACCCGCGAGGGCAACGATCTCTACCACGAGATGATCGAGTCGGGCGTGAACAAGGACCCGCACGAGCACAACGGCTCGGCGGCGGGCTCCAAGGCCGCGCTCGTCTACGGGCAGATGAATGAGCCGCCGGGCGCCAGAGCCCGCGTCGCGCTGACCGGCCTCACCATCGCCGAGCACTTCCGCGACCAGGGCCAGGACGTCTTGTTCTTCGTCGACAACATCTTCCGCTTCACGCAGGCCGGCTCGGAAGTGTCGGCGCTCCTCGGTCGCATCCCCTCGGCGGTGGGCTACCAGCCGACGCTCGCCACCGACATGGGCGCGATGCAGGAGCGCATCACCACCACCACCAAGGGCTCGATCACCTCGGTGCAGGCGATCTACGTGCCGGCCGACGACCTGACCGACCCGGCGCCGGCGACGTCCTTCGCCCACCTGGATGCCACGACCGTGCTCAACCGCGCGATCTCCGAAAAGGGCATCTACCCGGCGGTGGATCCGCTCGACTCCACCTCGCGCATGCTGTCGCCGATGATCCTCGGCGAGGAGCACTACCAGGTCGCGCGGCAGGTGCAGCAGACGCTGCAGCGCTACAAGTCGCTGCAGGACATAATCGCCATCCTCGGCATGGACGAGCTGTCGGAAGAGGACAAGCTGACGGTCGCGCGCGCCCGGAAGGTGGAACGCTTCCTCAGCCAGCCCTTCTTCGTCGCCGAGGTCTTCACCGGCTCGCCCGGCCAGCTCGTGCCGCTGGAGGACACGATCAAGAGCTTCAAGGGCCTCGTCGCCGGCGAGTACGACCACCTGCCGGAAGCCGCCTTCTACATGGTCGGCGGCATCGACATGGCGATCGAGAAGGCCAAGAAGCTGGCGGACGCCGCGTAAGCGATGGCCGACAGCTTTCCCTTCGAGCTCGTTTCGCCCGAGCGCCTGCTCGTCTCGGAAGCCGTCACGGCGGTCGTCGCGCCGGCGTCCGAGGGCTACATGACGGTGATGGCGCGGCACGCGCCGCTGATGGCGACGCTGCGGCCCGGCGTCGTCGTGGCGACGCTCGCCTCCGGTTCGGAGCGAAAGTTCTTCGTGCAAGGCGGCTTCGCCGACATCTCGCCGGACGGCTTCACGCTGCTCGCCGAGCACGCGACGCCGGTCGAGGAACTCGACGCCGCCAAGCTCGACCAGAACATCCGCGACGCCGAGGAGGATGTCGCGGACGCGAAGGACGATGAGACGAAGCGCAAGGCGGAGCGCCGGCTCGCCGACCTTCGCGATGCGCGGGCCGCCCTCGGGCTCTGAGACCGTTCGCGGAATGCGGCGGCCGGGAATCGCGGCGCGGCGCCTCCTCCTGTCGCTGGCCTTCCTCCCTGCGACCGGCGTTCCGCCCGCCTTCGCGTTCAGGAACCTCAGCATACCCTCGACCTCAATGCTGCCGACGCTCGGCGTCGGCGACATCGTGACGGCGGAGTTCTACGGCGTCGACTACGCCGCGCTCGCCGCCGGCAAGCCGTTCGATCCGAAGGCGGGCGAGAAGCCGGATTTCCAGCCGCAGCGCGGCGACATCGTGGCCTTTCAGCTTGCCGGCCAACCCGTCTTCGTCAAGCGCATCGTCGGGCTCGGCGGCGACCGTGTGCAGATGCGGGGCGGACGCCTGTTCCTCAACGGCACCGCCGTCGCGGCCGCACCGATCGGGGCGATCGAGGCGGGATGCCCGGAAAGGGCCGTTTCCTGCACCTTCTTCCGCGAGACGCTGCCGGAAGGCGCGAACTACGTCACCGTCGACATGCAAGCCGATTCTCCCGGCGACGACACCGAGGAATTCCTGGTGCCGCCGGACCGGTTCTTCATGCTGGGCGACAACCGCGACAACTCGAACGACAGCCGTTTCGGAACGAGCGACTTCGGAATGTTCGGCACCGTGCCCCGCAGCGCGCTGATCGGCCGGATCGCGCGGATCGTCGCCAGCCCGCGGAGCGAGCCGCCTGCCGCCGAACGGCTGCAGGGCTTTCCGAACGCGAAGTAGGCGGCCTACACCAGCTCGAAGCGGCGGAAAGCCCCGATCACCGTCTCGTAGACGGCGCGCTTGAACGGCACGACGCCGCTCAGCACCTCGTCCATCGGCCGCCAGGCCCATTCGTCGAACTCGGCCGAATGGCCGCCGGGCGGCGGGTCGATACGGATCTCGCTTTCGGCTCCCTCGAAGCGGAAGGCGAACCACTTCTGCTTCTGGCCGCGATAACGGCCCTTCAGCGCGATGCCGACGAGTTCGGGCGGCAGCTCGTAGGTGACCCAGTCGGGGCTTGTCCCCAGCAGCGACACGGTCTCGATGCCGGTTTCCTCGAAGAGCTCGCGCCGGGCGGCGGCGAGCGGGTCCTCGTCGTCGTCGATGCCGCCCTGCGGCATCTGCCAGAGCGCCGCCGCGCCCGCCATCTCGCCCTTCGGCTCGACGAGGCGCCGGCCGACCCAGACATTCCCCTCCCCGTTCAGTACCATGATGCCGACGCAGGGGCGATAGGGCAGGTTCTCGAAGTCGATCGGCGCGGTCATGGAGCGGGTCCGGTGGCGGTTCGCCAGCGGTTATCGCGCGCGGGGCGCCAAAGGCAACCGCCGGCGGCCGCCTTCAGCCGGCGGCCTTCACCGCCGCCTCGACCGTTTGCGGCATCGGCGTCGTCGGTCGGCCGATGAGGCGGCTGAGCGTGCGGCTGCTGTCGTGGAGCGCGCCGCCGCGCGCCGCCTCGTCCGCATCGGCGAGGATCGCGGCGAAGCCCTCCGGCAGGCCGGCGGACACGAGGACTTCCTTGTAGTCGGCTTCGGAAAGGTCGCGGTAGGCGATCTCCTTGCCCGCACGGCGCGACAGCTCCGCGGCGAACTCGGCATAGGTGTAGCCGTCATCGCCGGCGAGCTCGTAGACCTTGCCGGCCTGGTCGTCGGCCGTCAGCACCTTCGCGGCGGCGGCAGCGTAGTCGGCGCGCGTTGCCGAGGAGAAGCGGCCCTCGCCGGCCGCGCCGACCATCGCGCCATGCTCCAGCACCGGCTTGAGGGCCATCAGGTGGTTCTCCGTGTACCAGCCGTTGCGCAGGATCGCCGCCGGCAGGCCGGAGCCCCCGATCGCGGCTTCCGTCGCCTTGTGCTCCTCCGCGAGCTGCGCCGGCGTCGTGTCGGCGTGGAGGATGCTCGTATAGGCGAGGAGTTCGACGCCGGCCGCCTTCGCCGCATCGATCGCGGCCTGGTGCTGCGGCACGCGGACGCCGACCGCGCTGGACGAGATGAGCAGCACGCGGCGCACGCCCTCGAACGCGGTTCGGAGCGTTTCCGGCCGGTCGTAATCGGCCTCGCGCACCTCGACGCCCTTCGCGGCGAGGTCGGCGGCCTTGGCGGGATCGCGCACGGCGGCGACGATCCGGCCGGCGGGCACGCCGCTCTCCAGCAGTTCGGCGACGACGAGGCGACCGAGCTGGCCGGTGGCTGCGGTTACGGCATACATGCGGTTCGATCTCCTGTCCGCGCCGAGTGGCGTGCGGCGTCGATACGCCTCGCGCTTACGTTTGATAAGTACGCACGTTCGGGTAAGTATGCGTCATGAGCACGATCAACACCGTTCCTCCGATCGCCGACCGCCTGCGGCGCGGCGATGTCTTCGAGCCCGAATGCCGGTCGCGGCAAGTGATGCGGCACGTCACCTCGAGCTGGGGCGTCCTGATCCTGATCGCCCTGCAGGACGGCACGATGCGCTTCAGCACGCTTCGGCGGCGCGTCTCGGGGGTCAGCGAGCGGATGCTGGCCCAGACGCTGCGCTGGCTGGAGGAGGACCGGCTGGTGGTTCGGCGCTCCTACGACGTCGTGCCGCCGCACACCGACTACACGCTCACCGCCCTCGGACGGGAAGCGGCCGAGAAGGTCGCCGCGCTGGCCGACTGGATCGAGACCCGCATGCCGGAGATCGACGCCGGGCGCTAAGCCGGCGACGGGACGGTTACGGTCGCGCCTGTCGCGTGGGCACGGCGGTCGCCGTCGCCGCGGGCCGGCGGAGTTCCCGGTGCTCGGCGAGGACGCGGTCGATCACGCGCCAGGACCGGTCCGCTTCGCGCTGGTTGGCATCCTGTCCGGCTGCGGTGATCAGCGCCTTCCAGAGCGCCCAGCCGCGTCCCCGCGCCCATGTCTCGCTGTCGAGCGCCAAAGCCTCGCGGAACGCCTGGCGACCCGTCCCGGAAAACGTCGTCCAGGCGATCGGGAGATCCGAGGCGGGGTCGCCGACGCCGGACGATCCGAAGTCGATGACGGCGGCGAGTTCGCCGCCCTGCACGAGGAGATTGCCCCAGGCGATATCGCCGTGGACCCAGACCGGCGTCCTTTCCCACCGCGACGCGAGCGCCGCTTCCCAGACCTCGGCAGCCGCCGCATGGTCGATACGGTCGTGGAGCGCGGCCAGCGCGACCCGGGCTTCGGCGTCGTAGACGGCGAGGTCGCCGCCGCGGTGGAAGTTGTGGTCGCCCGCCCGCGGGCCGTCCGCCGCGTCGATGCGGTGCAGCGCCCGGAGGAAGCCAGCAACGTCCCGCGCGAACCGGGCCGGGTCGGCGACCGTGTCCTCCGTCGCCGGCTCGCCGTCCAGCCAGCGGTAGATCGACCAGGACCAGGGATAGTTCTCGCCCGGCGCGCCCCGCGCCAACGGCGCGGGGATCGGCAGCGGCAGATGCGGGGCGAGCCGCGGCAGCCAGCGCTGCTCCTTCTCGACCTGTGGGACATAGCCGGCCGCGCTCGGCAGACGGACGGACATCGTGTTGCCGAGCCGGAACGTCCGGTTGTCCCAGCCGCCGGGCTCCACCGGCTCGACCGGCAGGTGCGCCCATGCCGGAAACTGCGCGGCCACCAACCGGCGCACGAGGGTTGCGTCGACGACCGGACTCTGCGTTTCGCGCGACATGCCCCGGTTGATAGGCTGCGCAGGCGACGCTGCCAACCCGGCGCCTTCCGAGGCAGGCGCTATCCCGCCTATTGCGCTTCCGGGTCGTCGGCGAGGGCGGAGACGGGCACGACCTTGATGCCGCGCGCTTCCGCCTCGCTCATCCAAGCGGCGATGGCGGCGACCGACATGTCGAAGGCGGAGGCGACGCCGATCGCCTGGCCCTTGGCGCGCGCGGCGCGCTCCAGCGTGTCGAGCCGCTTGCGGATCTCGGCCGGGTCCTGGGTGGTATCGAGCACCACGTCGGCGCCGGCATAGACGCCGCCGGCCTCGCGGGCCGCGGACTTCGCCAGGCTGCGCGCCGAGGTGCCGTCGTCGAGATAGAGGAGGCCGCGCCGGGACAGCTCGGCGGCGAGCGCGCGCATCGCCGGCTCGTCGCCGGTGAGCCGGGCGCCCATGTAGTTCGCGACGCCGACATAGTTGGTCAGCCGGCCGAGCGCCCAGCGCAGATCGTCGAAGCGCCCGGCGGCGGCATCGCCGGCGGTGAGCGTGTGCTCGCCCGGCGAGACGTTCGGATAGCCGACCGGCTCCATCGGGAGCTGCAGCAGCAGCTCGTGGCCGGCGTGCCGGGCTTCCCGCATCCAGCGCTCCAGGCTGTTGCCGGCCGGCGCGAAGGCGAGCGTCACGGCGGGATCGAGCTCGCGGACGGCCTTCATCGTGCCGGTCTGCGAGATGCCGAGGCCTCCGACCACGATCGCGACGCGGGTGCCGAGATCGCTCGCCGGCGCGATGCTGTAAACGTCGAAAGGCCGGCGCCCGTCGGCGGCGCGGATGGGCAGCAGGCCTTCTGCGCCGTGCTCCAGGAGCGCCGCGTCGGGCTCGGCGGCTTCGCTGGCCGCCTGGCGCAGCGAGCCCGGGTCGCGCATCGAAAGCGCCTTGCCGTAGCCGCCTTCAGCGCCCGGCGGATAGACGATCGTCGGTGCGTCGGGATCGGCGGCAGCGACGGCCGCATCGTCGGCTCCGGCGCTGGTGCGCCCGAGCGGCTGCAGCGGCGCGGCGGTGACGGCGGGTCCGGCGGCCGGAGGGGAAGCGGGCGGCGGGTTCGCCGCGGCGACCGCGAGCGGCTCCGGCGGTGCCGGATGCGTCGCGAACACGTCCACGTCGCGAAAGCGCGGCTGCGTCAGGCTGACGGCGAGCGACCCGCCGACGAGGAGCGCGAAACAAAGCGTGCCGGCCAGCGCCGGTATGGCCGAGCGGCCGCGGCGCCGTGGCTTGCGGCGGCCGAGATCGAGCCCCAGCGGTCGGTAGAGCGTGTCCATGCGGGACGGGACGCTAACCGGCGAAGCTGATCCGTGGCTCAAGCCAAAAAAAACCCCGGCGCGGTCGGCGGCCCAGCCGGGGTCTCGGATCGCGTGGTGTGCCGCGCCTTACTTCGAGGCGCGCTTCTCCGGCTGCGGCGGGAAGGCGGCGTCGGTCTTCACGCCGCGCAGAAGGTCCACCGCGTAGTTGAGCTGGATGTCGTCCTTTGCGTCCGGCGGGATGTAGTCGAGCGAGCCGGACCCTTCGGAGTTCTCCTCCTTGCCGGTGATGTGGCCGCGCAGCGAGGATTCGCCCTTCGCCACCTCGTCGGCGGCGTCGAGGCCCATCTGCTTCTTGATGTCGTCCGGCAGCGGCTGCTCGACCACGATGTCCGGATCGATGCCGCGGCCCTGGATCGAGCGGCCGGACGGCGTGTAGTAGAGCGCCGTCGTCAGGCGCAGCGCGCCGTTCGCGCCGAGCGGGATGATGGTCTGCACCGAGCCCTTGCCGAACGAGCGCGTGCCGACCACGGTCGCGCGGCGCTGATCCTGCAGTGCGCCGGCGACGATCTCGGAGGCCGAGGCCGAACCGCCGTTGACGAGCACCACCAACGGCTTGCCGTGGATGTCGTCGCCGGAACGCGCGTTGTAGCGGCGCGTCTCCTCGGGGTTGCGGCCGCGCGTCGAGACGACCTCGCCGTTCTCCAGGAAGGCGTCGGAGACCGACACCGCCTCGTCGAGGAGGCCGCCCGGATTGCGACGGAGATCGAGAACGAAGCCCTTCAGCTTGTCGCCCGGCACCTGCTTCTCGATGTCGGCGATGGCTTCCTCCATGCCGACCGTGGTCTGCTCGTTGAACTTGATCAGCTTGATGTAGCCAACGTCGTTCTTCACCTCGTGGCGGACGGAGGGCACCTTGATCTCGTCGCGCTTGATCGACAGCCGGATCGGCTTCGTCGCGCCGTCGCGCACGATGGTGAGCGTCACGGTGGAGCCGATATCGCCCTTCATCTTCTCGACCGCCTCGGAAAGGGTGAGGCCCTTCACCTGCTCGCCGTTGATCTCGGCGATGAGGTCGCCCGCGAGGACGCCGGCCTTGTCGGCGGGCGTGCCCTCGAAGGGCGAGATAACCTTCACCAGCTCGTCCTGCATCGTCACCTCGATGCCGAGGCCGCCGAACTGGCCGCGCGTCTCGGTGCGCATGTCCGCCGCTTCCTTGGCGTTCATGTAGCTCGAATGCGGATCGAGCGAGGTCAGCATGCCGTTGATGGCGTTCTCGACCAGCTTCTCGTCGTCCGGCACGGAGACGTACTGCGCGCGCACGCGCTCGAACACGTCGCCGAAGATGGCGAGCTGGCGGTAGGTGTCGGACCCGGCGGCGTTGGCGACCCCGGCCTGCTGCCCGGCGATGACCGTCATCGCCGTCGCCCCCATCAGGGCCCCGGCGAAGAGGAGCGAGAGCTTACGAATCATTCCTGGTCCTTCCAGAAGGCCTGCCCGCCCAGAAGGGCGTGGGATCGACCGGTTTCCCGTCCTTGCGAAATTCCACGTAGAGCGAGGGTTCCGTCGCCTCGAAATCCGCCCTGGCGGCGCTCGCGACCCGTTTCGCGCCCATCGCCGCCACCGGCTCGCCCGCCAGAACGAACTGCCCGACCTCCACGTTCGAGCGGCTCATCCCTGCCAACACGACATGATAGCCATCGCCGGCGTCGAGGATCAAGAGTTCGCCGTAGGAACGGAAGGGGCCGGCATAGAGCACGCGGGCATCGCCCGGCGCCGTCACGACGTCGCCGGCATGCGCCGCGAAGGTCACGCCCGAGGCCGGTTTGCCGATGCCGTCGCTTTCCCCGAACCTCACCTTGACCTCGCCCGCCACCGGAGGGGTGAGACGACCCTTCATTGTCGAAAATGCGGCGGCGGGTTCGATGCGCGCCATGTCACGGCGAAGTGACGCAACGTCGTAGGCCGGCTCGGCCGGCGCCGCCTCTCGTTCCGGAGCGGCGGCAGCCACCGCGGGTGGCGCGCCGGTCTCGCGTTCGTCCGGACCGCGCGGCATGTTCGCCGCTGCGGCGAGCGTCTGCTGCCGCGCCTTTTCCGCTTCCGCTACACGCTGTTCCTCGGCGCGCCGGGCGGCTTCGGCCGCGGCGATCCGCGCCGCTTCCTCGGCCGCCCTCGCCTTCGACGCGTCGGCGTCGAGCGTCGCGATGAGATCCTGGAGGTTCGTCGCCTTGGCGGCGAGTTCGGCGGCGCGCACGGCCGCCGCGGCACGCGCCTCGCGGCTGTCGGCTTCGAGCTTCTCCTTCTCGGCGAAGAGCCGCGACAGGCGTGCCTCCTCCTCGCGCTTCTCGCCAAGCTGCGCGGCGAAGCGCTCCTTCTCGGCCGCGATCGAGCGCTTGACGCCGGCGAGGCGTTCGAGGTCGCCGGCCAGCTTCTCCGTCTCCGAGCGGATTCCGGGCACCACCGCGCCGAGGAGGATGGCGCTGCGCACCGAACCCAGCGCGTCGTCGGGCTTCACGAGGAGCGCCGGCGGCGGCTTGCGGCCCATGCGCTCCAGCGCCGCCAGCACTTCGGCGAGAAGGCCGCGACGCGAACGCAGCGAAGCCTTGAGGCCGGCCTCGTCGCCGGCCAGCGCATCGATGCGCTCTTCGGTCGCCGCGACATCGCGCGCGATCCGCTTCTGCACGTCGGCGGCATCGATCATGGCCTGGCTGATGCGGTTGCGGTCGGCGGCAAGGCCGGCGATCTCGCCGTCGAGCTTCGCGATGCCTTCCTTGGTCAGCGTGATGGTGGAGGCGATCGCGGCCAGCTCGTCGGCGGTGCGCTGGCGCTCCTTCTCGATGAGGATGCTCTGCGCGATCGGGTCATCGCCCTGCTGCGACGGCGCGGCAGCGGAGGAGCCGAGCGACGAGACGAGGCAGGCGAGCGCGAGCAGCGCGGCGAGGCCGCGCGCCGCGCCGCCCTTCGCCGGGCTCCGAGAAACGGCTCCTGTCGCGATCGGCAAGTCTTCCGAACCCTCTTCCCGCCCCCGATGCGGGAATGTCCCGCATGTCATCTAGCGGTCCCGCCTTAACAACCCTTCAACCATCGGCACAGCGGAACGCGCGAGGCTTGTTCGAGGCTGGTCATGGCGCGGACAAGGCCGCGAAGCGCCTCGATGCCAAGATATAGGCCGAGTGGCGCAGGCACCACAGGTCTACTCGCGGTGGTAGGGGTGACCGGAGAGGATGGTGACGGCGCGGTAGAGCTGTTCGGCGAGGAGGATGCGGGCGATCTGGTGCGGCCAGGTCATCGCGCCGAGGGCGAGCGTGAAGCGGCTCTGCGTCTTCAGGTCCGGATCGAGGCCGTCCGGGCCACCGATCAGGAAGACGAGATCGCGCAGGCCCTCGTCGCGAAGGCTTCCCAGTCGCTCGGCGAAGCCTTGCGAGGCGAAGACCTTGCCGCCTTCGTCGAGGAGCACGATCGCGCCGCGATCCGGTACATGTGACAGGAGCCGCGCCGCCTCGTCGCGCTTGCGCTCCGGCGCGCCGGTGCCGCGCCCTTCCGCCTCCTCGGCGAGGCCGGCATAGTCGAGGCCGATCGGACGGCCCGCCTGCCGCAGCCGGTCGAGATAGCGCGCCGCGAGCTCGCGCTCCGGACCTGCCTTCATCCGCCCGACGGCGGCGATCGACAACCTCACCCCGGCGGCCTCGTGCCGGCGGCCGCGCGGGCGATCAATGCACGGTCGACTCGGCCTCGCCGACCGACCACATCTTCTCGAGGTTGTAGAAGGCGCGGACTTCCGGGCGGAAGACGTGGACGATGACGTCGCCGATGTCGATCAGCACCCAGTCGCCGCCTTGCAACCCTTCGACGCGGGCCGTGCCGTAGCCGGCGTCCTTCAGGTCGCGCAGGAGGTGGTCGGCGACGGCGGTGACGTGGCGGTTCGATCGACCCGACACGACCACCATGTGGTCGGCGAGCGGCGACTTGCCGGTCAGATCGATGGAGAAGACGTCCTCGGCCTTGGAGTCGTCGAGGCTGCGAAGGACCGTGTCGATGAGCGTCGGGCCGGTTCCGGCCGCGGTGGTCTCGGATGCGGCAGGGCTGGTCGGCGCCTGATCCGCTTTGAGGGCCGTTCTGAGCAGGGTGTTTCCTTTTCCCAAGCGATGGGACCAAGGGCGGGATGCCCTCTCCCACTGCCGTCAACATAGGTCGGGGCCGGTGACGGTTTCAAGAACCGGGATGTCACAGAAGCTTCGGAAAACGCGGAAAGAATTAACGGCGGCTACCTCGGCGAGCCTCGCAGCCGGGTCGAGGAGAGCGGCGAGCGCGGGCCGTGCAGGAAGACCCAGGCCGGCGGGTCGCGGCGGGCGAGGAGCGGGGCCTCGCTCTCGCGGATGCGGGCCTTACCGAGCGCGAGCGCGGCCGGGGAACGGAGAGAGCGAAGCGTCGCGCCGGGCCGGTCCACCACCGCGATCGGGACTTGGGTTCCGATCCGCCGCCAGTCCTGCCAGAGGTGGAAGGTGCCGAGGCTGTCGGCGCCCATGATCCAGACGAAGCGAAGGTTCGGCCGCCGCAGGCGCAGAAGCGCGACGAGATCGGCGGTGTAGCGCAAGGCGTGCGCCGCCTCGAAGGCGGTGACGGTGATGCGCGGGTCGCGGGCGATCTGCCGCGACAGGGCGATGCGCCTCGCCAGCGGCGCGAGGCCGTCGTGGCGCTTCAGCGGATTGCCCGGCGAGACGAGCCACCAGAGCCGGTCGAGCCGGAGCCGCCGCAGCGCGGCTTGCGCGACGAGGAGATGGCCGGCATGCGGCGGATCGAACGAGCCGCCGAACAGGCCGACCGTGCTTCCGGCCGGCAGGACCGGGATGCGAAGATCGGCGGCGACAAGGTTCAAGGCCGCGTCTGGCCGGAGCCGGAGACGCGGTAGTTGAAGCTCGTCAACTGCTCGACGCCGACGGGGCCGCGCGCGTGCATCTTGCCGGTGGCGATGCCGATCTCGCCGCCGAAGCCGAACTCGCCGCCGTCGGCGAACTGCGTCGAGGCGTTGTGGAGGAGGATGGCGGAGTCGATGCCCGTCAGGAAGCGCACCGCGGCGGCCGAATCCTCCGTTACGATCGCCTCCGTATGGTGCGAGGACCAGCGCTCGATATGCTCTATCGCCCCCTCGACGCCGTCGACGAGCGCGACCGAGATGATCGCATCGAGATACTCGGTGCGCCAGTCCGCCTCCGTTGCCGGCACGGCGGACGGGTAGAGGTCGACCACGTCCGCGTCGCCGCGGATCTCGCAGCCCCCCTCCGCCAGCGCGGCGAGAATCGGCGCGAGATGCGTCGCGGCGGCGGCACGGTCGACCAGCAGCGTTTCCGCCGCGCCGCAGACGCCGGTTCGCCTGAGCTTGGAATTGACCACGAGCCGCACCGCCATGCCGAGATCGGCGGCGCGGTCGACATAGACGTGGCAGAGGCCTTCGAGATGGGCGAAAACCGGCACGCGCGCTTCCCGCTGCACCCGCTCCACCAGCGAGCGGCCGCCGCGCGGCACGATCACGTCGATCGACCCGTCGAGGCCGGCGAGCATATGCCCGACGGCGGCGCGATCCGAGGTCGGCACAGCCAAGATCGCGTCGGCCGGCAGCCCGGCGGCGACGAGGCCCTTGCGCAGGCAGCCGTAAATGGCGGCAGAGGACGCGGCCGAGTCCGAGCCGCCGCGCAGAATCACCGCGTTGCCGGCCTTGAGGCAGAGCGCGCCGGCATCCGCCGTGACGTTCGGCCGGCTCTCGTAGACGACGCCGACGACGCCGAGCGGCGTCCTGACGCGGGAGATGCGCAGGCCGTTCGGCCGTTCCCATTCGGCGACGACCGCGCCGACCGGATCGGGCAGCGCCCCCACGTCCCGCAGCGCGCCCGCGATCGCCGCGACGCGGCCGGCGTCGAGCCGCAGACGGTCCATGAAGGAACCCGCGAGACCAGCGCTTCGCGCCCGTTCGAGGTCGGCGGCGTTGGCGGCGAGGATGGCGTCGACATCGGCCTCCACCGCGTCCGCCATGGCGCGGAGCGCGGCGTCCTTCTGCGTCGAGGAACACAGCGCCAGCCTGCGGGCGGCGGCGCGGGCCCGGCGCCCGAGATCGGCCATCAGGTCCGCGACGGCATCCACCTTGTCCAGCATCCCGTCCGCCTCCTTCAGGCCGCCTCGTCCGGCGCGTCGGCGGCGCCGGCGAGGTGCCGCGCCATCACCAGATCGTCGCGGTGGATCATCGCGGTGCGGGGCCCGTGGCCGAGCACCGCCTCGATCGCGGCCGACTTCAGCCCCATGATCGCCCGCGCTTCCGCGGCATCGTAGGAAACGAGGCCGCGCGCGACCTCCCGGCCGTCCTCGTCCAGAACGAGGATCGTGTCGCCGCGCATGAACTCGCCCGCGATCGCCTTCACCCCCGCCGGCAGCAGGCTCTTGCCGAAACGGAGCGCCCGGACCGCCCCGGCATCCACCGTGACGCGGCCGGCGGTGTTCAGGTGCCCGGCGATCCAGCGCTTGCGCGCCATCACCGGGCTCGGCTGCGCCGCGAACAGCGTCGCCGGCGCGCCCTCGCCGATCGCCGCCAGCGGATTCAACCGGTCGCCGCGCGCGATCACCATCGCCGCACCGGCCTCCGTCGCGATCTTGCCGGCCTCTATCTTGGTGCGCATGCCGCCGCGCGAATATTCCGACGCCGCCGCCCCGGCCATCGCCTCGATCTCCGGCGTGATGCGCTCCACCACCGGAATGTGCCGGGCGTCCGGATCCAGAGCCGGCGGCGCGGTGTAGAGGCCGTCGACATCCGACAGCAGCACGAGGAGGTCGGCCGACATCATCGCCGCGACGCGCGCCGCCAGCCGGTCGTTGTCGCCGTAGCGGATCTCGGTGGTGGCGACGGTGTCGTTCTCGTTGATCACCGGCACCGCGCCGAGCCTGAAGAGCGTCGCGACGGTCGCCCGGGCGTTGAGATAGCGCCGCCGCTCCTCCGTGTCGCCGAGGGTGAGGAGGATCTGGCCGGCGGTCAGGCCGCGGCTGCCGAGCGCGTCGGCATAGGCCTTCGCCAGCGCGATCTGGCCGACGGCCGCCGCCGCCTGGCTTTCCTCCAGCTTCAGGAGGCCGGGCGGCAGCTTCAGGACGCTGCGCCCGAGCGCGATCGCGCCGGAGGAGACGAGCATCACCTCGCGCCCCTCGCCCGCAAGCGTCGCGACGTCGGCGACGAGGCCTTCCAGCCAGTCGGCGTTGAGACCGCTCCGCCGATCGACCAGCAGCGCCGAACCGACCTTGACGACGATCCGCTTCGCCTTCGCGAGAGCTTCCGCCGCGCCGCCCGTCACCGCCCGCCCTCGGCGCTCACGCGCTGCCAGCGCGGATCGGGCTCGGCCGGCTCGGCTTCCGAGGCAGCCTCGCTGTCGATCGCCGCCCGCAGCGCCCGGAGCGCTTCCGTCATGCCCTCGCGGCTGACGGCGGACAGCGCCAGCACCGGCGCGCCGCCAGCGGCTTCGCCGAGCGCACGGAGTTTCGCCGTCTTCTCCTCCGGGTCGAGCGTATCCGTCTTCGACAGGGCGACGATCTCGGGCTTGTCGGTCAAGCCGGCGCCGTAGGCTTCGAGTTCGCCGCGCACGACGCGATAGGCCTCTCCCACGTCCTCTTCCGTCGCCGAGACGAGGTGCAGCAGCACGCGGGTGCGCTCGACATGGCCGAGAAAGCGGTCGCCGATGCCGACGCCTTCGTGCGCGCCCTCGATGAGGCCCGGAATGTCGGCGATGACGAATTCCGCCGCGTCGACGGTGGCGACGCCGAGATTGGGGTGGAGCGTCGTGAACGGATAGTCGGCGATCTTCGGCCGCGCCTCCGTGACGGAGGCGAGGAACGTGGACTTGCCGGCATTCGGCAGCCCGACGACGCCGGCATCCGCGATGAGCTTCAGCCGGAGCCAGATCGTCAGTTCCTCGCCTTCGAGGCCCGGATTGGCGCGGCGCGGCGCCTGGTTCACCGAGGAGCGGAAATAGGCGTTGCCGAAGCCGCCGTTGCCGCCGGCGGCGATGCGCTCGCGCTGCCCGACTTCAGTCAGGTCGCAGACGAGCGTCTCGTTGTCCTCGGCGAAGACCTGCGTGCCCGCCGGCACCCGGAGCGTCACGTCGGCGCCCTTCGCGCCGGTGCGGTTGCGCCCCATGCCGTGCGTGCCGGTCTTGGCGCGGTAGTGCTGCTGGTAACGGTAGTCGATGAGGGTGTTGAGGCCGGACACCGCCTCCACGAAGACGTCGCCGCCGCGGCCGCCGTCGCCGCCGTCCGGCCCACCGAACTCGATGAACTTCTCGCGGCGGAACGAGACGCAGCCCGCGCCGCCGTCGCCGGACCGGACATAGACCTTGGCCTGATCAAGGAACTTCATCGCAAAAACTTTCTTGGGCGTTTCCGCCTTAGCTCATTTCGCGGGCGCAGGCACCCGTTGGAACACGACGCGCGCTCCGGCCACCGGGATCCCGAACTTCGAGACGCGGACGCGGTTCAGCACCGTGCCGTCCGGCTGCGGCACCATCCGGTGCCGGAAGCCGAGGGCCAAGTCGCCGCCCGGCGCGTAGCCGCGATAGGCAAGTTCCAGCCCGCCCTCCGCCGTCGGCCGGCCCGTCACCGGCACGGGCGCGTGGAGCGCGCCGTTCCCGCCTTCGGTCTCCACCGTTCCCTGATAGCCGCCGTTGCCGTCCGGCACGAGCCGCCAGCGCTGCAGGCGCCGCCCTTCCGGGAAGCGAAAGCGCTCATCGAGAAGGAGCGCGCCACCCTCCCGCCGCCCCTCGAACTCCGCCGTGAAGTCCTCTGCGAAGACGAGCGCCGTCGTGACCGTGCCGCGGCTCGCCGCCCGCCCATCGAAGAAGGCGGCCGCATCGAACGGCGCGCCGGCAGCCTTCGGCGGATGCGACGCGCAAGCCGCAAGGACCGCGCCGAGCGCGGCCGCAAGGAGCGCCCTCACCGTCACGCTTCGGCTCCCTCGCGACCCCAGCTCCGCAGCGCCATCCAGGTCCGCCGCTCCAGCCCGAAATTCTCGCTGGAAACGCGGCCCGCCGCGCGCGATACGAAGGTGCCGGTGCCGCGGAACTGGAAGCCGCATTTCTCCAGGACGCGCCGCGAGCGGCCGTTCACCGCGCGGCAGCCGGCCAGAACGGAGGTGATGCCCTCCAGGCGGAAGGCGAGATCCACAACCGCGTGCGCCGCTTCCGTCGCATAGCCTCGGCCCCAGAACGGGCGGCCGAGCCAGTAGCCGAGATCGG
Organism: Plantimonas leprariae; assembly: GCF_008802405.1. GTDB lineage: Bacteria > Pseudomonadota > Alphaproteobacteria > Rhizobiales > Rhizobiaceae > Plantimonas > Plantimonas leprariae. The sequence continues at coordinate 126,577 of NZ_VZDO01000003.1, forward strand.
CGACGGCGGGCCGCGGCGTCGGCCGGAGGCCGCAGACGCCCATGAAGACCCCGTCCCCGCCGCGCGTCACCGCGAAGACGACGCCCGATCCGGCGACGCCGAGAAAGTCCTCGGCATCGGCGAGCATGTAGGGATGGGGCACGTGCGCCAGCATCTCGGCGACGCCGAAGTCGTTCGCGAGCGCGGCGATCGCCGGGGCATCATCGGCCCGCGGCGGCCGGAGGACGAGCCGCGCCGTGCGGATCGGCTCCAGCGGTCCCGCCAGGAGCTTGCCCAGTTCGTGTTCCATGGCCGCCCGGCCTTTCGGACAAAGAGAGAAGGGGAGAGGGTTGGCGGCCCGTCTCCCCTTCGCTTCCCTTCCGAGGCGGTGACCCGCTTCTCGTCTCAGGCGCCGGGTCGTCGGGACACCGGCGCTGAGCGAGCTCCGGCTGTCACTCGGCGGCGATCGCCGCCTTCGGCGTGATCGAAATATAGGTTCGCGACGCCTTTTCGCGGAACGTGACGGTGCCCTCGGCGGTCGCGAAGAGGGTGTGGTCCTTGCCGATGCCGACGCCGACGCCCGGATGCCAGCGCGTGCCGCGCTGGCGCACCAGGATGTTGCCGGGAACGACGCTCTCGCCGCCGAACTTCTTCACGCCGAGGCGCTTCGATTCCGAGTCGCGGCCGTTGCGGGACGAGCCGCCTGCCTTCTTGTGTGCCATCTCGCTTCTCCTTCGAACCTGGAACGCCGGTTCGGCGCTGCGCGGGTTCGTTCAAATCCTGGTTTGCCTGCTGCCCGAAGATCGGCTCTCCGGGCGGTTTCGCCAAGTGGCGAAGCTTATTCCTTCGCGGCCTTCTCAGCCTTCGGCTTGCGGGCCGCCTTCGGCTTCGCCGGGGCGTCGGCGGTCTCGGCCGCAGTGGTCGGCTCGCTGGTGGCGCCGGCGACGGGAGCTTCCGCGGTTTCCGCGACGCTCGGCTCGGCGGTCTCGGCCTTGGCGGCGCGGGAGGCGCGCTTCGGCTTTTCCTCGGCCGTGGCGGGATCAGCGGCCGCTTCGGATGGCTGCCGGCCATCGGTCAGGATTTCACCGATGCGGATCAGGGTCAGGTCCTGGCGGTGGCCGCGCGTGCGCTTGGAATTCTGGCGGCGGCGCTTCTTGAACGAGATGACCTTCGGGCCGCGGGTCTGCTCGACGATCTCGGCGACGACGCTGGCGCCCGAGACGAACGGCGCGCCGACGGTGGCGTCGACCATCAGCACCTCGGCGAAGGTGACGCGGTCGCCCGCGGCGCCGGGCAGGCGCTCCACCGTGAATTCGTCGTTGGCGGCGACGCGGTATTGCTTGCCGCCGGTCTTGATCACTGCGAACATCGGTTCGGTCCTTCGCGCGACGCGCTCTCGCAGCTGGACGGCCGCGGACGGTCTTCTTATGGTTCTTGGGTTCGCCGACGCATGACATCGGCGCGACCGGACGCCGCGAGCGCCCGAGCCTCCCGGTGCGATAGCGCAGGCGTGCCGAAAGGTCAACGCGGCCGGCCTTCGTCCCGAACCGGCGGCCGATCAAGGAGCGGTTCGAGGCGATGCGCGGCGGCAACGCCGAGAACCAAGTCGCGGCGGTGCCATCCGACTCCGACACCAAACCCCGCTCCCGCTTCGCGTATCAGGTGTTTCGTCACCGCATGTCCTGGCGAGGCGTTCGGGCGAAGAGTTCCGGCTCGGCGTTGCCGATCAACCGGATGGCTTCGAGATCGATTTCCTATGGAGGAAGCATCTGGACATCGCGATTGGTTTCGACCATACGTCCGCCTTGGAAAGGTGGCGGAGTGGTCGATCGCACCGCACTCGAAATGCGGCATACGGGCAACCGTATCGGGGGTTCGAATCCCCCCCTTTCCGCCACCCTATTCATCTAAGTTTCTGTTTTGTCTATATTTTTGGGGTTGCGTTCAAGATCCAGCCCTCATTTCAACCCACATCGTTAGGCGGTTTGTAGCAATCGCTGTGGGACTTTGCCGGATGTATGCCGCGATGTTCGGGCCGTGATAGTACTAGTCCATGGTATCGAGGTTCGTAGCTGGGCCGAGCGTTTCTGTGGAGCGATCTCGCTGCGTTGAAGACGCTGTTCGGATCGGCGGCGATTAACCGCAAGCTGCCGGTGAACCTAGCGGCTCGGCTGACGATCAAGGCTGACAAGCGGCAGCGTCTGCAGGAGAAGGGCTTTGTTGAGGCTGAAGTGCACGCCATCCTTTCGGCCGCCCTACACTACTTCCCGCACCGTGAAAGGACGCGCACGACGGCAGCGAAGTGATGGGTGCCATGGCTCTGCGCCGTCAGCGGCACGCGCGTTGGTGAGATGACGCAGCTACGCCGGCAGGACCTGCGACGCGAGAGTGAACTATGGGTGCTTCGCATCACGCTCAAGGCCGGGACCGTGACGACGAACGAAGCACGCGATATCGCCCTGCATCCGCAACGGGTCTTGATAAGCTTCAATCAATTGACGCCGCGGGATAGCAGGGGCGGAGGAATATATCAGTTCTCCGCATGAGTACGACGAAATCGCGCACCAGCCCTGAGAAGCATTCACGAAACGATAGGGCCTTGACGCACCTCAAAGCGTCAAGCAGTTTGACTGACCGAAATCTGCATTGTTCAACGTGAACGAAAGATGCCCGACTCGTTCGAGAGACTCTTCGAAATAGACGAATTGATATCTCAAAAACAATGGACTCACAGACGGAATAACGTTGGTCAGAATGTCCGAGAAGTTGCTTTAGAGCTCGCAGCAAAGATTGATAATGACGATCAGTATGAACTTATTAAACATCTTTTGGGAGAGTATTTCCTATGCACAGATTACGACGAGCATTGCTGGTCAATGTCGCAGCGTATCGAACATGAGTTTTCTGGCAGAAAAGTCGTAATCATTCCCGTTTCCGACGAGAGTCAGAAAATCAAAAGTGGCCACTCAGTAGCGTACGATTTAACGAGATTCATAGACTCGAACAAATTCGAGACATTTCAAATACGCGAGTCTATCGTCGGACTCCAACAAGGGATCAAAGAATATTCGATAATAGCTGTTGATGACTTCATCGGTAGTGGTACGCAATTCAGAAGTTTTTCTAAGAAAACAGTCCGGGAAAATGGGGTTAAGGTAGACCATTTACATCTATATGCAATTGTAATGATGCAAAGAGCTGTATCGCGTGTGCAAGACTTTTGTGGATCTTATTTCTCAATGTTTAAGTTCCAACGCTCGCTTTCTGACGATCCAATTTTATCGGGACGTATAAACAAGTTAGAAACTTACAAGCTCCTTGAGAGTAGGTTGGGTGTGGGGAAAAATTACAAGAGAGGATATCTAAAGTCAGAGTCATTGGTGACCCTAAAAAAAACACCGAACAACACACTGCCGGTATTTTGGCAAAAAAAGGCGTCCGACGGTACGGATTGGCCGGCGATATTCCCAAGGCGCTAACATGAATCCATATTTGGGCAAGTTGATAATCTCAGCTATAGCGAGGAAAGGCAGCGTTTCAGACGTCGAACGCTATGGCTTCACTGCTGTTCAAATATCATCAGCGATACAACATTTGCTGCTTAATGGCGCACTAGTCAGACAGGGATCTAAGTTCGTGCTTGCTCCCGGAAACCTACCAGCCGAAACCCGAAAAAGGCACCCGGTTAAACTTGAGCCGTTAGACGAGTTTGCGATTGAAAAAATGTCTAAGACGGATCAGTATGTGATCGGACATCGAACGTTCGCTCAAATTCGAGCAAAGGTTAGACCCTAGCGACTGACGTCGCAGGATGAGCGAGTCGTTCATCTGGCGTGAACATGACTTTAGGCCCTTGATTGGAACGAGTTCTCCACGGAGTGTCAAACGTCATTCCAATCAAAGCGCCTAAAGGCGCTTATACCTTACGGTATATGGCTTCTTTGGTAACCGGAATGCTCGATGTCCACCTTCGCATTCGATAAAGACCTACAGCAACTCGATTTATTTGATAGCTTCAAGAATGAAAATCGAGAGGTCATTGTTGCAGAGTATTCTAGGATAATCCTAGAAAACGGCGCTGCGGTTATTTTTGACACCGAGCACCTTTCACGTCTTCTGGGCTTTTCACAGGAATTGTTATTCTCAATATCTGCCGCTTCAAATAAATACTATAGAGAATATACGGTTCTCAAACGATCTGGTGGGCGGCGTGTAATTAATGAGCCCCTGCCGACGTTAAAAATGATTCAACGGTTCATCTTAGCTGAATTGCTTGACGGCGTTCGTTTGCACAAGGCTGCCAGAGGATACCGAAAGAATCACACACTTCGCGGTGGAGCAATAATACACCGTGGCCGTCCGTATATGTTAACACTTGATGTCCAGGATTTTTTTCCGAGTATCAATCAGTATCAAGTTTTTCAAGCGCTTTTAAAGCTAGGGTATACGAAGCAGATTTCGCGATTAATCACGGGCCTATGCACGTTGCATGATGGCTTGCCGCAAGGCGCACCTACTAGTCCTCTTCTTTCGAATCTAGTTCTTTATCAAGCCGATAAGGCCATATTCGATCATTGCGTCGTTCGAGGTCTTTTCTACACCCGATATGCAGACGATATGACCTTTTCCTCGAAAGAAGATAACGTCGTAGAGATAATCCCGGTTGTGAGGACGCAGCTGTCAAATGTCGGCTTGAGAATTAATCCGCGGAAAACGAACGTATCCCGACGCGGCTCCCGCAAATATGTAAATGGTATTGTCGTAAATGTAAAACCAAACATCTTAAAAACAGAACGCCGGTCTTTGCGTCAAGAAATGTTTTATATTAAGAAATACGGCATCGAGGGCCATATACGATGGAGTAAGGTCGAGGCCCCGTATTATGTTGATAAGCTCATCGGCCGGCTAACATTTGCGTTATTTGTTACGAAGGATAAGAGGTACTCTCAGGAGATAAGATACCTCAGCGCACTAAAAAAGGCCATGCAGTAGAGGGCTCTCGTTTCAAGCGTGCGCTGTACCTCTGCGGTGATGTAACATTGGGGTACACCCTGCCGAGCCGTTCGGTTCAAGCCTCATTGCGCGTCACATCTGGGTTGACCGGCCTATTCGGCGTTACGCTACTCACCTCGGGCCTAAACCCGGAGGTGACACATGGCCCGCATCGGCTACGCCCGCGTCAGCACCATTGATCAGGATTTCGACGGGCAGCTCGCCCGACTAAAAACCGAGGGCTGCGCAATCATTCGATCAGAGAAGGTGTCTGGTGGCTCGCGAGATGGCCGGACCGAATTGGCTACGGTCATGGAGTTCTTGCGACCGGGCGACGAACTCGTCGTGACACGCCTCGACCGCCTTGGGCGCGACACGCGTGACGTTCTTAACCTCATCCACGAGGCGGAACAACGTGGTGCGTCGGTCACCGTGCTCGATCCCCATGTTTCAACCCGAGGGGAGCTGGGGCACGTCGTAATCACTGTGCTCGGCATGGTAGCCACCATGGAGCGCCGCTTCATTCGAGCGCGCCAGCGCGAGGGCATTGAACGCGCGAAGGCGGCCGGCGTTTATAAAGGCGGCAAGCGAAAGCTTGATTATGAGCGTGTCAAAGCGATGCGCGATGGCGGTCTAGGGCCAACCGAGATCGCGCAGTCGCTTAAGTGCTCCCGCATACATATCTACCGGATCCTTCAAAAAGTTTAGAGCGGTTTCCGACCGGGTTGGATCGTCGGCGCGGAAGGGGTTTCGGTTCGGGGCAAGGCGCGAGGAAGGAGCGATGCCATCGCATCATGACCGACGAGGGTCGCCGCCGCCTAAGCCGAAAGCGCCTTGCCGCGAAGCCGGCCCCCCGAAGGGCGATGACGACGGATCAACCCGGCCGGAAACCGCTCTCGATTCTACGATGCGCGAACTCAAATTGCTCCCGACGACTCTTTACTCTTTCCGAATTCGGTCCGCCGAATCATCCTCGCGCAGTATCATGCGACGCAACTGCCCTTTATCGAATGACCTATTAAGCGGTTTAATAGTTGCTTCCGCAGCATCGAGCAGCGCGAACCGCTTCTGCTTTTCCCACTGTGTCCAATAAACCCTCGTCATAAAATACGTCGATAGCGTTACCCGAAGGAATGGCGCTATCGGTAGAGAGTCAATGGCTTTTATCAATTCATTCTTAACTTCAACAGCTTCGATCTCGGCCGCCCAAACCTTCGCAATCAACTCCTCGAATTTCCCGCCTGTTTCAATGCTACTTATACTAGTGCGCAAAACCGTATGAGCGGCGACATTACCTAGTTGGCCGAACATGGACCTAATCGGGGACCCTAACAATGAGAATTCATATGCATCAACTACTACGGAAACAAAATCTTTCAGCCCTTCATCCACGGTGTCGGCGTCCGGGACATCAAAAATCTCTCTTATCACTTTCTCACTCTGAAACTGAGTTTTGAAACGTTGAAACTCGACAGCTGGAAAAGCACGCAAATGTTGATCTAATAGCAAAGACATCGCCGCTACGATGTATTTTGCGAGCGAACGCTTAGGCTCCTTATTCAAGCGTTCAGATGCTGAGCCCAGCAAGGTAGTGCTTATACCCCAAAGGCGGAACTCATCATGTGCCCTGCTATAGGCAGTAGTCTCTTCGGACGAGTGCTCCCTTCGGATCTCATTCTGAGCATCCCTAGCTGACCCCTCAACACGTGTTGCCAAATCCAAAAGACGTTGCTTCTCAAGGCTATTCGAACGTCCGCTGTTGACGTCTTCGTAGGCATCTTGGATTCGCTTATCGAGCGCCTTCAGCCTTGTAGTTTTTTCGAGTAGCGCAGGCCGAAGCGTATTGGTCAGCAGAATATGTTCAGACGTCTGCTTAGCCGCTAAGTTCTCCACCATTCCCTTCAGCTTGGTGAGGATCGAGTCCACAATTGCATCAGATGGCCCGATCTCAGAGTATATATCGAATGAGACAAAATCAAAATTAGTGTTCGAAAGATCGAAGTATCTCTTTGCGTCATCTGGTCGATTAACCAACTCTGACGAAAGCAAATATGACTCGATAAATGGAAGTGAAATTTGCACATGCTTGTTCTCAAAATGTATGATGCCGCGATCTTGGAAGGATGAAATGAATTTAATTGGATCTATCTCGAAATCTTTTTCACCTGCAAATTCTTCGACAAAAGCAATTAGCTGAGTTCTAGTGAAATTACGAAGATTTACCTTTTTTTCAAATGCCAATTTCCTTAGAAACGTTTCTCTCGTGGTGCGGCTGAGAACCACAGGGGTTTTATCATTCGCGACTATAAAACTAAGGAAAGCGCTTACGGCAATTTGAAGTAACTCAGCTCTCCTGTTAGCGCGAAGCAAAGAGCCGATAACTTCGCTCGCCACGTTCGAAAAATAGCTTGGGTGAGCATTCAAGCTAAACTTTCTAAACATTTCCGATAATCTGAGAGCGATAACTGTTGCCTCTTGTTCCGCAAGCTGAAATGTTCTTCGGAAGAATTCGGAAATCTGAATAAATGAGATTGCGCACACGTCGTAGCATAACGCTCCGCCTGTTGAAACCATTTCGGTATTCTGGGCAACGTCGCCACTGTCTCTATTGATCATTACGACACGAGCCTCAGGGAAGGCATCAATTTGTTCACGTAGAAAAGCCACGCGTGTCGGAGAAAGTGCTTCAAAATCGGTGATAACGATAACAGGCCGCGCGTCTTCTCGCAGATATAATTTCGATAAATCTATATTCGCAACTCGCGCGAACGTGCCATTAGGAGGACGAATGCTTCCACCATCAATGTGCAGTGGAATGGCTTGCTTCCCATCGATTTCAATCAGCAGAAGTTCTCCCGCAATAATCCATGGAAGAGCATTATCGGGGTAGCTTTTAGGCACGTTCACGACTGTCAACTGGTTTCGAACAATTGACTCAAGAATGTCGATTGGCTGTTGCTCATGCAGTAGGGGGCTTGCGGTAGCGTTTGAGGCCGCTGGTTTGATCCGGGGTAGCGGCAAACGGTAGCCTATCGGCTTGCTGCGGTAGTCGGGAGACAACTCAGTAAGCCGTTCGTGGATCTCCTTCCGCGCGCTATTTAGAAGTCGGGTTACAAGCGTTGAATCATCCTCTGCCGCATTATGCATATCACTCAGTGCGAGTGCCGTTTGCCGTCGCTGCCTCAAGTAGAGTAGAAACTGGGGATTGGAAAACTGAAGCTTGAAAAAGCTTACGGCGTTATCGGCAGCTACCTTTCGCCCGTTAGAATTGGTCTGCTCTTCCAGCTTATTTTTATTGTTATCTGAAAAATCGCAGATCCCTCGAATCGTGATCGCGGGTACATGCGCGTCTTCGGCCGATCTAAATACGCCTCCTGATTCAGTTTCAACTGCCAAAAGCTTACGGTCGATTTGTTTCAGCGTACTTTTATATATTTCGCTTTTTGAAACAGCTCCGCAGACAATTGCGCCTCCATGTATTCTCGGAAGGTTAACCTTCTCGTTTTTATTGCTCCTTCCGATGAACTCACCCGGTATTGCAGTTTCCGCCTTGTACAACTGTGCTAGCTGCCATTCCTCAAAGCTACTTCTCACACTTTTTGCAATGGAGATATACTCGATAGCGAATTCCAAGAGACGATCTGTGCTGTAAAATTGGCTTGAGAGCTCGATGCTCATACCCCGCTTTGACTTGTCAGTGATTTTGGCGTTGTCGAGTACATCCGCGATCACACCACTGAACACAACATCGCCCAGACCGACATCGCCGCTTATTCCGCCGGCGATGCCGATGATTATAATTATCCCAAGATCATATTGCTCAAGCAAGCAATCTGCCGCTCTAGTGGCAGCGGACTTTCCCATATCGTCTTGTAATACAGCTACAGCTTTAATATCGGGATCGGGCAATACGATCTCAGCGAAATACCGCCCGTTATCTACTTTCTCGGATGAAACCGGAAAGGTTGATGTCAAAGCCTCGAGTTCTTCGCGAAGCGGTACGATCAAGCCAATGTCGAAGTACGGTTTGGTCAAAGTCGGTCGCCCGTTCGGTCTCAGCTATTTACGGTATGACATCACATCCGAGAGTTGAAAAGGTGCTCTGATATTTAGAGTTGAATGTGCAGCAGCTGGTGCCCGCCTGTTCCGCGTGAGGGGCGACGTCGCCATCAGGAAATTGGCGTTCACGCGCCTGTTTCCGCGCAGCGCCCTTCTTCATTGTGCTGGCGTTGACTCTCCGTGTCGGGCTTCAACCGATGCAGTTCGGTCGCAACGGGACGGCTAGAGGGATGCTGGCGATGCAATAGGCGGGTAGAGTAGGTTTCGTCCCGCCGATGTAGGCAATGTCTAAGTTATCAGTCCGAGGTGGCCAGCGCCTTCGCCTTCATCGCCATAAACTCGATTTCGGTAATGCTGCCGTTATCGCGCAGCTTAGCTAAGCGCTCGATGTCAGCGATGGGATCGCGACTGGCGTTCGGTCGATGCGAGTCCTGCAAGGCGGACGCAGCGACGTTCGGTGCGATGTGGCTACCTCGGGTGCTGACGAGTTCAGCACCGGCGCTGACGGGGCTGTGAAGGCTGGCGAAGGCCGTTTCGAGTTCGGGCCAAGCATCGGCCTGCCGGGCCGGTCGCGCTGGCATGGCGGCGAAGCGGCCATTAGGTTCCGGTCCGAAGCGGTTCGGTCCGCTCGTGCCGGACAAAAAGGCAACTGCCAAAACGAACACGTTGGCGAGCGGCACCACGTTCAGCAGGATCCACCACCCCGACCAGTCGATGTCGTGCAGCCGGCGCACCTGAACTGCCATACCCGGTAGGATGTGGACGCAGGCGAATAGCAGGCTGATGATGCCGGAACTCTCGCGGTTCGTGCCGAAGTAGGTCTGGTCGAGCACGACGACGATCAGCGCCATGCCGATGAACACGACGTAGAAGCTCCAGAACTCGGCGCGCGACGCGCTCGCACGAGCAGTAGAACGAGTTGGCATCGATCAGTGCCAGGATCATGCCGACCGCCGCGCCACCGGCTGCCGCAGCCAGTGGACGTTGAAGGTGACGACGCCCCAGATCTCGACCTCGGCGACGGCCGGCAGCTCGTAGCTGCCCATGTCACGGTTGCCCATCGCCAGCTGCAGCGGCCGGCCCGGCTCGAGGATCAGCTTCTTCAGGCTGCGCTCGCCGTTGACGATCGCTACCACGACGTCGCCGTTGCGCGGGTCGTGGCTGCGGTCGACGACGAGGAGGTCGCCGTCGAAGATACCGAACTCGATGCAGGACGAGCCGTCGACCTTCCAGAGAAACGTCGCTGGCGCGTTGCGGATCAACAGTCGCGAAAGGTCGATGCTCTCGTCGAGAAAGTCGTCGGCGGGACTGGGAAAGCCGGCGCAGAGCCCGTGCAGAAACTGGGGAAGCGGGATCTCCGGTCCGACGACCACCCGTGCCAGCATCGAATCATTCCCACCGCATGCAACCGATGGGAACAAAGCAGGAACATAATCCTAGGTTCCGGTCAATTGAATAGAAGGCCGCGAGCGCGCGCGATAAGCGCTTGCCGCCATCACCTAACGGAATGCTCTTCCAACATGTCGAAAATACACGTACCGATAGAAACTACGAAGCCACAACGGGGTCACATCCATGGCGAGCGAATTGGAGAAGCTTAAGAAAGCAGCGGGTAAGGTAGTGAAGGGCGCTGTTACGATAGTTACAGCGCCAACAAAGGTTGTCATTGATGTAGTTGGGGGTAAGTCGCCGAAAGAGGCGATCGAGAATATCGGCGATAACCCAGTCGCTGAGGCAGCCGGCAAGGTCACGGAGGCAGTGGTTGCTCAGACTACGGCGCCAACAAAGGCGGTGATCGACGTGATCAGCGGCCGTCCGCTAGACGACGTCATCAAGGAGACGATCAGCAGTTCGGTAAGACCGATAACGGCGGGTGTGGACCTTGCTGCTGCGGTTCAGGCATCAATACAGTCGATACCTGTCTCGCTGGCGGCACGGATTGGGGGCGAAGATGCCGCCAGCTTGGTGAGCGATATCACACGCGTGCTGAACCCGCTTCCATCGGAGGCTCAAGCAGGCGTCCTGAGAGGTATTGAGCAGTTTATCGAAACCGGTGACCTGAACGCACTTTCACCATTCGTTGTGCTCATCGCCGGCGAAATCCAGCACGCTCGAAACACACTTTGGGATCTTGCCCACCCAATCGAAGATGGCGTTCTTTCGGTGATGCCAGAAATTATCAGGCCGTATGGCCAACACGTTAGATGCATGGCGTACTCCGCTGTCCCCGGGAACATCAATATTCCATCAGTTGCCTTGAAGCATCTTGGGAAAGCCAACGCTATAACGTTGATCGACGTGATCGTATTTTCTGCAATACCGGACGTGGGAAACCCTGAGGGAAAGAACTTATGGGCACACGAGCTTTGGCATACTAAGCAATATGCCGACCTTGGATTGCAGGGATTTGCGTCTCGATACGTAGCAGAAGAAACCGGCTTTCACCCGAGCGGCAATCCAGTCAATCAGCTTGAGACCGAGGCGGTAGTATTTTCTTGTAAAACCTCATTTATAGACAATCCGGGTTACTGGGAGAGCTGTACCGCTGCTTTGGCATACGCAGGTGAAGCCCGTTAGTCCTGCGAGACTGCGTTTCCCAATAACGTTGGCATCATCCAGCTACCGGAGACGTCACACGAACAAAGCAGGAACAAAATCTCGACCGCTGCGGTTGTTTCCGGCATCATCAGCCGGCGAATCATCAAGGACGCAGGATGTCGAGGCTATCCGAACGGGTTTTCGAGCTGCCGCTCTACGACGACATCGAGGAGAGCGTGCGCAAGGTGCTGCTGCTGTGCGACGACGATCCGGTGGTCGCGGTGCGCGCCCTCATCCTCGGCCAGCGCTCGTTGATGGAAGCCTATGCCGGCAGCGTCTCGACCGGCTACGTCAGAAGGAAGGGGCTATGACCGTGCTGGCGTTTCCGAAACCATCAAGCCGAGCGGCCGTGTCGATCGACGAGGGGGAACGGCTCGGCATCGACGCTCTGGCCTTCGTGGCCAGCCGCGACGAGCTGGTGCGACGCTTCCTCGACGTGACGGGGCTGGAAGCCGGGCAGATCCGGACCGAGGCGCAGAAGCCGACATTTCTCGTCGGCGTCCTCGACTTCCTCTTGGCGAACGAGAACGACGTGATCGAATTCGCCGGCGTCGTGAACCGGGCACCGCGCGAGATCGGGCCGCTGCGGAACACGCTCGCCGTCAGCGTCGGGATGCCGGGTGAGAACTATCCGAGCTGATCGCTGGTCAGCACGTATTCGTACCAGCGGCCATCCGTTGCGCCGATGCGCGAGTGCCCGAGGATGGTCAAGTCGTTGCGCAGTTGCAGGATCTCCATCGGCGACAGGCGCTCGATGGCGAACTGCATGAACCGGCCGACCGGCAGTTTGTGCGTCGCCCGGCGCTGCCCCTCCGCGCATTCGTAGACCTGTACGAAGAGCTGGGTGCGCATCGCTGCAGGATGGCGCGATATGAAAACGGCGCGAGTGCGACTTATCAGCCGCTCTTCAATTCAGCGGTGGAGGATGGTGGCTGCCGCGCGTCGAGCGCCGGCAGGTGCAGATAGTGGTGTGATAGCTGCGGAGGATTCGCCAGACACTATAATGCTCCTACAATCGTCGGATGTGCATCGGGGATTAGATTATGGCTAGCGACGCCAACGACCAACGGTTCCAAAATTTGCGTCGACGATTTCAGGCTGCAGACGAGCGTAGTAAAGCTGCAGAGCGCGAACGGATTGCTGAGGAAGCTGCGCAGGAAGCGCGAGACGAGAACGGGCGAAGGGCTTGGAAGGCGTTTGAGCGCTGCGTGGACGAGGCTGTGCTCTACTTCAATCAGGAAATGCATGGAACGAAGCGCACGCTGGTGTCTTCGTCTCGGAACATTCTAGACCTCACGAACAGCGCCGCTAGGCGCGAGATAACCGTCCAACTTCTTATAGACGGCATGGAGACAAGCGCAGCACTAACCTTCGAACTTGACCGATCAGGGCAAGGGCAAGTCCAGAACGAATTCGGGGCCGTTGATAGCTTGAACCAAAAGTTCGATGGAGCCGCTGTAAACCCAGGCTGGCTGCACACCTTATTCTTCCGCATCATCGAGGATCACGCGGACGCTTGAAATTACGCGAACAGCGATCAGGCCGCCCGACTGATACCGCGTTGCCGGTCGCTGATCTCGCCCTCCGCATCGGCGATCAGTTCGGCCGCCCTGCAATGGAGCCCCTTCGCCAATCCGAGCAGCGTCGAGAACGCGACCCTGTTGGCGCCGGTCTCGTACTTCTGGATCTGCTGGTAGCTCATCTGGACGGAAGAGCCGAGTTGCTCCTGCGTCTGCTTCGCGGCCAGCCGGCGCTTGCGGATCGCGGCGCCGAGGCATTCGTCTTCGAGCTTCTTCGTCATCAGGCCATTCCCAGCGCTTGCATGTAGAGGTCGAGGACCGCGTCCTGTTCGGCGCGCTCGTTTTGATCCTGCTTCCGCATGGCGATGACCTTGCGAAGCACCTTCGTGTCGAAGCCGTTGCCCTTCGCGCTGGTCGAATGGCTGGCGTCCGAGGCGGGCCGCGTCGTCTACACGCCGGACTTGTTCGAGGTCGTCTGGGGCCACCGCGCCGAGGACAAGGTTTCGTCCGTCCTGAAGGTGATGGTCTCGCAGTTGCGCGGGCCGCTCGCGCCGCTCGGCCTGTCGATCGTCTCGCAGTGGGGCAGCGGCTACTACCTCGTGCTGGAAACGCCCGAGGCGGCCGCGGCCCGCCGGACCGACCGCGCGGTGCGCACCGCCGGCGGCGTCCGGACGGTGCCGCAGCTCGGCGACCACGCCCTCGTGAAATCCCTGCAGGCGAAGGGCCTGCCGCTGACTCGGATCGCCGACGAGCTCGGCATCACCTGGCGCGTCCTGTCGATCATCGTCGAGGACCTCGACCGAAGCCAGGCCGCCGGCGCGGAGGCCGTGGCATGATCCGGGTTCTCTGCTCCCGCCTCGAGATCGCGCGGTCCGGCCAGTCGACGCTGAATGCCGCGCTCGAGACCGATCTCCTGCGCTGGCTGTTCGCGCAGCCCGATTTCGACTCGGACGACAATCTGCTGCGGCACTCGCGCGGCCTCGTCGGCAACCTCACCGGTGCGGTCGACCTGCAGGTGAATGTCTTGCCGGACGCGCGCCTCACCTTCGACAGCCGGTTCGGCGGCGCCCGGATCGCGATGGCGAGCCTGTGGACGGCGCGCGGCGGCGAGCGGCCCTTCGTCGGCCTCGCGGTCGATCCGGCCAACGCCGTTCTCGTCGCGACGCTGCGGGCCTACACCGCTCACCTCCTCGGCGCACGACCGGCGAACGACAACGACACCGTCGACCCGGTCGCCGACGCCGCTTCGATCCTGCGGCTTCTCGATGCCGAGGCGGGGAGGATCTCCGCATGACCGGCGCCGCCGCCTTCGACGAGGTGCGGGTGCGCGCCCTCCTCCAGTATCCGGACGACGTGCGCGAGGCCTATCGCCGCCTCGAAGCGGGAGCGGCCCTGGACGTCCGGCGCGGCGGCCTGACACCTCAGCAACTGCGCGTCTTCCGCTTCATCGAGCGCCATGTCGCGGCGCACGGCACTTCGCCGTCGTTCCTCGAAATGCGCGACGCGCTCGACCTGCGGACGAAGTCGAGCGTCCACCGGCTGGTCGAGGCGCTGGAGGAGCGCGGCTTCATTCGCCGGCAGTCCCGCCGCGCCCGCTCGATCGAGATCGTGGCGAGGGCGGCATGACGGCGCCCCTCACCTATCGCGAGTTCCTGGAGGCGAAAGCCGTTGTCGCGCCGACGCTCGGGTTCGAGGTCGATTACCGCGCCTTCCATCCCGAGCTGAAGGACCATCAGCGCGCCATCTGCCGCCGCGCCGTCCAGGCCGGCCGCTACGCGATCTTTTCGGCCTTCGGGCTCGGCAAGACCTGGATGCAGCTCGAGGTCCTGCGGGAAACGCTGGAGCATTGCGCCGACGACGCGATCGCGCTCGTCGTCCTGCCCTACGGTGTGCGCGCCGAGTTCGTTGCAGCGGCGGCGAGCCTCGGTATCCCGGTCCGCTTCATCCGCTCGGCGGCCGAGATCGATCGCTCGACCTGCCGGATCTACCTGACGAACTACGAGACGGTCCGCGACGGCCGGCTCGATCCGGCGCTATTCGCCGCGGTCAGCCTCGACGAGGCGTCGGTCTTACGCTCCTACGGCTCGAAGACCTACCAGACGTTCCTGCCGCTGTTCGACGCCGTGCCGTACCGCTTCGTCGCCACGGCCACGCCGGACCCGAACCGCACGAAGGAGCTGATCCACTACGCCGGCTTCCTCGGCATCATGGATACCGGCCAGGCGCTGACCCGCTGGTTCCAACGCGACAGCGAGCGGGCGAACAACCTGACGCTCTATCCGCACAAGGAGCGGGAATTCTGGCTCTGGGTGAACACCTGGGCGGTGTTCCTGCAACGACCGTCCGACCTCGGCTTCTCGGACGAAGGCTACGATCTGCCGCCGCTCGACGTCCGGTACCATGAGGTCGCGACGCGGCTCTACGACGGCTCGTTCGAGCGCGACGGCCAGGGCATCCTGATCCGCGACGAGGGCACCGATCTCGTCGCCGCGGCGCGCGAGAAGCGCGACACGATCGAGCTTCGGGTCGCCAAGGTCGCCGAACTCGTCGCCGAGGATCCGGCAGCGCACTTCATCCTCTGGCACGACCTCGAGGACGAGCGCCGCGCCATCGACAAGGCGGTGCCGGGCGTCCGGTCCGTCTTCGGCGCGCAGGATCTGGAGCTGCGCGAGGAGATCGTCGCCGACTTCTCGGCCGGCCGGCTCCAGCACATCGGCGCGAAGCCGATCATGCTCGGCTCGGGCACGAACCTGCAGCACCACTGCCACCGCGCCGTGTTCGCCGGCGTCACCGCCAAGTTCAACGACTTCATCCAAGCCATCCACCGGATCCAGCGCTTCGGCCAGACCGCCGACGTCCGGATCGACATCGTCCACACCGACCAGGAGCGCGGCACCGTCGACATCCTGCGGGCGAAGTGGGCGAGCCACGACGAGAAGGCGGCCGTCATGTCCGAGATCATCCGTACCTTCGGGCTCGAACAGCTGAACATGGCGGACGAGATGCGGCGGGCGATCGGCGTCACGCGGCGCGAGGCGTCCGGCGACGGCTGGCGCGTCGCGAACAACGACTGCGTCGACGAGACGAAGGCGATGCCGGACGGCTCGGTCGACCTGATCGTCACCTCGATCCCGTTCGCCAACCATTACGAGTACACGCCGAGCTACAACGACTTCGGCCACACCGAGAACAACGACCACTTCTGGCGGCAGATGGATTTCCTGACGCCGGAGCTGGTGCGGGTGCTGGCGCCCGGCCGGATCGCGGCGCTGCACGTTAAGGACCGGATCCTGTTCGGCAACGTCACCGGCTTCGGCCGGCCGAGCGTCTCGCCGTTCCACGCCGAGGGCATCTTCCACGGCCTGAAACACGGCCTCGTCTACTGCGGCATGATCACGGTCGTCACCGACGTCGTGTTCGAGAACAACGGCACCTACCGCCTGTCCTTCTCCGAGATGCTGAAGGACAGCTCCAAGATGGGCGTCGGCTCGCCCGAATACGTTCTCCTCTTCTTCAAGCCGCAGACCGACCGCTCGAAGGGCTACGCCGACAAACGCGTCGCGAAGGAGCGGGAGGACTATTCGCTCGCCCGCTGGCAGATCGACGCGCACGCCTTCTGGCGTTCGTCGGGCGACCGGATGCTGACGGCCGCCGAGCTGGCGCGGATGCCGACCGACGTCCTCGCCCGCATCTTCCCGAAGGAGACGCTGAAAGGCGTCTACGACTACCGCGAGCACGTCGCCGTCGGCGAGGCGCTCGGCGATCGCGGCGCGCTTCCGACGAAGTTCATGGCGCTGGCGCCGGGCAGCGCCGACCCGGACGTCTGGCACGATGTCGTGCGGATGCGCACACTGAACGGCGAGCAGGCAGCGCGCGGGCGCGAGAAGCATGTATGCCTCGCGCGCGGTTCGCTGGTGCTGACCCGGCGCGGCTATCTCCCGATCGAGACGGTTTCGGTCGGCGACGAGGTTCTGACGCACAAGGGGCGCTGGCGCCGCGTGCTTGTCGCGGCGCGGACCGGCTATTCCCCGGTTGTTGATCTGCGGGCACAGGGCGTTGCCGCGCTGACGCTGACACCCGACCACAAGCTCTGGGCGCGCAAGAGCGACTGGGCTCGCGCTCGCGACGGCGCGCTCCGCGCCCAACCCGACTGGCTTCGCGCGGACGAAACGGTCGGCGGCTACGTCAATCTGAAGCTTCCGCCGGAAGAGGACTGCGACCTCTCCGAACAAGAATGCTGGCTGATCGGGCGCTGGCTGGCCGATGGGCACGTCGGAACGCGAGGCGATTATATCGTCAGTGTCGGACCGGCCAAACTCGCCGAGTTCTTGGAGCGCGCCGGGGAACACGCTGGCTCGCAGTCGATCCGAACGGCCGTACAGGTGCGGCTCAAGAGCTTGTCGCGGTCGATGGCCGCAGCGCTCTCCTATGCCGGCCACGGGGCGGCTGGGAAGCAGGTGCCGGTTCGCCTCCTTTCGCTTCCAACGGCCAAGGCGAAGGCGCTCCTCCAGGGCTACCTCGCCGGCGACGGCCACCTCGTGCCGGAGCGCGGGACGTGGATGGCGACTTCGGTCTCGCGGGCGCTGCTGCTCGGAATGGGGATGCTGGCGCAACGCGTCTTTGGGGCGGTCGCCAATCTGCGTCCTGGCCGGCCGGCAGGAGCGGCGGTCATCGAAGGGCGGACAGTCCAAACCCAGCAGGAGTGGATCCTTTCGTTCGACCACCGCTGGGACGGTCGGCGAAAGACGCCCTTCGTCCTCGAGGATGGGCCCGCTGACCTTTGCGGCCCGGCTGATGGCCCTCGACCGCGTCCTGACGATCCAGGGTGCCTGCAACGAAGCCGCCGACCGGCTCGGCCGGCTGCACATCGACATCCTCAACACCGAGGAAGAGGCGCGCGTCCGCGCGCTGATCGCCGCCGAAACGTGGCCGCAGGGCTGGGACGGCGACGAGCCGACGGCGGACACCCCGCTCGACAGCGTGTTCAGGGACGGCTCGGTGCAGCCGCTGATGCTGTGAACGGATCACCCCTCGTCCGCCATCTGGTTCTCGACAGCGCGACTTGCCGCGCGCTCGCGAAAGTAACTCGCCGTCCGAAAATGCGTAACGGCAGCGATCAATTCTTCCGTTTCAGCGATTGCATCACCGACGGCATGAAGCAGTCTGTCGGCACTAGTTCGCTCCAACAAGTCCAAGTTGTCGTAGTGGATGAAGTTGGCCAGCGGAACGTTCGTGTTCAAGATTGCCGTTCCGTGTTGTTCGAAAGGAATGTCCAGGGCGAAAGTCCATTGGAACCGGGCATTCAAAAGACGATCCCGCGCCTCTCCATCGATCGCAAACAGTCGCTCCCACACGGGATCATGCAGAATTACGCCCACACGATAGAGGTCTGTCGCGTACTGCCTGAAAACGTTGAGTCGCCTGCTTTCCCGCGGAGAAGCATCGAGAAAATCCAAGTTCCGCCGCAAATCTCTCCGCGCGGATCGAAGACGGCCAAGGATAATGCTTATCGCATCAATCGTCGATCGAACTTCCAAAGTCTGCAGCGTCGCGATTTCACGGTTCCATCTGTCTTCGCTTCGCCTTGCATTACCGGCATCGATAAGCTGTTTGATCAGGAAAACGATCGTGGCCGCTCCAGCGACGGAAGCGATTGCGCCAGCCCATTCCCGTCCGCAGGCAATTCCTGGCTCATCCGGCTGACACGCCAGCCGGTGGAAGTCCCAGATTGCTTCTGGAGCCAAGTCAGCAAACTGAAGGAAGAGAGAAATCGCGGGCAGCACACAGATACCCGCGATGAAGGCAGTAAGCGTCCTCAACTCTGCTCACGCCTCTTCCGCCAGCCGCCGCCGCGCCGCCGCCGCGAGGAAGCCCGAGCGGCTCTCGCCGGCCGCCTTCGCTCGTGCATCGATCCGGCCCATCAGCCGCTCGTCCATCGAGATCGTGTAGGGCTTGGAGCGGCCGGGAAGGTCGACTTCCAGCGCTGCGACGATCGCGGCGTCGCCGAACGCTTCGGCGTGCTCGGGATCGGTGCTGACAGCTTCGAAGCTGCGCACAGCTGGAACAGCGATGCCTTCTTCGAACAATCCTTCGACATGGAACGCGAGTGCCTCACGACCGCGCGCCAAGGTGTCGGCGATCGTGTCGCCGCCGCTCGCAACGCCGGGGAAGTCGGGAAAGCTGATGCCGTAAGCACCGGCCTTGCCGTGGATCAGGGCGACGACGTCGACCATTGGTTCACCTCTCATCGTTCGGGGCTGAGATCACCATTCCCAGCCCGCCTGTCGGTAGACCGACCGGAGCGTTCCGATCGGTATTTCGCGGCGGCCCATGTCGAGGGTGACGAGCCGGCCGTCCTTGACGAAGTTGCGGTGGTCGCCCTTGCCCTTCCGCTTGGTCCAGCCCTCGGCGATGAGCCGCTTGGCAATGTCCTTCGGGCTTTCGACTTGTCGCTTCGGGCTCATCGACATCCGCTTTCAATACGTAATATATACGTAAAAACAGCCGATGTTGCAAGGGACGATACGCATATTTTACGCATCACCAGTGGAGCACCACGGCGATGACGAAACGTGCCGGTCCCCGCTACGCGATAATCCCCGCCGATGCCGTCACCGACAAGCGGCTCATCGGCAAGGATGACCTTCGCGCACTCGCGCTGCTCGGCCGCCACATCGACGGCAAGGGCTGGTGCACGCGCACGCAAGGGCGGATGGCGGCCGAGATGGAGATCGCGCGCGGCGCGCTCCAGCGCTCGCTCGGTCGGCTCGTTGATGCGGGCTACGTCGAGGTGCGGCACGAGAAGCGGCGCGACGGTGGGCAGGCGGCGAACAGCTACCGGGTCGTCCTGGATGACGCCGCCCGTGCCGACCAGATCGAGATGTTCTTCGGCGAGGACGACGAGGCGACCCGGAAGGCGCGGCCGGCAAAGCGACCTGCGCCATCCATCGACAAGCACACCCCTGCCTCACCAGTGAGGCACCCCCTGCCTCACCTAGATGAGGCACCCCCTGCCTCACCTGGGAGAGGCACCCATAAGGAACGACCCCTTCAAGAAACGTCCCCCTGCGATACCGCAGCAGCCGCGCGGGAGCCGCTGCGTCCTGCGAACGATCATCCGACTAAAGCCGAACTCGACGCGCTGGAGGACCGTCTCCGCGACGCGGCCGGCCTCGCCATCGACACGGCCTCGCCGAACATGCGGATCCTGTCCGAGCCGCTCGGCTGGCTCGCCGGCGGCTGCGATCTCGATCTCGACATCGTGCCGGTGGTCGCGAGCCTCGCTGCGCGCCACCGCGGCCGGCCGATTCGGTCCTGGGGCTACTTCGGCGATGCCGTGAAGGAGGCGCGCGAACGTCGCCTCGCGGCCGCCCTACCCCGTGCCCCGCCCCGCGCCGGCACCCCCGAGCCGACGAACAGCACCACAGCCACCGCACACGGAAGCCACCATGGGCAGCCTCATCGAACAGCCGCCGAGAAGCGGGTCGCAGGTCTCTCGGCCCTCGCCAGCGCCTTCGCTCGCCGACAGGGCCCAGCAGCTGGCGACGGCGATGGATAGCCGCTGCTTTCGCGACGAACGGGGGTTCTACATCTTCCCGGCCGGCGGCGGCCCTACGGATGTCGAGCGGACCGAGGCGCTTCGGGCGATCGCCGTCCTTCGCGCCGACCTCAACGAGCTCGCCGTCGACGGCGATCCGTCGATCGGCACGGTCGTGATGATGCTGCACGTCGCGATGCACCAGCAGGTTTCGCCGCAGGAGAGCGCTGCCGTCACCGAAGTCTGGACGAAGGCGCTGGTCGGAGTGCCGGCGGCGGCGATCGAGGCGGCCTACGACCGGTTCACGCAGGGCGCGGCGAAGGGCATGTCCCGCAGCTTCATGCCGAAGGTGCCGGAGTTCGCCGGGCTGGCGCGCGACATCGCGGCGGAATGGTCGTTCGCGGCGCGCCGGCTGGAGGTCCTGCTGGGGCGGCCGGTCGAGCAGGCCGAAGAGGCGACACTGTCCCCGGCCGGCGTGGCCAAGCTCGCCGACTGGCGCAAGAAGTTCGGGGGTGCGTTGTGACCCGCCGCCACTTCCCGATGAAGGTGATCCGTGCCGCCCGGCGCCGGGCCGGCGCTCGCTGCGAGGCGGTCGGCACGGACTACGGTCTCTCCGCCGGCATCCGCTGCACCGGCGACTTCGCGCACGGCGTCGAGTTCGACCATGTCGTGCCGGACCAGCTCGGCGGCGAACCGACGCTCGAAAACTGCGCGGCTATCTGCCGTGCCTGCCATCGGTTCAAGACGGACAAGGTCGACGCGCCGCGGATCGCGGAAGCGAAGCGGCGCTGGGACGCTGACAACGGCGTGAAAAAGCCGAGCCGCATGGCCGGCGCGCGCAACTCCCCTTTCAAACGCAAGATCGGCGGCGGCGTCGTGCCTCGCCATGCTCGAGGTGATGCATGATGAACCGACAAGAACATCTCCTCTGCTGCCTGGCAGAGGAGGCGACGGAGGTAGGCCAGCGAGTGTCGAAGGCGCTCCGGTTCGGCGTCGACGAAGTCCAGCCCGGCCAGACCCTCACGAATGCCGAGCGCCTGCATGGCGAACTGCTCGATCTGCTCGCCGTCTGGGACATGCTCGCGGATCTCCGCGTCGTGCCTCGCCCGAACTTCTGGCAGCTGGACTGCGATGCGATCGACGCCAAGCAGGCGAAGGTCGAGAAGTTCATGGCCTACGCGGTCGAGAAGGGCGCGCTTGCCCCGGCTGCTGTTCGCAATATGACGCGATCAGCGAAGGGCACCGTAGAAGAGCCCGGCAAGAACGTCAGGGCAAAATCCGGGCTCAACCGTTCCATTCAGGATGCCGCCTTCGGCCGGCTCCGAGAACTACTCCGTTACAAGGCCGAAAGAGCCGGTGGGGAGTTGATTGAGGTCGATCCGCGTTACACGAGCCAGACGTGTTCGGTCTGCGGTGTAATCGACGCGGCCTCGCGGCAATCGCAATCGCAGTTCCTATGCGTGGGCTGCGGTCACAATGTGAATGCCGACTTCAATGCTTCGCTGAACATTGCAAGGCTTGGGGGCGTGATCGTCCCCAGCGCACTTAATCTCAGGAGTGTTTGAGATGTGCGCAGAAAGATCGCCTGAAGATCAGGTTGAGAGATCACCCACCCCGGCCCGATCCGCTCTCAGGGGAGAGGCAGCATGACCCAAACCCAACC
This sequence comes from Plantimonas leprariae, assembly GCF_008802405.1. Taxonomy (GTDB): domain Bacteria; phylum Pseudomonadota; class Alphaproteobacteria; order Rhizobiales; family Rhizobiaceae; genus Plantimonas; species Plantimonas leprariae. The sequence goes on from NZ_VZDO01000003.1 coordinate 148,925, forward strand.
GATCGATCCCAACGGCCAGGGCGTCGGACTGGACGAGGTGCTGAGCGTGCTGGACGAGATCGCATCCCGCGCCAGTGACGTGGCGAAGCCGGGAATGCGACTTGTCCTCAACGCGCACTGCGTTCAGGCCCGCGACCTCGCCGCTCGCCTCCGCGCCGCCGGCCTCCAGCCCGCTATCCCGGCCGAAGCGTCGCCGAACACGCTCGGCCATTCTCCAAACGGCAGGTTCGTCGTCACGATCACCGAGGTGCGCTCGTAGAGCCGGCTGATCAGGTGGAACAGCATCTGCCCGCTGGCCCGCGGGAACGGCAGGTAGCCCAGCTCGTCGAGGATCACGAGATCGGTGCGCGCCAGCTACGTCGCCAAGCGTCCGGTCTTGCCGGCCCGCGCTTCCGCCTCCAGCTGGTTGACGAGATCGACCGTGTTGAAGAAGCGCACTCGTGCTTCCCGTTCGCGCACGCAGTTTGCGCCGATGGCAATCGCCAGATACGTTTTGCCCGAGAGCGACCGTTCAGCTTCCGGTTCGCGGCCAACACCGAACGCAAGAAACCCATCTACGATCGCTACGCCTTCGATCTTATGAAGATGCTGGCGACTCGCTACGGCTACCTTAAGGATGGCGACGAGCATCACTTCTACAGGCTGGCGACGGACGCCTGACGAGGCCGTTCTACTCGGTCAGTTCCTGCATCGTCTGAATTCCTCGGATTGAGGAAGACCGTCCTGAACGCACCTACGATGCCGGCTTCGATGGACCCGGCCTAATCGTCTTCGGCGGAAGCTCGCTTGGTTCTGGTCGACGGAACAGATCAGCGAAGTCGACCGCTAACGCGGCGCACAAGCGATCCACCAGATCGATCGTCGGGTTCACGACCTGACGTTCGATGTTACCGACATAGGCGCGGTCGACGCCCGCATCGGCGGCCAGCTTGTCTTGTGCGAGCCCTCGTTCGACCCGCAGCTTGCGAAGATTCCACGCCAGAAGCTCGCGTCCGTTCATCGGCGAACGCGACCATTCGTCTGTTTATAGTTCCACTGGCAACAGACAGAGGAACTGGGGTATCATTCTTCTGCAGTCCACGATTCGACCGCCTCCCTTCCGAGGCTGCCGTCCGCATGGGTCTGTTCTCGCTCTTCTCCCGCAAATCGAAGGCTTCCACCGGCTCACCTCCAACCAGCGCCGTCGAGCGGTGGAAGGACGATGTCTACGCCCTCTTCGCGTCTGCGTATGGGTTGGAAAAGGAAGACGTGGAGGAGTTCGTGGACGAGGCCGTTCAGCAGGGTCAGACGAAGCGCAAGCATCGGATCGAGACTGCGAACGCGCGTTTTCTTCGAGGGATTGGCTTCCGCGATGTCGGAGGGCGCAATCAGACGTGGTTGGATGAGGATGGCCGCGAACTCGTGCTGCACGACGTTCGATTGGACGAACTGACCTTCCGCATCAAGAATCAACGCGGCGGCCGAAGCCGCATCAAGCTCGATCCAGTCGGGCAGATGGTGGAATACCTACCGGGTTAGTTTCATCGAACGCCCCATAGGGTCCTCGTTGCGTGAGGCATCGGCGCGAAATCGGTCGATATGTTCGATCGTGGCCTTTGTCTGAGAAGTCAATTTCGCGGCGAACGGATCGCAGTCAACTCAAACATATCCTTGATGTGCGAAGGGCGGCCCTTGCAGGCCGCCCTTACTGCATTGAGATTATCGCTCGAAACGATCAGACCAGCGTGTCGTGATGGATGAACTGGAAGTTGTCGCTGGTGAGGGCATTGGGGGCGATGCCCTTTAGCAGGATGGTGTCGCCGGCGGCGAGGCTGATCAGCGTGTCGGCACCACTCTTCGTGATCTTGCCTGTAAGGTCGGCGAAGCTTGAGGCGTAGCTGTCGTCGATCCGCAGGACGTCGTGGTTGGCACCGCCGCCCGCCTGGAAGCCCGACACGGTGTCCTTACCGAAGCCCTTGTCGAAGGCAAAGGCGTCCGCCCCGCCCTTCAGCGCCGTGAACACGTCCGCCACACCCACATGCGAGACCAGCACCTGGCCCGCTGCCTTGGCGAACTGCGCATGGCTCCCGTCTGCCGCCATCTGATCGATGGAAAGCAGCTTGTTGCCCGCCGAGTAGATGCTGTCCTGCTCGACGTAAGCCTTGTTCTGAACGTTCAGCAGCTTCTCCACCCGACTCCCGTCGGCTTCCCGCAGCGTTGCGCTCGTTTCCACGCCGCTGTCGCGGTCGTAGCGGTGCGTCTCGCTCGAACCGTCCGCGCTGATCGCCTGCGTGCGAACCAGCGTGTTGTCGCCGTCGGTGAGCTTCTCCGCCGTCAGCCGGCCCTTGGCGTCGTAGTCGCGCACCTGCATGTCGCCGTTCGCCTTCCATTCCGTCACGGTGTGGCTGCCGTCGGCCGCAAAGACATCGCTGAAGACGTGCTTGCCGTTCGCGTCGTAGCGGTCGATCGAGACCGGCTTGTTAGTCTTGGCGTCGTAGACCGCCTCCTCGCGGGCGTAAGCCTTGCCGGTGACGGCGAAGTGCTTCTCCTCGCGCACCCCGTCGTGCACCGCGTATTCGGTGATCTTGGTCACCCCGTCCGCCGCGTAGCCTGCCGCCTTCAGCGCGCCGTCGGGGGCGACCAGCACGCTCTTCCGCAGCGTTCCATCGGCAAGGTAGAGGTCGGAGTGCTTGCCGGCCGCGTCCGTCGTCTCGACGCTCAGCGTATAGGTGCCGACCACCTTCGCCAGCACCGCGGCATAGTCGCCGAGCGCCGTATCCAGCGCCGCCTTCGAGCCGAAGGCGAGGTTCATGCCGTCGGTGATGAACACCGCCGCCAGCCCAGCAGTCGCGGCATAGGTCGAGAGCTTCGCCGCTAGCCCCGCACCCGTGCCGATCTCGACTACCACCGACTCGGAGGCCGGGCCGGTGATGGTGCCGTCGTTCACCTTGGCGGTGATCTTCAGTTCCGCGGTGGTCGCGCCAGCCGGCAGCTTCAGCTCGGACAGCGTCGCGCTGAAGCGGCCGTTGTTGTCGACCGTGACCGAGCCAAGCTTCACCGCACCGTTGTAGATGTCGACCGTCTTGCCGGCCGCCGCCTGCCCGTCCAGCGTCAACGCCACGCCGCCCGTGCCACCCGCCGCAGCACCGGACAAGACAACCTTCGGTGCGTCGTAGACCGTCGAAGGCGTGAACTTGCCCGTCGCCAGATCGAGCACGCCGTCCTTGAAGCGGATGAACTCCATGTTCACCAGCAAGTCCGTCCCGTCGCCGGCGCTCGTGCCATTGCCCTGCAGCTGGAACGATACATCACCCGGCTTGCCGCTGAGCGTGTAGTTCACGTAGTTGCCGTCGTAGACCGCCGTGTCGTTGCCGTCGCCGCCGTAGAGCGCGTCGTTGCTGCCGGCGCCCTTGAATGTGTCGTTGCCCGTGCCGCCGAAGAAGGTGTCGCCCTTTGCGCCGCCGGTGACCGCGTTGCCGACGTCGGACGTGTAGATCGCCGCGGCGCGCTGCCCTTCCAGCGCCTTGGTCAGATCGAGCGAGCTTGCGCCCTTGATCGTCAGGCTGACGGGGGAGGTGTCGTAGCCGCCTTCGTCGTAGAATACGATCCGGTCGAAGCTCTGCAGCTGCGACGCCGTGGCAGTGATACCTCCAGCCGCCTCAAGCACTTCGACATTCGAGATCGTCAGGTTGGAGATGTCGCTGAGGCCGTTCCAGCCGAGCACGTCACGATCGGCGCCGCCATCGACCATGCCGCCGGTGATGCCGGAACCAAGAGTGATCTGGTCGTTACCGGTGCCGCCATCGATCGCGGCCTCGCCACCGAAGTCGAAGATCGTATCGTTGCCAGCGCCGCCGTTCAGCACGTCGTTCGCCGTTTCGGACTGCGACCAGTCGCTGCCCAGCGTGTCGTTGCCCGCGCCACCGTTTAGCGTGTCGCTGCCCGCACGGCCGTAGAGATAGTCGTCCTTCGCCCCACCAGTGATCGTGTTGCCGGCGTCGGACGCAAAGACGTAGGCGCCCCGCTGTCCATCCAACGCCTTCGTCAGGTCGAGTTCGCCCGCACCTTTGAGCGTCAACGTGACGTCGTAGCCGTCGTAACCACCCTCGTCGTAGTAGACGATCCGGTCGAAGCCCTGCAGTTGCGCCGCCGTCGCCGTGATGGTGCCAGCTGTTTCCAGCACCTCGACGTTCTTGATCATCAGGTTGGAGATGTCGCTGAGGCCGTTCCAGCCGAGCACGTCACGGTCGGCACCGCCGTCTACCATGCCGCCAGTAATGCCGGAACCGAGGTAGATGTGATCGTTACCGGTGCCGCCGTCGATCGCCGCCTTGCCGGCATAGTCGTAGATCGTGTCGTCGCCAGCGCCGCCGTTCAAGGTGTCGTTGCCGGATGCACCGTTGAGTAAGTCGTTTCCCGCGCCACCGTTCAGCGTATCCCCCGTCAGGGCGTTGATGCTGGAGACCGAACCGATGAGCGTATCGTTGCCGTCGCCGCCGTTCAGCGTGTCGCTGCCCGTGCCGCCATAGAGATGGTCGTCCTTCGCCCCGCCGGTGATCGTGTTGCCGGCGTCGGACGCATAGACGTAGGCTCCCCGTTGGCCCTCCAGCGCCTTGGTAAGGTCGAGTGTGCCGGCATCCTTGATCGTCAGGCTGACATCATAGCCCTCGTAGCCGCCCTCGTCATAGTAGACGATCCGATCGAATCCCTGCAGCTGCTTGACCGTCGCGGTGATGCCGCCGGCCGCTTCCAGCACCTCGACGTTCGAGATCGTCAGCTTGGAGATGTCGTTGACGCCATTCCATTGTAGGACGTCGCGATCAGCGCCGCCGTCCACCGTGCCGCCGGTAATGCCGGAACCGAGATAGATGTGGTCGTTGCCGGCACCGCCATTAATGGCAGCCTTGCCGCCGTAGTCGGTGATCGTGTCGTCGCCGGCCCCGCCGTTCAGCGTGTCGTTCGCGGTCTCGCTGGTGTCGAGCTGGCCGTAGAGCGTGTCGTTGCCGTCGCCGCCGTTCAGCGTATCCGCCTTTGCGCCGCCATAGAGATCGTCGTCTATCGCGCCGCCGGTGATCGTGTTGCCCGCATCGGACGCGTAGACATAAGCGGCGCGTTGACCCTCCAACGCCTTGGTCAGATCGAGGGAGCCCGCACCCTTCAGTGTCAACGTGACGTCGTAACCGTCGTAGCCACCCTCGTCGTAGTAGACGATCCGATTGAAACCCTGCAGTTGCGCCGCCGTGGCAGTGATGCCTCCGGCCGCCTCCAAAACCTCGACGTTCTTGATCGTCAGGTTGGAGATGTCGCTCAGGCCATTCCAGCTCAGCACGTCGCGATCCGCACCGCCGTCCACCGTGCCGCCAGTAATTGCATTACCGAGATAGACGCGGTCGTTGCCAGCACCGCCGTTGACCGCGGCCTTGCCGCCGTAGTCAAAGATCCTGTCGTCGCCGGCCCCGCCGTTCAAAACGTCGTCCGCCGTGTCGTTCGAGCCGACTATGTAACTCTGCAGCTCGTCGTTACCCGCCCCACCGTTCAGCGTGTCAGCGCCGGCTCCGCCGTAGAGGTGGTCGTCCTTCGCCCCGCCGGTGATCGTGTTGCCGTCGTCGGACGCGTAGACATACGCCCCCCGCTTGCCCTCCAGCGCCTTCGTCAGGTTAAGAGCGCCGCTACCGCTGAGCCGCAGGGAAACGTCCGATGCTTCGGCGCTGCCGTCGTCGTAGGTTACGATGCGGCTGAAGGCCGTGAACTGCGCCGCCGTGCCGGTGAAGCTTGCAGTCCTGGTTTCAAGAACCTCGACGTTCTTGATCGTCAGGCTGGAAATGTCGTCGAGGCCGTTCCAGCTTAGGACGTCGCGATCCGCGCCACCGTCCACCGTGCCGCCCGTGACCCCGTAATCGAGATAGATGCGATCGTTGCCGGTGCCTCCGTCGATGGCGACCTTGCCGCCGTAGTCGAAGATCGTATCGTTCCCCGCGCCACCATTCAGGACGTCGTCCGCCGTGTCGCTCGAGCCGACACCATAGCTCTGCAATTCGTCGTTCCCCGCGCCGCCATTCAGCGTGTCCGCGGCAGCCCCGCCGAGCAGCACGTCGTCCTTCGCCCCACCGGTGATCGTGTTGCCCTCATCCGATGCGTAGACGAAAGCCCCGCGCTTGCCCTCCAGCGCCTTCGTCAGATCGAGCGTGCCTCCATCCGACACTTGAACGAACACAGCGCCCGTCGGATCATCCGCCGAGACACGGATGACGTCGTAGCTCTGCAGTTCGGCGGACGTGCCGCTGCTGAACTCGCCGTTGGTATCGAGGATTTTCGCCATTACGATGCCCCTAGCTGACGCATTCCCTGAGCCAACAGACCCCCCAAAGGCCTGCGACCAATTGCTCGCTGAGCAGTCTGTTAGCTGAAGCTAGGCGGCGCGTGCAACGTATTTCTTACCCAACGTTAACCTGCTGCGCTGGTTTTACCTTATCCCCATGCTTCGAGCATGGGCCAATTGCCATCTCAATGGTGCAGTTTGGTTATGCCCTTAGAGAACCACACTTCTGTTGGTTCACAAACCCGTTTGACGAATCAAAATAAACCGACGTAGTATGAACCATCCCAACCAAACCGATGGTCATGCTCGCCCGCCTCTACCTTCGCGCCAGTACCGATGAACAGGACGCCGACCGCGCCCGCACTCAACTCGAAGCCTTCGCCGATGAACGGGGACTGCGGATCGCTGGAACGTATCGTGAGAACGAGAGCGGGGCGAAGCTCGCACGCCCTGAACTGTTCCGTCTTCTGTCCGACAGCCGTCCAGGGGACATTCTTCTTATCGAACAGGTCGACCGCTTATCCCGTTTGACCACCGGGGATTGGACGAAACTCCGTGCCGAACTGGATGCTCGTCAGGTGCGGGTGGTCGCCCTCGATCTTCCGACGTCGTGGATGCTCGCCGCGTCCGCGGACGGGTTCACCGATCGCATCTTCCACACGATGAACGCCATGCTTCTTGACGTCCTCGCCGCAGTCGCCCGGAAAGACTACGAGGACCGCCGTCGTCGCCAAGCGCAGGGACAAGCGAAGGCGAAGCAGGAAGGTCGGTATAAAGGACGCCCCGAAGACGTGAAGCGAAATGCGTCTATTGCCGCGATGCTGTCTAAGAAGTTGTCCTGGACACAGATACAAAGCGCGACAGGGTGTAGCCGTACGACTATTGCCAAGATCGCGAAACGATCAATTCCTTCAATCTGCTGATTACAATTGTTGATATACTCGCCGACGCGAGATGATTTGATCCAAGTTACCAGCACGTAATTTTGGAAACGACAATGCTCAGCGATCGAATTATTCGGTACCTTCCAGATTACATAGGGCGTAAGCTATTTTTCGAAGGATTTATGGATCAAACTCGGCGCCCTCCAGAATTTTATGAGATTTCATTCATCACGTCTCAATCGGAAGTACGGGCGTATTCTGTTCACATCAAGTGTCCTCATCGCCGGAGTACTAATGGTGTTCGAGTATTGGTGGTTCAGTCTCCCCGTACCAAAAGAATGGGAGACGCTGACTACCGGACTGCTTGCTGTTGTGGCGGCTTACGCCACCATTTATCAGATGCGCATCAGTGACAAACGAAACGACGATCGCCATTTGGAATTGATCGCACTCCAATTTATGCCAGTTCATAAGAAGATGCTTGAAGCTGTCGATACTGTAAAAAATTTTGACGAGAACAAGATCGTATTTACCGAATTTGCAATCAAAGATTGGAATTATTTCGACACAGACAATGAAACAGATCAGTCGCCACTTGACGACACTTTCAGGACGTTTCCAAGTCCACGGTATTCGCGAATGGCAAGCAGCATTCGATCAGCTTTCGAGGAAATGCGAGACGTCGAACAAGCTATGAGGAGTGTTGCGGTAAAATCGTCGTTGGAATTTCTCGATCGAGTTGCTGAGGCGCGCTACAGGCGATGTGTCGATGCGTTCGCTGAAGCGCAGAAGCACGAATACGATATTTTCGTAGAACTGTCCGAGGGACGGCAACATATCCGCGTAATGAACGAACAACAATTTCATCATATGGCGGATTCAGTTTTAGGCGCAATGCGAGAAGGTTGCAGCAAATTTCTGCACTTTAGGTCAATGCTGATTTATTCATACAATGCTTACCCAGCATCCAAGACCTTCTACCCGCAAAGTTGGCAGCATAGCCGCTCATCGGAAAGGAATTTCCCTCGTCCTATCGACAGCATAGATGACTGGTATATCGTGAATGATCACGGCCGCATCGGCGAAGGCTAGGGTAGAGAGATTTTTAGCCTCCCCCGATGGCTCCGCAACGTCCATGCCCTTCGTTAAATCACAGATCACGATCGCCTCAACCATAGCGTAGTTACTCAGACGACAGTCGTTACCAATGTCGAAAATGATGAAATCACTGTCCAGCCACGCTGCTACGGGCGGACGGTTGTCGCAGATCGACGTCAAGTTGTTGCTGTTGGTCGCACCTCAGTACAAATCAGATCAAGCTATGCGTACCCTTTCTGGAAATTATTGCATATGAGGAACGGTAGGAAGGCATCTTGCAGAACCAAGCGGTAGCGGGCTCTTGCCGCCAGTTCTTTTTACATGTTCCCGCGCGCCCTCTCGACTCGCGATACAGGAAGAGATACAAAATGAAGGCAGAGGCACTTTCTTAAGTGTAATAGAATCAGTCATTTACGTATCTTGTTTTTCAGAGCGGAATCTCCCCCTTTCCGCCACGTATTATCCTTAAAGTATTGTTTTCACTTCCGGTGAAGTGGGCTGTTTTATCCTCACTTCCCCCCGCATTCGCGGTCCGCACTGTTGGCGAAAGGTCACTGCTGTTCGCTGACTTGGTGGGAAGGTTGTGTAGCGGGCAGAAACAGATGGCATTGCCGGCGACATCAAATGGCAAGGACTCCGAAGGCGCTCGCAGCCTTCGAACCACCGTTGAAACGACTGCGACACGCACCGAACTGGTACCCGCCTGCTCGCGGGTTGGACCAAGCCGGATAGAGAGCGCATCGCGAAATCCATCTGGATGCGAGCGAACGTATCCTGCCGATCGGCGACAAACGGCATCCTCTCACCAGAACGCCTCGGAGATTGTCGCGACCTTCGGCAGGTTGACGGTCCGGTACCGCGGGACGCCTGGTGGTGGATGCAGTCCTCGCGTCGGCATGACCGAGGTGATGTACTGCCTGCTGGCGGAAAGAGTTCGGCGGTCTCGAGTTCGACCGAGGTAAGGCGCTCGACGGATCTGGAGAACGAGAACCAGCAGCCTCGCCAAGCAGCGGCGGATTCAACCTCGAAGAGCTTGAGCCTCAACGAGGGGCACGGGAAAATTGGGGGAAGGGTTGGATGCTCCTCCCCATCCGGACGAAGACGCTAGCGGTCCAAACCTTCCCGGCGTCGCCGTGTCCAGCGATCTCGACGATCACGGCGTGAACGGGCGCCTCCATCGGCCTGTGTCCGGCACGGAGCGCTCGAAGGCGGCGCTCTTGGAATGGCCGGGTGGCGGGATCAACTGCCATCGACCTCGCTGCAATCCGGCAGTTCTGCGTTGCCAACTCGGCCAGCACCGCCGGCAGTATCGTGCATCCGATCCCGGACACAATCGGTCGCGGCGCTTCCTGCACCTTGATCCGTTACGCTGCCGGCGATGCGATCACATCTTTTGCCTACCGCAGCGTCATTATCGACCTTCGCCCCGTGAAGCTGAGCAACGAGGACGGCGGTGACGACTTCATCATCATTATCGGCGCAGGCCGTCTATGGCTCGCTCCGAATGTTGTTGAAGAACCCTGGATTCGATGCAATCGTCAGGGTAGCAATACAATGTGCGTTCGATTCGTATTTAGCGACTGAGCTGATTGGTTGCCCTTAGCCTTTCGCGAAGAAGGGGCAGGTTCGAGACGATTCCCAGGACAAGGACGGCAGCTTTCCAGCGCAAGCGGAGGGTGTTGTGGCGCAGGCGGCAGACAGCGTTACGCGGGGTCTCAAGGCTTGGATCGAAGCCCGCTTCGGCGAGGCCGATGTCGCGGTCGGCTCGACGGAAGTTGACGCGGGCCGGGCGGGGATTCGGCTCGTACTCATCGGTCTTGGCATCGATTCCTCCGACCGGCGTGCGACGACGCTGCTCCTCTCCTACAAGATCACGATCGAGACGGCCGATCCGCTGGAGCTGCACCGCCTGGCGAGCGAGGTCGCCTTCGGGCTGAGCGAGCTTCCGCTTCTGGTCCTGGAGGGCGGTCAGGGCGTGCCGCTCGACCTCAAGCCCGTGAGCGACGGCGAGCCGCCGGCGCTCGTCCTGACGGCGCGTCTCGCGCGCGCCCGCCGCGTACCGGCGGGTCCGGCGGTGCTGAAGCCAATGATCCTCGAGGTGTCGGATGTCGGTGCGGTCGAGGGGATGGTCGCCACCTGCGAAGGCTCGCCGATCAGCGACGCCTTGATCGAAATTCCGTCGCTGGAACTGCGTCAGAGAAGTCGCCCGGACGGCAGCTTTCGCTTTTCCGGCCTGCCCGGGCTGGGCTCCTTTACCGTGATCGCCCGCAAGAGCCTCGCGGAGGCGCGAGCGAACGCGCGACCAGGCGAGCGCCTCACCCTCACCCTAGCCGTGAAGGACTAAGCTCATGCCGAACTATCTGAGCCCCGGCGTATACATCGAGGAAACGGACACTGGCGCGCGGCCGATCGAGGCGGTGGGCACTTCGGTCGCGGGCTTCGTGGGAACCGCGCCCGATGTCGCCGCGGGGCTGAACGACGCGGTGGCGATCAACAACTTCTCCGAATTCGTGCGCATCTTCGCCAAAGGCGGAACGCAGGCGGGAGCGCCGCCGCTCGCGGCCGGCAATCACCTGGCCAATGCCGTCTACGGGTTCTTCCTGAACGGCGGCCCGCGTTGCTACGTCGTCAACAGTCCCGCCGACCAGCCGATCGGCACGCCCGGCAAGGATGTCGACCTCCTCGGCAGCATCGACGAGATCGCGCTGATCGCCGCGCCCGGCCGCACCGATGCGGCGAGCTACGAGGCGCTCATCGCATCCGCCGAACGGCTCGGCGACCGGGTGGCGATCCTCGATGGGCCGGCGCGGGCCGAGGACGTCGAGCAGATGACGCGGGCGGTCGTCGTCGGCGACGAGGGCGGCAAGGGAAGGAAGTCGGGTCTGCGCCCGCGCGACTCGCAGCGTGGCTTCGGCGCCGTCTACTTCCCCTGGATCAAAGGGCAGGACGCGCTCGCCGGCGCCGAACTCGTCGCCATTCCGCCGTCCGGCCACATCGCCGGGGTCTGTGCCCGGATGGACCTGCAGCGCGGCGTCCACAAGGCCCCGGCCAACACCGCGATCTACGGCGCGCTGGGGCTGACGCAGACGATCGGCCGAGCCGAGCAGAACGTGCTGAACCCGGCCGGCGTTAACGTGATTCGCTCGTTCGCCCGCGAGGGCGTGCTCGTCTGGGGGGCGCGCACGATCGCGCCGTCGGCGAGCAACTGGCGCTACCTCAACGTCCGCCGGCTTGCCAGCATGATCGAGGAATCGATCGAGCGAAGCATGCGCTGGGTGGTCTTCGAGCCGAACGACCGGACGCTCTGGAAAAGCATACGGCGCGACATCGGGGCGTTCCTGACGACCCTCTGGCGACAGGGCGCCCTCATGGGCGCGACGCCGGAGCAGGCCTTCTTCGTCAAATGCGACGAGGAAACCAATCCGCCGGAGGAGATCGACGCCGGGCGGGTGACGACGCTGGTCGGCATCGCTCCGGTCAAGCCGGCCGAGTTCGTGATCTTCCGGATCGGCCAGACGGCCGCCGGCGCGACGGTCGAACAGGTTTGAGCGAGGGGAGGCGAGGATGCCCGAAGAGAAAGCCGCCGCCGCGATCGGTCAGGTGACCGATCCCTACCGCAACTTCAACTTCAAGCTCGAGATCCGCGGCTTGATCGAGGGACATTTCACCGGCTGCTCGGGGCTGGGCGCGCGCATCCAGCCGATCCGGTATCGCGAGGGCGGCACGAGCCAGGTGGTGCGCGCGATCCCGGGCCCGGTGGACTATGCCGAGGTGACGCTGAGCTACGGGGTGACCCGGTCGAACGATCTTTGGGACTGGTTCAGCAAGGGCGTCACCGGCCGCGTCGAGCGGCGGAACGTCTCGATCATCCTGCTCGAGCCGAACGGCGTCGACGAGGCGCTGCGCTGGAACCTGATCGACGCCTGGCCGTCGGAATGGAGCGGCGCGCCGCTCGACGCGCTCGGCCGCGAAATCGCGGTCGAGCAGGTGAAGCTCGTCTTCGACAGCGTCGGGCGGGCTTGACGACGATGGCCGTGCTGGCGCGGCTCCTAGTGTCCGCCGTGGCCGTGTTCCGATTTCTGGCCGGCGCGCTCGGCCGGCCGGCGCCCGTGCCGCCATCCGCGGCAGGCGCGAACGCGGCGCTGCGCGAACGCTATCCGGACGCGCCGGACGCCTGGTTCGCCTATGTCGCGGCGCGGCTGGCGGAGAGCGCCGCCGGCCTGCCGGAGCCCGAAGACCGGCAAGACGCGGTCGAGCCGGAGCGGGACGGGTCGCCCGAAGTCCGGCGCGAGCCGGCATCGCCGGGCGATGCGGCGCGCCCGCCGCCTTCCGTTTCGCCAAGGCCGTCCTGGGCGGAAGCCGCGGCGGCGCGGGAAAGGATGCCGGCTCCGGCATTCGCGCCGCGCCCGCCCGCGCTCGAAGGGCGGCGGGCCGCGTTCCCCGATCACCCGGCGCGTCCGGCCGGCCGGCCCTTCGTTCGGCTCCCCGCCGCGCCCGGCCGGCCCGGGACGCTGCCGGATCCCGCTCCGTTGACCGCCATCGCCGGGAATCCCGCCTCGCCGTGGTCGAGCGTCCGGCCGGCACGGTCCGGGCGCCCGCGGATCGTCACCTCGCCGCCGAAACAAGCGTCCGCCGAGGCTCCGCCACTGGACGTTTCGCCGCGGCTCCCGACCGGATTGCCGCGGGAGCCGGGGGGCGAACCGGCACGGCAGGCGTCGTCCCGGTCACCCCACGCATCCGCGCGGAAGCCCGGGGCTTCCCCGCGCTCGCCGCTCGCCGTCGTTGCTCCCGCCCAAGGCACGCCGCGCGCCGCCGCGCCGCCGCCGCCGATCGGGACACGAGCATGGACCGCGCCGGCCGGTCGGTCGGCATCGCTTCCGGCACCGGCGGAGCGCCCTGTTCTCCACGTCGGCGAAAGGGCGGAGAAGCCCGGATGGACAGGCTTCGTGCCGCCCGGCTCGGCGCCGCATCGTCCGCTTTCGGTTGTCGGGATGCGCGACTTCCCTGCCGATCGCTGGCCGAGCCTGCCGGAGCCCGACGCGCTCGACGAGCGGCCGCCCGCGGACGACGGCGAGCGGCTGGCCCGGATCGCCCGCGACCAGGTGGAGCGGTCATGGAACGGATAGCCTTTCTGGTCGAAAAGACCGGCGAGCAGATCTTCTGCCTGCTCAATCCGGAAACGGTCGTCGTGCGGCGAAGCGCCGGGCTCCGCGGGCGGCGGCTCGCCTCCGGCGCGGTCACCGGACTGGCGCTTACCGACGATCCGCTGATCGCGACCGGCGGCGGGACGACGGAGATCGACCTCGACCTCCTTTTCGATATCGATCTCGACCAGGACCTGAAGCGGCGGGCGGCTGAAGCCGCGACCGACGCCTCGGTCGCCGCGCCGCCCTTCGACCTGGAACTGGCGGATGTGCGCAATCTCACCCGACCCGTCTGGAACCTCGCCGAGAACGGGGAAGGGTTCGACGGCTTCGGCGCGCCGCCGGCCGTGCGGCTGATCTGGGGTCGCGCCTGGAACATTCCGGGCGTCGTGATCAGCGTCGCCGAGAAGTTCGAGCGCTTCGCGCCGGACGGGCGGCCGCAACGCTCCTGGCTGAGGCTCAGGCTGCGGCGCGTCGACAGCGAGAAGGCGGCTTCGCCCGCGCCCTTGTCGGCCACCACGCAGTTCGAGCTGCCGCTGCCGGATGCGGTCGGTCGCGACGGCGAGGCGCGGTCGACGGGCGTTACCCTGATGCCGGACGAGTTCGGCATACCGAGCCCGCGGATCGACGAAATCGTCGCAGGCCATTACGGCGACCTCGGACCGCTGGCGGCGGTCCTCGCCTTCAACGAGATCGAGGACCCGCTCAACGTCGCGGAAGGACAGGTGCTGATCCTGCCGGAGTTTCCGGTGGCGCTGCCGTGAGCGCCGCCGCGCTCGCCATCCAGGTCGATCAGGCGCCGCTGGCCACCGATCTCGCGCGGCTGGTCACCGCGGTTCTCGTCAGGCAGGAACTCGCCGCGCCAGCGCTCGCCGAGATCGATTTCCTTGTGGCCGATCCGGCGCTTTTCCGGGTTTTCCGGATCGGCGCGGCGCTGTCGATCGCCGTCGGATCGGCCGGAACGCCGATCTTCGAGGGCGAGGTCACGGCGCTGTCGCATCTCTACGGGCCGGGGCACGCCCTCGCCTTCCGCATCCGCGCCTACGACCGGCTGCAGCGGCTGCGGAAAAGCTTCCGGCCGCGCCTGCTGCAGGACGTCTCGGCGGTCGATCTCGCCGCGAGCCTCGCCGCCGACCTCGGGCTGTCGGCGCGCGCCACCACCGATCCGCCGCGACGCCCGGCCCTCGTCCAGCACGAGCAGAGCGACTTCGACCTGCTTGCCGATCTGGCCGCCGAGGCCGGGCTCTACCCGGTGCTCCGCGACGGGACGCTGCTGCTCGTCGCCCTCGACGGCGAGGGCGCGGAGATCCCGCTGACCTTCGGGCGCGAACTGATCGAGCTGGTCGCGACGGTTTCCAACGACCGCAACCAGCGCGGCTCGGTCGCCGCGTCCTGGAACGCGACAGCGGCGAGCGCCGCGACGAAGACCGTGACGCTGTCCCGCCAGGACGCGCAGGAGTTCCGCGACACGTCGCCGAACGAAGGCGCGAACGGGCATCGCCAGAGCCTCAACCGGCTCGCGGAAGGCGAGGCAGAGACGGAAGCGCTCGCCGCCGCCGAGTTCGACCGGGCGGTCGCCGCCGCGGCGTCCATCCGCGCGACCGTTCTCGGCGATCCGGCGCTCTGCCCCGGGCGGCCGGTGTCGCTGCTCGGGGTGGCGGAGCCCGTCGCCGGCCGCTACGTGCCGAGCGCCGTCACGCACAAGGTGAGCGCCGACGCGGGCTACCTCACCGAGCTTTCATCCGATCCTCCGGCGCGAAGGAGCCGTCCGCGCCAGCCGGCGGCGACGCTCGGCGTCGTGACGGATACGGCCGATCCGGAGCATCGCGGCCGGGCGCGCGTCGCCTTTCCGGCGCTCGGCGGGACGGACTCGCCCTGGATGCAGGTGGTGACCGCCGGCGCCGGCGAAGGCAGGGGGCTCGCCGCCTTTCCGGAGGTGGACGACAAGGTCCTGGTGCTGATGCCGGACGGCGATCCGGCGCGGGGCATCATCCTCGGCAGCCTCTATGCGGAGGCCGGCCTGCCGCGCGGCTTTCGCGCCGCGCGGCCGCGGCCGTTCATCCTGCGGACCGGCGGCGGCCAGCGGCTGGAGCTCGCGTCGACCGAAGCGACCGCCCGGCTGGCGACCTCGGCCGGGAGCCTGCTCGAACTCATGCCGGGCAGCGCGAGGCTCGCGACCGTCTCCGACCTCGTCATCGAGGCGCCGGGACGCACGATCACCTTCCGCGCCAACTTCATCAACTTCGAGCGGGGCTGAGGGATGCTGGTGCTGACCGGGAAAGCGCTTCTCCTCTGCAGCCATGGCGGCGTGGTCGCCATGAAAGCGCGGCAGGAGTGGGTGAGGATCGGCGCGGTTCCGGTTCTCGTCGACGACGACCCGCGCGGCCGGACGATCGCCGCCTGCCCGATGCTGACGCCGACGACGCCGCCCTGCCGTCATACGACGGGCGTCGACGACCGAAGCTACTCGAAGTTCGTCGCGATCGACGGACGGCGACTTTGCCTCGATACGACGGCCGGCAGCACCGACTGGAGCCAGGGCGCCACCGGCCGCTACAGCGTCGCCAAGCCCGGCCAGGATATCGTGACGTGCGGGGCCTAGCATGATCAGCGGCTGGCGCTTCCTCAATCTGGGTGCGGGAGCGGAAACGGGCTCGGTGTTCGCCGCGGGTCCGTTCCCCGTCGCTTCCGGCGGGATCGCGACGGTCACCGGCGACGATGCGATCCGGCAGGCCATCGTGATGCTGCTCTCGACGCGACCCGGCGAGCGGGTGATTCGACCGGATTACGGCTGCCCGCTCAACCGGCTGGTCTTTCTCGGCAACGACGCGACGACGGCGGGGCTTGCGATCCATTACGTCGGCCAGGCGCTGCGCCGCTTCGAGCCGCGGATCGACGTCGTCAGGCTCGCGGCCGGCCGCTCCGCGCTGGATGCGTCGGGCAGCGTGCTGGAGATCCGGCTCGACTACCGGGTCCGCACCACCCAGCGGCGCGAAACGCTGACGATGAGTCTCGATCTGATGTCGGAGGGCGGCTGATGCCCCTCCCCCTCCCGTCCCTCGACGATCGCACCTCCGAAGGCCTGAAGCTCGAGGCTCTCGATCTCATCAAGAAGCGGAGCCCCGCCTGGAACGATTTCTCGCCCGGCGATCCCGGTGTCATCCTGCTGGAACTCTTCGCCTTCCTGACGCAGACCATGCTCCACCGCCTCAACCGCGTGCCGGAGAAGGTGCATGTCGCGCTCCTGAACCTGCTCGGCGTGTCGCCCCTGCCGCCTGCCGCCGCGGTCGTCACGCTTGCGTTCTCGCGGGAGGAGGAGCGGGTCGGCAAGGCCGTGACGATTCCTGCCGGCACGAAGGTGAGCGACACGTCGAACGCCGTCACCTTCGAGACCGTTGCCGATCTCACGCTCGCAACCGGCGCCACCTCGGGGACCGTGACCGCGATCCATGCGGAATCCGTCGTCGCGGAACCTGTCGGCAGCGGCACCGCGCTGCCGGCGCAATCGGTCCGGCTCCGCCGGGCGCCCGTGATCCGCGACCTGCCGGATCGCCCGGCGCTCGTCGTCGCCGTCGAGGAGGACGATGTCGCGCTGACGCCGGAACTCACCGCCACCGACGTCGACGGCAAGGCCTTCGTGCGCTGGCGGGAGGTGACCTCCTTTCTGGATCGGGCGGAGAGCGACCGGGTCTACGCGGTCGACCGGACGACCGGCACGATCACCTTCGCGCCGCTCGGGGGCAGCGGCGCGGCGACGCTCGCCGCCGTGCCGGGCAAGGGGCGGACGATTCGCGCCTGGTATTCGGTCGGCGGCGGACGGGCCGGCAACGTGCTGCCGGAGAAGCTGACGGTGATGAAGCCCCCGATCCCGGGTCTCTCGGTCACCAATCCCGGCCAAGCGACGGGTGGCGAGGACGGCGAGACGCTCGATCAGGCGATCGCCCGCGGGCGCGAGGCGGTGCAGGTCGTGGCTAGCGCCGTCACCGCCCGCGACTTCGAGCGCGTGGCGCTGATGGCGGGCGGCATCGCGCGGGCACGAGCGCAGGCGCAGCGCGAGCTCTGGAGCTTCGGCGAGCCGGGCGTGGTGGAAGTCGCGGTCGTCCCGGCGATCGGCCCGGGCGCGCGGCCGGACCTCGCAACGCTCGGCGCGCACCAGACGCCACATCTCGTCGAGCGGGTGGAGGCGGCGCTCGCCCGCCACAAGCCGATCGGCGTGCGCACGCTCGCGCGCTACACGCGCCTGCGCCCCGTCTCGATCATCGCGCGGATCGTCGTCTCCGCGCTGGAGGATCCCGCCGCCGTCGAGGCGCGGATCGCGGCGCGGCTCGACAGGCTTCTCGATCCGACGCGGGGTTGGCCGTTCGGCAAGACGCTGCGCGCCTCGAACGTCTACGACGAGATCCTCGCCGAGCCCGGCATCCGCTATGCCGAGCGCCTCGCCTTCCGGATCGACGAGGGGCCGGAGCGGAGCGTTTCCGACCTGATGCGCGACCCGACGCAGCCGCGCACCTTCTACGCGGCGGCGGACCGGAAGCTCTTTCGCTCCCTCGACCACGGCGAGAGTTGGACGGCGGTGCTGAGCGAAGCGGACGAGGACGTGACCACGATCCGCGCCAACCCCGAGCGGCCGGGCTTCCTGATGGCCCTGTCGGCGGCGCAAGGGGCCGATTCCGTCAGCGTCAAGGTGTCGGTCGACGGCGGCGAGCGCTGGACGGTGGCCGAGGCGATCCAGAACGAGAGGATCTACGATGTCGCGAGCCTCGAGGCCGGAAGCCGGACGACCCTCCTCTATGCCGGGCGGAAAGGCCTGCACCTCCTCGACTTCGGCAGCCAGCAGGTGTCGCTGCTCGTCACAGAGGTCGGCCCGGACGGCAAGGAGAGCCTGAAGGAGGGGCTCTATTCGGTGGCGGCGCAACGGCATGCGATCGGCATCGCCATGGTGGCGATCGCCCGGCGCGAGAAGCGCGGCGTCCTGATCTCGCGCCAGGGCGGCGGACCGGAGAGCTTCGAGCCGGTGCCGGGCGCGGAAGGGCGGGACGTGCGCCGCCTCCTGTTCGACCGCGAGGGCGAGCGCACCTGGCTCTACGCGATCCTCGCCGCCGAAAGCGGCGCCGACGGCGAGGGGGTGATCCGCATCGAGGCGCGGGCCGACGGCATCGATCCCGCCGGCTGGCAGCCGGTCGGGCGCGCCTGGAACGGCGGCAGCTGCACGGGACTCGCGATCGGCAGGAACCTCATCGCCGCCTCCTCCAACCGCGCCGGCATCCTGACGCTCGATACGACGCGCGTCGATGCCGACTGGCTGCCCTCGGCGCTCGCCTCCGGCCTGCCGATCACGGAGGAACGCAAGGTGCTGGCGCCGCTCGCCGGGGTGGCGCTGTCCGCCGACTCGGCCCTGACGCTCGCCGCCAGCACGGAGGGCATCTACGCCCGGCCTTTCGCGACCGCCCGCTTCGAGCCGACGGGCCGGACGATCTATGCCGACCGCGCGCCGCTGCCGCCGAATGCGCTCTACTGCGCCGGCGAGCACGAACTGACGGTGGTCGGCGAAAACGACCTGCCGGAGGAGTAGCCGCTTGGAGCTTCGCGCCATCGCCCGCCTGCTGCCGGAAGCCGTCCAGGCCGGGATCACGCCCGGCAGCGTGCTCGAAACGATCCTCGCCGTGATCCAGTCGCATCTGAGGCCGGCGGAGGCGGTCATCGCCGATCTCGACCGCTGGTTCGATCCGCGCCGGGCGCCGGAGCCTTTCGTGCGGATGCTCGCCGGCTGGCTGGGGCTCGACCCGATCCTCGCCGGGGACGAGGAGGCGGGCTCGACGCGCGCGGCGACGATCGACACGGGGGCGCTCCGCGAACTCGTCGCCGCCGCCGCGGGCTTCGCGCGGGCCCGTGGCACGGTCGAGACGATGATCGGCCTCCTCGAAACCGCGACCGCGACACGGGGCTTCCGGATCGTCGAGAACCCTCCCGATGCCGCCGGCCGGGCACGGCCCTTCCACATCCGCATCGAGGTGCCGAAGGCCGCGGACCGGCACCGCGCGCTCGTCGAGCGGATCGTCTCGGTCGCCAAGCCCGCCTTCGTCACCGCCGAAATCGGCCCCGCCCCATAGGATTCGCTCGCGAGACCTTGTCCATGAGACCTGCCGGAGACATGCGATCATGATCGGCTACGCACCCGACCGCCGGAACGCCTGGACCGTGGGCGTCGCGGCGAGCTTCGCCCTGTTCTTCGGGTTCCTCGTCGTCATGGCGATGTTCCACAGGTCCGCGACGGTCTACGGGACGGAGATCGTCGACCTTGCCGCGGTCCACGGCGACCAGTGCGAGCGGCCGGCCAGCCAGGGTTGGCTCGCCGAGGCGCAGAACACGCTCTCCAATGTCGCGTATGCGCTGGCGGGTGCGTTGATCCTGCTGCGCGGCCGCTCCTGGGCGGCGATGCTGCTCGGCGGCAATCTCGCGATCCTTGCCATCATGAGCGGGCTCTACCACGCGACGCTCGCCTACGACCTGCAGATTCTCGACATCATCTGGGTCTACGCCGCGCTGCTCTCGCTCTCCGTCTATGCCGCCTTCGTGCAGACGCGGACGCCGTCCTTCATCTGGCTGCCCTGGTGGACGTGGCTCGCCTTCGGGCTCGTCTGGATCGCGACGGCGATCGCCGTCATGCTCGCCGGATACGGATTCCTCTCGGTCACCGGCATGGCGCTGCTCACCGCCTTCATGGCGGTCGCGACGCTCCTGGCCTTCGTCTCCAGGGATTTCGACTGGCTCGGCTGGGTGGTCGGCGGGCTTCTCGCCGTCGCCATCCCGTTCTTCGGCTACATGATACGAAAGCCGCTCAAGTGGGACTCCGACGCGGTCTTCGCGATCCTCGCCGTGCTCCTCGTCCTGCAGATGCTCATGGTGTTCGTGGCCAACCGGCCGCTCGGCGGCAAGCTCGTCTGGGAACTCCTCATCATCGGCGGGGCGCTGGGCCTCGGGCTGCTTTTCCGGCTTTCGGACGGCTACGCCAAGGGTGGCGGCTCGGTCGCCGAGAAGTGGATGTGCGCGCCCGACTCCCCCTTCCAGCCGCATGCCTGGTGGCATGTCCTCAGCGCCGCGGCGCTGCTTCTGAGCTACGATCTCCTCGCGCAGGTGAACCGCCGCAACCGGGCGAGCGGCGACCTGCCGGCGGTGCTGGCCGACCCCGAACCCGAGAAAGCCTGAAGAGGCGCCGATGCCGAGCTTCGAATTCGCCGACTGCCCGACCCGCCTGCAGCTGACGGCGACGCCCGCCGGCGACGCGCAGGAGGGCAAACTCGCCTGCTCGGTGAGGAGCATCGTGCCCCGCAAGGTCGCCGGACGCGTCACGGTCGAGCCGGAGGGCGACGCGAAGCCGGACTGGTTCCGGATCGCCGGCGCGCCCTCGACGAACCCGCGCGAGATCGAGCTCACCTTCGAGCCGAATGCCGCGCTCAGCTTCGAGATCGAGGCGAGGGTTCCGGCCGGCACGCCGCCGCAGGCGGGGAGTTTCCGGCTCGAGGTCATCTCCGAGAAGGACACCGACACGGACTTCGTCCGCGGTCCGGCGGTGAGCTTCGAGATACAGCCCTGGAGCGAGAAGCCGAAGCCCGCGCCGAGGGCGCCGTGGCGGGCCCTGGCGGTCATCGCCGCCGTGGTGGTCGCGATGATCGGCGGCATCGGCTGGGCGCTTCTTCCGTCGTCGCCCGGCAGCCCCACCGAATTCGTCGGCATGGAGGCGACGAAGGCCCTCGAAGCGGCCAGGGCAGCGATGTTTTCGAACCCCGCCGCCGTCGCGGGTCCGGCGGCAGGAGCGAAGCCCGGCACGGTGACGTCGGTCGCCCTCGCCGGCAACGGCGACCTGACGCTCTACGTCGAGCCCGGCACCCGCATCGTCTCGACGCCGGCCGCGGTGTCGGCCGCGCCGGGCGAGATCGATCTCTTCGCGGTCGGGGCCGACCGGCAGATCTATCGCAAGCATTACGACGGGACGGCCTGGGCGCCGGCCTACGACTGGGAGGCGCTCGGCGGCTGGGCGATCAGCCCGGTGGCCGCAACCGCCGCGAACGGCACGATCGACGTCGTGGCGATCGGGCACGACAAGGCGGTCTACCACCGGTTCTTCCGGGCCGCCGGCGAAGCGTCCGCCACGTGGATGCGGATCGCCGGCACCGCGGTCCGACAGCCCTCGCTCGTGCGGCGCGGCGACGAGCTGAACCTCGTCGTCATCGGCACCGATGCCGCCATGTACCGCAAGGCCGGACAGACGGATCTGCCGCCGGGGGGCGACTGGGCGGCCCTCAGCGGCAAGTTCACGAGCCCGCCGGCCACGGTGAGCTGGGGGCCGTCGCGGATCGACATGTTCGGTCTCGGCTTCGATTCCAGCCTCTACATCCGTTACATCGACGGCGCTGCGGACGCCGGCGGCTGGACGAGTCTCGGCGGCGTCTTCTCCTCGCCGGTGACGGTGGCGAGTTCGGGGCTGGGCCGACTGGACTTGGCCGGGATCGGCATGGACGGCGCCGCCTATTTCAAGCGCTACGACGGCAGCAACTGGGTGCCGAATCTCACCGACTGGACCCGGCTCGGCGGCGAATTCGTCGATCAGCCCGTGCTCGTCTCGCGCGCGCCCGGCAAGCTCGATCTCTTCGGCGTGGGGACCAACGGGCAGATGGTTCGCAAGAGCGGCGACGAGAGCGGCGCCTGGTCCCCTTCCGGAACCGACTGGCAGGTACTCGGCGGCAGCTTCGTCGGCATTCCCGCCGCCGTCGCCTCCGGACCGGACCGGGTCGACGTGTTCGGACTTTCGGCCGACGGCACCGTCTACCAGAAGACGATTTCCGGAGGCGCCATGACGCCGGACGGGGACGGCTGGTCCCGGATCGACGGACTTTCGACCGAGCGTTGAACTAGGGAGGACGCGCCATGCCGACATTCGAATTCGCCGACTGCCCGACCCGGCTCGACCTGCCCCAGGCGTCGACCGGCGAACAGACCGGCTCCGTCACCTGTACGGTGCGCAACACGCAAGGGGGGCGGCAGGCGGGACGGATCAGGGTGAAGCCGGAAGGCGAGGCGAAACCGGAATGGTTTTCGATCGCCGGTGCGCCCCCCACTTCGCCGCTCGAACTCGAACAGGAGTTCGCGGCCGGAAGCGCGGCGAGCGTCACCGTCCACCTTCGGGTGCCGGCCGGGGCGCCCGCCGGGCCGCAGACCTTCAAGCTGCTGGTGCTTTCCGAGCAGCAGCCGGACACGGACTTCGCGGTCGGGCCGTCGATCGGCTTCACGGTCGCCGCACCCGCTGTCCCCCCTCCCAAGCCGAAGGTGCCGCGCTGGATCTTCGCGGTGCTCGCCGTCGTGGTGCTGGCGATGATCGGGGGCGCCGCCGCCCTCTTCTGGCCGAAGGGCGCGCTCGATCCGCAGCTCGTGGCCGGCCACAGCCTCGCCGATGCGCAGAAGATCGCAGCCGAAAATGGCTATCCCGACATCGGCAGCCGGCCCGGGGACCCGGCCGGCTACGATCCCGGCACGGTGACGGGGGTGGCCGACGACCCGGACGGCAAGCCGGTGCTGCTGACCGATCCGGGCGTGACGATACCGGCCGGGCTCCGCGGCCAGAACGTCGTGGCGGTCGCGCAGCAGCTCGCCGATATCGGCCTCAGGGTGTCGCCGGGCGAGGCGCACGAAGCCGGGCTCGACAACAACGTGATCGCCTCGGTGGCGCCGCCCGAAGGCACCGTCGTGAAGCTCGGCGAAACGGTGCAGGTCGCCGTCAACCAGAAGCCGGCCGCGAGTGGCGGTGGCGGCGGCGTGGTGGTCGGTCCGGTCGTCAACATCTGCAAGACCAATCCGCAGATCTGCAATCTCCCGATCCGGCAGCAATTCCTGCGGCGCATCGAGCGCAGCACCGCGACGATGAAGCAGCTCGGGCAATGAAGCCGGTCGCGACGCCCGCCGTCGCGGGAGCGCACCCCCGGCACGGGCGGCGGGAGCGGCGATGCGCTGGTTGATCGTCGCGCTTCTCCTGGTCGGCTTCGTTTTCGTCGGCGTCCTCGTGTTCTGGCCGCAGCAGCCGGCGAGCGGAACCCCGCCCGCGGGCTATTCGCCGGAGATGCCGGCCTGGCTTGCCGCCATTCTGCCCGACCCGCCGGCCGCCCGGCCGCGCGCCGCGCCGCCGACGACGCTCGCCGCCGGGCGGCAGTGGAGCGGCCGCTTCTTCGCCGCAGACGGCAAGCTCGGCACCGCCCGCTTCCGCCTCATCGCCGGCGCCGAGCTGAAGGTCGTCGCCCGGGCGCCGGGCGAGGACGAGCAGGTGCTCTGCGTGACCGCCACAGGGATCGCGCCCGGCTGCGAGCATGCTGGCCGGAACGGGCGCGGCAGCATTACGGTCGGCAGGCGCGACGCCGACGTGATCCTGGAGGCGACGCAGGGCGACGTCGCCTTCAGCATCAACGACTAAGGCGCCCCGCCGGCTTCAGACGGCGCTGCGCACGGCCCGCACGATCGCCGGCAGCGAGCCGATGAGGAAGATCAGCGTCCAGACGATGACGACGATCAGCGTGACCAGGCCGCCGATCGCATCCGTGATGCTGACGAGGAAGCCGGGCGGGATCGACTGCAGCAGGCCGAGGACGAAGGTCAAGCCGAGCGAGCAGACAGCGAGCAGCACGAGCCCCTTGTTCTTGAGGAGCGCGAAGCTCGCGCCGAGCAGGAGGCCGAGGCCGACGAGCTTCATCGTCATCGCGAAGCCGAGGATCGCCTTGGCGGTGCCGGTGTCGAAATCGCCCCAGAGGGCGAAATAGGCGATCGTGCCGAAGGGCACCGCCAGCAGGAGGCTCACCATCAGCATGAGGAGCGTGAAGGCGGCGAAGGCGAGCAGGATCGACGCCAGAAGCGCGAAGATCGACAGGACGAGCGTCGCGATCCCCTGCACCCGCGCGAAGACCGCCCGGATGCCGGGGAAATAGTCGACCGCAAGGAAGATCAGCGTATAGACGAAGACGAGATCGAGGCAGGCGAGCGCCGCGATGCCGATGCCGGGCGCGTCCGCATCGCCGTGCGATGGCCTCAGCATGAGGAGCGGGGACGAGAACTCGGCCGCGATCGCGGCCAGGAAGGCGACGATGCCGAGAAGGGTGAAGATCATCGGTCTCAGCGGCATGTCGTCCCCTCGGCCGCGACGCTACCGCCGGCACGCGAGGCGTGCAGCAGCGCGCCCGTTGTCCGCATGGGCCTGGTCGCGCGAAGGCGGCGGCACGCAGACAGTGTCCCCATCGAACGCTTCCCGCCAAACGAAACCTGATTTGCAGTAGTCATCGAAGTTGCCGTTGACCCACCGCTCCACCTTGCGCCGGTTTTCCTCGGCGGTCTGGTCGCGGATCTGCGGGGTGACGCAGACATGGTCGGTCGGAGAAGCTTCCCGCCAGACGAAACCCTGCTCGCAGGTGTCCCGGCCGCTGGAACAGTTGTTGACGGCCGAGCTTTCGCCATCGCAGCGGATGCGCAAGGAGGAGATGCGATCGTTCCAGTCGTCGCCGACATACTGGCTTTGATAGCCGTTCGCGAACACCTTCATCGCGCCTTGAAAGTCCCGATGCTCCCAGGCTTCGACCCGGCAACGGTTGGCGCAAGCGATGGAACTGATTTCATCGTTCCAACTGTCGCCGACATACCTGATCTGTCGACCCAGGTGGATGCTGCCCCGGTCGCCAGCGAAATCCTGGTCTTCGTAGAAATCGCAGGTCTCCGGGGCGACGGCGGGACCGCCCGACGTACCGATCTCGTCTTCGGCACGAACCGGCCGCGCGTCCATGAGGGCTATCGCCGCGGAAATGATCATGAGCGGAATACCGAAGCGAATACCATGCGGCATGTTCGTTTCCCCTGAATGACCCACCGCTCGTCGAAAGCGGCATTCCTTGCGAATGTTACTTACGGTACCCCGGGCATGAGAGAGTCGCTTCGGCAGGTTACGCCTGATTCCGACTTCGCGGAAGACCGGCGGTCCTTCGCCGCTCAAGAACGTTTTCTACGCCGGGCACGACTTCGGCAATTTACGGGACGATCCGATATTCGAGCCTCGCGGTCGCGCGATCCGTCGGCTCGACGCTCACGAGGTCGAAATCGCGCGTGCTCCGCTCACGCTCGGTCAGTTCGTCGACGAGCGCGGCGAGTTGATCGCTCCCGATCGTCGCGCCGTCGCTGTAGCGTTTCAGGAGATCGTCCGCCTTCACCCGGTCCGGCAGCACCATCGCGATCAGCCAGTTTCGGCCGGTCGGGGGCGTGACCTTGAAGCGATAGCCCTGATCGCGCATCGCGGGCGAGGGGATCGTGAGCGTTTCTCCCGCCTCGATACGGGCGGAGGACGCGCCGCCAGGCGCGCTCATCACCTTCGAGGGGTAGATCTGATAGGCCCTGCCGTCGCTGTCCTGGTTGAACAGGGTGAGCGAACCGGACACCGACGAGACGACCGTCATCTCGATGGAACTGCCGAGCCTGACGACCGGGCCCTGCACGATGTCCACGTCCAGCTGCGCGAGTTCGCCGGGCCTCGCCGCGGTGCCGGCTCCGGCGATCAGGGTCCCCGTCGCCGCGACCGTCGCGCGCAACGGCTTCGGCGGGTCGACGGCTGCCGGATCGACGAAGCGCGCATCGGGAACGTTTCGAGCGATCCAGGACTGAAAGTTGGCGACCGATGCGTAGACGCCCGGGTAGCCCTTTCGCCCGCAGCCGGTCCCCCAGCTGACCACGCCGACCTGAACCGGAGCGCTGTTCCCCGGCACCCGCATGAACAACGGTCCCCCGCTATCGCCCTGGCAGGCATCGCGCCCGCCCTCGTCCGCGCCGGCGCAGAAGCTCGCGTCGCCGATCCGGTTCGATCCGTAGACCGCGGCACATGTCTCCGTGGAAACGATCGGAACGTCGGCCTGCAGCAGATCGCGGGAGCTCTCGCCGCCTTCCGAGGTCAGACCGTACCCGACCACCGTCGCGGCTCTCGGCGGCACGACGAGCGAAGGGAACGCGCTCCGGCCGAGCAGCAGCTGACGCGGCGCGCTCGCCGGCGAGCCGAGGTGCAGGAGGGCCAGATCGTTGAGCATCGTCTCGGCGACATAAGCTTCGTGGGGGAGGATCCGGTCGACGGCGATGTCCTTGCCGCCCTTGCCGAGATCCCGCGTACCCTCCCGCACGAAGAAGGCGACGGAGCCGTCCTCTCGGGCGAGCTTTTGCATCGCAGCCGCGCAATGGGCGGCCGTCAGCACCCAACGCTTGTCGATCAGCGTCCCGCCGCAGAAGTTCCGGGTCTCGTATCGTCCGCCCGTCCGGAAGATGGCGACCATGCTTCTCCATTGACCGGGCTTCGCACGCCGCCCGCCCATGACGCGGGTATCGGCGAAACTGCGGGACCGAACGATGTCGTCGATCGTGGGGGCGTGATCGGGCCGCGGCGCCAGCAGGTCGCCGCCGGACGATCGATCGGCACCCTGCGCGCAAACGGCACCGGTCGAAAGCGATGCGATAGTGCAGAGCGCCGCCGATGCCGCCCGACCGCGCCACGCCGACTGCCGCCTTGCCGCGGATCGGGACGATGATCGATCGCATGTCATCGGAAAGTCTCCGGCAAACGGATGGGCACGACACGATCGCACGACGCGAGCGGAGGCGGTTCCGCGAGGCGTTTCGCCGAGCACGAAAAACGAGACGCGCGACAACGGTAGCGAAAGGCGACCAGAATCTTCGCTTCCGGAACGCTACCTCTCCCTCCCTGCCGTATATTTCGCCGGAAACATCGTCGACTTCACTTTTCGGCGAAACGACGACCATGATCTTGAAGTCGAATTTCGACAACGCCGAAGACAATGGACGAGGGCGATTTCGTCTGCCAACCTGACTCGACGCGGAGCGGCAATCGGCTTCCGCCTTTTCTTCGTTCGACGCAATTCTTGCCGGCATCCCGATAGCAGGTTCGACTGTTCGGAGGGAAAGCGATGGACCGTTCGGCCCTTGCCGCGCTCGGCCTTCTGGTCTCGGCGAGCGGTCAGGGAGCCTGTCTCGCCGCCGATTGCCGCTCGTCGCTGGCGGAACTCCGCGCCGCCCTCGAAACGGCCGATCCGTCCGTTGCCGCCGCGAAGCTTGCCGCGCTCGATCCGTGCGGCGCGGCCTACGTACGGCAAGGGCAACTGGCGGTCGCGATGCTTTACGTCCGGCAGGCATCCCCACTGACTGGGAACGAAGCGCGGCGGCCGGAATATCGGATGCTCGTCGAGAAGGCGGCGGCGTACCATGCGAGCTGGGAGGCGTCCTGGCGACTTGCGGAACTCCAGCGCACGGCGCGCGACTACCGCGAGGCGGCAACGAGCTTCCAGGAGGCGATCGACCTTCTCGCGACGGATTCGTCCGGCTCGTCGACCGCCGAGGCTCGAAAGCGGCGGGACGAAGCGGCGACCTTCCTGATGCGGAGCGCCGACGAGATGCGTTCGCTTGCCGCCGGCTCTCCGGACGGCGTCCGGAACGGCGAGTTCGTGGCGGCATCGACGGACAGGCGCGACGGCAGTTTCGCCGGCGTCTACAACGCCGCCTTCGAGCGCGGGCTGTCGGCGGAAAAGGTCCCCGCACCCATCACGTTCCTGTTCGATTCCGACCGGTTCGACGACGTGGGCCGGAAGGCCGCCGCCGAGATCGTCGAGCTTTTCAAGGCGCGCCGCCCGAGCCGCATCCATGTCGTCGGCTACACGGACCAGAAGGGAACAGCCGAATACAATGTCGCCCTTTCGCTGCGCCGGGCTCGCGCGGTGCAGGCGTTGCTGCAGGCCGAACTGTCGCGCGCCGGCATCGACGCCGCGATCAGCAGCGAGGGGAGAGGCAAGGTCCGACGCCAACTGTCGGATCCCTCCATCTACAGCGCGGAGCAGATCGATCAGCTCGACCGGCGCGTCGAATTCGACTGGAGTCGCTGACGATGGCCGGATCCCGGCGGATGAAGATGCTTGCCGTTCGGATCATCCCGGCTCTCACCCTGGGAATTGCCGGCGCCCTTGCCGCGCCGGCGCCATCGCAGGCGGCCAGGCGCGGCCTGATCGTCGGCATCGACGCCTACAAGGAGATCCGCCGGCTGAAAGGAGCGGTCAACGACGCCGACGATCTGTCCGGCGTCTTGAGGAGCCAGGGGTTCGACGATCTCGTCGTCCTGGAGGATGCGCGGGCCACGCGGGCCGCTCTGACGGACGCGCTCGGCGGCCTCGTCGAACGGGCGCGGCCGGGAGACTGGATCTTCATCAGTTTCGCCGGGCACGGCACGAGCGAGCGCTGGGGTTCGAGCCATCCCGCGGATGCCAGGGAAGGCGAACCTTACGAGTCGTTCCTGCTCGCCGGCTTCGCCCCGCCATCGCAGGACATCACGACGGCCGCCGATCGCGCGGCTTTCGGCGAGCGCATCCTTGGGCGGGAGATGCGCGCATGGCTGAAACGGCTCGACGACAAGGGAGCCCGCGTCATCTTCGTCGCCGACAGCTGCTATGCCGGAGGTATGACGCGCAAGGTCGTTCCCGGCACCGCGCCTCCGTCCTATCGGCAGATCCCGCCCTTTCCGACGCCGCCGGATAGGGCCGACCCGCTGCTGCCGGCGCTGATCGAACTGCCGCCGGATGCCGACTCGCAGTTCGACCATTTGCGGCTCATGCCGAACGTTACCTTTCTGGCAGCGGTCGATCGACAGAACCTCGCTCCCGAATTCGAGATTCCGGCAGGCTCGGGCACGCGGCGCGGCGCTCTCTCCTATTCCGTCGCACGGGCGCTGGCCGGGGAAGCCGACGCCGATAGGGACGGTCGGATCACCCGGCAGGAACTGTATCTTTTCGTGAGCGCCAGCGTGCGCCAGATCAGCCAGCATCGGCAGTTGCCCGAACTGCAGCCGACCTTCGGCGAGGATTCCGGCAAGGCCGTCGTCGCATCCCTGAAGGACGAGCCGATCCCGTCGCCGCCGATGTCGCAGCACGACGGGGCGGGAGTCTCGCGGACGGTGCGCGTCTTCGTCGACGGCAGCGGCACCGTTCCCTTTTCGGCGGGCAGTCCCGGACCGGCCGTCATGGAGAGGGCGGCTTCGCGAGACACCGCCGACTACATCTGGATTCCCGCAACCGGCAAGGTCGTTTCACAGGTCGGAGACGTCGTCGCGGAAGGTGTCGACGCGGCTTCGATGCGCGGCGTCGCAGAACGCGAGATCGCCCGGCGCGAGCTGGTCGAACTGTCGCGGACGCACCCGGTCGACTTCCGTCTGTCGGGTCCGAATGCGGATCACCTCCATCGACAGGGAGAGCGGGTCAGCTTCGAGGTCGAAACGGCGTCCGGCACCGATCAGCATTATCTGGTCTTCAACATCGCCGGCGACGGCACGGTGCAGTTCCTTTATCCGATAAAGCGGGACCTCCGGACGCTTCCGGGCGGCCGGACGCCATTCGAGGCCAGCGAAATCCAGGCCCCTTATGGCTCGGATCTTCTGGTTCTGGTCACGAGCCCGGCTTCGCTCGACCCGCTGATCGATGCCATCCGGGCGATGAGCGGCAGAAGGACGCCCCTCGATGCGGTCGCGGCGATCGAGGCCTTCGGCACGGATGCGCTGCGCATGGCCACCCAAGGCTTGTTCTCGCAGAGCGGGAACTGAACGAAGGCCCGCGAGGCTTCGCCGCCTGTCGTCTCGAACCGGAGGGGACGGCAGGTTCGAGCGCGCGGCCTTCGCTGCGGACCCTTTCGTCCCGTTCGAAAGATGGCGGCACCCCAGGACAGGATTTTCGGCGCCCGCCGAAGCCCCCGAACCTTACTTACCGTCGTTCCGACCCACCACCGTTGTTCATTTCTCAACGTCGCCAGCGGGCGGGATACGACAAGCACCTCAGCAGATGGTGCAAATTGAGGATCGGCACAGGCTGACGCCGATGAAATCTCGCTTGATGGAATACTTTTTCAGGTTGTAAGCATGAGGCGATCTGGCTTCCGACGCAGCTCATAGGAGCTCGAAATGGTCAGTTATCGATTTCCAGGGGCTCTGGTCGCCGCGGGATTGGTCTTTTGCGCATGTCCGACATGGAGCCAGTCGTTCGCGCAGAACGGCCTGGTCGATCCGGGTTGGTCGGATCCCGCTTTCGCCTCGTATCTCGATGCGGCCCGGGCGCGGGGCGCCACCGGGCGGGACCCGTTCGGGGGCACGGTCGAAGCGCCGACCTTCACCCTGCCGGTTCTCGGTCTTCCGGGCGTCGAAGGTGTCGGCGACGCGCAGGAACGCTCGGCATCCGACGGTGCCGCCCTGTCGCGGAACGTACCCGACTGGCCGAGTTGCGCGTCCCCCGACCCGACCGTCGTGACGGTCCCCGAATCGCCGGCCCGGTCCGCCGGCGCCCCGGCGGGAAGCTGGTATACGCGCACCTTCGACTTCGGCTGCGTGATGGTCACCCTGGAAGGAGATCGCAACGACGGGGGAGCGGCCTTCGCCGATCGCTCCAGCCCGGAAAGCGGAACGGCCGACGTGTCGATCTTCGACGAAAATGCCGGCGAGGGGATGAATGCGGAGGGTCGCTCCACCGTCGAGGGTCCGCTGGGCCTGACGAGTCCGGGCTCGGCGAACATCGGCCTCGTTCTGGGCAACCTGACCTACGGCGTGACGATCGATTGCGTCGTGCCGGAAAGCTACGCGTATTGCAGGAATACGGAGGGGCTCAGACAGTTCGCGAAGAAACTCGCGGTGGTCGGAGGCGCGCCGTCGAAGGAACAATGAAGCGGGGGTATGGCGGTGAAATGCTTTCTTCTTGCTCTCTTTGCTGTCCTGTCGATCTCGGCCCGTGCCGAAGACCTCTCCTATTTTCCGCCCGGCGATATCCTGCCGTCGAATACGAGCGGCATCCGGCAGCGCACCGTCACGTTCCCGGACTGGACCTTCCCGATCAAGATCGGCACCACGACGGGACAGCGCGCCTATATCGGCACCCAGCTCTCGCAGTACCATAAGCTGAAATGGGCCAACGATCCTCGCCTGTTCGCTTATCCCCACCGCGACAACCAGTGCGAACCGCGCCAGTGGAAGCTCAACGCCTGTCCCGGAGGCAAGGGACACCAGGGGGTCGACATCCGGGCCACCGACAATCGCGACAAGTTCTGGGAGGTCGTCGCGGTCGAGGACGGCGTCGTTTCGATCCTGACGAGGAACACGACGGTCGGGATCCGGAACGGCGTGCACACCGTGCGCTACCTTCACATGGATCCGGCCTCGATCGCCGCCGCCGGCATCAAGCTCAACGCCGCCGTGCGCAAGGGGCAGGTGCTCGGCAAGGTCTCGAACGTGATGAACGGGTCGAAATCGACCTCGATCCACCTGCACTTCGATGCCTACAGCGGCGTCGCTTCGGCCGGCAACTTCTTCCATGTCTATCCGAGCCTGATCGCCGCCTATCGGCGCGGCTGGGGAATGGACGACGGCATCAGGAACGGCGAGCTCGTGCCGGATCCCGTCCACGAGACGCGGGTCGGAGCCGCGCCGGCTGCGGCCAAGCCCCCTGCGCAGGCGCCTGCGGCGGAGAAATGCGCAGGCGTCGCGGTCGCCTCGCCCCTACCGAGCGCGGCCGACATGACGATCTCGAGCTACTGGCTGTACAACTGCTCGGTGCTGGCGCTCGTGGCGGATACGGCGACCGGCGCCCGCTCCCTCTTCTACTACCAGCCGACGGTCGAGCTGGCCGACCTGGTCGCCAGCAACCCGGTGCTGTTTTCCGGCACGGTGAGCTCGGGCATCTATGCCGGGGAAGCGAAGGTCTACAGCGGCAGTTGCGGCACGCTCGGCTACGCCGTCTCGGGACCGGTCCAGTCGATCGATGGCCAGCCCGTCATAACCCTGCGCGGCGATCGTCCGACGCGCAACAGCAGATGCGAGACGACCGGCACGTCCGCCGATACGCTTACCTTGACGTATCTCGGCACCTCCGCTCCAGCCCTCAAGCTGCCGCCGATCACGGCTGTCGCGCCCTCGCAGCCGGCCACCGGCACGCGCACGACCCTTTCCGAGCAGAGCCGCAACTTCCTCGCGATCACCTTCTACCCGGCAGCCGACGGCTCGCCGCCGCGTCTCCTGCCTTATTTCAGCAACTTCCCCGGCCTCTCGCCGGAGGAGGGCCCGCGCGACAGCAGGAACGGCGTCATCCCCCGCCTCAAGACGGACGAGGCCGGCGTCGCGATCTCGTGGGTATGGTTGCGCAAGCGCGCCCTTTACACCGACGGCCTCGCGCTGACGCCGCGCCAGGTCGCCCACAGCATGGCCGGAGTCGAGCCGAGCATGTGCGACACCGCCGACATCAACCCGACCGCCGCGGCGTTGCGCAATTTCGGTGTCGCGACGGCGGTCGATGCCTGCGCGCGCGTCGCCGCCTACCTGCGCGGCTATATCGGGTTCGCCAACGGGCGCAACTTCGCGAGCGACTACTTCGGCCGCAACGTCGGCATCGACGAAACGCTGAACCTGGCCGTCGAGGCGGATGCGTTCAACTGGATGCGGACGATGTACAGCCACGAGTCCGGGAAAGCCGCGGTGGTCGACGCGGCCACGTTCGGACGCGGCATACGTTTCGGCGAGGACTACATCGCCGCCTATTACGACAACCGGCCGGATGCGTTGCATCCCCTCGCCTACTACAGCGATCCTTGCAATTTCGGCCAGCCGAACTGCGGGACGTCGTCTGTCGAACCGCAGCAACCGATCGCAGCGAGCAGCCCGGTTGCCGCGAACTCCGGCCCGGCGGGAACGGCGTCGAGCCCGGAAACGCTCGAGAGCCTTACGCGCGCCGTACGCGATCTCGAAGCACGCCTCGCTCGCTTGGAGGCCCGCCCGCGATGACCGCCGCATCCCTGCCCAAAGCGCCGCGAACGGTCTTCGTCGCGGCTTTCGTCGTCCTCCTGCTCACCGCGTGGCAGGCCGCGGCGCAGGTGATCCCGAGGATCGTCGGCGCGGAGCCGGCCAAGGCGGACAAGTGGCCGGGCCTCGCGGTGTTGCGCCTGACGGTTCAGAACGGCGACGTGTTCGTCGCCCAATGCGGCGCCACCGCGTTGAACGCCCATTGGGTCCTGACCGCGGCGCACTGCGTCGCGCCGCTGACCGCCACCGCGCCGTACCGCTACAGCAAATCGACGACGGCGGACGGCGTGGCGCTCGCCGGCGCGACGCTGGACATCGTGCCGGGGGCCGATCGTTTCAGCCAGGCGGCCGCCGGAAGCGGTCTCAAGGTGGAGCGGATCGTCGTTCCGCCTGAATATCAGGCAGCAGACAAGGGACGCGACATCGCGCTGATCCGCCTGGCGGACGCGACGCCGTGGCGCGGATCGACCATGCAGCTTTCCGCCGGCGCGGCCACCGATCCGGCGACATCCGGCGACGGCTCCCTCGTCGCGGTCGCGGGGTACGGGATCGCCGACATGAGGGAGCGGATGAAGCTCGCGACGGAGGACGACGTCAAGGTTCTCGTTCCCTCGAACCAGCTTCGCTTTGCCGGCGTGCCGACCCTCAGCGAAGCGGCGTGCCGCGCCATGTGGGCGCAGGCGTCGCAGCCCGCCGAGATCGGCCCGGACCGCATCTGCGCCGGTACGCCCGGCCGCGATTCGTGCAACGGCGACAGCGGCGGTCCCCTCGTCAAGTATGACAGTGCCGGCAAACCCTATCAGGTCGGCATCGTGAGCTTCGGCAGCGTCAATTGCGGCGAGGCCGTCTTCTACGGCGGCGTCTACACCCGCGTTTCGCACTACTACGACTGGATCGTCTCCGTGACGGGACCGGTCGCGAGCGCCGGCGCCGCGCCCGAGGCGGCCGCGCTTCGCGCCGGTGAGATCGAAAGCCTGACGGGCGAATTGCGCAAGCTCGTCGTCGACAACGCGGATGTAGGCCCGCTGCCGTTCACGGTGGCGCCGCGCGGCGGCGGTCCGGAAATCTCCGACGGCGCCGGGATAGCCATCGGAGCGCGCTTCGCCTTTCGCATCGCCCCGCCCGACGAGGGCAAACTCCTTTTCGTGGAAATCAATCCCGAAGGAGCCGTCACGCAGCTGTTTCCCAACCAGCTCTCCTCCGGCGGCGACGAAAACGTCGTCGCCCGCAAGACATACAGCGTTCCCGAGCCGCAGCGGGGTTACTTCGAAGTGCGCCCGCCGAAAGGGCGTCACGTCGTTCTGGCCATGCTCGTCCCGAAAGGCATGAACTTCGAGGAGATCAGCCACCCGCAGATGATGGTGGAACGCGCCGCAGGCTACTCGAAGGCGCAACAATCCATCACGTATCTCGCGGCTCTCGTGACGAGCATTCACGCCTATCTCGAATTGGGCTCGACGGAGCGCGACTTCTTCGCGGTCGGGCCCGAACGGATGTTCGCGACCCTGCAGACCTTCGAGGTGAAGTGACGAGCGCCGACTGAACGGGTCGCATCGGCTCCCGGTCGTTGCGGCCGCCTGCGCCGACGCCGGTTCTCTTCACGGGTCGGCGACCGCTCGGGACTCGCGCTCGCGATCGGCAGCCGGATCATCGAAGCTCGGCGCAGTTTGTTTCGCCGGCCGGCCACGATCGCACTGCCGGTCGCGATGCCCGACGAGGACCGCACCGCTCGGCGAAACGAGCGCGCCGCTTCGCTCCGACCGAGCCCCCGAAGGCTTCGGCCGGCCGGATTGGACGCGTTCGTTCGTCGGCCGGTGCGTCGCTAGACGAACGTACCGCGCACCGGAATGCCGTTTATGTTCGCGCCCCCGATGGACCCTCGGTCGGACGTGCGTCCTTCCACGGCCTTGCAGATCGCCTCCGCGATCCTGGAGGCGGAATCCAGGGTCTTCGAAGCGACGATGTCCTGCACGGTCTCGGGAGTTGGCCGGAACCTGCATGCCTCGATGGTCAGCCCCACGATCCCGTCGGCGGCGCCTGATTTGGAGGTTGTCTGACAACCTCCCAAGAAGGAGCAGAACAGTCCCAGGATTACGATGGATCCATTCGGTCGCCGCATCACGAGCCCTCCGGTAAATGCCTGTCAGCTGAACAAATTCGAGCCTTCAACGACGCGGTTCACCACGCGGCGAGGCAACCTACCGCAACGGCACAGACCTCGCTTCTTCGACTCGAAAGATTTGTCATATTTCGAGCCGCAATACTATACCTGGAATCCTACCGCCCGCCCTGTCGGGAGTACCGGTTTCGACCGATGCATGACGGGCTTGCCGGGCAGGATCGAAGCGGCCGGTGGAGTGGGTGGAGCGATCCGGCGGCATCAGGGCAGCGTCCGGGCGAGGCGAAAGCTGATGTTGTTGTCTTTGTCGCCGGCATCGCTCCGCGCGCGGGCGCTCGAACGCGTTCCGGCCGGGTCGCTGATCCAGGAACCGCCGCGGATGATCCGTTCGGAGCATTGACGATCCGCCACGGCGACCGCCTCCGTCGCTCCCGAATAATCGTCCGTCCAGCAGTCGGCGACCCATTGCCAGACGTTGCCGATCATGTCCCCGAAGCCCCAGGGATTCGCGGCCAGACTGCCGACCGGCGAGGTGTGGACGAAGCCGTCCGAACAAGGATGCGGCTTCCACGAAACGATCACCGACTTCTCGGCGGCCCGGTCGTAGACATTGGCGAAGGCGCATGCCTTC
Organism: Plantimonas leprariae; assembly: GCF_008802405.1. GTDB lineage: Bacteria > Pseudomonadota > Alphaproteobacteria > Rhizobiales > Rhizobiaceae > Plantimonas > Plantimonas leprariae. The sequence goes on from NZ_VZDO01000003.1 coordinate 184,987, forward strand.
GCCGCGTCGTCGCCCCAGAAACGCGACGTAGTGGTGCCGGCGCGGGCGGCATATTCCCATTCTGCCTCCGTCGGCAGCCTGTAGTCCTGCCCGGTTCGCGCCGACAGCCAGCGCGCGTAGTCCCGGGCGTCCTGCCAGGTGACGTTGATCACGGGTCTGAGGCCGCGACCCCAGCCGTTGTCGTCCGGTCGCCCGGCGCAACCGGCCGCCGCGACGCATGCCTCCCAGTCGTCGAACGTGATGGGATAGCGCGTCAGCGCGAAGGCCGCGACCTCGACGCGATGGGCCGGCCGCTCGTTGTCGAGCGCGCTCGCGTCCTCGGCGGAAGCGCCCATCACGAAGGAGCCGGCGGGGAGTCGGATGATCTCGGGGCACGTCGGACAATCGCGCGAGGCGGTCGGAGCCGCGGGCGTGCCATTCCCGCTCGGTCTGTCGGCGACTTCCTTCGAAAGGGCTTCGTAGCGTTCGAGCGCGCGCGCCGCGAAGCCGCTGGTCGGGAACCGCCGCAGGAAGATCCTGAAATCCTCCGGTTCGCGGCTGTCCTCGATGGCGTTCCAGAAGGTCTCGTCGAGTTGCTGCGGAATCGGCCCGGCGGGCATTCCGGCGAGATAGACGTCGGCGACGAGCGAGGAATTCTCCCAGGGCGTCTGCCGGCCGGCCGTCGCCGCGAACACGACCTGGCGCGCGCGCGTCAACACCTGCCGGATCTCGAGTCCCGGCATCGGCATGGTGGCGAGCAGCGCCGCGGTGAAGGGGCTGTTCCGCCCGCCGCCCGAACTGCCGTCATCGGCCACGGCGCCGGGACTGGTCGCGAAGGCGATCAGCGTCCCGGTATCCTCGACGTTGAGGCGGGCCAGGCCGCGGCTGGCGGCCGCCGAGCGCGCCCCGCTTTCCGACAGGAAACCCGTGCGGAAGGGATTGTCCCGGCACGCGTCGAGCAGGAGGACGCGGCCCTTCGCCGCCTGCATCGCCCGAAGCAGGGCATCCGCGCTGATCGCCTCATATTCGAGATCGAGCCGATCCGTCAGTTTGGCATCGGTCGGCAGCAACCAGTTTCTGTCGTCGATCTGGACGCCGTGTCCGGCGTAGAAGACGAGAGCGAGATCGGCTCCGGCGGCCTTGCGCCCGAAATCGCGCAGCCGCTCCGTCAGCTCGCGTCGTTCGAGATCCACCGCTTCCACGACGTCGAAGCCGAGGCCGCGCAGCATCGCGGACATGGCGGCCGCATCCCTGGGCGGATTGATCAACTGAGTGATGTTCTCGTAGGCGCCGTTGCCGATAACGAGCGCCACCCGGCGTTCCGCCGCGGCCGCCTGGCTCGAAAGGCCGAGCAGGCACGCGAAGACGATGAGCAGACCGACGAGCGGGATACGCGGATCGCGCCCGGCTGCGAGTGGATCGGCGCGCGACAGACGGGGTCGTCCCATGGAGAACCGGGCCTCTGCGGAACTCGGGCAGGCAGACGAAGATCGGACGGCAATACCATCCTGACTTGCAAGTTACGCTCCGTTACCATACCCATCAAGTGTGGATACGCTGCGGCTCGCCCGGCAGATCCGGCGTCCTTCCGATTCCATCTCCCGATCAGACAGGGTTCAAGGATGGACGAACCGCTCGCTGCGCCGCCGGTCTCGTCACCCAGCCCGCGCGCGGTCGCGCTGCTCGACCGGCTGCGCCGGGGAGCGCTTCGCCTGTCGACGATGTTGCCGTTCGATGCCGGAAGCGAAGAGGACGGCCCCGCTTTGTTCGAACCGGATCCGCGGGCAAGAGTCGCGCTCGTCACGCATTTCGATGCGACGAGCGACAGCCTCGGGACCGTGGTGGCGGATACGCGGAACCTTCGGGCCGTCTTCGACAGGGTCGTCTACGTCACCGATCATCCGGAATTCGCGGTCCTGCGGCTGCACGGCTGCATCTTCGAGTTCGTTCCGCCGCGCGAGCAGCAGGTGCTGTTCGACCGCACGGCTCCCTGGGGTGATTTCCTGGCGGATCGCCGCGCGCTGCTGGTTGCGAAATGGCGGCCGAGATCCGTCATCGCCTTCGGGACGTCCTTCGACGAGATCATCGAGCGGGCGCGGAAGGATCTCTGACGCCGGCCGAGCGCGCGACTTCCTCTGAGGAAGGCGTGCTCTGCGAGCGGCGACACGAGATCGGGATCGTGTTCCGCCGCCGCCAGGAGCGGGGTCGCGTCGCAACGCGCCGCCATCGCTGCGCCGACACTTGGTTTTCTACTGTCCGGATCGCCGCAACCGCAGCCTTCCACCTCTGAGTAGCAGGTCCAAGCTGGCGTATTCGCAGTGCTGGTCAGCAGAAGCCATGTATTTCGATCCCGCTCGACTTGACAGCCATTTCTACAGCTGGCTATCTACAACAGGCTTAAGCGGAGGCGCTTATGGCGAAGTGGCTGCAAGACCGTTGTGCTTCGGTTGCGTCCATCTTGTTCGTCGGGGCCATGGCCTCCGGCTGCGCGTATCTCAGTCGCCCTCACGTCGATCAGCAGCCCTCCGTGCATCGCCGGGAGCGTTCGAATACCCTTTTCACCGGACGGGAAGCGGGACGCAGCAACGACGGTGGCTCGCGCTCGCGCTCCGGCTACTAGGTCCGGCGGGGCGGTCTCGTGCGACGCGGCCCCATCGCTTTCGTGTCGTCCGGCGGCGATAGCGCGGCGGGGCGCGGTGGGCCTGCAGGCCCGGCACGGTCCGGGCGACGCCGCCGATGGCTCGCGGTCGCCCTTTTCGTTCCGGTCGCCCTTTTCCCGGGCCCGACGACCGCGGCCGACGCCGGCCGGCGAGCCGTTGTCGTCGCGACGACGTCCTTCGCGGGACAACCACTGCCGACGGGCGAAGCGGACGGACGGCTGATCGCCACGACCTTGCAGGAGGCCGGGTTCGACGTCCTCCTGGTCATCGACTTGGACCGGCGGACAATGGCGGAAACGATGCTCCGCATCGGCCGGCACTTCGAGGGCAGCGAGATCGCCTTCTTCTACTTCACGGGCGTCGGTGCGCTCGTGAACAAGGACATCGTGCTCCAGCCATCCGACGGCGCGCCGAACGAGCCGGAGCAACCGAACGGCCTCACGCTGAACGCTCTGGTCGCGATGCTGCGCGAGAAGGCCAAGGCGAGCATCGTGGTTCTCGACGGCATCCCGGCACCGGCCGTCGCCGCCGCGTCGCTGACCCGATCCGTCGCGCCGCTTGAGCGAGGGAAAACGGGCGCCCCGGCGGCGGGCCGCATCCTCATCTCCTATTCCGGCGCCGTCGCGGCGCCCTCGGCCAGCAACGACGTCGGCGCGAACGGCATCTTCGCGACCGTCTTCGCCAACGCCATCGCGCAACGGGGGATTGCCCTGCAGCAGATCTTCCGCGAGGTCCGCCGCAACGTCCGCGAGGCGACGCGTGGCGCGCAGCTGCCGCGCACCGAGGGCGACGTCGCGCTCGACCTCGTGCTTCGGCCGGAGGTCGCCGATCCGATCATGAGCCAGAAGCGGCCCTCGCTCGACCAGATCTTCTGGAGCCTCCTCAAGGACAGCGCCGATCCGGCCGACCTCGCGCTGTTTCAGAACACCTTTCCCTCGAGTCCTCTCGGCGAGCGGGCGGCGGCGCGGCTGATCGCCCTGGCGAGCAACAGCGGCGCGGCGTCGGTCGGCCGGCTGACCGTCGCGTCCCAAGGCGCGGCAGACGCGACGAACAGCGGTACGGCGGACCGGCAGAGCCTCGCCCTCGGCGTTTCCGGCGACCGTGCTCCGCCCATCCAGGTCCGCACTTGGCCGAGCACGCTACCCGCCACGCCGGACGGCCTTGCCGCCATGTCGACGTCCTGCGACGCGGTGGCCGGCGATCCGGACGACCCGATGCGGTTGTCGCCGGGGATGCGATGGGGCCTCGTCAACATCCGCCTGGCGGTGCGCACCTGCTTCGTCGAACTGGCGCGCGATCCCGGCAATCGCCGGCTGCTCTACCAAGTCGGCCGCATCCTCGACATTCTGGGACTCTACGCGCCGGCGGAGTCCTTCTATCGCGACGCCGCGCGCGCCGGCTACTCCGCCGGATTCGCCAATCTCGCCTATCTCTACATGACCGGCCGGGGCCGGCCGGTCGACATGGCTGCGGCCCTGTCCTACCTGCGCGCCGGGGCCGAGCTCGGCAATCTGCGCGCGCGCACTGACCTCGGCGTCATTTACCTGCACGGCAAAGGCGTCGAGCGCTCCACCGACGAAGCCCTGCTCTGGCTGCGCCTCGCGGCCGCCAGCGGCTGGCCCAACGCGATGGACGTTCTCGCCAACATGTATCTCGACGGGATCGGCGTCGACAAGGATCTCGCGGCCGCCATCGAGCTGTTCCAGGCCTCGGCCTGGGTCGGCAACACCAACGCGATGACCAGCATGGGCCAGCGCTTTCTCGATGGGCGCGGCGTCGAGCGCAGCACGGCCATGGCGCAGACCTGGTACGAGCGCGCCGTCGCCGCGGGCAACGCCTTCGCGCCGCTCTACCTCGGACAGATGTACCGGGACGGCAACGGCCCCAAAAGGAACACGGCGCGCGCCGTGGAGCTGATGACGCTCTCGGCCGAGCGAGGTTTCGGCGAAGCACGCTTTCGCCTCGCCGAACTCTACGAGGGCGGCAGGGGCGTGCGGCGCGACCCGGTGGAAGCGGCGTTCAACTACATGCTGACCGATCATCAGTCCTTCGAGCATCCGGTCCTGCCGCAGTTCGTGGATAAGGCGAAGCAACGGCTCGCGCCGCTCATGTCGAACCTCACCAGCGAGCAGGCCGAGACGGTACGCCGGCGCGTCGACGAATACCTCAAGCTCAACGGCTCGTGAGGGGCGGCGCGCGATGGCGGACAACCTCGACCTGTCGACCGGCGCGGCGTTCGACGCGCAAACGCTCGCCGGTACTGCGCCGGCGTACGAAGCCGACGCGGCCGCCGTCGACTACGATCTCGTCTTCGTCGCCGATCCACGTCTCGAAGGCGGCACGTCGACGGCGCTCGCGGAGGAGATCGCGGCGGCAAGCCAAGTCGGCCTGCGGCTCGGCCTGCTGATGGTCCGGGGATCGCTGCTCGGCAGAGCCAGTCGCTGGATGCATCCCGGCCTCCAGGCGCTGGTCGACGCGGGCGCAGTGGCGATCGTCGATCCCGCGCTGCCGGCCCGCACGCGCCTCGCCGTCGTCCATCACCCGACGATCTTCGCGCTGCCGCCGCGCCGGATGGTGCGGGTCGCTGCCGGCCGCACGGTCCTCGTTCTGCATCATCCGCGGCTCGACCGCGCCGGCGCGGTCCAGTACGATCTCGCCGCCGTCGCCGAAACCTGCGGGCGGGCCTTCGGCTGCGACGTCGAGATCGCGCCCGTCAGCACCATCGTCCGCCGCTCGCTTCCGGCGACGCTGCCGGACGGCGTCTCTGTTCTGGCGGAAGATTGGTACAACGTCTTCGAACGGAGCGGCTGGAAGCAGCGGGGCTCCGACCCGCCGCGCTATCCCGTCCGGATCGGCCGGCACGCTCGGCCCGACCCGCGAAAATGGCCGGACACGCGGGAGGAAGCGCTCGCCGTGTACAGCCCCGACCCCGAATTCTGCACCGTCTCGATCCTCGGCGGCGGCGCCTTCCTGGGGGAACTCTACGGCGAGCTGCCGGAGAACTGGCGGATCCTTCCCTTCGCCTTCGACGGCGTCGACGCCTTTCTCGCCGGGCTCGACTTCTTCGTCTACTTCCACGGCTCGGCCTGGTCGGAAGCCTTCGGCCGCGTCGTCGTCGAGGCGATGGCCGCGGGCGTTCCCGTCATCCTGCCCGCCTACCTCCACGACTCCTTCGGCGACGCGGCGCTCTATTGCGCGCCGGATGGCGTCCAGGAACTCGTCGAACAGCTGGTGGAACAGCAGAGCCGCTACTATCTTCAGGTGCGGCGGGGCCATGCCTTCGTCGCCCGGCATTCGCATCGCAGCTTCGTCGAGCGCCTCGGCCGGCTCATCGACCCGCGCCCCGCCCCGACCCGGGCGAGAGCCGTGGCCGGCCCGCGCCCGGCGCCGCGCCGCGGCAAATCGATTCTCTTCGTCTCGACCAACGGCATCGGCTTGGGCCATCTGACCCGGCAGATGGCGATCGCCGACCGGTTGCCTGACGGCGTCGGCGCGATCTTCGCGACCATGTCCTATGCGATGAAGATCGCGGCCGACGCCGGCTACCCCACCCATTTCATCAGCTACCATCGGCACTACGGCGCCGATCCGAAGCGTTGGAACCGGGCGCTGCGCGAGGAACTCTTCGATCTCATCGCCTTCACCCGGCCGGAGGCCATCGCCTACGACGGCAGCTACCTCTTCGCCGGGCTCCTGGACGCCATCGCCGAATTCCCGGCAACGCCGTCCTTCTGGATCCGGCGGCCGATGTGGCGCGACAGCCACGCGGTCGGCCTCGCCGGTGCCGAAACCTTCGACCACGTCGTCGAGCCGGGCGAACTCGCCGACCGTTTCGACGCCGGCCCGACGAAGCCGCTGCAGCAGTTCGCCTACCTGACCGCGCCCGTGCTGCACCTCGATCCGGCGCAGCGCCTGGGGCGGGATGCGGCGCGGCGGGCGCTCGAGCTGCCAGAGGACGCCTGCGTCGTCGCGCTGCAGCTCGGCTCGGGCCGCAACTTCGACATGCGGCCGATCCGCGACGGGGTAATCGCCTTCGCGCGGCGTCGCAAGCTGATCGTTCTGGAATTCGCCTCGCCGATCCGCGACGAGTTCGCCGCGCGAGAGCCGGCGGCCGACAACCATCGCATCGTCGAATGCTTTCCGACCTTCCTTTATTCGCAGGCGTTCGACTTCGCCGTGGCGGCGGCCGGCTACAACACCTTCCACGAGAACGTCTTCGGCGCCGTCCCGACCATCTTCGTGCCGAACGAGGCGGCGGAGATGGATATCCAATTGAATCGTGCCCGCTTCGCCGACATCTTCGGCTATGGCTGCCTCCTGCGGCGCGACCACGAGCGCAGCGGACTGACCGAGCTGCTGGACCGGATGCTCGATCCGTCCGAGCGGGCGGAGATCGCCCGGCGCTGCCGCCGTCTGTCCTACCGCAACGGCGCAGCCGACATCGCCCGCCTGATGGCACAGTCGACCTGCTACCTACGCACCGACCTGCCCTTCGTCCAGGCGGCCGCCGGATGAGCGGCGGGGCCGGGCCCTCCGGCGGCAGCGCGGGCCGCGCGACGACAGCCGGCCCCAAGCCGGAATATTTCCGCGACTTCTCGGCGAGCCTGCTGCCGCGATATCGTCGACAACTATCGCTCCTATCTCAGCGACCTGCCGCACTTTGCGCTCGTCCCGCGACGCAGCGCCGCCCTGATCGAGTAAACCGGATCGTCGGACAGGGTCGCGAACGGCACGGCCGCGCCTTTGCCGAAACGTCGGCATCGAGGAACAACCGCCGGTGTTCGTGTCGTAGACGACACGATCATCGCCCTGCGCCGCGTGGCCGCTGGCATTGGCCATGAACGCGCCCGCCGCCGGCGCACCGACCTTCGTCAGGGCGGTGGGGCGCGCACGCGCCTCATCCGATCGAACTCGCCGGAGCTCGGAAGGACAGGAGTTTCGGAACCGAACGACAACCCCGCCCCTGACGGCGTTCGATGTCCGTCCTTCCGCATCCGCCGCTTGGATACGGAGGATGCGTTCTTCTATCGTCTCCTCACCGTGAGTTGCACGCTTCCCCGGTTGTTGTCGTAGGTCTGCCAGGCATCGTTCGCGAAGCAGTAGAGGTAGCCGCTGGCCTTCGGCGTGAATGTCGTGCCGGAGCCGATCCGAAAGACCTGGCTCGGTCGCTCCTTCGGCTGGTCTTCGGGCTTCCAGCCGTTCGCGACCATGCCGACCAATGCGAACCATTCGAACGCTTCTTCCCGCTTCGTGTAGACGAAGTCCGCCTGCGGGTTGGCCGTGAAACGCTTGTAGGCGTTCTCGAGCTTGCCGAGCACCGCCGAGGCCAGTCGGACCGCCTCGCCGAGGTGAAAGCTTCCATCGCTCGTGCCACCCGGTCCGCATGGAATCGAACCATCGACCCATTGCCCGTCGGCAGCGAATTCGTAGGTCGCGCCCCTTTCGAGGTAGATGCCCGTCGCGTTCCAGTGTTGCCGGGCGTAGATGTGGACCGGCTTCGACACGCCCGGATCCAGCACGATCGACGGCCAGTATTCGTGCTGCGTGATCGGCGGTTCGCTTCGACGCTCCAACGCCGATCCGTGCAGCGCATCGCCGGATCTCTCGTCGATGAGCGGGGCAGCGCGCGGGCGCGTCTTCAGCGTCTTGAAGATGCCCGTCAGCGAGTCGTGCAGGACGTCCTGCGCATTCGGCTTGATCTGGCGGACACCGGCATCCTTGAAAGCGAGGCCCTGCGCCTTCGCTTCCTCGACCATCCACAGCAGGGCGCCGTCCGACAGACCGCAGCGCGAATAGCCGCCGCCGACGTCGCCATGGACGCCGGGAAACCAGACCTGCTTCAGCTCCTGTTTCGGCGGCTTGTCGGTCCACAGCGTCGGCTCGAAGCTCTGCCGCCGCTCGTCCAGCGCCACGGCATGGCGGGCGTGCACCACCGCCGCGCTGAGGTCGGTATCGTGGAATTCGTACTTCGTCGGGTCGTCGATGAGGTTGAGCAGCGCCATATCGTCCGGCACGCCGAGTGCTCCCACCGTGTCCCAGACGCCGATGAAGTGGATCTTCGTCGTCAGCGCGGTCGGATCGCCCGTCGCGACGTTATGGAAGCGCATCTCCGCTTTCGCGTGCATCTTCGGCTGGCCGGTCGGCTTCCTGCGATAGGCGGCGTAGACGGCGTCGACCGCCTTCCAGACCGCTTCCGGCGGGATCGCCGGGTCGGAAAGGTCGAGAAGGCCGCACTGCGAGATCATGCCGCTCAGGCTACGCACCGTGAACGCACCCCGGCTGAAGCCGAACAGCCAGATGCGGGCGCCCGGCCGATAGGTCGTGGCGAGCCAGTGGTAGGCGCTCTGGACGTTCTTCTCGAGCCCCTCGCCCATTCCGCCGCCGGCGATGCGATCCCACCATGTTCCGCCCGTCCCGACGCCGGGATGGTAGTAGGCGCGCTGTTCGGCGCCGTCCGCGTTCCGTTCCGCAAGGATGTTCCGCAGCTTCACCACATTGGTGGGCGCCGGCAGCCCCTGATCGAGATCGTCCGGCGTGTTCCAGGTTCCATCGCAGCAGACGACGAGTTCCATCCCCACCCCCTCAGGCCAAGCGACGCAACGCGGTATCTGGACCTCGAGAATGTCCAGACGCGCCGGTCGGAACTCCATGCTGATGCGGCGGCTTCGCGTAACGGCCGGAAGGAATACGGGCCGCTCGAAGGCGAACGACCAAGGATCGCCCCGGCCAGCCGTCGACCCGACCGCGCGATACCGGCTGCCTTCTCCCGCATGACGCGGACAAACACCAGCAACAGCGATATTGCCTCTGCGTCAGAACAGAAGTTCATCCTGATGCAGCCTACGAAAGATGCTAGCTATGTCGATGCTATCTATACGATATTTAGGTAGCTCTATTTTCGCCGGATGGCAATAAGGAAGGACGACTTGCCGAACATCCCTCCTGTTCCGAGCAACCCGGCACCTTCCAGAATGCCCAGCAGCAAGGCAATCACCCCGCCAGACCTCGCCGGGTTCCGGCCGGTGATGTCCCCAAGCAAGCACCTCCGGAGCGGCCGAACGGCGTTCCTAGCCGGCAGCCAGGAGAGCGCGAAGCGTTTCGGCGTCGCGTTCGAACGATGCCGGATCGTCGTTCTCGACGAATTCCAGCATGGCGAAGCACGGCTCCTGCCAGCGTCGCTCCGGAAGGGCGGCGAAGTACCGGCGCCATTCGTCCCCTTGCGTCGCCAGCGGATACCGGTTCCGGGCCGCATCCCAGGCGAAGACATGGAGATGACAGACCGCGCCGCCGATCGCCGCGATCTCGGCGAGCGCGGCCTCCATGCCGATGCCGGGCGACGGCTGCCAGTAGAGAAAGACGTTCGGCGCGTCGATCTCCGCCATGAGATCGCGGGCGCTGGCGAGTTCGTCCGTCAGCGAGTTCGGGTGATATTCGAGCCCGATCGTCAAGCCGCGCGCGGCCGCCTCGTCGCCCACCTGCCGGATCGCGTCGATCGCGGCGCGCCGTTCCTCGGGCGCGTAGTCGGCCGACGGGCGGTCGCGGCGGCCGGGCCAGATCCGGACATGCCGGCACCCGAGCGCCTCGGCCACCTCGAACACGTCTCGCACCGCGTCGGGCGAAGCGTCCGGCGGCGCGAGGTAGGAGCCGTAGGACGAAACGCGGAGGCCTGCCTCTCGCGTCAGTCGGCCGACGCGCGCGGCCGTTTCGCGGTCGCCTGGCGGCACGTGGACGTCGCCACCCCATTCGATCGCGGCGATGCCGGCCTCCGCCGCCAGTTGCAAAACCGACTCGGGCGCGAGGCGCCGGAACGTCACGGAACAGAGCCCCGGCAGGAGCGTGCTCACGCGATCACCGCGAGGTCGGCCGGCAGGATCCGATGCCGAAGCGGCTCGCCGCGCGCGAAGCGCTCGATCTCCGCGACGGCCATCGCGCCGAGACGCGTGCGCTCCAGCCCAATCGCGCCGGCGATGTGCGGCGTCAGGAACACGTTCGGCAGGTCGTAGAGCCGCGAGTCGGGCGGCGGAACCTCCGGATCGGTCACGTCGATCGCGGCCGAGAGGCGGCCCGATTCCAGTTCGGCGAGAAGCGCCGCCTCGTCCACCAACGCGCCGCGCGCCGTGTTGATCAGCGTCGCGCCGTCCGGCATCCGTGCCAGCGCCGCGCGGTCGATCATGCCGCGCGTTTCGGGCAGCGACGGCGCATGGAGCGAGACGATCCGGCTTCGCGCCAGGAGTTCGGGGAGCGCCACCAGCCGGGCGCCGAGACGCACTGCCTCGGCGGGCGAGACGAAGGGATCGGCCAGGAGGATCTCGAAATCGAAGGGCCTGAGCAGCGCGAGGACACCCCGCCCGATGCGCGAGGCGCCGACGAGGCCGACCGTGCAGCCGCTCGCGCCGATCGGCTCGTCCATCATCGGAGCGGTCGCGCGGCGGTCGCGATCGCGCCGGTAGGCATGCGAGAAGGCGAAGGCGCGCTTGGCGGACAGCAGGATCAGGGCGAGCGTGAATTGCGCGACCGGCCGCGCATTCGCCTCCGCGGCGCTGGAAACGAGCACACCCGCCTCGAACACGGCTTCCGACACGAAGGTCTTCACCGTTCCGGCGGCATGGGCGAGAAGCTTCAGTCCCGGCATGAAGGTGAGTTCGGCCCGGCCCACCGGCGGGCAGCCCCAGCCGGTGAGCAGCACGTCCACACGGCCGAGCCGCTCGCGCAAGGCGGGCGACGTGAAATCGGCGACCGGTTCGGCGTCCACGAGTTCGGCGACGCGAGCCAGCCGGCCGATCAGCGCCGGCGGCAGCACGTGCTCGGTCTTGCCGGCGTCCATGACGATGAGGACGCGAGGACGCGGCAGCGCGGTCATAGATGGTCGCCCGGCGCCTCGACCGCCCCGACCGCCACCCCGTCCGCCCGGAAAAGCGCGTCGAGGTCGGCAAGGGACGGAAGGGCGGGAGGGCGGTCGAGCGCATCGCGCCCGGCAGCCCCGTCGCCGGATGCGAGCACGGCGCAGGCGAGCAGCGTCTCGCCGGCGGGAATGCTGCCGCGAAGCTGCGGCACTGTGGTTTTCGCGGCGAGGAGACCGGTATTCGGCAGCGCCTTCTGCGCGCGGCCGCCGCGCGAAACCGTGGAGCCGAGATCGACGATGGCGGCAAGGTCGCCCGGCGTGATCGCGGCGGCGCGCCCAACCGCCTCGACCGTCGTCTCGCCGTCACCGTCGTCGCCCCTTGCGATCGCGAAGCCGCCCTCGGCGCTCCGCAGCGGCCGGTCGGAGCGGATGCGGTGCAGCCTGACGTGCCAGCGGCCGGCGGGCAGGAGCGTCGTTTCCACCCGGACGCCCGGCCAGGGCTTCCAGACCGCCCGGAGCGCATGGCCCGCGATCAGCGCCGTTTCGTTGGTTTCGCGGACGCGGTAGTGGAGGCCATCCTCGGACAGCGCCAGCGTGTTGTCGAACGCGTTGCGCTCGAAGCCGCGCTCGTCCACCTCGACCGAGAAACCGTAGCGCGAGGCATAGGCGAATTTCGCGTATTTCTCCGGCCCGCTGCGCATCTGGAGGTTTTCCTGTCCCGACGACAGGGCGACCACCGTGCCAGGATGGCGCGTCATCACCATGCCGGGCGCGGCCAGCGGCAGGGGGTCCGGACCCGGCGCGAGCGGCGTCTCGTCCGCCCGCCAGAACGGATGGTCGGCCGGCAGGGCGAGCGGCAGGAAAGCCTTCAGGGCCCAGTACGGCGAGCCGGCGGAATTGTAGCTTTCCGACATGGTCAGTTGCGGATAGCCGTAGCCGACGGAAAGCACGCCGTTCGGGTGGGCGATCGGCTTGTCGGCCCACCAGCGCAGATGCCGGAGCCAGAGGCCTTTGATCTCGCCCCAGGGCAAGGCTTCCTCCTCGGCGAAGGCGAGCGCCGCCCAGAAGCCGCCGCAGGCGAAGCGATAGGTCATGGACCGGCCGAAGGCGAGCGCCCCGCCGTCTTCGTCGAACCAGGAGCGAAAGTCCTTCGCGAAGCTCCGGGCGCGCTCGCGGAAGCGTTCGGCATAGGGATCGCCCGCGCCGGCGAACCGCGCGTGGATCAACCCGTAGAAATGCATCGCGAAAGGAATGTAGTGGTCGACGCGGCGGAAGTCCCCGTCGCGATACCAGCCGCCCGCGATGTGGAAGCCGTCCAGTTCGGCGAGATAGGCTTCGGTGAGGCTCCGGTCGTAGGCGAGGCCGAGCCGGTCCAGCGCCGCGTCCACCATGACGCGGAAGAACTTCCAGTTGTTCGGCGCATAGGCGCGCTCGCGGGCGTCGAGGAGGTAGCGCGCCAGGCGGTCGCGCTGACGGCCCGTCAACGGGTCCCAGAGCTTCTCGGGCGCCAGGCGAAGCGCGAAGCCGAGCGCGGCGAGTTCCACCAGCCGCTGGTCCCGGTCGCGAGGCTGGCCCCAATAGTCCGGATGGTCGGGATCGACGCCGTTCGCGAGGCCTGCCGCGAACAGCGGCCAGTGCGGCATGGTCCCGCCGCCGGCGAAATGCGGCGCGAGACCCCAGAGCGGCCGGGCGAAACCTTCGAGATCGGCTGCCGCCCGGTCGAAATGCGCGCCCGCGGCGTCGAGCCGAACCCGCGCCCGGCCTTCGGAGAAGAAGGGCAGCAGCGGCTCGAACAAGGCGAGAAGCGCGCGCTCCACGTCGTCCCGGCCGATCAGCGGGTTGCCGTGCAGCGGGTTGAAACGGACCGGATCGAGGCTCATGGAAGCGTGGCTTTCGCGGCGGCGATCGTTCCCCCTTCCACGAGCCGGACGGCATGCTGCACCTGCCGCGCCGGGGCGGCGGGCTCGGCGAGGCGGTGCCGCATGACGTCCACCGCTTCGTGCGCCAGCGCGCGCCGGTCGACGAACAGGGTGGAAAGCCGCGGACTCATGAGGCTGGCGCAGGGCAGGTCGTCGAAGCCGAGCACCGACACGTCGTCCGGCACAGACAGGCCCAGCGCCTCCAGCGCGCTAAGGACGCCGAGCGCGATCGCGTCGTTCATGCAGAAGACCGCGGTGATATCCGGTTGGTGCAGCAAGAGCTCGCGCGTTTTCGCCGCCGCCTCCTCGAAGGTGCGGCCCGAGAACGTCAGCACGCCCTCGAAGCCCGCAGCGTCCGCCAACTCCGCGACCGCATGGCGAAAGCCCCTCGCCCGCTCGCGCGTCGTATGCCGATGCTGGCCCGCGACATAGGCGATGCGGCGATGGCCGAGATCGAGCAGGGTCCGGGCGCCGAGGCGGCCGCCGTAGAAGTTCGCGGGCGACACGCAGTCGAGCGCGAGGGAAGGATCGGCGCCGTTGACGAGCACCAGCGGTCGCGCGTCGGCGTATCCGGGCATCGCGGCTTCGTCGAGATCGAGACCGACGACGAAGACGCCGTCGACGCCGCAGCGTTCGAGGTCGCGCGCCCTGAGCACGTCGTCGGCCAAGAGGCGCACGGCGACGCGGAAGCGACAGGCATCGGCGGCCGCGCGCAGACCGTCGAGGATATCCTGATAGAAGGGGCCGAGGTCGCCGGTGGCGCGCTCGGCCGGCAGCAGCACGTCGAAAGCGAGCCCTTCCAGCGTCGCGCCGTCGCCGCCGGCGAAGCCCGGCGGCAGGGGATAGCCGAGTTCGGCCGCGGCCTTCGCGACGGCCGACCGCGCTCCGGCGCTGATGCCCGGCTCGCCGGCCAGGGCCCGCGACACCGTGCTGACCGATACGCCGGACAGCCGGGCGATATCGGTCTGGCGCGGACGGCCGGGACGTTCGGCGCGGGCCGGAGCGGGCATCAAGGACTTCACCATATCCCGTAGCTCATCGCAATTAATTGCAAAATTTGCAAGCATTGCAGATCGTGATAATGCTTCGCCGGGAACAGCGGCGGTTTCGCAGGAGGCGGGACGACCGCTTTGCAGGAGGACGAGCGATGCTTGCGATGAACAGACGGACGCTTCTCGCCGCCGGCGCAGGCTTGGCGGCCGGCGTCGCGCTCGGCGGCATGCCGGCGCGCGCGCAGGATGTCAGGATGCGCTGCACCTGGTGGGGCTCGGCCGAACGGCTGCGGCGCACGAACGAGGTGATCGCGCTCTACAACAAGCAGCATCCGGAGGTCGCCATCACCGGGGAGCAGATCGCCGGCTCCGATTATTGGGTGAAGCTCGCGACGGCCATGGCGGGCCGCAGCGTATCGGACGTGTTCCAGCTCGAACCCTCGACCCTGTCGGATTATTCGGGACGCGGCGCCTGCCTGCCGCTCGACCCGTTGCTGAACGGCGCGATCGATCTGTCCAAGTACGGCGCGGGCGACGCCGATCTCTGCCGCATCGACGGCAAGCTGTTCGGCGTGACGCTGGCCCTCAACTCCTTCGCGATGCTGTACGATTCGGCCGCGCTGAAGGAAGCGGGCCTGGAAGTGCCGAAGGAGCAGATGAGCTGGGAGGCCTTCGCCGAGTTCGCGAAAGCGTTCAAGGCGAACGGTCCGAAGAAGCGCAACTACTGGGCCGCACCCTATGCGGCGCGCTACGGCTACGTCCTGGACATCTGGCTGCGGCAGCGCGGCAAGCGGCTGTTCGACGGCGGCTCGATCGGCTTCGACGTCGAGGACGCGAAAGCGTGGTTCGGCTACTGGGAGGACCTGCGGCAGAACGGCGCCTGCGTTTCGGCGGATATCCAGACGCGCGACGACGAGACGATCGAAACCAACGCGCTGACCCTCGGCAACGCGGCGGTCGGCTTCGCCTATTCGAACCAGCTCGTCGGCTATCAGAAGCTGAACAAGGGCACGCTCGAACTGGGGATGGTGCCGGGCATTCCCGGCGCTCCCAGCGGCCACTACTACCGGTCGGCGTCCTGCTGGTCGATCGGTGCGACGACGGCGAACGCGGAAGCCGCCGGACGCTTCATCTCCTTCTTCGTGAACGACGTCGAGGCCGGCAAGATCCTCGGTGTCGAGCGCGGCGTGCCGCCGTCCTCGGTCGTTCGCGAGGCGATCCTGCCCCTCCTCGACGAAACGGAGAAGAAGACGGTCGCCTATGTCGAGTTCCTGAAAGGCAAGGTCGAGGCGAATCCTCCGCCCGCGCCGATCGGCGCGAACGAGTTCAGCCGCAACGTGCTGCGCCCGACCGCGGACGCCATCGCCTTCGAGCAGCTTTCGATCGCCGACGGCGCACAGCAGCTCGTCGAGAACGGCCGCGCCGTCCTGCGCGGCCGCACGTAAGGCGCGGCGCCGCGAGGGATCGCCGGAGGCCCTAGCCGGCGATCGCGCCGTCCGTCCGGTGGACGCCGCGGGGAACGAAGGGCAGCGCGGCTTCGGCGTCGATCAGGCGAGCCGCGTAGTGCAGCGTCGCGAGCCACATCTCCGTGCCCTGCAGGCCCGGCTGCTGCCCGGCACCGAAGGCGAATCCCCGTCCGGGCTCCCAACAAGCGGCCGCACGCTCGATCACTTCGGCCGCGAGCCGGACGACCTCGTCGCGCCGATGCGCCGTCCAGCGGAGGCCGTACCAAAGCGGATAGATCACGTCGAGCACGTTGCAGGCGTTCCAGCCGGCCTGCCGGAAGCCGTCGCTCAGCCGCCAATGGCCGAGGACGGTGTCGATCGCCGCATCGGGACGCGGCGGGCATAGGCCGAACTGCGCGTAGCTGCCCCGGACGAGGCGATAGTAGCCGTTCACCGGCTGCAGCCATCCGTCATCGCCGGGGGGGCTCCACAAGCCGCTGGCCGGGTCGACATGGAGGGCGAGCCAGCCGAACAGGGTCTCGCGGCTGCGGTTGCCGAGACCGTGGTAGCGTCCGTCGAAGGCGAGCGCCGTCCCGATGGCGTCGACCACCGCGCCGCAATGCCAGCCGCGATCGCGCCACGGCAGCGCTTCCAGCCAAGTGCACAGGGCGTCGGGCGCGAGGCCGGAGACGGCCGATACCGGATGGCTCGGCGCGGTGTCCAGGACCTCGAGCGCGTAGCCGATCGCCAGGACGTTGTAGAGCGCGATATCGTCCGAGCGCTCCTGCCCCCTGACGGGACGCGGCCTGTAGGGGTCGGGAAACAGGCCGGACACGGGATCCTGCGCCGCTCGAAGCCGCGCGACCGTCGCCGCGCGGTCGATGCCCTCGGGGAAGCCGCCGAACCCGGCGGCGATCTCGATCGCATCGCAGAGATGACGCAGGGCCGGACGCTTCTCGCCCGTCGCGCCGCGCGACAGGTAGTCCATGGCGTCGTCGCGCTCGCGCCCGATCACCTCCGGCCACTGCGACGCGGCATCGCGCCCGAAACGCCGGAGCAAGCCTTCCGCGGACGACCCGGCGCGGCGGGCGGGCGATGCTTCGAGAGTTTCCAGTGGCGTGCCGCGTTCCTTGATGACGCGCGCTGGCGATCCGGCCACCACGGCGCGATCCGGCACGTTGCGCGTCACCACGGCGCCGGCGGCGATCACGGCGCCGCGGCCGACCGCGACGCCGTCGAGGACGACTGCGTTGGCGCCGATCCAGACATCGTCGCCGACCGCGATGCCCCGCGTCTCGACCGGCTGGGCATGGATCGGGACGTCGGTTCTGGCGATGGAATGATTGAAGCCGACGACGGATGCGTGCGAGGCGATGCGGACGCCGTCGCCGAAGCGAACCTTGCCGGAGATGCAGGCATAGGGATTGACCGAACAATCCGTGCCGAACTCGACGTCGCCCCGCACGATCGCATGGCCGGCGATCCAGGATCGCTCGCCGAGCACCAGATGATCGGCGAGCACGAAGGCGTCGCGCGCGACATAGGCCGTCGGCGCGATCGCCGCATCCGAGATGCGCGCCAAACGCGCCGTCCGCGCCCGGTGCGCCGGCGCTTCCCAGTCCGCGGCGACCCGCTCCCAGGTGAGGATGTTCAGCCGATCCTCGCGGTTTTCGAGCGAATCCGCTTCCCGCGGGAGATCGCGGTGGATGCCGGATGGATCGCCCTGACCGTCGCGCATGCCGTCGTCCTCACGGGTCGCGGGCGAGGCGAATAGGCCGGCCCGCCGCCCCGCGACCGTCGCCTGCTTCTGTCATCGGCCCGCCCGGCAGTCCATCGCAAACTGCAATATCTTGCAATCCATCGCAAATAATTGCGGTCGCGCCTGGTGGCCCGAACCGGCGCAACGGCTTCCGCTCCGGACCAAGCAAGCAAATCTCGTATGGATTTTTTACGCGCATCCGCGCCAATCGAAGGGCGATCCCTGAAAGGAGGGCTCGCATGTTCGATCTTCTCTACCTCGCCGTCGGTCTCGGCTTTTTCGTCCTGATGGGCGGCTACGCCCGCTGGGCCGGGGAGGCCTGACGATGTTCGACCTCCTCTTCGGCGGTGCCGTCGCGTGTCTCCTCGCCGCCTATCTGGTTTTCGCGCTCGTCCGTCCCGAACGGTTCTGAGCGGCATCGAATAAGTCGAAACCACCATGACCATCGTTGGCTGGCTGCAGATCGTCCTGATCCTCGCGGCCGTACTCGTCTCTGCCGTTCCGCTCGGCGCCCTCATGGCGCGCGTCTTCGCGGGCGAGCGTAATGTCCTGTCGCCCGTGCTCGGGCCGGTGGAGCGCGGCCTCTACCGCCTCGCCGTCGTCGATCCCAACAGAGAGCAGAGCTGGCTCGGCTACACGCTGGGCATGCTGGTCTTCAACGCCGGCGGCTTCCTTCTCCTTTACCTGCTGCTGCGCTTCCAAGGCGTCCTGCCGCTGAACCCGCAAGGGTTTTCCGGCCTGTCGCCCGACCTCGCCTTCAACACCGCCGTGTCCTTCGTCACGAACACGAACTGGCAGTCCTACGGCGGCGAGACGACGATGAGCCACCTGTCGCAGATGGCCGGCCTCACCGTGCAGAACTTCCTGTCGGCCGCGACCGGCATGGCGCTGGCGGTCGCGCTGGTCCGCGCCTTCGCCCGCTCCGGTGCGAAGACGGTCGGCAACTTCTTCACCGACGTCACCCGTGCGACCCTCTACGTGCTGCTGCCGCTCGCGATCGTCACCGCGCTCTGGCAGGTCTCGATGGGCACGCCGCAGACCTTCGCGGTGTCGGCGACGGTGCGGACCGTGGAGGGACCCGAGCAGAGAATAGCGCTCGGGCCCGTCGCCTCGCAGCTCGCCGTCAAGCAGCTCGGCACCAACGGCGGCGGCTTCTTCAACGCCAATTCCGCGCACCCCTACGAAAACCCCTCGCCCCTCTCCAACGCCCTGACCATCTGGCAGATGCTCGTCGTCTCGACCGCGATGGTGTTCGCCTTCAGCCGCCTCGTCGGCGACAAGCGGCAGGCGCGGGCGATCCTCGCCGCCATGGGCGTGATCCTCGTCGCCGGCATCGGCGTCGCCTATTGGGCGGAAAGCGCCGGGACGCCCGTCCTGGCGGCGGCCGGGCTCGATCCCGCCGGCGGCAACATGGAGGGCAAGGAGGTCCGCTTCGGCCTCGCCGCGTCCGCGATGTTCGCGGCGGTGACGACGGGTCTGTCGGACGGCGCGGTGAACGCCATGCACGGCTCGTTCACGCCGGTCGGCGGCATGGTGCCGATGGTGCTGATCATGCTCGGCGAGATCCTTCCCGGTGGCGTCGGCTCCGGACTCTACGGCATCCTCGTGATCGCGATCGTTTCGGTCTTCGTCGCCGGGCTGATGGTCGGGCGGACGCCCGAATATCTTGGCAAGAAGATCGAGGCGAAGGAGATGAAGATGGCGGTGCTCGCGATCCTCATCCTGCCGGTCGCGATCCTCGGCTTCTCGGCCGTCGCCGCCGTGCTACCGGCCGCCCTCGCCGGGCTCGGCAATGCAGGACCGCATGGGCTCAGCGAGATCTACTACGCCTACACCTCGGCGGCCGGGAACAACGGCTCGGCCTTCGGCGGCCTCAGCGCCAACTCGCCGTGGTGGAACGCGACGCTCGGCCTCGCCATGCTGCTCGGCCGCTTCGCCTACATCGTGCCGATGATGGCGATCGCCGGATCGCTGGTGGCGAAGCCGAGGCTCGCGCCTTCGGCGGGCACCTTTCCGACCCACACGCCGCTGTTCGTCGGCCTGCTCGTCGGCATCATCCTGATCCTCGGCGGCCTCCAGTTCTTCCCGGCGCTGGCGCTCGGGCCGATCGCCGAACAGGTGCAGATGCTGTCCGGCAAGACCTTCTGACCGCCACCCCGGTCCCGCCGCGGGACCCCTCGGGCGCCCCGGCGCCCGACCATTCCCTCCCGCTCCGTCGATCGCCCGGGCGATCCGACCAAAGGACCCTTCCCATGGCCTCACAAGCCGCCCCATCCGCCTTCCGCCCCGACCTCGTTGGTCGCGCCGCTCTCGATGCCTGCCGGAAGCTCAACCCGGCGGCGCTGCTGCGCAATCCGGTGATCTTCGTGACGGAAGTCGTCGCCGCCGTCGTCACCGTCTTGTTCGTCCGCGACGTCGTCGCGGGCAATCCGCTGCTCTTCACCGGTCAGATCATGGCTTGGCTGTGGTTCACGGTGCTCTTCGCCAACTTCGCCGAGGCCATCGCCGAAGGGCGCGGCCGGGCACAGGCCGACAGCCTTCGCAAGGCGCGGACGGACACGGTCGCGAAGCGGATGGCGAATCCGAGGGACCGCCGGAACGTCCAGCCCCTGTCGGCGCTGGACCTCAAGGTCGGCGACCACGTCCTCGTCGAGACCGGCGACCTCGTCCCCGGCGACGGCGAGATCGTCGAAGGCATCGCCTCCGTCAACGAGGCGGCCGTCACCGGCGAGTCCGCCCCCGTGATCCGCGAGGCCGGCGGCGACCGCTCGGCCGT
The DNA here is from genome assembly GCF_008802405.1 of Plantimonas leprariae. Lineage (GTDB taxonomy): Bacteria > Pseudomonadota > Alphaproteobacteria > Rhizobiales > Rhizobiaceae > Plantimonas > Plantimonas leprariae. The sequence continues at coordinate 205,359 of NZ_VZDO01000003.1, forward strand.
CACCGGCGGCACCACGGTCGTGTCGGACTGGATCGTGGTCAGGATCACCGCCGCGCCGGGGTCGTCCTTCCTCGACCGGATGATCGCCCTGGTGGAAGGCGCCGAGCGGCAGAAGACGCCGAACGAGCTGGCGCTCACCATCCTCCTCGTCGGCATGACGCTGATCTTCCTGATCGCGGTCGTGACGCTCACCGGCTTCTCGGCCTATTCGGAGGCCGCGATCTCGGTGCCGATCCTGGTGGCGCTGCTCGTCACCCTGATCCCGACCACGATCGGCGGTCTCCTGTCCGCCATCGGCATCGCCGGCATGGACCGCCTCATCCGCCACAACGTCCTCGCCATGTCCGGCAAGGCGGTCGAGGCTTCGGGCGACGTCGACACGCTGCTGCTCGACAAGACCGGCACGATCACCTTCGGCAACCGCATGGCGTCCGAGTTCGTCGCCGTCGCGGGCGTCACCGAGACGCAGGCCGCGGAGATCGCCGTCGAGGCATCGCTCGCCGACGAGACGGCCGAGGGCCGCTCCATCCTCACCCTCGCGCGCGAGCGCTACGGCCTGTCCGTCCCGGCGGCCCGGCTGGGCGATGCCGCCTTCATCCCCTTCTCGGCGGCGACGCGCCTCAGCGGCGTCGACATGGATAGCCGGCGCGTCCGCAAGGGCGCGGTCGATGCGATCCGCCGGTTCGTGCACGAAAGCGCCGGCCACGCCGTCGCCGAGCCCGCCGCCTTCACGGCGGCCGTGGACCGGATCGCCAAGTCGGGCGGCACACCGCTCGGGCTCGCCGAGAACGGCCGTTTCATCGGCGTCATCCACCTGAAGGACGTGGTGAAGCCGGACATCAAGGAGCGCTTCGCGGAGCTCCGCCGCATGGGCATCCGCACGGTGATGGTGACGGGCGACAACCCGGTGACGGCCGCCGCCATCGCCTCGGAGGCCGGCGTCGACGATTTCATCGCGGAAGCGACGCCGCAGGACAAGCTCAGCTATATCCGCAACGAGCAGCGCCACGGCCGGCTCGTCGCGATGTGCGGCGACGGCACCAACGACGCCCCTGCCCTCGCGCAGGCCGATGTCGGCGTCGCGATGCAGACCGGCACGCAGGCCGCCCGCGAGGCGGGCAACATGGTGGACCTCGATTCCGACCCGACGAAGCTCATCGAGATCGTCGGGATCGGCAAGCAGCTCCTGATGACGCGAGGGAGCCTGACCACCTTCTCGATCGCCAACGACGTGGCGAAGTACTTCGCCATCATCCCAGCGCTGTTCGTCGCGGCGATCCCCGAGCTCGGCGTGCTGAACGTCATGCGCCTCGCCTCGCCGGAAAGCGCGATCCTGTCGGCGGTGATCTTCAACGCCCTCGTCATCGTCGCGCTGATCCCGCTGGCGCTCCGCGGCGTCCCGTACCGGGCCGAAGGCGCCGCCGCCGTGCTGCGGCGCAATCTCCTGATCTACGGCCTCGGCGGCATCCTCGTGCCGTTCGTCGGCATCAAGGCGATCGACCTCGCGGTCTCCGGCCTCGGTCTCGCTTGAACCCCTTCGAAGGAACGCATCCATGTTTTCGCAAATCCGCGCTGCGGCGACCCTCGTCGGCCTCTTCACCGTCGTCCTCGGCTTGCTCTATCCTGCCGCGATGACCGCCATCGCGGGAGCGGCCTTCCCGAGCCAGGCCGCTGGCAGCCTCCTTCTGAAGGACGGGAAGGCGGTCGGCTCGTCGCTGATCGGTCAGTCGTTCGCGGGCGAGGGCTACCTGCATCCCCGTCCCTCCGCAGCGGGCACGGGCTATGATGCCTCGGCCTCGTCCGGCACCAATCTCGCGCCGACCAGCGCCAAGCTGGCCGAGCGCCTGAAGACGGACGCAGCGGCCATGCAGGAGGCGACAGGCGCTTCGATCCTGCCGGCCGACGCGATCACCACCTCGGGCAGCGGTCTCGATCCGGACGTCTCGCCCGCTTTCGCCGAGCTGCAGGTGCCCCGCATCGCCAAGGCGAGGAACGTTCCCGAGGAGGCCGTGCGCCGCCTGATCGCAGCCAGCACGACGGGGCGCACGCTGGGCGTTCTCGGCGAGCCGCGCGTCAACGTCCTGGCCACGAACCTCGCCCTCGATGCCGCCGCGCCGAACGCGACGCCTCCCGCCCCCGCCGCGCCGGCGGGCACGCCGTCCGCCTCGGCTTCGCCGACCGGCTGAGCGGCCGTCGGTGGCTTCGATCCGTCGACCATGCGCGTGGGCGAGCGCATATAGGGATGAGAGCGAGGGGGCGTTCGCCGACGCCCTCTTCGCTCGTTCTCCCGCCTGGATGTCCGGCCATGAAGGATGACGCGCCGCGAGCCTCGCCGGAGGCCCTGCTCGCCCACGCCGCCCGCGAGGAGCGCGGCAGGCTGCGGCTGTTCCTCGGCGCCGCGCCCGGCGTCGGCAAGACCTTCGCGATGCTCCAGGCGGCGCGCGGCGCGAAGGCGGCGGGCCGCGACGTGCTCGTCGGCATCGTCGAAACGCACGGGCGCGCCGACACGCAAGCGATGGTCGCGGACCTCGAGCTGCTGCCCCGCAAGCGCATTCCCTACAAGGGGCGGCTGATCGGCGAGTTCGACCTCGACGCCGCCCTGGACCGCCGACCCGGACTGCTGCTTGTCGACGAGTACGCCCATTCCAACGTGCCGGGGTCGCGCCATCCGAAGCGCTGGCAGGACGTCGCCGAGTTGCTCCAGGCCGGGATCGACGTCTGGACCACGATGAACGTTCAGCACGTCGAGAGCCTCAACGACGTGGTGCAGCGCATCACGGGCGTCCGGGTGCGCGAGACCGTGCCCGACACGACGCTGAGCGTCGCCGACGAGATCGTGCTGGTCGACTTGCCGCCGGACGAGCTGATTCGGCGCCTCGCCGAGGGCAAGGTCTATGTCGAGGACACGGCGACGCGGGCGACGCAGAACTTCTTCAAGCCGTCGAACCTCACGGCGCTGCGCGAGCTGGCGCTGCGGCAGGTGGCCTCCCGCGTCGACTCGGACCTCCTCGAACGGATGCAGGGCGGGGCGATCGAGGGTCCCTGGGCGGCGGGCGAGCGGCTGCTCGTCTGCCTCGGGCCGGACGAGGAGGCCGAGCGGCTGGTGCGCGCCGCAAGGCGCCTCGCCGACCTCCTCGACGCGCCCTGGTTCGCCGTCACGGTGGAGCGGCCGGGCGCGACGCTGGACGAGGCCGATGCGGCCCGCATCCAGGCCGCCATGCAACTGGCGAAAAGCCTCGGCGCCGAAACCCAGAACCTCGTCGCCTCCGACTTTCCCGGCGAGCTTCTCCGCCTCTCGCGCTACGAGAACGTCACGCAGATCGTCGTCGGCAAGACGCGCGGACGTGGGCTTCGCCGCGGCTGGTTCGCGCGGAGCCTCGCGGACGCTCTCGTCAAGCGGGCCTCGGGCATCTCGATCCACGTCCTCACCGCCGAGCCCGTCGCGCCGACGCGGAGACGGCAGCTTCCCGCGGCGGCTCCGGCGGCCGGCTACGCCGCGGCGCTCGCCTCCGTCGCCGCGGCGACCGCGCTCGGTTCGGTGCTGCTTCGCTTCGTGCCGCTGCCGAACGTCTCGATGCTCTACCTGCTCGCCGTGCTCGTGCCGGCGATCGCCTACGGCGTCTGGCCGGCGGTGTTCGCCTCGATGCTCTCGTTCGCCGCCTACAACTTCTTCTTCATCGACCCGACCTATTCGTTCACCGTCGCGCGGCCGCACGAACTTCTGGCGCTGGCGGTCTTCCTGATCGTCGCCGTCGCGATCTCCGCGGTCGCGGGCCGGGCACGCGAACAGATGCGCGCCTCGGCGCAGCGCACGCGGGCGGGCCGCCGTCTCTACGAGTTCACGAAGACGCTGTCCGCGCTGCCGGACGCCCAGGCCGTGACGGAAGCGGCGGCAAGCGAGGTGAACGCCGCGCTCGGTCGCCCTTGCGTCGTCCTCGTTCCGGAGGGCGGCGACCTCGCCATCGCCGCCGCGTGGCCGCCCGACGACCGGCTCGACACGGCCGCGCGCACCGCCGCCCGCTGGGCGTTCGATCGCGACGAGCCGGCGGGCGGCGGCACCGGCACCTTGCCGGGTTGCGGCTGGACGTTCCTGCCGCTCGGCCGCCCGGGGCGGCAGGTCGGCGTGCTCGGCGTCGAAGTCTCGGCCGATGCGCCGCCCCTCGGCGTCGAGACGCGGACACTGCTCGACGCCCTGGTGGAGCAATCGGCGGCGGCGATCCATCGCGCCCATCTCGCCGGCGAGGTGAACGAAGTCCGCACCGCGGCCGAGACGGAGCGGGTGCGCAACATCCTTCTCGCCTCGATCAGCCACGATTTTCGCACGCCGCTCGCCTCGATCCTCGGTTCCGCCACCGCGCTTCTCGACTACGAGGACCGGCTGGAGGCCGCCTCGCGCCGCGACCTCCTCGCCCAGGTGCGCGACGAAGCGCGCCATCTGGACATGATGGTGCGCAACCTCCTGTCGATGACCCGTCTCGAAGCCGGCGCGCTGGAATTGAACCGCGACTGGATCGATCTCGGCGAGACCCTCCACCGCGCCGTCGAGGTCGCCAGGCGGCGCGGCGCCACGCAAGCGTTCGACGTCCGTCTGCCGGAGGATCCGGTCCTGGTCCACGCCGATGGCACGCTGCTCGATCAGGCGCTCGGCAACGTCGTCGCCAATGCGGTCCGCCATGCCGGTGCGGAGGCCCGCGTGACGCTCGCGACGACGTACGATCGCGGCGTGGCGCTGGTGGAGATCGCCGACGACGGGCCCGGCATTCCGGACGACCTGCGCCCGCACGTCTTCGAGAAGTTCACGACGGGGCGGCGGCCGGGCGGCGACGGGGGCGAGAGCGCCGGACTCGGCCTCGCCATCGCCAGGGGTATCGTCGAGGCGCATGGCGGCACGATCGAGCTTCTGCCGGACGAGTCAGGCCGGCACGGCGCGGCGTTCCGGATCGCTCTGCCCGCCGGAGAAAGGCACCGGGAATGATGCAGCCCAGCGTCCTCGTCGTCGACGACGAGCCGGCGATCCACCGCTTCCTGAAGCCGTCGCTGACCGCGGAGGGCTACCGCGTGATCCAGGCGACGACGGGCACGCAGGCGCTGGCGCTCGCGGCGGAAAGGCGACCGGAGATCATCGTGCTCGATCTCGGCCTGCCCGACATCGACGGCAAGGACGTGATCGAACGGCTGCGGCGTTCGGGCGACGACGTGCCGATCGTCGTCCTGTCCGCCCGGGATCGGGAATCGGAGAAGATCCGCGCCCTCGATCTCGGGGCCGACGATTTCGTCGAGAAGCCCTTCGGCGTCGGCGAACTGATGGCGCGGATACGCGCGGCGTTGCGTCATCGCCAACCCGTCCCCGCCGGACCTCTCGTGTCCGGCGACCTGTCGCTCGATACGGAGACCCGCATCGTGCGCAAGGGCGCGTGCGAGGTGAAGCTGACCCCGCGCGAGTTCGACCTTCTCGCCGTGCTTCTCCGGCAGGCCGGCAAGGTGGTGACCCATGCCAGCCTGCTGCGCGAGATCTGGGGCAAGGCGAACGAGGCCGACACGCAGTATCTGCGCGTCTATGTCGGTCACCTCCGGCAGAAGCTGGAGGACGATCCCGCCGCCCCCCGCCGCATCACGACGGAAGCCGGCGTCGGATATCGGCTGAACTGGATCGAACCTCCGACCGCTGCCGGGGACGCCGAGCCGTAACCGGATTTCCGCCTTCCCAGCCTTGTCCGGCACCGGGAATGTCAGCCGATGCCGTGGATATATGGGAACCTGCCCGCGAGCGCGTTGGTCTGCGCGTACCGCAGCGCCTGAAGCCGGTGGTAGTTGTCCATCCGCGTCAGCGCCGTCTGGGCGAGGTTCGAGATATCGAAGGTGCCGCAACCCTCGCAGGATATGGTCTTCGCGTTGGCGTTGGCTGCCGGGCGATCCTCGACCGGCGCACCGCATACCGGACACTGCATGACGCATCCTCCCAGATGAAAGCGGCAGTCTACATCGCGGCGGGATGCATGACAGCCGATCCGTCGTATCCACGGGACGTTCGGAACATCCACTCCCGCCATGCCTTCCGGACCGAGGACAATCGACCGGCGCCGGCACATGGATCGGAAAACGACGCGGTTCCCGACAGCCGCCGGCATCCTGTTCGGGCCTGGGCTCGGCGGCTTCTTCGACGGGATCGTCCTCTATCGGATCCTGCAATGGCGCCATATGGCGACAATCGCCGGATACCCGGCGTGACGGGGGCGATACCGACCTCGCTGCGCGACGGTTACCGGGCGGTCGTGCTCGGATCCACCGGCGGCATCGGCTCGGCGCTCGCCGCTCTGCTCGCGGCCGATCCGCGCTGCGGCGAGGTCGTCGGCCTGTCCCGCGCGAACGGCTTCGATCTTCTCGACGAAGCGTCGGTCGCCGCCCGTGTGAGGGATGCCGGTTCGTCGGGCCCCATCGATCTTGTGTTCGACGCGACAGGTGCGTTGGTGATCGACGGCTACGGGCCGGAGAAGTCGCTGCGCGCCCTCGATCCCGCCGGCATGGCGATGCAGTTCGCGGTGAACGCCATCGGACCGGCGCTCATTCTCAAGCATTTCGCGCCGCTGCTGCCCCGCGACCGGCGCTCGCTGTTCGCGACCCTGTCGGCTCGGGTGGGCTCGATCGGCGACAACCGGCTCGGCGGCTGGATCTCCTACCGGGCATCCAAGGCGGCGCTGAACCAGATCGTGCGGACCGGTGCGATCGAGATCGCCCGCACCCATCCGCTCGCCGTCGTGGTGGCCTTGCATCCCGGAACGGTCGCGACGCGGCTGTCGGACCCGTTCGCAGGCGACCGCGAACGCCTCACGCCGGAGGCATCGGCTGCCGCTCTCCTCGGCGTGCTGGATGGGCTGGCGCCGGAAAGCAGCGGCGGCTTCTTCGCCTATGACGGCACCACGGTCGATTGGTGAACAGGGGCGAGTGCCGTCCGTGCTGGTCCGGAAGAAGGACCTGCCGCGCAGGCTCGTCCTCGCGATGCGACGCGGAAGCGTTGCGCGATGCCGGCGTTCCAGGCGCCGGAGCCGAGTTCGACCCCAACGGAGGATAGCCGACAAGTCGAACGACCCGGTTCATCCGCCCGCAAGGTTGCTGCCGCAAGAATGCCGTCCCGCCCAGTGCGACGAGACGAGATCCGGCATGACTGTTCCCTTCACAGGCACCAAGTGGGGCGGCACCGGCACTGGCACGTCCGGTGGCGTGGTGACTTGGAGCTTCGCGACTTCGGCGGCGCGGCTCCTCGGTTTCGACGCCGTGATCGATGCAACGGCCTATCAGGCCGTGGTCAAGGCGGCTTTCGACACGTGGGAGAAGATCGCCAAGGTCGATTTCCAAGAGATCGCGGACAGTGCGGCCGCGAACATCCGGCTGGGCTGGGACAGTCTCGACGGCGTCGGCGGCACGCTGGGCGTGGCGAGTTGGCAGATGTCCGGCACCCACACGACCTACGCCGAGATCGCGTTCGATCGAGGCGACACCTGGAACGTCGACGGCAACTCGCAGGGCTTCAATTTCTACGCCGTCGCGGTGCATGAGATCGGCCATGCGATCGGTCTCGACCATTCCGACGAGCCGACATCGATCATGTACCCATACCTCGGTAGTCAGACCGATGTCTCCGCCAGCGACATAGCGGCGATCCAATCTCTCTATGGTCCGAGCGTCGCCGCCCCCGCGACGATGCCGGGCGCGCTGCTCGAAGGTACGGCGTCGGCCGATGCCCTGCAGGGAACCGAAGGCGACGACGTCATGCGCGGCTATGCCGGCAAGGACAAGCTCGACGGAAACGGCGGCAACGACAGCCTCGACGGGGGCACCGGCGCCGATACGATGTCCGGAGGCCAAGGGAACGACGTCTACTATGTCGACAACAAGCGCGATAAGGTGGTCGAGGCGGCGGGCGCCGGAACGGACACCGTCTTCGCGCGCATCTCCCTGACGCTTGCGGCGAATGTCGAGAACCTGACGATGACGGGCGCGTCGGGCATCAAGGCGACAGGCAACGACCTGGCGAACACGATCGTCGGAAACGCCGGGAACAACAAGCTGTCGGGTCTGGGCGGCGACGATCGGCTGTTCGGGGGTGCCGGCAACGACAAGCTGACGGGCGGTCTCGGCGACGACGCCTTCGTGTTCGACACTTCGCCCGGCAAGGGCAACGTCGACAAGATCGCCGACTTCCACAACGTTTCCGGCGACAACGACCTGCTTCAGCTCGACCACGCCGTCTTCACCGCCCTGACGACGACCGGCGTGCTGGCGGAGGACGCGTTCGCGGCGAACGCCGGCGGGCATGCCATGCAGGCCGATGACCGCATCGTCTACGATACCGCCAGCGGCAAGCTGTTCTACGATGCCGACGGCTCGGGCAATGGTGCCGCCGTCCAGTTCGCCACGCTCGGCGGCCATCCAGCCCTCACCCACCAGGACTTCCTCGTCATCTGACCGGGAAGAGGCTCGGCGTCAGGGCGGCGTCGGCGACTGGCTGCCCGATCCCGGCGGCACGAGGATGTTCGGGTTGGCGGGCATCGAGCCCGTCACCGTCTGATCCAGCGGCGCCGCGCTGTTGGCCGGAGCCGTCGGTTGGCTTCGATCCTGATAGAAGACGACCGCAAGAACCGCCACCGCAAACGCGACGATCGCTAGGCCGATGCCGCCGAAGCGGCCGCGGCGGTGCTGCGGGTATTGATCGTTCTCAGGCATCGGGTCGCCATGCGCTGCTGGGCGACGGCATTCCGCCGCCACGGTGGATTTTCGCCACGCCATGCCCGGTCGCCCAAGCACCGGCGGCCTCGACTGCAGCGGCGAACGTAGCAGACGACACCGGCATCCGGAACGTGGCGTCGCCGTTCCCGCCCGATCGACCGCTCGTCGCGAAGCGCCCCGCCGGTGGGCGCTCGACGTGAACATGGTCGGCGCCGCCGAGCGCTCGCCTCGAAGCCCGGAGCTCACGGATATCGACCATCGGCTAGGTTTCGACCTCGTGCCGCGCGCCGGTCAGCATCTTGCGGGCGATGCCGCGTACCGCCTCGTCGTCCTTCGTTTCGTCTCGTGCCGGATCGCCGAGGTGGTCGAGGCTGGCTTCGATATGGTCGATCAGGCCCGGATGCCGTGTCTCGACGTATTCGATCAGCTTGAACAGGAAGTGCTCGGCGGCCATCTCGCGGCGTCGGGCCTGAACTGCGGTGTCGTCTGCCATGCGGTGCTCCTGGATGCGAATCGTCAACGTCGGGCGCCTCGACCGGTCGCATCCGCTGCCTGCGGCGGGTTGGCGCCCCTGACTCCCGATCCGACGCGCGCTAGCTACGCTTCCACTTCGGGAGGGTGGCATGGCCAAATACACACTGCTGGATGCGACCGGGAACGCCGTCTGCACGATCGCTCAGGACGATCCCGACGACGCTCTCGAACAAGCGGCGAAAGAGCTCGGCAAGCCGCTGACCTTCGATGGCGAGGGCAAGGCGCCCTATCTGCTCATTCCGACCGATCAGACGTCGGACCTCGAGGGCACGCCGACGATCGTCGAGCCGGAACGGGTCGTCTACGTCGCGACGCGGACCATCGAATAGGTTCGAAGGCGGTATCGGCGGACCCTCGGGGTGCCGGCGTCAGGCTTGGAAGCGATGAGTGAAAGCTGGGACGAGGGAGCGCTGGCTCTCTGGGATTGGCGGCGACGGGTCACGCGCCTCTATGCTGCGGCGGAAGCCGAACCCGATCCTCGCCGGGCCTGGAGCGACTGGCGCGCGGGACGCGACGACCTCTTCGCCAACCATTCGCAATCGCCGCTGGAACCGGACGCCCGACGCGGCTTCGTCGGCCTGCCGTTCTTCGCCTACGACCCGGCCTTGCGTTTCCGGGTCGGCGTCTCGCCGGTCGAGAGCGTGGTGACGCCCCTCGAAGTCGGGGCTGACGGCACGGTCTCCCTCCGCTCGTTCGCCCGAACCGCCGGATTGGCCGCCTCGCTCGGCGGCGAGCTGACCCTGTTCTGGGTCGAGGGCTACGGCGGTGGCGTGTTCCTGCCGTTCGCGGACGCCACAAACGGCAGCACGACATACGGGGCCGGCCGATATCTGCTCGATACGATCAAGGGCGCCGACCTCGGCCGCGACGCTTCCGGTTCGATCGTCCTCGACTTCAACTTCGCCTACAACCCGTCGTGCTGCTATTCGAGCGCCTATGTCTGTCCGCTCGCCCCGGCATCCAATCGCCTGCCGAAGCCGGTTCCGGCGGGCGAGATGATGCCGCCTGCATGAACGGCGTCCCCGGAATGCTGCAAGGCGACGCAGCCGGGTGGTCTGCGAGTGCGGCGCCCGCTTTCGGCGGGTTCGGCAGGGCCGGACATGCCGAAGGCGACGTCAGGGCGATGCAGGGCCGTGACGTCCCCGTCGCGGCTCGGCCCGCCCACAACCGTCTCGCCGCGACGCGACGGCGGTTCGGGTCTTACGAGCCCCTATCCGAGTCGGCGAAGTCGGTGCCGCGCGTCACGTTCTCCCAGGCGTCGGTTTCGCGGCGCATGTCGTCGAGCTTGGCGCGCAACTGATCGAGCGCGTCGCCGCCGATGAGGAGGTGCACCGGCGGACGCTCCGACTCCACGGCGGCGATGATCGCTCGCGCGCCCTTGGCGGGGTCGCCCTGCTGCCGGCCGTGGCCGGCCTGCGTCCCGGCCCGCGCCCTACCCACCGTCTCGGCATAGTCGGCGATCTCGCTCGGAGCGAGCTTCAGCGACTCCGGACCGCGGAAGTCCGTCCGGAAGGCTCCCGGCGCCACAACGGTGACGCCGATCCCGAGCGGCGCGACCTCCTTGGCGAGCGCGTCCGACAGCGCCTCGACGCCCGCTTTGACCATGTTGTAGTAGCCGACGCCCGGATAGGTCACGAGACCGCCGATCGACGAGACGTTGACGATATGGCCGCTGCGGCGGGCGCGCATCTGCGGCAGCACCGCCTTGATCAGCTCGACCGGGGCGAAGAGGTCGGTGTCGAACAAGGCGCGCACGCCTTCGTCCTCGCCTTCCTCGATCGCGCCGAGATAGCCGTAGCCGGCATTGTTGACGAGGACGTCGATGCGCCCGAACCGGGCCGTCGCCGCCGCGACCGCCGCGGCGACCCGCGCCTTGTCGGTCACGTCGAGTTCGAGCGCCAGCGCCCTCTCGCCGCCCGAGGCGACAAGATCGGCGACATCCGCCGCGCGCCGCGCGGTCGCCGCGACGCGGTAGCCGGCAGCCAGCGCCGCCTCGGTCAGCGCCCGGCCGAGGCCTCGCGAGCAACCGGTGATGAACCAGACGGCATCCTGAGCAAGCATGGCGATCTCCTTCGCGTGTCTGTCGGCTCGGCCACGAGGTAGCGAGGGCGGCGGCGTTCGATTAGACCGATGGTTTCGCAAGGCTCGTTGAACAGGATCGCACGATGCCCGGAGCCAGCCTCGACGATCTGGCGGCCTTCGCGGCGGTCGCCCGCGCCGGCAGCTTCACGCGCGCCGCCGCCGCGCTCGGCACCTCCACCTCCAACCTCAGCCACACGATCCGGCGGCTGGAAGGGCGGCTCGGCTACCGGCTGCTCCAGCGCAACAGCCGCAGCGTCTCGGCGACGGAAGCGGGCGAGACGCTCATCGCCGAACTGGAGCCGGCGCTGGCCGCGATCGCCGGCACCCTCGACCGGATCGACCGCGGCCGGACGCAGGTTTCCGGAACCCTGCGCATCACCGCGACGCGCCAGGCCTACGAGGCGGTGATCCGCCCCGTCCTGCCGGCCTTCACCGCTGCCTATCCGGACGCAGTGGTCGAGGTGCTGATCGACTACGCCTATCGCGACATCGTCGCCGACCGCTTCGATGCCGGCATCCGGCTCGGCGAGAAGCTGGAACAGGACATGATCGCGCTGCGGGTCGGCCCGGACCTCCGCATGGCGGTGGTCGCCGCGCCCGCCTACCTCGCCGGCCGCGAGGCGATCCGGCACCCGCGCGACCTGATCGGGCACCGCTGCATCAACTACCGCATGGTCGGGGCCGGAACGATCTACGCCTGGGAGTTCGAGAAGGACGGCCAGGGCCTCGACGTGCGCGTGTCCGGGCCGCTGACCTTCAACGAGCCGGACCTGATGCTGGAAGCCTCGCTCGCCGGCCTCGGCGTCGGCTACCTGCTCGACCACGAGGTCGCGGCCCATCTGGCGAGCGGACGGCTCGTCCGGTTGCTCGCCGACTGGACGCCGCCCTTCCCGGGCTTCCACCTCTACTACCCGACGCGCCGCCAGATGCGCCCCGTGCTCGGCGCCTTCGTCGAAGCGGTGCGCGCGAAAAGGTGAAGGGGCCGTCCGGCCGATCGTCTCGTCGGCCGTCCATCCGACGGCGCGTTCGGCGCCGCGGTTCCAATCGGTGATCGCGCCGGCCGGATCGGCGACGACGATCGCGAAATTCTCGCGCTCTCGAAGACGGCGTCGCGGCGAAGCGCACGGGATGCGCAGGCGGTTACCCGGTCGGCGCCTCGCCGATCGCCGCGGTCGTTGGCCGGGCATGCAGTCTCGGTTGCAGCCGGGCGAGCGGCAGGCCGATCTTTCCGACCGGTCAGACGGTCAGACGGCGTCCGGCTCGTCCGCCAGTTGCAGTTCCGCCAGCGATGCCGTGATGCGGCAGCGGACGCCGTCCGGGGCGTAGGTCAGCTCCGACGAGCCGCCGAGCGTGCCCGACAGGCCCATGCCGATCAGCCGCGTGCCGAAGCTCTTGCGCGTCGGCGGCAGCACAGGCGGCCCGCCGAACTCCCGCCATTCGAACGTCAGATCCAGCCTGCCGTCGCCCGGCGCCTTCCGCACCGACCAGTCGACGTCGACTTGTCCCTCGTCGCCCGACAGCGCCCCGTACTTCACCGCGTTGGTCGCCAGTTCGTGGACGATCAGCGAGAGCGTCAGCGCCGCCTTCGGCCCGAGGTCGACTTCGGGTCCGTCGAGGCGGACGCGCCCGCCCGGGTCGTGCAAGGCGACCGCGGCGCGGACGATGCTCCCGATGTCGCCCGCGTCCCGCTGCCCGAAGAGCAGGATGTCGTGCGCCTTCGCCAGGGCGCCGATGCGGTCGGTCAGCGCCTTGCGCGCGCCGACCATGTCGGGCGCGGTCCGCAGCGTCTGCGTCGCGATGGACTGGACGAGGGCCAGCGTGTTCTTCAGGCGGTGCGCCAGCTCGGCGTTCAGCACCTTGCGCCGTTCCTCGGCGGCGACGCGTTCGGTCACGTCGCGCACCGCCCCGACGAAGTTCCGGCTGCTCCCGCCATCCCCGATGATCCGTCCCTGGACGGCGACCCAGCGGACGACGGCGTCGTCGATGCCGACGGTGCGGAACTGGAGATCGAACTTGCCCCCCGCCATGGTCGCGGCGAACATCGCCTCGAACGCGGCGCGGTCGTCCGGATGCACCGCCGCCAGCTTCTCGTCCCGTCCGATGGTTCGGCCCGCCCCGACGCCGAAGGCGGCACGCACCCGATCGTCCCAGACGAGCGCGCCGGTGCCGAGGTTCAGGTCGAACACGCCGACGTCACCGACTTCGGCGGCGAGGCGGAAGCGCTCCTCGTTGTCGCGGATCTCGCGTGCCGCGTCCCAGGCAGCCGTCACGTCGCGCACCGTGCCGATGAACCGGATGGCCCGACCATCCTCGAAGAAGGTCTGCCCCTTCGCCGCGACCCATCGCTCGATGCCGTCCCGGAGGCCGACCGTCCGGTACTCGACGTCGTAGCCGCCGTCGCCGGCCGGATCGAGCGACCAGGCGACCGCCGCCTCCACCCGGTCGAGGTCGGCCGGATGCAGGCCGCTCAGGAACGTGTCGTAGCCGACCGGTGCGCCCGCCGGCAGGCCGAACAGGGCACGGCAGCGCTCGTCCCAGCGGAGGTCGTTCGTGCGAGGATCGAAGTCGAACGTGCCGATGTCCGTCGCCGCGACGGCGAGTCCCAGCCGTTCCTGCGCCTCGCGCAGTTCCTCTTCCGCCCGGCGGCGCTCGAGTGCGGTGCGGACCCGGCTGGCGGCGTCGGCGACGAAGGCCACCTCTTCCGCCGTCCAGCTTCGCGGCTCGTCGTCGTTGACGTAGAGGATCGCGGCCGTGCGGCCGCGCTCGACGACGGGATGGTTGACGAGACTGCGGACGGCGACGCTTTCCAGCGGTCCGGTGTCGGCTGCCGTCCGCGGATCGAGCCGGATGTCCGGGATCGCGACCGTGTGCCCCTCGCGCAGATCCGCCGCGTAGCCGCCGTAGTCCGACATCCGGTAGGTGCCGGCGAGGCTCGGATAGCCGTCCGCCGTCCAGTCGGCCGGCACGGTGAACGTCTCGCCGTCGTCCGCGACCGTGCCGTAGCCGACCCGTCCGACGCCGAGGGCGCGGCCGATCACCTCGGCCGCGACGTTCGGGATCGCCTCGGCGTCGCCGGCGACGAGAAGCGCGTCGCTGAGTTCGCGAAGCGCCTCGCGACGCCGGTCTGCGAGAACGCGGTCCGTCACCTCCATGAAGATGACGGTGAAGCGGTCGTCGCCCGCCGGCTGGCAGACGCCGTCGTACCAGCGATCGAGCGCACCGACCTGCCGCGTGAAGCGGATCGTCTCGCCGGTCTCGACGACCGCGCCGAACTCCATCACCCAAGCATCCTCGATGCCCGGGAACAGTTCGCGGATCGTCCGGCCCGCCGCCCGGCTCGAGGGGATGCCGACGAGTTCGCCCCAGGCGCGGTTGACCTCCTCGTAGCGCCAGTCCGTGACCCGGCCGGCCGCGTCGCGGATCACCCGGCCGAGGATGAAGCCCTCGTGCAAGTTCTCGAAGAGGCCGCGCCACTTCGCCTCGCTCGCCACGAGGTCGTGCTGGCTCTTGACCAGTTCGAGCCCCGCCAAGTGTTGCTCGGTGCGGTCGCGGACGATCTTGATGAAGCCGAGATGCGTGCCGTCGTCGTCGCGCAGCGGCATCATGTTGCCGCTGGCGTAGAGGCGCGAGCCGTCCTTCCGGAGGTGCCAGCGCTCGTCGACGGCCTGGCCGTCGCGAAGCGCCTGCCGCATCTCGACCTTCACCCGGCCGGCGCTGCGGTCCTCCGGCGTGAAGAACGTTCCCGCGTGCTCGCCGACGATTTCGTCCGCCGTCCAGCCGAAGATGCGCTCGGCCCCCGTGTTCCACTCGGTGATCGTGCAGTCGAGATCGGTGACGACGACGCCGAACTCGGTGACGCTCTCGAAGGTGCGGCGGTAGCGGTTCTCGGCGGCGCGCAACGCCCGTCTGGACTTCACCTCGGCGACGTCGCCGAAGGCGGACGCGACGAGGCCGGCGAGCATCTGCGTCATCACCAGATCGCGGGGCGAGAAGGCGTCGGGCCGCGCGGACTGGACCTTGAGCGCGCCGATCGGCTCGCCGCGGCGCGTCACCGGCACGACGACCATCGAGCGGATGCCGAGTTCACGGGCGAGCGCATGATCCATCTCGGGATCGCTCCGGGTGTCCGGACAATAGAGCGGCCGCTCCTGCCTCACCGCCTTCCCGGAAAGCGTCGCCGTCAGCGGCAGGCGGATGCCGCGGTGCCGCTCCGAGGAGCCCGACACGGTGTCGTAGACGAGACCGTCGCCGTCCCGGATCTCGATCACCGCCCCTTCGGCGGCGTCGACGATCCGGAGCGCGCCGTCGACGATGGCCTGGAACACCACCCCGAGATCGGCTTTCGCCGTCGCGACGGCCTGCTGCGTCGCGATCATCGCTTCCAGCCGTGCCGCCTCGACGAGGGCGACCTGCCGGTCGGCCTCGCGCTCCGCGACGGCGCGCCGAAGATCGAGCTGCGACATGACCTGGTTCGCCAGGGCGCGCAAACCGACGCGCTGCGCCTCCGCCAGACCGCCGGGCCGCGGCAGCTTGTCGATGACGCAGAGCGTGCCGAGCGTCAGCCCGTCCGGCGTGTTCAGCGGCGCGCCGGCATAGAAGCGCAGATGCGGCTCGCCGGTGACCAGCGGGTTGTTCCGCGTCCGCGGATCGAGGGTCAGGTCCTCGATCTCGAGGATGTCGGTCATCCCGAGCGCGTGGCGGCAGACGGAGGAATCGAGGTCGGTCTCGCAGGGCTCGAACCCGACCCGCGCCTTGAACCATTGCCGATGTCGGTCGACGAGGCTGACGAGCGCCACCGGCGTGTCGCAGAGCTGCGTCGCCAGCGTCACGATGTCGTCGAAGCCCCGCTCCGGCGACGTGTCGAGCACTCGGTAGGCGTCGAGCGCGCCGAGACGCGCCTCTTCGCTCGCGGACCTGTCCGTATTCAATCCCGGCGAACCCCTGACGACGGCCGGCCCCGGCCCCTCGCGCTGCCGACCGGGTATAAGCCGGCGAGGACCGCCAGCGAAAGCCGGCATATAGACCACGACGGTCGGCTCAGTCGATAGATGGCTTGCGCGACACGCGCCTGTCCCCTGAGGCCGCGAGCAGGCCCGAAGCGAGCAGCCGGAAGGCATCCACCGCCTTGGGAAACGTCGCGGACGGGTCCTCGCTCGCGGCCACCCAGAGCGCGGCGTTGAGAGCCGCGCCGTTAAGCAGTCGGGCGGCCGCCTCGACATCCACGGGTCGGAGGACTTCCTCCGCCATCAGCGTCTCGACCGTCCGCATGGTTTCCCGCAGGCAGGCGTTCTGCGTCGGCCAGCGCGACGGATCGCCGAGCACCGCCGGGCCGTCGAGCAGGACGATGCGCTGGACTTCCGGCTCCAGCGCCATCTCGATATAGGCGACGCCTTCGGCCAGCAGGCCGTTCCAGCCGCCGCCGGCTCCGGCGCCGATGGCGCGGGCGCGCTCGGCCATCTCGCCGTCGATCGCGTTGACCACCGCCTGCAGCAGGCCGCGCTTGTCGCCGAAGTTGTGGTAGAGCGCTCCGCGCGTCAGCCCGGCCTCGGCGGTGAGCTCGTCCATCGGGGCCGCCGCATAGCCCTTCGCCGCGAAGGCGAGCCGCGCGGCGCGGATCAGCTTGGCGCGGGTTTCCGCCATCATCTGCGCCCGCTTCGTCGCAGTCATGCCCGTTCTCCTGGCGGATAAGCGTGGCGCACCACAATTGACATACGATGCGTATGACACTAGAAGTTCGCATACAGCCCGTATGTCAGATGCGGCTCGGCCTGTGAAGACGGCGCGGATGCGCGCTCGCGGCCACCCGCTCGGTGCCGCACCCGATTGCGAAAAGGAAATGCAACGATGACGAAACGCGAAGCGATCTTTCCGGCCGACCGCCATGCACTCTACGAGGCGCACCGTTATTCGGCGGCGATCCGTTCGGGCGACCTCCTGTTCGTTTCCGGCCAGGTCGGCAGCCGCGCCGACGGCTCGCCCGAACCGGACTTCGAAGCCCAGGTCCAGCGCGCCTTCGACAACCTCAAGGCCGTCCTGAAGGCCGCCGGCTGCACCCTCGCGGACGTCGTGGACGTCACCACCTTCCACACCGATCCGGAGCGGCAGATCGAGACCGTCATGGCGGTCCGCTCGGCGGTCATCGGCGAGCCGCCCTATCCGAACTGGACCGCGGTCGGCGTCAACTGGCTGGCGGGCTTCGACTTCGAGATCAAGGCCATCGCCCGCATCCCAGCTGCCGCCTGACGCGTCGGCCGCCGCTACTCGGCGGCTTCCCGCTGCGGCAGGACCCAGTTGGGGCGCGGGAAGTGGCAGGTATAGCCGTTGGGCAGCCGTTGCAGGTAGTCCTGATGCTCCGGCTCGGCTTCCCAGAAGTCGCCGGCCGGCTCCACTTCCGTCACCACCTTGTCGCCCCACAGTCCCGAGGCGTCGACGTCGGCGATCGTGTCCTCGGCGATCCGCTTCTGCTCGGCGTCGACGAAATAGATCGCCGAGCGGTAGGAGGTGCCGACGTCGTTCCCCTGGCGGTTCACCGTCGTCGGGTCGTGGATCTGGAAGAAGAACTCGAGGATCCGGCGATAGCTGGTCCGCGCCGGATCGAAGCCGATCTCGATCGCCTCGGCATGCGTGCCGTGGTTGCGGTAGGTGGCGTTCGGCACGTCGCCGCCGGCGTAGCCGACGCGGGTCGAGACGACGCCCGGCAGCTTGCGGATCAGTTCCTGCATGCCCCAGAAGCAGCCCCCGGCGAGCACGGCTCTCTGTTCGGTCATGGGATTCCTCACCTGTTCCTGTGCGGGAAACGCATCGGCGCCCCGCCTCGTGCCCCTATATAGTGCTGCTCGCCGGCTTTCACGCGCCGGGTCCCGGAGACGCGGGCGGAAGCCGCAAGGTCGGCAGCCTTCGCCTCGCAACCCGAAGGCCGCTCTTGCTCTCCATCTTCGACATCGCGGCGCTGCTTCTCGTCCTGTCGGCGCTGTTCGGCTGGCTGAACCACCGCTTCGTGCGCCTGCCGCACGCGGTCGGGCTTCTCGTCATGGGTCTTGCCGCCTCGCTCTTGCTCGTCGGGGTCGACGCGCTGGTCCCGAACCGGCATCTCTACGAGCAGTTGACCGGCGCGCTTCGGCAGATCGACTTCACCGAGGTCGTGATGAACGGCATGCTGGCCTTCCTGCTGTTTGCCGGCGCGATCAACCTCGACATCCAGCTCCTGCGCGACCGGGCTTGGCAGGTCGCGTTCCTGGCGCTGATCGGCACCGCGATCTCGACCGCGATCGTCGGCGCCGCCTTCTGGTGGGTGGCCTCGCTCGTCGGCGCCCCTTTGCCGCTCGTCTGGGCGCTGGTGTTCGGCGCGCTGATCAGTCCGACCGACCCGGTCGCGGTCCTGAACGTCCTGAAGACCGTCGACGTGCCGGAGTCGCTGCAGATCGAGATGCAAGGGGAAGCGCTGTTCAACGACGGGATCGGCGTCGTCCTGTTCACGCTGCTCGTCGGGGTCGCGGTCGGCGTCGGCGGCGAGCCGATCACGGCGGCAAGCGCGGCGGGACACCTCGCCGTCGAGGCCGGCGGCGGCATCGCGCTCGGGCTCGGGCTCGGCTACCTCGCCTATCGCGCCATGCGGGCGATCGACGACTTCCCGGTCGAGGTGCTGATCACGCTGGCGCTCGTCGCGGGCACCTACGCCCTGGCCGGCAAGCTCGGCGTGAGCGGGCCGCTCGCCGTGGTGGCGGCCGGTGTCGTGGTCGGCAGCCTCGCGCCGCGTCGGGCGATGAGCGACCGGACGCAAGGCTACGTGTCGGCCTTGTGGACCCTGATCGACGAGATCTTGAACTCCGTCCTGTTCCTGCTGATCGGGCTGGAGGTCATCGTCCTTCGCTTCGATCCCGCGGCCCTCGTTCTGGCGGCGCTGGCGATCCCGGTCGTGCTCGTCGCGCGTCTCGCGGCCGTGTCGACGCCCGTTCTCCTGTTCCGCTGGACCGGGCAGCTCTCGTCGCGCAACATCCCGTTCCTGACCTGGGCGGGCGTGCGCGGCGGCATCTCGGTGGCGCTCGCCCTGTCGCTGCCAGACGAACCGGAAAAGGCGGCGGTGCTTGCCGCGACCTACGGCGTGGTCCTCTTCACCGTCGTCGTGCAGGGAACGACGCTCGGCGCCGTCGCCCGCCGGACGCTCGAGCGGTGACGTCACGGATCGCGGGCCGGTTCAGACGTCTGCCGCCAGCCGTTGCAGCCTCAGCCTGTCGGCCTCGACGGCAAGCGCCGCCTCGGCCCGCTCGAGCGCCTGCCCGGAATGGCGCCGGGCGTGGCTGGAAAAGCGCTCGGGCGACAAGCGCGCTAGCGATCGGAAGGCCTTTTGCAGGCGGACGCCGACCTCGACGGTCGCCGCCCCGTCCCGGGCGATCGGCGTGAACAGGTCGTCGAACAGGTCGCCGAGCTCGACGGTGGGCACGAAGACGTTCGGATGCTCGACCTCTTCCTCCTCATGCGGCTCGCGCCAGATCGCCAGGAGCCGCACGGCGCGGCCGATCACGTCGATCGCGGTGCCGGGGTCGTTGATGCCGGGCGACAGGGCGCGGCTCGCGATCTCCGACAGAACGATCGCACCGAAGCGCGGATCCTGGTCGAACGAGCGCGTATCGCCGATCGCGAACGCGTCCCGGACTTGGCTGCCGACGTCGTCGCTCCCGAACCCCTCGACCCAGGCGATCGGCTCGTCCGGTCCGACGAAGTCGCCGGGAATGGCGTTGAGGAAGACGCGGCCGCCGTCGTCTCTCGCGACGTCCGACAGGGCTCCGGCGTCGACGTGCTGGACGTAGCCGATCCGCTCGGGAAATACGGCGCGAGCCGACCGGGGCACCTCGGAGGCCGAATCGCGGAGCGGTCGGCCGCCGAGATAGGGACGCCGGTGCCGCTCGCGCATCGCCCGCGTCGCGGCGGCCTCGACGCGTTCCGTGGTCTGCACGACGCGGCCGAGGCCCGACAGATGGCCCATCCAGCGCATGAGCGTTGCGACGATCACGATCACGACGCCGATCGTGACGACGAAGAGCACCACTCGCCCGCGCTCGCCGTAGGCGCCGGTGGACAGGACGATGATGCCGACGAGGCTGTAGAGGAACGAGCCGACGAAGGTCGACAGGACGTTGTGCGTGGTCCGGTCCTCCATCACGAGCTGCGTCGCCCGCGGCGTGACGTTGGTCGTCGCCGCCGAGTAGGCGGACACCATCGTCGACAGCGAGAACGTCGTCACCGTCAGCATCGAGGCGGCGATGATGCCGAGGATGTTGTCGACGGCGTCCGAGCCGATCTTCGTCGGCATGTCGCTCGGGATGTACGGGCTCGCCACGATGCCGACCAGGGCGGTGGCGACCGCCAGCACCGAGAACAGGCTGGCGCGGAACCAGATGCGCCGCGTGATCCGCGACAGAAGCCAGAGCCAGCGTGACGTCATCGGTTCTCTTCTGTTCCGACCGACACCGACATCAGCTCGGCCAGCGCGGGTCCTTGCACCTGGGTCGAGGCGGCGACGAGGGATCGGCCGCCTCACGAAGACCCGTTCTGACCCGGCGACGCCGGATTACCAGGGCTTCTGCCGCAGAAAGGTTGGGGTTCTCGGCCTTATCGGACAAGCGTTCGAGTACCGTGGCGGCGTTTCACGTCGCGGAATCCTGACGCTCCGAACCGTCGAGGCCTGAACGGGATGTGACTCGCTTCCACCGCGCCGATCGCTTATTCCTGCCGGCAACGGCGTGTGCTGCGTGCGCCTTGGGCTTTCCCTGAACCGACGGAGAACCGAGCAACCTCGTCGGCGAAGGCAGTCTGATGTCGGAACGCAGCCCGCTCCAGCTTCCGTTCAAATGGCCGCCCGGTTTCCTGCGCCGGTTCGTCGCCAGCGAGGCGTCCGGCGGCCTGGTGCTGATGGCTGCCGCGGCGGTGGCGCTCCTCGTCGCCAACTCGCCGCTGGCCGAAACCTACTTCGCGGCGTTGCACGCCCATGTCGGTGGCCTCAGCGTCCTGCATTGGATCAACGACGCCCTGATGGCGGTGTTCTTCCTTCTGGTCGGCCTCGAGATCAAGCGCGAGGCGCTGGAGGGACAGCTCTCGACCTGGCCCGCCCGCGTCCTGCCCGGCCTCGCCGCCCTCGGCGGCATGGCCGCTCCGGCCTTCGTCTACGTCGCGCTGAACGCCGGCTCGCCCGAGACGCTGCGCGGCTGGGCCATCCCGTCCGCCACCGACATCGCCTTCGCGCTCGGCGTCCTGTCGCTGCTCGGTCCCCGGGTGCCCCCGTCCCTGAAGGTGTTCCTGGCGGCGCTGGCGATCATCGACGATCTCGGTGCCGTCCTGATCATCGCGATCTTCTACACGAACGACCTGAACGCGTACGCACTTCTCGGCGCGGCGGCCGTCACGGCGGCGCTGGTCGCCATGAACCGCCTGAAGGTCATGCGCCTCGCCCCCTACCTGGCGCTCGGTGCCGTCCTCTGGGGCCTCGTCTTCCTGTCCGGCATCCACGCGACGCTGGCGGGCGTGGTGCTGGCGATGACCATTCCGCTGCGCATCCGCGACCCCGGCCTGTCGCCGCTGTTCAAGCTGGAACACGCCATCCAGCCATGGGTCGCCTACGCGATCGTGCCGATCTTCGGCTTCGCCAACGCCGGCGTATCCTTCGCCGGCTTCTCCGTGGCCGCGCTCCTCGATCCGGTGCCGCTCGGCATCGCGGCCGGCCTGTTCATCGGCAAGCAGGTGGGCGTCTTCGGCACCGCCTGGCTCGCGACGAAGGCGGGGTGGACGGCGATGCCGGACGGGGCGACGTGGCGGCAGCTCTATGGCGTGGCGCTGCTCTGCGGCATCGGCTTCACGATGAGCCTGTTCATCGGCCTCCTGGCGTTCCCCACTTCGCCGCATCTGCAGGACGAGGTGAAGCTCGGCGTCCTCATGGGGTCGGTGCTGTCCGGCATCGTTGGCGCCGCCGTCATGGCGACGGTGCCGTCACGGACCGCGGCGAGAACGAGGCGGGCGGCGGCGGAATGAGGGGATGATGGGCGTCGGGCGCAGGCCCGGGGAGCCATGAAGGCGCTCCCCGGGCCTTTCGTCGGCTTTACTGCGACAACGTGAAGGGCGCCGTGTACTTGTCGGCGTTGTCCTTGGTGATCAGGACGCAGTCGAAGAGCTGCTTCTCGGTGTCGACCCCGGTGGAGCCGCCCTTGATCACCTTGTCGGCCTGGCGCACGGCCTCGGCCGAGAAGGTCGCCACCGGCTGGAGCACGGTGTACTGCATCTCGCCCGCCTTCACGGCGGCGACCGCATCCGGCGAGCCGTCGAAGCCGCCGACCTTCACCTGCGCGAGCTTGCCGGCTTCCTTGAGGGCCGCGATCGCGCCGAGCGCCATCTCGTCGTTGCCCGAGATCACGCCGTTGATGTCGGGGTTCGCCTGCAGCAGCGACTGCATCTTCTGGTAGCCCTGCGTCCTGTCCCAGTTGGCGACTTCCCGGCCGGCCTTCTGGAGATCCGGATACTGGGTCAGCACCGTCTCGTAGCCGTTTGAGCGGGTCGCGGCGTTGTTGTCGGCCGGGTTGCCGAAGAGCTCGACATACTTGCCCTTGTCGCCGATGGCTTCCTGCCAGGCCTGCGCGCCGATCGCCGCGCCTTGCGCGTTGTTCGACACGAGCTGCGCCTTGGCGAGGCCTTCCTGGTTGATCTCGGCGTTGACGAGGATCACCGGGATGCCGGCGTCCACCGCCTTCTTCACAGCGCCGACCGAGCCGTCGGCATTGGCCGGGTCGAGGATGATCGCGGCGGACTTGTTGGTGATCGCCGTGTCGATCAGGGTCGATTCGGTGTTGGTGTCGCCCTTGTGCGCGCTGACGGCGGCCTTGTAGCCCATGTCCTCGGCGGTCTTCTTCGCGACGTTGCCCTCGGTCAGCCAGTAGGGGTTGGCCGGATCGGTGACGATGATGCTGATCAGGCCGCCGCTGCCTTGCGCGAAGGCGCCGCCGGCGAGGAGCGGCAGGCTCGCCGCCGCCATCAGGATGGCGCGTCTCGTGGTGGTGAACATGTTTGCTCTCTCCCAAGTGGTGGTGATGGTGGTCGCCGACCCGCGTCGGCATTCCTTTCCGAAGCTCGGCTCGGAAAAGCTCTGGAGGCGGACCCGCGCGGCGCTATCCCCGCGTGCCGCGCGATCCGTATTGGAGGGTGTTCATCAGGACGGCGAGCACGATCACCGCGCCGGTGAAGACGGTCTGCCAGTAGGACGACACGCCGATGATCACGAGCCCGTCCGACAGGAAGCCGATCACGAAGGCGCCGAGCATGGTGCCGCGCACCGTGCCGCGCCCGCCGGTCAGCGCCGCGCCGCCGATCACCACGGCGGCGATCGCGGTCAGCTCGTAGGTGGTGCCGGCGGTCGGGCCGGCGGAGGTGAGCTGCGAGGAGAGGACGAGCCCGGCGATCGCCGCGAGCACCCCGGACATCACGTAGACCGCGACCTTGACGCCCTTCACCGGCACGCCCGACAGTTCCGCCGCGCGCTCGTTGCCCCCCGAGGCGTAGAGCCAGCGGCCGAAGGCGGTGCGCGTCAGCGTCAGGTGGCAGACCACGGCGACGACGAGCAGCACCCAGACGCCGATCGGCACGCCGCCGAGGCGGTAGAAGCCGAGCCAGTCGAAGCCGGTATTGCCGAGTTCCGGCCGGCCGCCGAGATTGTTGTAGGTGAGGCCGTTGGTCATCAGGAGCGCGACGCCGCGCGCGACGTAGAGCGTGCCGAGCGTCGCGACGAAGGCCGGGACCTTCAGCCAGCCGATCAGGAAGCCGTTCACCGCGCCGACGAAGGCGCCGAGCGCGCAGGTCAGCACCACCACGGCCCAGACCGGCGGGTAGAGGATGACGCCGAAGGCCTCCAGCGTCACGCCCTGCATCAGGGCGCCCGCGACGACGCCCGACAACGCCAGCACCGAGCCGACCGACAGGTCGATGCCGCCGTTCAGGATGACGAGCAGCATGCCGATCGAGAGCAGCCCGTAGATGGCCACGTGGTTGGCCATGGTCAGGAAGTTCGAGACCGTGAAGTAGTTCGGCGACAGGATCGAGAACACCGCCACGATGACGATCAGGGCGAAGAAGGCGCGCCCCTCGATCAGGAACTTCGCGAGGTCGAAGCCGCGCGCGGGGCGCGCTCCGGCGGCGGTAGCGGCCGCGGCGGGCCGCCGCCCGGCTTGCGTCGTGTCGCTCATGCCTTTGGCTCCGGACGGGGTTGATGGGTCGGCGGGGTGGAACGCGGGGCGGGATGCGCCCCGCCGTCGTCGGCGGCGGGCAGATGGCCGGGCTCGGCCTCGCCCGACGCCGCCATGATCTGTTCCTTCGTCGCATCCGGGCCGAATTCGGCGGCGATCCGGCCCTTGGCGAGGACGACGATGCGGTGGGCGACGCTCAGGCACTCGCCGACCTCGGACGTGGAATAGACCACGGCGAGGCCGCGCCGCGCGCCCTCGGCGAGGAGCTTGAACACTTCCGACTTCGCGCCGACGTCGATGCCGCGGCTCGGCTCGTCGAGCAGCACCACGGTCGGCTCCGTCGCCAGCATCTTGCCGATCACGACCTTCTGCTGGTTGCCGCCGGACAGGGAGCCGATCATCGCGTGGCCGCCGGCCGTCTTGATGTGGACGTCGCGGATCGAGCGCTCGACCAGCGCGCCCTCGCTCCGCCGGGAGGTGAAGACGCGCTTGATGAAGGATCGGATCGAGGCGAGCGACAGGTTCTCGCCGACCGTCATGGTCTGGACGAGGCCGTCGCGCTGCCGGTCCTCCGGCACGAGCACGAGACCGGCGGCGATCCGATCGGCGATGGTGAGCTTCGAGACGTCCTCGCCGTGGAGGAGCACGCGCCCGCCCGACGGCCGGAGGCGTCCGGCGACGCATTCCATCATCTCGGTGCGCCCGGCCCCCATCAGGCCGTAGATGCAGACGATCTCGCCGGCGCTGACGTCGAGCGACAGGCGGTCGACCACGGAATAGGCGCCGCTGACCGAGGGCACGCTGAGGTTCTCGATCCGGAGTGCCACCCCGCCACGCTCGTAGCCGGTGGGCGGCGATCCGAGGTCGAAGTTCTCGCCCACCATGTTGCGGACGATCCAGTTGAGGTCGATCTCAGCGCGCGGCGCGTAGGCGGTCATCGTGCCGTCGCGCAGCACCACCGCCTGATCGGTGATCTCCAGCGCCTCTTCAAGATGGTGCGAGATGTAGACGATCGAGACGCCTTTGGCGGTGAGGTCCCGCACCACCTTGAACAGCACCTCGACCTCGGAGGCCGACAGCGCCGAGGTCGGCTCGTCCATGATCAGGATGCGGCTGTCGACCGAAAGCGCCCGGGCGATCTCGACGATCTGCTGCTGGCCGAGCCGCAGCTCCTCGACCCGGGTCAGCGGGTCGATCGGCTCTTCCAGCTCCTCCATCAGGAGGCGCACCTGCCGCTCCTCCTCCGCGTAGTCGACGCCGGTCGGGCCGGCGATCTCGCGGCCCATGAAGATGTTGTCGCGCACGCTGAGGTTCGGCGCGAGGCTGAGCTCCTGGTGGATGATCGAGATGCCGCGCTCGCGCGCCTCGGAGGCGGAGGCGAAGACCGCCGGCTCGCCGTCGAGGATGATCTCGCCCGCGGTCGGCCGCACCACGCCCGACAGGATTTTCATCAGCGTCGACTTGCCCGCGCCGTTCTCGCCGAAGAGCGTCGTCACCTGGCCGCGATGGATGTCGAAGTTGACGCCCTTCAGGGCGTGGATGTTGCCGTAGGACTTCGCGACGTTGCGGGCGGCGAGCACCACTTCCCGCGTGTCGGGGCGGCCTTCCGGCTCGGCGGCGAGGGGCTCGCTCATTTGACCGTCAACCGCACGGGGGTGATCAGCCAGTTCTTCGGGTTGATCAGCCGGAAGGCGCCGGCGACCTCGACCGTCTTGCCCTTGAGGTTCGCGACGTCCACGCCGTCGAGCACCTTGGCCTTCATGGCGCGGTTGATGCCGGCGCCGGCGTTCTGGTACTCGATCTGGTTCTTGAACTTGCCGAAGGCGATGTCGCCGGTCGCGTCGCGAAGGTCCGTGCCGTTGATCGCCGGGCCGGTCTGGACGCGCACGCGCACATCCGGCGGCACGCCCTCGACGCTGAGATCGTAGATGCCCGACTTGCCCTCGCCGACCGTTCCGGTGAGCTTCACCGGCAGGATAGCGCCGGTGGAGGACGCGGTGCCGTACTGCTTGGTCGCCGCGGCCTTGTCGGCGATGACCGCGGCCGCCAGCGTCGCCGCGTCCGGGGCCCGCTTCTCGATGTCGGCCTGGATGCGCGGGAACTCGGTCTCGCCGTAGCGGTCGGGCGAGAAGGCCTGGGATCGAACGTCGCCTTCCGAGCCGACCCGGACCACGGTCGTGTCGACGGCCATCGCCGCGACCACGAGGACGGCGAGGCCGAGCACGACGAACAGCCGGCGGCGGGGCGAGCCGCGCCGCTTCGGGACGACGGCCTTCGGAGCCGGAGCGGCGGCGGCGCTCATCGCGCAGCTCCGGACGCGCAGGTCCGGCCGGCCGGTGATACCGCAGCGATGCTCGACGTCCGTGACATGACGATCCTCCCATTGCGCGGCCGGACGGATCGAAATCCCGCCCGCCGTCGTTCGAGGCTTGCTGAAGGAGCGCGGCCGCCGCAGCACCCGACACGTCCTTCCGGCTTCGCTCCGAGCGCGGGTCGGCTCCTCCCAAACCGCGACTGTCCGAGAGCTAACTGAAAATAATTTCGTTGTCAGCAAAAATTTTCATTCCAACGCCGGTTGCGCTGCTGTAGAATCGGATCAGCCTGGGAGGGCGTTGTCGCGCGTCGGATCGGAGGCCCGGAACCGGGCCGTTCCGTCCGCGCACCGGTCGAACCGGTCTGGCTTGGAGGACGATGGTGGCCGAACGCGCGAGGGCTCGCGATATCCTGATCGGCATCGACGCGGGGACTTCCGTGATCAAGGCGGTCGCCTTCGATCTCGGCGGCCGGCAGATCGGCGCGGCCGCCGTGCCGAACCGCTACGAGGCGGGCGAGGACGGCTCGGCGACGCAATCGCTGCAACAGACCTGGGCGGACTGCGCCGGCGCGCTGCGGGGCCTCGCCGACAGGGTGGACGGGCTCGCGCACCGCACGAGCGCGGTGGCGGTGACGGCGCAGGGCGACGGCACTTGGCTGGTCGGCCGCGGCGACGCGCCGGTGGCCGACGCCTGGCTCTGGCTCGACGCGCGCGCCGCCCCGACCGTCGCCGAACTGGATGCGAGGCCGGAGGCCCGTGCCCGGTTCGAGGCCACCGGCACCGGACTCAACACTTGCCAGCAGGGCAGCCAGCTCGCCCACATGGATCGCACCCGGCCCGAACTCCTGGACCGCGCCGAAGTGGCGCTCCATTGCAAGGACTGGCTCTACCTGATGCTGACGGGCGTGCGCGCCACCGACCCGTCGGAGGCGAGCTTCACCTTCGGCAACTTCCGCGACCGGCGCTACGACGAGACGGTGATCGAGGCGCTGGGCCTCGCCCACCGCCGCCGGCTCCTGCCGGAGATCGTCGAGGGGACCGAGACCACCCATCCCTTGTCGCGCGAGGCGGCGGCGCAGACCGGGCTGCTCGCCGGCACGCCGGTGGCGCTCGGCTATGTCGACATGGCGATGACCGCCTTCGGCGCCGGCGTCTACGGCGGCGGCACCGACGTCGCCTGTTCCACCGTCGGCTCCACCGGCGTCCACATGCGCGCCGTCCCGGTGGAGGCCGTGCACCTGAACCAGGAAGGCACCGGCTACGTCATCCCGATCCCGGTGCCGGGCATCGTCACGCAGGTGCAGACCAACATGGCGGCGACGCTGAACCTCGACTGGGTGTTGGGCCTCGCCGCCGAGATCCTGCGCGACACCGGCCATGCCGTGCCCTTGAGCGCGCTCATCGGCCGGATCGAGGACTGGCTCCATGCGAGCCGGCCGGGCCAGATCCTCTACCATCCCTATATTTCCGAGGCCGGCGAGCGCGGCCCCTTCGTCGACGCGAAGGCGCGCGCCGGCTTCACCGGCCTGTCGCTCGGCCACCGCTACCCGGACCTCGTGCGGGCGGTGGTGGAGGGGCTCGGCCTCGCGATGCGCGACTGCTACGCGGCGATGGGGACGCTTCCGACCGAACTCCGCCTCACCGGCGGCGCGGCCCGCTCGCGCGGGCTTCGTGGCGTCCTCGCCGCCGCCGTCGGCGCGCCGGCGCGGGTCTCGGCGCGCGAGGAAGCGGGCGCGGCCGGAGCCGCGATGATGGCCGCCGTCGCGGTCGGCGCCTATCCCGACATGGACGCTTGCGTCGCCGAATGGGTGACGCCGCTGCTCGGCCCTTCCGAGCCGCCCGACCCGGCCCTTGCCGAGATCTATGGCTGCCTCTACCCCGCCTTCGCCGCCGCCCGCGAGGCGATGCGGCCGGTCTGGCAGGGCCTCGACGCAGCGCGACGGGTGGCCACTCCCGGCGACGCCGCATCCTCCCGAAGGAGCACTCCATGACCGAGACCGGGACCGTCGACCTTTTCGTGATCGGCGGCGGCATCAACGGCGCCGGCATCGCCCGCGACGCGGCCGGACGGGGCCTCTCCGTCGTGCTCTGCGAGAAGGACGACCTTGCGGAAGGCACCTCGTCCCGCTCCGGCAAGCTGGTGCACGGCGGCCTGCGCTACCTCGAATACTACGAGTTCCGCCTGGTGCGCGAAGCGCTGATCGAGCGCGAAGTGCTGATGAGCGTCGCGCCGCACATCATCTGGCCGATGCGCTTCGTCCTGCCGCACAGCCCGGAGGACCGGCCGGCCTGGCTGGTGCGCACCGGCCTGTTCCTCTACGACCATCTCGGCGGGCGCAAGAAGCTGCCCGGCACGCGGACACTCGACCTTTCGCGCGATCCCGAAGGCCTGCCGCTCATGGAGCAGTATTCGCGCGGCTTCGAATATTCCGACTGCTGGGTGGACGACGCGCGCCTCGTGGTCCTGAACGCGGTCGACGCCGCCGAACGGGGCGCGCAGGTGCTGACCCGCTCGCCCGCCGTTTCCGCCCGCCGCGAGAACGGCGCCTGGACGGTTCAGACGCGCCACACGGTTTCCGGCGAGACGCGCACCTTCCGGGCGCGCTGCATCGTCAACGCCGCCGGTCCCTGGGTGTCGGACTTCATCAACCGCGTCGCCGGCTCGAACTCCGCCCGGAACGTCCGGCTGGTCAAGGGCAGCCACATCATCGTGCCGAAGTTCTGGGCCGGCTCCAACGCCTATCTCGTCCAGAACTTCGACAAGCGCGTCATCTTCATCAACCCCTACGAGGGCGACAAGGCGCTGATCGGCACGACCGACGTCGCCTACGAGGGACGGGCCGAGGAGGTCAAGGCCGACCAGAGCGAGATCGACTACCTGATCGCCGCGGTGAACCGCTACTTCAAGGAGAAGCTCCGGCCCGCCGACGTGCTCCACACATTCTCGGGCGTGCGCCCGCTCTTCGACGACGGCAAAGGCAACCCGTCGGCGGTGACGCGCGACTACGTCTTCGACCTCGACGAAACCGGCGGGGCGCCGTTGCTGAACGTCTTCGGCGGCAAGATCACCACCTTCCGCGAGCTCGCCGAGCGCGGCCTGAACCGCCTGAAGCACGTCTTCCCGCAGATGAAGGCCGACTGGACGGGGAGCGCGCCGCTGCCCGGCGGCGACATGCCGGACGCCGACTACGAGACGTTCATGAACTCGATGCGCGAGACGTATCCCTGGATGCCGCGCCGCCTCGCCCACCACTACGGCCGGCTCTACGGCACGCGGACGCGGGACGTGGTGAACGGCGCGACCGGGCTGGACGGTCTCGGCCGCCATTTCGGCGGCGAACTCTACGAGGCGGAAGCGCGCTATCTCGTCGCGAAGGAATGGGTGCAGGCGCCGAACGACGTGCTCCTCCGGCGCACCAAGCACTATCTCCACATGACGGACGGCGAGCAGGCCGAGTTCGCCCGCTGGTTCGACGCCGAGCGCGTCGCCGAGGCCGCCTGACGGGATCCGCGAGATGGCTCTGACGCTTTCGCTCAACACCAACCCGCTGGTGAACCGCTTCGCCGATCCGGACGACCTCGTCGAGACGGTGGCGCGGGACCTGCGCATCCGCGACCTGCAGCTCACCCACGAATTCGTCAATCCGGGCTGGCCGGCCCCGGTGATCCGCCGCGTGACGCGGCAGATGGCGGCGGCGCTCGCCCGCACGGGCGTCCGCGTCACCAGCGGCATGACCGGGCCATACGGCCGGCTGAACCATTTCGGCCATCCCGACCGGGACGTGCGCCGCTACTACGTCGACTGGTTCAAGACCTTCGCCGACATCACCGCCGACCTCGGCGGCACCTCCGTCGGCACGCAGTTCGCGATCTTCACCTACCGCGACTACGACGATCCCGCGCGGCGCGAGGAACTGATCCGGATCGCGATCGACTGCTGGGCCGAAGTCGCGGAGCACGCCCGCGCGGCCGGCCTGTCCTACGTCTTCTGGGAGCCGATGAGCGTCGGGCGCGAGTTCGGCGAGACCATCTCGGGCTGCATGGCGCTGCAGGACCGGCTGACGGCCGCCGACATGGCCGTGCCGATGTGGATGATGGCCGACATCGACCACGGCGACGTGGCGAGCCCGAACCCGGACGACTACGACCCCTATGCCTGGGCGCGGACCGTGCCGCGCGTCTCGCCGATCATCCACATCAAGCAGAGCCTGATGGACAAGGGCGGCCACCGTCCGTTCACCGCCGCCTTCAACGCGCGCGGGCGCATCCAGCCGGAGCCGCTGCTGGAGGCCTTCGCGCAAGGCGGCGCGGCCGACAACGAGATCTGTCTCGAACTCTCCTTCAAGGAACGCGAGCCGAACGATCGCGAGGTGATTTCGCAGATCGCCGAGAGCGTCGCCTTCTGGGCGCCCCATATCGACACCGGAGCAGAGCACCTGCATTGACGGCGCGGACCCGATCCGCTCCGAAGAGACCCATGAACCGACCGATCAGCGAACTCGACACCGAACGCTCGCTCGCGATCCGCGCCGCCTGGCTGCACTATGCCGGCGGGCTGACGCAAGCGGCCGTCGCCAAGCGTCTCGGCCTGCCGTCCGTCAAGGCTCACCGCCTGATCGCGCGCGCCGCCGCCGACGGCGTGGTGAAGGTCTCGATCGACGGCGAGATCGTCGAATGCGCCCGGCTCGAGAACCGGCTCTGCGAGCGCTTCGGGCTCGATTTCTGCGAGGTCGCGCCCGATCTCGGCGAGGAAGGGCTGCCGCTGCGCGCTCTCGGGCTGGCCGGCGCCGCCTTCTTCCGGCGCGAGATCGAGCGCGGCGGGCACGCGGTGATCGGCATCGGGCACGGGCGAACGCTCGCCGCGGCAGTGAACGGCATGGCACGCTTCGAGGCGGCGCCGGGTGTGCGCTTCGTGTCGCTGCTCGGCGGCCTCACCCGCAACTACGCCGCCAACCCGCATGACGTGATGCACCGCCTCGCCGAGAAGACCGGCGCGCCGGCCTTCGTCCTGCCGGTGCCGTTCTTCGCCAATTCCGCCGAGGACCGCGCGGTGCTGCTGGCGCAGCCGGGCGTCCGGGACGTGTTCGACATGTCGAACCACGCCGCCTTGAAGTTCTGCGGCGTCGGCACGGCGGATGCCGGCGCGCAGCTCGTCGCCACCGGCATGATCGAAGCCCGCGAGATCGCCGAGATCGAGGCGGCCGGCGGCGTCAGCGAGATGCTCGGCCATTTCTTCGACAAGCGCGGCCAGGTGCTGGAAACCGGGCTCACCGCCCGCACCCTCGCCGTCGACCTCGACGGGGCGCGCGACGGACGCATCGTCGTGATCGCCGGCGGCCCGGCGAAGGTCGCGGCGATCCGCGCCGTCCTGAGGAGCGGGCGGCTCGGCGGCCTCATCACCGACGAGCGGACGGCGGCGAGCCTCCTGGCAGCCGCGGATTGATCGGAAAAGGAGAAGAACCATGAAGCTTGCGATCGCAGGAGACAGTGCCGGCGAAGGACTGGCGAAGGCGCTGGCCGAGCACCTGAAGGACCGCTACGAGGTCGCCGAGATCTCGCGCACGGATGCGGGCGCCGACCCGTTCTACGCCAACCTCTCGGACCGGGTGGCGAACGAGGTGCTCGACGGCAAGTACGACCGGGCGATCCTCGTCTGCGGCACCGGCATCGGGGTATGCATCTCGGCCAACAAGGTGCCGGGCATCCGCGCGGCGCTGACCCACGACACCTATTCGGCCGAGCGCGCCGCGCTTTCCAACGACGCGCAGATCATCACCATGGGCGCGCGGGTGATCGGCTCGGAACTGGCGAAGTCCATCGCCGACGCCTTCCTGAAGGAGACCTTCGATCCGAAGGGCCGTTCCGCCGGCAACGTCGCGGCGATCAACGAGGTCGACGCCAAGTACAACAGCCGCTGACGGCCGGCCGGGGCCGGGCGTTGCCGCGCGCGGCCCCCGGCCCTAACCTCGCTTCCGCGAACGCCGTTCGAGCCTGACGCAGAAGCTGATCAACGCCGACGCCGCGGTCGACGAGATGCTGGCCGGCATCCTCGCCGTGCATGCCGAGCACCTCCGCCGGCCGGACCGGAGCCAACGCGCGGTGGTCGCGGTGAACGGCCCGCGCCCCGGCAAGGTAGCGCTGGTGATCGGCGGCGGCTCCGGCCACGAGCCGACCTTTCTCGGCTTCGTCGGCAAGGGGCTCGCCGACGCGGCGGCGATCGGCAACGTCTTCGCCTCGCCGCCGCCGCAGCCGGCGGTGGATGCGGCGCTCGCCGCGCACGGCGGCGCGGGCGTCCTCTTCATGTACGGCAACTATGCCGGCGACGCGATGAACTTCGACATGGCGAGCGAGATGCTGGAGATCGAGGGCGTCGAGGCGCGGACCGTCCTCACCACCGACGACATCGCCTCCGTGCGGCAGGCCGAGCACGAGAAGCAGCGCGGTCGGCGACGGCGACCACGGCATCGCCATGCAAGCCGGCACGAAGGCCGCCTCGGAAGCGGCTGACGCCGTCGACGGAGCGCTGCAGGACGTGTTCAACGCCGCCGCCAAGGGGTTTCCCGACGCGGTCGGAGCCTCGTCCGGGCCGCTCCACGCCCGGCCTTGCTGCGCGCCGGCAAGGCGGCCGGCTCGCGCGCCGAGATGCCCGCTGGGGAGTTGCGCGCCGTCGTCGTCGCGATGCGGGACGGGATCGTCCATCGCGGCAAGGCGGCGCCCGGCCAGAAGACCATGCTGGACGCCTGGGGCCCGGCCGCCGACGCAGCCGAACGCGGCGAGCGGCCGGCCGCCATCGCCGAGGCCGCACGCCGCGGCGCGGCGGCGACGCGGGACATTGTCGCGACAATCGGGCGGGCGTCGCGGCTGGGGGACCGCTCGCTCGGCCATCGAGACCCCGGCGCCGTGTCGGCTGCGCTGATCGTCGAGGCGATCTGCGACGCGATGGCCGGCGGCGACGCGGGGCTCACGCCGCCGGCCTGACCGCCTCGCGCCAGTCGTAGAACCGGGCGGCCAGCGGCCGCTGGCCCCAGTGCTGGTAGACGCCGAAGGCGGGATAGACCGAGCCGAAACCCTCGTAGCCGGTCGGGCCGTCGTAGCTCCCCTGCAGCTCGGTGTCGGCGCCGGGCTTTCCCTGCCCGAGCCGGAACTCCAGCCGCCCGTCGCCGCCGCGCCCGTCCACGAAGAGCAGCCGAACGGCGTAGAACGCGCCGCGTTCGAGCGGGCGCTTCGACAGGATGCGATGACCGCTGACGCCCTTTTCCTTCACCGGGTCCCAGACGTTGGTGTCGAGGAAGAAGAACTCGTCCACCGCCTGCGAGCGCGGCCGCGAGATCGCATCGATCCCGAAGCTCATCGGCGGCGGCCGGTAGTCCTTGCCTTTCGGCGGGCCGGCGTTCTCCTGGCTGAGGACGGTGAAGAGGTTCGGAATCTGCGGCGCGCCAGCCTCGACCACGAGCCCGAAGCGGTGCTCGATCGGCCGGCCGTAACGCCGGACGTTGCCGAGGCTTTCCAGCGAGATCATCGCCCGCTTCGGCGAGCGGCCGTTGCCGTAGCGCTGCCGCTCGTTCCTCGACTTGTCCTCCTGCTCGGTCTCGAAGCGGACGAAGGCACCGTACTTGTCCTCGCCGAACGTCACCGGGTAGGGCGTGTCCGCCGGCCGGTTCTCGGCGCAGATCACGCGCCCGCCGGCATTGCCCGCCCCCGGCCAGATCAGTCGCTGCTCGTCGCCCAGGATCATGCCGCAACTCCATCGAGCGGCGGGTGCCGCAGGACGGAGCCATAGGTAATGCCGGCCGGACGGATGTCCGCCCCCGCCCGGCGGAGGGTTGCGGAGCCTATTCCTTCACCGCGCCGGTCATCGACGAGACGTAGTAGTCGACGAAGAACGAGTAGAGGATCACCACCGGCAGCGAGCCGATCAGCGCGCCGGCCATCAGCGAGCCCCATTCGTAGACGTCGCCGCGCACGAGCTCGGTCAGGACGCCGACCGGCACCGTCTTGTTCTCCGACGACTGGATGAAGGTCAGCGCGTAGATGAACTCGTTCCAGGCGAGCGTGAAGGCGAAGATGCCGGCGGAGATCAGCCCCGGCACGGCCAGCGGCAAGACGATCTTCGTCAGGATCTGCCAGCGCGACGCGCCGTCGACGAGAGCGCTTTCCTCCAGCTCGAACGGGATCGAGCGGAAATAGCCCATCAAGAGCCAGGTGCAGAACGGGATGAGGAAGGTCGGATAGGTGAGGATCAGGGCGAGCCGCGAGTCGAAGATGCCGACCTGGAAGACGATGAAGGCGAGCGGGATGAACAGGATCGAGGGCGGGATCAGATAGGCGAGGAAGACGAGGAGCCCGGTGACACGCGCGCCGGTGAAGCGGATGCGCTCGATCGCGTAGGCCGCGAAGACGGAAGCCGCCAGCGCGATCACGGTGGAGCAGGTCGCGACCACCACCGTGTTCCACAGCCAGCCGGGATAGGAGGTCTCGAACAGAAGATATTTCACGTGGTCGAGCGTCGGCCCAATCACCCAGAAGGGCGAATAGGTCGAATAGTTGGTGAGCTGGCCGTTGGGTTTGATGGCGGTGATCGCCATCCAGTAGAACGGGAACAGGAGGACGAAGATGAAGACCGCGAGCGGCAGGTAGATCACCAGGATCCGCCGCGCCAAGGTATCGTGGTGCGACATGCCGACGACGTCGTCGGTGAGGTGGCCGCCGTTGGGCTCGGTGTGGACGATGGTCATCAGGGTCCCCTCAGTCTCCCCCGCCCTGCTGCCAGCGGCGGCGCTGCAGGCCGAAGAACGAGAACAGGATCGCGGCGAGCAGGAACGGCACCATGGCGACGGCGATCGCCGCGCCCTCGCCGAGCGCGCCGCCGGGGATGCCGCGCTGGAACGAGAGCGTCGCCATCAGGTGCGTGGCGTTCACCGGGCCGCCCTTGGTCAGAACGTAGATGAGCTGGAAGTCGGTGAAGGTGAAGAGCACCGAGAAGGTCATCACCACCGCGATGATCGGGGTGAGCAGCGGCAGCGTGATGCGCCGGAAGCGCTGCCACGAGGTCGCGCCGTCGAGCGCCGCCGCCTCGTGCAGCGAGGCGGGGATCGTCTGGAGGCCGGCAAGCAGCGAGATCGCGACGAAGGGGATGCCGCGCCAGACGTTCGCGGCGATCACCGCGATCCGGGCGTTCACGGGATCGCCGAGGAAGTTGATCGGCGCGGAGATCAGACCGAGCTTCAGGAGGACGTAGGAGATGATCGAGAACTGCGAATCGTAGATCCACCAGAAGGCCAGCGCCGAGAGCA
Source organism: Plantimonas leprariae (assembly GCF_008802405.1). Taxonomy (GTDB): domain Bacteria; phylum Pseudomonadota; class Alphaproteobacteria; order Rhizobiales; family Rhizobiaceae; genus Plantimonas; species Plantimonas leprariae. Next base: position 241,526 of record NZ_VZDO01000003.1, read on the forward strand.
CCGTCGGCACCACCCAGGGCAGGAGGATGATGGCGCGGAAGAAGGTCTTGAACGGCAGGCGCTCGTTGAGGATCACCGCCAGCCAGAGGCCGAGCCCGAACTTCAGCACCGAGGCGACGGCCGTGTAGACGACGGTGTTGAACACGGAGATCCAGAACACCCGGTCGTGCAGGAGGTATTCGTAGTTCTCGAGGCCGATGAAGATGCCGGGCCGTCCGATCTTCGTGTCGGTGAAGCCGAGCCAGACGCCGAGCGCCAGCGGATAGGTTAGGAAGCAGAGAAGGAAGGCCGCCGCCGGCAGAAGGAACAGGAGGCCGAGCCCGTTCCGGCTCTGGGACAGGCGCGCGAGGAAGGACGGCTTCGCCGGTCGCTGCACCGTTCCGATCGTGGTCGTCGACATGGCGGCTTCCTGTTTCGAGACGTTGGCGACCCGGCGGCAGCCGGAGGTTCGGCGCGGCCGCCGGACCTCGCCCTCTCCCGGACGGGGAGAGGGTATGCCGCGCTTCCGCCAGCCGAAGCGATCAGCTCCGGTAGTACCGGCTCGCCCGGCGCTCGGCGTTCGCGATCGCGTCCTCCGGGGCGGACTGGCCGGTGCAGGCTTCCGCGAACATGTCGACCAGCACGTAGTCGGCCATGACGCCGGCCGAGGCCGCGCCGAGCGGACCGGCATAGCCGTTGGGCCGAAGCGTCTCGGAGGCCTTCGCATAGGCCGCGTGGATCGGCTTCGCCGTCCAGACCGGGTTGTTCGCGAGACCCTTCAGCGGCTGGCAGCAATAGGCGCTGGCACCCTCGATCCAGGCGTTCATGTTGTCCGTCCCGTACATGAACTTCAGGTACGCCTTCGCCGCCTCCGGATACTTCGTGTGGGCGAAGATCGAGAGGGTCGAGGTCTGGTGCAGCTCGACCGACTGGCCGACCGGACCGACCGGCAGGTTGGTCGAGCGCATATCCTCGGCGATCGGCTTCGTCGAGTCGTCCTTGAGCGCGGCGTAGTAGACCGAGACGCCGTTCGCGGTCAGCGACACCTGCCCGGCCAGGAAGGCGCGGTTGTTGTTGACGTCCTGCCAGCTTTCGGTCCCCGGAATGAAGGTCTTGTAGAGCTCCATCGCGTATTTGACGGCCGCCAGCGTTTCGGGGCTGTTGATCGTCACCTTCCCCTGCTCGTCCACCATCTTGCCGCCGTGGCTCCAGAGCAGCCAGTGGGCGTAGTTGTTGCCGTCGCCGACCGCCTTGCCGAGCGGGAAGCCGGCGGGCGTGCCCTTCGCCTGCATCGCCTTGCAGAGTTCCAGGAACCCGGCCGTGTCCTTCGGGAATTCGGAAAAGCCGGCCGCGTTCACGTGGCTGTCGCGATACACCACGGCGTTGCCGATGGCGCAGAGCGGCATGGCGATGAACTTGCCCTCGCGCTTGGCGTAGCCTTCGAGGCCCGGATACCAGCCGCCGTTCGCCCCTCCGACGAAGTTGGCGAGATCCGTCACGTCGAGGAGCTTGTCCGGGTACTGCTGCGGGTCGTCGAACCAGCTCATCACCATGTCGGGGCCGGAGCCGACATTGGCCGCGACGGCGGCCTTCGGGCGCACGTCCTCCCAGCTTTCCTTGTCGATCCGCACCTCGACGCCGGTCGCTTCGGTGAACTTCTTCGTGTTGGCGAGCCAGGCCGCCTCTTCCGCCGGCACGAAGGGCGCCCAGCGCAGGAGCCGGAGGCTCGCGCCGGATTCCGGCGTGAAACTCGGCTCGGCCCCTTGCGCGAGCGCGCGCCCGAGGCCGCCCGGCAGGGCGAGGCCCGCCGCGAGGCCGGCCGTGCCGGCGAGTAGCCGTCTGCGGTCGATGATCATGGGTTCTTCTCCTCCCGTTTCCATGCCGTGGCCCCGCCCCTCTCCCGGCGACGGGACCCGTGATTTGCCTAAAGCCGCCGGCCCGTCCCTGCGTCGAACAGGTGCACCGAGCCGGGGTCGATCGAAACAGGCAAGGTCTCGCCCGGCCGGGCGGCGATGCGCTCGCGGAACACGCAGTTGACGCTCGTCTGGCCGAGCCGGCCGAGCACGTGGCTCTCGAAGCCGGTCGGCTCCACCACCACGACCTCGATCGGGATCGCGCCGCCGAGCCCGATCGCCTCCGGCCGGAGGCCGTAGACGAGATCCTGCCCCGGCTGTCCCTTGTGGCCGGACGGCAGTGGCAGCGCCAGCCCGTCGCCGGTGCGGAAGCGCGAGGCGTCGTCCGGATCGACGCGGCCGCTCAGCATGGTCATCGCCGGCGAGCCGATGAAGCCGGCGACGAAGAGGTTGGCCGGCCGGTCGTAGAGCTCCAGCGGCGCGCCGACCTGCTCGATCCGCCCGTCCTGCATGACGACGATCTTGTCGGCCATGGTCATGGCCTCGATCTGGTCGTGCGTGACGTAGACCGTGGTCGTGGTCAGGCGCTGGTGGAGGTTCTTGATCTCGGTGCGCATCGAGACGCGCAGCTTGGCGTCGAGGTTGGATAGCGGCTCGTCGAACAGGAACACGGCCGGGTCGCGCACGATCGCGCGGCCCATCGCAACGCGCTGGCGCTGCCCGCCGCTCAACTGGCGCGGATAGCGGTCGAGGAGATGCGACAGGCCGAGGATCTCCGCCGCCGGCTTCACGCGGCCGTCGATCTCCGGCTTCCCCGCGCCCTTGAGGCTCAAGGAAAAGGCCATGTTGTCGGCCACCGTCATGTGCGGATAGAGCGCGTAGTTCTGGAACACCATCGCGATGTCCCGGTCCTTCGGCGGCAGGTCGTTGACGACGCGCTCGCCGATGCGGATCTCGCCGGCGGAGACGTGTTCGAGGCCCGCCAGCATCCGGAGCAGCGTCGACTTCCCGCAGCCCGACGGCCCGACGAGGATCACGAACTCTCCGTCCTCGATCCGGACGCTGACGCCCTTGATCACCGGATGCGAGCCGAAGCTCTTCCTGACGTCGACGATATCGACCGATGCCATGCCGGACCGTTTCCTCCACTCCGCGTCCGCCGGCCGTCCTCCACGGCCTTTCCAGCGAATCGCCCATGTTCTCCCGACCGCGGCCCGCTTGGCAAGCGCGAGGGCTGCTTCGCGATCGGGCTTGACGCGAGCATGCCACCGGTTGCACATTTGGGCAATTGGTCTGGCCGATTGACCACTTCGAATGCCGCTCACCGCGATCGAACCCCGCCGTCTCTACCGTCAGGTCGCCGATCAGTTGCGCGGCCTGATCGAGCGCGGCGAATACTCCTCCGGCGACCGGCTGCCGCCGGAGCGCGAGCTGTCGGAGCGGCTCGGCATCTCGCGGCCGACCGTGCGCGAGGCGCTGATCGCGCTGGAGGTCGAAGGGTGGGTGCGCATTCGCGTCGGCTCCGGCATCTACGTCACCGCGCGGGAGCCGGCGGCGACGGGCGTGAGGATCGAGGCCGACGGACCGTTCGAAATTCTCGGGGCGCGCGAGTTGATCGAGAGCGCCGTCGCGGCGCAAGCCGCGACGCTGGCCGGGCCGCACGAGGTCGCGACGCTGGACGAGGTCCTGGCGGAGGCCGAGCGCGGCGGGCATCCCTCGCCCGAGACGATCGCGCTCGACCGGCTGTTCCACGTCGGCGTCGCGGGGATCGTCGGCAACCCGGTCGTGACCCGGCTCGTCGGCGAGCTCTTCGACAAGCGGATGTCGCCGTATTTCGAGCGCCTGTCCGGCTATTTCGAGAACGGTGCGAGCTGGCGGCTGGCGCACGACGAGCACCGCCTCGTGCGCGACGCCATCGCGAACGGGAACGCCGCGGCGGCGAGCGCCGCGATGCGGGCGCATCTCGAGAAATCGCAGCTCCGGTTCCAGACGGGCTTCGGCGACGCGGAACCGGGAAGGACGGCGGCGGCAATGGCGGCGGCACGGGAAGCCGCCCCACCGCTTCGCCGGGGATCACGACAAGGGAGGAAACCGCATGCCAACGAAGAACCGGTTGTTCGGAGCGGCGCTCGCCGCGCTGGCGCTCTTGCCGACGGGCGCCTTCGCCCAGGCGACGACGCTTAAATGGGCGCACGTCTATGAGACGAGCGAGCCGTTCCACACGGAATCGCTCTGGGCGGCGGAGGAGATCAAGAAGCGCACCGAGGGGCGCTACGAGATCCAGGTCTTCCCGGCCTCGCAACTCGGCAAGGAAGCCGACATCAACCAGGGCCTGACGCTCGGCACCGTCGACATCATCATCTCGGGGTCGAGCTTCGCGGCGCGCGAATACCCGCCGATCGGTGTCACCTACTACCCCTACATCTTCCGCAACCCGGAGCACCTCCTCGCCTACACGAAGAGCGACGTGTTCAAGCGCCTCGCGGCCGGCTACGAGGAAGCGTCGGGCCACCACATCGCGGCGGTCACCTACTACGGCACGCGCCACACCACCGCGAACAAGGACATCCGGACCTGCGCCGATCTTCAGGGCGTGAAGATGCGCGTGCCGGACGTGCCGGCCTATCTCGCGATGCCGCGCGCCTGCGGCGCGAACACCGCGCCGATCGCCTTCGCCGAGGTCTATCTCGCGCTCCAGAACGGCACGGTCGAGGCGCAGGAGAACCCGCTGACCACGATCGAGGCGAAGAAGTTCTTCGAGGTGCAGAAGTACATCGTCCTCACCGGCCACATCACCGACCACCTCAACACCGTGATCTCGCAGACGCGCTGGGCCTCGCTGTCGGACGCCGACAAGCAGATCTTCACCGACGTCATGCAGGAGGCGGCGGCCCGCGCGACGAAGATCGTGCAGGAGCGGGAAGCCGCGCTGGTCCAGACCTTCAAGGACCGCGGCCTGACGGTGACCGAGGTCGACAAGGCCGACTTCGAAAAGACCGTGAAGGAGAAGTCGCCGCTGGAGAGCTACGGCTACGTCCAGGCGGACTACGACGCGATCCGCGCCATCCAGTAGCCGCGGCCAAGCCCGGTCCGCTCGCCCGTTCTCGCGGCGGGCGGGCCCGCTTCCGTTCCACGAGTTCCGCCAGCCGAGGAGACGCGCATGTCGTCCGCCGCAGAACCGCACGCGAAGGTCACGGCCGAGGAGATCGCGGAGGTCTTCGACGAGGAGGCCGCGCCGGTCGATCTCCGCGTCTTCTCGGTCGAGGACTGGCTGACGCTGGCGGTGTTCTGGGGAATGGCGCTTTGCGTCTTCCTGCAGTTCTTCACCCGCTACGTCCTCAACAACAGCTTCGCCTGGACGGAGGAGATCGCGATCAACTGCCTGGTCGTGGTGGTCTTCCTCGGATCGGTGATGTGCGTGCGCCTGTCGCGCCACATCCAGGTGGACATCCTGTTCCACTACCTGCCGGAACGCGCCGGCCGTGTCTTGTCGCTGTTCGTCGACGTCGTCCGCATCGCCTTCTTCGCCTATGCCGCCTACCTCCTCTGGCGCTACGCTTGGATCGTCCGGCGCGAGCGGATGGTGACGGTCGACCTGCCGCGCTCCGTCGTCTTCTACACGGTGTTCGCGGCCTTCGTCCTGATGCTGCTCCGCTCCGTGCTCGTCGCCTGGGGCGACTGGCGGCGCGGCTATTCCACGCTGGAGCGCCCCGGCGCCTTCGACGGCACGGGGGCCTGACGCGGATGTCGCTTCTTATCGGCTGCTTCCTCGTCCTGATGCTGGTCGGCGTGCCGGTCGCGATCTCGATGTTCGTCGCCTCCGGCCTCTACCTCGTGGTCTACGGCGTCGCGCCCGACATCATCGTCGCGCAGCGCATGATCGCGGGCGTCGAGAGCTTCCCGCTCCTCGCCGTGCCGTTCTTCATCCTCGCCGGGAATTTGATGAACATCGCCGGCGTCACGGGCCGCATCTATTCCTTCGCCGTCGCCCTCGTTGGCTGGATGAAGGGCGGGCTCGCGCAGGTGAACATCCTCGGCTCGGTGATCTTCTCCGGCATGTCCGGCACGGCGCTGGCCGACGCCGCCGGCATCGGCACGATCGAGATCAAGGCGATGCGGGACCATGGCTATCCGGTGGAAGCGGCGGTCGGCGTCACCGCGGCGTCCGCGACGCTGGGACCCATCTTCCCGCCTTCGCTCCCCTTCGTGATCTACGGCATGATGGCGAACGTCTCGATCGGCGCCCTGTTCATGGCCGGCATCCTGCCGGGCGTCGTGATGACGCTCCTGATGATGCTGACGGTCGCGGTCATCGCCTACCGGCGCGGTTGGGGCTCCGACGCGCCCTTCGACACGCGAAAGCTCCTCGCCGCGTCCCTGGAGGTCCTCGTCGTCCTCCTGTTCCCGCTCGCCGTCTGGGTGCTGACGCGGGCCGGCCTGTCGCTCAACCTGTCCGTCCTCGCCGCGCTCGCCCTCCTCGTCGCGCTCGACTGGCGCTACCAGTTCTCGGCGGTGATGGCGCTGATGACGCCGATGATCCTCATCGGCGGCATGACGATGGGCTGGTTCACGCCGACGGAAGCGGCAGTCGCCGCCGTCATCTGGTCCTTGTTCCTCGGGCTCGTGCGCTACCGCACGATGACGTTCGCGACGCTGGCGAAGGCGAGCTTCGACACGATCGAGACCACCGCCTCGGTCCTCTTCATCGTGACGGCGGCCTCCGTCTTCGCCTGGCTCCTCACCGTCAGCCAGGCGGCGCAGCTGATGTCGGACGCGATCCTCTCGGTCACCGACAACAAGTGGGTGTTCCTCCTCCTCGTGAACATCCTCCTCCTCGTGATCGGCTGCTTCCTCGACACGATCGCGGCGATCACCATCGTCGTGCCGATCTTGCTTCCGATCGCCTTGCGGCTCGGCGTCGATCCGGTGCATTTCGGCCTGATCATGACGCTGAACCTGATGATCGGCCTCCTTCACCCACCGCTCGGCATGGTGCTGTTCGTCCTGTCGCGCGTTGCGAAACTCTCGGTCGAGCGCACCACGGTCGCGATCCTGCCCTGGCTGGTGCCGCTCTTCCTCGCCCTCCTCGTCATCACCTTCGTGCCGGTGGTGACGCTGTGGCTCCCGACCCAGATGGGACTGATCCGATGACCCTCGCGAAAGCCGTCACCATCTTCGCACCCGAGGACCTCCGGGTCGTCGAGCGTCCGTTGGGCGAACTCGACCCGGCGAGGGTCCGCATCCGCTTCGGGGCCGGCGGCATCTGCGGCTCCGACATGCACTATTTCCGCCACGCCCGGACCGGCGACTTCGTGGTGAAGGAGCCGCTCGTCCTCGGCCACGAGATCGCCGGGACGGTGGAAGCGGTCGGAGCGAAGGTCGAGGGCCTCGCGCCCGGCACGCGCGTCGCGGTGAACCCGTTCCGCCCCTGCGGCCATTGTCCCCGCTGCCGCGAGGGGCGGGCGAACCTTTGCGAGAACGTCTTCTTCATGGGCTCGGCCTCGAAGAACCCGCACATGCAGGGCGGCTTCGCGACCCTCTTCGACACGACGCCGGAACAGTGCGTGCCCGTGCCGGATTCGCTGCCGATCGAGGCGGCGGCGCTCGCCGAGCCGCTGGCGGTCTGCCTCCACGCGGTGAAGCGCGGCGGCGATCTCGCCGGCCGGAGCGTCCTCGTCGTCGGCGCCGGGCCGATCGGACTCCTGACACTCGTGGCTGCTAAGCTGCGAGGGCCGGCCCGCGCCGCGGTAGTGGACCTCGCCGCGGCGCCGCTCGCCATGGCGAAGGCGCTCGGGGCCGACGCGGCGATCGACCTTTCGGCAGACCCGAAGGGGCTGGAGACGATCGAGGCGCCGGACGTCGTGTTCGAAGCATCCGGCACGGCAGCGGGTCTCGCTTCCGCGATTCGCACCGTTCGGCGCGGCGGCACGGTGGTCCAGATCGGCAACCTCCCCGGCGGCGACATCCCGAGCCCGATGAACGCGGTGATGGCGAAGGAGATCGACCTTCTCGGCACGTTCCGCTTCGACGCCGAGTTCGCCAAGGCCGTCGACCTCATCGCCTCGGGCAAGGTCGACGTCATGCGGATCGTCACGGCGCGCCGGCCGCTTCTCGATGCGCCGGCCGCCTTCCGCCTGGCGCTCGACCGGAGCCAGAGCGTCAAGGTCGTCCTGACGGCGGCATGAGCGAGCGATCCGCCCTATCCGCACCCGGCCATCGCCGGTAGAATGGGGTCGTCACAGTCGCAACCGACACGGACGGGACGGCCAGGATGATCCGCTCCATCGCCACAGCCATCGCGCTTCTCCTGCCCTCGGCGGCGGCCTTCGCCGCCGACTGCAACGGCTCGGCGGAAGCCGGACGGGACTGGAGCGGCTGCAACCGGCGCAACCTGATGCTGTCCGGCGAGAATCTGGAAGGGGCGGATCTCCGCGGCGCGGACCTCAGCCAGAGCGATCTGCGCGAGGTGGCGCTGAAGGGGGCCAATCTCGAGGACGCCAAGCTGGCGGGCACGTCGCTCGCGGGCGCGGTCGCCGACGGCGCGAACTTCACCAAGGTCGAGGGCTACCGCGTCGACTTGTCAAAGCTGTCCGCGACCGGCGCATCGTTCAAGGGCGCGGAGCTGCAGCGCTCCGCCTTCGTCGCCGCCCGGCTCTCCAACAGCAGCTTCGAGAAGGCCGAGCTCGGCCGGGCCCGCTTCGAGAAGGCGGTGCTCGGCAACAACGACTTTACCTTCGCCAACCTCGCGCGCGCAAATCTCGCCGGCGCGACGATCGAGGGACCGCTGAACTTCTCCGGCGCCTACATGTTCCTGACCCGCATCGAGGGGCTGGACCTGTCGACGGCCACCGGCCTCACGCAGGCGCAGGTCGATCTCGCCTGCGGCGACCCCGCGACCAAGCTGCCGTCCGGCCTCACCCCCTCGCAGAAATGGCCCTGCCCGCCGCCGGAGCGTTGAGACGGCGTCCTACCGATAGCCGCGCGCCTGCAGCTCGAAGAGCTCGGCGTAGCGGCCGCTCGCGCGCAGCAGTTCCGCGTGCGTCCCCTGCGCCTCGACCCGGCCCTCCCCGAGCACGAGGATGCGGTCGGCGAGGCGCGCCGAGGAGAAGCGGTGCGAGATGAGGACGCTGGTCCGCCCGCGCGACAGGTCGCGGAACCTGGCGAAGACCTCGGCCTCCGCCCGCGCGTCGAGCGAGGCGGTCGGCTCGTCGAGGATCAGCACCGCGGCGTCGCGCATATAGGCCCGCGCGATCGCCAGCTTCTGCCATTCGCCACCGGAAAGCTCGACGCCGTTGACGAAACGCTTGCCCACCATCTGGTCGTAGCCCTCGGGGAGCTTGGCGACCACCTCGTCCGCGAGGCTCTCCACCGCGGCCGTGCGGATCCGCGGCCGGTCGTTTCGCGCCTCGATGCGCCCGACCGCGATGTTCTCGGCGGCGGTCAGGCTGTAGCGCACGAAATCCTGGAAGATCACCCCGACATGGGCACGCAAGGCGTCCGCGTCGTATTCGCCAAGGTCGCGGCCGTCGAGCGTGATCCGCCCTTCCGTCGGCTCGTAGAGGCGGGCGAGGAGCTTCACGATCGTCGTCTTGCCGGCGCCGTTCTCCCCGACGAGGGCGATCGTCTCGCCGGCGCGGAGGTCGAAGGACAGGTCGCGCACCGCCCAGCGCTCCGAGCCCGGATAGCGGAAGCCGACACCCTCGAAGCGGAAGCCGTCGCGCATCGGCTCCGGAAACGGCAGGAGATCGGTGGCGGGGCGGCGGATCGAGGCCTCGACGCGGAAGAACGAGAACAGGTCTTCGAGGTAGAGCGCCTGCGCGGCGGTGGCCGAGAAGCCGGTGAGGAGCGCGTCGAGCAGCGCGCGCAGCCGCCGGAACGACCCGGCGAGGAAGGTCAGGTCGCCGATCGTGATCGCGCCGGCCAGCGCCCGCGCCACGATGAAGGCGTAGGCCGCGTAGTAGCCGAGCGTGCCGAAGGCGGCGAACAGCGCGCCCCAGGCCGCGCGCCGCCCGGCGATCCGCCGGCTCGACGTGAAGAAGCGCTCGGCGAGGTGCCGGTAGCGCTCGACGAGGAAGGCGCCGAGCGCGAAGATCTTCACCTCCTTCGCCGCGTCGACGCCCGCCGCCGTCTGGCGCACGTAGTCGATCTCGCGCCGCTCGGCGGTCCGCGCATGGGCGAGCGCGTAGGCCTCGTTGTTGAAATGCGCCTCGCCGAGGAAGCCCGGCACCAGCGTCACCGCCAGCAGCGCGACGAGCCAGGGCGAATAGGCGGCGAGCCCCGCCGCGAAGCTCGCCAGCGTCGCCAGATCCTGCGCCTGGCCGGCGACCTGCCCGATGATCGGGATGCGGCCGGTGGTCTGGATGCGCGCCCGCTCCAGCCGGTTCTGGAACTCGGCGTCCTCGAAGGTCGCGAGGTCGAGCGTCGCGGCATGCCGCATCAGCCGGATCGAGGCGGCGATCGAGACGCGCTCCGACAGCGTACCCTCGGCATAGGATACGACGCGGCCGAAGACGTCGTCGGCGATCGCCAGCGCGAACTCGGCCGCGACGAGGAGGGCGAGGCGGTCGGCGAGCCCGCTTTCCAGCCAGTTCGCGAGCGAGTCCGGCCGGTTCGGCAATCCCGCCAGCCGCACCACCTCATCGATGATCAGCTTGCCGACGAAGAGGAGCAGGATCGGCAGGAAGGCGCGGACGAGCCGCAGCGCCACCGCGCTCGCGGCGAGCGGCGGGCTGGCGCGCCAGACAAGAACGAGGAACGGCGGCAGGTTGCGGAGCGCCCGGGAGCGCTCGCGCACGCCTCGCGGCGCGGCGGGACCGTTGCGCGGGGATGCGGCCAAGCGGCGACGCCCCTCAGCCGCCCCCCGGCGCGGGGGTCCCGCCGCCGCTCGGCGCGGGCGCGGCGGCGCGCTCGAACAGCGCCCGCGCGTCGAGCGAGAGCGCATGACGGGAATCGGCGCGCATATACATCATGTGGCCGCCCTCGTAGGTCCGCAGCTCGACCGGCGCCGCGCCGGCGAGCGGCGGCTCCTGGCCGATCAGGTACTTCGTGGCGAAGGGCGGCGTCACGAGGTCGGTCCGCCCGTGCGCGATCATCACCTGCATCGACGGGTTCAGCGCCCGCGCTTCGGTGAGGTCCTCCAGCGCGCCGGCATAGCCCTGGCGCTGCGGCGTCGTGCCGTAGTCCCAGCGCCCGCCGATCTCGCCTTCGAGCAGCCGATAGGTCACGTCCGTCCGGTAGCCGATCTCCTCGCGGACATAGGCGACGAAGGCGCTGGAGAAGGCGGGCGTCGCGCGGTCGAGCACGGCGTCGGGCGCTTCCGGCCGGGCGCTGCCCGGCTCCGGGTCCGGCCCGTCCACCGTGCCGTCGTAGAAGCTGGGAGAGCGGCCGGCGCGCTTCGACAGTTCCTTGACGAAGACCGATGCCGGCACGCGGCCGTTCCGCTGCCGGACGAGGTCGGGCGAAAGGCCGGTCCAGCGCGCCAGCGCGTCGATCGTCTCCGGCTTCATCGCGATCCCGTCGGCGAGGTCGAGAAGATAGTCGCCGAGCGCGAAGCGCTCCGCCGCCGCGAGGCGCTGCTCCAGCGCCTCGCCCCGGACGCCCTGCCGCTCCAGCTCCACCGCCGCCATGCCGGGCAGGCCGAGCGCCCAGGGCAGCGGCTGGAAGTCGTCGGTCCCGCGCAAGAGCGCGAACTCGATCGCGGGCGAGATCATCACCATGCCGCTCGGCGCGACCGCCCCGTCCGCCTGCAGCTTCCGCGCGACCACCGCCGCCCGGAAGCCGCCATAGCTTTCGCCGGCGAGAAAGACCGGCGAGCCGGTGCGCCCGTTGCGGGCGAGCCAGAGCCGGATGAACGCCTCCATCGCTTCGGCGTCGCGGTCGACGCCCCAGTAGTCCGAAGCCTTCTCGGGGTCGGCCGCGCGGCTGTAGCCGGTGCCGACCGGGTCGACGAAGACGAGATCGGTGAAGGCGAGCCAGGTGTCCGGGTTGTCGCGCAGGCGCGCCGGGGGCGGCGGCACCGATCCATCCGGCGCGAAGCCGACGGCGCGCGGCCCGAGCGCGCCGAGGTTCAGGAAGGCGGAAGCCGCGCCGGGGCCGCCGTTGAAGGCGAAGGTGACGGGCCGCGCCGGGTTTCGCGGCTCCTGCGCATAGGAGACGTAGAACATCGCGGCGCGCGTTTCGCCGCTCGCGGCGCGCAGCGGCAGCGTGCCGGCCTCCGCCGCGTAGCGGATCGTCCGCCCGCCGGCATCGACCGAACGGCGCGTGACGGACGGGGCATCCGGTAGGAGCCGCAGCGCGCCGGGACGCTCGCCGCCGCCGGCATCCGGCCCCGGACTTTGCGCGCGCGCCCCGCAGACGGGCGCGGCGAGCATCGCGGCGGCGAGAACGAGCGCGAGGCGGATGCGTCGGTTGCCGGCGGCCAAGGGCGACTCCTCCGAAGGGGGTGGCCGGACGAACCGGCGAAGCCCGACATATGGTCCGAAGCGTCGTCGCGGCGACCTCGGCCGACCGTCGCATCTCACGGCACGGGCTTCCGCCGCGCGGCTTCCTATCTATCGGCGGAAACCAGCAAAAAGGGAGCCGCTCGATCATGTCCGCCACCGACAAGCTCTATTTCCCGCCGACCGGCGAGGAGACCTCGTATTTCCTTCTCGTCACCGTTTCAAAAGAAGGTGACGGGTTGCGGGGCCGCGTTTCGGTGGAGAAGCCCGGCCAGCCGCGCGAGGGCTCCGGTGGCGCGCCGACCTACGAGGGGCAGACGGAGGGCGACTTGGCCGCCGTCATCAAGGAAGCCGACGAATTCGCCGCGCTGAAGGGCTATCCCATCCGCGTCGCGAAGCCCGACGATCTCGCCTTCCCGACCGAACTCGGCACCTATGCCGAGCGGCGGATCGCCGAATGAGGCGAGCCGTCCTCGCCGCACTCGCGGTGCTCGTCCCGGCGACGGCCGCCGGGGCGCGGGACGTCGGCGAGGTGTCGACGGCGTTCAAGCTGATCGGCCCGAACCATAAGATCGTGGTGACGGCCTTCGAGGACCCGAAGATCGAGGGCGTCAGCTGCTACGTCGCGCGGCCGCGCACCGGGGGCCTGCGCGGCGCGGTCGGCATCGCCGAGGACCCGTCGATCGCCAGCGTCTCCTGCGTCCAGACCGGTCCGATCGTCTACAGGGAACCGGTCGACGCCGACGAGGACGGCGAGGGCGTCTTCGACGAGCGCCGTTCGCTGATCTTCAAGTCGCTGGAGATCGACCGCCTGTTCGACAAGACGAACGGCAGCCTCGTCTATGTCGCGCGGACGACGCGGATCATTGAGGGCTCGCCCGCGACCTCGCTCTCGGTCGTCGCGCCGATGACGTGGAACGGCACCGCGCCCGGCGAGCCGAAGCTGGAATAGCGGATCGGGGGAGCCGGGCTCACTCCATCTTCGGCGCGAGGTCTTTCACCGCTGCGACGTCCTCGCCAAGCCATTCGGCGTTCTTCGCCGTGCCGTCGAAGATGGTCGAGGTCTTGAACAGCTCGTACTTGCCCTCCAGCGCGTAGGGCTTCGAGCGAGCGAGAAGCTCGGCGACCTTGGTCTTGTCCATCGGCTGGAAGGTGCTGAGCGCCTCGAACGCCTGATCCATGTCGCGCTGCTGCTCCATGCCGAGCACCACGGTCGTCGTCGGCAGGTTGAGCGAATAGTGGATGTATTCCACCGGCTCGATCGGCGCGCCGCTCTTCAGGAGCACCGAGTCGCCGAAGGTCTTCATGCCAAGCACCGCGACGCCGTCCGCCACCAGATGCGGCAGCACCAGATGGGCGAAGGAGCGGAAATGCGCGTCCATGACGTTGAGCGGCATCTGGCATGAATCGAAGGTGAAGCCGCGCTCCTTGGCGACGGCCAGCATCTGCAGGTGGATGCGCGGATCCTTGTGGCCGGTGAAGCCGATGTAGCGCAGCTTGCCGGCCTGCCGCGCCGCCTCGAAGCCTTCCATCGCGCCTCCCTCGCCGAAGACGCGGTCCGGGTCGTCGTAGCGCAGGATCTCGTGGTGCTGCACGAGGTCGATCCGATCGGTGCGCAGGCGCTTCAGCGAGGTGTCGATCTGATCGATGGCCTCCTGTTTCGTGCGCCCGTCCATCTTGGACATCAGGAACACCTTGTCGCGGCGCGAGCCTTCCTCCAGCGCCTCGCCCATTCGAAGCTCGGACCGCCCCTTGTTGTAGTCCCAGCAGTTGTCCATGAATGTGATGCCGCGCTCGATCGCCTGATGGATCAGCCGCGTCGCCTCGGCATCGGTCAGCGTCGACTTGCCGAGGTGGAAGCCGCCGATGCCGATCGCCGAGATCTTCTCGTCGTGCCGGCCGAAGCGGCGGTAGAGCATCTCGCCGCGCTTCTCGCCCGGATCGGCGACGAAGGGCAGGTCGGCTGGGTCGTCGACCCGCATGTTGGGGAGCGCCGCAATGTTCACGGCCGCGGCCCCCGCGCCGGAAGCGGCCGCGACTCCGGCGCCGACGACGGCGCCCCCGACGAAGCTTCGGCGATCCATGGGCTGGCTCCTCGCTGGCTGGATTGGAAGGTCAAGGCGTCGCCTCCCGCATTCGTTCCGCGGCGCGCAGCAGGCGAAGCGCCGCACAGGCCGCGCCGTAGCCGTTGTCGATGTTGACCGTCGCGATGCCGGGGGCGCAGCTCGCGAGGATCGCGTGGAGCGCGGCGTGGCCGCCCGCCGCGACGCCGTAGCCGACCGAGGTCGGCACCGCGATCACCGCGCCGGCGACGAGGCCCGCGACGACGCTCGGCAGCGCCGCGTCCATGCCGGCCGCGACGACGAGCACCGGAAAGCGGCGGATTTCCTCGATCCGGCTGGTCAGCCGCCAGAGGCCCGCGACGCCGACATCGGCGATCAGTTCTGCTTCTTCGCCCTGGTAGCGCAGCGTCCGCAGCGCCTCGCGGGCGACAGGAACGTCCGAGGTGCCGGCGCAGATCACCGCGACGCGGCCGGACCCGGCGACCGGACGCATCGGCCCGAACACAGCGGTGCACGACACGGCACAGTAGTCGATCGCGGTCCGGTGCTCCGGCTTCAGCGCCGCGAGCTTCGCCTCGTCGAGGCGGGTCAGGAGGATCGCGCCGTCTCTCGCCGCGACCGCGTCGAGGATGGCGTCGATCTGCGCCGCGGACTTGGCCTCGGCGAAGACCGCCTCCTCCAGCCCGATCCGCTCCTCGCGCCGGAAGTCGAGGACGAACTCGTCGCTCATGCCTGGCCTACGAGAAAAGCGCTGCCCGTCCGGTAGGGCGCGAAGCCGACGGCCTGCTCGCCGAGCCGTGCCGGACGTTCGGCCGCGATCCGGGCGGCGAGTGCGTCTCGCTCCGCCTCGCCCAGCCGCTCGAAGCTCGTCCGGTCGAGCTCGATCACGATGCCGCCGGCGCGCAAGCGGCAGCGAACGGCGCGGGAGGCTCCGCCGCCGGCCCCCAGATGTTCCGCCACCATCGCCTCGGCCGCGTGGATGAAGGCGAGCGCGTCCGGCTCTACCCGGATGCCGGTCTCGATGCGGCTGGCAAGGCAGGGCGCGGCCGGAAGCTCCGCCACGTCGCCGAGCCCGAGTTCCGCCGCCAGCGCCCGCACGTCACGCTTGGCGAAGCCGGCCTCCACGAAGGGATGGCGCACGCCGTGCTCGCGCGCGGCGTCGAGGCCCGGCCGGTATTCGCCGAGATCGTCGAGATTGGCGCCGGAGACGATCTGCCGGTCGGTCTCGGTTCGGATCGCGCCGTAGAGGTTGGTCTTGCAGAAGAAGCAGCGATTCACCGGATTGGCGAGATAACGCGGGTCCTCGAACTCGCCCGCACCGATGACGGCGAGCCGCCAGTCGCGCGCCGCCGCCAGTTCCCGCACCCGCCGCGTCGCCTCCGCCGGCACGGCCGGCGAGACGGCATGGACCGCCAGCATGCCGCCCTGCCCGAGCACCTCCCGCGCCAGGCTCGCCAGCGTCAGGCTGTCGACGCCGCCGGACACCGCGACGGCGACGAGCGGCCCGGCCGCGCGGAGCGCGGCTTCGAGGCGGAAGACGGCATCGCCGCTCATGCATCCTCCCCTTCGAGCGCCAGCCGCTCGGCCTCGCGGCGCAAGGCTGCCCGGCGGGCATGCGTCTCGTGCGCCAGCGCGTCGTCGGCCTCAGCCTTGGCGGTCGTGCCACCCGGCCGGTCCACCACCTTCACCCGCACCGGCAGACCGTCCACCGTCACCGTCGGCGCGCGACGCGGCAACGCCGCGCCGGAGACGACGTGGTGACGCAGCCCGATCGTCGTCGTCTCGCGAAACACCGCCTCGATCGCCGCGTCCATCGCGCCGGCCTTGGCGAGGAGGCGGACGGAGACCGCCATCCGGCCCTTCTTGCCGAAGACCGGCATCTGCACGGCGTCGAGGATCGCCGCGTGGGCGCGCAGCCGGTCGAGCCCCATCGCAAGGTCCTCGGCGCTCTGGTCGTCGACCTCGAACTCGATCACGCCGAGCTCGCGGTGCGAGCCGGCTGGGGCCGTTTCCGCCGCATCGAACACCAGGGCCCGCACGACGTTCGGCACGCCCTCCAGCTTGCGCGTGCCGAAGCCGATGCCGGAGCGGGCGAGCCGGCGCGGTTTCGGTGCGGCGGGCGCCGCATCGCCGCAAAGGTGGCGCAGGATCGCCGCGCCGGTCGGCGTCGCGCGCTCGCCGCCGATCCCGTCGTCGATCGTTTCCATCCCTTCGAGGAGGAGCGCCGTCGCGGGCGCGGGAACCGGCAGCCAGCCATGCGCCGTCCGCACCCGCCCGCGACCGAGCGGCACGGGCGAGGCGGTCCAGCGCGAGGCGTCCGCAGTGGCGATGAGGTGCGCCGCCGCGACCACGTCGGCGATCGAGTCCCAGGCCCCGACCTCGTGGAACGCCACCTCCTCCGGCGCGACGCCGTGAACCCGCGCTTCCGCTTCCGCCAGATGCATGAAGATCGCGACCGCATGGCCGCGCACCGCCTCCGGCAGTTCGGCCCGCTCAATGCCGGCGCGGATCGAGGCCCAATGGCGATGATGGTGGGGTTGATCGTGCGCCTCGACCCGCTCCACCGCGAAGCGCCGGCCGCGGAGCGTCCCGTCGCCGTGCGGCTCCGAGCGGCAGGCGACGACGCCCTCGCCCGCCACCGCCGCGACGCTCGCGAGCACCCCCGCCTCGGCTTCCGGAAAAGCGTCGAGGAGCGCGGCGACGAACATGTCGCCGGCGATCCCGCCGAGCAGGTCGAGATGGATCTCCATGCGCCGCCTCGGCCTCAGCGGTCGATCGTCGCCATCATCCGCTCGCTGTAGCGCGGGCCGGCCGTGGTGCCGGGTTTCAGCGCCTCGTCGAGCCGCGTCAGGTCGTCGGCCGAAAGGGGGATGTCGGCCGCGGCGATGTTCTCTTCCAGATAAGTGCGCCGCTTCGTCCCCGGGATCGGCACGACGTCGTCGCCCTGGTGCAGCAGCCAGGCGAGCGCGATCTGGCCGGGCTTCGCGCCCTTCTCTTCGGCCAGCGCCCGCACCGCATCGGCGGCGCGCATGTTCGCGGCGAAGTTCCCGCCCTGGAAACGCGGGTCGCCGCGCCGGAAGTCGCCTTCGTCGTACTCTTCCGCCGGCTTCGCGGTGCCGGTCAGGAAGCCGCGACCGAGCGGGCTGAAGGGAACGAGGCCGATGCCGAGCTCGCGCAGCGCCGGGATCACGTCGTCCTCGAGATTGCGCTCCCACAGCGAATACTCGCTCTGCAGCGCGCTCACCGGATGGACGCCGTGCGCGCGGCGGATCGTGCCGACGCCGGCCTCCGACAGGCCGAAGAACCGCACCTTCCCCGCCTGCACCAGTTCGCCGACCGCCCCCGCGACATCCTCGATCGGAACGTTCGGATCGACGCGGTGCTGGTAGAAGAGGTCGATCCGGTCGGTCCGTAGCCGCTTCAGCGACGCCTCGCAGACCTCGCGAATATGCTCGGGTCGGCTGTCCGTGCCGGCGTTCTTCCCATCCTCGATGCGGAAGCCGAACTTCGTCGCGATCGTCACCTCGTCGCGCCGGTCTTCGAGGGCGCGGCCGAGAAGCTCCTCGTTGGTGAAGGGTCCGTAGACCTCGGCGGTGTCGAGGAAGTCGCAGCCGAGCTCGATCGCGCGGTGCAGGGTCTTCACCGACTCGGCGTCGTCGAACGTGCCGTAGCTCTGGCTCATCCCCATGCAGCCGAGGCCGAGCGCCGAGACTTCGAGCCCTTCCAGTCCGAGCGTGCGTCTTGCCAGCATGGGGTCTGCCTTTCGATAGGGATGGATGCCGGCGGATATAGGCGCGGCGGCGCCCCGGGAACGGCTCCGGCCGAAACGCCTTCGTTTCCCGGCACATGGTTCGAGGGGCGGATGGTTCCGCGCCCGCCCCGCCCTAGCTCTTTCGGCGAAGGCGGCCGACGAAAGCTGGAACCGGTGCGGCATTGATGCGCACGAACGATGGTCACGACAGCGTGCCGGCCGCGCGGCAACTGGCCGAGTTCGTGCGCGAGGAGTTGGAGGCCCCGGCGAACGACCTCGCGCGGCGAACCGCCGCCATCCTCGACGAGGCCGCGGCGAAGGGCGACGCCTACCGCGACGATCTGGCGCGCACCGTGAAGGCTGCCTCCCACCTCCAGCGCCTCACCGCCGCCTTGGCGGAACGCCGGTTCGACGACGCCGCGGGAGCGGCCGACCGGCAGGGCGAGATCCGCACGATCCGGCACGACCTCCGCACACCGATCACCGCGATCCTCGGCTACGGCGAACTGGTGGCCGAGGAAGCCGGCGACAACGGCGACGCTTGGCTCGGCGAGGCGCTCGCCGACACGCTCGGGCTCGCGAACCGGCTCCTCACCTCGGTCGAGAAGCTGTCCGGTTTCGCCCGGAACAGCGGCGCCGCCGGGCTGCGGGCGGGCGACGCCGCGCCGGCCTCCCACGATTCCTCCGACGAGACGGACGACGCGAAGGCGGACGGCGGCAGCGGGGCGAAGCGCGGCGAGGCGGCGCGCCAGCCGATCACCGGACGCATCCTCGTCGTCGACGACAACCCCTCAATGCGCGATCTCATCGCGCGGCGGCTGAAGCGCCACGGCCACGAGGTCGCGACCTGCAACAGCGGCGAGTCGGCGCTGGAGAAGTCCGCCCGCGGCGGCTTCGACCTGATGATGCTCGACCTCCTGATGCCCGGCATCGACGGGCTCGAAGTCCTGAAGCGCCTGCGGGAGCGGCCGGAAACGCAGGTGCTGCCGGTGATCGTCATGTCGGCGCTGGACGAGGTGGAGGCGGCGGTGCGCTGCATCGAGGCGGGCGCCGACGACTACCTGTCGAAGCCGCTGGACGAGACGCTGCTCCGCGCCCGCATCGGCTCGTCGCTGGAGCGCAAGTTCCTGCGCGACCGCGAGCAGGAAACGCTGCGGCTGCTCCGGGCCGAGCAGCAGCGCTCCGACGACCTCCTCCACAACATCCTGCCCGTCAGCGTCGCGCGGCGCCTGCGCGCCGGCGAAAGCGCCATCGCCGACCGCTTCGACGAGGTGACGGTCCTGTTCTGCGACCTCGTCGGCTTCACGCGGCTCGCCGCCGACATGCCGCCGGCCGAGACGCTGGAACTCCTCGCCGGCATCTTCTCGCGCTTCGACGCGCTCGCCGACCGCAACGGCCTGGAGAAGATCAAGACGATCGGCGACGCCTACATGGTGGTGGGCGGCATCCCCGACCCGATCGCCGACAGCGCCCGGCGCGTCGTGTCGATGGCGGCGGAAATGCCGGCGGTCGTCCACGGCGGGGCGCATGGGAGCAT
The DNA here is from genome assembly GCF_008802405.1 of Plantimonas leprariae. Classification (GTDB taxonomy): domain Bacteria; phylum Pseudomonadota; class Alphaproteobacteria; order Rhizobiales; family Rhizobiaceae; genus Plantimonas; species Plantimonas leprariae. The sequence continues at coordinate 261,148 of NZ_VZDO01000003.1, forward strand.
GCTCGACATCCGCATCGGCATCCATACCGGGCCGGCCGCGGCCGGCATCGTCGGCACGAAGAAGTTCTTCTACGACGTCTGGGGCGACACGGTGAACACGGCGAGCCGGCTGGAGGCCTCCTGCGAGCCGGGCCGCATCCACGCCTCCGAGGCGACGGTCGCGGCGGCGGGCGGGGGCTTCCGCTTCGAGCCGCGCGGCCCCGTCGACCTGCCGGGCAAGGGCCGAATGCAGACCTTCTACCTCAAGGACGCCTGAGCGGTTTCACCCCTTGCCCGCGAGCAGCGCGTCGATCTGGGTGACGAGTTTGGCGAAGTCGACGGGTTTGGGGTGGTAGTCGTCGCAGCCGGCGGCCAGCGTCTTCTCGCGGTCGCCCGACATGGCGTGGGCGGTGAGCGCGATGATCGGCATGCGGGGGAGTGAGGCATCCGAGCGCAGCGTCCTCGCCGCGGTCCAGCCGTCCATCACCGGCAGGTTCATGTCGAGAAGGATGATGTCGGGGTTCGACGCCCGCGCCTTATCCACCGCGTCCTGCCCGTCATGCGCCAGAACCACATCGTAGCCCTTGCGCTTCAGCCGCCGCGACAGGAAATCCCAGATCTCCTCGTGATCCTCGACCAGCAATATCCGCGCCATCAGGAAACGTCCCCGGAGGTTTCGCGCGCCGCCGCCGGCGCGAAGGAATGGAGGGGCTGGCCGCCCTGCCGGCGGCTGCCCACGAGTTCGCGGACCTCGTCGAGGAGGTCCGGCAGGTCGACCTGCCGCTTCGACAGGACGGTGTCGGTGTCGCGGCGGAGATCCTGGAACTCCTGCCGCGACAGGTTCTTCGAGGTCAGCACCACGATCGGCACGCCGCGCGTCGCCGGCCGCGCCCTGACGGCGCGGATGAAGGCGAAGCCGTCCATCTCCGGCATCACGAGATCGGTGAGGATCAGGTCGGGCGTCCGCGTTTCGAGGAGGGCCAGCGCCTCGCGGCCGTTTTCGGCGGTGAGAACGCCGAGCCCCGCCTTTTCCAGGACGCCGCGCATCCGCGCGAGGAGGTCGCGGTCGTCGTCGACGGCCAGCACCAGCGCGTTCTCGTTCGGCGCGAAGCGGTCGAGGACCTTGCGGAGCTGCCCCCACTGCACGGGCTTCAAGAGATAGTCCGAGGCCCCCAGCGCGAAGCCGAGGCTGTGCTGGTCGATGACGGTCAGCATGACGACCGGGATCGCCGAGAGTTCCGCGTCGCCCTTCAGCGCCGTCAGCACCGACCAGCCGTCCATGCGCGGCATGGTGACGTCGAGGAGGATCACGTCGGGCCGGACCGCCCGCGCCGTTTCCAGCCCCGACAGGCCGTCCGAGGCGGTGCGGACGATGAAGCCTTCGCGTGTCAGGAACCTCGACACGAGGTCGCGCGAGCTCGGATCGTCGTCGACCGCCAGCACCACGCCCTGGCTCGCCGCCCGCTCGGCCGCCGGCACCTGCTTGATGATCGCGGTCTCGACCACGGTCGCCGTCGCGATCGCCGGCAGCTTCACGGTGAAGGCCGAGCCCTCGCCCTCGCGGCTGGTGACGGCGATGTCGCCGCCGAGAAGCTTGCAGAAGGCCTTGGTGATCGCGAGGCCGAGCCCCGTCCCGCCGAAGCGGCGGGTGGTGGACGAGTCGGCCTGCGCGAAGCGCTGGAACAGCTTCTGGAGCTGTTCCGGCGCCATGCCGATGCCGGTGTCCCTGACGTCGAAGGTCAGCCAGTCGCGGCCGAAATCCGTCGCGCGCCGGACCTCCAGCGTCACCGTGCCGTTCTCGCAGAACTTCGCCGCGTTCGACAGGAGGTTGATCACGCACTGCCGAAGCTTCACCTGGTCGGTGTGCATGTCGCCGAGGTCGTCGGCCATCTCGACGACGAGCCGGTTGCCCTTCTTCGCCATCAGCACCTGCACGGCGGCGCAGATGTCCGCCACGACGGCGGAAACGGCGAAGGTCTCGAGGAACACCTCCATCCGCTCCGCCTCGATCTTCGACAGGTCGAGGACGTTGTTGATCAGGCTGAGGAGGTGCCGGGCGTTGCCGTTGATCTTGGCGAGGTCGCCGAGCATGCCGGTCTCGCCGCTTTCCTGCGCCTCCTCCTCCAGCATCTCGGCATAGCCGATCACCGCCGAGAGCGGCGTGCGGAGCTCGTGGCTCATGTTGGCGATGAACTCGCTCTTGGCGCGGTTGGCGTTCTCGGCCTCCTCGCGCGCCAGCGCCAGCTCGTGTTCCTGCGCCCGCTGGCGCGTCACGTCGGTGTGGGTGCCGAACCACTTCTGCACCTCGCCGCCCTCCGCTTCCCGCACCGGCACGGCCTGCGCCAGGAACCAGCGGTAGCTGCCGTCGGCGGCGCGCAGCGGAAACGTGTCCTCCCAGGGCCGCCCGGCGGCGACCGCGGCATAGAAGCCGCCGCGCACCCGCTCGATGTGGTCCGGGTGATGGACGGAAGCCCAGTCGGCGCCTTCGAGCCGGCCCGGCGCCCAGCCGGTGTAGTCGAACCAGCGGCGGTTGCACCAGACGATCGTGCCGTCCGGCCGCGCCATCCAGGCGAGTTGCGCGATGTTGTCGGCGAGTGCGGCGAACTGCAGGTTCGTCTCGTCCAGCGCCGCGGCGAGGCGGCGCTCCGCCGTGATGTCGGTGTGCGAGCCGATCCAGCGCTCGACCGCCCCGTCGACGCCCCGGATCGGCACCGCGTTCGCCAGCATGTCGCGCCATTCGCCGTCGTGGCGGCGCAGGCGATGCTCGACGAAGTAGCGCGTGCCCCCGACGTTCGCCTCGTTCCAGGCCTTGGCGCTGCGCTCGCGGTCGTCGGGGTGGATGGCGTTGGTCCAGCCCCAGCCGGAATATTCGGCCTCGCCCTGCCCGGTGAAGCGCGACCAGCCGGGCTGCTCGCCGCTGAACACGCCGTCCGGCGTCACCGACCAGACGATCGCCGCGGTGGATTCCACCAGCGTCCGGAACTCCCGGCCGGAGTCGTCGAAGCCGTCTGCCGGGGTCTGGCGCGGGGCGGAATCCATCGAGCCAAATTCGCGCTGGAACCGCGCTTTTCAAGCGGGCGGCGCGATACCCAGCGGATTCAGCCGCCTCGGAGCATGCCTCGCCGGCCGAGGTTCCGCATGAGGGCCCGCGTGCCGAAGGTCCAGGGCGGGGCCTGGTCGGACAAGGTCACGGTGTTGCGGAGGGTCCCGAGCCGCGGCGTCGCGATCTCCACGACGTCGCCGACCTTGTGGGTGAAGCCGCCGCCCGGCCGGTCGCGGTCCTGCGTCGGGGCGAACATCGTGCCGAGAAACAGCACGAAGCCGTCCGGATACTGGTGCGACGCCCCCGCCGCGTGGCCGACGAGCTCGGCTGGCTTGCGGCTGATCTCGGCCATGTTGGAGCGCCCCGTCAGCTCGTAGCCGTCCGTGCCCTTCACCGACATGGTCAGCGTCGCCGCTTCCACGTCGGCAAGCGTGAAGCCGTCGTCGAACAGGCGGACGAACGGGCCGATCGCGCAGGAGGCGTTGTTGTCCTTGGCCTTGCCGAGCAGCAACGCCGAGCGCCCCTCGACGTCGCGAAGGTTGACGTCGTTGCCGAGCGTCGCGCCGCGGATCTCCCCTTTCGCGTTCACCGCCAGCACGATCTCCGGCTCCGGGTTGTTCCAGGCCGAGATCGGGTTGACGCCGACAAGCGCGCCGTGGCCGACGGCGCTCATCGGCTGCGCCTTGGTGAACACCTCGGCGTCGGGGCCGATGCCGACCTCGAGATACTGCGACCAGAGGCCCTCGCGCTGCAGCGCCGCCTTCACCTCCATTGCCTGCGCCGAGCCGGCTTTCAGGTTGGCGAGGCTGCCGCCGATCAGCGTGCCGATGCGGGCGCGGATTTCATCGGCGCGGGCCGGATCGCCGGCGGTGCGCTCGTCGATGACCCGCTCGATCATCGACCGGGCGAAGGTGACGCCGCAGGCCTTGATCGCCTGGAGATCGCACGGCGCGAGGAGGCAGGGCTCGGCCGCGCCGCTGCGCATCGCGTCCGGCTCGTGCAGGAACCGCTCCACGGACCCAAGCGCCTCGCCATCGAGCGCGTCGAATCCTGCGGCCGCGTCGCCGTCGAGGAAGTCCGCGACGGTCGGCGCCGTCGCCGTCACATCGACGAGCTGCCCGTCCCGCACGATCACCACCGACGGCCCCGCCACCTCCGGCCGCCAGAGGCGGCCCACGAGCTTGGCATTCCCGACATCCTCAGGCAGCATCGACCGTTCCTCCTCTTCGCTTTCCCGTGTTCATATCAGGCTTCCGACCGCAGCGCCGCCGCGGCCTTCTCGTCCATCCGCCTGAGCGCGCTCGGCACGATGCCGCAGGCGGCGAGCGCGGTGGCGAGCCCGAGCGCGACGCCGATGCGCTGCTCCGGGAAGAGGCCGAAGATCACCGCCAGCAGGGCCACGCCGAGCGACTGGCCGACGAGCCGGGCGCTCGACTGGATGCCGCTCGCCCCGCCGCTCCGCTCGCGCGGGGCGCTGGAGATCAGCACCTTGTTGTTCGGCGACTGGAACGTGCCGAACCCCGCGCCCGCCAGCACCAGCCGCCAGACGAGGTCGGCGGTGGATGGCTCGGCCGGCAGCAGCGCCAGCGCGAGAAGGCCGCTCGCGAAGAGCGCCAGCCCGATCGCCGCCAGCCGGCCGGGATGGAAGCGGTCCGCCAGCCGGCCCGACAGGAAGGCCGCGAGCGCCGTCGCGATCGGCCAGGGCGTCAGGAGGACCCCGGTCTCGGCGGGCGTCCGCCCGAGCGTGTCGTGCAGAAAGAACGGCAGCGAGACGAAGGCCATCGCCTGCGCCGCGAAGGAAAGCACCGAGGTCGTCGCCGACAGCGCGAAGATCGGGCGGCGGAGAAGGTCGACCGGCAGCATCGGCGAGGGCAGCCGCAGTTGCGTGCGCACGAACACCACGCCGACCGCGAGGCCCGCCGCGATCTCGGCGAGCGCGAGGCCGAGCCCCTGCCGGTGCCCGAGCGCGTTGACGCCGGAGATCACGAGACCGAAGGTCGCGGCGCTGAGGAGCGCGCTTCGGACGTCGAAGCGGCGGCCCGAGCGCGGCGTTCGCGGCAAGGTCCGCCAGCCGACGAGGAGCGCCACGATCCCGATCGGCAGGTTGACGAGGAACAGCGCCTGCCACGGCGCGACCGAAAGGATCGCGCCGGCGATCGAGGGTCCGGCGGCGGACGAGATGCCGACGATCACCGCGACGTTGCCGACCGCGCGGCCCAGCATGGCGTGCGGGAAGATGAAGCGCACCAGCGCGATGTTGACGCTCATGATGCCGGCCGCCCCGAGCCCCTGGAAGGCGCGCGCCGCGATCAGGAAGCCGAGGCCGGACGACAGCGCGCACAGGAGCGAGGCGAGCGTGAACAGGGCGAGCCCGCCGAGATAGACGCGGCGGTAGCCGACGATCTCGCCGAGCGAGGCGAGCGGCAGCAGCACCATGGTGACGGCGAGCTGGTAGCTGTTGACCACCCAGATCGCGTCCACCGGCTGGATGCGCAGCTCGCGCGTGATCGGCGGCAGCGCGATGTTGGCGACGGCACTGTCGAGGACGGCGATGAAGAGGGCGAGGCCGATCGTCGCGAAGGCGAGGCCGCGCGCCGGTTGCGGGAGTCCGTCGTGAACTTGCATGCTGGAAGGGGAATTCGCTTGGCGGGATCGGGACCTCTTACTCCGCCGGCTGGGCGATGCCCACCTTTTCCTCGTTCGCCGGCTCCGCCTTCGCGCGCCGGCGGCCGAGCCGCTGTTGCAGGCGGTCGAGATAGAGGTAGATCACCGGCGTCGTGAACAGGGTCAGCGCCTGGCTGACGATGAGGCCGCCCACCATCGCGAAGCCGAGCGGCTGGCGCAGTTCCGAGCCGGTATGGCCGCCGATCATCAGCGGCACCGCGCCGAGCATGGCGGCGGCGGTGGTCATCATGATCGGGCGGAAGCGAAGGCGCGCGGCCTCGCGGATCGCCTCTTCCGCCGGCTTGCCCTCGCCTTCCAGCATGATGGCGAAGTCGACCAGCATGATGCCGTTCTTCTTCACGATGCCGATGAGGAGGATCAGCGCGACGAGCGCGATGAGGCTGAACTCGTAGCCGAAGAGCATCAGCGTCGCGAGTGCCCCGACGCCGGCGGAAGGCAGCGTCGAGAGGATCGTCAGCGGGTGGATGTAGCTCTCGTAGAGGATGCCGAGGATGAGATACACCGCGACGAGCGCCGCGAGGATCAGGAGCGGCATCGTCGCCAGCGACGACTGGAAGGCCTGCGCCGAGCCGGAGAACTTCGTCTGGACGGCCGGCGGCAGCTTCAGGTCCGCCACCGCCTTCTCGGCTGCCTCCGTCGCCTCGCCGAGCGCCACGCCCGGCGCGAGGTTGAACGAGATCGTCACCGACGGGAACTGGCTCTGGTGGCTGATCAGGAGCGGGCGCACCGGCACGGTGGTCCACTTGGCGAAGGCCGAGAGCGGCACCAGCGCGCCGCCTTCCGCCTTGACGTAGAGCTTGTCGAGCGTTTCCGGGTCGCCCTGCAGCTCCGGCAGCACCTCCATCACGACGTGGTAGCTGTTGAGCTGCGTGAAGTACTGGGCGATCTGGCGCTGCCCGAAAGCGTCGTTCAGCGTCGCGTCGATGACGTCGGGGCGGATGCCGTAGCGCGAGGCCTGGTCGCGGTCGATCGTCAGCGTCAGCGTCGTGCCGCTGGTCTGCTGGTCGGAGGCGACGTCGGCGAGCTCGGGCAGTTTCTTCAGCGCGTCGAGCACCTTCGGCGCGCTGCTGTTGAGCTCGGCGGTTTCCGGCGTCGTCAGGGTGAACTGGTACTGCGTGCGCGACTGCCGACCGCCGATCCGGACGTCCTGCTGCGCCTGCAGGAAGACCTGGACGCCCATCACGCCGTGGAACTTGTCGCGCAGCCGCCGGATGATCGCGTCGGCGTCCGCCTCCCGCTCGTCGCGGGGTTTCAGCGTGATGTACATCGAGCCGACATTCGCGGCGTCGCCGCCACTCCCGCCGACGCGCATGGCGACGGAGGCGACGTCCGGATCGGCTTGCACGATGCGGCCGACCTCCTCCTGCCGGGCGCTCATCGCGGCGAAGGAGATGCTCTGCGCCGCCTCCACCTTGCCCTGGATCAGGCCGGTATCCTGCTGCGGGAAGAAGCCCTTCGGGATCATCACGAACAGCGCCACCGTCGCGCCGAGCGTCGCGAAGAACACCAGAAGCGTCGCGAGGCGGTGGCGCAGCACCACGTCGAGCCCGCGCATGTAACCGTTCACCAGCGCCTCGAAGCCGCGCTCGCTCCAGCGGAACAGGCGACCGCGCTCCGCCATCGGCCGCTCGGGGACGAGGAAGCGCGAGGCCATCATCGGCGTCAGCGTCAGCGACACCGCGGCGGAGATCAGGATCGTCATCGCGAGCACCACGGAGAACTCGCGGAACAGCCGGCCGATGATGCCGGTCATCAGGAGAAGCGGGATCAGGACGGCGACCAGCGACAGGCTGATCGACAGGATGGTGAAGCCGATCTCGCCGGCGCCCTTCAAGGCCGCCTGCATCGGCTTCATGCCGTTCTCGATGTGGCGCTGGATGTTCTCCAGCACCACGATCGCGTCGTCCACCACGAAGCCGACCGCGATGGTGAGCGCCATCAGCGACAGGTTGTCGAGCGTGTAGCCGAAGGCGAGCATGCCGGCGCAGGTGCCGAACAGCGCCAGCGGTACGGTGAGGCTGGGAATCACCGTGCCCCAGAGCGTCCTGAGGAACACGAAGATCACCGCCACCACCAGCCCGACCGTGATCAGCAGCGTGAACTCGACGTCCTCGACGGAGGCACGGATGGTGGTCGTGCGGTCGCTGAGCGACCAGAGGCGGATGCCGGGCGGCAGCCCTTCCTTCAGGCGCGGCAGTTCCTCGTTGATGCTGTCCACCACGTCGATGACGTTGGCGTTCGGCTGCTTGAAGACGATCAGGAACACGCCGCGCTTGCCGTCGGTCCAGGCGGCCTGCTTCGCGTCCTCCGGGCCGAGGATCGCTCGGCCGATATCCTTGACACGCACCGGCGCCAGGTCGCGATAGGTGACGATCGTGCCGTTCCAGGCTTCCGCCTCGGTGAGCTGGTCGTTCGAATAGATGGTGAAGGCGCGATTGGCGCCGTCGATCGAGCCCTTGGCCGAGTTCGAGGTGACGCCTTCCAGCGCCGTGCGCACGTCCTCCACCGTCATCTGCTTGGCGTAAAGCTTGGCGGGATCGAGCTGGACGCGGACGGCCGGCTTCTGCTGGCCGCCGACGATCACCTGGCCGACGCCCGCGACCTGGCTGAGCTGCTGCGACACCTTGGTCTCGATCGCGTCGTTCAGCTCGACGATCGGCATCGTGTCGGAAGTCGCGCCGAGGATCAGGATCGGCGCGTCGGCGGGGTTCACTTTCCGATAGGTCGGCGGCGTCGGCAGGTCGTCCGGCAACTGCCCGCCGGCGGCGTTGATCGCCGCCTGAACGTCGTTGGCGGCGGCGTCGACGTCGCGCGACAGCTCGAACTGCAGCGTGATCTGGGTGCGTCCCAGCGTCGACTGCGAGGTCATCTCGCTCACGCCCTCGATCTGGGCGAACTGCGTTTCCAGCGGCTGCGCCACCGACGAGGCCATGGTCTCCGGGCTCGCGCCCGGCAACTGCCCCGTCACCTGGATCGTCGGGAAGTCGACCTGCGGCAGCGGCGCGACGGGCAGGAACCAGAAGGACACGATGCCGACGAGCAGGAGCCCGACCGCCAGCAGCGAGGTGGCGATCGGGTAGCGGATGAACGGCCCCGAAAGCCGACCGCCCTCGTCGGACGCCTCGTCCACCGCCGCCGTCACGTCCGTTTCGCGCGGCGGCCCATCGCCGGCCTGGACACGCTCGCCGGACGCCTCGCGCGCCTCGATCCGACGCTCGTCGTCGCGGGACCCGGACTCGTCGCGGCGATCCGGCTGGTCGGGCGGTCGGTCGGTCATCGCGGCGTCAGTTCTCCGCCGTGTCGCGCTTGTTGTCCGCCTGCGAGACGGCCGGCCCATCCTCCGTCGCCGGCTTCGCCTCGCCTTCCTTCGCCTTCGGTTCGACGAGCGTGTCCGGCTGGACGCGGTAATGGCCCTCCGTCACCACCGTCTCGCCGGCCTGCAGACCTTTCCCGACGAGCGAGCGGCCGTTCTGGTTGCCGGCCACCTCCACTTTCCGCATCTCGGCCTTGTTGTCCGGCTTCACGACATAGACGAACAGGCCGTCCGGGCCCTGCTGGATCGCGTTCTCGTCGACGCTGACGCCGTCCTTCACGGTGCGCGCCAGAAGCTGCGTCGTCACCGAAAGGCCGGGCCAAAGCGCGCCGTCGTCGTTGCGGAAGGTCGCCTTGAGGCGCAGCGTGCCGCTGGTCTGGTCGATGGCGTTGTCGACGAACGACAGTTCGCCCTTGGCGAGCGAGCGCTGGCCGTCCGAGCTCAGCGCCTCGACGGCGGGGCGGCCGGCGGCGAGCGCGTCGCGGATCGTCTGGAGCTCGCCTTCCGGCTCGGTGAACACCACCACGATCGGCGAGACCTGCTGGATATTGGCGATGCCGTTCGCGTCGGACGGGCCGACGAGATTGCCGGAATCGGCGAGGCGAAAGCCGATCCGCCCCGTGATCGGCGACTGGATGCGCGTGTAGCTGAGCTGCGTCTTCGCGTCGTCGATCGCCGCTTTGTCACCGGCGACGAGGGCGGTGAGCTGGTTCACCGTCGCCCCCTGCGTGTCGCGCTCCTGGCGCGTGGTGATCTGCTGCTGGGCCAGCTTGTCGAGCCGCTCGAAGATGGTGCGGGCGTCCCGAAGGTTCGCCTCGTCCTGCGCGAGCTTCGCCTCGGCCTGCGCCAGCGCCGCCTGGAAGGGGCGCGGGTCGATCTCGACCAGGAGGTCGCCGGCGCGCACGATCTGGCCTTCCTGGAAGTTGAGCCGGACGATCTGGCCCGAGACCTGCGCGCGCACCGTCACGCTGTTCAGCGCCTGTACCGTACCGAGGCTGCCGAGCAGGATCGGGAAATCGCCGCTCGCCGCCTTTTCGACCGTGACGGGAACCCCCTTCGGCGGCTGCTTTTCCGCCGCCTGCTCGGGAGCCGCGGCGGCGTAGTAGTGCCAGCCGAAATAACCGGCGCCGCCGAGAGCAAAAAGCGCGAGAACGGTGAGGACGGCGGCGCGTGGGCTCCGACGCCGTGGCGACTCATCGTGCATGCGGTTCGGTCTCCGTCGACCGACAGCAACGGCGATTCGTCCTTTCCGTTCAATAACGAAGCTGCGACAAAGCGCGTGAGCGGGCTAGGCTCGCCCGTCCTCGCCGCGCCAGAGCGTCGCGACCGGCCCCTCCGCCCGATCGGGCTTCGAGTCGCCGATGAACACCACCACCGGGCCGGGCGTGGGATTGGCCGGCTCGTAGAAGTCGATGAGCCCCGGATGCGCCTCCTGGAAGAAGCGCGGCCGAACGCCTTCCCGGCGCAGGAGGAAGTCGATCACTACCTGATCGCCGTGCACGGCGTTCGGCACGGGCCCGCACGAGCCGGCCCGCATCCAGCGCTCCGGCTCGGCGGCGAAGGCGGCGTGGACGAAGCCGAGTTCGTCGCCGCTCCAGCGCATCAGTGCGCTCGACAGCCGGCCCTTGTGGAAGAAGTCCTCCATCGCGGCGAGCCCCGGCTCGGCCAGTCTGGACGCGTCGCCAGCGAACACCGTGTCGAGATCGCAGAGCACCGTGGTCCCGTCGAACAGGCCGGGGCGGAAGGCCTCGAGCTTCGACCACCAGGCAGGCCAGCTCCGCTCCAGCGGCACCCGCTCGACGCCGGGAACGTCGAGCGCGAGGTCGGTCAGGCAGACGAAGCGCTCGAAGGCCGGCGCGAAACGCCGCGCGCCTCGGAACAGCCGCTCCACCCAGACGGCGTCGTAGCGCCCGCCGCCCTTGCAGACGGTCGCGAGCGTCGCGGTCACGGCTTCGCACCTCGCAAGGCGGCGGCGGTCGGCATGGCCGTCACGGGTTGGTTTCGCATATCCGTCGCGGTCCTTTCGAAAGCAGCCGCATGTCCGATCCGTTCCAGCCCGACCCGTTCCGCGCCGCCTTCGACCCGGACGCGCTGCCGGCGGGAACGGGCGTCGCGATCGTCGGCAACGCGCCGGAAACGGGCGACCACGCCGCCCGGATCGACGCGGCCGACCTCGTGGTGCGCTTCAACAACGCCCCCGGTCTCGGGCGGCAGGCCGGGACGCGGACGACCCATCTCGTGCTCGTCAACCACGGCGGGCAGATGCGCGAATGGCTGGAGGATCCGGATTTCGTCCGGCGGCGCGTCGTCGCGGAGGCCGGAGCCTTCCTGTTGCCCTTTCCGCCGAAGCCGCCGGAGGCGGATCCAAGCGAGGACGGACGCGACTGGACCGGAGAGGCGGCTGCCCGGCTCAGACCGCTCGGCTGCCCGGTCGCCGTCCTGCCGGAGCCGCTGACGCGCGAGGCCGCGGCCCTCGTCCGGCGGGAGGCCGGCCGGCCGGCGGCGCCAAGCACCGGCTACCTCACGGCCTTCGCGCTTCTCGCCGTCACCCGCCCGGAGGCGGTGCGCTTCGACGTCTTCGGCTTCGGCTTCGCCGGCTGGGAGGGCCACGCCTTCGACGCCGAGCGGCGCTGGTTCGAGGCGATGGCGGCGGCGGGTCGCCTCCGCCTTCACCCGGTCCGGAATTGAAGATCGCTCAGCCGGAGCCGTTCGGGTTGGCGGGGATGTTCGTGCCCGGCACGACGGGCTCGGCCGGGTTCGCCGGCACCAGCCCACGATTGATCGCCGGGACGCCGCCGTCGGGCGTCGCGTCGTCGTGCGAGCGGGCGTAGACGAAGATGCCGAGCACCACGGCGATCGCGACGATGAGCACGATCGCCACCGGCGTGAAGGTGTTGTGCTGGTGGTCCGAATACTGGTCGTTCTCGGGCATGGCCGCTCCCGTTCCATCACCGTCTTAGCGCAAGGCCTCCGCCGGCTCCAGATGCGATGGCCAGCGGCCTGCAGGGGCCGCCCTCGGCACGCTCGCGCGCGCCGTTCCTTCCGCCGACGGCGCCTCGGCGAGCAGCGCCTCGACCTTCGCGGTTTCCGCGCGCAAGGACAGGAGCTCGGGAGCGGGCTCCGTTTCGTCCGGCGTCAGGAACAGTCGCAGCCGCGCCGCCGCGAGGCCGAGGCTCATGCGGCTGGACAGGACGGTCAGCGGGGCGCTGAGCAGGAGCCCGGCGAAGAGCGGGCTCATCCACCAGAACACCGCCGGGTCGAGCCGCCAGACGAGCGCTCCCCAGAGCAACGCGATCGCCATGTGCCAGCGGTGCCGCCGCGTCGCCTCGCCCCAGCCGACGCCCCGGTCGGTGCGGTGCTGCGGGTCCCAGGCGACCGTCCGGCCGGCGAGCGTCGCCACGACGAAACCGGTGTAGAAGACCAGCGACATCGGGTTCCAGAGGATGCCGAACAGCGTCTCGGCAATCGCGCTCGCGAGGAGCGGCCCCGCGCCGCCGAAAGCCCGCCGGCGCCGCCTGTCCGCCAGCGTCAGCGCGATCGACAGGACCTTCGGCAGGAAGATCACCGTCAGGCTGAGGCCGAACAGCACCGGCGCCGCGACTGCCGGCGCCAGCAGCGTGTCCGCTCCGCCGCCGACGCTCGCCGCCGGCTGGGACGCGTATTGCAGCGTGCCGACGATGAGGAACAGGAGCCAGACCGGCGCCGAGGCGTAGGCGAAGATGCCGTTCACGAGATGAAAGAGGAACGGCCAGGTCAGCCCCTTCTCGGCGAGGAGCGCCAAATGCTGGAGGTTGCCCTGGCACCAGCGGCGGTCGCGCTGGGCGAAGTCGAGCGTGTTGGAGGGCATGTCCTCCCAGGTGCCGTCGAGGTCGGGCAGCATCCGCACCTCCCAGCCGGCGCGCCGGAGGAAGGCGGCCTCCACGACGTCGTGGCAAAGGATCTCGCCGCCGAGCGGCGGCCGGCCGGCGAGGATCGGCAGCTCGCAATGCTCGCGGAACGGCTGGACGCGGATCATCGCGTTGTGGCCCCAGTAGATCGCGTCGCCGCCGGTCCAGAACGTCATGCCCTCCGTGTGGAGCGGCGCGTAGAGGCGAGCGGCGAACTGCTGGATGCGGGCAAAAAGCGTCAGGCGGCGCGCCGGAAAGCAGAGCGTCTGGACGAGGCCGAGTTTCGGGTCCGCCGCCATCGTCTCCGCCATGCGCCGGATCGTCGCGCCGCTCATCACCGAGTCGGCGTCGAGCACCAGCATGAACTCGAACGCGTCGCCGTGCCGCTCGCAGAACTCGGCGATGTTGCCGGCTTTCCGCCGCGCGTTGACGGCGCGGCGGCGGTAGCGCAGTTCCGGCAGGCCGGCGGTCTCGGCTCGCGTCGCGGCGAAGGCGGTTTCCTCGGCCTCGGCCCGGGCGAGGCTCCGCGTGTCGCTGAGCACGAAGACCGGCGCGACCGCGAGCCCGGCGTCCCGCATCGAGCGGCGGATCGCGGCGACCGCGCCGAACACCCCGGCGACGTCCTCGTCGCAGATCGGCATCACCACGGCGAGCCGGCTGCAATCCACCTCTCCCGCCCCTTGATCCCCTTTCCGACCGGCGAAGGCGCGGTGGAGAAGGCCGAGCACGACCTGCCAGGACTGCGCCGTGACGTAGCCGCTGGAAAGGACGAGGAGCAGGAGCATCAGCGCGTCGGCGAGGCCGAAGCCGTTCGCCGCCATCGGCGGGTAGGCAAGCGCCGCGGTGACCCCCGTCAGCGCCAGCGTCGGAAGGATAAATGTCAGTCGGCGAACGATCATCGGGACGGCGAACCTCCGCTTCGCCGCCCGGCAACCGCGCGGCCACGGGAGCGCGGCATGCCGGCGAAAACCTCGGGCGAAGCTGCGTTCCCGCGGCCTTCCCGGTCGCCGCAGCGCCTCCCGCCGCCGAACTTCGCGCGCCGCCTCGGCGCGGCGACTGCGGCATATTGCTCGGTGCCCCTCGCCTTTGCGCCGCCCGGCGAGGCGATAGATGCGATCTTAGCGAAGAAGCCGCCCGCCCGCCGCGGCCGGCGTCGCATCGACTTTTGGGAGCTGAAGTTTTGCTGGATTCCGCGAGACCCGAACGGCTTGGCGTCGCGATCGTCGGCCTCGGGGGCGCCGTCGCGACCACGGCCGTCGCCGGCATCGAGATGCTGAAGGCCGGATCGAACCGCAAGGACGGCCTGCCGCTCGCCGACGTCTCGGTGCCGGGCCTCAGCGACTACCGCGACATCGTGTTCGGCGGCTGGGACCTGAACGCCAACGATCTCGGCCTCGCGGCCGAGGAGCACGGCGTCCTGTCGAAGGGCGACCTTCAGGACGGCGCCGCCGCGCTGAAGGAGATGAAGCCCTGGGCGGCGGTCGGCAGCGAGAAGTTCTGCAAGAACGTCGTGGGCAAGAACCTCAACAAGGCGAAGAACCACCGCGAGGCGGTGGAGATGATCGCCGACGATCTCCGGCGTTTCAAGGAGGAGAGCGGCGTCGACCGCGTCGTGGTGCTGAACCTCGCCTCGACCGAGCGCTGGCCGGACCTGACGAAGGACACGCTGAACACGGCGGAAGCCTTCGAGCGCGGCCTCGATTCCGACGACGAGGCGATCGGCCCGGCGATGCTCTACGCCTACGCGGCGATCGCGAACGGCACCGGCTACGCCAACTTCACGCCGAGCGTCGCGGCCGACGTGCCGGCGCTGATGGCGCTCGCCGAGACCCACAACGTGCCGATCGCCGGCAAGGACGGCAAGACCGGCCAGACCATGATGAAGACCGTGATCGCGCCGGCGCTGAAGGCCCGCTCGCTCCACGTCGACGGCTGGTTCTCCACCAACATCCTCGGCAATCGCGACGGCCTGGCGCTGACCGACCCGAACTCGCTGCAGTCGAAGCTGAACACCAAGGGCGGCGTCCTCGATGAGATCCTCGGCTATCCGGTCGAGGACCACCTCGTCGACATCCGCTACTACCGGCCGCGCGGCGACGATAAGGAAGCTTGGGACAATGTCGACGTCACCGGCTTCATGGGCCAGAAGATGCAGATCAAGATCAACTTCCTCTGCAAGGACTCGATCCTCGCCGCGCCGCTCGCGATCGAGATCGCCCGCGTCGTCGGCCTCGCCTCGAAGCGCGGCGACGGCGGCGCGCAGGAGCAACTCAGCCACTTCTTCAAGGCGCCGATGGTGAAGCCCGGCCACCAGGTCGAGCACGCCTTCCACCGCCAGGAGGCGATGCTGATGGACTGGCTCGCCAACGGCTGACGCTCCGGTGTCAGCCATGCTCCAATCGAACGACGCTGCGCCGGGAACGCTGGACCCGGCGCTGAAACCGCTCTTCGGCGAGATCGGCAACCTGAAGCGCATCCGCTCGGCCGGCCGCGACGGCTCGATCGCGAGCCGCCTGTTCGCGCGCGCCTGGGGCGAACTCGTCGTCGGCGCGCCCGCGGCGGACGTGGCGGCGGAGATCACCGCGGCGGCCCTCGCGGCCGCGCGGCTCGGCGACATCGACCGGAGGCTTCTCCTCACCGCCGGCCTGTCGGAAGGGGATGCCGACGCCGTGCTCCGCGCGGCCGTAGGGGAATTCGCTGACGTCTTGGGGCCGGAAGCGACGGAGCGCTTCGCCGCCGCGACCGGCGTGCCGGAGCGAACCGCCGCCCCGCCGCCGGCCTTCGTGCACGCCTTGAGCCGGCAGCCCCGCGCCGGCGTCACCTGCCCCGGCCGGCCCCGCATCATGCTGGAGCCGCCGGAGAACCATGCCGAGCACTGTCTCGTCGTCGCCGTCCTCGGCGTCCTCCTCGCGCCGGCCTACGGGGCGGATGCCGGCATCGTGTTCCTCGCCTCGCTCGCGCACCATTTCCACAATGCGGGGATGCCGGATTCCGGCTTCACCGGCGAGATGCTGCTGGGCGACCATCTGGAGCCGGTGATGCGCCACTTCACCGATACGGCGCTCGCCGAACTTCCCGAGCCGCTGCGCGGACAGGTCGTCGAGGCGCGCCGCGTCCTGCCGGATGCCGACACGCCCGAAGGCCGTGCCTTCAACGCCGCCGATACGATCGACCGGGTGATGCAGATCGAGCAGCACCTTCAGGCGGCCACGCTGACGATGTCCCGCGTCCTTGGCGAGATGGAGCTCGTCCACGACGGGCCGGTGAAGGGCTTCCAGACCAGGGTCCTCGCCGAGATGGGTCTCGCGTCGTGACCTTCGTCTCGCCGACCACCGGCCTGCCGCTCCGTGCCGACACGCCGCACAGCCTCGCCGACGGATCGGGCGAGCGCTGGCCGGTGGCGGACGGCATCCCCTACCTGCGGGTGAACCGCGAGGCGCTGGTTGGCGCGGCCCTCGAACGCCTCGACGCCGGCGACCGCGAAGGCGGGCTCGCCGAACTCCTGCGCGACGCCGACGACTGGTGGGACGAGCCGCCGCCGCCGCACGAGGCCATGCGCGCGCTGGTGCGCGAGGTGGGCGGCCTCACCCTGCGCGAGGCGATGGCGCAGCTCGGCTTCGGCCGGGTCGGCGACTACTTCGCCCACCGCTGGAGCGACCCGACCTATCTCGCCGGGCTCCAGCTCATCGAGACGCACTGGAACGCGCCGCGCACCGCCTTCGAGCTCGCCTGCGGCATCGGCCACTACCTACGCGTCCTCAAACGGCAAGGCGCGGCGGCGACCGGTTTCGACGTCGTGTTCTCGAAACTCTGGATCGCCCGGCATTTCGTGGTCGGGCCGCAAACCCGCCTCGTCTGCTGCGACGCAGCCGCGCCCTGGCCGATCGGGGACGCGAGCTTCGACCTCGTCCTCTGCCAGGACGCCTTCTACTTCCTCGAACCGAAGCGGGCGATCCTCGACCGGCTGCGCTCACGCGTCTCGCCCGGCGGCGCGCTCCTCGTCGGCCACGTCCACAACCGCGAGGCGGCTGGCTTCTCGGCCGGCGCGGCGGTGACGGCGGACGAGATGCTGGCGCTGTTTCCGGATGCCGTCGCCTACGACGACGCGGAACTGACCCGCGCCGCCGCCGGGGGCCGTGCCCTCCTGTCCAAGCCGCTGACAGACTTGCGCGACGCGGAAGCTTTCACCGTCGCGGAAAGTCCCGGCGACGCCGTTCCCGTCCGCCTCGTCGCGCCGGACGATCTCGGCGGCTTCCGGCGCAACCCGCTTTATGCTTCGGACGGCGACGGCTGGCGCATCCGCTGGCCGAGCGAGCGCTACGAGCGCGAATACGCCCCCCTCGCCACCTATCCCCTCACGGACCGCAGCGATCGTCCAACACCCGGCAACGTCCGCTCCCGCGCCTTCGTCGACCTGCCGGAGCGCTGGTGATGAAACGCGAGCCCGTCCGCTGGGGCATCGCCGGCTTCGGCTGGGTGGCGCGAGACTTCATGGCACCCGGCATCCGGGCGGCCGGCGAACGGCTCGTCGCGGTCTGCGACCCGGACCCGGACGCCCGCCGCGCGGCGGAAGCGCTCGGGCTGCGGGCCTATCCAGGGATCGAGGTCCTCAGCGTCGACGCGCAGGTGGAGGCGATCTACGTCGCGACGCCGAACCACCTGCACCGGCCGATGGTCGAGGCCGCAGCCCGCGGGGCCAAGGCCGTGCTCTGCGAGAAGCCGATGGCCGCGACGCTTCGCGACGCCGAAGCGATGGCGGCGACCGTGCGGGGAAGCGGCGTCCTCTACGGCACCGCCTTCGACCAGCGCCACCATCCGGCGCATGCCGCGCTGCGCGTCGCGATCCGCGACGGCACGCTCGGCACGGTCACGGCGATCCGCATCGCCTATTGCTGTTGGCTGGGGAGTGACTGGACGAAGGGCACCGGCGACAACTGGCGCGCGGATGCGCGACAAGCCGGCGGCGGCGCGGTGATGGACCTCGCGCCCCACGGCCTCGACCTCGCGGAGTTTCTCACCGGCGAGCCAGTCGCCGACCTTGCCTGCCTCCTGCAGCGCCGCGTCCAGGCCTACGAGGTGGACGACGGCGGCGTCCTCGTCGGTCGCACGGCGTCGGGCGTGCTCCTCGACCTCCACGTCTCCTACAACTGCCCGGAGGCGCTGCCGCGCCGCCGCCTCGAAGTGCTCGGCACGAAGGGCCAGCTCACCGCGACCGACACGATGGGCCAGGATCCGGGCGGCACGCTCGTCTTCACCGACGGCGCGACGGGCGAGACGTCGCCGCTCGCCGTGCCGGACGCCGAGGCTTCGCCCTTCGCGCGCCAGGTCCGCGCCTTTTCCGACGCGCTGCGCGGCACCGGCGAGGTGGACGTCTTCAGCCTCGACCGCGATTTCGGAACGATGCGGCTGCTGGCGGCCGCCTATATGCACGAGGAAGAACGGTTCGGGAGGGCCGCCGGATGACGCTCCGCTTCGCCTACAACACCAACGGCACGGCCTCGCATCGCCTCGACGACGCGCTCGTCCTGATGCGCGAGTGCGGCTACGACGGCGTCGCGCTGACGCTCGACCACAACCATTTCGACCCGCTCGCCGCCGACTGGGAGCCCCGTGCCCACGCCCTCCGCGCCCGGCTGGACGAACTCCGCCTCGGTTCGGTGATCGAGACCGGCGCGCGCTTCCTCCTCGATCCGCGCGCCAAGCACGAGCCGACGCTGCTCACCGCCACCGCCGAAGGTCGCGCCCGCCGCGTCGCCTTCCTCCAGCGCGCCGTCGACGTGGCGGGGATCCTCGGCTCCGAGGCCGTGTCCTTCTGGGCTGGCGTGCCGAAACCCGGCGTCTCGCGCGACGACGCGAAGCGCTGGCTGCGGGAGGGCGTCGCGCAGGTCGTCGCCCATGCCGACGCCGGAGGCGTCGTCGCGGCGCTGGAGCCGGAGCCAGGCATGCTGGTCGAGACCGTCGACGACTGGCGCGAGCTCGCCGCCGACCTGCCCGGCCTGAAGCTCGCGCTCGACCTCGGCCACCTCCTCGTCACGGGCGAGCGCGAGCCGCCCGCCGCGATCGCCGAGTTCGCGGGCCGGCTCGGCACGGTGACGATCGAGGACATGCGGCGCGGCGACCACACGCACCTCCCCTTCGGCGAAGGCGACATGGATGCGCCCGCCGCGCTGGACGCCCTGGAGGCGGCGGACTTCCGCGGCCTCGTCTGCGTCGAGCTTTCGCGCGACAGCCACCGGGCCGACGTCATGATCCCCCGCACGATCGAATACCTGCGGGCGTGCCGCGGCGCACGGGCGGAGGCCGCCTGATGCGCGTCTGCTTCGTCAGCCGCCGTTTCTTCCCGGCGATCTCGGGGATGAGCGTCTATGCGGTGAACCTGCTGCGCGAGCTGGTGGAGGCCGGCCACGACGTCACGATGATCAGCCAGTACCGCGGCGACGCCTTCGGCACCCGCGTCTACGGCGGCGGTCCGCCGCCGCCCGTCGAAGGCGTCCGCGTCGTCGGCCTCGAACAGCTCGGCGAGCAGGAGGGCGGCGACTTCGAGCGCGACATCGACACGATGGTGGAGACCATTCTCGGCCTCCATGCCGAGCAACCCTTCGACATCCTCCACGCGCAATACGGCTACCCGACCGGCTGGGCGACGCTGATCGCCGCGACGAGGTTCGGCCTGCCCTGCGTCGTCTCGATCCAGGGCGGCGACGGCCACTGGGTCGGTTCCTGCTGCGAGACGCACCGCCTCGCGATGGTGCGCGTCCTGACCCACGCCAACGCCCTTCTCATCGGCGGCGAGTCCTTCATCGACGAGGTGACGGAGCGCCTCGGCACCCCGCGCGACCGCTTCGTCGTGGTGCCGGGGGCGGTCGACACCAACCGCTTCAAACCCGCCGACGAGGCGAGGGTCGGCGAGACCGAGCACCCGGCGCGCCTCCTCTACCACGGCCGCGTCGACCGCCGGAAAGGCGCGCTCGACTTCCTCGACGCGCTGAGCCTCCTGCGGGAGCGCGGCGTGCCCTTCCTCGGAATCGTCTCCGGCATCGGGCCGGACGTCGATCCATGCAAGGAGAGAGCGTCGGCGCTTGGGCTCGGCGACGATGTCGTCCGCTTCACCGGCTATGCCGACTACGACGCCGTGCCGGCGCTCTACCGCGAGGCCGACGTCTTCGTCTCGCCGACCTACATGGAAGGCTTCTCCAACACGATCCTCGAAGCGATGGCGTCGGGCCTTCCGAACGTTTCCTGCTTCGCGGTCGGCGTCACGGACTGCCTCCGCCACGACGAGAACGGCCTCCTCACCCAGCCCGGCGACATCCCGGCGCTGGCGGATTCGCTGGAGCGGGTCGTCACCGACGACGCGCTCCGCCGCCGCATCGCGCGCGCCGGGCTGGAAGAATGCCGGCGCGTCTATTCGTGGAAGGCGGTGGGCAGGCAGATCATGGACGTCTACGACGCGGTTCGTGGGCAGGTGCCGGTCGCGGGCTTCGACGCGGGCCTGCCGGTCACTCCCTGCAAGTACCGCGCCGAGCCGCATCTCCTGTGACGCGGACCGCGCTCGCCCTCTCGCCACACCTCGACGACGCGGCCTTCTCGGCCGGCGGGACGTTGGTGAAGCTGGCGGCGGAAGGCTGGCGGGTCGTTGTCGCGACCGTGTTCACCGCGACCGTACCCGATCCGCAGGGTTTCGCCCTCGCCTGCCAGACGGACAAAGGCCTCGGCCCCGAAGTCGACTACATGGCGCTCCGCCGCGGCGAGGATAGGCAAGCGATGGCGGCGCTCGGCGCGGAAGGCCTGTTCCTGCCGTTCCCGGAAGCGCCGCATCGCGGCTACGACTCGGCCCCGGCGCTCTTCGCCGGCGTCCATGCCGGCGACCGGATCGGCGATGATCTCGAAGCCGCTTTCGCGCGTCTCGCCGCCGAGCACGATCCCGAACTTCTGCTCGCCCCGCAATCGATCGGTGGGCATGCCGACCACATCCTCGTGACGCAGGCGCTCAGGCGGGTTGCGGGCGGGCGCCCGGTGCTCTGGTGGACGGACTTCCCCTATACGCTGCGGGCCGACACGCCGAAGCGCCCCTTCGCGGCGGAGATGGAAGCGCTGGAGGAGCGCGTGATCCCGCTCGACGCCCCGTTCCTCTCGGCCAAGCGCGATGCCTGCCGCGCCTACCGCTCGCAACTCGGCTACCAGTTCGGCGGCGCGGACGGCCTCGACAAGCGCCTCGCCGAGAACGGCCCGATGGAACGATTCCGCGCGCAAGGTGCGGTGCCGACGATCTAAGCGTCGGGGTCACCTTTCTTCACCCCTGTGGGGAGACGGTTGCGGCAGTGGGATGAGGCCCCCTGTCTCGAAAGGAAGCCCCGGCACTTACTTGCCGACGCCGCCGGAAGACCTCAAACCCGACACCGCCAAAGTCTCCAACCGCACTGGCGCGGCGTGCGGGCGGCTCGACAGCATCGCGTCGATCAGCGCCAGCGCCTCGGCTCGCCCGGAGTTTCGCACCTGCTCGAACGGCGTCCAGGTCGAGGTGAAATCCAACCGCGCGAAGACGTCGCGATATTTCCGCAACTCGTTCGGCGTCAGCGGCACGCCGCGCACGAAAGCCTTGTGCGCCGAGATCGTCGTGGCCATCCGCCGGTCGGCCGGGTCGAGCTCGAACTTCAGCGCGTCGCCGCACATCAGGATCCGCCGCTGGCGATCGAACAGCACCGCGTGACCGTGGAAGTGACCGGCGGTGAGATGCAGTTCCAGCCCCGGCAACGGTTCGAGGAAGTCGTCGAACGGCCAGGTCACGCAGACCGCCGCCGACCAGGCGAGGTCGCCCGGATGCAGCGCCAGTTCCGGGTCGAACCGATCCTGGATTTCCCAGAGCGCGCCGTAGGAATGCGGATGCGAGGCCGACAGCACCTGTACCCCGCCGAGCGATTCGATGAAGGCGAGCGCTGCCACGCCGTAGCTCGCGCAGCCCTCGAACATCATGTTCCCGGCCGGGCTGCGGATCAGGTACGAGTGCGAGCCGATGCCGTCGACCGGTTCGTTCCAGAACCGAAACACGCCGTCTTCCAGTTCCTCCCAGCGGCAGGGATAAGCGTCCCCCGCCTCTGCGGCGGACAGGAAGCGCCAGCCCCGCTGCGGCATGACGTGGCGCGCGTCCTCGCAGAGCGGACAGCGCGGCGGGCGCTCGAAATGCCGCTGCCAGAAACCGCAATTGGTGCAGAAGAAGGTGGGCAGGTCGAGCGCGCCCGCGAAGGGCAGGTAACCGGGACTCATGCCTGCAACAGCTCCAGCGTCCGCTCGTCGGCTTTGCCGGCGTAGTATCGGCGCAAGCCCGCATCGAACCTTGCCTCCTCCGGCGCGGCCGCCCGGAACAGCGTCAGCGACGAGCGGAACTTCATGTCGTCCGGCGAGCCGAAAATCTCGTGCGCCGAGCGCCCTTCGACCGCCAGGACGAGATCGATGCATTCGAAAAGGCGCTTTCCCAGAGCAGGATGCGCGAGATAGGCCCGCGCCTCGTCCGGCGAGCGGATCGCGAAGGCTCGGGCGGTCGGGCTCGACCCCAGCCCGGCGATCTGCGGAAACACGAACCACATCCAATGGCTTGCCTTCCGCCCGCGCTCCAGTTCGGCGCGCACCTGCGGATAGACCGGTGCCTGCGCCGCGACGAAGCGTTCGAGATCGAATGGATCGGTGGTCATCGCGCGGCCTCCATGCGCCGGGAAGCTAGCGCGTCCGCCCGGCCCGGCACGGCCGGCAGGATGTCTCAGCCGCCGCGCTCGAAGGCCTCGATCGCCGCGGGCAGCCCCGACAGGTCGGGAAGCGCCGCGAAGCACGGGTGGTCGACGGGCGGCTCGGCCCGCTCGTAGTCCCAGGTGAGGTCGTGCGGCACGTGGACGGCGAAGGCTCCCGCTTCCAGCGCCGGCAGGACGTCGCTCTTGAGCGAATTGCCGACCATCAGCGCGTTGCCCGCTCCGTCCCCATGTTGCCGGAACACCCGCTCGTAGGTGGCCGCCGTCTTGTCGGAGACGATCTCGACCGCGTCGAAGAATTCGCCGAGGCCGGAGGCGGCGAGCTTGCGCTCCTGGTCGAAGAGGTCGCCCTTCGTCACAAGGATCATCGTGTACCGGCCGCGCAAGGCTTCGAGGCAGCCGCGCGCATGCGGCAGCGTCTCGACCGGATGGCGCAGCATCTCGCGGCCCCAGCCGAGGATTTCGGCGATCGCCGCGCCGTCGACTTGAGTTCCTGTGACCTCCAGCGCCGTCTCGATCATCGACAGCGTGAAGCCCTTGATGCCGAAGCCGTAGGATTCGAGGTTGCGCATCTCGGTATCGAGCAGCCGGCGCTTCAGCACCGGCCCCTCGGCATGCGCTTCGAGCAGCGCCAGGAACCGCTCTTCCGTCAGGCGGAAGAAGCGCTCGTTCTGCCAGAGCGTATCGTCGGCGTCGAAGCCGATCGCGGCGATGCGGCTCATGCCGCGGCCTCCTCGCCGAAGACGATCCCGAGGAACTCGGCGAGCCAGCGGCGGATCGGCGGGTCGAAGACGGCGCGGCCGTCGAAATGCGCGCGCCGCGCCTGCGCGCCGGGAAGGCCGAGCCGCTCGTGGCCGCGCGTCGTCCAGCGGTAGAGCATGGCGAGCGTCAGTTCGGCGTGGAACTGCACGCCAAAGGCCTTCTCGCCGAAGCGGAAGGCCTGGTTCGGAAACCGCTCGCCCTCGGCGAGGAGCACGGTGCCGCGCGGCAGGTCGTCGAAGCCTTCGCGGTGCCACTGGTAGACGACGTCCGGCCAGTGCGGCGTCAGCGCCCGGCCGGCGGCGGTGGCCTGCAGCGGATAGTAGCCGATCTCGACCAAGCCTTCCGGATGCGGGCCGACCCGGCCGCCGAGATGCTTCACCAGCATCTGCGCGCCGAGGCAGATGCCGAGGAACGGCCGGTTCTCGCGCAGCGGCACGTCCAGCCAGTCGATCTCGGCGCGAAGGTGCGGCTCCGTGTCATTGGCGCTCGGCGGCCCGCCGAACAGGATCGCGCCGCGGTGGCCGTCCAGCGTTTCCGGCAGCGCATCGCCGATCACCGGGCGGCGGATGTCGATCGGCACGCCCGCGGCGGCGAGGATCTGCCCGATCCGGCCGGGCGTCGAGTTCTCCTGGTGGAGCACGACGAGGATCGGCCGGGGATCGCGGTCGGCATGGAGAACCGGCCGCACGTCGGTGCCCGTCACCGGCGCGACGCCGCGGCGCGACCCTTGGCGAGCATCCGGTCGCGCGTCGAGACGCCGAGGAGTTCGGCGACGCGCCAGACCGTGTTGTCTTCCAGCTCGTGCACCGCGCCGTCCGAATAGGCCACTTCCCAAAGCAGTCCGACGAAGCGGATGCGCTGCTCCTCGCTGGAACTCTGCATCAGGACGCTGGTGAAATGGAAGAGGTCGACCGCCTCGGCATCCGCCTCGCGGCCGGCCCGGGCGATGCGCGCCGCTTCCGCCGCATCGAGGCCGAACTCGGCCGCCAGCATTTCCTCCAGCCGCTCGAGTTCGTCCGCGCCGACCTTGCCGTCCGCCGCCGCGACATGCGCCAGCAGCGCCGCGGCCGCGACGCGCGGCGACGGCACGCCGGGTCGGCGGCGCTCGTCCTCGAGCCCGAGCGTCCGCAGGAAGTCCCGCAAGGCATCGAACATCGCCTTTTGCCGCCGGCCGTCAGAACAGCCGGAGGCCGGACGACGACTGCCGGGCGGCCTCGTCGGGCGGGGGCGGCGGCCCGAACCCGGCCGCGTCGCCGCCGGCCGACACGGAGGTCGGGACCGCGGAATGCGGGCTGCCGTTGCCGCCGGACGCTGCCGCGGCATGCCGATCGGCCTCGCGAGGCTCCCCGGCCGGCTCGGAGCCTGACGCGATGCGCGCCGCGGCGCGGTTGCCGCGCTCGCCTTCGATCACCGCGCCGGAACCGTCGACATGGCGCGAGGGCACCTTCCACTCGAAGGCGTCGAGCTTGCCGGACACGGGCGACACCGGCGCCCAATCCTCGGCGACCACCCCGTCCGCCGTCCAGGCCGGGTCGCGGAGTGCGCGCACTGCGCGGCCCAGCCATTCGCGCACCGCGCCTTCCGAGCCGCCCTCCGCCTCCTCGATGTCGGCGAGGAGCAGGAACACGCTCTCGCGCGGTTCCTTCTCGCTAGCGGCCAACGCTTCCTCGCGCGCCAGCTTGAAGTCGCCGGCATCCAGCGCGGCATGGGCGAGGGCGATGCGCGATTCGACGTTGTTCGGCTGGATCTCGGCGAGCGCCCGGGCGCGTTTCATCCGGTCCGCCACCGAGTCGCCCGGCCGGGCGCGGACATAAGTCTCGGCGAGTGCCGGATGCGGCGACGTCTCCCAGGCCTTCTCCAGCACCTTTGAGCCCTTGCGCAGGTCCCCGAGGCGGAACAGCGCCTTCGCGGCTGCGACGGCGGCGGGCGTCAGCGAGGGCGCTAGCGACACGGCTTCCAGCGCGGCGCGGCGGGCTTCCCCAGGATCGCGCTCGACGAGCTCTTGCGCCTTGGCGGTGAGCAGCACGGCGCGCAGCCGCGCCGAATCCTTGCGGTCGACGAGCCGGGCGTCGCGCTGCGCGTCGAGGATCGCCAGCGCCCCGTCGTAGTCGCCCTGCGCCGTCTTCGCTTCCAGCACCGCGCCGCCCGCCCAGGGCACGTGCGGGGCGATGCGCGCGGCGCGCTCGGCGTAGTGGCGCGCCGCCGAAGGATCGCCGAGCCGCTCGGCTTCGAGGTAGAGCCCGCGCATGGCGAGAAGGCGCGTCTCCGGATCGCTCTCCATCGACTGGAACACGCCGCGCGCCCGCTCGTGATCGCCCTCGATCATCGCGGTCTGCGCGTCGAGAAAGCGGACCAGCGGTTCCTTCCGGGCGTCGATCAGCTTGGCGGCGCGCTTCGTCATCCGCCGCGCGAGGACGGCGTCGCCGGCCCCGGCCGCGACGATGCCGGCGGAGAGCGCCCGGTAGCCTTTCTCGCGCGAACGCGTCGTGAAGAAGCGCCCCACCCGGTCGGGCGCCTTGAAGAAGGCGCGCACCAGCCAGACCACGAAGCAGACCGCGGCGATCAGCGCGATCTCGGCCACCACGAACACCGTGACGCTGCCTTCGACGACGCTGCCGCCGAAATCGAGCGCGAAGGTGCCGGGATGATCCTGCAGCCAGGAGAAGCCGAGCGCGAGCGCGAGAACGATCAGGAGAAAGGAAAGGATGCGGAGCATCAGTTGGGATTCCCGATCGAGTTGACCGCGCCGTTCAACGCCTCGCCGATGACGCTCTCGCTGCGGGCGCGCGCTTCGACGCGGTCGCGGAAAGCCGTGGCGGCGTTCCGGCCCGCCTCCGGCAGCGCCTGCCAGCCGGCGAGCCAGCCGTCGAGGTCGCCCGCTTCCATCTTCGCGTCGAGCGTCGCGACGGCGGCATCCGTGCCGTCGCCGCCACCGCTGCCGCTCGCGGCCGATGCCGAGGGCCGGACCGCGACGAGCGAGTTGAAGCCGGAGAGGATCTGCGAGCCGACGCCGGCATTCGGATCGGCCGGATGCAGCGCGGCGAGCACGGCCGTCCGGGCGTCCGGCCAGTCGGCCTGCAGTGTCGCCAGGCTCGGCACGCCTGCGGCCGCATAGTTGCGCAACGAGTCCACGGCGGGCGACGGCCCGGCGGTCCGCGCGAAGGTCTCGAGCTCGGCCATGAACGGGCCGCCCCGGTCCACGGCGGCCTTCAGGTTGGCGGCCGAGACCGCCGTCGCGCCGCGCCGGCCGGCTTCCTCCACCGCGCCGATGCGGTTGCGGATGTCCTCGATGGCCGCGCCGTTGGTCTTCGCCGCTTCCATCGCGCCGTTGGCGGCCTGCTGGGCACCGTTCGCCGCCTGCTGCGCGACGTCCGCGGCCTGCTGCGCGGTGCCGGCGGCCTGCGCCGCGGTCTGCGCCGTCTGGCGCGCCTCGGCCGCCTGGGCACCCGCGCCGTCCGCCGCCTGCTTGGCCTGGTTCGCCGCGTCGCGCGCGCCGTTCGCGGTGTCGGTCGCGCCCTGGACGAGGCCCGGATCGATCGCCGGGGCCGCCGCGCCGCCGCTGCCCTGTTCCGTGCCGGAGGTCAGCGCGTTCAACCGCCCTTCCAACCCGTTGAAGCGGTCGGCGAGCGCCGCGAAGTCGGCCCCGCTCGGGCCGGGCGGTCCGCCAGCCCCGCCGGCCGAAAGGGTCGACTGGAGCTGACCGACGTCGGTGCGCACCGTGTTGAGGTCGGTCGCGAGCTGCTGCACGTCGCCCGAGCGCGCGAAGTCGCGGGTGAGTTCGGCCGTATCGACGCCGCGCGCCGCCGGCAGGACGCCGGCATATTGCAGGCCGCCGCCGATCAGGAGGGCCAGCACCGCGCCGAGGAGGCCGGCGCCGATCACCGTGCCGAGGCCGGCGCCCCCGCCGCCGGAGCCGTGCGGCGCGGTCTGGTGGTAGTCGTGCTCCGGCGGCGGCGGCACCGCCGCATGCGGCCCGTCGCTGCCGAGGATCGCCTCGGCGTCGAGCTCGTCGGCCGTGGCATCCCGGTCCGCCCGGCGCTCGGCGTCGGATACTTCGGGGGGCACGGCTTCGTCGGGCCGCGATCCGTCCGCCGCGAGGTTCGCGATCGCCGCATCGGCGTCCGGCTCGCGCACCGTTCCATCGGCCGCGGGCGGCGCGTTGCGGTCGCCGGGTTCCGGCTCACCGAGCGCCGCGATGCCGCTTTCCTCGACGGACGGCACGCCGGATTCGGCGCGCGAAATCGTGTCGTCCGGTCCCGCCGGCGCGACGCTCGCCTCGTCGGCGAGGCGGCTTTCCGGGTCGGCGGCGACGTCTTCCGGTTCGCCCTTGCCCGGCGCGTCGGCGGTCTGCGGCTCCAGCGGCTCGTTCTCGATGCGCTGGGCGGTCAGGTCGATCGTTTCCCCCGGCTTGCGGGGCCGCGATCGGCGCGGCGGCATGCTCATCCTGGCAGGTCCCGTGATTCTCCGGCCCGTGGGCCATCCGATGCGAAACTAGTCTGTTCGAGCCGGTCGAAAAGCGCCGGCATATCCCGGCAGAGGGAAATCGGGGCGGCCCCGCGAAGTTCCGCGGGCAGCGCTTCGGCGATCCGCTCCGACAGGCAAAGGAGTTGCGGCAGGGGGCGGAAGAGCCGCGGCTGCGCGCGAAAGAGCCGTGCGAAACCCTCCGCCTGGCTCCCGGACAGGAGCATGACGGCGTCCGGCGCGCGGCCCCCGAATGCCGCCTCGACCTGCCGCTCGGTCGGATGGAGCAGCCGCGTCTCGTAGGTTTCCCAGACGGCGAAGACGGTGCCGGCGCGCGCCAGCCCGTCCTCCAGCGCGGGGGTGCGCGTCCGTCCCAGCGCCAGCAGCACCGGCTGGCGGAGACGCGACGCCAGCGCGGCCGCCGGCCGGACGAGCGCCGCCGCTTCGCCGCTTCCCGCCTCGACACGCGCGAAACCCGCCGCCCGCAGCGCCGCTGCCGTTGCTTCGCCGACCGCGAGGAGCGGGCGCTGCGTTCCGGCGAAACCGCGGCGCAGCGCCGGGACGGCGTTGCGGCTGGTGACGCAGATGCAGGCGAAGTCGCCGGCCGGCGGCGGTTCGTCGAGCGCGACGATCTCCTGCACCGGGACGACGACCGCCGCATGGCCGCGCCGCTCCAGCTCGCGCACGGTTTCCCGCGCGGCTTCCGGATCGCGCAGGACGAGGACGCGCTTCACGGCCGCCGGCTATCGTCGGCCCAGCCGGCGAAGAAGTCCGGGCCGGCGGCCTGGAGGAGCCGTTGCCCCGCCTCCCGCCCCAGCGCTTCCGGCTCGGCGGGCGAACGCTCGAGCCGCGTCTCGTGCACGTGCCGGCCGTCCGGGGTCAGGATCATGCCGCGGAAGCGGAAGGTCTCGCCGTCGATCGCCGAATGCGCGGCGATCGGGGTGCGGCAGGAGCCGTCGAGCTCGGCGAGGAAGGCGCGCTCGGCCCGCAGCCGCAGATGCGTCTCGCGATGGTCGATCGCGGCGAGGAGCACGTCGGTGTCCCGGTCGCCGATCCGGCTTTCCACCGCGATCGCCCCCTGCCCCGGCGCCGGCGGGAAGTCCTCCTCCGTCAGGATCTCGGTCGCCTCGCCTTCCAGCGCGATGCGCTTCATCCCGGCGAGCGCGAGGAGCGTGCCGTCCACCGCACCGTCGCGGAGCTTCTGGAGCCGCGTCGTGAGGTTGCCGCGAAAGTTGATCACTTCGAGATCGGGCCGCATGCGCTTCAGGAGCGCCTGCCGGCGGAGCGACGCCGAGCCGACGACCGCGCCCTCCGGCAGATCGGCGATGCGCCGCACCTCCCGGCCGATGAAGGCGTCGCGCACGTCCTCGCGCGGCAGGAAGGCCGCGAGGTGCAGGCCGTTCGGAAGCTGGGTCGCGACGTCCTTCGCCGAATGGACGGCGAGGTCGATCCGCCCGTCGATCAGCGCCCCCTCGATCTCCAGCGTGAACAGGCCCTTGCCGCCGACCTCCGACAAGGGGCGATCCTGGATGCGGTCGCCGGCCGTGGTGATGACCTGGATCGCGAAATCGCCTTCGCCGAGCCCATGCGCCGCCATCAGCCGGGCGCGCAGCTCCGACGCCTGCGCCAGCGCGAGCCGGCTGCCGCGCGTGCCGATGCGGATGGGGCCGCCGCGTCCCGTCATTCGAAGTCCTCTGCCGCCGCTGTCCAGCCGATTCGGTAGCCTAAACCGTCGCGGATCGCTATCTCCGGGGCGAATTTGGCGAAAAGGGCGGCGCCTTGCGGGATTCCCTGATCCTCGGCATCGAGACGAGCTGCGACGAGACCGCGGCGGCCGTGGTGACCCGCGCGCCGGACGGGCGTCCCCTTATCCTTTCGAATGTCGTGTTCAGCCAGGTCGAGGAGCACGCGGCCTTCGGCGGCGTCGTGCCGGAGATCGCGGCGCGGGCACATGTCGAGGCGCTCGACGGCATCGTGGGGGCGGCGCTGATCGAGGCCGGCGTCGCGATCTGCGACCTTGCGGCGGTCGCCGCGACGAGCGGCCCCGGCCTCGTCGGTGCGCTGATCGTCGGGGCGATGACCGGCAAGGCGATCGCCGCCGCGAGCGGTCTGCCGTTCCTGGCGGTGAACCATCTGGAGGGCCACGCCCTCACCCCGCGCCTCACCGACGGCGTCGCGTATCCCTACCTGATGCTACTCGCCTCGGGCGGGCATACGCAGCTCATCCTCGTCAACGGCATCGGCGACTACCGGCGCTGGGGCACGACGATCGACGACGCGCTTGGCGAGGCCTTCGACAAGACCGCGAAGCTACTCGGGCTGCCGCATCCGGGCGGGCCGAACGTCGAGCGGATGGCGGCGGCGGGCGATCCGGCGCGCTTTCTCCTGCCGCGACCGATGCGGGGCGAGGCGCGGCTCGACTTCTCGTTCTCCGGCCTGAAGACGGCGGTCCGGCAGGCGGCGGAAGCCGCCGCGCCGATGCGCGAGCGCCACGTCGCCGACCTCTGCGCCTCGTTCCAGCTGGCCGCGGCGGAATCGGTGGCGGACCGGGTGAAGCGCGCCCTCGCCCGCTTCCGGACGGAGTTTCCGGCGCTGGTCGACCCGGTGCTGGCGGTGGCGGGCGGCGTCGCCGCGAACGGCGCGATCCGGGGCAAGCTCAAGGCCGAATGCGACAGGGCGGGCGTCCGGCTGGTCGCCCCGCCGCTGGCGCTCTGTTCCGACAACGCCGCGATGATCGCCCATGCCGGGCTGGAACGCTTCGAGGCGGGGCTGGTGGACGGGCTCGACGCGCCGGTCCGGCCACGCTGGCCGCTGGACGAGACCGCCGCGCCGCTGGTCGGCTTCGGCCGGCGCGGGGCGAAGGCGTGAGCCGCATCGCGGTGATCGGCGGGGGCGCCTGGGGCACGGCGCTGGCGGCGGCGGAGGCGCGCGCCGGACGCCCGACCGTGCTCTGGGCGCGGGACCCGGACGTCGCCGCGGCGATCCGTCGGACCGGCCGCAACGAGCGCTTCCTGCCCGGCATCGACCTGCCGGCCGGGCTCGGCGCCACTGCCGATCTCGCGGATGCCGTTCGGGACGCGACGCTGGCGCTAGTCGTGGTTCCGGCGCAGGCGCTGCGGGACGTCATGCCCGCGCTCGCCGGCGCGAGCGACGGCGGGACGCCGCTGGTGCTCTGCGCCAAGGGCATCGAGCGCGGCAGCGGCCTGTTTCCGAGCGCCGTCGCGGCCGAGTTCGTCGACATGGGGCGGCTCGCGACCCTGTCCGGTCCGAGCTTCGCGGCGGACGTGGCGCAGGGCCTCCCGACCGCGGTGACGCTCGCCGCCCGCGACGAGGCGCTCGCCGACGCGCTGGCGCGCCAGCTCTCCGCCGGCACCTTCCGCATCTACGCCTCGACCGACCTCGCCGGCGTCGAGGCGGGCGGCGCGCTGAAGAACGTCCTCGCCATCGCCGCCGGGATCGTCGCGGGCCGCGGCCTCGGGGCCTCCGCCGGGGCGGCGATCGTGACGCGCGGCCTCGCCGAGCTCCGGCGGCTGGGTCAGGCGCTCGGCGGCCGGCCGGAAACGCTCGCCGGCCTCAGCGGGCTCGGCGACCTCGTGCTCACCTGTTCCGGGCCGCAGTCGCGCAACTTCGCCTACGGACTCGCGCTCGGACGAGGCGAGGACCTGACGAAGCTGAAGCTGGCGGAAGGCGTCTTCTCGGCGGCGGTCGCGGCGGGTCTCGCCGACCGCCACGGGATCGACGCCCCGATCGTGGAGACGGTCGCCGCGATCCTCGCCGGGCAGACGACGATCGAGGCGGCGATCGAGGCGCTGCTTTCGCGGCCGCTGAAGCGCGAGGACGATTGAAACGCCGGAGCGCGATCGTTAACCGATGTTTCACGTGAAACATCGAATCGGACGCCCATGCTTTTCGCCATCCTCTGCGACGACCGCGACGGCGGGCTGGAAACGCGGCTCGCGACGCGTGCCGATCACCTCGCCTATCTGAAGAGCCTCGGGGCGAGCCTCCGCTTCGCCGGGCCGTTCCTCGGCGACGACGAAAAACCGGTCGGCAGCATGCTGGTGGTGGAGGCGGCGGACGAGGCCGGCGCGCGGGCGCTCGCCGATGCCGATCCCTATGCCAGGGCCGGGCTCTTCGCGAAGGTGGTGGTGCGGCGCTGGAACTGGACGGTCAACAACCCGGACGCCGCCGCGTGAACCACTGGCTGTTCAAGTCGGAGCCGGACTCCTGGTCCTGGGAGAAACAAAAGGCGAAAGGCGCGGCCGGGCAGGAATGGGACGGGGTGCGCAACTACCAGGCCCGCAACTTCATGCGGACCATGCAGGTCGGCGAGCGCGGCTTCTTCTACCATTCGAACGACGGCAAGGCGGTGGTCGGAATCGTCGAAGTCTCGGCCGCCTGCCATCCGGACTCGACCAGCGACGACCCGGCCTGGGAATGCGTCGATCTGCGCGCCCTCGCCGACATGCCGCGGCCGGTGACGCTGGACGCGATCAAAGCGGAGCCGGCCTGCCGCGACATGGTGCTGGTGAAGAATTCGCGCCTGTCGGTGCAGCCGGTCTCGCGGGCGGAGTTCGAGCACATCTGCCGGATGGGCGGCCTCGAGCCGGCGTCGGTCGGCTGATTCCGGGTCGCCGCGGGGAACCTTCACGCCGCCGGAACATTACCGGAACATCCGCACCAGGAGTGAACCGATGGACAATCCGAAGAATGTCGCGCCGTCGAACGCCGAGAAGGATCCGGCCGACTGGACCACCGGCGACGAGCCGATGACCGGCGCGCAGATGTCGTATCTGAAGACGCTCTGCGAGGAGACGGACACGAAGTTCGACGAGAAGCTGAGCAAGGCCGACGCCTCCAAGCTGATCGACGAGCTGCAGACGAAGAGCAAGCGGCTGAAATCGGCCTGAGCGTCGGCGGAGCAGGAACCTAACGCCGCGTTAAGATGGTGTGCGATAGGCTCGGTCCGACCTTTGTCCGGCCCGCGCCATGTTCGACGAAAACCGCTATCCCGCCGCCTTCCGGGGCCGGCTCACCGATGCCTGGGCTCATGCGTGCCGGGGCCGGCCGGCCGACTGCCTCGCCGATGCCGGGCGGGTGCTGGACGAGGCCGACGCGGCGGCGGACGTCCGCGCCGCCGCCTTCTCGCTCCAACAGATGGCTTGGGCCTGCTTCCAGCTCGGCGAGGTGGAAACGGGTCTCGCCCATGCACGGTCCGCCCGCCGGATCTGGCTGGGCGAGGCCGACGGTTCGGGCCTGATCTGGACACAGGCCATGGAGGCTTGGCTGCTGCTCGAATGCGGCATGTCGGAGCTCGCGAGCGAGAACGCGGTGAAGGCCTTCGCCAATGCCGGCGAGGCGGATGTCGCGACACGTGGCTTCGCCACCAACGTCCTCGGCGTGGTGCTTTGGTACTGCAAGCATCTCGATCGCGCGCGGGAACTCTGCGCCGAGGCGGTGACGCTGGCCCGCGGCCAAGGCGGCGGCGTCGTGCTCGGCTGGTGGCTGATCAATCTCGCCGGCGTCCATTCCGACATGGCGCTCGCGGCGGAAAAGCTGGGAAAAAGCGAGGAGAGCCAAGTCTTGCGCGAGCGGGCGCTCGCGATCAACGGCGAGGCGATCGCCGTGGCGGCGGCGGCGGGCGACGGCTGGTGCCTGCAGCTCGGCCTCTGCAACGGCGCCGAATACCTGACCGACGACGGGCGCGCCTGGGAAGCGCTGGAGCTGATCCGACGCTGCGAGGCGATGCCGAACGCGATCGGCGGCCGCTCGACCGCCCACCGCCTCTACACCAAGGCGCAAGTGCTGATGCGGTTCGGGCAGCTGGAGGAAGCGATGGCCGCCTGCGAGACCGTGCTGGCGATGGCCGAGCGCGCCGGCTCGACCGACACGAAGGCTTATGCGCTCCGTTACATGTCGGAGATCCACGAGCGGGCCGGCCGCTTCGAGGCCGCCCTCGCCCTGTTCAAGGAGTTCCACGAGACGAATTCCCGCCTCGCGGGCGAGCAGGCGCAGCGCCGCGCGCGCATCGCCGAGATCGTCTACGAGAACGGCCGCTTCCGCGAGATGATCGACGCGACGCAGCGCCAGCTCGACGACATGGTGCGCGTTTCACGGCTTGATCCGCTGACCGGCCTGCCCAACCGGCGTGGCTTCGACGAACTCATGGCACATCTGACCGAGGAGCGGGCACCGCATTCCCTCGCGATGGTCGACCTCGACCATTTTAAGCGGATCAACGACAGCTATTCGCATCTCGTCGGCGACGAGGTGCTGAAACGCGTCGCGGGCGCGCTCGCCGCTTGCTGCGGCGCGGACCATCATCCGGTCCGGCTCGGCGGCGAAGAGTTCGTGCTGGTGATCGGCACCGACCGGATCGCGGCGGCGCAGCGCTTCTGCGAAACGGTGCGGCGAACGATCGCCGAACTCGACTGGTCGGACGTCGAGCCGGGAATCCGGGTAACCGCGAGCATCGGTGTCGCCGCGACGATGCCGGGAGCCGAAACCACGGCGATCCTCGCGCAGGCGGACGCCCGGCTCTATGCCGCGAAGGCCGCCGGGCGGAACCGCGTCGTCTGGCTCGACGTCGCGCCGACGGCAGCGGCGACGGCCGTCGCCTGATCAGGCGCGGCGGATGATCTCCACGGGAATCGATTTCGCCGCCGGGGTGTGCGCCTTCTCGTCGTGGTGCCAGAGCGGCAGGAGCGGATTGAGTTCGGGATAGTAGCCGGCGACCGCGCCCTTCGGGATGGCGAATTCGTGCACGCGGTAATCCTCGACGCGCCGCTCGATCCCGTCGTCCGCATGGGTGCGAAGGTCGATGCGGTCGTCGTTCGCCAGATGCATCCGCGCCATGTCGTCCTTGTTCATCAGGATCACCATGCGCGTGCCTTTGATCCCCCTGAGGCGGTCGTCGTAGCCGTAGACCGTCGTGTTGAACTGGTCGTTGGAGCGGACCGTCAGGAGGTTCAGGATGGTCTTGCCGTCGACCTCGATGTCCGGGTTCACGTCGAGCCCGGTCGGCACGAGAAAGTTCGCCTTCTTGGTCTCGGTGTTCCATTCGCGCCGGCAGGCCGGCAGGTCGCGGTGGAAGCCGCCCGGCACGAGGAAGCGCTCGTTGAAGTCGTGGAAGTCCTCGTAGGTCCGGGCGAGCGCGTCGCGGATGCGGCTGTAGTCGTCCACCCATTCGTCCCACGGCACCGTCGAGCGGTCCGGCACCGTCGCCTTGGCGATTTCGGCGACGATCTTCGGCTCCGACAGGAGTTCGGGCGAGGCGGGTTTCCGCCAGCCGATCGAGCCGTGGATGCAGGCGGTCGAATCCTCCATCGAGACGTGCTGCGGCCCGCTGCGCTGCGTGTCCTCCTCGATCCGCCCGAGGCATGGGAGGAGGAACGTCACATCGCCTGGGAGCAGGTGGTTGCGGTTGAGCTTCGTCGCGATCTGGACGCTGAGCCGGAGCTTCATCCAGGCCGGCTCGATCAGCGCCGTTTCGGGCACCGCGCGCGAGAAATTGCCGCCGAGCGCGAGGAAGGCCTTCACCGTGCCGTCGAGGATGCCCCGGCAGGCCTCCACCGTGTTCATGCCCTTCTCGCGCGGCGGCTCGAACCTGTAGAACTCCTTGAACTTGTCGAGCGGCGCCAGTTCCGGCTTCTCGGTGATGCCGACGGTGCGCTGGCCCTGCACGTTCGAATGGCCGCGGATCGGCGAGATGCCGGCGCCGCGCCGGCCGATATTGCCGCGCATCAGGAGGAGGTTCACCAGCATCTGGACGTTCTGGGTGCCGTGCCGGTGCTGCGTCAGCCCCATGCCGTAGTTGCCGATCACCGCCTCCGCGCGGGCGTACTGCGCGCCGACGCGTTCGAGATCCGCGCGCGCGATACCGCTGATCCGCTCGATGTCGGCCCAGTCGGCGGCGCGGAGCCAGGCCTCGAACTCCGCGAAGCCGTGGCCGTGCTCGGCGATGAAGTCGACGTCGAGGACGCGCGCCGACCCTGCCGCCTTCGCGGCGTCGTCGAGATGGAGGACGTGCTTCGCCATGCCGGCCATCGCCGCGATGTCGCCGCCGGGGCGGATGGCGAAGTAGTCGCTCGACATCTTCACGCCCTCGTCGGGGCTCAGCATCTCGCGCGGCGACTGCGGGTCCTTGAAGCGCATCAGGCCTCGTTCGGGCAGCGGGTTGAAGGTCACCACCGGCACGCCGCGCAGCCGCGCGTCGTGGATCTGGTGCAGGAGGCGCGGCGAGTTGGTGCCGGTGTTCTGCCCGAAGAAGAACATCATGTCGCAGGCGTCGAAGTCGTCGAGCTGCACGGTCCCGACCGGCGAGCCGATCGACTTCGGCAGGCCGACCGAGGTCGACTCGTGGCACATGTTGGAGGAGTCCGGCAGGTTGTTGTTGCCGTAGATCCGGGCGAGCAACCCCCACATGTGCGAGGTTTCCAGCGCCGCGCGGCCGGAAGCGTAGAACACCACGGATTTCGGATCGAGCCCGGCGAGTTCCATGCCGATCTCGCGGAAGGCGTCCTCCCATTTCACCGGCACGTACTGGTCGAGCCCCTTGTCGTAGCGCATCGGCGTCGTGAGGCGGCCCTGCTTCTCCAGTTCGTGGTCGGTCCAGTCGCGGAGATCCGCCACCTTGTTCCGGGCGAAGAAGTCGCGGTCGGCGCGCTTCCTGGTGATCTCCCAGGCGGTCGCCTTCGCGCCGTTCTCGCAGAACTCGGCGAGGTGCGGCTCGGCCGGCTTCGCCCAGGCGCAGGAGACGCACATGTAGCCGTCCGCCTTGTTCTGCTTGGCGACCATCTTCTGCATCGTCTCGACCGAGAGACCCTCGGCGAGCGTCTTCTCCGTCACCGACTTCAGCGAGCCCCAGCCGCCGGACGGAGACGTGTAGGGCTTCACCGTCGGATGGTCGGTGATCTCGCTGCGCTTCATGGTCGGGGCCTCGGCCAAGCTGCTGGTTTGCGGAAACGGGAGGCCGCGGAGCCCCGTTCCGGCCCGGCTACCGAATGACGCGTAGCCGGCTGTTTCGCCGCAGCAGCGGCGCGAGGCGGACGACGTCGCGGGGATCGAGCGCGACGCAGCCGGCGGTCGGCTCGAAGCCTTCCTTCGCGACGTGGAGGAAGATCGCGCTTCCCAGTCCCCTCGCCCGCCGGCGGACGTTCCAGTCGAGCACGGCGACGAAATCGTAGAGCCGGTCGGCGCGCCGCATGGTCTCGGCGCTGGCGGGATGCGGCAGGCGGACGGCGCGGTTGTAGGCGGCGTGCGAAGGCGCGTCGCACCAGCCGTCGGTTGAACGGGAGAAGCGGACGGGCAGCGGCGTCCGCACGGCCCGCAGCCGGCCAGGTCGCCGCCAGGCGAAGAGGAAGGGCATCGACGCCACCGGCGTCGCGCCGTCGCCTTCGCGCTTGAAGACGCTGGTGCCGCTCCGCCCGAGCGCGACCGGCAGTCGCAGGGGGCCCGCCTGCAGGACGCCGCGCGTCGGCGACGAGGGCGAGCGGCGGACGAGAATGGTGCGCATGAACTATCCCAACGGCATGACGGGCGGAATTTCCGCCTTATTTCACCGTAAACCACCGACGTTCCCTTGAAAAAGCGCCGGATCGCAAGACCTTCAGATGCGGAACGGACATCGCGAGGCGAGGCAGGCACCGGTCAATGAGCGCGCGCAGCATCCTGATCGTCGACGACGACGACGACCTGAGGCAGACCCTCGCCGAGCAACTGTCGCTCCACGAGGAGTTCACGGTCTCGCAGGAGCCGACCGCCGCCAAGGGCATCGCTGCGGCGCGGGCCGGGCTCGTCGACCTCGTCTGCATGGATGTCGGCCTGCCCGACATGGACGGGCGCGAGGCGGTGAAGCTTCTCCGGAAATCCGGCTTCAAGGCGCCGATCATCATCCTCACCGGCCAGGACACCGATTCCGACACGATCCTCGGCCTCGAAGCCGGCGCCAACGACTACGTGACGAAGCCTTTCCGCTTCGCCGTGCTCCTCGCCCGCATCCGCGCGCAGCTCCGCCAGCACGAGCAAAGCGAGGACGCGACGTTCCAGGTGGGACCTTACGTTTTCAAGCCGAGCCAGAAGGTGCTGCTCGACGACCGCGGCTCGAAGATCCGGCTGACGGAGAAGGAAACGGCGATCATCCGCTACCTCTACCGCGCCGACCGGCGGGTGATCACTCGCGACGTGCTTCTGGAGGAGGTCTGGGGCTACAATTCCGGCGTGACGACGCACACGCTGGAAACGCACGTCTATCGCCTGCGCCAGAAGATCGAGCCGGACCCCGGCAACGCGCGGCTGATCGTGACCGAGGCCGGCGGCTACAAGCTGATGCCGTAGCCGCGACGCAGCCTGCTTGCCCGGGGCTGGACCGCCCCGCGCGCCGTCGCCCCGAGCGCATTTCCTCCGGCGGCGCTTGCCGTTATAGACTTTCGGCCGAGAATAAAGGATGCGCGGGTCCCGCCGCGCCGCATGGGGACGCGGCAAGGGGCACCGCGGGCGATGGGCGGCGCGTGCAGCCCGACGGGGGAGCGATCAACGCCGGATGAGCCTCGAAAGCGACATCGCGGTGCTCGCCAGCGTTCCCCTCTTCGCAGGCCTCGACGGCGACCAGCTCCGGCTCTTGGCCTTCGGCGCCGAGCACCGGCGGCTGCGGCGCGGCGAGACGCTGTTCCGCATGGCGGCCCGCTCGGACGCGGGCTTCGTGGTGGTGACGGGCGAGGTGGAGCTCCTGCGCCAGAAGGGCGAGACGCAAATCTCGGCGGGCGTCTACGGGCCGGGCACGCTGCTCGGCGAGTTCGCGCTCCTCACCGAAACGCGCCGGCCGGCGACCGCGGTCACGCGCACCGACTGCGACTTCATCCGCATCGCCCGGCCGCTGTTCCGCCGGATGCTGGAGGAATATCCGGAGATCGCACGGAAGCTGCACGAGCGGATCGCCGACGACCTCGCCCGGATGACCGCCGACATCCTGTCGCTCGAGGACGCGTTCCGCGGCTGACGTCTCGCCTCACGCGGGCAGAAGCATCACCAGCTTGAAGTCCGGCTCTTCGGCAGGCACCAGCGTCACCTGCCGAAAGGCGAGCTCGCCGCGCGTCGGATGCCGGAACCGCCGCTCGCCGCCTTCGCGGCCGAGCACGCGCTGTTCCTTCCACATCGCCGCGAAGTCCGGGCTGCTGGCGGCGAGCTCGGCGACAAGCGCGCCGGCGGCGCTGCCCTTTGCCGGCACGAAATCGGCCCGGAACTCCGCCGCGAGCCGCCGCGCCCGCTCGCTCCAGCCGACGATGAGATCCCTCGCCGCCGGATCGAGGAAGACGGTGCGCAGGAGGTTCGGACGCGCTTCCGCGTCGCCGTCGTCGAACCAGCCGGCGAACAGCGCCGCCGCCGGCGCGTTGTGGGCGCGGATGTCGAAGGCGCGGTCGAGGAGGTAGGCGGGCGCGGTGCACGCCTCCACCGCGTCGCGGAGCGCGGCGGAAGGCTCCTCGGCCGCCGGCCGGTCGCGGGCTGCGGGATCGGCCTTGGCCGCGAGCTCGAACAGGTGGGCGCGCTCCGCCCGCCCGAGCCGGAGCGCTTGCGCCAGCCGGGCCAGCGCGTGCGGCGAGGGCGACACGTCGCGCCCCTGCTCGATACGGGCGAACCAGACGGCGCTGATGCCCGCCAGATCCGCCAGCTCCTCGCGCCGGAGGCCCGGCGTCCGACGCCGCCGGCCGGCGGGCAGCCCGAGGCTTTCCGGCCGGATCGCCTCGCGCCGGATCTTCAGGAACTCGCCGAGCTGGCGGCGGCGCGACGATTCGGCCTCGAGCATGACAGGTCTTATACCCGGATAAACGCTGGCCTTGTCCCTATTTCCGGCGCGTGCGACGCAACGGGCCGCCCGAGACGGGCGAGGAGAAACGACGATGAGCGGGACCCATTCCACCCTGGTCGACCGGCAGTTCGGCGCGCAGGCCGAAGCCTATGTCGCGAGCGCCGTCCACGCCGCCGGCGAAGACCTCGACTGGCTGGCAGCACATCTCGCGACGCTCCGACCCGTGCGGCTCCTCGACCTCGGCTGCGGCGGCGGCCACGTCGCCTACCGCGCGGCGGCGCATGCCGGCGAGGTCACGGCCGCGGACCTTTCCGACGCGATGCTGGCGGCGGTGCAGCGGGAAGCGGCGGCGCGCGGCCTCGGCAACATCCTCACTCAGCAAGCGCGGGCCGAGGCGCTGCCCTTCCCGGACGGCACGTTCGACGCCGTCGCGACGCGCTTCTCGGCGCATCACTGGAGCGATGCGGCGGCGGGGCTCCGGGAAGCGGCCCGCGTCCTCGCGCCGGGCGGCATGCTCTTCGCGATGGACGCGATCTCGCCGGGCCCGCCCCTCCTCGACACGCACCTCCAGGCGGTGGAGGCGCTGCGCGACCCGAGCCACGTGCGCGACTATTCGGCCGCCGAATGGCTTCGGATGCTGGCCGCGGCCGGCTTCGCCGTGCAGGAGGTCCGCACCTGCCGGCTCCGGATGGAGTTCGCGAGCTGGACGGCGCGGATGCGGACGCCCGATGCCGCGCAGGCCGCGATCCGCTACCTGCAGGACGCGCTGCCGGAAGCCGCGCGCCGGCAGATGGAGGTCGAGGCGGACGGCTCGTTCATGCTCCCGACCCTCCGCATCGCGGCGGCGAAGGCGTAGCGCGCCGGCAACAGGGGCGCGGCGATCGACGGGTTAACCGCCCGTCAACCACATTCGGTCACGGTTCGCGGAAACATCGCCGTGCATCCGCCGCACCCCGTTTCGAACCCCGGACCGTCCATGCACCACCGTCGCCTCGTTCCCG
Organism: Plantimonas leprariae; assembly: GCF_008802405.1. Taxonomy (GTDB): domain Bacteria; phylum Pseudomonadota; class Alphaproteobacteria; order Rhizobiales; family Rhizobiaceae; genus Plantimonas; species Plantimonas leprariae. The sequence continues at coordinate 301,822 of NZ_VZDO01000003.1, forward strand.
CCGCCCTCGCTCTCGCGCTTCTCGCCACGGGCTGCACCACGAACCCCTATACGGGCGAATCGCAGCTCTCGAACACCGCCGGCGGGGCCGGCATCGGCGCGGCGCTGGGGGCCGGCACCGGCTACCTGATCGGCCGCTCGACCGGCCTCGGCGCCACGACCTCGACGCTCGTCGGGGCCGGGGTCGGCGCGCTCGCCGGCGGCGGCATCGGCGCCTACATGGACAACCAGGAGGCGGAACTCCGCCGCCAGCTCCAGGGCACCGGCGTCTCGGTGACGCGCCAAGGCGACCGCATCGTCCTGAACATGCCTTCCAACATCACCTTCCCGACCGACGGCGACCGCATCCGCCCGGACTTCTACCCGGTGCTGGACTCGGTCGGCATCGTGCTTCGCAAGTACAACAACTCCGTGGTGGAGGTCGCCGGCAACACCGACAGCCAGGGCTCCGACAGCTACAACCAGGGCCTCAGCGAGCGTCGGGCGCAGGCGGTGGCGGACTACCTGACGGACCAGGGCATCCGCGAGGGCCGGCTCGACGTGGTGGGATACGGCGAAACGCGGCCCGTCGCGGAGAACACCAGCGAGGCGGGCCGCGCCGAGAACCGCCGTGTCGAGGTGACGATCATCCCGACGCCGCGCAACGGCACGCCGCTCTGAGGATCGTCATCGGGGCAGCGCATCGGCGGGCGGACGCTCGTCGAGCGCCGGCGCGGGGTGCCGCGCCTTCCGCCATGCGGTCGGGCTGGCACCGGTGACCCGCAGGAACTCGCGATTGAAGTTCGACTTGCTCAAGAAACCCGCCTCGAACATCACCTTCGTGACAGGATCGCCGGTCGATGCCAGGCGTTGGCACGCCTCTCCGATCCGGAAGCCGTTGACGTATTGCGACACGCTGGTGCCGTGGACGCGGTTGACCGCGGCGGAAACGCGGCGGGCCGGCAGCGCCAGCCGGCGGGCGATCCGGCTGAGGTTCAGTTCCGGATCGGCGTAGAACCGCCGCTCCGCCATCAGCCGGTCGAGCCGCACCGCGACGGCACGGTCCGCCTCGCTCGGGGCCATCGAGGTTTCGGGAACATCCGCGGCCGGCTCCTCGCCCGCGCCGCCGACGCGCACGGACGAAGCGGCGAAGGCGAGGACGAGCAGCGCCACGACGTTCGCGGCCGCGACGAGCGCGCCGGAATGGACGCCGCCGAACAGACCGTAGTCGAGGCTGATCAGGACGTCGGTCGCGGCCGAGGCGAGGATCGCCGCCGCCGTCACCTGCAGGGCGCGGAACGAGCGCAGCGCTCCGTCGAGCCGCGCCAGCGCCAGCGCATCCGGCCCCTCGAGCGCCAGCTTCGCCAGCGCGCCGCCGTAGCCGAGGAACACGAGGATGATCGCCGGCGCCACCACCTCGCGCCAGCCGAGCACCTGGAGCGCGGCGACCGCGACGGCCGGCACGGCATGGAGTGCGAGGCGAACCTTGGAACGCCTCGCCGCCTCGCCCGCCAGCCCCGAGAACGACAGGTAGGCCAGCGCGGCGATCACGGTCGCCAGCACCGACTGCGCGGGCAGGACGGCGCGCATGTCGTAGCCCCAGCGAAGCCCGATCAGCACCGAGCCGAGCGCGTAGGCCCCGACCAGCGCGACGAACGGCGCGTCGTGCGGGCCGAAACCGTCTTCGCCCCGCTCGCGCAGCATCCGCAGCATGACGACGGCGAGGAGCGCGGTGACGACGAAGGGTAACGGCACGAGGGGCATGGCGCGGCGGTCCGAAGACGAGCGGGTCCGCCCCGTTCTGCCCCGGATCGCGATCCGAGGCGACCCGGAACGCGATCCGGGACGCCGCGAGCGGTCGGTCCGAGGCATCCGGAGTGGCGGTGCCGGCCGACGACGAGCCGGCCCGCTTTTCAGGAGGCTTCGATGCGCAGGACCGCCCTTCTCATCCCGATGCTGCTGTTCCCGCTGGTTCCCGGCTGCGGGGCCCTTGCCGAACCGGCGGGGGATGCGGCGCGCACGCTCGACACCGCCGGCGTCGAACGGGTCGTCGTCACCGGCGAGGCCAGCCGCTTGACTCTCACCAGCGACCCGGCGCGGCCGCTCCGCGCCGAACTCGGGGCCACGCGCGCCGGCGGGCTGTCGCGCTGGCTCGCCGGCTGGTCGTCGACGTGGTTCGCCGACGACTGCGCGGCGACGGGCACGATGCGCCGGGACGGGGCTCGGCTGCTGGTCGACGTGCCGGACGCGTTCGGCCTGTCGCGCTGCGAGGTGCGGCTGACCGCCAACCTGCCTGCCGGCACCGCCCTCGACATCCGGCAACACGCGGTGCTGGCCGTGCTCGGCGGCGATTTCGCCTCGGTCGCGGTCGAGGCCGACGCAGCGGACGTCTCGCTCGACGGCAGCAGCCGCGCCGTCGCGCTGAAGGCCAGGGCGATGCGTGCCCGCCTCGATTTCCAGGCGGTCGCCGGCGCGGAATCGGTGTCGCTCGAGGCGAAGGCGCTCGACGCGGCGCTCCGTTTCGACGGCGCGCCGCCGATCAGCTACACGGTGGACGCGAAGGCCTCGTTCGTCGACAGCGCGCTGCCCGACGCGCCGAACGCCCGGCCCACCGTGAGGATCAAGGGCGATTTCGTGCGCGCGACGATTCGTTGAGCGGGGGCGTCAGAGGTCGAGCGTCACCGAGACGGGGACGTGGTCGCTCGGCCGCTCCCAGCCGCGCGCCTCCTTCAGGACGTGGTGCCCGGTCAGCAGCGGCACGAGGTCGTTCGAGCCCCAGACATGGTCGAGCCGCCGGCCCTTGTCGGCGGCGCGCCAGTCGGCGGAGCGATAGCTCCACCAGGTGTAGAGCTTCTCCTCCATCGGCACGCGCGCCCGGACGAGATCGGCCCAGCCGCCGTCCTGCATGGCGAGGAGCAGCCCTTCCGTCTCGACCGGCGTGTGCGAGACGATCTTGAGGAGTTGGCGGTGCGACCAGACGTCGGTCTCGTAGGGGGCGATGTTGAGGTCGCCGACGAGGATCGCCGAGGTCTCGGCTTCCGCGAAGCTCGTCACGCGCCGCATCTCCTCGATGAAGTCGAGCTTGTGGCGGAACTTGTCGTTCGCCGCCGGGTCCGGCTCGTCGCCGCCGGCAGGGACGTAGAAATTGTGGATGCGGATGCGCTTCCCTCCCGCCTCCACCAGCACCGACAGGTGCCGGGCGTGCTCGATGCCGCAGAACACCTGCCGCACCTCGCCGGCAAGCGGCCGTTTCGAGAGCGTCGCGACGCCGTGATAGCCCTTCTGTCCGTAGACCGCGACGTGCGCGTAGCCGAGCGCCCGGAAGGCATCGGCCGGGAAGAGTTCGTCGGGGCATTTCGTTTCCTGCAGGCACAGGACGTCCGGCGCGTGCTCGGTGAGGTAGCGCTCCACGATGCCCTGCCGGAGGCGCACGGAGTTGATGTTCCAAGTGGCGACGGTGAAGGGCATGGGGCGCGGGTCCGGCGGGATGGCGGCCGTCTTATGGGGGCGGCCGGCACGGCACGCAAGGCGACCACCCGACGAGCATCCCGTCGCACCGTCCGATACCGGGTGCGGGCGCCTTGTGGGAAGCGGTCGGTCCGCTTCCTGGAGCGTTCTTGCAGGATTCTGCCATTTGCTGGATTGCAGCAAACTGTCCGGCAAACGACCAAGTTGCGGCACAATGTGCCGTGTCGAAGTCTGCGTCGAGGGTTTGCGGACCGCGGGCGGGTACAAGCTATGCGGGATCGAGCCGGACGAGATCGCCGCCCTCGCTGCGCAGCCGAGACAGATAGGCGGCATGGTCGAGCACCTGATAGGGGAAATACAGTCCGGCAGGTGTCGGTGGCGCTCCGTCCAATCCGGCCAAACGCTCCAGGATCATGCTGACGCCGATCGCCGTCAGTGGCGCTGCGCCGCCGGGATGAAAGACCGCGTGCCGCGTTCGCAGCGGGCTTCCGTGGCGATCGACGCCCTCCAATCGGATGATGATCTCCGTTGACTTCGCTCCGCCGCGACGGCGGGTCGAACTGAGGCCGGTCGCGATATCGAACCGCACGTTCCCCGCACCGGTCTCCGCGGCAAGGCCCGTCACGTCGATGGAGGAGAAGCCGGATGCGACCATGTCGGTACCGTCGATCGCGGGGAAGGTTGTCCTGGCGTCGTCGCCTTGACGCCATACCCACGCCCCTTTGCGCCGCGCGAGCGCCGCGGGCATCATTCTCGACAGCCGCTCGAAATCCTCCGCAACCGCCGGTCCACCGGTATCCTGCCCATCGACTAGGGCGCCGATCGCGATGTCGTCGACGCGCTCGAATGCCGCCACCGCGGCGAGCGTCGCGACCGTGGTCGCACCGACCAGCCATTCATAGCCCAGGACGATGGCGGCGCTTGCCGGCTTGTGCATGAAGGTCGCGATCTCGGGCGCGATCTCGTAGACGCCCGACGATATGCCGAGATGGGGAATGCCGCGCGCATGGGCAAAGCGCAGGCTGGCAAGACGGGCGTCGCCGTAAAGGACGGCCACGGCGCCGACCGATCGCTTCCCGAGCCCGAGGTCGTCGGCTGTCGGATCGATCGCAACGCCCTCAGCGTGTCCGATCTCGCGCGCCGCCGCTTCCGCCTTGACGAGGTCGCGGCCGCCGATGAGCAACGGCTGTTCGGGGTGCCCGGCGCGCAGGGCTTTGGCCGTGAGCGTGCCGATCGCCCCCGAACCGCCCATCAGCAGAATGGCGTGGTTGGGCATTGGATATCCTCCACTCGCGTGTAATAAGCTACTTATGGTAGGTTATGCGGTGACCTACCATAAGTAGGTTTGCAACGGAGAAGCGATGCGTCCCGAAGAACGCGACCGGACCGCGGCGCCCCAGCGCCGGCTGCCGAAGGCAGACCGGCGACGTCAGTTGCTCGCCACGGCGCTCGCGATCGTGCGCGACGAGGGTGCGGATCGTTTGACGCTCGGTCAGCTCGCCGTGCGGGCGAAGATCTCGAAGCCTGTCGTATACGACCACTTCCAGACGCGATCGGCGCTGCTGATTGCGCTCTACGAATGGATCGACGCCGAACGGATTCGTGCCTTCCGCGACGCGATGGCCGTTGGCGAGCGCACGCGAGAGGAAACGATCGGCTTGCTGGCTTCGGCCTATCTTCGCTGCGCATCAGACATGACCGGCGAGTTCCACGTCGTCGGCGCGGCCTTGGCAGGAAGCGATCAGAAGGCGATCTATCAGACGCTTCTGGATCGGTCGGTTGAGATGTTCGTCGCCGTGCTCGAACCGTTCGACACGTTTCCGGATCGGGAACTGGAGCGACGCTGCATCGGGCTTGTCGGATCCGGCGAGGCCTTGTCGGCAGCGATGGTTCGCGGGCTGCTGGGCGACGCGGACGCCATCACCGTATACGCGTCGTTGATCGCAGGAGGCTTGGCGCCGTAGATCGGCGCGAGGCATCGGCTGCCGCCAAGCCCCCGTGCGCCGGCCGCTCCGTCAATCGGATGCCGGGCGAGACCAGGGGCGACGGAGCAGGCCGCAAACGCGCTCTGATCGCGAAGTAGGCGTTCCCGTCGGCTGTTCGCTGCCCAGGACGTCCAGAACGGCTTGCGACCGATGACGTGCGGGGTTGTCGCCAAACCTCGGCGCGACCGGTTCGGGGAGGCCGGTAAACGTCCTCCAACGCTTCGGAAGGATCGAAACCTAGCGGAAAGCGAGCCTGGTTCGGGCCGGCACGGTCACCCCCGCCAGCACCAGACGCTGGTGTGCTTGATCTCGGCGTCTTCCAGCGCGCGTGTCACCGGCACCTCGTAGGTGGCGAGGTGTTCCAGCCTACTTTTCGGCAGGTAGGCGCGGCCGGGATCGCCGACGAGGACGGTCCGCCCCTCGCCCGCCAGCCGCGCGAGCCAGGGCGCGACCGTCGTCGCCATGCCACGGTCGAAGAACACGTCGCCGGCGAGCACCACCTCCGCCCCGATCCCGGTGCCGACGAGGTCCGCGACGAGGACGCCGAGCGCGACGCCGTTCAGTTCGGCGTTCAGCCGCATCGCCTCGCCCGCGAAGGGATCGACGTCGACCGCGAGCACGTGGGCCGCGCCCGCCATCGCCGCGGCGCAGGCCACGAGGCCGGAGCCGGAGGCGAAATCCAGGACCTCCGCGCCAAGGACGGTTTCGGGATGGTCGAGGACGTAGCGCGCCAGCGCCTGGCCGCCCGCCCAAGCGAAGGCCCAGAACGGCGGCTCGATGCCGATCGCGGCGAGTTCCTCCTCCGTCCGCAGCCAGAGGTCGTGCGCCTCGTCGGCCTGATGGAGGCGGATTTCCGGCACGTGGGGAACGGGCAGCACCGCCGTCTGAGCGAGGACGAAGGCGCGGGCGCGCGCGGCGTCGAAGCTCGCGCCGGGCGCGTCCACCCGCCGTTCGCCCTTACTTCCTGTTGCCGGTCTGGCCCTGGCTGATCGCGGTGTAGGGAATCTTGAACATCGAATCCTGCGCGGAGGCGCCGGTCTTGACGTTGGCGATCATCACCGTCGTGTCGCGGCCCTGCCCGTCGCGGATCGTCCACTGCCGGAGGTCGTAGGTCTTCGGGTCAAACATCATTGTGATGCGGGAGGAGCCGAAGATCGACTTGTCACCCATGACGATCGTGGTGAGGTCGGCCTCCTGCTTCACGTCCTGGATGTTGGCGCTCGACAGGTCGATCCGGTTGTCGAGCAGGAGCTTCATCGGCGTCTTCGACAGGGGATAGAGGTCCCAGGTGTTGAGCTTCCGGTTGTTCACCGCGACGTTGGCGCCGTCGGCGATGACACGCACCGGCGTGCCGGCATAGTCGAAGCGGATCTTGCCCGGCCGCTCGATGAAGAACTTGCCTTCCGTCTGCCGGCCCTTGTCGTCGAACTGGACGAAATCGCCGCTCATCGAGCGGATGGAGGAGAAATGGTCGGCGACGGCCTGCGCCGCGGCAGTATCGGTCGCCTGCGCTGCGGCGCGGCCGGGCAGCGAGGCGGAGCCGAGAAGCACGCCGGCCGCGAGGGCTGCGGCGGCGAGGCGGCCGAGAGTGGTGCTGGGGGTCATCGCTTCCTCTGTTCCGGGCCGGACGGAGCAAGGCCGAGAACCTAGGCCCCGCGCATGGTGCGAGGCTTGCCGTCCGATCCCATCAGTGGTGACGCATCCTTCCGGCCGCAATAGGGCGGCGGAAAGAGGTCGCGGCGCCCTCACCCAACCCATCGGGGCACCCCTCTCCCGAATCGGGAGAGAGGGGAGAGTCCGCGGGCCCGGCGACTACATCCGGTCCTCTTCGGTCGGCACCAGGATCTCGCGCTTGCCGGCATGGTTGGCGGGGCCGACGATGCCTTCGCGTTCCATCCGCTCGATGATCGAGGCGGCGCGGTTGTAGCCGATCTGGAGGCGGCGCTGCACGTAGGAGGTCGAGGCCTTGCCGTCACGCAGCACCACCGCCACCGCCTGATCGTAGAGGTCGGCCGACTCCTCCATGTTGGACAGGTCGTCGCCGCCACCGGCCGCCTCGCCGCCCTTGCCGGCCTTGCCCGAAGGCGCCGAGCCGCCGTCCTCGTCCTCCTCTTCGAGGATCGAGTCCAAATATTCCGGCACGCCCTGCGACTTCAGGTGCCGGACGATGCCTTCCACCTCCTCGTCGGCGACGAAGGGGCCGTGGACGCGCTGGATGCGCCCGCCGCCGGCCATGAACAGCATGTCGCCCTGGCCGAGGAGCTGCTCGGCGCCCTGCTCCTGCAGGATGGTGCGGGAATCGATCTTCGACGTCACCTGGAAGGAGATTCTGGTCGGGAAGTTCGCTTTGATCGTACCGGTGATGACGTCGACCGAGGGGCGCTGCGTCGCCATGATCACGTGAATGCCGGCGGCTCTGGCCATCTGCGCCAGGCGCTGGACGGTGCCCTCGATCTCCTTGCCGGCGACCATCATCAGGTCGGCCATCTCGTCGATGACCACCACGATGTAGGGGAGCGGCGACAGGTCGAACTCCTCCGACTCGAACACCGGCTCGCCGGTCTCGCGGTCGAAGCCGGTCTGGACCGTGCGCGAGATCGTCTCGCCCTTCTCCATCGCGCTCTGGAGGCGCTGGTTGAAGCCGTCGATGTTCCTGACGCCGAGCTTCGACATCTTGCGGTAGCGGTCCTCCATCTCGCGGACCGTCCACTTCAGCGCCACCACCGCCTTCTTCGGGTCGGTGACGACGGGGGCGAGCAGGTGCGGGATGCCGTCGTAGATCGAGAGCTCCAGCATCTTCGGGTCGATCATGATCATCCGGCACTCGGCCGGCGTCATCCGGTAGAGCAGCGACAGGATCATCGTGTTGATCGACACGGACTTGCCGGAGCCGGTGGTGCCGGCGACGAGGAGATGCGGCATCTTGGCCAGATCCGCGATCACAGGCTCGCCACCGATGGTCTTGCCGAGTGCGAGCGGCAGCTTGCCCTTGTTGCCGCTGAAGGTCTCGGAGGCGATCATCTCGCGGAAATAGACGGTCTCGCGCCGCGTGTTCGGCAGTTCGATGCCGATGGCGTTTTTGCCGGGAATGACGGCGACGCGCGCCGCGATCGCCGACATCGAGCGGGCGATGTCGTCGGCGAGCCCGATGACGCGGCTCGACTTGATGCCGGGTGCGGGCTCCAGCTCGTAGAGCGTGACGACCGGACCGGGCCGCACCTCGATGATCTCGCCCTTCACCGAGAAGTCGTCGAGGACGCCTTCGAGCAGGCGCGCATTCTCCTGCAGCGCTTCGGGGGAAAGCGTCGCGTCGCGCTGCTTCGCCTTCGGCGGGGTCAGGAGGTCGAGCGGCGGCAGCTCGAACGGCGCTTCCTCACGAAGCGGCGCATGGGCGACGGCGGCGCGTTGGAGCGACTGCGCCGAGGTCGGCTTGATGCTGCCGGCCGGAGCGACGACACGGGCCGCGCCGGGCGCTTCGGGAGCCGCCGGCCGCGCGGGTGCGGCAGGAGCGCGGGCCGCCGCGGCGCGGGGATAGCCCTCGCCACCGCGCGGCGACGCTTCCGGTTCGCTCTTGCCTTTCCGCTTGCCGGGGAAGGCGACGATGTTGGCGGCGATGCCGCCAAACCAGCCGCCGGCCGCAGCCTCCTCGGGTCGCGGCGCGTCGGTCACGCGGTCGTCGGCGCGCATCACCAGGCGGTCGTCGTCCTCGTCCTGCCCGATCGGGGCGAACTCGCGCTCGTCCATCGCGAAGGGCGGCTCGTCGCCGGCGAAATCGTCGTCCTCCGCCTCTTCGCTCGCCGGCTCGAAGGCGGCGGCAGCGGGCGCGCGTCGCGGCGCGGCGGGCGGCGCGTCGAACTGGAAGCGGTCGGGCGCATCCTTCTCGGGCGCTTCCCCTTCGTCGCCGAGCGGGTCGACGAACCCGCCGCGATACGGCGCGGCGACGCGGATCTCGCGCTGCGGCGAGGCGGGGGCGGCGGGGGTGGCGACGGGGCGCGGGGCGGCATCCGCCTCGTCGTGCCAATCGCGGAAGCGGTCGGCGAACTCGCCGGGCTCCCGGCGCTTCGATTCGTATTCGGCGCGGCGGCGCGCGAAGGCCGCCTTGGCGGAATAGACGAGGTGGGCCATCGCGCCGAAGACCAACGCGAGACGGCCGTCGCCGTCCTCGTCGTCGCCGCTCTCGGCTTCGGCGGCGCGCCGGGCGGCCGCGGCCGCGGGGTCGGCGCGGTCGAGGAGGCCCGCGCCGTTCAGGAACAGCCAGGCGGCGGGCGCGCTCAGCATCAGGGCGAGCGCGATGCCGAGCGCGCCGGACGGATAGGCTCCGGTGGCGCTGGCAGGGAGCTTCAGGACGATGTCGCCGGCGACGCCGCCGAGGCCGATCGGCAGCGGCCAGCCGGCCGGGGCGGGCACGCAGCCGAGCGCGGCGGCGGCGAGAACCGCGCCGGCGAGCGCCAGCCAGGCGCGCCGCCCGAGCCGGTCGGTCGGCCGGCCGCGCGCGAGCAGCACGCCCCAGACGAGCGGCAGCAGCGCGACCAGCGCGGCGGCGAGGCCGAAGCACTGGAGCGCGAGGTCGGCCGCGACCGCGCCGGCCGCGCCCATCCAGTTGGCTACCGCGTTGCCGTTCGCCTGGCTCCAGGACGGATCGGCGACGTTCCAGGTGGCGAAGGCGAAGGCGAGCCAGAGGCCGAGCCCGACCAGCGCCGCGCCGCCGGCGATCTGGCCCTGGCGCTTGAGGAAGCCCGGGGCTTCCGCCGTCTCCAGCGGGGCCGGCGCGGCGCGCCGCTCCGCTCCCCGCACCACCGCCGCGCCTCGCACCGTCGCCGTCACCGCCATCGTCTGCCTGCCTGCAACAAAGCCCGCCCGGCCGGGACGGAGAACCGCCCGGACCTTTTCGACGAAACCCTAAGCCGGTCTGGTTAAATCCCGTTTAACCCTAAGCATTCGTTGCGCCACCGGCGGCGGCCGAACATGGAAAAGGGGCAGGCGGTCGCCCGCCTGCCCCTTTGCGATCCCGAGCCGCGCCGCGGATCAGGCGGCGCCGTGATAGGCGGCTTCGCCGTGCGAGGTGAGGTCGAGCCCCTCGCGCTCGGCTTCCACCGTCGGGCGCAGGCCCACGACGAGGTCGACGACCTTATAGAGCACCGCCGAGACCACGCCGCACCAGACCACCGTGATCAGGACGGCCATGATCTGCGAAAACACCTGCCCGCCCATCGTCACGCCCTCGGCGTAGCCCGTGCCGCCGAGCGAGGGCGAGGTGAAGATGCCCGTTCCGATCGCGCCGAGGATGCCGCCGACGCCATGGACGCCGAAGACGTCGAGCGAGTCGTCGTAGCCGAGCCTCGTCTTCACCACCGTCACGAAGAAGTAGCAGACGAGGCTGGCGAGCGCGCCGAGGACGATGGCGCCGACCGGCCCGATCGTGCCGCAGGCCGGCGTCACCGCGACGAGGCCGGCGATCATGCCGGAGGCGGCGCCGAGCATCGAGGCCTTGCCGCGCGTCACCGCCTCGATCACGCACCAGGCGACGATCGCGCCGGCGGTGGCCGTGAAGGTGTTGATCATCGCCAGCGCCGCCCCGGCCGTCGCCTCGAGGTTGGAGCCGGCGTTGAAGCCGAACCAGCCCACCCACAGGATCGACGCGCCGACCATGGTCAGCGTCATGGAATGCGGGGCCATGTTGTCGCGACCGAAGCCCGTGCGCCGGCCGACGAACAGGCAGCCGACGAGCGCGGCGATGCCGGCGTTGATGTGCACCACCGTTCCGCCCGCGAAGTCGATCGCGGCGACCCCGCCGGCATGCGCGCCGGTGAAGATCAGCCCGGCCGCGTCCCACACCATGTGGGCGACCGGGAAGTACACGAAGGTGACCCAGAGGATGCAGAACAGCACCACCGCCGAGAATTTGATGCGCTCGGCGAAGGCCCCGATGATCAGCGCCGGCGTGATCGCGGCGAAGGTCATCTGGAAGCAGATGAAGACGTATTCCGGCAGCACCACGCCCTTGGTGAAGGTGGCGGCGGTGGTTTCCTTCGACACGCCGGCCAGGAACACCTTGGCCGTCCCGCCCCAGAAGGCGCTGGTGCCGCCACCGAAGGCGAAGGAATAGCCGTAGAGCACCCAGACGATCATGATCGCCGCGCCGACCACCGTGCACTGCATCAGCACCGACAGCATGTTCTTGGCGCGCACCAGCCCGCCGTAGAACAGCGCGAGGCCCGGCACGAGCATGAACAGGACGAGCGCGCTGGAGATCATCATCCAGGCGACGTCGCCCTTCTCGACGACGTCGGCGGGCGGCGTCGGCGGCGTGGTCGTGACCCCCGCCACGCCGGTATCCTGCGCGAAGGCGGCGGTCGCCGCCAGGCCGGCGACGAGGCCGGCCGCAAAGCCCAGTTTCTTCCAGTTCATCTTGTGTCTGTCCCCTTAGAGCGCGTTGGCGTCGGTTTCGCCGGTGCGGATGCGCACGGCCTGCTCGATGCCGAAGACGAAGATCTTGCCGTCGCCGATCTGGCCGGTCTTGGCCGAGGTCGTGATCGCTTCCACCGCCCGGTCGACGAGGTCGCCCGGCACGGCCACCTCGATCTTCAGCTTCGGCAGGAAGCTGACGGCGTATTCGGTGCCGCGGTAGATCTCGGTGTGGCCCTTCTGGCGCCCGTAGCCCTTCACCTCGGTGACGGTGAGCCCCTGGATGCCAATCGAGGTCAGGGCTTCCCGCACCTCGTCGAGCTTGAACGGCTTGATGATGGCCATTACGATCTTCATTCACCACCTCGCAACATCGAAGGCGCGGACCCCATGCGGCCGCCGCCGGTCAGCCCCTCGCGCCCGGATGCGATCCGGACGCCGACTGCCGCCTCCCATTCAAGGCGCGTGCCAGATGGCCGGGCGGGCGAAATCCAGCGCTCCCGCAGGGCTTCGAGGCCCTGCGTCCCGGCGATCCGAGGCAATGGCGCGACCCGAATTTGTGCACCTGCTCAAAGTTTGAGCGCCGAGGCGGCGGGGGCGCGGATTGTCAGGCCGCCCTCGCCTGCATAAGTCAGCGCGGGTAAACCACGGAAACGGGCGTGTGAGCATGGCGCAGGCATCCGGGACGCTCGACGCCCCTTCGCAGCTGTTCGACGTCATGGTCGCGGGAGCCGGCTATGTCGGCCTCTCTACGGCGGTCGCGATCGCCGACGCCGCGCCGGAACTGCGGCTCCTCGTCGTCGACGCGGCCCCGCAGGGCGTCTGGCGGCGGGACGGGCGCGCGAGCGCCGTCGCCGCCGCGGCGACCGCCATGCTGGAGCGGCTCGGCGTCTGGGCGGCGATCGAGGGGCAAGCGGAAGCGATCACCGAGATGATCGTGACGGATTCCCGTACCGCCGACGTGGTCAGGCCGGTGTTCCTCACCTTCGGCGACCGGGCCTCGCCGGGCGAGCCCTTCGCCCGCATGGTGCCAAACGTCGCGCTGAACGGGGCGCTGCGGGCGCGGGCGGAAGCGCTCGGCATCACCCTCCGCCAGGGCGCGGCGGTGACCGGGATCGAGGAAGAGACGGCAGCCCTGAGGGTCCGGCTCAGTGACGGCGCCGCGGTGCGGACCCGGCTTCTCGTCGCGGCGGACGGCGTGAAATCGCGCATCCGGGCGATGGCGGGCATCGGCACGGTGGAGAAGAGCTACGGGCAGTCCGCCATCGTCTGCACGGTCAAACACGAGCGCCCGCACGGCGGCCGCGCCGAGGAGCATTTCCTGCCCGCCGGGCCCTTCGCCATCCTGCCGCTGAAGAACAACCGTTCCTCGCTCGTCTGGACGGAATCGACCCGCGACGCCGAGCGGCTGATCGCCGGCGACGACTTCCTGTTCGCGGTGGAGCTGGAGCGGCGGTTCGGCCGCAAGCTCGGCGCGATCGAGGTGGAGGATGCCCCCCGCGCCTTTCCGCTCGGCCTCCTCGTCGCGCGCGATTTCGCCAATGGGCGCGTGGCGCTGGCCGGCGATGCGGCGCACGGCATCCACCCGATCGCCGGCCAAGGGCTCAACCTCGGCTTCAAGGACGCGGCGGCGCTGGCGGAAGTGGTGGTGGAGGCGGCGCGGCTCGGGCGCGACATCGGCGCCGCCGACACGCTCGACGCCTACGCGCGCTGGCGGCGCTTCGACACGGTGCGGATGGGGGCGACCACCGACGTCCTGAACCGGCTGTTCTCGAACGACAGCTTCGCCCTCCGGGCGATCCGCTCCTTCGGCCTGTCGCTGGTGGACCGCGCGCCGCCGTTGAAGAACTGGTTCATCGCGGAAGCGGCGGGAAGAAGCGGCGGCCCCTCGCCGCGCCTGCTCCGGGGCGAGCCGATCTGAAGGGCAGGCAGGCTCAGCGGCCGCCGCAGGCGGCGCTGGCGGCCGAGCCCGCCTGCGCGAGCGGAAACAGGATCATCGCCGCGCGGGGCGCGAGCCGGACCGGCGCTGCGGGAGCGGCGGCGTGGACGATCGTGGCCATGCGGGTCTCCTCCTGTTGTGGCGCGAGCGGGAACCGTGGCCCGCGCCGTTTCGATCCCGATCCTCGCGCCCCGGCTTGAAGAATCCGGTGGAAAACCCGTTCGGATTCGACGGATCGGCGGATTTCGGGCGCTTTCGCGCGGCGTCGCGGCGGGTCTTCGCGCCGAACGAAAACACCCCCGGCGCATGCGGGCGCCGGGGGTGCTTGCAGCAGGCCGTCGAACATCATGTTCGCGACGGGGACCGCGTCATGGGTCCGCCGGCCTGCGAGAGGGCTGCGCCTTACTGGAAGAGGCGCAGGATGCTCGAAGCGGAGTTGTTGCGGATGGCGAGGGCTTCGTAGGCAAGCTGTTGCTTGACCTGCAGCGCCTGGCTGCGCGCCGACTCTTCGGTCATGTCGGCATCCACGAGATCGCTGAGAGCCGACTTGCGGATGTCATCCATCTTGCTCAGGAAATCGCCCTGAGACGTCAGCGAGGTCGACAAGCCGTTCATCTCGTTCGCATAGTTCGAAACGGTAGCGATCGCGGCGGTGATCGTGTCCTTCATGTCCGAAAGATCGGTGGCGGCGGTGTCGAGCGACATGGAGATCGCGCTGCTCTTGGCCGTCGCGCTGTAGAGGCTGCCGCCGGTTCCCGCTGCGGTGAGGATCTGCGTCGGTGCGAAGGTCATCGTGGCCGAGGTGTCGCTGCCGAGCTTGATCGTCGTGGTCGTCGCGGCTGCGCTCGTCAGCCAGTTCGCGCCCTTGAAGGATGCTCCGCTCACGAGCGCCTTGATCTGCGCCTGATAGCCCTTGATCTGCGAGTTCCGAGACGCGTTGCCGGCATCGCCAGCGGTCGCCTCGTTCAGAAGCTGCTGGATGTTGGTCAGGGCGTCGGTGATCTTGTTGAGCGCTTCCGCCGTTACATCGGCCCGGCCCTTGGCGATGGTGAGGTCAGACTTGATGGCGTCCGTGGCCTTGAGGTCGGACCGGATGCCCTGCGCCGTGGCGAACACCGAGGCGTTGTCCTTGGCAGAGGCGACTTTCAGACCAGTGGCGATCCGGGTCTGGTTGTCCGCGATTTCCTTGTTGATCTGGCGAAGGCTGGCCAGGACGTTGTAGTTGGCGACGTAGCTGTTGTTGACCGAAACCATTGCTTTTCCCCGTTGTTGTGAAGCAGCGCGTTGTTGCTTGCTTCGAGGGAATGAATAGCCTGTGAGCTTGTAAGATCTCCGTGCCGGAAACGTTCGAATTTTAGCGATATGCGTTTTCGTCGAATGCGCGATTACTTTGGTTTACCGATTTATACTTACAGAAGCTCATTTTGAGCGAAGCCCGCAACGGTCGGTCAACCATGCCGGCTCCGACCCTCTGAAATGCGGAAGTTTCGAGCCCTCGCGCGCAAAAATCTTCCGCGAAGCGGCTTGAAGAGAAAAAACCTTGCGGCGCAACCGCCCGGTCGCCCGGCTATTTAGAACCTATCGAAGTCCGGCGGTTCGGCCGCCGGGCGCGTTCCGGCGTTTCCGAAGGCGTTTCTCATGGCACGGGACATCAAGGCGGGACCGAAGGCGACGCCGAAGAGCAAGGGCCCGCCGCTGCCCGTCGTCCTGTCGGCCAACGACCTCTTGGAAGGCGACGTCGTGTTCCTCGCCCACGGCGGCGGCTGGACCCGCGACCCGGCCGCGGCGCGCGTCGCGCACGAGCAGGACACGGCGGACGCGATGCTGGCCGAGGCGCAGGGGGACTTCCGGGCGAACCGGATCGTCGATCCCTATCTGGTGCCGGTCAGGGTGGAAGCGAACGGCATGGCCGTCGCCCTCCACTTCCGCGAGGCGATCCGCCAGAAGGGCCCGACCGTCCATCCGGATTTCGGCAAGGCGGCCGAGTTCCGCAACGAATACCCGGCCTGACCGCCGGCCGGGAGAAGGTGCCACGATGTATCGTTACGACGAATTCGACGAGCGCTTCGTGCGCGAGCGCGTCGCGCAGTTCGCCGATCAGGTGGCGCGCCGCCTCGACGGCTCGCTGTCGGACGACGAGTTCAAGCCGCTTCGCCTGAAGAACGGCCTCTATCTCCAGCTCCACGCCTATATGCTGCGGATCGCCGTGCCCTACGGCACGCTGAACTCCAGGCAGCTCCGGCAACTCGCCCATATCGCGGAGACGTTCGACCGCGGCTACGGCCACTTCACCACGCGCCAGAACCTCCAGTTCAACTGGCCGAAGCTCAAGGACGTGCCGGAGATCCTGAACCTCCTTGCCGACGTCGAGATGCACTGCATCCAGACGAGCGGAAACTGCATCCGCAACGTCACGGCGGATCAGTTCTCCGGCGTCGCGGCGGACGAGGTCGAGGACCCGCGCCCGACCGCCGAGCTCATCCGGCAATGGTCGAGCCTCCACCCGGAATTCGTCTGGTTGCCGCGGAAGTTCAAGATCGCCGTCACCGGCGCGGAGCACGACCGCGCCGCGATCAAGGCGCACGATATCGGGCTGAAGGTCCTCCGACACCCCGAAACCGGCGAGATCGGCTACGAGGTGCTGGTCGGCGGCGGGCTCGGCCGCACGCCGATGATCGGCAAGGTCGTCCGCGATTTCCTGCCGAAGGACGAGTTGCTCGCCTATCTGGAAGCCGTCATGCGCGTCTACAACGCCGAAGGCCGGCGCGACAACAAGTTCAAGGCGCGCGTCAAGATCCTCGTCCACGAGACCGGCACGGAGGAGTTCATCCGCCGGGTGGAAGCGGAATACGCCCTCCTCGACGGCCCGACGATCAACGCGCCGACGGAGGAGGTCGAGCGGATCGCCCGCTACTTCGCCCCGCCCCCTTACGCGACGATGCCCGAGGCTTCGGAAGCGCTCGCGAAGGCGCGCACCGCCGACCCCGTGCTCGACCGCTTCGTGGAGCAGAACGGGTTTCCCCACAAGCAGCCGGGCTATATCGCGCTCACCGTCTCCTTGAAGCCGATCGGCGGCATTCCGGGCGACATGACACACGACCAGATGAAGGCTTTCGCCGACATCGCGGAGCGCTATTCCTTCGACGAGCTGCGCGTCACGCATTCGCAGAACCTCGTCCTGCCGCATGTCGCCCAAGACGACGTGCCGGCGGTGTTCGAAGCCCTGAAGGCGGCGGGCATTGCGACGGCCAATGCCGGGCTCGTCACCGACATCATCGCCTGCCCCGGGCTCGACTACTGTGCGCTCGCGACCGCCCGCTCGATCGGCGTGGCGCAGGAGATCTCGAAGACCTTCGGCGACGAGGCGCGCCAGCGCGAGGTCGGGCCGCTGCAGATCAAGATCTCCGGCTGCATCAACGCCTGCGGCCACCACCATGTCGGCCATATCGGCATTCTCGGC
The DNA here is from genome assembly GCF_008802405.1 of Plantimonas leprariae. Classification (GTDB taxonomy): domain Bacteria; phylum Pseudomonadota; class Alphaproteobacteria; order Rhizobiales; family Rhizobiaceae; genus Plantimonas; species Plantimonas leprariae. Next base: position 319,057 of record NZ_VZDO01000003.1, read on the forward strand.
ATCGAGAAGAGCGGCAAGGAGAACTACCAGATCACCGTCGGCGGCGACGCGTCCGAGAACGCGGCGCTCGGCGAGCGGGTCGGCCCCGGCATCGACGGCGAGGACGTGCCGGGCGCGATCGAGGCGCTGGTCGCGACCTACATGGCCGAGCGCGAGGACGGCGAGACCTTCATCGACACGGTGAAGCGCGCCGGGCTCGACCCGTTCAAGGAATCGTTCACCGCCTATGTCGCTGCGAAGACCGGCGCGCCGGTCGCCGGCGAGGTCGCATGAGCGTGCTGCTTGGGGCCGACGGGCGCAAGGACGACGTCTTCGCAGCGGTGGACGACATTTCCGAACTGTCGCTGAACGACGGGCCGGTGCTCGTGCCGCTCACCGTCATCGACGAGGCGCTGACGCATCGGCGCAACGTCGCGATCGGCCTTGCCGTCGACAACAACGCGCCCGTCTGCGCGCTGGAGGAGTATTTCGACAAGGTGGCGCTGATCGCGGTCGCCTTCCCGAGCTTCTCGGACGGACGCGGCTTCACGCTGGCAAAGCGTCTGCGCCGCGCCGGCTTCACCGGCACGTTGCGCGCCCGCGGCCCCCTGATCGCCGACGAGTTCCACGACGCCCTCGCCTGCGGCTTCGACGAGGTCGAGGTGCCGGACGAGATGGCCGCGCGCCAGCCCCCCGAGCAATGGCTGCGCCAGAAGGCGATCGTCTCCGCCCACTACCAGAACGGCTACGGCGAGGGGCTCAGCATCCTGCAGCAGCGCGCCCGGGCGCGGAAGGCCGCGGCGGAATGAGCGCCGATCTCGAAGCCCTCGCGCGCGAGCTCGACGCCGCCTTCCCGCGCCTGACGCCGGCCGAGCGGCTGCACACTCTCGCTGAACGGGTGCCCGGCCGCACCGTCTTCACCACCAGCCTCGGGATCGAGGACCAGATGCTGACCCATCTGATCTTCTCCGAGAAGCTCGGGATCGAGGTGAAGACGCTCGACACCGGCCGCCTGTTTCCCGAGGCCTACCAGGTCTGGCGCGACACGGAGGAGAAGTACGGCCGGCGCATCCGGGCCGTCTATCCGAACGGCGAGGCCTTGGAGGAGATGGTCAACGACCAGGGCGTCGACGGGCTCTACTACGCGCCGGAGTTCCGCAAGCGCTGCTGCGGCGTCAGGAAGGTGGAGCCGCTCGGCCGGGCGCTCCATGGCGCGGCGGCGTGGATCACGGGCCTCCGGCGCGACCAGTCGGCGAACCGGCAGGGCATGGAGTTCGTCGGCTTCGACGCCGCGCACGGTCTTATCAAGGCGAACCCGCTGTTCGACTGGACGCGCGAGGAGATCCGCCTCTTCACCGAGGACGCCCACGTCCCCGTCAACCCGCTCCACGCCAAGGGTTTCCTGTCGATCGGTTGCGCGCCTTGCACGCGCGCGGTGAAGCCAGGCGAGCCGGAGCGCGCCGGCCGCTGGTGGTGGGAGGAGGAGACCTTACGCGAATGCGGCCTCCATGTCGAAGCCGACGGCCGCGTCGTCCGGGCGAAGCTCGTACCCGGCAACACCCACGGCGACGCCGCCTTCGAGGGCCCGACGCAATGACGAGAATGACCCATCTCCAGCGCCTGGAGGCCGAGTCGATCTTCATCATCCGGGAGGTCGCCGCGACCGCCGAGAACCCGGTGATGCTCTATTCGATCGGCAAGGATTCGGCGGTGATGCTGCATCTGGCGCTCAAAGCCTTCGCGCCGGGGCGGCTGCCCTTCCCGCTCCTCCACGTCGACACGACCTGGAAGTTCCGCGAGATGATTGAGTACCGGAACCGCCTCGCCGAGCGGCTCGGCGTGAAGGTGCTCGTCCACACCAATCAAGAGGGGCTGCGCGCCGGCATCAACCCGTTCGATTCCGGCTCTCGCGTCCACACCGACATCATGAAGACCGAGGCGCTGAAGCAGGCGCTGGCGATCCACAAGTTCGACGCGGCCTTCGGCGGCGCGCGGCGCGACGAGGAGAAGAGCCGAGCGAAGGAGCGCGTCTTCTCGCTCCGCTCGGCCGAGCACCGCTGGGAGCCGAAGAACCAGCGGCCCGAGCCTTGGCACCTCTACAACACGCGGAAAAAGGCCGGCGAGAGCTTCCGGGTGTTTCCGCTGTCGAACTGGACCGAAGGCGATGTCTGGGACTACATCGCGCTGGAGAACATCGAGGTCGTGCCGCTCTACTTCGCCGCGCCCCGCCCGGTGGTGGAGCGCGACGGCACGCTGATCATGCGCGACGACGAGCGCATGAAGCTCCTGCCCGGCGAGGTGGTCGCTGAGCGCATGGTGCGCTTCCGCACGCTCGGCGACTATCCGCTGACCGGGGCGGTCGAATCCACCGCCACGAACCTTTCCGAGATCATCGCCGAGATGCGCGGCAGCCGTTCCTCCGAGCGCCAGGGCCGCGTGATCGACCGCGACGGCGGCGCCTCGATGGAGGAAAAGAAGCAGGAAGGCTATTTCTGACGATGAATTCCGCCGCCGTCCGGATCGAGACCCAGGCGTTCGCCGGGCCCGCGCCCGATCTCGACCCCGTGGTGCCCGCCGTCGTGGCGGCGCGTCCCGAGTCGCTGCTCCATTTCATCACCTGCGGTTCGGTGGACGACGGCAAGTCGACGCTGATCGGCCGCTTGCTCTACGACTCGAACGCCGTCTTCGACGACCAGTTGGAAGCGCTGGAGCGCGACTCGAAGAAGTTCGGCACCACCGGCGGCGACCTCGACTTCGCCCTCCTCGTCGACGGGCTTAGCGCCGAGCGCGAGCAGGGCATCACCATCGACGTCGCCTATCGCTACTTCTCGACCGCCGCCCGCGCCTTCATCATCGCCGATACGCCCGGCCACGAGCAGTACACCCGCAACATGGCGACCGGCGCTTCCGACGCCGAGCTCGCCGTGATCCTGGTGGACGCGCGGAAAGGCATCCTGCCGCAGACGCGCCGCCATTCCTTCATCACCTCGATGCTGGGGGTGAAGAGCGTCGTCGTCGCAATCAACAAGATGGACCTCGTCGACTTCGCCCAAGACGTCTTCGAGCGGATCGTCGCCGACTACAAGGCGATCCTGCCGGACCTCGGCTTCACCGACGTCGCCTATATCCCGATGTCGGCGAAGCGCGGCGACAACGTCGCGACGCCTTCCGCGGCAATGCCGTGGTACGAAGGGCCGACGCTCATCCGGCATCTCGAAACCGTCGAGCCGAAGACGCTCGACGAGGCGCACGAGCCGTTCCGCCTGCCCGTGCAATGGGTGAACCGGCCGAACCTCGACTTCCGCGGCTTCGCCGGCACGATCGCCGGCGGGCGGGTCAAGACCGGCGACGCCGTCGTCTCGCTGCCGGCCGGCCGCTCGTCGCGGGTGAAGGCGATCTTCGGCCCGAACGGCGAAGTGCCGGAAGCCGCCAGCGGCGAGGCCGTGACGCTGACGCTCACCGACGAGATCGACGCGTCCCGCGGCGACGTCCTGGTGGCGAGCGGCGACCGCGCCAGTCCGCACAAGACGGTGAAGGCCGAAATCCTCTGGATGGTGGACCGGCCGCTGATCGCCGGCGGCCGCTTCCTGGCGAAGCTCGGCACCAGCCAGACGCCGGCCTCGGTCCGGACGCTGGACCACGCGGTCGACATCCACACCTACCGGCCGCGCGCGGCGAACGCTCTCCTGATGAACGAGATCGGCCGCGTCACGGTCGCCTTCGACCGGCCGCTCGTCGCGCTGCCCTACGCGGAGAACCGCGAGCTCGGCGCCTTCATCCTGATCGACCAGCTCAAGAACGAGACGGTGGCGCTCGGCCTCGTGCGCGAGGTGGGCCCGAGCGTGACCCATGTCGCGGACGGCGGCGAGGAGGAAGATGACGACGAGCCGGCGCCGGCTTCGGCGACCCTCCTCCAGCGCGCCGCCCGCCTCTGGCTCGGCGCGGACGTCCGGCGCAATCCGGAACGGCGCAAGGGTGCGATCCGCTTCCGCCTCGTCGGGGCGGTGCTAGTCGCGCTGATCGGCTTCGTCCTGGGGCTCGGCGTCCCCGGCGCGCTCGTGCTCGGCGTCCTCGACTTCGCGCTCCGGCCGTTCCTGCGCTTCGCCGTCGACCGCACCGAGCGCAAGCCGAAGGCGCCGGAGCCCGGCACGGTCGGCGACGGCGCGGGCATCTAGCGCTTTTCGCTAGGCGGCCGCCCCCGCCACCCGGCTGCCGCCCCCCGACAAGGCGACGAGTCCCCGGCGCAGCGCATCCGGCGCGCCGGGATCGAGCTCGGCTTCGATCGCCTCGTGCGTTTCGCGCCAGATCGGCGTCGCTGCCGCCAAGAGCGCCCGCCCCGCGTCGGTGAGCGTGAGACGCCGCGCCCGCCCGTCCGGCTTCACCGTCAGCAGGCCGCGCCGCTCCAGCGGTTTCAGGTTCGCGGTCAGCGTCGTGCGGTCCATCGCGAGCAGCTCGGCGACCGAGCCGATCGTCGGCGGCGCGGGACGGTTCAGCGACATCAGCAGCGAGAACTGCCCGCTCTTCAGGCCGACCGGGCGCAGCGCCTCGTCGAAGCGCCGCGCCACGGCGCGGGCGGCGCGCTGCGCGTGCAGGCAGAGGCAATGGTCGCGGACGAAAAGGGTCGTCTCGAAGGGAACGGGCGGCACGGCAGGATCGGACAAGGTTTGACAGGCAGCTAATAGGTTGATATCAACATAACACGACGTGCGGGTTCGCGCCAGCGGCCCGCCCCTTCTCGGGAGGTACGGGATGTCGCAGGACGCGTTGAAACCCGCAGCGGAACTCGCCGCGGCGAGCCCGGCCCGTTTCCCGAACGAGAGCGCCGACTATCGCGCGGCGCGCACCGCCCTCCTCGCCGAGGAGATCGAGCTCCGCCGCCACATCGCCCGCGTCGCGAAACAGCGACGGGCGCTGCCGCCCGGCGGCGAGATCGCGGCGGACTACCGGTTCGAGGGCGAGAACGGTCCGACGACCTTGTCCGCGCTGTTCGGGGACAAGGACACGCTGATCGTCTACTCGCTGATGTACGGGCCGCAGCGGCAGCGGGCCTGCCCGATGTGCACCGCGCAGCTTTCCGCCTGGGACGGCGAGGCGCGGCATATCGAGAAGCGCGTCGCGCTGGCCGTGGTCGCCCGCTCGCCGGCGAAACGCATCCTCGCCTTCGGCCGCGAGCGCGGCTGGCGGAACCTGAAGCTCTATTCCGACCCGTCCGGCGACTTCACCGCCGACTATGTCGGCGAGCGCGACGCGGACTGGCCGGCCTATACGGTGTTCCGCAAGGACGGGGACGGCCGCATCCGGCATTTCTACAGCTCCGAAGGCGGGCCGGAAGTCGCCGATCCCGGCCAGGATCCGCACAACGCCCCGGACATGAACCCGCTCTGGATCCTGCTCGACACGACGCCGGGTGGCCGCGGCGCGGACTGGTATCCGCGGCTCGACGACTGAGTTCAAGCCAGAAACGGAGAGAAGTCCATGCCTTACGTCGACGGCTTCGTCGCGGCCGTGCCGAACGCCAACAAGGAGAAATACCGCGAGCACGCCGCCGCGGTGCTCCCGTCCTTCCTGAAGCACGGCGCGGTCCGCTGCGTCGAATGCTGGGGCGACGACGTGCCGAAGGGCGAGGTCACGGACTTCCGCCGTTCCGTCCAGGCGAAGGACGACGAGACGGTGATCTTCGCCTGGATCGAGTGGCCGGACAAGGCGACGCGCGACCGGGGAATGGCGGCCCTGATGCCGGAAATGGAAGCGATGATGCGGGACAACCCGATGCCCTTCGACGGCAAGCGGATGATCTACGGCGGCTTCGAGTCGCTGCTCGACGAGCGGCAGGGCTGAACCGATGGCGAACGGGCACGGCGCGCCGATCTGGTACGAACTCGTCTCCGACGATCCGGGCGCCGCCGAGCGCTTCTACGGCCCGATCCTCGGCTGGCGATTCAGCCGGCCGCCCGGCGGGCTCGACCGCGACTACCGCGTCTTCGAGGCGGCGGACGGCACCGCCATCGGCGGCCTGATGCGTCGGCCGGACGGCATGGCGATGCCGCCCGCCTGGCTGTTCTACGTCGCGGTCGACGACGTCGACGACGCGGCGAAACGGATCGCGGCCGCCGGCGGCGAGGTGCATCTCGGCCCGATGGATATCCCCGACGTCGGCCGTTTCGCCTTCGCGAGCGACCCCGAGGGCGCGCCATTCTACGTGATGCGGGCTTCCCGCGACGAGCCGAGCCGCGCCTTCGGCATGGCGGACGGCCACGGCTCGTGGAACGAACTCGTCACCGCCGACCAGGGCGCTTCGTTGCGCTTCTACGGCGACCTCTTCGGCTGGCGGAAGGGAGATGCCATGCCGATGGGCGCGGCGGGCGACTACACCTTCCTGCATCGGGGCGAACCGATGGTCGGGGCGATGATGGACAGGACGGCGGACGATCGGCGCTCCGCCTGGCGCTTCTATTTCCACGTGCCGGACATCGACCGCGCCGCGCGCGAGGCGGAGGCCGGCGGCGGGCGGATCGTCCATCCGCCGATGGAGATCCCCGGCGGCGAATACGCCTCCCAGATCGACGATCCGGAAGGCGCGCGCGTCGGCTTCGTCGGACCCCGCCTTGCCGCCTGACGGGAATGGCGGGCGGCGTCAGGCGGCCCGCTTCGCTCCGAGCAGGCCGCGGTTGACGAGGAGCTCGGCGATCTGCACGGCGTTCAGCGCCGCGCCCTTCCGCAGGTTGTCGGCGACGATCCACATCGACAGGCCGTTCTCCAGCGTGATGTCCTCGCGGATGCGGCTGATATAGGTCGCGTCCTCGCCCGCCGCCTCGTGCGGGGTGATGTAGCCGCCGTTCTCCGGCTTGTCGACGACGAGGCAGCCGGGCGCCTCGCGCAGGATGGCGCGCGCCTCGTCCGCCGTGATCGGCTCTTCGAACTCGATGTTGACGGCCTCCGAATGTCCGATGAACACCGGCACGCGCACCGCCGTGCAGGACACCTTGATCTTCGGGTCGAGGATCTTCTTGGTTTCCGCCATCACCTTCCATTCCTCCTTGGTCGAGCCGTCCTCCATGAAGACGTCGATATGGGGAATGACGTTGAAGGCAATGCGCTTGGTAAACTTCTTGGCCTCCACCGGATCGGACACGAAGACGGCGCGCGACTGCTGGAAGAGCTCGTCCATGCCCTCCTTGCCGGCGCCCGACACCGACTGGTAGGTCGCGACGACGATGCGCCTGATCCGCGCCTTGTCGTGCAGGGGTTTGAGCGCCACCACGAGCTGGGCGGTGGAGCAGTTCGGGTTGGCGATGATGTACTTCCGGGTGAAGCCCTTCACCGCGTCGGCGTTCACTTCCGGCACCACCAGCGGCACGTCGGCGTCGTAGCGCCAGGCCGAGGAGTTGTCGATCACGACGCAGCCCTGTTGGCCGATGCGCGGCGACCACTGCTTGGAAATCTCGCCGCCCGCCGACATCAGGCAGATGTCGATGCCGGAGAAGTCGAAATTGTCGAGGGCCTGGACCTTCAGCGTCCTGTCGCCGAAGGCGACCTCGGTGCCCTGGCTGCGGCGCGAGGCGAGCGGCACCACCTCGTCGGCCGGGAAGCCGCGCTCGTCGAGGATGTTCAGCATCTCGCGCCCGACATTGCCGGTCGCGCCGACGACGGCGATCTTGTACCCCATTTCAGCCCTGCCTTCCGTCTCCCGAATGTGCGGCCACGCGCCTCGCCCGCCCCGGGGAGACTGGCGGGGCGGCGGTTCAGGCGATCGTAATGGTTTTCGGGGTCGGGCGCGTCGTCATGGCGCGAGGGTATGGGGGGCGGACCTGCGCAAGTCAATTCCCCGGAACCAGGGAGCCGGCAGAGGAAGGCCGGCGCGCGAAAGCGGCCGGAGAGCGAAAAGCCCTCCGGCCTTTGCATCTTCGCGGGGTCGGCGCGCGCTCAGGCGCGGCGCATCGGCTCGCGCTCGTCGCGCCGGTCTAGGAACTTCTTGGCGATCCAACCGACGATGATGGCCTTCAGGATTCCGCGGATCATGGATGTCGCTCCTCGTATTCAGATCGAAAAGCGCAATGCGCTAGGGGGGCGAAGGGTTGCGGTTATCCACGGCGGTTCACGCGCCTTTGCGCGCGGGCGCCGAGATTTCGTTGGAATTGTGGCGAAGAACACGTAACGATAGCTCGGTCGAGGCGCGCGAGGAGGCGCGGCTCGGGCGGGCGGGCAGCCATCCGCGGCGTTTCGGGAGGAGGAAGAATGGCGACGGTCACACCGGCCTACGGGGAAGAGCGCGGCATGACGCGCGAGGAAAGGAAGGTCATCTTCGCCTCCTCGCTCGGCACCGTGTTCGAATGGTACGATTTCTATCTGGCGGGCTCGCTCGCGATCGAGATCGGCAAGAACTTCCTCGGCGGCGTCAATCCGACCGCCTCCCTGATCTTCACGCTGCTGATCTTCGCGGTCGGCTTCGCGGTGCGCCCGTTCGGCGCGATCGTGTTCGGCCGGCTCGGGGATCTCGCGGGCCGGAAATACACCTTCCTCGTCACCATCCTGATCATGGGCGCCTCGACCTTCCTGGTCGGCCTGCTGCCCGGCTACGCCACGATCGGCATCTGGGCGCCGATCCTCTTCGTCTTCCTGCGCGTCCTGCAGGGCCTCGCGCTCGGCGGCGAATACGGCGGGGCGGCGACCTACGTCGCCGAGCACGCGCCGGCCGGCCGGCGCGGCTTCTACACGAGCTTCATCCAGACCACCGCGACGCTCGGCCTGTTCCTGTCGCTGATCGTGATCCTCCTCGTCCGCCAGACGATGAGCCCGGAGGATTTCGCCGCCTGGGGCTGGCGCATCCCCTTCCTCCTGTCGATCGTGCTCCTCGGCATCTCGGTCTGGATCCGGATGCAGCTCCATGAATCGCCGCTGTTCGCGAAGATGAAGGCGGAAGGCAAGGGCTCGACGTCGCCGCTTCGCGAATCCTTCGGGCAGTGGGGCAACCTGAAGATCGTGCTGCTCGCGCTCTTCGGCGTCGCGATGGGCCAGGCCGTCGTCTGGTATGCCGGGCAGTTCTACGCGCTGATCTTCCTCAAGAGCACGCTCCGGATCGAGGGCATGACCGCCGAGATCTACGTCGCGATCGCCCTGGCGCTCGCGACGCCGTGCTTCCTGTTCTTCGGCTGGCTGTCGGACCGGATCGGGAGGAAGCCCATCATCCTCACCGGCTGCGTCCTCGCCTGCGTCACCTACTTCCCGATCTTCGGGGCGCTGACGCACTACGGCAACCCGGCGCTGTTCGAGGCTCGAAGCTCGAACCCGGTGACGGTCGCGGCGAACCCCGCCGACTGCTCGGTGCAGTTCAACCCGTTCGGGGCGGGCGTCATCAAGTTCACCAGTCCCTGCGACGTCGCGACGGCGGCGCTGACCTCGCGCGGCGTGCCCTATGCAAAGGTCGACGGTCCGGCGGGCGCGGCGACCGTTTCGGTCGGGCAGACGCAGATCCAGGCCTATGACGGCACCGCGCCCGACGCCGCGGCGCAGAAGACCGCCTTCGACAAGCAGCTCGGCGACACCTTGACCGCCGCCGGCTACGCAGCGAAGGCGGACCCCGCGCGCATCAACGCCCCGGCGGTGATCGGCCTCCTGTTCATCCTCGTCCTCTACGTCACGATGGTCTACGGGCCGATCGCGGCGATGCTGGTGGAGATGTTCCCGACCCGCATCCGCTACACCTCGATGTCGCTGCCCTACCACGTCGCCAACGGCTGGTTCGGCGGCTTCCTGCCGGCGAGCGCGACGGCGATCGTGGCGGCGACCGGCGATATCTATGCCGGCCTCTGGTACCCAATCGTCTTCGCCGCGATCACGGTCCTGATCGGCATCCTCTTCGTGCGCGAGCCGAAGGGGTCGGACATCGACGCCCTGGTCTGAGGACTCCAGCCCACGGCACGAAGGCCGCCGGAGCGAAACCTCCGGCGGCCTTCGCATATCCTGAGCAGGGAGGCGCTGGGGCGATCGAATCCAACTCGAGAAGGATGGCTGCGCTGGATCAGGCGGCCCCCTGCTCTTCCGATCGCGGCGTGATGGCTTCCAGTTCGCCGGCCAGCGTCCGCGCGCCGGTCTCCAGCTCGTAGGCGTGCTGGAAATTCGTCCAGAACTGCTGCCTGGTGCCGAAGTAGCGTCCGAGGCGCAACGCCGTATCCGAGGAAATTCCGACCTCCTTCTTCACGATGCGCTCGATGCGGGTGCGCGGCAGGCTGAGCCGCCTGGCGAGGCTGCCGGCGCTCAATCCCAGCGGAACCAGGTATTCCTCGCGCAGGTATTCGCCGGGGTGGATGGGGCGGGCGAAGCTCGGCACCGGCGCGTCTCCATCTCAATGGTAATCGACGATCTCCACGTCTCCCGCGCCGGCTTCGGTCCAGCGAAAGCAGTTTCGCCACTGATCGTTGATGCGGATCGAATGCTGCCCACGCCGATCCCCCCTCAATGCCTCCAACCGGTTTCCGGGCGGCGAGCGCCGATCCTCCAGGACGGCGGCGTTGCCGACGGCGCGCAAACGACGCTCCGCGCTCGCCACGAGATTGGACGGGAAGCCCTTCGGCGCCCGTCCGGCGGCGATCGCCTCGACGAGCCTGCCTCTGGTCGAGAGGATCAACCGGCGACCGCCATCGAAGTATCAGACGATGATACAAATTCAACCGGCGAGCCGCTCCCGGTACGCCGCCGCCACCGCGTCGCCCATCTCGGCCGTGCCGACCTCGCGGCAGCCCGGCGCCATGATGTCCGGCGTGCGGATGCCACTGTCCAGCACCTCTGCCACCGCCGCTTCCAGCGCGTCGGCTTGCGTGACCATGCCGAACGAATAGCGCAGGCACATGGCGAGCGAGGCGATCATCGCGATCGGGTTGGCGACGCCCTTCCCCGCGATGTCCGGGGCCGAGCCGTGGACGGGCTCGTACATGGCGCGGCGCTTGCCCGTCGTCTCGTCGGGCGCGCCCAGCGAGGCCGAGGGCAGCATGCCGAGCGAGCCGGTCAGCATGGCGGCGACGTCGGACAGCATGTCGCCGAAGAGATTGTCCGTCACGATCACGTCGAACTGCTTCGGGTTCCGCACGAGCTGCATGCCGCCGGCATCCGCCAGCATGTGGTCGAGCGCGACGTCGGGATAGTCCTTGCCGGTTCGCGTCACCACCTCGTTCCACAGGACGCCGGACTTCATGACGTTGCGCTTCTCCATGCTGGTGACGCGCCCCTTGCGGGTTTTCGCCAGCTCGAAGGCGACGCGGGCGATGCGCTCGATCTCGAACGTGTCGTAGACCTGCGTGTCGACGGCGCGTTTCTGGCCGTTGCCGAGATCCGTGATCGTCTTCGGCTCGCCGAAATAGACGCCGCCGGTGAGCTCGCGCACGATCAGGATGTCGAGCCCGTCGACGAGCTCGCGCTTCAGCGAGGAGGCGTCGGCCAGCGCCGGATAGCAGATGGCGGGCCGAAGGTTCGCGAAGAGCTGCAGTTCCTTGCGCAGCCGCAGGAGCCCGGCCTCGGGCCGCACCTCGTAGGGCACGCCGTCCCATTTCGGGCCGCCGACCGCGCCGAAGAGCACGGCGTCGGCGGCGAGCGCGTGGCCCATGTCCTCGTCCGAGATCGCGGCGCCGTGCGCATCCACCGCCGCGCCGCCGACGAGGCCGCTTCGCGTCTCGAAACCCCCGCCCCGCTCGTTGAGGATCGGGATCAGCTTCTCGACCTCGCGCATGGCCTCGGGGCCGATGCCGTCGCCGGGAAGCAGGAACAGGGTGCGGGCCGCCGCCATGACGAATTCTCTCTCCGTGTTACGCCGCGTTTCCGTAGAGCCCGGCAGCCCGGGGGGCAAGCCGCCCGATTCACCTCTGCGACGCGCAACTCCTTGAGAATGCCTGAAAACGGCCACGATTGCGCAAGGCTTTCTTAAGCCTCGAAGCGGATAACCGGGACATACGAACGACGATGCCGGCTCCAAGCGAAGGCGATGATTTCGAACCCGAAATCGTCGCCGGTCGCGGCCGGCGGCGTCGGTCCGACCGCCCGACGACATGCCCCGAGTGCCGCCTCCGATGCCGAGCTTCCTCTCCCCGACCATGGCCGAGAATGTCGGCCTCAGCCTCTGCATCCTCCTTCTCGCCTTCGCCGCCCGCTGGACGGCCGAGCGCGCCGTGTCGCGCAAGGTTTCCGACCGCCTCGTCGCGCGCCAGCGCCGCTTCACCATGCGGGCGCTGATCAACCTCGTCGCGGCCTTCGCGCTGGTCGCCGTCTGGATGAGCCAGATCCAGAACCTCGTCTTCTCGCTCGCCGCGGTGATGGTGGCGCTGGTGGTGGCGACGAAGGAGCTGATCATGTGCGTCGCCGGCGCGGTGCTCCGGCTCGGCGGCCAGTCCTTCAAGGTCGGCGACCGGGTGGAAGTCGGCGGCCTCCACGGCGAGGTCGTCGACCACGGCCTGTTCTCCACGACGATCATGGAGATGCCGGCGCACGCGCTCGGCCACGGCGCCACCGGGCGGCGGCTGACGCTGCCGAACTCGGCTCTCCTCGCGGGGCCGGTGCGGGTGGAAGCGCAGCCGCGCCATTTCGCCCCGCACCGCTTCGTCCTGACGCTGGAGCACCCCGTTCCGGTCGCGCCGGCGCTGGCGGTGCTGAACGCGGCCGCCGCCGCGGCACTCGCACCCGACGCCGAGCGCGCCGCCCGCTTCCACCGGATGACCGCGGCGAAGCTCGGCGTCGAAGTGGCGGGACCCGGCCACGAGGTGAGCGTGACGACGAGCGAACTCGGCAAGCTGCAGTTCAACGTCATGCTCTACTGCCTCGCCAAGGACGCGCGCGACCTGCAGCAGGCGGTGACGCTCGCCTTCCTGGCCGAGACCGTGCCGCTGTCCGCGGCCGAGCCGCTCGCCGCGGCGCAAGCGGCCTCGCCGGTCCGCACCATTCCCGACATCTGGCCGGAGATCGCCCGGCGCCTCGGCCAGCAGCCGCAGCAGCAACGCCGCTCCGAAGCGGCGTGAGCCTCGCAAAGGACATGACGACGATGACCACCGCCACCGCCTCCCGCCCGGGCCTCCGAGGAACCGCCTCGCCGGCCCGCACCGGCTCGCGCACGGCGCCGAACGCCTGGTGCGTTGCCCAGCCGGCCCGATTCGAAACCCGCGGCGCGCGGGCCGCCGCGGCCGCCTGACCGGGCCGAAGGTTCTACGCCGCGCCTCGGCTCACACCCAGGGCCGATCCGTGGCCAGCCGGTGCTCGAAGCGCTCGATGCCGCCGGCCTTCTCCATCGTCAGCCCGATATCGTCGAGGCCGTTGAGGAGGCAGTGCTTGCGGAACGGGTCGATGTCGAAGGCGACGGTGCCGCCGTCCGGCCCCGAGATCGTCTGGTTCGCGAGGTCGACAGTGATCCGGGCGTTCGCGCCGCGCTCCGCGTCGTCCATCAGGAGCGCCAGCACCTCCGGCGAGACCACCACCGGCAGGATGCCGTTCTTGAAGCAGTTGTTGTAGAAGATGTCGGCGAACGAGGTCGAGATCACGCAGCGGATGCCGAAGTCGAGCAGCGCCCAGGGCGCGTGCTCGCGCGACGAGCCGCAGCCGAAATTGTCGCCCGCGACGAGGATCTCGGCGCCTTTGTAGGCCGGCCTGTTCAGGACGAAGTCCGGGTCGTCCGAGCCGTCCTCGCGGTAGCGCAGGTTCGCGAACAGCCCCTTGCCGAGACCCGTGCGCCGGATCGTCTTCAGGTAGTCCTTCGGGATGATCATGTCGGTGTCGACGTTGACGATCGGCATCGGCGCGGCGATCCCGGTCAGGCTCTCGAACTTCTGCATGGGCTCCGTCTCCGGAAGAGTGTTGCGAAGGGCTCTAGCACCGCAGCAGTGCCGGCGACAAACCCGTCAAGCCGTCTCCACCACGTAGCGCAGCCAGACCGCGCCGCCGTCGAGCATTTCGCAGCTCTGGAGCCGCATCGCGCCGATCGGAGCGGACGGGCCGTCGATCGCCTGCCTCGAGTCGAAGACGCTCGGAGCGCCCTTCGCGCCGTCGAGCGCCGGGCAGATCGCGAGGCTCACCTCGTCGACGAGGCCGGCGCGCAGGAACGCGCCGTTGATGGTGCCGCCGCCTTCCACCAAGAGCCGCCGGATGCCGAGTTCCCGGTTCAGGGTATCGAGCGCGGCGGCGAAATCGACCTCGCGCTCGCCGGCGAAAATGTAGGACACGCCGTCCGCCGCGAGGCCGGCCAGATGGTCGTCGCTCACCTGCTCCGTCAGAAGCACCACGATCGGGTCGCCGCCGATGTCGGCACGCCCGAAGGCGACCTTGCCCTCGGCATCTACCACGACGCCGTAGGCCGGGGCGTCGCGCCTGACGAAGGTGTCCACCCGTTCCGGCGCCGACCCTTCGCGCGGCGGATAGGCGCCGTCGCGCTTGGCGAATTCGGAACCGGTGACGCGGCCGACCAGCCAGGCGTCGCCTTCGAGCTTGTCATGCAGGCGCTCGAACAGGTCGCCCGGGCCGTTGGCCTTCGGGCTCCAACGGCTATGGAGGATGCGGCCGTCGACGCTGGAAACCATGTGGCAGATGACGTGCGGCTTCATGCAGTTTCCAGATGAAAGCAGGGTCAGTCCGCGCTCGCCTCGATCCGCTCCATGTCGTCGTCGCTGAGGCCGAAGTGGTGGCCGATCTCGTGGATCAGGACGTGGGAGACGATCGTGCCGAGCGCTTCCTCGTGCTCGGCCCAGTAGTCGAGGATCGGCCGGCGGTAGAGAAGGATGCGGTTCGGGAACTGTCCGGTCGGGGGCGTGTCCGCGTCCGCCACGGGCCGGCCCTCGAACAGGCCGAGGATGTCGAACTCGGAGTCGAGGTTCATCGCCTCCACCACCTCGTCCTCCGGGAAATCGGCGACGTGGAAGCGGATCTCGCCGGACAATTGCCGGAACTCCTCCGGCAGGCCGGCATAGGCTTCGATCGCGAGCGATTCGATCTCGGCGAGGTCGGGGGCGTGGCGGCGCGCCCAGTCGCCGGTCCGGTCGGATTGCGCCGGCATGGGCCGCCTCAGCCGCCCCCACCGCTTTGCTGGGCGTCGCCCTGCGTCGTCACCCGGCCGCTCGGCGCGCCGGTATTGTTCGTCTGGCCGGCGCCGGAGCCGACCTTGGCCGGCGGCGACTCGCCGTTGCAGGCCCCGAGCGCGAGGCCGCCCGCGAAGGCGGCGAGAAGGGCGAATCTGGCGGCGCGGCGGTGGGTTCCGTTCGGCATTCCGGTCTCGCTGTGAGAGCTGTCGCCGACCAACGAGCGAGGCGGGACGAGGTTGCCTCGCGCGGCGTCACCCAAGCTTTCCACCAGATATCCACCGCCGGTCCACAGGAAAATTTTCCTCTTCCTAGGATCGATTGACTCTTTCCGGACGGTCTGGAAGTTTTAGAACATAACGGGAACAATGATTCTCGTGGGTGTTCCGCGAGAAGGTTTGCTGGCGGCCGTGGCGCGACAGGCGTGCGGCCCCGAGGAGTTTCGCATGTCTGTTTCGTCCGAAGCAAGGACGAAGCGGGCGCAGCCCGGCCGGACTTCTCCGCTGGAAGGGGAACCGGCCACCGCCGTCCTGGCCGGGCTTCGGGCGGCCGTGGCGCGGATCGAGGGCACGCCGCAGCGCTTCAGCGAGAGCACGCCGCAGCGCTTCAGCGAGAGCACGCCGCAGCGCTCCAGCGAGGCTGCGCCGGAGCGCTCCAGCGAGGCTGCGCCGGAGCGCCGGCGGGTGATCGGCGAAGCTGGTGCCGCCGGGAGCGCGCGGCGCGCCGACGTCCTCTCGCTCGGATGCGCCGAGGCGGACAGGGCGCTCGGCGGCGGCTGGCCGCGCGCCGGGCTCGCCGAGCTGCACGGCGACGACACGCAAGGGGTCGGCGCCGCGACCGGCTTCGCGCTGGCGCTCGGCATCCTGTTCGGCGCGAGCCCGGAGCGGCCGCTGATCTGGATCGGCACCACCCTCGCCTTCCGCGAGGCGGGGAAGCTGCACGGCCCCGGCCTCCTCGACATCGGCCTCGACCCGCGCGCCTTCCTTTGCGTCGGCACGAGCCGCCTCGCCGACGCCGTCTGGGCGGCGGAGGAAGCGGCGCGGGCCGGGCTCGCCGCCCTCGCCGTCCTCGAGGTCCGGGGCAATCCTGCGCTGCTCGAACTCGAAGGCACGCGGCGGCTGCACCTGCGCGCGGGCGGCGGCGGCGCGCCGCTCGTGCTGCTGCGCCAGGGCGGCCGGGCGGAAGCCACCGCCGCGCCCCTGCGCCTGCGTGTCGCGGCCGGCCCCTCGCCGTCCCCCAGCACCGGCATTCCCGCCTTCCGCCTCGGCCTCGAGAAGGCGCGGGGGCTGCCACCACAGGAGATCGTCGTCGGATGGAACGTTCATGAGCGCTGTTTCGGACCTCCCCGCCCTTTCGAGCCGCGGCAGCCGGATGCTTTCGTTGTGCTTGCCCCAACTCCCGACCGACCGGATCAGGCGGCGGGAAGCGGGACCCGGCTGGCGCTCGGCCGGCGGGCCTCGTGAGGGCGAGCGGGCGCTCGTGCCGCTCGCCCTCTTCGAGCGGAGCGGCAATGCCGACCGGATCGCCGCGACCTGCGAACTGGCGGCGGCGGCGGGGCTCGGGCCGGGCCTCGGCCTCTCGGAAGCGCGGGCGCGCTTTCCCGGCTTCGACTTCCGCGAGAACGACCCGGCGGCGACCCGCGACCTCCTGGAAGCCCTCGCGGACTGGTGCGACCGCTACACGCCGCTCGTCGCGGTGGAGCCGCCGGACGGGCTGACGCTCGACATCGCCGGCTGCGCCCATCTCTTCGGCGGCGAGAAGGCGCTGCTGGACGACCTGCTGGCCCGCCTCTTCGCCTTCGGCCTCAAAGCGCATGCGAGCGTCGCCGGCGGGGCCGGCACGGCGCGGGCGCTGGCGCGCGGCGGCGCCTCGACAGAGGTGCCCGATGGCGCGGAGGCGCAGGCGGTGGCGGCGCTGCCGCTGGAAGCGCTGCGGCTCGACGCCGAGCTCCTCGCGACGCTGCGCCGGCTCGGCCTCCGGACGGTCGGGCAACTGGCCGAGCAGCCGCGCGCGCCGCTGGCGCGCCGCTTCGGCGAGCCGCTGCTGTTCTCGCTCGACGAGGCGACGGGGCGGCGGAACACGGCGCTGTCGCCGCGCCTGCCGGTCGCCCCGCTCATCGCCGAGCGGCGCTTCGCCGAGCCGCTGGTGCTGGAGGAGGACGTCGGCCGCGTGCTTCTGTTCCTGGCGGGCCGGCTCGAAGGCGACCTCGAACGGCGCGGGGCGGGCGGGCGCTCGTTCGAACTGGCGCTGTTCCGGGTCGACGGCCGTGTCGACCGGGTGCGGGTCGGCACGAGCCGCCCCTTGCGCGCGCCGGACGAGGTCGCCCTCCTGTTCCGCGAGCGCTTCGCGGCGCTGCGCGAGGAACTGGACAGCGGCTTCGGCTACGACCTCATCCGCCTTTCGGTGCCGGTCACGGCGCCGCTCCGGCCGAAGCAGGCGAGCCTCGCGGCGGGGGCCGAGCCCGACCCGGAACGGCTGGCGGCGCTGATCGACCGGCTCGCCGCCCGCCTCGGCGAGGTGAGCGTCACGGCGCTCGGCCCCGTCGACAGCCACTGGCCGGAACGCGCCGAGCGCGCGGTGCCGGCGGTGGCCGCGGGCGGCAGTCGCGCGGCGTGGGGCGGCCGGGTGAGCGCCGCGAACCGTCCGGCCCGGCTCCTCGAGCGGCCGGAACAGGTGCTGATCACCCAGAGCCTGCCGGACGGGCCGCCGCTCAACTTCCGCTGGCGCCGGGCGCTGCATGTCGTCCGGCGCTACGAGGGCCCGGAGCGCATCGCCGCCGAATGGTGGCGGGCGGGCGGCGACGACGTGCCGGCACGCGACTACTACCGGATCGAGGACGAGCGCGGCCGGCGCTACTGGCTGTTCCGCCAGGAGGGCGCGGACGGCTACCGGCCGGACTGGTTCATGCACGGCCTCTTCGCATGAGCGACCGGATGCTGCCGTGAGCGACGGGATGCTGCCGTGAGCGGCGGGGAGCGGACGTGAACGGAGAAAAGCGCTTCCCGCTCGCGCTGGAGCGCGTGCCGCCCTATGCGGAACTGGGCTGCGCCTCGAACTTCTCGTTCCTGCGCGGCGCGTCAAGCCCGGCCGAGCTCGTCGCGGCGGGACGAGCGCTCGGCCTCGCCGGGATCGGCATCGCCGACCGCAACACGCTCGCGGGCGTCGTGCGCGGCTACGAGGCGGCGCGCCTCGCGGGCGTCCGCTTCCGGCCGGGAGCGCGGCTCGTCTTCGCCGACCGCTCGCCGGACGTCCTCGCCTACCCACGCAACCGCGCCGGCTGGGGCCGGCTCTGCCGGCTCCTCAGCCGCGGCAACCTGCGGACGAGCAAGGGCGACTGCCGCCTCCATTTCGACGACCTCCTCGAATGGGGCGAGGACCTGTCGCTGGCCGTGCTCGCCCCGGACGACCTCGCCGACGAGACGCCGCAGGCGGCACGGCGCGCTGCCGCCTTCGCCCGCCGGCTCGCCGCCCTCGGCACGCGCTTTCCCGGCGCGGTGCGCCTCGCCCTCGCCCCCCGCCTCGACGGGCGCGACCGGCGGCGCGGCGAGATGGCGGCGGAGATCGGGCGCCGCGCCGCGACGCCCCTGATGGCGGTCGGCGACGTCCTCTACCACGCGCCGGAGCGCCGCCCGCTGCAGGACGTGGTGACCGCGATCCGCGAGCACGTGACGGTGGCCGAGGCCGGCCATCGCCTCCTGCCGAACGCCGAGCGGCACCTCCGCTCGGCGCGCGAGATGGCGAAGCTCTTCCGCGACTGGCCGCAAGCGCTCGCCGAGACGACCCGCTTCTTCGCCGAGCTCGAATTCGACCTGAAAAGCCTGAAATACGAATACCCGGACGAAATCTCCCGTCTCGACGGCACGCCGGCCGAGGTGCTGCGCCGCATGGCACTAGACGGCGCGCGATGGCGCTACCCGGACGGCGTTCCGGAGGGGCTGATCGAGAAGATCGACTACGAACTGCGGATCATCGGGGACCGCGAATACGAGCCGTACTTCCTCACCGTCCACGCCATAGTGAAGGCGGCCCGGAGGGAGCTGAAGATCCTCTGCCAGGGGCGCGGCTCGGCAGCGAACTCCGTCGTCTGCTTCTGCCTCGGCATCACCGAGGTCTCGCCGGAGCGCACGCAAGGGGGTCTCCTGTTCGAGCGTTTCATCTCGCCGAACCGTAACGAGCCGCCCGATATCGACATCGATTTCGAGCACGAGCGGCGTGACGAGATCATCCAGTGGATTTACGACAAGTACGGGCGGAACAACGCCGCGCTCGCCGCGACCGTCATCACCTATCGCGCCCGGTCCGCCGCGCGAGAGGTCGGCCGCGCCTTCGGCCTGTCGGAGGACGCGGTCTCGGCGCTCTCCGGCTCGGTCTGGGGCTACCATTCGACCGACCTCGGCGAGCGGGAAGCGGCGAACGCGGGCCTCAGCCCCGGCGATCGGACCACAGCGCACGTGCTGCACTTTTCCAGCGAGCTCGCCGGCTTTCCGCGGCACCTGTCGCAGCATGTCGGCGGTTTCGTGCTGACGCGCGGCCGGATCGACGAGGTGGTGCCGGTCCTCAACACCGGCATGAAGGGCCGCACCATCGTCGAATGGGACAAGGACGACCTCGACGAACTCGGCATCCTGAAGATCGACATCCTCGCCCTCGGCATGTTGTCCTGCCTCCGGCGCGGCTTCGATTTCCTCGCGAAGCACTACGGGAAGCACCTCACCCTCGCGAGCCTGTCGATGGCGCAGGACGACAAGCCGACCTACGCGATGACGCAGCGGGCCGACACGCTCGGCACCTTCCAGATCGAATCCCGCGCGCAGATGAGCATGCTGCCGAAGCTCAAGCCGGAGCGGTTCTACGACTTCGTCATCCAGGTCGCCATCGTCCGTCCCGGGCCGATCCAAGGCAACATGGTGCACCCGTATCTCCGCCGCCGGATGGGGCTGGAGCAGCCGGTCTATCCGAAGCCGGAACTGGCGAAGATCCTCGAAAAGACACTCGGCGTGCCGCTGTTTCAGGAACAGGCTATGCAGATCGCGATCACGGCCGCCGGCTTCGAACCCGCCGAGGCCGACGGCCTCCGCCGCGCGATGGCGACCTTCAAGCGCCACGGCAATGTCGGCGACTACGGGCAGCGGATGATCGAGGGCATGGTGGAGCGCGGCTACGAGCGCGACTTCGCCGAGCGCTGCTTCCGGCAGATCGAGGGCTTCGGCGAATACGGCTTCCCGGAATCGCACGCCGCCTCCTTCGCGCTCCTCGTCTACGCCTCCGCCTGGCTGAAATGCCGCTACCCGGACGTGTTCTGCGCCGCCCTGCTCGACGCGCAGCCGATGGGCTTCTACGCCCCGGCCCAGATCGTGCGCGATGCGCGCGAGCACGGCATCGAGGTGCGCCCCGCCGACGTGAACCTGTCCGGCTGGGATTCGAGGCTGGAGAGCCAAGCCTTCGAGCCCGCCGCGGTCGCGCCGCGCCATGCGGAGATGCGGCACGACATCCGCTCGGCAAACGCCGTCCGGCTCGGCTTCAACCGGGTGAAGGGCTTAGCCGAGAACGAGATGCGGCGCATGGTCTGGGTGCGCGAAACCTCCGGCGGCTTCGATTCGGTGCGCGACCTCTGGCTCCGCTCGGGGCTCTCGCGCCGCGCCATCGCCCGGCTGGCCGAGGCCGACGGCTTCGGCTCGCTGGGGCTGACGCGCCGCGAGGCGATGTGGGCGGCGGAAGGCCTCGACCGGGGCTCGGCATCCGAGCACCTGCCGCTGTTCGCCGCGGCCTCGCGCGGCGACCTGCAGCCGGAGCCGGACGCGCACCTGCCGCCGATGCCGCCCGGCGAGGAGGTGATCAACGACTACCGCTTCCTCAGCCTGTCCCTGAAGGCGCATCCCGTGTCCTTCGTGCGCGCCGCCCTCGCCCTCCAGCGCATCGTCCCGAACGCGAGCCTCGACCGGACACGCTCCGGCCGGCGCGTCGCGGTGGCGGGCCTCGTGCTCGTCCGCCAGCGGCCCGGCTCGGCGAAGGGCGTGATCTTCATGACGCTCGAGGACGAGACGGGGATCGCGAACGTCGTGGTCTGGCCGAAGGTGTTCGAGCGCTTCCGCCCGCTGGTGCTCGGCGCGCGTTTCGTGCGGATCAGCGGGCGGGTGCAGGAGGATCGCGGCGTCGTCCACGTCGTGGCGGAGGGCGTCGAGGACCTGACGCATCTCCTGATGCGGATCGCGGTCGGGGCGGATGTCGGGGCCGTCGCCAACGCCACGATGCCGGCCGACCACGTGCGGCACCCGCTCCGCCACAGCCACCCGCGCAACCAGGCGCCGGCCGCCGTGCCGGACGAGGGTCTCAGCGCCGCCGACTTCCTCGCCCGTGCCGACGAGGTGCGCCGGCCGGTCGACGAGGCGCGCCTGCGGGCGCAGCGGCTCGGGCGCCTGCGGCTCGCGGCGCTGGAAGCGAGCCGGGTCGACGTGGTGGCGGCCGGCTTCGAGCCGCCGGACGGCGCGGCGCGCGCCGCCCTGCCGCGCGGCCGGAACTTTCAGTAGTCGTCCGGCCGGAAATCGCCGCCGCCGCCTGGCGGGGGCGGCGGGTATCGACGGACGCCCCGCGGCTCGAAGCGGTCCGGATCGCGGAAGTCGCGGTCACGGTCAAAACCGCGGCCGGGTCCGAAGTCGTCGCCGGGCGGCGGTGGGGGCGGCGGACCGCGCCTGACGACGCGCAGGTCGTCGTCGCCGCGGCGGTCGAAGTCCCGGCCGAACTCGCGGTCGCGGTGCCAGTAGCGCGGCGGCGGTGGCGGAGGCGGCGGCCCGTCGAAGCCGGGCCCGCGGCGGTCGCCGAGATAGCGGTCGTGGTACCACGGCCGGCCGGCATAGTAGCGGCGATGGTAGCTGTAGGGCTCGAAGCCGTAGACCGGCACCCCGATCCTGACCGCGACCTGCGGGATCGGCTCGCGGTAGTAGTCGCGCCCGAGCGTCGCGAGGTAGGCGCCGTGCACCCAGCCGCGCTCGCCGTTCCAGGCGATGTCGCACCAGTTGTAGGCCCGGAGGCAGCCGAAGACGCGCACCCTCTCGCCCGCCGGGATCACCGCGAAGCGCTGGTAGTCGCTAGCTGGACCGGTGCGGATGTTGAGATCGTTGGTCACCACCGCCGGCGTGGCGGCGAAGGCCGCGCCGGAGCCGAGGAGCCCGGCGGCGAGGAGGAGAGGACGAAAGACGCGGCGCAGCATGCGCGAGGCTCCGGCTGGATCGCGGCGGGTTCGCCCGCCGCGTTCGATGCGTGAGGAGATAGGCCGCGCCGACTGAACGGCATCTGAACGCCTTTCGCGCCGCGAGGCTTGGCCTCGGCTCCGCCTGCCGCAGATAGGCCGCGACACCGGAGGAAACGCCCATGACGAAGCACGACAAGCCGGAGCGCTTCTCCTTCGCCGATCAGGACTTCGACCGGAAGCTCCCGAAGGACGAGGACTACGACGAGCGCCTCGCCGACCTGCAGCGGACGCTGGTGGCGATCGAGCAGGCCTATCTCGGCAGCGAGCATTCGGCCGCGATCGTGTTCGAGGGCTGGGACGCGGCCGGCAAGGGCGGCACGATCCGGCGCATCTCCGCGGTTCTCGATCCGCGCGGCTTCAAGGTCTGGCCGATCGCCGCGCCGACGCCGGAGGAGCTGAAGCGGCACTACCTGTCGCGCTTCTGGCAGCGCCTGCCGGGCAAGGGCGAGATCGCCGTCTTCGACCGCTCCTGGTACGGGCGGGTCCTCGTCGAGCGGGTGGAAGGCTATGCGGAGAAGCCGGCCTGGAAGCGGGCGTTCGGCGAGATCGTCGAGTTCGAGAAGACGCTGGTCGATTCGGGCACCCGCGTCGTGAAGATCTTCCTCGCGATCGACCGCGAGGAGCAGCTGAAGCGCTTCGCCAAGCGCATGGACGACCCCCTGAAGCGTTGGAAGCTCTCGGCCGACGACTTCCGCAACCGCGACAAGTGGGACCTCTACATCGACGCCGCCGAGGAGATGATCGCGAAGACCTCGACGGAAAACGCGCCCTGGCGCGTCGTCGCCTCGAACCACAAGAAGTACAGCCGCGTCACGGCGATCCAGCACATCGTCGACCATCTCTCGGCCGGGATCGACCTGACCCCGCGGCCCCTGCCCGACGCGGTGCGCGAGGTGGCCGAGAAGGTCATCGCCGAGGAAGGGATCGAGGTTTGAGAGTGGCCCGGATGTTTCACGTGAAACATTTCCTTGACCGCATACCTCAGTCGGGAAGCGTCGCCTCCCGGATCACCGCGGCGACCAGGGTGTCGAGCGTGTCGAGCACCGGGACGCCCGCGTCCGGCGGCGGCGGCATCGACAGTTCCGTGCAGGCGACGAGCAGCGCGTCGACGCCCTCGCCTGCGAGACCCCGCGCGACGCCGGCATAGGCCTCGCGCTCGGCTTCGCCCGCTCCCGCGCCCTTCACGGCGCGGATCACCCGCTCCAGCGCCGCTTCGCCGGCGGCGTCCGGATGCACGACGGCGACGCCGGCCGCCTGGAACCGCCGGTCGAGGAGCCCGACTTTTCTGAGCGCCGGCGAGGCGAGGAGGCCGACCCGCTTCGCCGGCGCCCGGCCGCCGGCCAGCACCGCCAGCGTCTCGCCGAGCATGTCGAGCACCGGCACGGGCGAGGCTGCGCGGACGGCATCCAGATAGTGATGCGCGGTGTTGCAGGGGATTGCGAGGAAATCCGCTCCCGCGCGCGCGAGACCCCGCGCCATCGCCTCCAGCACCGGAGCCGGGTCCTCGCCGTCGCCTTCGAGGATCGCCCGGAGTCGCGAGGGGATCTTCGGGTTGTTGTCGACGAGCATCCGCAGGTGGTCGCGGTCGTCCGCCGCCGGGGTGGCGGCGACGATCCGGCGCATGAACTCCACCGTCGCCGCCGGCCCCATGCCGCCGACGATGCCCACCGTCCGCGCCATCACGCGTAGCCGGGAAGGCCGAACGCGTCCGGATAGCCGGCGAGGCCCTGCGCGCCGCCGGTATGGAGGAACACGACGTCGGAATCCTTCGGGAAGTGCCCCTTCCCGACGAGGTCGATCAGCCCGGCCATGCCCTTGCCGGAATAGACCGGGTCGAGCAGCACCCCTTCGAGGCGAGCCAAGAGCTTCACCGCCTCGACCATGCCCTCCGTCGGCACGCCGTAGCCGGCTCCGACATAGTCGCAGTTCGCCTCGATCGCCTCGCGCGCGACGATCGCGCCGAGTCCCATATGCTCGGCCGTGCGGTTGGCGAGCGCGAAGACGCTGGCTTCCTGCCTGTCCTTCGGGGCGCGCACGCCGATGCCGAGGAGGCGGATGTCGCTGCGAAGCATGGCAAGGCCCGCGGCGAGCCCGGCTTGCGTGCCGGCGCTGCCCGTCGCGTGGACGAGATGGTCGATCGCGAGCCCCTGCGCCGTCGCCTGCGCCACGAGCTCCAGCGCCGCGTTGCTGTAGCCGAGCGCGCCGACCGGGTTCGAGCCGCCGCCCGGGATGACGTAGGGCTTCGCGCCCTTCGCCCGAAGCTGCGCCGCCAGCGCCTCCATCTCGGCGGCCATGTCCGCACCGTTCGGGCGCATCGAGATCGTCGCGCCGAACAGCCGGTCGAGGAGGACGTTGCCGTTGAGGAGATAGGCCTCGTCCTCGGACTCCGTCCGGTTCTCGAGGAGGAGACGGCATGCGAGGCCGAGCTTCGCCGCGGCGGCCGCCGTCTGCCGCGCGTGGTTCGACTGCACCGCGCCCTGCGTCACCACCGTGTCCGCGCCCTCGGCCAGCGCATCGGCCATCAAGTATTCGAGCTTGCGCGTCTTGTTGCCGCCGCCGGCGAGGCCCGTCGCGTCGTCGCGCTTGATCCAGAGACGCGGGCCGCCGAGGTGGCGGCTGAGGCGCTCCATCGGCTCCAGCGGCGTCGGAAGATGCGCGAAGCGCAGGCGCGGGAAACGGGCGAGAACCATGCGGGAGGTCGTTCCTGAACTTTCAGCGGAAGAAGCGGTTGGCCGGGCGCGGCAGGCCGAGATGATCGCGCAGTGTCGTGCCCTCGTAGGCGCGGCGGAAGATGCCGCGCCGCTGCAGTTCCGGCACGACCTTGTCGACGAAGTCGTCGAGCCCTTCCGGCAGGTAGGGGAACATGACGTTGAAGCCGTCCGACGCTTCCGTCTCCAGCCATTCCTCCATGCCGTCGGCAATGGTCTCCGGCGTTCCGACGAAGGAAAGGCCGCCATAGCCGCCGAGCCGGTTGGCGAGCTCGCGGACGGTGAGGTTCTCGCGGCGGCCGAGCGCGATCGCCCGCTCGCGACCGCTCTTCGAATCGTTGGTCTCGGGGATGTCGTCCGGAAGCGGCGCATCCGGGTCGAAGCGGCCGGCGTCGGTCCCGAGCATGATCGACAGCGAGGCCATGGCGTTCGCCTGCGGCACCAGCGCATCGAGCCGGGCGCGCTTCTCGCGCGCCGCCTCCACCGTGCCGCCGACTACCACGAAGGCGCCGGGCAGGATCTTCAGGTGCTCCGGGTTCCGGCCCGCGGCGGCGGTCCGTGCCTTCACGTCGCGGAAGAAGCTTTGCCCGTCCTCGAGGTTGCCGGGCGCGGCGAAGATCACCTCCGCCGTTTCCGCCGCGAGCTGCCGGCCGGCCTCCGACGCGCCGGCCTGGACGATCACCGGCCAGCCCTGCACCGGCCGGGCGATGTTGAGCGGTCCCCTGACCTTGTAGAACTCGCCGCGGTGGTCGAGGGCGCGCATTCGGTCAGGGTCGAGATAGGTGCCGGTGCCCGCATCGCGCGGGAAGGCGTCGTCGGCGAAGCTATCCCAGAGGCCCGTCACCACGTCGAAGAACTCGCGCGCTCGGCGGTAGCGCTCGTCGTGGTCGAGATGCTCCTCCAGCCCGAAATTGAGAGCGGCGTCCGGGTTCGAGGTGGTGACGATGTTCCAGCCGGCACGGCCGTTCGAGATGTGGTCGAGGGAGGCGAAGCGCCGGGCGACGTGGAACGGCGCGTCGAACGAGGTCGAGCCGGTGGCGACAAGGCCGATCCGCTCGGTGACGGCGGCGAGCGCCGAGAGCAGCGTGAACGGCTCGAACGAGGTGACGGTATGGCTGTGCCGCAGCGCATCGCGCGACATGTTGAGGACCGCGAGATGGTCGGCCATGAAGAAGGCGTCGAAGCAGCCCTCCTCCAGCTTGAGGGCCAGGCGCTTGAGGCGCGGCCAGTTGAAGTTGGCGTCGACCCAAGCGCCCGGCCAGCGCCAGGCGCCGGTATGGATGCTGACGGGCCGCATGAAGGCCCCGAGCTTCAACTGCTTGCGCGCCGCCATCGGTGCCGCTCCTTGCCGCCGGCGGGCGGATATGCGCCTCGTTTGCCGCCCTTGCAACCGCGCCCGGGCGGCTTGGCAAGGCGGGGCGCGGGCCTGTAACCGGGTCGCGACAGCAACCGGGGAGCCTTGGATCCGATGTCCCGCACCGAAACCGCCCCGCGATCCGAGTCCTCGATCCCGGTCTTCGACGGCCACAACGACACGCTCCTGCGGCTTTGGGCCGACCCGACCGGCCAGGCCGCCGAATTCTTCTTTGCCGGTGGCGCGGGCGGCCATATCGACGCGGCATCGGCGAAAGCCGGCGGGCTGGCGGGCGGCCTCTTCGCGATCTTCCCGCCCTCGCCGCGCGACCAGTCGCTGTCGGACGCGATGCGGATCGCGCCCTACGACCTGCCGCTCCCCGCGCCGCTGACTCAAAGCGGCGCCGCGAGCGACACCGTCGCGATGGCCGCGATCCTGTTCCGGCTCGAAGCGCGCTCGAAGGGCGCGCTCCGCGTCTGCCGCACGGTCGCGGCGATCGAGGCGGCGATGGCGGCCGGGGCTCTCGCGACCGTTCTCCACATCGAGGGGGCGGAGGCGATCGACGCCGACCTCGCGATGCTCGACGTCTTGCACGCCGCGGGCCTGCGCTCGCTCGGCCCGGTCTGGAGCCGGCCGAATTGGTTCGGCCACGGCGTGCCGATGCGGTATCCCTCTTCGCCCGATACCGGCGACGGGCTGACGGAAGCGGGCCGGCGGCTGGTCCGGCGCTGCAACGAGCTGCGCATCCTCGTCGACCTGTCGCATCTCAACGAGGCCGGGTTCGGCGACGTGGCGCGGCTCTCCGACGCGCCGCTCGTCGCCACCCATTCCAACGCCCACGCGATCTGCCCGGTGAGCCGCAACCTCACCGACCGGCAACTCGCCGTCATCCGCGATTCCGGCGGCCTCGTCGGCCTCAACTTCGCCACCGCCTTCCTGCGGCCGGACGGACAGATGGACGAGGATACGGGCCTCGACGTGATGGTCCGCCATCTCGACCACCTCCTCGAACATCTCGGCGAGGGCGGCGTCGCGCTGGGCTCGGATTTCGACGGCGCGATGATCCCGCGTGGCATCGGCTCGGCGGCAGGCCTACCGGCGCTGCTCGATGTGATGCTCGGCGCCGGCTACGGGCGCGAGCTCGTCGAGCGGATCGCCTGGCGCAACTGGCTGGACGTCCTTCGCCGCACCTGGGGCGGATAGTTCAAGGTGCTTCCTCGGCCGCCGGCACGGCGAGGAGGCGCGGCGGCGCGGGGCGCTCGCTTCGCATGCGCTCCAGCGTTTCCGGCCCCGGCACGAAATCGGGCACGGTGGACTGGAGGAGGCGCAGCGCGCCGGCGACGTCGTTCGCCTCGATCAGGCGCCGCATCTCGTCGAGGATCCGCGCCATGACGCCGTATTCGATGGCGCGGGGCGAGGCGGCGAGGATGCCGGCGGCATCGGTCTGCGCCAGCGTCTCGCGCGCGTCGAACAGCTCCTCGTAGAGCTTCTCACCGGGACGAAGGCCGGTATAGACGATCCGGACGTCCACCTCGGGCCGGAGGCCCGACAGGCGGATGAGGTTGCGGGCGAGATCGACGATCTTCACCGGCGTTCCCATGTCGAGCACGAAGATGCGCCCGCGCTCGCCCGGCCGGCGCAGCGAGTGCGCCGCCGCCTGCAGGACGAGGAGGCAGGCCTCCGGGATCGTCATGAAGTAGCGCTCGATCGCCGGATGGGTGACGGTGAGCGGGCCGCCGGCCTTGATCTGCCGCTCGAACAGCGGCACCACCGAGCCGGCCGAGCCGAGGACGTTGCCGAAGCGCACCGTCACGAAGCGGGTGCCGCTCTCGCCGGCGGCGGCGCCGAGATCGAGCCCCTGGCAGACCATCTCGGCCATGCGCTTCGTCGCGCCCATGACGTTGGCGGGGTTCACCGCCTTGTCGGTGGAAACGAGGATCATCGCCGCGACGCCGGCGCGTGCCGCGGCTTCCGCGACGTTGCGGGTGCCGAGCGCGTTGGTGGCGATGCCCTCCAGCGGGTGGGACTCGACGATCGGCACGTGCTTCAGCGCGGCGGCGTGGAAGAGGACGTTCGGCGTGTGGGCGGCGATCGCCCGGGCGACGACCTCGCGCTCGCGCACGTTGCAGAGCACCGCCTCCACCGCGAGGTCGGGATAGGCGGTGCGCAGCTCGCTCTCGATCGAGTAGAGCAGGTATTCGGAGGCGTCGAGGAGCACCAGCCGGCGGGGCCGCAGCACCGCCACCTGCCGGGCGAGCTCGGAGCCGATCGAGCCGCCGCCGCCGGTGATCAGCACCACCCGGTCCTCGATCATCGCCGCGATCTCGGCGGCGTCGAGCCGGAGCGCCGGGCGCTGCAGCAGGTCCTCCAGCCGGACGGGCTGGAGCTGGATCTCGTGAT
Organism: Plantimonas leprariae; assembly: GCF_008802405.1. GTDB lineage: Bacteria > Pseudomonadota > Alphaproteobacteria > Rhizobiales > Rhizobiaceae > Plantimonas > Plantimonas leprariae. Next base: position 347,788 of record NZ_VZDO01000003.1, read on the forward strand.
CGAGGCCGCGCATCTCGGAAAGGTCCGGCAGGCGCAGGAGCTGGAGATGCTCGCGGTTCGCCGCTTCCACCAGTTCCTCGATGCTGGCGTGCCGGTCGTAGTCGTCGCGGGTGCGCGTCAGGATCAGCAGGTCCGGCCGCCGGTCGCGCTCGGCGAAGCGCTCGACGAGCTGCGGCAGCTTGTCGAGCGTGCCGAGCACCGGCACGTCCTGGATGAAGCGGCCCACCCGCCGGCCGCGCTCATCGATGATGCCGAGGATGTTGTAGCCCGAGCCGCCCCGCTCCGAGCGCATCTTCAGGAAAAGGTCGGCATTGTCGCCCGCCCCGACGAGGAGGACGTTGCGGACGCCGGCGCCGGTCTCGCCGTGGTAGCGCCGCGCGTCGCGGCGGTCGCGGTAGATGCGGTAGAGCAGCCGCGGCGCGGCGAGGAGGATGATCAGGAACGCCCAGACGATGACGATCGAGGAGCGCGGGATCGCCTCGAGGCGCACGAGGAGGAAGTGCGCGACGATGAACACGGCGACCGACAGGCTGGCGGTCTTCACGATCGCGAGGAGGTCGGAGAGCGAGGCGTAGCGCCAGACGCCGCGGTTCATGCCGAGAACCAGGCCGACCAGGGCGACGAGAAGGCCGAAGGCGGGTGCGGCCGCGAGATAGGCCCAGAGGTTGGCTTCGAACATCGCCCAGTCGACGCGCAGCGCCAGCGACAGGATGAAGGCGGCGGCGCCCATGACGGTGTCGTGCACCAGCGCGAGGCTGCGCGAGAACACCATCCGCTTGAGCTGGCCGAACTGCATCCGCCCCTCCAGCGTCGGTTGCGCGGAGCGGGCGAGGAGGCCGCCGGCCGCGAGGGTCGAGGATGCTCTAGAACGAAGCCGGACGCCGTTCAACCGCGCGTCGGGGTGCGACCGGCCTCCGTCGCGCTCGGACGCGGGTTCTGCTAGGGCTCCCGCCGCCGCATCAGATACGCGAGGCCGCCCCTATGTTCGCTCCCGCCACGATCGAGGCCCGATCGAAGCCCGAACTCTATCGCGAGCTCGCCCTGCAGCTTCGCGGCCTCGTGGAGGACGAGCGCGATCCGGTCGCCAACATGGCGAATGCGAGCGCGCTTCTCTGGGGCGCGCTGCCGGACCTCAACTGGGCGGGGTTCTACGTGCTGCGAAGCGTCGGCGAGCTGGTGGTCGGACCGTTCCAGGGCAAGCCCGCCTGCACGCGCATCCCGGTCGGGCGCGGGGTCTGCGGCACGGCGGTGGCGGAGGCGCGCTCGATCGTGGTCGAGGACGTCCATAGCTTTCCGGGGCATATCGCCTGCGACGCGGCGTCCCGCTCGGAACTGGTGGTGCCGGTGCGCGCGGAAGGCCGCATCGTCGGGGTGATCGATCTCGACAGCCCCGTCCCGGCGCGGTTCGACGCCGAGGATCGGGACGGTATCGAGCGGATCGCGGCGATCCTCGGGGACGCCTGCGACTGGGCGCCGCCGGCCCGCTAGTGACGGCCTTCGAGGGTGCGGGCGCGACGGAGCTCGGGGAACATCCAGGCCCATAGCGCCGCGACGCCGACGGTCGCCATGCCGCCGAGCGCGACGGCCGGCACCGCGCCGATCCAAGACGCCATCAGGCCGGCGCGGAACTCGCCGAGCTCGTTCGACGCGCCGACGAATACCGAGTTCACGGCGTTGACCCGGCCGCGCACGTCGTCCGGCGTCCAGAGCTGCATCAGCGTCTCGCGGACGTAGACGCTGATCATGTCCGCCCCGCCCATGACGGCGAGCGCCCCGATCGACAGCCAGGGCATCGCGGACAGGCCGAAGACGGTGGTGAAGGCGCCGAACACCGCGACGAAGCCGAACATGATCAGGCCCGCATGGTCGCGGATCGGATGCCGGGTCAGCCAGATCACCGTCAGAACCGCCCCGACGCCGGGCGCGGCGCGGAGCAGGCCGAGGCCCCAGGGGCCGACATGGAGGATGTCGCTCGCATAGACCGGCATCAGCGCCACCGCGCCGCCGAGGAGCACGGCGAAGAGGTCGAGCGAGATCGCGCCGAGCACCACCTTCTCGCCCCAGATGAAGCCGAAGCCCGCCGCCATGCTCTGGAGGCTGGCGGGCTCGGCCGCGCGGCTCCGCTCGGCGGGCGCCGGGATCGACAGGACGAGCACGGCGGCGAGCGCGAAGAGCACCGCGCCGATCGAGTAGGCGAGATAGGCCGAGACGCCGTAGAGGAGGCCGCCGGCGACGGGGCCGAGAACCGAGGCGATCTGCCAGGACGACGAGTTCCAGGCGATCGCGCCGGCGAGCTGCTCCTTGCCGACGAGGTTGACGACGAGCGACGAGCTCGCCGGTCCAAAGAAGGCCCTGGCGACGCCGATCACCGCCAGCACCGCGAAGATCGGGACCGGCGAGGCGAGGCCGTGCCAAGTGAGGAGGAGAAGCGCCGCCACTGCGCCGGCCTCGACGATCGCGGCGATCCCCATGATCAGGCGGCGCGGATAGCGGTCGGCCGCCGCGCCGGTGACGAGCACCAAGACGAGCGAGGGCAGGAACTGGCTCAAGCCCACGAGGCCGAGGATGAGGGGATCGCGGGTCAGGGCGTAGACCTGCCAGCCGACCGAGACGGCGACGATCTGCGTCGCGAAGGCCCCGGCGAAGCGCGCCAGCCAGTAGCGCAGGAACCGGTCGTTGCGGAACACCGCGAAGCGGTCCTCGACGGGCGGCACCACGGGCGATGGCGCTTCGCTTTGCGCGGAAGCGCCGTTCGCGTCTTCGATCGCCATCGGAAACCTTGAGCTGCGACGGGCCGCGGGGGTGGCGCGGCCCTTGGGTCCGCATCCTTCGGGAACGGCTCGTTCCGGATGGATGCGGGAAAAGCGGGGGTGGTGCCGCTCTTAGCGCCGCGGAAACGCCGGCGTCAATCGCCGGTGGAGGGCTCGATCGTGCCGTCCAGCTTCTGCCGCTGCGCCTCGGCGTCGACCTCGCCGCGGTCGTTGCCGCGCTCGGCGATCACCCGCTCGGCCTCGTTCAACGGGATGTCGTGCTTGGCGGCGAGTTCCTGCGCGTCGGGGTCCGGCGCGCCGCCGGCGCCTTCCGCCGCGGGCTTGATCGGGATGTCGCTCATGTCTCGCTCCTCGCTTGCGTTCCCGCCTCAACGGCCGGGCGGCGGAAAGGTGCCCGGCAAAGAAACGGTCGGCGGAACGAAGCCGCGCCGCCCCGTCTTTCCCGCGGGAACCGCACGAAGGAGACGCCCATGAGCCCGCGCGAGCAGGACGAGCAGCCGACCCGGCCGACGCCGGCGATCCCCGGCATGACCCGCGACGAGTCCCGCGTCGTCGAGGGCGACGCGCCGGACGAGGCGGGCGAGGACGAGGACAGCGGCGACCCGATGGCGCCGTTCGACGCCGAGGACGGCGTCATCGGCGTCGCGGACGACGAGACCGTCGGGGTCGACGAGGACGACGACGGGGAACGGGACCGGGGCGCGACCGAAGCCTGACCGGTCAGGCGAGGGCGGCCTGGCTCTGCCGCTTCAGCGCCCGCGCCGCGAAGGCGTAGCCGCCCGCCGCGCCATCGACGAAATGCACGTGGTCGCTCGCGGTCGGCGAGGGCACGAAGCAGGTCAGCACCGCCGCCTCCTGCCGGTGCGTGCCGTAGCGGATGCGGCCCTTGGCGCGCTCGGCGGCGAGGAAGCGCTCGATCTCGTCGGCGGTCCTGGCGCTGCAATCGATGGTCATGCGCAGGCCGTCGTCGAACTTGCGGAAGTCGGTGTTGCGGACGAGGTCGGTCAGGTAGCGCTTCGGATCGAAGCCGCCGACGCTCAGGCCGGAACGGAAGATCAGGTTGGACAGCGCGCCGAAGAGATCGGATTTCGCGAGCGCGCCGACGCTGCGCCGGCCGGCTCTGGCGGCGGCGGTCTTCCGCGCCATCAGGAACTTCGCCAGCGACCATTCCACCCGCGGCGCGCCGTCCCGGACGGGCCGGAGATCCGCTTCGCGCCGCATCGCGAGGGCGAGGAGTTCGGTCGCGACCGCGGCGAAGCCGGCGGCCTCGTCGGCTCCGGCCGGGACCACGATCACCGACAGGATGACGCCGTTCTTCGCCGGGAACTCGGCGAAGCGGCAGTGGAGGCCCGACAGGTCGAGGGGCACCGGCTCGGCTGGCGCGTCCACCCGGTACTCGCCGGCCTTCATCCGCTCCTCCGCCCAGGCGAGGCCGCCGCCGGCGAACATCGCGTAGGCGAGGGTCGGCGTCACGGCGAAGCGCGCGAGCAGGAGCTCGCGCCTGGCCGCACGGATCGCGGCGACCGGAACCGCCGCGGCGCGGAGTTCCAGGTCCAGCTCGCGCCGGGCCCAGGCGACCGTCGCGCCGAGCAGCCGCCGGCCGGCCGCCTCGTGCTCGCGCTCCACCACGAAGCTCGCGCCATCGCCGCCGAACGAGAAGGCGGCCGCGTCCTTCGGCAGGGCGTTGCCGACGGCGGCGATCACCGCCGCCGCGGCGACGTTGACCTCGGCATAGCGGCCCCGCTCGATCGCGCCGGTGGAATCGACGACGTCGGCGAGAAACAGCACCGCGCCGTCCGGCACGGGCCGGTAGCGCTCGATCGCGGCGAGGTCCTGGAACTCCTCCACCGGATCGAGGCCGGCATAGAAGCCCGCCGTCCGTTCCGCCGCCTTTCCCGGCATCGCATCCTCCACCAGCGTTCCACCGGCAAGGTTACGTCATCCGCGCCGGTTCCACCCCCCTAAAAACTCCCTGAGCCATCACAATTTCGACTCGGGACTCTGGTTATCGGAAGCAGGGACGCGAGAAACCACGAGACTTGCGATGAGCGAGCAGGCGTTGAGCGAAGGCGCGAAGGCTTTCAAGAGCGGCGTCCACCGGACCGCGAACCCGTTCGATCCCAGCAGCGAGGACTGGATGTGCTGGCGCGACGGTTTCGATCAGGCGAAGGCCGTCGCCGAGCGGGTGGCGGGAACCGTACCGGCGATGCCGGCCGTCGCGGCGATCGCCGCCGACTAAGGCGCGGGGCGCTTCACCCGAGGTTCGGCCAGGTGTCGGCGATGCGGTAGCCCGCCGGCCACGGATCGTCCGGGTCGAGCATGAGCTGGCTGGTGCCGGTGATCCAGGCGCGGCCCGAGATTTCCGGCAGGACGGCGGGCCGCCCGGCGACCGTGGTCTCGCCGAGGATGCGGCAGCGGAATTCCGAGCCGGTGATCGAGCGCCCGACGAAGGTCTCGCCGAGGCCGAGCTCGCCCCGCGCCCGCAGCACCGCCATCCTCGCCGAGCAGCCGGTGCCGGTCGGCGAGCGGTCGAGCTTGCCCGGCCGGATCGCCACCGTGTTCAGGCCGGCGAGCGTGCCGTCCGCCGCGCGCTCCACGGGCGCGGTGAACTGGCAGAACGAGATGTGGTCCCAGCCTTCGTTCTCCGGGTGGCGGAAGCCGAGCTGCTCGTTCGCGGCCGCGGTGATCCGGACGCCGGTTTCGGCGAGTTCTCGCGCCTCGTCGGGCCGGATCGCGAAGCCGAGCGCGCCGGCGTCGACGAGAACGAAGCTGTCGCCGCCGTAGGCCGTATCGACGGTGAGCGTGCCGAATCCTGTGACCTCCAGCGTCGCGCCCAACCGGTCGGCGAAGGCGGGAACGTTCTCGACGGCGATGCGGACCGCCTTGCCGGCGCGGCATTCGGCCCGGATCCGCACGAGACCTCCGGGCGCTTCGAGCGTGAAACGGGTTTCGGGTTCGTGCATCGGCACGATGCCGGTGTCGAGCAGCACGGTCGCAACGCAGATCGAGTTCGAGCCGGACATCGGCGGCGTGTCGGCCGGCTCCATGATGATGAAGGCGGCGGCCGCGTCGGGGTGCTTCGGCGGCACGAGCAGGTTCACGTGCCGGAAGACGCCGCCGCGCGGCTCGTTCAGGACGAAGTTGCGCAGGGTCTCGTCGGCCGCGACGAAGCGCGACTGCTCCCATACCGACCCGCCCGGCGGCGGGGAAACGCCGCCGACGATCACGTCACCGACCTCCCCTTCCGCATGGCAGCCGACCACGTGGATCGTCTTCGTCGAGCGCATGCCCCGCCTCCCGCTGCTGCCGTCCGCTGGAACGCGAAGGCCCCGGCCGGCTTAACCTTCGCAAACGCGAGGAGGAAGAGCCGTGTCCGATCCGAAGACCGCATCCGGCGGCCAGCAGCCGTCGAAATCCGTCAGCCCCGAGGAAAGCGGGCATCGCGTCATCAGCCCGTCCGCGGCCGACGGCAAGGAGGGGACGAAGCGCGACGTGCCCGAGCCGCCGGAATACGGCGAGACGATCGACGCGCTCGACGCGGTGCCGTCCGACGTCGAGCCTGACACCGCGGGGCGGAAACCCGCCTGATCCGAGGTGGTTACAGGACGGCACGCGGCGGCAGCGCGCAGCGCCGCGCCTCCCGCCGGGCCCCCGTGTCGCGGCCGTCCCGGCAGCCGATGTCGGCGAGGAGCCAGTCGGACAGATTCTCCTCGCGCAAGGTCGGAAGCCGACGCTTCGCACGGAGCGGCTGAACGAGGACGCTCCAGGCGATCCCGGCCGCCGCGAGAGCCGCGGGCGCGAGGCTGTGCTGGACGTGGTGCAGGAAAGGCATCGGAAGTCTCCGAAGGTCGATTGTCGTTGCCGCTTCGATCCCACGTCCGGCCCTTGCCGCGCCAACCGGTTTTCCGGCATGATGCATAAGGAGACCTTATGCATCGCGATTTGCCGCCCCTTGCCGCCCTCCGCGTCTTCGAAGCGGCCGCCCGGCACCTGAGCTTCACCAAGGCCGCGGCCGAGCTCGGCATGACGCAGGCCGCCGTCAGCTATCAGGTGAAGCTCCTGGAGGAGCGGCTCGGCGCCGCGCTGTTCCTGCGCGGCCGCAGGCGGCTGGAACTGTCGGACACGGGGGCGGCGCTCGCCCGACCGGCGACGGAAGCGCTGGACCTCATGGCCGCCGGCTGGTCGGCGGCGCGCGGCCGCACCGGCGGGACCCTGTCGCTCAACGTCATCCCGAGCTTCGCGGCGTCCTGGCTGGCGCGCCATCTCGGCGAGTTCCAGCTCGCGAACCCCGACCTTGCCGTGCGCGTCGCGAGCTCGCAGGAGATGGCCGACTTCGATCGCGAGGACATCGACTTCGCGGTCCGGACCGGACAGGGCGACTGGCCGGGGCTGACCGCGCATTTCCTGTTCGACGCCGCCTTCACGCCGCTGCTGAGCCCGAAGCTCCTGGAGCGCATCGGCGGCCTCGCGACGCCGGCCGACCTCGCCCGCTGCCCGATGCTCGACCCGACCGACCCGTGGTGGGACGCTTGGTTCCGCGCGGTCGGGGTCGAGCGGCCGCCATCGGCCGGCCGGGCAGCGACGACGCTCGGCGCGCAACACCTCGAAGCGGTCGCGGCCGTCGCCGGACACGGCGCGGCGATGCTGACGCCGTTCTTCTGGCGGGCGGAACTGGCGGACGGCCGGCTGGTGCAGCCCTTCGACTTCGTCTGCCGGGGCGAGCGGGCCTACTGGCTCTGCTACCCGACGAGCCGGCGCAATCTCCCGAAGGTGCGGGCTTTCCGCGACTGGCTGCTGGGCCATTTTCCGGTGGAAGACCGGGACCGATCGACGGAATCGGCGGCGGGTCCGTCGACCCCGTCGTTAAAGGCGGGTTAACTTCGCCGGCGAATCTGGCATGATGGACGGCACGAGCGGCGGGAGGCGGACATGGGTTACGCAGCCTATCATGCGACGGACGACGACCTCCTCGACCTCGCCGTCGACGAGGCGACGCGAGGCGCCGGCGGCGACCTGCACGCCGCGATCCTCCGGCTCGTCCGCCGCCAGCACCACGCGGAGACCGAGGTCGAGCCGACCGCACCGCCGGCGGAGAGCGACCGGGCGGCCTGACCCTCGCATCCCGCAAGCGCCTTCGCGCGTTCCCGTCGTCCAACATGGATGGAGACGGGACATGTCGAACGCGGAAGGCATCAAGGAACATATGGAAGTCGTCGGGGCCGACGGCGTCCATGTCGGCACCGTCGACCGGGTCGAGGGCGAGCGCATCAAGCTGACCAAGAAGGACAGCGGCGAGGGCTCGCACAAGGGCCATCACCACTACATCCCGCTCGCCCTCGTGGCCGAGGTCGAAGGCGACCGGGTGCGCCTCGCCGCCAACGGCGACGTGGCGGTGAGCTTCGAGGAAGAGGAAACCGCGAAGCCGATCTGAGCAAGCGGCGTCAGTCGAGGCCGGCGGCCTTCCTGAGCGCCGCGTTGATCCGCTCCTGCCAGCCGGGGCCGTCGTCTTGGAACTTGTGGAGGACGTCCTGGTCGAGGCGGAGCGTCACCGCTTCCTTGACGCCGGGAACGACGGCCGGTCGGGCCTCGGGTGCGCGCTGCGGCGCGGTCGCCTTGCGGAAGGCGGCCTCGGCCGCGTCGCGCGGGTTGGTGGGTCGTCGCGTCATGCTTTTTCCTTTCGCCGGCTCCGTTTTGCCGTTCCCGGCGGTTCTGCCTCTTCACGTCGCCGCTAACTAGTCCTGATCGGAAGGCGCGAAGGAAGACGGCGAATGCGGAATCGATCCTATCGGAACGGCAGGATTTCGAGCGGGCTCGTCGCGCTCCTGTCCGGCGGCGCCCTCGCCTTCGCCGGCTTCGCGGCGGGCCGCGCCGCAGGTCCGGCGGATGACGGCCGCGGCGACCCGGCCGAGCGGCCCTGGCGGCCGGACGGGCCGGGCGACGATGCGCACGCCTCGCCGGCCGCCGCGGCCGACGGGCGCGGCCGGGCGGCGAGGAAGCCGACCGAGGTGCCGGCCGCCGGCTGGAAGGACATCGCCTTCCGGACCTTTGCCGAGTTCGGCAAGGACCGGCTGATGCTCGTCGCGGCGGGCCTCACCTTCTACGCTCTCCTGGCATTGTTTCCGGCGATCACCGCGCTGATCTCGATCTACGGCCTCTTCACCGACGCGAGCCATGTCGGCGAACAGGTGCGCTCGCTCTCCGGCGTCCTGCCGGGCGGCGCGCTCGACATCATCGGCGACCAGATGGCCCGCACGACGCAGCACAGCGACGCCAAGCTCGGCTTCGGCACGATCTTCGGCCTGGGGTTGGCGCTCTGGAGCGCGAACAAGGGGATGAAGTCGCTCTTCGACGCCCTGAACATCGTCTACGAGGAGGACGAGAAGCGCGGCTTCGTCCGCCTCAACCTCGTGACGCTCGGCTGCACGCTCGGCACGCTGATCGTGCTGCTTCTCGCCATCGCCGCGGTGGTGGCGCTGCCGGTCGCGCTCGACTTCGTCGGCCTCGGCGGCCTGGAGACCTGGCTCCTCCTCTTGCGCTGGCCGGTGCTGCTGGTTCTCGTCGCGGCGGGCCTGTCGGTGCTCTACCGGCTCGGGCCCAGCCGCGCGGCCGCGAAGTGGAACTGGATCACGCCCGGCGGCGCGGTGGCCGCCGTGCTCTGGGTCGGCTTCTCGGTCCTGTTCTCGTGGTACGTTCAGAGCTTCGGCGACTACGACGAGACCTACGGCTCGCTGGGCGCCGCGATCGGCTTCATGACCTGGATCTGGATCTCCTCGATCGTGGTCCTGCTCGGAGCCGAGCTCAACGCCGAGATGGAGCACCAGACGGCACGCGACACCACGACGAAACCCGAGCGGCCGATGGGCGAGCGCGGCGCGGTGATGGCGGACACGCTCGGCGAGGCGAAGGGCTGACGGCCTTCGCAAAAGGCGGGCGCCGCCTCCGGCATCTGCTATAGGAATCGGTGATTCGCGCCGCCGTCGACGCCGAGGAGCCCGATGCCTGATCCCCTGTCGTTTCTCGCCGGCGGCGGTGAAGCGGCCCGCATGATCCGCGAGCGCGACTGGTCCGGGCATCCGCTCGGCAGGCCCGAGACCTGGCCGGACGCCTTCCGGTCGGCGCTGAGCCTCGTGCTCAACTCGCCGGAATCGATGATCCTCGCCTGGGGGCCGGACTTAAGCTTCTTCTTCAACGACACCTACTTCCCGCTGCTCGGGCCGCGGCTGCCCTGGGCGATGGGCGAGCGGTTCGACAAGGTCTGGGCGGACGGCTGGGAACAGGCGAAGCCCATCATCGACGCGGCCTTCGCGGGGGAAAGCCGCCGCTTCGTCGACCTGCCCTGGAAGCTCGGCACCGACCGGGGCGCGGCCGACACCTGGTGGTCGTTCTCCTATTCGCGCGTGCTTGGCCCCGACGGCGAGGTCGCGGGCCTGTTCATCTTCACCAACGAGACCACCGACCGCGTCCTCGGCGAGGCGGCGCTGCGGGACAGCCGACAGCGGCTGGAAGCCGCGATGGCGGAGCTGGGCGAGCTGAACGCCACGCTGACGACCCAGGTCGAGGAGCGCACGCGCGACCGCAACAGCCTCTGGGAGCTCTCCTCCGACATCATGCTGCGCTGCGGCTTCGACGGCCGCATCCTGGCGGTGAACCCGGCCTGGACCGACGTCCTCGGCTGGCGCGAGGACGAGCTGATCGGGCACACCGTCTTCGAGTTCGTCCACCCGGACGACCTCGATCGGACGGAAGAGGGCGCGGAAGCCTCCTCGACCGGACACGCCTATCGCCGCTTCGACAACCGCTACCGCCACAAGGACGGCTCCTGGCGCTGGATCAGCTGGTCGACGGTGCCGGACGAGAACGCGATCAACGCGGTCGGCCGCGACTCGACGCAGGAGCGCGCCGCCACGCAGGAGCGCGACCGGACCTGGGCGCTGTCGCCCGTCCTGAAGATGGTGGTCGGCGGCGACGGCACCGTGCTCACCGTCAATCCCGGCTTCACCAAGGCGCTCGGCTGGACGGCGGAGGACGCCGTCGGGCGGCCGGTCACGGCCCTGATGCCGCCGGACGAGCGGGACGCGAGCGCCGACCGCCGCGCCCGCCTCGCCGCTGGCGAGACGCTCGGCGAGTACCGGATCACGCTCCTCGCCAAGGACGGCAGCCGGCGTCGCATCGCCTGGACGACGGTGTTCGAGAACGGCGTCATCTTCGCCTTCGGGCGCGACGTGACGGTCGAGATCGAGCAGGCCGAAGCTCTCGCCCGCTCGGAGGAGCAGTTGCGTCAATCGCAGAAGATGGAGGCTGTGGGGCAGTTGACGGGTGGTCTGGCGCACGACTTCAACAACCTCCTGGCGGGGATCTCGGGCTCGCTGGAGCTGATGGAGGCGCGGATCGCGCAGGGGCGCGTCGCCGAACTCGATCGCTACATCGCGGCGGCCGGCGGCGCGGCGCGGCGGGCGGCGGCCCTGACGCACCGGCTGCTGGCGTTCTCGCGGCGCCAGACGCTGGACCCCAAGCCCACCGACGTGAACCGCCTCGTCGCCGGCATGGAGGAGCTGGTGCGCCGCACCGTCGGGCCGCAGATCGCGCTCGACACTGCGGCCGAGCCGGCGCTCTGGCCGACGCTGGTCGACCCGAACCAGCTGGAGAACGCCCTTCTCAACCTCTGCATCAACGCCAGAGACGCCATGCCGGACGGCGGCCGCCTCCTGATCGAGACCACGAACCGCCGGCTCGACCCGCGCGCCTCGACCGAGCGCGACATGGCGCCCGGCGAGTACGTGGTGATGGCGGTGTCGGACAACGGCACCGGCATGACGCCGGAGGTGGTGGAGCG
>NZ_VZDO01000004.1 GCF_008802405.1 Plantimonas leprariae
GCGCCGCGCCATCCCGATCCTGGTTCTGACCACCGAGAGCGACGCGGAGAAGAAGGCGCGGGCCAGGCGGGCCGGAGCCACCGGCTGGATCGTCAAGCCGTTCGACCCGGTGAAGCTGGTGGACGCGATCAACCGCGTCGCCGCCTGACGCCTCGCAACTGCTGCGGCGCGCCGTTCGCCGGCCGCACCGCCGTCCATCCATTCAGTCACCCGCCACGCCAGGGCGCTTGTGCCCCGAGCCGACAGTCACCCGCGCATCCGACACCAGCGCAGCCGAAGGGGCAACACGTCATGGACGCCATGGCAGAAATCCGGCAGACCTTCTTCGAGGAATGCGCCGACGGCCTCGCCGAACTCGAACAAGGCCTCCTCCACATCGAAAACGGTGAGGCCGACTCCGATACGGTCAACGCCGTCTTCCGCGCGGTCCACTCGATCAAGGGTGGCGCCGGAGCGTTCAACCTGAACGACCTCGTGCATTTCGCGCACGTCTTCGAGACGACGCTGGACGAGGTCCGCTCGAACCGGCTCGAAACGACGCCCGACGTCGTCAAGGTGCTCCTGCGCTCGGCCGACGTCCTCGCCGACCTCGTCACGGCGGCGCGCGACGGCGGCACGGCGAATGCCGAGCGCACGGTCTCCGTGACCGAGGAGCTGAAGACCTATGTCGGCGCCAAGGGCGGCGGCGCACCCGCGGCGGGCGGCGCACCGTCGGCCTCGATCTTCGGCGACGCGCCGAGCGACGACGGCATGGACGGCCTCGATTTCACGCCGGTCACCATCGACTTCTCCGACATCCTCGGCGGGGGCGGGGCCGGCGAGGGCCCGAGCTACCGCGTCGTCTTCACGCCGAAACCCGAACTCTACGTGAAGGGCAACGAGACCGCGATCCTGATCCGCGAGTGCCTGGCGCTCGGGCAGGGCACGGTGACCTGCGACACGGGCGGCCTGCCGTCCTTCGAGACGCTCGATCCGGAAGGCGCCTACCTTACCTGGACGATCGATCTGATGACGGATGTCGAGGAAAGCGCCATCCGCGAGATCTTCGACTTCGCCGAGATGGATTGCGAGCTGACCCTGGAGCGCGCCGAAGGCGGAGCCGAGGATGCCGGTGCGGTGGACGCGGCGCTCGCCGACCTCCTCGCGCAGATCCAGTCCGATTCGGTCAGCGCCGGCATCACCGACGACGACGAGCCCGTCGCTGCCGCCCCGCCGCCGGCACCGGTCAGCATCGCGCCGCCTGCCGCGGAGAAGGCTGAGGCCGCGCCCGCCGCCGCGCCGACCAAGGGGAAGGCCGCCGCCGCCAACGAGGGCGGCGACAAGGCCGGGGGCGCCGGCGCGCCGTCCGCCACGATCCGCGTCGATCTCGACCGCGTCGACCGCCTGATCAATCTCGTCGGCGAGCTGGTGATCCATCAGGTCATGCTGTCGCAGCGCGTCGCGCAGGCCGGCCTGCAGCGCGCCTCCGATGTCGCCGTCGGCATGGACGAGCTGGAGCAACTCACCCGCGAGATCCAGGACAGCGTCATGGCGATCCGCGCGCAGCCGGTGAAGTCGGTGTTCCAGAAGCTGCCGCGCCTGGTGCGCGAGGTTGCGGACCTCACCGGCAAGCAGGTGAAGCTGGTGACCGAGGGCGAGTGGACCGAAGTCGACAAGACCGTCATCGAGCGCCTGTCGGACCCGCTGACGCACATGATCCGCAACGCCATCGACCACGGCGTCGAGACGCCGGAGAAGCGTCTCGCGGCGGGCAAACCGGAAGAGGGCACGGTACGCGTCGCGGCCATGCACCGCTCGGGCCGCATCGTCATCGAAATTTCCGACGACGGCGCCGGCATCAACCGGCAGGTCGTGCGCAACATCGCGGTCACGAAGAACCTCATTCCGGCGGACGCGACGCTGACCGACGAGGAGACAGACAACCTCATCTTCCTGCCGGGCTTCTCGACGAAGGAGCAGGTGTCGGAGCTTTCCGGCCGCGGCGTCGGCATGGACGTGGTGAAGCGCTCGGTGCAGGCGCTCGGCGGCCGCGTGTCGATCTCGTCCCGCCCCGGCGAGGGCTCGATGTTCACGATGAGCCTGCCGCTGACGCTCGCCGTCCTCGACGGCATGATCGTGACCGCCGGCGAGCACACGCTCGTCGTGCCGCTCACCGCCATCATCGAGACGCTGAAGCCCAAGTCCGGCGAGGTGCGCGCCTTCGGCCGCGACCAGCGCGTCATGTCGGTGCGCGAGAAGTTCCTGCCGCTCGTCGATGTCGGCTGCCAGCTCGGCTACTGCGATACGCCGACCGATTCCAACGAGGGCGTCGCGATCCTGGTGGAAACCGAGAACGGCATGCGCTCGGCGCTCCTGTTCGACGCGATCCAGGGCCAACGGCAAGTGGTTATCAAGAGTCTTGAGGCAAACTACGGGCATGTGCCCGGCGTGGCGGCGGCGACCATCCTCGGCGACGGGCGGGTGGCACTGATCCTCGACGTGGACGTGGTCGCGGCGACGTCGCGATACGAGCAGTCTTATTCCGGCATCAACCTTCAAGCGGCGGAGTAGCCCGCATGTCACGTACCAAAGTCCCCGAGGGCGGCAAGGCCGAGGAACTCATCGCCTTCCGCATCGCCGAGCAGGAGTTCTGCGTCGACATCCAGTCGGTGCGCGAGATCCGCGGCTTCGCGCCGGCGACGCCGCTGCCGCACGCGCCGTCCTTCGTCACGGGCGTCATCAACCTGCGCGGCACGGTGCTGCCGATCATCGACCTCGCCGCCCGCCTCGGCTTCGGCAAGATCCAGCCGACCGCCCGTTCGGTCATCATCGTGGTGCGGGTGAACCAGCAGCTCGTCGGCCTCCTCGTCGACGCGGTGTCGGACATCCTGACCGTGACGGACGAGATCCTGCAGCCGACGCCGGACGTCGGCTCCGATCTCGCCAAGAGCTTCGTGCGCGGCGTGATGGCGATCGAGGGGCGCATGATCTCGCTCATCGCGATCGACGGGGTCCTGCCGCAGATGGAGATGGCCGCCTGATCTGATCGGGCGGCGGTCCGCTTAAGGATCGGTCGAGGGGCCGGCCGGGCGGGGTTTCGAGGCATCGGCGACAAGCCGGCGGGGGCACGGTTCCGTGTTGAATTCCAAACCAAAGGGCCGCGAAGGCCAGGGCTCGGAAGGCGAGTTCCTGCTGACCGACGGCGACTTCGATACGATCGCGAAGATCCTCTACGAGGACGCGGGCATCGTGCTCGCGCCGCAGAAGTCGACGCTGGTCTATTCGCGGCTCGCGAAGCGGCTGCGGGCGCTCGGGCTCGCGAGCTTCAAGGACTACTGTTCGCTGATCGCCAGCACCGGCGGGGCCGGCGAGCGCATGACCATGATGGCGGCGCTCACCACCAACGTCACGCAGTTCTTCCGCGAGAACCATCACTTCGAGCATCTGAAGAAGAGCCATCTGCCGCCGCTGCTCGAAGCCGCGAAGCGGGGAGGGCGCGTCCGGATCTGGTCGGCCGGCTGCTCCAACGGCCACGAGCCCTACACGATCGCGCTGACCATCCTGTCGATGCTGCCGAACGCGGCGGACTACGACATCAAGGTCCTCGCCTCCGACATCGATCCGAACGTCGTCGCCTTCGGACGCGCCGGCATCTACGACGAGGGCGCGATCGAGCCGGTTCCGGCGGAACTGCGCCGCCGCTGGTTTTCGGAAGCCGTGAACAGCATGCCGGGCAACCGCCTGTTCGAGGTCTCGGACGCGATGCGCACGCTCGTCGCCTTCCGCGAATTGAACCTCATCGGCGAATGGCCGATGAAGGGCAGCTTCCAGGCGATCTTCTGCCGCAATGTGACGATCTACTTCGACCAGCCGACGCGCGAGCGCATCTGGCGACGCTTCTGCGATTTTCTCGAACCGGATGCCTGGCTCTATGTCGGCCATTCCGAACGGCTGACCGGGCCGGCGCAGGACTTCCTCGCCTACGAGGGCACCACCGCCTACCGCTGCATCCGGGGAACGGGGCGATGAAGCCGGTCAGCGTTCTGGTCGTCGACGATTCGGCGACGATGCGCGCGCTGCTGCGCCGCCATCTCACCGCCGACCCCGGCATCGAGGTGATCGCCGAGGCCTCGAACCCGCTGGACGCGCGCGAGAAGATCAAGGCGCTCAATCCGGACGTCATCACGCTCGACATCGAGATGCCGAACATGAACGGCCTCGAATTCCTCGAGAAGATCATGCGGCTCAGGCCGATGCCGGTGATCATGGTCTCGAACCTCACCCAGCCCGGCGCGGCCGCGACGCTGAGCGCGCTCGAAATGGGCGCCTTCGATTGCATCCCGAAGCCGAGCAGCCTCGCCGGCAACACGTTCGAGACGCTGCCGCAGCTCATCCGCGAGGCCGCAAAGGCGAAGCGCCAGGTCGCGGCCCGCGTCGCCGGCGACGGTCCGGGCACGGGCGCTCCCGTCGCCGCGAACCGCCATCCCGGCTGGCCGGACGTCGTCGGCATCGGTTCGTCGACCGGCGGGGTCGAGGCGCTCCTGAACGTCCTGTCGGGCTTCCCCTCGGACTGCCCGCCGACCTTCATCGTGCAGCACCTGCCGGCCGCCTTCACGGAATCCTTCGCGGCGCGGCTGAACCGCGTCTGCAAGGCGGAGGTCGCGCCGGCGAGGAACGGCGAACCGGCGACGCGCGGGCGCGTCTACCTGGCGCCGGGGGGCATGCACCTGACGGTCAAGGGCAAGGGCGCGCTGCGCTGCGCCCTGTCGCAGGAGGATACGGTCCAAGGGCACCGTCCGTCCGTCGACATGCTGTTCCATTCGCTCAGCGCCGCGGCCGCCGGCACGATGACCGGCGTGATCCTGACCGGCATGGGGCGCGACGGCGCCGACGGCCTTCTCGCCATGCGGCGCGCGGGCGCCCGGACGATGGCGCAGGACGAGGCGACGTCGCTGGTCTACGGCATGCCGAAGGTCGCCTACGAGAACGGCGGGGCGGAGCGCCGCCTGCCGCTCGGCCGCATCGCCCAGGAGATCTTCGCCTGATGATCATGCCGCCGCCGGGCCATCAACGAAGATTTTGCATTTCCATAGGTAAGCTTTCCCGCATCGCCTCTTTGCCGAAGCGCGCGAGCATCACAGCAGGGGGCATGGCGACATGAGCCTGAAGTCGCAGTTGAAGGTCTTGATCGTCGACGACCAGCGGACGAGCCGGATGCTGATCCGGGATGCGCTGGATCAGCTGGGGATCCAGAACATCGTGACGGCGGAGGACGGCGAGCAGGCGTTGAAGCAGATGATGGCCTCGCCGTGCCACATCGTGATTTCGGACTTCAACATGCCGAAGCTGGACGGCTTGCAGCTGTTGCAGGCGATCCGCTCGTATCCGCCGACCAAGAAGGTGCCGTTCATCATCCTGTCGGGGCGGGGCAACAAGGAGCTGGTGCAGAAGGCGGCGCAGCTGGGGGTGAACAATTTCCTGGTGAAGCCGATCTCGGTGCCGGTGCTGCAGAAGACCATCGAGGCGGTTGTGGGGCGGCTGCAGTGAGTCGGATCGAGACGCGGGCCGAGGGCCCGTTCCGGCGCGTCCACATCATCCAGGGCGAGGCCAAGGTCGATACCCGCCCCGACGCCGTCATGACCACACTCCTCGGTTCCTGCGTCGCAGCCTGCATCCGAGATCCGGCCGCCGGCGTCGGCGGCATGAACCACTTCCTCCTGCCGGGCGACGGGGCCGCGGGCGGCGGCCAGTCGGAGTCCTACGGGCTCTACCTGATGGAGCTTCTGGTCAACGGCCTGATGAAGAAGGGGGCTCGCCGCCACGCTTTGGAAGCCAAGCTGTTCGGCGGCGCGCGCACGGTCGGCGGCCTGTCCGACATCGGGGCGAAGAACGCCGAGTTCGCCAAGAGATTCCTCGAGATGGAAGGCATCAACTACGTCGGCGGCAGCCTCGGCGGCGACCAGGGCCGGCGGATCGAATACTGGCCGATCAGCGGCCGCGCGCGCCAGGTGCTGATGGACAAGACCGCCGCTCCGACGAAGCCCGCCGTGTTCGCGGCGCCGACCTTCAGCGTGCCCGCGCCGGCGCCCGCCTCGGCCGGCGGCGACCTCGAACTCTTCTGACGAAACCTCTCGCCCCCGGCGGAACGCAAGGATCATCGAAATGTCCGTCGGAACCCTGGCCCGACTCCTGTCGGCGCTGTCCGCCGAATGCGACGAACTCGCCGTTCGCGTCGACGACATGCACCGCTTCCTGACGCGCGATCCCTCGGCGGCCCCGCGATCGTCGGAGGTGGACTACATGGTGGCGGCGCAGGACATCGACTTCATCCAGCAGCACCTCGCTGGCCTGTCGGAATTCCTGATGGTGATGGCCGAGATGACGCCGGACGCGATCCGCGTCGACCTCGCCGCGCCGCTCGCCACCGTCAAGCTCTCCGACATGAAGCGGCGGCTGTCCGGCACGGACGACGACGACGCCCCGCAGGTGCGTCCGGGCGAACTCGAACTGCTCTAGGGATTCACCTTTTCGAAGGCGAGCTTCTTCGCTGCGCTGTCGTCGACCGGCGGGGGTGGGCCGAGAAAGGCCGGCACCACGATGAAGGCCGCCAGCAGCGTGAAGACGAGCGAGATCGCCAGGAGCTCGCCCATGCTCGACGTGCCGGGATGGCTCGACGCGTAGAGGCTGCCGAAGGCGACGCCCGTCGTCAGCGCCGAGAAGAAGATCGCCCGCGTCAGGCTGGAGGCGAGGACGTCGGTGATGCCGGCCCGCCACGCGATCAGGTAGTAGATGTGGAAGGCGACGCCGACCCCGAACATCAGGGGCAGGGCGATGATGTTGGCGAAGTTCAGCGGCAGGCCGACGAGCGCCGCCGCTTCGAGCGTCAGCACGCCGGCCAGCACCAGCGGTCCCAGCGCCAGCACGACGTCCTTCAACCTTCTCAGCGCGATCCAGAGGATGACCGTGATCGCGATCAGCGCGTAGAGCCCGGCCTCGGCGAAGGCGCGCACGATGGTGCGCCCGCCCTCGTTGATGCCGACCGGCGCGCCCGTCGCGTCCGGCGCGACGGTGCGGACCGCGTCCGCGAAACGGCGGATCACGGCGTTGCTATTCGAGTCGCCCTTCGGCGAGACCTCGATTCGCGCCCGCCCGTCCGGCGCGATCCAGTCGGCGACGAGGTCCGGCGGCAGCGACGCGCGCGTCACCCGTTCCGGCGAAAGCGTCGCCTGCAGCGTCGCGACGAGCTGCGGGAGGTCGCCGAAGGCCGCCGATCCGGCCGCCTGACGAAGGTCGGCCGAGGTTTCCGCCAGATCGTGGAAGGTTTTTGCCAGCCGATGCAGCGGTTCTTTTCCCGCTTCGTCCGGGATCGCGCCCTCCGCCCGCTTCAGGGCGGCTTCCGTCCGGCGCAGGGCCTCGATGGTTTCGGGATCCGCCGGGCCCGGCACGGGCGAGTTGAATGCCGCGACGACGGGCGCGACGGCCTCTCGCGCCTTGGCGATGAGCGCGAGCTTCTGCTCCTGGTCCTCTGGCACGAACGTGTCGATGTCGATCGTCCGGGCGACTTCCGGCAGCGCGTTCAGCCGGTCCGTCATCGGTTGGATCGCCGCCTCGTCCGGCACCAGCACGTCGAGGGTGTTGGGTGCGGTGCGCGGGTCCTTCGACAGGTCGATGAAGGTCGAAACGGATTCCACCTTGGGGCTGCGGAGGTTCATCGGATTCGAATCGAAGGGCAGCCCCAGCAGAAACGGGATGCCGGCGACGACGAGGATCGCCGTCGAGGCGATCACGAGCAGCCGGTGACGGCCGATCCAGTGGTCCACCGCCGCCAGCCCGCGCGTTTCCACCGGCTTGCGCTCCGGCCGCGAGCCCATCACCGCGATCAGCGCCGGCAGGAGCGTCAGGCTCGCGAGATAGGCGACGATCATGCCGATCCCGGCGATGAGGCCGAGTTCCGACACGCCGCTGAACTCGGTGGGAATGAACGAGAAGAAACCGGCGAGCAGCGAAAGCGCGGCCAGCGTGAGCGACATGCGCACGCCGCGCGCGGCCCGCACCAGCGCCGTGCCGACGTCGCCGGCGGCGAAGCGCTCCGCGCGATAGCGCACCGTCACCTGGATGCCGAAATCGACGCCGAGCCCGATGAACAGGACCGCGAAGGCGATCGAGATGAGGTTCAGCTCTCCGACCAGCGCGAGGCCGATGCCGGCCGTGCAGGCGAGCCCGGCGAGAAGCGTCGCGAGCACGCTCAGGATAAGACGCGCCGAGCGCAGCGCCATGAACAGGATGGCGGCCACCGCGACCAGCGTCAGCGACATGTTCAGTCCGGCGTTCTCGGCGACCGTCGCGAATTCCTGGTCCGACAGCGGGACCGGACCGGTGAGGCGCAGCGTGACGCCGCTGGTGCCTGTCACACCTTGGGCGTCGGCGACATCGTGAAGAAGCTGGATCGCCTTTTTGCCGGGTTCGAGCGAGTTGAAGTCCAGCACGGGATTCATGAGGACGATGGCCCGGTGCCCGCCGCTGTCGGCCGGAGGGCCGCCGGTTGCCAGAAGTTCGCGCCAGGAGAGGGGGTCGACGTAGCCTTGCAGCCCCGATTGCAGGGCGCTCGTCAGCGCGGCGAACTGCGCCGCCGCACTTGCCGCGGCTGCCGGATCGTCGGCGGACGATTGCAGCGTCTGGAGTATGAGGTTCGACAAACCGCGCAAGGTCGGATCCCGAACCAGCCCGACGAGAAGCGGCGCCTGACGCTGCAGGGTCTCGCTCGTTCGCGCGACCTCGGCGGTTGGCAGCAAGAGAAGGCCGTTCCGCTGCAGGAACGGCGTCGCATCCGGCCGGCGGACGTTCCGGAACGTTTCCGGCCGGGACCGAAGCCCGCTCGCCAGCGCTTCGGCCGCGCGGTCCGCCCCTTCCGGCGAGCGCGCGTCGATCACCGCGACAATCAGCCCTTCCGTCTGCGGGAAGGCCTTCGCGAAGGCGATCTCGTTCTTCCGGTAGGGAACATCGGGCGAGATGAGCCGCGCCGTATCGGTATTGATCGCGAAATGCGCGACGGTCCACCAGACGGCGAGCGCGGTCAGCACGGCCGAGACCGCGATCACGAGCCAGGGATGGCGGATGCAGCGGGCGACGACCGCTTCGATCAAGCTGGCACCTCGACGGGAAGGAACGGGGAAGGGCGGACGGCACGTCCCTAGCGGGCGGGCGGCCCCGGATCAATCTCCACCCGGAACGGCATATTTACCGGACGAACGATCGGTCGGGGTTGGCTTTGGTCGCCGAGGCGCCCATTATGGCGCTGCAGCATTCGAACCGGCGTGTGATCCTTGTCCATTCCCCTCCGCCAGGCCGTTTCGGTCGGCAGCTATATCCTCAAGCAGCATCTGAAGGGCGTGAAACGCTACCCGCTCGTCCTGATGCTGGAGCCGCTCTTCCGCTGCAACCTCGCCTGCGCGGGCTGCGGCAAGATCGACTATCCGGACGAGATCCTGGATCGGAACCTCACCTATGACGATTGCGTCGGCGCGGCTGAGGAATGCGGCGCGCCGGTGGTGGTGATCGCCGGCGGCGAGCCGCTGATCCTGAAGCACCTGCCGCAGGTCGTGGCCGAGCTGGTGCGGCGGAAGAAGACCACCATCGTCTGCACCAACGCGATCCTGCTCGAGAAGAAGATCGACGCCTACGAGCCGAGCCCGTACTTCACCTGGTCGATCCATCTCGACGGCGACCGCGAGATGCACGACGCCTCGGTCTGCCGGAAGGGCATCTACGACAAGGCCGTCGCGGCGATCAGACTGGCCAAGGAGAAGGGCTTCCGCGTCACGATCAACGCGACCTTCTTCAACAACGCCGACCCGGAGCGCATCGCGAGCTTCTTCGACGAGGCGATGGCGCTGGGCCTCGACGGCATCACCGTTTCGCCCGGCTACGCCTACGAGCGCGCGCCGGACCAGCAGCACTTCCTGAACCGCGCGAAGACCAAGGAGATCTTCCGCGACGTGTTCCGCCGCGGCGACGGCGGCAAGCGCTGGAGCTTCAACCAGTCCTCGCTGTTCCTCGACTTCCTCGCCGGCAACCAGACCTACCATTGCACGCCCTGGGGCAACCCGACGCGCACGGTCTTCGGCTGGCAGAAGCCCTGCTACCTCCTCGGCGAGGGCTACGCGAAGACGTTCAAGGAACTGATGGAAGACACGGCCTGGGACGACTACGGCACCGGCAACTACGAGAAGTGCGCCGACTGCATGGTCCACAGCGGCTTCGAGGCGAGCGCCGTCGAGGACGCGTTCCGCCGGCCGTGGAAGGCGGCGAAGGTCGCGCTCGGCGGCATCCGCACCGATGGACCGATGGCGGCCGAGATCCCGCTCGACAAGCAGCGCCCGGCCGAGTTCGTATTCTCGCGCAACGTCCAGATGAAGCTCAGCGAGATCAAGGCCCAGAAGGAAGCCGAGGCGAAATCAAAGGCCGAAGCGCGGGCCAAGCAAACGGCGGACGCGGCGTAAGGCTCGCATCGCCCGAAGGGTGTCGAGCGCCGTCCCAGGCAGCAGGAGAAGCTGGCCGGGACGGAAAGCGAGTTCGCCGCTGATGGCGCGCCAGTCCAAACGGCCAGTCGGTCCGATCGCCCGGACAGCGAGCGGCGGCAGGTTCGCTTCCGCTGGATCGCTGACCGCGCGCAGGATGGCGAAGGGCAGATCGTGCTTTGCCGCATAGGCGGCCGCGACATGCGACTCGGTATCGACGGCGACCGCGCCCGTCCGTTCGTGCAGCGCGGCCTTGTCCCGCGCGGCGAGGAGCGGCGAGGCGGCGCAGGCGAACGGGCCTTCGATGGCGTTCACGCCCGCATTCGCCGCCGCTTCGATGAAGCGGGACGCGAGCCGAGGATCGCAAGTCCATGATCGGCCGTCGTGGAGCGCTTTGGTGCCGACCGCAAGCCAACCGGCATCCAAACTTGACGCGAGACCGCCGCACAGTCCGAAACTGATCACGCCGCAGGGTTCGGCCGCGAGGTCCTCCAGCTTGCCCGCGAGCGCGGACGGCGGCGCGGCGAGGCAGATCACGCCCGGCCCGGCGGCGATGCGCGCCTCGGCCGCGAGGCCGCCGACGACGAGGACGGGACGACCGTCCGCCTTCAATCCGGCATCGTTTCGAAGACGTTCAGCCCCGGCGGCAGGCGCACCCAGTCCGGCCGGTCGCGCGCGAAGATGACGTCGCGCGGTTCGAACTGCGACGGATCGTCGAGCGAGCCGGCATAGACCGTGTGCATCGCGTCCTTGCCGTATTCGCCGCCGAAGACGAGCGAGCCGCAATCGGGGCAGATGCTGCGGACCGACTCGGTTCCCCGGAACGAGGTCGAGCGGACCTGCTTGCTCCGGCCGACGACCTCGATCCGGTCCGCGCGAAACCCCATGAAGGGAATGAAGCCGGAGCCGGACGCCTTGCGGCAGTCGGCGCAGCAGCAATAGCCGGCGAATTCCGGCTTGCCGCTCGCGCGGTAGCGGAGTTGTCCGCAGAGGCAGCCGCCGGTGACGTCGCCCATCACATCCCCACGGTCACGCGCCGGCTGTTGCCGGCCTTGAGATTACGGTAGCGCGCCAGCGCCCAGAGCGGGAAGAACTTCGCGTAGCCGTGGTACTTCAGGTAGAAGACGCGCGGGAAGCCGACCGCGTTGAACAGGCGGTCGCTCCACAGGCCGTCCGCGTCTTGCGTTCGACTCAGATATTCGACGCCGCGCTCCACCGCCGGATCGTCGGCGCGGCCGGCGGCCATCAGGCCGAGCAGCGCCCAGGCCGTCTGCGAGGCCGTCGAGGGCGAGGGCTCGAAGCCGCGATAGTCCATCCTGTAGCTCATGCCGTCCTCGCCCCAACCGCCGTCCGGGTTCTGGACGGCGAGGAGCCAGTCCGCCGCCTTCGCGACGGCGGGCGCCTCCGGCGCGTGGCCGGCGGCGTTGAGGGCGGAGAGCGCCGACCACGTGCCGTAGATGTAGTTCATGCCCCAGCGGCCGAACCAGCTTCCGTCCTCGCGCTGTTCGGCGATGAGCGCTTCCACCGCGCGGGCGAGGCGCGGGCTCGTCTCGGCCGTCTCCCCGAGCTGCGCGAACATCGAGATGCAGCGGGCGGTGACGTCCGCGGTCGGCGGGTCGAGCAGCGCGCCGTGATCGGCAAAGGGGATGTAGTTCAGGTGGTGGTGGGTGTTGTCGGCGTCGAAGGCCGCGAAGCCGCCGTCGCGGCTCTGCATGCCGCCGACCCATTCCGCCCCCCGCGAGATGGCTTCCGCATACGTTTGCGATCCCGCGTTCCTGTCCGCCCGGTCCATCGCCATGGCGACGACGGCCGTGTCGTCGAGGTCGGGGTAGTGGGGGTTGGCGTACTGGAACGCCCAGCCGCCGGGGCGCACGTCCGGCTTGATCTCGGCCCAATCGCCCTTGTGATCGAGTACCTGCAGGGGTTTCAGCCATTCGAGGCCGGCCTTCGCGCGGGCCTCGGCCTCGCCGCCTGCTTCGAGCAACGCATGCGCGGCGAGCGCGGTATCCCAGACGGGCGAGAGGCAGGGCTGGCAGTAAGCTTCCGTCCCGGTCTCGACGAGAAGGCCGTCGATCGCTTCGCGCGCCGTACGCACACGCGGATCGTCGCGCGAAACGCCGAGCGCCTCGTACATCATCACCGCGTTCGCCATCGCCGGATAGATCGCGCCGAGGCCGGCGGTGCCGTTCAGCCGCTTGTCGACGAAGGCGACGGCCGCCTCGATGGAGCGTTGGCGCGAAGCCTTAGGGAAGCGCGGCTCCGCCACCTGCAGCACGCGATCGATGCCGCCGAAGATCTGCGACCAGGGAGCGACCTGATGCGGACCCTTCGGCCAGTGCTTCACCTTCTCCGGCGGCACGGCGAACAGTTCGGCGATGCCGACGCCGCGCGGGTTCGCGGCGACCGGCTTCAGCGCCTGGAGCACCAGCAGCGGCACCAGCACGGTGCGCGCCCAGTAGCTGACCTTCGACAGATGGAACGGGAACCAGCGCGGCAGCGCCATGATCTCCACCGGCATCACCGGCACGCCGCGCCACGGGATCTGCCCGTAGAGCGCGAGGAGGATGCGGGTGAAGACGTTGGCGTTCGCCGCCCCGCCGCGCGAAAGGATCGCCTTGCGGGCGCGAACCATGTGCGGAGCGTCCAGCGGCTCGCCGATCATCTTCAGGGCGAAGTATGCCTTCACGCTGGCGCTCATGTCGAACGCACCGTCGGTGAACAGCGGCCAGCCGCCATGCACGCCCTGGATGCGCCGCAGATAGGCGGCGATCTTCGCTTCCAGCGGCCGGTTCTCCTCGCCGAGCCAGTGGAGCAGCAGCACGTATTCGGAGGGGATCGTCGCGTCGGCTTCGAGCTCGAAGCAGAAGTGCCCATCATCTTTCTGGTGTGCCAGCAGCCCGGCGGTCGCGCGGGCGATCCGCTCGTTCAGCGTCGGCGGCAGGGACGGGGCGTCGGCTTCGGCAAGGGAAGGGGCATCGAGATCACGCGACTCGAACACAAGATCGTCGGTCATGCTGCCATGCGGTTCCGCGATATCCTGCCGCCGCTTCGCAGCGCGAGTTCGGCGGCCTTCCGCCCCGAGCGGATGGCTCCCTCGATCGTCGCCGGAAGGCCGGTATCCGTCCAATCGCCCGCGAGGAAGAGATTGTCCAGCGGGGTTCTCGTCTTCGGGCGCTTCGCCACCTGCTCCGGCGTCGCGCGGAAGGTCGCGCGCTTCTCGCGCACGATCTGCCAGGGCGGCATCGGTTCTGCGGAAAGGCCCGCGACGGCGGCGACCTCGCGCCAGATGTCGGCGGCGAGCGTCTCGCGCGGCCGGTCGTTCAGGCGGTCCGCCCCGCTGATCGTCACCGACAGGCGGTCGGGAAAGGCGAAGATCCACTCGCTCAGGGATCGGACCAGTCCGACGATCGTCGGCATGCCGGGCGGCGGGGCGATACGGAAATGCGCGTTGGCGATGGCACGGTGCTCGTCCGGCGCGGCGAGGTCCGGCAGCAGCGAGCGGGCGACCCAGGCGGGAACGGCGAGCACGACCCGGTCGTCGGGTCCGAGCCGGATATCTTCCCCGGTCAGACGCAGACCCGCGACGCGCCCGCCTTCGACGTCGAGCCCGCGCAAGGACGAGCCGAAGCGCACCGGCATCCCCCGCCGTTCGAGGAGCGCCACGGCCGGGTCGACCAGCGCCGCGCCGAGACCGCCGCTGGCGATCACCGGGCGGCAGGCATCGCCCCCCATTCCAAGCGTTTCGCGCATCAACGTGGCGGCCAGCCGGGCGGAGGCCTCCGCCGGATCGGTGTTCAGCGCCGCGAGCAGCAGTGGGTGCCACAGCCGCTCGTAGATCGGCCCGGTGGTCGGCATGACCTGCCCCAGCCGCCTGTTCGGGCCGGCGAGGAAGAGACGCAGCGGCGAAAGGTAGTCGCTCGCGCGGCTCCCCGGCACGCGGCGGGCGGGGTCGAAGATCCAGCGCGGCACACGGCCGGCGTTCGGGCGCAGCGTCCAGCGCTCGCCGCTCCCGAGATCGACGAAGGGAAAAGCGCATTCGTTTGCGATCTCCAGCGCGCCGCCGCCGCCGATCCGAGCGACGTATTCGAGCGCCGTGCGATTGCCGGAGAGCAGCAGGTGGTTGCCGTTGTCGATCCGCATGTCCAGCGCGACATCGTGGTAGGAGCGGCAGCGGCCGCCGGCCTGCCGCGCCGCCTCGTGCACGACGACCGTCGTGCCGGAGCCGAGCATCGCCTCCGCCGCCGCGAGGCCGGCAAGGCCGGCGCCGATGACGTGCACCGTGCCCATCGTCACAGGAAGCCGTAGCGGAGCACCGCGCCGGCGATGGCGAGCTTGCGTTTCGCGACCTTGCGGCGCGGCGGCGCCCAGCCCCGCGCCATCAGGCCTTCGAGCAGCGGCCGGTAGGCCGCCGCCATCAGCCGCGGCGCGCGCACCCGGTCGCGCGGGCAGGCGTCCATGATGCGGGTCGCTTCGGCGAAATGCTCCACGGCGCGGCTCGCGAGCGTCCGGCAGACGCCGTCGAGGCGCGGGTCGGCGAGGATGTCGGCGATGGGCAGATCGGCCAGCCCGGCATCCGTCAGCCGTTCGCGCGGCAGGTAGAGGCGGTCCATCGCGGCGTCCTCGTCGAGATCGCGCAGGATGTTGGTGAGCTGCAGGGCGCGGCCGAGCCGGTCGGCGAGCGGGATGCCGGTCTCGTCGGGGAGGCCGAAAACGCGGGTCGACAGCCGGCCCGGCGCCGAGGCGACGCGGTCGCAGTAGAGGTCGAGCTCGGCCTCCCTCGGTTTCACCGTCTGCCCGCGCACGTCCATCGCCATGCCGGCGATGATCGCGTCGAAGTCCTCGCGGCGAAGCTCGAAGCGCCGGATGGCCTCCCGCAGGCCCGCGAGCGGCATCGTCGGGGTCCGGTCGGCGTAGAGGTCGGCGATCGCGGCGCTCCAGCGGTCGAGACCGCTGAGGCGCTCCGGCACGGTGCCGCCCTCGTCGGCGACGTCGTCCACCTCGCGGCAGAAGGCGTAGACGGCGTACATCGCGGTGCGCCGGTCGCGCGGCAAGAGGCGCATGCCGAGATGGAAGGAACTGCCGACCGGCGCGCGCTGCTCATCGGGCACCGGCTGCGCCCGGCTCACGAGCCGGCTCCGGCGCGGTGGACGGAAAAGCGCGCCGCCTTGCGCCCGCCGAAGTAGCCGACGAGGGCGGCGCGTACGGCCACGAAGGCCATTGCCGGCTTGCCGAGATGCACGCGCTCGCTCAGCGGGTCGCGGCGCTGCAGGCCGCGGTTCAGCGTCTCGGCGAGCCGCTGGATCACGACGATTTCGGTGCGCAGGCGCCGGTTCTCGACATGCGCCGGCAGCGCCCTCCCGGTTTCGAGGAGGGCGTCCGTCCGGCGCGCGAGATCGGTGATGGCAGCGCGCAGGCCCGGCGTGGCCTTCGGCGCGGCGAGGTCCTCGACCCGCGCGCCGTGCTCGCGCAGCGTCTCCTCAGGCAGGTAGACGCGGTCGAGGGCGCGATGGTCCTTGGCGCAGTCCTGCAGATGGTTGATGACCTGCAGCGCGGCGCAGAGCGCGTCGGAGGCCGGCCAGGAGCACTGCGGCTCGCCGTGGACATCGAGCACGAAGCGGCCGACCGGCGCGGCCGAGACGGCGCAGTAGTCCATGAGGTCCGCCCAATCGCGGTAGCGCCGTTTCTCGACGTCGAGCCGGAACGCCTTTAGGAGGTCGCAAGGGTGGCGGGCCGAGAGCTTGCGTTCGGCGAGGATGGCGCGGAGCGGCACGGCGTCAGGCGCTTCCGCCTCGCCGAACAGCGTCGCCTCCAGCTCGTCCAGCCGCTCCAGCTTTTCGGGCCCCGGCATCGTCGGATCGTCGGCGATGTCGTCGGCGGCGCGGGCGAAGCGATAGAAGCCGAGGATCGCCGAGCGATGGCGCGCGGATACGAGGCGCGAGGCGACGGGGAAGTTCTCGCCGCGATGCGTCTTCGTCGGGATCCGCGCCTGGCCTTCCGTCATGTCCTCGTCTCGGCCTGCACGCGCCCTTTCCACGTGCCGCCCCGGCCCCGGCCGTGCTGCAGGGCGGAGTCGAAGGTGAAGAAGGCGTAGGCCCCAGCAATAAGCGGCAGGAGCGGCGCCGTCCACCACCCGGTGCGATAGAAGCGCACCATCGGCAGGAAGGCGAGCGTCATCGCCGCCCAGCCGGCGAGGCCGAGGAGGCGAGCCCAGCCGGCGGAGAACAGTGCCGCCAGCGCCGGAACCAGGAACACCAGCGCGAGGCCGGCGAGGGCGACGAGGAGGCGTGAGGGCGAGTAGCGCAGTTCCGCATAGGCCGAACGCGTCACCATGGCGCGGATGTCGGCGAAGGCGGGGTAGGGGCGCACGCTTCGCACGTCCGGCGTCAGCCCGAGCCAGACGGGGCCGACGCGCTTCATCAGGCGGCCGAGCGCACAGTCGTCGATCAGGCTGTTGCGGATCGCCGCCACGCCGCCGGCCTCGATCAGCGCGGTGCGCGTCAGCAGCATCGAACCGCCGGCCGCCGCGGCGCAGCGGTGCTCCGGGCGCCGCACTAGAGCGAAGGGGTAGAGCATGCGGAAGAAGAAGACGAAGGCCGGCACGAGCAGCCTCTCGGCGAGGCTTGCCGTCCGCAGGAGGACCATCAGCGAGGTCAGCACCGTTCCCCGGCGCCGATGCTGCGCGACGAGGCGCGCGAGCGTACCGGGGCCGTAGGAGATGTCGGCATCCGTGAAGAGGATCAGCTCCGGCGGCTCGGGGTTCGCATTCGCCCGGTCGAAACCCTGGCTCATGGCCCAGAGCTTGCCCGTCCAGCCGGGCGGCAGCGGCTGGCCGCGCAGCACGGTCAGCGCGTCGCTCCGGCCGATCTCCGCTGCCGCCTGGGCGGCGACATCGGCGGTGCCGTCGTCACTCCCGTCGTCCACCACGACGAGGTGGAACGGGCCGGCATAATCTTGGCCGAGCAGCGAGCCGACCGTTCCGGCGATCACCGACGCCTCGTTCCGCGCCGGAACCACCGCGACGACGGACGGATGGCGGTCGGACACGGGGGATGCCGGCAGCATGTCGGGCGCGAGCCGCCAGAACCCGCCCCGGAAGGCGAGAAGATACAGCCAGACGACGAGGGCGAGGCCGGCAAGAAGGATCACGCGATCCGCCCCGCCTCAGTGAACCAGCGGAGCGCGTCGGCGATGCCCTCCTGCCAGGGGCGGCTGCGGTAGCCGAGTTCGGCCCGGGCCTTCGCGTCGTCGAAGAACATGCGTTTGCGGGCCATGCGGAGCGCGTCGAAGCTGATGAAGGGCTCGCGCCCGGTGACGCGGGCGACGCCTTCCGCCAGCGCCGCCAGCGGCAGGAGCGCCGGCACGGGCAGGCGCAGGGACGGCGCCCGACGACCGCGCCGCGCCGCGATCTCGGCCAGCATGTCGGCGAGGGTCACGTCCTCGCCGCCGAGGATGTAACGCTCGCCGATCCGCCCGCGTCGGAGCGCCAAGAGGTGGCCGGCGGCGACGTCGTCGACATGCGCGAGGTTGAGGCCGGTGTCGACGAAGGCCGGCATGCGCCCGCCCGCCGCCTCGATGATGATCCGGCCGGTCGGCGTCGGCCGGGCGTCGCGCGGACCGATCGGCGTCGAGGGGTTCACGATTACGACGTCGAGGCCCTTCGCCGCGTAGTCGAGCGCCACCGCCTCGGCGAGCACCTTCGAGCGCTTGTAGACGCCGACGGCCTCCGACGCCGAGGCCGCGTCGTCTTCGGTCGCCCGGCGGCCCGGCTCGGTCGGCGGCCGCAGCGTCGCGACGCTGCTGGTATGGACGACGCGCTCGACCCCGGCGCGAAGCGCGGCTTCCATCACGTGCTGGGTGCCCTCAACATTGGTGCGCAGCATCGCCGCCGGGTCGCGGGTCCACAGCCGGTAGTCGGCTGCCGCGTGCACCACGTAGCGCGCGCCGTCGAACACCGCCGCCAGAGAGGCGGGATCGGTGACGTCGCCCGATGCCAACTCGACGCCGGGCAGCTCGGCGCCGCGACGGTCGCTTGCCGGGCGCACCATCGCGCGCACCGCGAAGCCGGCATCGCGGAAGGCGCGCACCAGCGCCGAGCCGAGGAAGCCGCCGGCGCCGGTGATCGCGACGATGCCGCCGGGCTCGGAGGCGGGCGAAGGATCGCCCGACGCCTCCGGCCTGCCGGCCACCGATGAGTCCGAATTCAGGATGGTCCCGTCCTTCCCGCGCGCCGCCGCATGGAGCGTTCGAGCGCCGCTTAGCACGCACCCGCCCGGACGGGGAGCGATTTGCTTCGCCGCCGAACGATGGCGGGCGATGTCAGTCGCCGCGCGGAAAGCGCTGGCGTTCCTCCAGGTCGTCGAGGTTCATGTGGTTGCGCATGTAGCGCTCCGAGGCCTTCTGCAGCGGCTGGTAGTCCCACGGGAAGTACGCGCCGTTGCGCAGCGCCTCGTAGGCGACGCGCCGCCGCGCCTGGCTCTCGCGCACCTCGGCGTCGAAGCGGGCGAGGTCCCAGCGCTCCGCCGCCTGCGCGCGCAACCGCGTTTCGGCTTCCGCGTAGAACGGCTGCCCGGCGAGGTTCGTCAGCTCGTGCGGGTCGGTGTCGAGGTCGAAGAGCTGCGGCGGGTCGCGGTCGCAGCGGACGTACTTGAACCGGCCCTCGCGAAGCGCGACCATCGGCGCTTCGGAGCCTTCCGCCGCGTATTCCATCGGCACCGCCGGCCGGGCCTCGCCGCGGGTGATCGCGGAGAGCGGCACGCCGTCCGTCCAGGGCTCCACCGCGGCGAGGTCGAGCCCGGCGATCTCGGCCAGCGTCGGCACGATGTCGAGCGTCGAGACCGGGGTCTCGACGAGGCCGGAGCGCAGGCCGGGCGCGGCGATCAGCAGCGGCACGCGCGCCGAACTCTCGAAGAAGTTCATCTTGAACCACAGGCCGCGCTCGCCCAGCATGTCGCCGTGGTCGGAGGTGAAGAGGATCGCCGTGTTCTCGTCCAGCCGGCAGTCGCGCAGGATGCGCAGGAGCTCGCCGACCTTGTCGTCGATGTACGAGATGTTGGCGAAATAGGCCCGGCGCGAGCGCCGCACCATCTCCGGCGTGATGTCGTAGAGATGGTCGTTGCAGGCCTTCAGGAGGCGCAGCGAATGCGGATCGAACGCCGCGTCCGGCAGCCTTCCGACCGCCGGTTCGAGCGCCGGGCAGTCCTCGTAGAGATCCCAGAACCGCCGGCGCGCCACGTAGGGATCGTGCGGATGGGTGAAGGACACGGTGAGGCAGAACGGCCGCTCGTCCCGGCTCCGGGCGTAGTCGTAGAGCTTCGCGCCGGCGAAGTGCGCGACCTCGTCGTCGTATTCGAGCTGGTTGCTGATCTCGGCGACGCCGGCATTCGTGACCGAGCCGAGGTTGTGGTACCACCAGTCGATCCTTGTCTCCGGGTGGCGGTAGTCCGGCGTCCAGCCGAAATCGGCCGGATAGACGTCGGTCGTCAGCCGCTCCTCGAAGCCGTGAAGCTGGTCCGGCCCGACGAAGTGCATCTTGCCGCTGAGCGCCGTACGGTAGCCGGCGCGACGGAGGTGATGCGCGTAGGTGGGAATCGCGGAGGCGAACTCGGCCGCGTTGTCGTAGACTTCCGTGCGGGACGGAAGCTGCGCCGTCATCAGCGAGGCTCGTGCCGGGGCGCAGAGCGGGCTCGCGGTGTAGCAGTTACGGAAACGGGCGGCGCGCGCCGCGATGCCGCGAAGGTTCGGCGCGTGCAGGAACGGCGCGGGACCGTCCGGGAACAGCGTTCCGTTGAGCTGGTCCACCACGACGACGAGGATGTTGGGGCGGGACATTCGGCACCGTTCGGCAGGGTCGCGGCGAGTCGCCGCCTGGGCGAAGCTTTACGCGCTCCCCGGCCGGAGGTCGAAACCGCCTGCGCCGCCGCGCGGCGCGATGAGGACAGGGCCGGCGGGTTCCGCAGCGGCCTTACCCGTCACGCCGCCGCGCGGAGGGCGCGGCCGGCGCGGTCGCCGTCGCAAAAAGGATGGTTCGCCCGTTCGCGACATGCTCTCACTCGGCGCGATGCGAAGGACGGGCGGGCCGGAGTTGCGGTTTGCCTCGGGTCGGGGCCGGTGTTAATCGGCTCCCGGCCCCGTTTGCCGAACGGGCTCGCTCCTGATCCTCGCGCCGGAACCGGTGGTGTTTGCGATGAAGATACTGGTCTGCGTCAAGCGTGTCGTCGACTACAACGTGAAGATCCGGGTGAAGGCGGACGGCACGGGCGTCGACCTCGCCAACGTGAAGATGTCGATGAACCCGTTCGACGAGATCGCGGTGGAGGAGGCGGTCCGCCAGAAGGAGAAGGGCGGCGTCGAAGAGATCGTCGCCGTTTCGATCGGTCCGCAACAGGCGCAGGAGACGCTGCGCACCGCTCTCGCGATGGGCGCGGATCGCGGCATCCTGGTCAAGGCGGACGGCGTCGTCGAGCCGCTGGCCGTGGCGAAGATCCTGAAGGGCGTCGTCGAGGCCGAGAAGCCGGACCTCGTGATCCTCGGCAAGCAGGCGATCGACGACGACGCGAACCAGACCGGGCAGATGCTCGCCGGGCTGCTGGGCTGGGCGCAGGGCACTTTCGCCTACCGGCTGGAGACGGCGGAAGGCCGGTCCAAGGTAACGCGCGAGGTCGACGGCGGCCTGCAGACGGTGGACCTGAAGCTGCCGGCGATCATCACCACGGACCTTCGCCTCAACGAGCCGCGCTACGCTTCGCTGCCGAACATCATGAAGGCGAAGAAGAAGCCGCTGGAGGAGAAGGTGCCGGGGGACTTCGGCGTCGACGTCGCGCCGCGGCTTGAGGTTCTGAAGACGGTGGAGCCGCCGAAACGCTCGGCCGGCGTGAAGGTCGGCTCGGTGGACGAGCTGATCTCGAAGCTGCGCACCGAAGCCGGCCTGATCTGAGGGACGAGAACCATGACGACGTTGCTGATCGCCGATCACGAGAACACCACGCTGTCGGACCAGACGGCGAAGGCGCTGACCGCCGCGCTGGCGCTGGGCGGCGACGTCCACGTGCTGGTCGCCGGCGAGGGGGCCGGGGTCGCGGCCGATGCCGCGGCGAAGCTGCAAGGCGTCGCGAAGGTGCTGCTCGCGGAAGGGCCGGCGTTGGCGCACCGTCTGGCCGAGCCCTTTGCCGACCTCGTGGTGAAGCTCGCCGCGAACTACGACGCGATCGTCGCGCCCTCCACCACGACGACGCGCAACGTGCTGCCGCGCGCGGCGGCGCTGCTCGACGTGATGCAGGTCTCCGATGTCACCGCCATCCACGGGGCCGATACGTTCGAGCGGCCGATCTATGCCGGCAACGCCGTGCAGACGGTGAAGTCGAGCGACAGGGTGAAGGTGCTGACGGTCCGTACCACCGCCTTCGCGGCGGCGTCCGAAGGCGGGTCGGCGCCGGTGGAGCGGATCGAAGCGGGCGGCGATACGGGCCTGTCCGCCTTCGTCGAGGAGAAGCTGCAGGAGAGCGAGCGGCCGGAACTGATGAGCGCGAAGATCGTCGTCTCCGGCGGCCGGGCGCTCGGCTCGAAGGAGAAGTTCGAGGAAGTTGTGCTGCCGCTGGCCGACAAGCTCGGCGCGGCGGTGGGCGCTTCCCGCGCGGCGGTTGATGCCGGCTACGCGCCGAACGACTGGCAGGTCGGGCAGACCGGCAAGGTCGTCGCGCCGCAGCTCTACGTCGCCTGCGGCATCTCGGGCGCGATCCAGCATCTCGCCGGCATGAAGGACTCCAAGGTCATCGTCGCGATCAACAAGGACGAGGAAGCGCCGATCTTCCAGATCGCCGACTACGGCCTCGTCGGCGACCTCTTCCAGATCCTGCCGGAGATGACGAGCAAGCTCTGAAACCGGCGCGGCGGGGGACACGTCGAAGTTTAGGCGTTTACCCAACGGACCTCGCGTCGCGCGAACAACTTGTTTGCCGGTCATGCCTTCGTTAAGCTTTTGTAAAAGCGGGCGAAGGCGTGTTTTGCCTCGCCCGGTCGCGTGAGGCGTTCGAGCATGAGCCGGAAGTTCTCCATCCTGGTGGCATTCTGCGTCGTGCTTTTCGGCGCGATACTGGCCGGCTACTGGGACATGCTCGACTCGGAGAAGCTGCGGCTGGTCCGCGATCAGGCCTCCGACTCCGTCGCCGAACTGACCGGGACGCGCTCCGACGCCGGAGGAACGTCGTCGGATGGAGCGCCGCCGGTGCAGACCCCGCCGGCCGTGGTGCCGGCCTCGCCCGAGCCGGTGGCAGCAGCGGGTGCGGCGGCCGAGCCCGGAACGGGCGCAGCCGGACCGACCGAGGCGGCGGGGGGCGCGCCAGCGAGCGAGCAGCCGACGCGCGAGGCATCCTTGCCGCCAGCCGCGCCCCCGGCGGCGCAGTCGCCGAAGGCTCCGGCCGCTTCGCCGGCCGCTGAGCCGCCGCGCTTCGACATCCTCCGGGTGGAGCCCGACGGTTCGGCCGTGCTCGCCGGCCGCGCCGCGCCGAACGCCGAGGTGAAGCTCCTCGACGGCGAGCGGACGCTCGGCACCGCCAAGGCCTCGCCCGGCGGCGACTTCGCCATCGTGCTGGACGAGCGCCTGCCAGCCGGCGATCACCAGATCCGCATCGAGGCGGCCGGAAACGGCAAGCCGCCGACGCAGTCCGAGGAAACGGCGATCGTCAGCGTGCCGCGTCCCGGCGAGCCGGGCGAGCTGCTCGCCATGGTCGAGGCCCCGAACCGGCCTTCACGCATCATCACCCTGCCGAGCGCGGAACCGGCGGCAAAGGGGCCGGCGGAAGCGCCTGACGTTGCCGCCGCGGGTTCCGGCGATACCGACGAGTCGAAGGCAGCTGCCCCGGCGGGCACCGTGGAAACGGCCGCGAACCAGCCGGAGCCATCGGTGAAGCCGGCCCTTTCCGCTCCCCCTCCCGCCGTGGCCGCGATCCCGCAGAACCCGGCGAAGACACCGGCTGCCGCTTCGCCGTCGCCTTTCGGCGTGGAGGCGGTCGAGATCGAGAACGGTCGCGTCTATATCGCCGGGCGCGCGCCGGGCACGGATCCGGTGCGGGTCTATATCGACAACAAGCTGGTCGGCGAGGATTCGAAGCGTGCGAACGGCCGCTTCCTCGTCACCGCCAAGGTGCCGCTAGCCACCGGCGATCACCAGATCCGCGCCGACATGATCACGACCGGCGGCATCGTCGCCTCCCGCGTCGAGGTGCCCTTCGCGAAGCCGGAGGGCGAGGCGATGTCCGCGATCGCTTCCAACGATGCGGGCGGCGGCGAGGATCGCCCGGCGCCGCCCGCATCGAGCGTCGAACCGCCGGCGCCAGCCGTCCCTTCGGCTACACCTGCGCCAGCGGCTTCCGCGGCTGTAGCCGCGGCGACTCCTTCCGCTGCCGAACCGTCGGGGCAGCCCGAAGCGACCGCGTCGGCTCCCGCACCTCTCGCGACGCCGCCCGCTTCGACCCCGCCCGCCGAGGTCGCCGTCGTCGCGAAACCGGTGGATGCCGCCAAGGCGCCGTCCCCGGCCGCGACGGAGGAGACGAGCAAGATCGCCACCGTCCGCCAGCCGGCGCTGGAAAGCGTCCAGGCGCGCGTCCTCATCCGGCGCGGCGATTCGCTCTGGCGCATCTCGCGACAGACCTACGGTGCCGGCCGCCGCTACACGGTGATCTACCTCGCGAACGGCGACCAGATCCGCAATCCGAACCGCATCTATCCGGGCCAGGTCTTCCGCCTGCCGAAGCACGATGCGAAGCCGGGATCGACCGCGTCGAACTGACCTGCCGGCGCGCGAGCCTTTCCTTCGGCCGGCCGAGCGATTAGAACGCCTCCAAACCGGCCCGCCCGTCGCGGGCCCGGACGGACCGATCCCTCCTTGTCGAACCCGCATTCGAAGACCGTCGACAGCGGCCAGACGCTGTCCACGCTGCGCAACCTCTGGCCCTACATGTGGCCGATGGAACGGCCGGACCTTCGGGCCCGCGTCGTCTGGGCGACGTTCTGGCTGGTGCTCGCCAAGGTCCTCACCGTTGGCATCCCCTATTTCTACAAGTGGGCGACCGACGCGCTGACCGGGCGGAACAGCGCGGCGGAATGGCTGCCGCTTTTCCTCACCGGCGCGGCGACGCTGGTGATCGCCTACAACGTCGCGCGGATCCTGTCGGTCGCGTTGAACCAGTTGCGCGACGCGCTCTTCGCCAGCGTCGGCCAGTACGCGGTGCGGAAGCTCGCCTTCCGCACCTTCAACCACCTGCACCGGCTGTCGCTGCGCTTCCATCTGGAGCGGCGCACCGGCGGGCTGTCGCGCATCATCGAGCGCGGCACCAAGGGTATCGAGACGATCGTGCGCTTCACGATCCTCAACACGATCCCGACCGTGTTCGAATTCGCGTTGACGGCGGCGGTCTTCGGCTTCGGCTACGGCCTCTCCTACGTCGCCGTGGTGACGCTGACGGTTGTTCTCTATTCCTGGTTCACGATCTGGGCGAGCGACTGGCGCATCGTGATCCGTAAGGAGATGAACGACTCCGATACGGACGCGAATACCAAGGCGATCGATTCGCTCCTGAACTTCGAGACGGTGAAGTACTTCGGCAACGAGGCGATGGAGGCGGACCGCTTCGACCGCTCGATGGCGCGCTACGAAAAGGCGGCGACGGCGACCTGGGTCTCGCTCGGCTGGCTGAACTTCGGGCAGGGCGTGATCTTCTCGATCGGCATGGGCGTCGCGATGGTGATGTCCGCCTTCGAGGTCCGCGCCGGCACGCAGACGATCGGCGACTTCGTGCTGATCAACTCGCTGCTGATGCAGCTTTCGATCCCCTTGAACTTCATCGGCTTCATCTATCGCGAGATCCGGCAGGGGCTCACCGACATCGAGGAGATGTTCGCGCTGCTCGACGTGCCGGAAGAGGTGCGCGACCGCGCCGACGCCGCGCCGTTGCGCGTTTCCGCCGGCGCGATCCGCTTCGAGGACGTGCGCTTCCGCTACGAGAACGGCCGCGAGATCCTGCGCGGTATCTCGTTCGACGTGCAGCCCGGAGCCACGGTCGCGATCGTCGGCCCGTCGGGTGCCGGCAAGTCGACGATCTCCCGCCTCCTGTTCCGCTTCTACGACGTCCAGTCGGGGCGGATCACGATCGACGGACAGGACATCGCCAGCGTCACGCAGTCGTCGCTGCGCGCGTCGATCGGCATCGTGCCGCAGGACACGGTGCTGTTCAACGAGACGATCGAGTACAACATCCGCTACGGCCGCACGGAAGCGAGCGCCGAAGAGGTCCGCGCCGCCGCGAACCGCGCCCAGATCGGCCGGTTCATCGAACTCCTGCCGGAGGGCTACGGCGCGATGGTCGGCGAGCGGGGGCTGAAGCTTTCGGGCGGCGAAAAGCAGCGCGTCGCCATCGCCCGCACGCTCCTGAAGTCGCCGCCGATCCTCGTGCTCGACGAGGCGACCTCGGCGCTCGACACCCATACGGAGCAGGAAATCCAGTCGGCGCTGGACGAGGCGGGCAGGGGCCGCACGACGCTGACCATCGCGCACCGGCTCTCCACCATCGTCGACGCGGACGAGATCCTCGTCCTGAAGGCCGGCGAGATCGTCGAGCGCGGCACGCACCGCTCGCTGCTTGAAGCCGGGGGGCTCTATGCCGAGATGTGGCGCATGCAGCGCGAGGCGACGGAGGCCGAGGAGGCGCTGCGCCGCGCCCGCGAGGCCGACGAGTTCGGCATCGTCGACCGCAAGCGCATCGCCTGACCGCCGGGCCTTGCGCCTCCAACGTCACTTGAACCGCGCCCGTTTTCGGGCTTGATGGCGCCTGCTCGACGCGACCTGCCGAAAGGAATGCCCGAGGATGGATATCCTCAATTCGATCCGAAACGTCCTCGTGCCGATCCACCGGGCCGGCTATCCGTTCATCGCGACCTTCCTCGTGGTCTCGATCCTGCTCGGCCTGTTCTGGCAGCCGATGTTCTGGCTCGGCCTCGTGCTGACGCTCTGGTGCGCCTACTTCTTCCGCGATCCGCAGCGCGTGACGCCGCTCGCCGAGGACGTCGCGGTCAGCCCGGCGGACGGGCGCGTCTCGCTGGTCGGCCACGTCACGCCGCCGGCCGAGCTCGAACTCGGCACCGATCCGCTGCTGCGCGTCTCGATCTTCATGAACGTCTTCGACTGCCACGTGAACCGCGCGCCGATGCGCGGCCGCGTCGCGCGCATCAGCTATCGCGAGGGCGAGTTCCGGAACGCCGAGCTCGACAAGGCGAGCGAGGTGAACGAGCGCAACTCGATGGTGATCGAGAGCGCCAAGGGCGAGATCGGCGTCGTGCAGATCGCCGGCCTCGTCGCGCGGCGCATCCTCTGCTTCTCGGCCACCGGCGACCGGCTGGAAGCGGGCGAGCGGATCGGCCTCATCCGCTTCGGCTCGCGGCTCGACATCTATTTTCCCGAAGGCGCGCGCCCGCGCGTCGCCGAAGGGCAGAAGGCGGTGGCGGGCGAGACGGTGATCGCCGAGTTCGCTGACGGTCCGTCCTCCTATCCCGCCCGGCGGGACTGAGCCCTTGGCGTCGCCGTTCCAGCCCTTCGAGCCGGCGGTTCCCGACTACGAGGACGAGATGGCCGCCCGCGCCGGCGAGCGTCGGCGCATCCCGGTCCGCCATATCGTGCCGAACCTCGTCACCATCGTCGCGATCTGCGCCGGCATGACCGGCATGCGACTCGCCTTCGAGGGCCGCTTCGAACTCGCCGTCGGCCTCGTCATCGTGGCGGCGCTGCTCGACGGCATCGACGGGCGCATCGCGCGGATGCTGAAAGGCCAGAGCCGGTTCGGCGCGGAGATGGATTCGCTCGCGGACATCGTGAACTTCGGCGTGGTGCCGGCGACGGTGCTCTATGCCTTCTCGCTGCACAATGTCGGGCCGACGGGCTGGATCGCGGCGCTGCTCTACGTCAGCACCTGCGCGCTCCGCCTCGCGCGCTTCAACACGATGCTGGAAGGGCCGAAGCGGCCGGCCTGGCAGACGAAGTTCTTCACCGGCGTTCCCGCGCCGGCCGGCGCCGGTCTGGCACTGTTTCCGGTCTATCTCAGCTTCACCGGCATCGACATCGGCGAGCCGCGCCTGACCGCGGCCCTCTCGGCGGTGCATCTCCTCCTCGTCGGCTTCCTGATGGCGAGCCGCATCCCGACCTGGTCCGGCAAGACCATCTCGGTGCGCGTCCGGCGCGACTACGTCATCCCGGTGATGCTGGGCGTCGTGCTCTACATCGTCCTCTTGGCGACGTTCCTGTGGGAAACGCTGACGGTGACGGTCGCCGCCTACTACGTCTCGATCTTCTTCTCGCTCCGCGATTATCGCCGGCATCTTCGGATGCCGGAGGCGGAGCCGGAAGAAGGGTAGGGCGCGAGGGCCGGCGGCGTCAGACGATGCCGAGCGCCAGGAGGTCCTTGAGCTGGACGAGGCCGCAGATGCCACCGTCCGCATCGGTGACGAAGATGGCCGAAACGCGCCGTTCCTCGCACAGCGCCAGCGCGTCGACGGCGAGCCGGTCCGCGCCGATCGCGAGCGGCGAGGCCGTCATCATGTCGGCGGCGCTCTGGTCGAGCGTCGGCCGCGCTTCCAGCGCCCGCCTGAGGTCGCCATCGGTGACGATGCCGGCGAAGCGGCCGCTCTCGTAGACGGCGGTCGCACCGCACTGGCCCCGGCTGATTACCGCGATCACCTCGGTCATCGGGCTCGTCGTCTCGACGCGCGGCATGGCTTTGAGGTGCGGCATGCGGTCCAGCACCTCGTGCAGCTTCAAGAGCTGCGCGCCGAGCTTGCCGCCCGGGTGGAACTTGGCGAAATCGTCACGCTGGAAGTTCCGCACCCGCATCAGCGCCGAGGCGAGCGCGTCGCCGAGGACGAGGCTCATCGTCGTCGACGTCATCGGCGCAAGCGAGATCGGGCAGGCTTCCGCCGCCTCCGGCAAGCGCAGCACGGCATCGGCGTAGCGGCCGAGCGACGAATCAGGCTTTGCCGTCATCGCGATCAGCCGGACTTGGAAGCGGCGGCAATATTCGACGATCGGCTGCATCTCGGCGCTTTCGCCCGAGTTCGAGATGGCGAGCACGATGTCCGTCTCGCCGATCATGCCGAGATCGCCGTGCGCGGCTTCGGCGGCGTGCAGGAAGAAGGCCGGCGTGCCGGTGGAAGCCAGCGTCGCGGCGATCTTCTGGCCGACATGCCCGGACTTGCCGACGCCGGTGACGACGACCCGCCCCCGGCAGACATCGATCAGTTCCACCACATGCGCGAACGCGGCGTCGATCGAGGCGGCGAGCGCGTTCAACCCCTCGATCTCGATCGCGATCGTCTGACGCGCCGTTTCCAGCGGCTCGTTGCCGATCGGATCGAGGGCGACGAGGGAGGGCCGCGACATCAGGCCGGCTTCTGGTAGGCGGTGAACCGGTTCTCACGGACGTTGAAGAGCCCGCCGGTTTCCGTCACCTCGGTGAAGAGCAGCGGCAGGATGCGCGCCGCGACGTCCTCGGCCGTCGGCAGCGTCAGCGGGTCCTCGCCGGGCATCGCCTGCTTGCGCATGGCGGTGCGCGTCGCGCCGGGATCGACGGAGTTGACGCGCAGCGCCAATGTGTCCGTCTCATGCGCCCAGGAGCGCACCAGTGCCTCGCAGGCGGCCTTGGTCGCGGCATAGAGGCTCCAGAACGCCTTGCAGCTATGCGCCGCGCCGGACGACAGCACCACGGCGCGTCCGGCCTCCGAGCGCCGCAGGAGCGGGTCCACCGCGCGGATCAGCCGCCAGGTGGCGGTGACGTTGACGGCAAACGTCTTCTCGAAGACCTTCGCCTCGATATGCCCGATCGGCGACAGGACGCCGAGCATGCCGGCATTGGCGACGAGACCGTCGAGCCGGCCCCACCGCTCCGCGATCGCCCCGCCGAGCCGGTCGATCCCGGCCATGTCGGCGAGGTCGAGCGGCGCGAGCGTCGCCGAACCGCCGGCCGCCTTGATCTCGTCGTCGAGCTCTTCGAGGCCGCCGACCGTGCGGGCGACCGCCACGACATGCGCGCCCTCCGCCGCGATCAGCCGGGCGAGCGCGCGGCCGATGCCGCGAGACGCGCCGGTGACGACCGCGACCCTGCCTTCGAGCCGCCGCGCGGCCGGGTCAGACATTGCCGCCGAGGACCGAAAGCGGACGGACGTTGTCGGCGGCGTCGAGGTCGGTCAGCGAGGTCGGATAGTCGCCGGTGAAGCAGGCATCGCAGTATTGCGGCGCGTGCGGGTTGCGGCCGCTCGCCTCGTCCGTCGCCCGATAGAGGCCGTCGATGGAGATGAAGGCGAGCGAATCGACCTGGATGAAATCGCGCATCTCTTCGATCGACATCTTGGCGGCGAGGAGCTTCGAGGTTTCCGGCGTGTCGACGCCGTAGAAGCAACTCGACGTTGTCGGCGGCGAAGCGATGCGCATGTGCACCTCCTTCGCGCCGGCATCGCGCACCATCCGCACGATCTTCTGCGAGGTGGTGCCGCGCACGATCGAATCGTCGACCAGCACCACGCGCTTGCCTTCGATCATGCGGCGGTTGGCGTTGTGCTTCAGCTTCACGCCCATGTGGCGGATCGCGTCGCCCGGCTGGATGAAGGTGCGCCCGACATAGTGGTTGCGAATGATGCCGAGCTCGAAGGGGATGCCGGCTTCCTGCGCGTAGCCGAGGGCGGCGGGGACGCCGGAGTCGGGCACCGGCACCACGACGTCCGCCGGTTCGCCGCTCTCGCGCGCGAGTTCGGCCCCGATGCGCTTGCGGATCTCGTAGACGTTCCGACCCTCCACATGGCTGTCCGGCCGGGCGAAGTAGACGTATTCGAAGATGCAGAAGCGCGATTTCCGCTTCTGGAACGGGAAGAGGCTCTCGATGCCGCTTTCCGAGACGATGACCATCTCGCCCGGCTCGATGTCGCGGACGAAATCCGCCCCGATGATGTCGAGCGCGCAGGTTTCGGAGGCGAGGATCGGCGAGCCTTCGAGATCGCCGAGGACGAGCGGTCGGATGCCGAGCGGATCGCGGACGCCGACCATCGTCTTCGGCGACAGACCGACGAGGCTGAACGAGCCTTCGAGCCGCGACAGCGCGTCGATCAGCTTGTCGGCGAGGTGACGCGCGCCGCTCGTCGCGACGAGATGCAGGATCGTCTCGGTGTCGGAGGTCGAGGAGAAGATCGAGCCGCGCCGCTGCAACTCGCGCTGCACGGTGAGAGCGTTGGTGATGTTGCCGTTGTGCGCGACGGCGAAGCCGCCGGAGGAGAGTTCGGCGAAGAACGGCTGCACGTTGCGCAGGCCGCCGCCGCCGCTCGTCGCATAGCGCGTATGCCCGATCGCGGCATGACCCGGCAGGCTTTCGAGAACGCTTTGCCTGGTGAAGCTGTCGCCGATGAGGCCGGCATGGCGCTCGACATGGAACTGCGCGCCGTCATGGCTGACGATGCCAGCCGCCTCCTGGCCGCGGTGCTGGAGCGCGTGGAGGCCCAAAACGACGAAACGCGCCGCGTCCTGCCGCTGGAAGATGCCGAAGACGCCGCATTCGTCGTGGAACGCATCGTCGTCGGAAGCGTCGAACGGAGTCTCATCCATGACGTGGGCTCGCCTGCGAAACGACGCGGGACCCGGTCGATACGTGATCGCCGGTCCGAATGCCGAACGTTGCCAAGAGCTTCATATAGTCGACATGCCCGCCCGATGCGAGCCGTTTGGAAAAGCCGGTCAGTTCGCGGGGGCCGGGCGCTGCTGCGCATCCGGTTCGTCGGTCGGCGCGTCGCCGGAATTGCCGATGACGCCCTCGATCGTGTTCGGCTCCTGCGCCGGCGCCTCGTTGGGGTTGGCGGGCTCGCTGCCTTC
This sequence comes from Plantimonas leprariae, assembly GCF_008802405.1. Classification (GTDB taxonomy): domain Bacteria; phylum Pseudomonadota; class Alphaproteobacteria; order Rhizobiales; family Rhizobiaceae; genus Plantimonas; species Plantimonas leprariae. The sequence goes on from NZ_VZDO01000004.1 coordinate 31,387, forward strand.
CAGCTTCTCGCGGATGCCCGCGGGGAGGAGTTCCATCGGCTTCTGCGGCACCGCCGCCTCCAGCCGCGCGCCGATATCGTCGAGCATCGGCTTCGACCGGGCGTTCGCCACCCAGGCCGGCTGGCTTTCCGGGGGCGTGAGGAAATTGAACAGCAGCATCGCCACGACGACGAGGAGGACGCCCCGCACCGCGCCGAAGACGAAGCCGAGCATGCGGTCCAGCGCGCCGACGCGGCTGTCGATGATGAAGTCGGCGATGCGCAGCGTGATGAACGAGACGACGATCAGCGTCACCACGAAGACGCCGGCCGCCGCGCCCGCCATCGCGATCTTCTCGTTGTCGACGTACTTCTGCACGTAGGGCGTGACGGGCTGATAGAAGAAGAAGGCCGCGGCGGCGGCCACCGCCCAGGACAGGATGGACAGCACCTCGCGCGAGAAGCCGCGGACCATGGCGAGCAGGGCCGAGATCAGCGTCACGCCGAGAAGGATTCCATCCAGCAGGGTGACGGTCATCCGCGTCCAAGCCTCGTATCGCGCCGGGCGGTCTCCTAGCCGATCGCCCGCGAAGAATTGCCGGACCGCCGAACCCGCGCTCCGCTGCGGCGCGTCATAGGCGGTTTCGCTCAGGAATCATAGTCGAGCGACCTTGCCTCGTCCCGTCGCCGGCCGCTCCCCGCGACGGCCGCGGCGAGGTGCGGCAGGCTCTCGATCTCGTGCGCGACGCCGTCCCGCATGCGCTGTCCGTCGGAAAGCTGCGGCAGCACGGACTGGGCGAAGCCGAGCTTCTCCGCCTCCTTCATGCGCTGCGCCGCGTGCGCCACCGGCCGCACCGCGCCGCTGAGGCTGATCTCGCCGAAATAGACGCAGTCGGGCGGGAGCGCGACGCCTGACAGCGAGGAGACGAGCGCCGCCGCGACGGCGAGGTCCGCCGCCGGCTCGGAGATGCGGTAGCCGCCCGCGACGTTCAGATAGACGTCGTGGCTGCCGAGCCGAACGCCGCAATGCGCCTCCAGCACCGCCAGCACCATCGCCAGGCGCGCCCCGTCCCAACCGACCACGGCGCGGCGCGGCGTGCCGAGCGAGGTCGGCGCGACGAGCGCCTGAATCTCCACCAGAACGGGACGCGTGCCCTCCATGCCGGCGAAGACCGCCGCGCCGGGGGCCTTCGAGTTCCGCTCGCCGAGGAAGAGTTCGGACGGGTTCGCCACCTCGCGAAGCCCGATATCCGACATCTCGAAGACACCGATCTCGTCGGTCGGACCGAAGCGGTTCTTCACCGTGCGCAGGATGCGGAAATGGTGGCCGCCTTCGCCCTCGAAGTAGAGGACGGCATCGACCATGTGCTCGACGACGCGTGGGCCAGCGATCTGCCCGTCCTTCGTCACGTGGCCGACGAGGATCACCGCCGCGCCGGAGGATTTGGCGTAGCGCACCAGCGACTGGACGCCAGAGCGCACCTGCGTGACCGTGCCGGGCGCGGAATCCGCCATGTCGGACCAGAGCGTCTGGATCGAGTCGATGATGACGAGATCCGGCCGCCGCTCCTGCGCGAGCGTCGCGAGGATGTCCTCGACATTGGTCTCGGCCATGAGCTGCACGTCGGTCTCGGCCGCCTGCAGCCGTTGGGCGCGAAGCCGCACCTGCGCGACCGCCTCCTCGCCGGAAACGTAGACGACCTTGTGCCCGGCGCGCGAAAGGCCGGCGGCCGCCTGCATCAGGAGCGTCGACTTGCCGATGCCGGGATCGCCGCCGATCAGGATCGCGGAACCCCGCACGATGCCGCCGCCGGTCGCCCGGTCGAACTCGGCGATGCGCGTGCGAATGCGCGGCGCTTCCTCCAACTCGCCGGAGAGCGGCATGAGCGCCACCGGCTTGCCCTTGCGAAGGCTACCGCGCTGCGGCCCGCCGCCGATGCCGCCGGCCGCATTCTCCTCGACGATCGTGTTCCACTCGCCGCAGGCCTCGCACTTGCCCTGCCAGCGCGAGGTGACGTTGCCACAGTTCTGGCAGACGAAGGTGGATTTCGGCTTTGCCATGATCGTTCGAACCCTATGCGAACCTCAAATGGCATGCGAACAAACAGGAAACAAGCTGCTCACGGCCAGACGCGCGCCACTCTCGCTCCGAGTCCCGTCAGCAACTCATACGGGATCGTCCCGGCGCCGAGCGCCACGCGATCGATGGAGACGTTCGGACCGAAGAATTCGGCGCGGTCGCCGGGCTTCACCGCGCCGTCCGGCAGGTCGGTGACGTCGAGCAACGTCAAGTCCATCGAGATGCGCCCGAGGATCGGTACTGCGCGGCCGGCGATGAAAGCGGCTGGAGGCGGGCGGTTCGCGGGGGCGGGGACGCCCGCGCCGGACGCCATCCGCATCAGCCCGTCCGCGTAGCCGATGCCGACCGTCGCGATGCGCGTGTCGCGCCGCAGCCGGGCTGCCGCGCCGTAGCCGGCGGCTTCGCCGCGGTCCGCGGTGCGGACCTGCAGGACGGCGGCGGTCAAGGACGCGACCGGGGCAAGCCCGAAGCGGCCGTCCGGATCGCCGCCGCCGTAGAGCGCGATGCCGGGACGGTTCAGGTCAAGGCGGAACGGCGCGCCGCGCAGCATGGCGGCGGAGTTCGCCAGCGAGCGCGGCACGCCGGGAAAGAGGTTCGCGAGGAGGTCGAAGATGCCGAGCTGCTGCTCCGCCTGCCCGCCTGCCTCGTCGGCGGAGGCGAGGTGGCTCATCACCAGCTTCAACTTCAGCGCGCCGGTCGCCGTGAGCTCCGCCGCCCGCATCGCGTCGGCGGCGTCGAGGCCGAGCCGGTTCATGCCGGTCTCGAACTGCAGCGCCGCCGGCATGCCGCCGCCGGCCTCGAGCCAGAGCGCGACGTCCTCCGGCGTCGACAGCACCGGCACGAGGCCGGCGTCGCGGATGTCCGAGACGTTGGACGTATCGAGACCCTGCAGCACGAAGATGCGCGCGGGTCTGTCGCCGAGCGATTCGTGCAAGGCGATACCTTCGGTGGCCCACGCGACGAAGAAGTCGCGGCAGCCGGCGTCGAACAGCGTCGACGCGACCCTTGCCGCGCCGAGCCCGTAGCCGTCCGCCTTCACCGCCGCGCCGGTGCGCCCGGCTGGGGAAAGCGCCGCGAGCTTGCGCCAGTTGCCCGCCAGCGCCGCGGCGTCGATCGAAACGCGCGGCATCCGGCCTTCGGTAGTGGCGGCGCTCATCGCTCTATTCGAAGCGTTCCGGCAGGAAGGCGTCCTCGGCGAGGTCGGTGAAGCGCGTGTACTCGGCCTGGAAGGCGAGGGGCACGGTGCCGGTCGGTCCGTGGCGCTGCTTGGCAACGATCACTTCCGCCTTGCCGCGCGCCTCGTTCATCTCGGTCTGCCAGTTCAGGTGCTCCTGCGTGCCGAACTTCGGTTCCTTCGACTGGAGATAATATTCCTCGCGATAGACGAAGAGCACCACGTCGGCGTCCTGTTCGATCGAGCCCGATTCGCGCAGGTCCGAGAGCTGCGGCCGCTTGTCGTCGCGCGACTCGACCTGGCGCGAAAGCTGCGACAGCGCGATGATCGGGACGTTCAGCTCCTTCGCCAGCGCCTTGAGGCCGGTGGTGATCTCGGTGATCTCCTGCACGCGATTGCCGGAGGTCTTGCCCGAGCCCTGCATGAGCTGGACGTAGTCGATCACCATCACGTCGAGGCCGCGCTGGCGCTTGAGGCGCCGCGCCCGTGCCGCGAGCTGCGCGATCGAGATGCCGCCGGTCTGGTCGATGTAGAGCGGCAGGCGCTGCATCATCTCCGAACAGGCGATGAGCTTCACCAGTTCCTGGTCGTTGATCGTGCCGCGCCGGATCTTCGAGGACGAGATCTCGGTCTGCTCCGACATGATGCGCGTCGCGAGCTGCTCGGACGACATTTCGAGGCTGAAGAAGCCGACGACGCCGCCGTTCTTCGCCGTCACCGAGCCGTCGGCCTGCTCCGCCGCCTCGTAGGCGGAGGCGATGTTGAAGGCGATGTTAGTGACGAGCGACGTCTTGCCCATCGCCGGGCGGCCGGCGAGGATGATCAGGTCTGAACGCTGCAGGCCGCCCATTTGCTTGTCCATCCGGGCAAGGCCCGTGGAAATGCCGGACAGGCCGCCGTCGCGGTCCTTGGCGGCGGTCGCCATCTGCACGGCGAGCGTCAGCGCCTCGGTGAAAGGCTGGAAGCCGCCGTCGTAGCGGCCGGTCTCGGCCAGCGCGAAGAGCTGTCGCTCGGCCTCCTCGATCTGATTCTTCGGCTCCATGTCGACCGGCGCGTCGAAGGCGACGTTCACCATGTCCTCGCCGATGCGGATAAGGTTGCGCCGGATCGCCAGGTCGTAGATCGCCCGGCCGTAGTCGTTGGCGTTGATGATGGTGGTGGCTTCCGCCGCGAGGCGGGCGAGATATTGCGCCACCGTGATGTCGCCGACGCGGTCCTGCGCGGCCAGAAACGTCTTGATCGTCACCGGATTGGCGATCTTGCCCATCCGGATCATCTCCGACGTCTTGGCGTAGATCTCCCGGTGCAGCGGCTCGTGGAAGTGATCCGGCTTCAGGTAGTCGTGGACGATGTAGTAGGCGTCGTTGTTGACCAGCATCGCGCCGAGCAGCGCCTGCTCGGCCTCGATATTGTTCGGCACCTCGCGATAGGGTGCAGCCGCATCGCCGCCGTGCAGCCTGAGCACCGTCGCTTCCGCCATGGCCGCACCCCCGATCCGATCGCTCGAAGGGCGACCTTAGCGGAGAGCCGTTACCGAATCCAAGCTGCGCGAAGCTGGCGCGAGGAAAGTTTTCTTATCGCCGCTCTCGATCGCACAGCGTGTGAGACAGCTGTGGATAAGTGCGTGGATCATCCCGAATGCGGCTATTCCGCCGCGTGCCGCCGGTCGTTCGCGAGGCAAAGCGCCGATTCGCGTTCGCGCAGACCATGCTCCGCCGCGGCGATGTAGTCGCGGGTGATCGGCACGACGCCATGGCGCTTCACGAGCTGGAACTGGAAGACGTTGAGGTCCCACATCCGGAACGACGCTTCCGAGCCGGCGAGATAGAATTCCCACATGCGGCAGAAGCGTTCGTCGTAGATCGCCTTCGCCTCCTCGCGATGCGCGAGGAAGCGCTCGCGCCAGGCCTTCAGCGTCTCGGCGTAGTGGATGCGCAGGATCTCCACGTCCGCCACCATCAGCCCCGCGCGCTCGATCGCCGGCGTCATCTCCGACAGGGTCGGCAGGTAGCCGCCGGGAAAGATGTACTTGGCGATGAAGCTGTTGGTGTTTCGCGGCGGCGAGGAATGGCCGATCGTGTGGAGCAGCATCACGCCGTCGCGATCGAGCAGCCGCGCCGCTTGGCCGAAGAACTCGTCGTAGCGGTCGAGCCCGACATGCTCGAACATCCCGACCGAGACGATCCGGTCGAACGGGCCGGCGGCCTTGCGATAGTCAAGGAGCTGGAAGTCCGCGCGACGCGACAGGCCTTGCGCGGCCGCCCGCTCGACCGCGATCGCGTGCTGCTCGGTGGAGAGCGTCACGCCCGTCACCTTCGCATCCGCGAGGGAGGCGAGGTAGAGGCCGAGACCACCCCAGCCGCAGCCGATATCGAGCACGGACAGGTCCGGCCGGTCGAGCACCAGCTTCGCCGCGATGTGCCGCTTCTTGGCGAGCTGCGCCTCCTCGATCGTCATGTCCGGCCGCTCGAAATAGGCGCAGGAATACTGCCGGTCCGCATCGAGGAACAGCGAATAGAACTCGGACGACAGGTCGTAGTGGTGATGGACGTTGCGGCGCGCCCGCGTGAGGTTGTTGTTCTGCGCCAGCCGGCGGACGAGCAGCCGCGCGCTCTCGATCGCGCGCATCCAGGCCGTGTCCCAGCGCGGGTCGGCGGAGTTCGCCGCGGCGAGGTGCAGGAGGTCGTAGACCGAGCCTTCGACGATGTCGAAGCCGCCCTCCATGAAGCATTCGCCGAGCTTCAGCGAAGGGTTCGCCGCGAGCGCGCGCTCGGCCGCCGGGCTGTTGAAGCGAAGATGGACGCTGGGGCTGCCGCCGGATCCGAACCTGTGCACCCTGCCGCCGGAATCCGTGACGGTAAGGCTGCCTTGCTGGGTGAAACGGCTCAGGAAATAGGAAAGGACCCTGTTCATCGCGTGTACTCCGCACTCGACCTATCGCTCGCGGCGCTGATCTCGCGGCAGACGGCCTGCACATTCGGCGGTTATTGAACCCCTCGGAAAGTGATAAGGCGCGAGTTTTCGAAGACAAGCTCCGGTTTGCTTGGATCACAACAAATGGCCCCGGCGCCGACGCGCCGAGGCCATGTTTCGAACGCAAATGAAGCTGGGTTTCAGGCCTCGGGGCCTTCGCGCTCGTCGGTGTCCTCGGCGAGTTCGACCGCCTCGAACTCTTCTTCCTCGTCGCGGCCGTAGATCGCTTCGGCGGAGGTGAGACTTTCGCCCTGCGCCTGCCGGTCGGCCTCGTCCTGCGAGCGCGCGACGTTGAAGTCGACTTCGAGTTCGACTTCCGGATGGAGCGACAGGAGCACGCTGTGGATGCCGATCGTCTTGATCGGCTGCTTCATCTGGGCGACGCCGCGGCCGACCTTGATGCCCTCGGCGTTCAGGAGATCGGAAACGTCGCGGGCGGAGACCGAGCCGTAGAGCTGGCCGGTCTCGCCGGCCGAGCGCACGATCACAAAGGTCTTGCCGCGAAGCTGGCCGGCGATCTGGAACGCCTGCTGCTTGCGCTCCTCGTTGCGGGCGACGAGATCTGCCTTCTGCGACTCGAACTTCTGACGGTTGGCCTCGTTGGCGCGCAGCGCCCGGCCGGTCGGCAGCAGGTAGTTGCGCGCGAATCCGTCCTTGACGCGCACGGTGTCGCCCATCTGCCCGAGCCGGGCGATGCGTTCGAGGAGAATGACTTCCATGGGATTGTTCCTTTCGAGGTTGAGGACGATCAGTTGATCGATGGCGGCGCGGGCCGCCGTTTCGCCGTCTCGCTGAGGCCAAGCACGGTGGCCACGACGAGGGGGAAGGTGAGGAAGAGGATCGACATGTAGAGGGCGAACAGGATCAGCCCGCGCGAGCGCGTGGCGCGCGTCATCCGGTGGATCGCGGCGAGCCCGGACAGCGTGAACGCCATGCCGAGGCTGCCGGTCGCGACCGCGCCGATCATCCCGACCGCGCCGGGCGCGAAGCTCGCGGCGAGGGCGAGGCCGAAGAGCGGCAGCGCCAGCTTCGGCAAGGATCCCGCGGTCGCCGGAATGTCGTCGCGCGGGCGCGCCAGCTTGCCGGACAGCCGGGTGATCGCCCCGCCGAGATAGAGGCTGGTCGCCAGCACCAGCGTCAGGAGCGCCGGCTGGAGGAAGGGTATGATGCGGACGACCTGCCGGGCGAACTCCTGCAACTGCGTCCGCGCCGCCTCGTTCTCGCCGACCTGCGAGGCGAACATCTCGCCGAGCTCGTTGCCGACCGCCACCGGATCGTAGCCGACCAACCAGCCGGTGAAGGTGCAGGCGAGTATCGCGACGAGCGCGATGCCGAGGAGGATGCGGGGAACCGGGAACCAGTCGAGCGCCGGATTGCCCGCCGCGTCGCTCGCGACCGGCCGGGCGAGGCCGGCGATGTGCCCGACGACGGCCGCCGGCAGCGCGATCGAGGCGAAGAGCAGCGCGCCGCTCATCGTCGAGCCCGTCACGACGCCGAGACCGCCGCCGGCGGCGAGCGCCGCGAGAAAACCGATCGGGCTGCCCCAGCCGAGGCTGGCGATGATGATCGGCAGCGGCGCCGCGAGCGACAGGAAGATCGCCAGCGAGGACTGCACGACGACGCCCGCGAAGAGCAGCGCGGTGGCGAAGCCTGCCAGAAGGCCGATCAGGATGGCGGAAGGGCGCATGCGGTCGGGTCGCTGTCCTGCTTGGGGCAGTTAGGAACGCCGTTCGCGTCCCAGCTTGGCGGAAAGGTCGAGGGTCGCTCCGGTGCCGGCGGAGCGAACGGGCGGCGCGCTCAGGAAAAGCGCGCCGCCGCGTGGCTTACTTCAGGACGTAGGGCAGGAGGCCGAGGAAGCGGGCGCGCTTGATCGCCTGGGCGAGGGCGCGCTGGTTCTTCTGCGAGACCGCCGTGATGCGGGACGGCACGATCTTGCCGCGCTCCGAGATGTAGCGCTGCAGGAGGCGGACGTCCTTGTAGTCGATCTTCGGGGCGTCGCTCGCCGCGAAGGGATCGGACTTGCGGCGGCGGTGGAACGGCCGGCGCGTCGGGATCTGGGAGATGTCGACCATGGGTGCTTACTCTCCCTCGAACGGGCGCTCGCGGCGCGGGCCGCGGTCCTCGCGGTCGCCACGCGGCGGGCGGTCGTCGCGGTCGCGGCGCGGGCCGCGGTCGTCGCGGCGCGGACGGTCGTCGCGCTTCTGCATCATCACCGAAGGCGCGTCGTCATGGCCGTCGACCTTGATCGTGATGTAGCGGAGCACGTCCTCGTTGAAGCGCATCTGGCGCTCCATCTCCTGCACCGCCGTCGCCGGAGCGTCGATGTTCAGGAGGGTGTAGTAGGCCTTCCGGTTCTTCTTGATCCGGTAGGAGAGGGTCTTCAGACCCCAGTTCTCGACCTTGCCGATAGAGCCGCCGTTCCCTTCGATCACGCCGCGGAACGAGTCCACGAGCTGATCGACCTGCTGGCCGCTGATATCCTGGCGGGCGAGAAACACGTGCTCGTAGAGAGCCATGGCGCTTCGCCTTTCCGTTCGATTTTCGTCGCGTCCTGCCCGGAACAGCGGCTAAGCCTCTGCGACTCTCCATATCGGAAAGGCGCGTCGTTTCGGACGGTCGAGAGCGGGGACACGGGAAGCGGACACGCCCGGAGGCGCGACCTCATGCCGGCGAGCCGGCATCTTCCGTTCAGCCCCCGGCTTGTCGCCGGGCAATGACGGATGGGCCGATACGCGATAGCGCCCGAAAAGGCAAGCCGCCGGCCGGCTTTCACCTTGACACGCAAGGCGGATATGCATTCAACGCGCCAACTTTCGCCGCGGGAGGGCGCATCGGATGAGCTTCGCGTTGGTGTTTCCCGGACAGGGAAGCCAGACCGTCGGCATGGGCCGGGCGCTGCGCGACGCCTTTCCGAAAAGCCGCGCCGTGTTCGAAGAGGTCGACGAGGCGCTGGGCCAGAAGCTTTCCGACATCATCTTCGACGGGCCGGAGGACCGGCTCACCCTGACCAGCAACGCCCAGCCGGCGATCATGGCAGCGTCGCTCGCGGCGCTCCGTGCCATGGAGGCGCGCGGTTTCGACGTGACGCGCGCCGCCTTCGTCGCCGGTCATTCGCTCGGCGAATATTCGGCGCTCGCGGCAGCGGGAGCGATGACGGTCGGCGAGACGGCGCGGCTGCTGCGCATCCGCGGCGACGCGATGCAGCGGGCGGTGCCGGCCGGCGAGGGCGCGATGGCCGCGATCCTCGGGTTGGAGCCGGACGCGGTGGCGGACCTTTGTAGGGAAGCGGAGGCCGGCGGCGGAGTCTGCCGGCCGGCCAACGACAACGGCGGCGGCCAGATCGTCATCTCCGGCAGCGCCGAGGCGGTCGGCCGCGCGGTGGCGCTGGCGCCCGAACGCGGCGCCAAGCGCGCGATCCCACTTGCCGTATCCGCTCCCTTCCATTGCAGCCTGATGGCACCGGCCGCCGATGCGATGGCGGAGGCGCTCCGCGCAGCCGACCTTCGCAGCCCCCGCGTGCCGCTCGTCGCGAACGTCACGGCCTCGCCGCTGGAGGACGATTCGGAAATCCGCGAACGGCTGGTCGCGCAGGTGACAGGGCAGGTGCGCTGGCGCGAATCGGTGGAGTTCATGGCGCGCGCCGGCGTCGACCGGCTGGTCGAGATCGGCAACGGCAAGGTGCTGGCGGGCCTCGCCAAGCGCATCGACCGCTCGCTCGGCACGGTGAACGTCGGCACGCCGGACGAAGTCGAGGCGGCGGTCGCCGCACTCGCCTGACCGGCGCTCGCGAAACCCGAGAAGGAGAAGCCATGTTCGATCTCAGCGGCCGCAAGGCCCTCGTGACGGGCGCCAGCGGCGGTATCGGCGAAGCGATCGCGAGGAGCCTTCATGCGGCCGGCTCGACGGTGGGCCTCCACGGCACGCGGCGCGAGAAGCTGGAGGAACTGGCGGCGGCGCTCGGCGAGCGGGCGCACGTCTTCCCCGCCGATCTCGGCAGCCGGGAGGAGCAGACGGCGCTCGGCGAAGCGGCCGACAAGGCGATGGACGGCGTCGACATCCTCGTCAACAACGCCGGCATCACCAAGGACGGCCTGTTCGTCCGCATGGCCGACGCCGACTGGGACCGGGTGATCGAGGTCGACCTGACCAGCGCGATGCGCCTCACCCGCACGCTGACGCATTCGATGATGCGCCGCCGCTTCGGCCGCATCGTCAATATCACCTCCGTCGTCGCCGTGACCGGCAATCCGGGGCAGGCGAACTACTGCGCCGCGAAGGCCGGCATGATCGGCTTCACCAAGTCGCTGGCGGGGGAGATCGCGTCGCGCAACGTCACGGTGAACTGCATCGCGCCCGGCTTCATCGAGAGCGCCATGACGGACAAGCTGAACGACAAGCAGAAAGAGGCGATCATGGGAGCGATCCCGATGCGCCGCATGGGTTCCGGCGCGGAGATCGCGGCGGCGGCCGTGTTCCTCGCTTCGAACGAGGCCGCCTACGTCACCGGGCAGACGATCCACGTCAACGGCGGCATGGCGATGATCTGAACGATCGGGGTCGACACCCGAAATCTGCCGCAATCGGGTCGCCCGCCGATCCGCAACGCTTGATCTCATCGGTTCGCGCGTCTAGTCAGGGCTTCGAACCGTCTCCCAAACGAGGAATACACATGAGCGATGTCGCTGAACGCGTGAAGAAGATCGTGGTCGAGCACCTCGGCGTCGAGCCGGAAAAGGTGACCGAGAACGCGAGCTTCATCGACGATCTTGGCGCGGACAGCCTGGATACGGTCGAACTCGTGATGGCGTTCGAGGAGGAGTTCGGCGTCGAGATCCCGGACGACGCGGCCGAGACGATCCTGACCGTCGGCGACGCGGTCAAGTTCATCGAGAAGAACCAGTCCTGACCGCTTTGCAGGCGTAAGGTCGAAGGCGATCGGGAGCGTGATGAGACGAGTCGTCATCACCGGCGTCGGGGTGGTCAGCCCCCTCGGTGCCGGAGCCGGAATCACCTGGTCCCGGCTGCTCGCCGGCCGCAGCGGCGCGCGCAAGGTCGAGAGCTTCGAGGTCTCCGACCTGCCTTGCCAGATCGCCTGCGAGATCCCGCGGGGCGACGGTTCCGACGGCACCTTCAATCCCGACCAGTGGATGGAGCCGAAGGAACAGCGCAAGGTCGACGACTTCATCATCTACGCGGTGGCGGCGGCGGCGGAAGCGCTGGACGACGCCGACTGGCATCCGGACTCCTACGAGGACCAGTGCGCCACCGGCGTCCTGATCGGCTCCGGCATCGGCGGTCTTCAGGGCATCCAGGAAACCTCGCTGGCGCTGGACGCCAAAGGGCCGCGACGCGTCAGCCCGTTCTTCATCCCCGGCAGCCTGATCAACCTCGCCTCGGGCCAGGTCTCGATCCGCAACAAGCTGAAGGGGCCGAACTCCTCGGTCGTGACCGCCTGCTCGACGGGCGCGCACGCCATCGGCGACGCGTCGCGCATGATCATGCTCGGCGATGCCGAGGTGATGGTGGCGGGCGGGGCGGAATCGCCGGTCTGCCGCATCGCGCTCGCCGGCTTCGCCGCCTGTAAGGCGCTGTCGACCCATTTCAACGATCAGCCGACCAAGGGTTCGCGCCCCTACGACCGCGACCGCGACGGCTTCGTGATGGGCGAGGGCGCCGGCGTCGTCGTCTTGGAGGAACTCGAACACGCCAAGGCGCGCGGCGCGAAGATCTATGCCGAGGTGATCGGCTACGGCCTGTCCGGCGACGCTTATCACATCACCGCACCGTCCGAGGACGGCGACGGCGCCTATCGCTGCATGAAGGCGGCGCTGAAGAGGGCCGGGATCGAGCCGCATCAGATCGACTACATCAACGCGCACGGCACCTCGACGCCGCTCGGCGACGAGATCGAACTGCGCGCCATCGAGCGGATGCTCGGCGACGCGGCGGAAGGGCGGCTGATGTCGTCGACGAAGTCGGCGATCGGGCACCTGCTCGGCGCGGCTGGGTCGGTGGAGGCGATCTTCTGTGCGCTCGCGATCCGCGATCAGGTCGTGCCGCCGACGCTCAACCTCGACAACTGCTCGGTCGAGACCCGGATCGACCTCGTGCCGCACCAGAAGCGCGCGACGAAGGTCGACGTCGCGCTGTCGAACTCCTTCGGCTTCGGCGGCACGAACGCTTCGCTCGTCCTGCGCCGCTACGCGGAGTAGGCGCGGACGAGGTCGCCCGGTCTTTCGCCACAATGAAAATCTAGTGCGGGGCGGGTGCGTCGACGGGGCGGACGCCGGGAAGCCATTCGGGGAGCGGCGTTGAGCGACGAACGAGGGACCGAGGGGCCGGACGAGCGCCGCATCCGAAAGGCGGCACGACGATCCCGCGGGGCGCGAAGCCGCGTCGTGGTCCTGTTCAACTTCCTCCTGTCCGGCGCTCTGGTCGCCTGCCTCGCGGTGGTCGCCGTGGTGCTCTGGGGCCGCTCCGAATTCGAGGGACCGGGTCCCCTGACGGCCGCGACGACGGTGGTGATCCCGAAGAACACAAGCCTCGAATCGATCGCCGGCAACCTCCAGCGCGAAGGCGTCATCTCGAACGCCCGCATCTTCGAATACGGTGCGCGCGTCACGAAGACGGCCGCCAAGCTGAAGGCCGGCGAGTACGGCTTCGATCCCGGCGTCTCGATGCGTGGCGTCCTCGACAAGCTGGCGAGCGGCGAGTCGATCATGCATTCGGTGACGGTGCCCGAAGGCTGGACGGTACGCCAAGTCTTCGACCGTGTCGCCGGCGAAGAGGTGCTGGCTGGCGACATGCCGCCGATGCCGGCGGAAGGCTCGCTGCGCCCGGATACCTACCGCGTCCAGCGCGGCATGCAGCGCGCCGAACTGATCCGCCAGATGCAAGAAGCTCAGACCGAGCTCGTGCAGCAGATCTGGGCCGGCCGCTCGAAGGACGTGAACCTCCGCGATATCGGCCAGTTCGTGACGCTCGCTTCGATCGTCGAGAAGGAGACCGGCAAGCCCGAGGAGCGGCCGCTCGTCGCCTCCGTCTTCCTGAACCGGCTGAAGAAGGGCATGCGCCTCCAGTCCGATCCGACGATCATCTACGCCGTCTGGGGCGGCGCGGGGAAACCGCCGGACGAGCCGATCCGCCAGTCGCATATCCGCAACGACAGCCCCTACAACACCTACGTCGCGAAGGGATTGCCGCCGGGGCCGATCGCCTGCCCGGGACGCGCGGCGCTGGAGGCGGTCGCCAACCCCGCCGCGTCGAAGGACGTCTACTTCGTCGCGGACGGCGACGGCGGGCACGTCTTCGCCTCGACGCTGGAAGACCACAACGCCAACGTCCGACGCTATCGCGAGATCGAGAAGCAGCGGAACCTGCCGGTGCCACCCACCGTCGGTCTGGACGATCAGGCGCTCGCTCAGTAAGGCATGGAAACGCCGCGCGGGGCGGCGGACGAGGGGAAGGGCATGCCCGTCGCCAGCATGACGGGCTTCGCCCGCATCGAGGAACAGACGCCGAGCGGCTCATTCGCGTGGGAACTGCGCTCGGTGAACGGCAAGGGGCTGGAGCTGCGGCTGCGGCTGCCGCCGGGCTTCGAGGCGCTGGAGCCGGAAATCCGCCGCCTTGCGAGCGCGCGTCTCGCCCGCGGCAACGTGCAGGTGGCGCTGACGGTGGCGAAGCCTGACGAGCGGCTGCGCTTCACCATCAACGAGACGATGCTCGCCGAGGTCCTGGCGCTGAGCGGCAAGCTCGTCGCGAACGGCGATGCCGCGACGCCGACGGCGGACGGCCTCCTCGCGATCCGCGGCATCATCGAGCCGGCCGAAGCCGGCACGGTGGAGGAAGTGCGGTCGGAGGCGCGCAACGAGGCGGCTCTTGCCGCCTTTTCCCGCGCGCTCGACGCGCTGGCCACCGCGCGGCAGGAGGAGGGCGCGGCTATCGCCCGGGTGTTGCGCGAGCGTCTGGCGACGATCGCCGACCTCACGGCGCAAGCCGAGGCCGACCCGGCTCGCCGGCCGGCTGCGATCTTCGAGCGCCTCCGGGCGCAGGTCGCGCACCTCCTCGGCACGGACGCCGCACTGGACGAAGGGCGTCTCCACGCCGAAGCCGCGCTGCTCGCGACGCGGGCCGACGTCAGCGAAGAGCTCGACCGGCTGCGTGCGCATGTGGAAGCGGCCGCCAAGCTCATCGACGGTGGCGGGCCGGTCGGCCGCAGGCTCGATTTCCTTTCACAGGAATTCAACCGCGAGTCGAATACGCTCTGCTCGAAGAGCAACGCGACCTCGCTGACCGCCATCGGCCTTGAACTGAAGGTGATCGTGGATCAGTTTCGCGAGCAGGTGCAGAACATCGAATGACGGCGTCCAGCGAACCAGGCTCGCATCGCGGGATCGAGCGGCGCGGCATCATGCTGATCCTGTCCTCGCCGTCCGGCGCGGGCAAGTCGACCATCGCGCGCCGCCTGATGGAGGAGGACCCGCAGTTCTCGCTGTCGGTCAGCGTCACGACGCGCGGGCGGCGGCCGAGCGAGGTCGAGGGGCGGCACTATCATTTCATTGATGCGGTGGAGTTCTCCCGGCGTGTGCTTGCTGATGAACTGCTCGAATGGGCCGAAGTTCACGGCAATTCCTACGGCACGCCGCGCGCGCCAGTTGAAGAGGCCATGCGCGAAGGGCGCGACATGCTGTTCGACATCGATTGGCAGGGCGCCGAGCAGATGCAGGTTAGGGCAAAGGCCGATATCGTCTCCGTCTTCATCCTTCCGCCGACAATGGAAGAACTACGCAGCCGCCTCGTCCACCGCGCGGAGGACGCGAAGGACACGATCGAGACGCGCCTGCGCAATGCCCGGCGCGAGATCGAGCGCTGGGTGGACTATGATTATGTCGTCGTGAATCACGACCTGCCGCAGGCCTACTCCGAGGTGAAGGCGATCGTTGCCGCCGAGCGGCTGCGCCGCGCCCGGCGTCCCGGCCTCCAGCGGTTCGCCTCGGCGCTGATCGCGCAGACGCTCGACGGGATCGACGGCTAGAGCAGCGCCGCGAGGCGGCAGAATTCGGCGATGTCGAGCGTTTCCGCGCGACGCTGCGGGTCGATGCCGGCCTGCACGAGCAGCGCTTCGCCCCCGAGCCCCTTGATGCTCTGGCGCAACATCTTGCGCCGCTGACCGAAGGCGGCCGCGGTGACGCGCTCCAGCGCCGCTACCGGTACGTCGATCGGCGCGGGCAGCGGTTCGAGCCGCACCACGGATGAGGTGACCTTCGGCGGTGGTGTGAAAGCCTCGCGCGAGACGTCGAACAGGATCGCGGCACGCGTGCGCCAGCCGGCGAGAACGCCGAGCCGGCCATAGGCGTCGGAGCCCGGCGCGGCGACGATCCGCTCCGCCACCTCGCGCTGGAACATCAGCGTCAGGTCGCTCCAGGCGGGCGGCCAGCCGCGCGGCGTCAGCCAGTTCAGGAGAAGCTGCGTGCCGACATTGTAGGGGAGGTTGGCGACGATCTTCACCGGCCCGCGGTTCGCGAGACGCGCGATGTCGACCGTCAGCGCGTCGGCTTCGATGATCTCCAGACGGCCCGGATAGTGGCCGGCGATCTCGCCCAGCGCCGCGATGCAGCGTCGATCCTTCTCGATTGCGACGAGGCGCTGCGCACCGTTGGCCAGCAGCGCCCGGGTGAGGCCGCCGGGGCCCGGGCCGACCTCGACGATCGTGGCGTCGCCGAAAGGCAGCGCCTGCCGCGCGATGCGGCCGGTGAGGTTGAGATCGAGCAGGAAGTTCTGCCCGAAGGATTTCTTCGGATCGAGGCCGTGCGCCGCGATCACCTCGCGCAGCGGCGGCAGACCGTCGATGGCGAGGCTCAAGCGGCAGCGGCCGCGGCGACGCCGGCCTCGGTCGCCGACATCCGGCCGGCGAGCCGGATCGCGGCGATCATGCTGTCCGGCAGCGCTTCGCCGGTGCCGGCGAGCGTCGACGCGGTGCCGTGGTCTGGCGATGTGCGCACGATCGGCAGGCCGAGGGTGACGTTGACCGTCTCGTCGAAGGCGAGCGTCTTCGCCGGGATGAGCGCCTGATCGTGATACATGCAAAGTGCCACGTCGTAGGTGCGGCGGGCGCGGGGGTTGAACATCGTGTCGGCGGGCAGGGGACCGGCGGCGTCGATGCCCTCCAGCCGCAACGCCTCCACCGCCGGGCGCACCACCTCCTCGTCCTCCAGTCCCATCGCGCCGCGCTCGCCGGCATGCGGGTTGAGGCCGGCGAGGGCGAGGCGGGGCGCAGGGAGGCCTAAGCGCGTGCGCATCTCGCGGGAAACGATGCGCGCCGTTTCGACGATGAGCTCGGTCGTCAGGCGTTTCGGCACTTCGGCGAGCGGAATGTGGATCGTCACCGGCACGCAGGAGAGTTCCGGCCCGGTCAACAGCATCACCGGCGTGAACGCACCGCCCTCGATCGTCGCGCAGAGATCGGCGAGATACTCGGTGTGGCCCGGATGCCGGAAGCCGCCGTCGTAGAGCGCCTTCTTGTCGATCGGCGCGGTGACGATGCCGCCGCATTCGCCCGTGAGCGCGGCGCGCACGGCGCGGTCGATCGCCTCCACCGTGCCGAGCGCGTTGGCCGGATCGAGCCGGCCCGGCGCTTCCGCATGGCGATTGACCAGCGGCATCACCGGGAGCGCCGAGCGAAAGGTTCGCGCCGCTTCGTCGAACGCGGAAATCTCGGCGATCGCGATGTCCAGGCCGAGACGCGCGGCCCGCGCTCGCAGCATTTCCGGATCGGCGAAGATGGCGAAAGGCGGAAGCTCCAGCGCGCCCCGATCGCGGAAGGCGGCCAGCGCGACGTCCGGTCCGACGCCGGACGGCTCGCCGACGGTCAGCGCCAGCGGCAGCGGTGGCCGGACTGGCGGCGTCATCGACGGATGATCGCCGCCTTCTCCTTCAGCTTGGCGAGAAGCTTGGCATCCGGTCCGTCCTTGCTGCTCTTCTGCAGATCCTCTGACTGGAAAACCATAGCCGCCACTTTGTCGTCGGAGACGCTGCGCGAGGAACAAACGGCGATGAACTCGAGGCCCTTCTCGGTTTCCAATACGGGCGTGACCCCGCCTTTGCCCAGCCGCGAGATGGGGTCGGTCCACAGGGCCGGCAGTTCCGGCTGCGTGACCCGTCCAAGATCGCGGATCGTCACGTCGCGCAGGCCCTTGGCGATCGTGTAGTTGTTCTCGCAGCCGCTGAAGCGGTTGCGCATGCCGTTCGCCTCGGTCATCCGGGACGCCTTCAGCGCGGCGCGTTTGGCTGGCGGGATGACGAAGATGACCTGCTGCAGCTGGTATTCGGTCGTGCTCGGCTTGTTGCCGCCCTGCTGCAGCATGCGCTGCACGACGTCTTCTTCGGAAAGTTTGCCCGCGTTGTTGCGCATCGAGGCCTGCACCGCCTGGCCCCAGCCCATCTGCACGCGGATGTAGTCCTTGAAGCCGCGCTGCGAGAAGCCGGCATGGCCGAGCACCTGGCCGAGCTGGTCGGGCGTCAGCTTGTTGTCGGACGCGAACTTCAGATAGGCCTGATCGACGGCGGCGTCGGGCACGCGGATGTTCAGGCGCCGCGTTTCCTGCTTCTTCAGCGCCTCGTCGATCAGTTCGTCCGTCGCCGCCTGGCGCGGGTCGCCCTTGACGCGCCGCAGCTTCACGAACGCCATCCGCTCCTGGATGGCGAAGGTGGTGATCGGGTCCTTGTTGACGATGATGGCGATCTCGGACGCCGCGAGCGCCGGTTGCCCTGCTGCCAGAACGGAAGCGGCCACGGCCAGGCCGAGCGCTGCGACCTTCAACCGACGAGCTGCGATCATTCCCTTCGTTTCCCCCGTTGTGCCACGCGTTCCCAAGCCGCGTTTTGCCCGTATCTCGTTGTTTCGCTAGCGCGAACCTTTGGCGAAAGAATGGTCGCCGGTCAGTCGTCGTCCTTCAGCTTGTAGGTGTAGTTGGTATCCGCCACGGTGCGCAGCGACAGCTTGAACATGATCTGGTTCTGCGAGTCGTTGAGCCGGTAGCGATCGTCGGTCTGCGTGTACTGCGCCAGCAGGCTGAAGCACTCGTCGAGATACCCGAACCCGAGCGACTTGCTGATCAGCGCGTCGTTCTCAATGTCGTAGCCGAGCGAGCCGTAGGCGGTCCAGACGTCGGTCAGCTTGAGGCTGGCGCTGACGCCGGCCTGGCTGCGGTCTTCCGGGAAACCGTAGATCGGCTGGGCGGCGATCTGCGAATAGGTTACGCCGAGGCCCAGCCGCGTATTGGCGTAGGTGCCCGAGAAGTCCGTGCGGCGGACGTCGAGCGAGTCCTCGTCGAGGCGGGTGCCGACCCCGAAGCCGAGACCGATCGGCGTGCCGACCGCGATGGACGCGACGTAGTCGGAGCGATCGGTTTCCAGTCCGGAATCCGGCCCGACGAGCGCCAGATCGGCATTCTTGTAGGGGTTCTCGCCGGCGAGGTGGAAGGATTCGCCGAGCACGGCATTCATCGTGTAGCCGCTGTCGTAGGTGCCGGAATAGCGCAGGCCGACATTCGCGCGCGTGCCGCCTTCGAGCCGGTCGTAGCCGGAGAACTTGTCGGTCGCGAAGAGGTTCGTTGTGTTGAAGACGAGGCTTTGGGCATCCTCGTTCGGCAGGTTGCCGATGTCGGTCTCGTTCGGGCGCACTAGGATCTGCCCGATCGGTTCGAGGACATGCGTCGAGCCCTTCGCCTCGAACAGGATCGGATAGCGCGCTTCGAGCCCTGCCGTCGCCATGCCGCGGAAGCCGGAATCGTCGATGTCGGCGGAGCCGGGGAAGGGTTGGCCCTGATACGGATTCGTTCCCGAAACCGGCAGGTTGATGTTGGTCGGCACGAAGGGGTAGCCGCCGGTCGACATGTTCGCGTCGTAGAGGTCGCCGCGCAGGCTGCCGAACGGCGTGAGCTGCAGGCCCCCGTCGGTCGTGAAGGTGCGACGCCATTCGGCTTCCAGGGTGCCGCGCGTGTAGTTGCCCTCCAGCGCGCGGCGGCGGAAGTAGTCGGTGCGGTAGGGGAAGCCGGAGAGGACGCCGGCGTTGAGCGCCGCCGTCGAGCTGCAGGAACCGTTGTCGAAGAAGTCCGGATCGCACAGCAGGAACTCGGACGGCCGGACGTCGGCGTCGCCGCGGCGAAGATGGATCAGGTTCGCGTTGACCTGAACCTCGCCGCCGAGCGGACCTTCCTCAATGCGTTCGTAGTCCAGCGTCGGGAAGACGTCCGGCTGCACGTCCTGATCGTCGAGGCTGATGCCGAAATTGTCGTCGTCGTCCTCGTTGTTGTCGTTGGTCTGGATGTCGAAGCGCTGCGCCCGGAGATCGAAGAAGCTGCGGTCGCCGAGGCCCGTCAGGTAGATTTCGGACGTGTGGAACGTCTGGTCGAAGTTCTCGATGTCGTAGGTGTTCGAGAAGTTCTGGTCGCTCTGCGCGAGGATGTCCCAGCCGACCGTCCACCTGTCGTTGATCGCGAAGCGGCCGGTAGTGCCGATCATGCCGCGGTCGACGTTATCGTAGTCGGGCGTGCCGATACCGTAGGCGTGCGGGTCCTGCTGCGACAGGCCGGCCGCCTGCAAGGTGTAGTAGCCGTTGCCGAAAGCCTGCCGGAACTCGACCTCGCCGAGGAAGCCCTGCTTCGTGTAGTAGGTGCCGGCCACCGTCGCGTCGTAGCTGTCGGACAGCGCGAAGAAGTACGGCACGCGCACGCCGTAACCGCGCGCCTTCGACTGCTTGAACTGCGGGATCAAGAAGCCGCTCTTGCGCTTCACCGTCGGGTCGGGCTGCGAAAGGTAGGGCAGGTAGGCGAGCGGCATGCCGAAGAATTCGAGGCTCGCGCCGTAGTAGCGGATGACCTTCTTCTGCTGGTCCCAGACGATCTTGCGCGCCTTCACCTGCCAGAGGGGTGCGCGTTCGGGATGCTCGCGGCAGGCCTGGCAGGCGGTGTAGACGCCTTTCTCCAGCGTCAGCAGGTTGCCGTTCTCGCGCACGGCTCCTTGCGCGGCGAAGCGGGTGTTGTTCGGCGATTCGATCCGAAGCGCCCGGATGAAGCCATCCGCGAAATCGTCCGTGATGTCGGCGCTGTCGGCATAGATGACGTTGCCGTCCGGCTGCACGAGCTGCACGTCGCCCGCCGCGATGAGGCGGCGCGACTTCTGGTCGTAGACGACCTTGCGCGAGACGAGCTTGTAGCCGCCGTAGTCGAGTTGCACGCCGCCCGTCGCCGTCACGACGCCGGTGTTCGACTCGTAGACGACGGTGTCGGCTTCCATGAACAGTTTGGCGTCAGCCGGAACGTTGACGTTGACCGGCAGCGGCGCGGGAATCGTTCCCTGCGCGGCCGCCGCCCCGGCAACCGACATGAGCGCGCACAAGGCGACGCCCGCCGACAGAAAGGTTCTGCGACCCCACGCACGCACCAACCGCGAGTTCCCCCTCGCCAGCATACTAACCGTCCTCCTGGTGCAGCAGGATCGTGACCCCGAACAACCCTGCCGCGACAACCGGGAACCACGCCGCCATGACGGGCGAAACGATGGAATTGCTTCCCAGCGCCTGAGCCAGAAACGTCACCACGTAGAGCGTGAAGCCCGCCGCGACGCCGCTGAGGATCGTCCTAGCAGACTGTCCTGTCCGGGCAAACCGCACCGCGACCGTAGCCGCGAGCAGCGTCATCGCCACGAACAGGGCGGGCTTTGCGATCAAGGTGTTGAGATGCATCGAGAAAGCTTCGGCGTTGTAGCCGAGGCTGCGTGCCGCCTCGATCTTCGACCAGAGCTGCCAGATCGGAATCGCCTGTGGAT
The DNA here is from genome assembly GCF_008802405.1 of Plantimonas leprariae. Lineage (GTDB taxonomy): Bacteria > Pseudomonadota > Alphaproteobacteria > Rhizobiales > Rhizobiaceae > Plantimonas > Plantimonas leprariae. The sequence continues at coordinate 52,418 of NZ_VZDO01000004.1, forward strand.
CGGCGAGTCGCTGCTCGATGTATTCCGGCCGAAGCGAGGTCGGGAGCCGATACCGGTCGACATGCCGGGGCGCCTGGCCGATATCGGTGACGGTCGGCGCGTCGAGGATCCAGGCGTTGCTCTGCAGGGAAGCGGTCGGAGCGTCGATCCGCGTGACGGGACCGTTCGGCGACATGACGAAGGCGGTGACGCCGCCGAGCTTCAGCCCGCCGTCCGAAACGGATTTCGCACCGATATAGGATTCGACGCCCTCGCTGTTCTGGCGGAGCCACGGCGCGATATTGCGGTCGGAGGGCGCCTTGCCGGCGAGGCTCGTCTCGATCTGGTCCGACAGCGACTGCGTATAGGCCGCGATCGGATTGTAGAGGAGCGTCGCCGCGGTTCCGAGCAGAATGGAGCCGACGATGAACGGCGCGAGGATCTGCCAGGCGGAAACGCCGGCGGCGCGCGCCACCACGAGTTCCGAGCGCTTGTTCAGCGACACGAGCGTGAAGATCGACGCGAAGAGGATGATGAACGGGAAGGCCTGCTCGATGAAGGACGGCACCCGCAGCGCCGACATCAACGCGAGGACGGAGAAGCTGACGTCGTCGAACTTGCCGCGACGCGACAGCTCGATCACGTCGATCAGGTAGATCAGCGCGAAGATCGCGACGACGGCCGAAAGGAAGTTCGACACGTAGCGGCGCAGGAAATAGCGGTTCAGCGTGCGCGTCATGCCCTACGCCGCTCCGCGGGACGCGGTTCGCCCGCCGAAACGGCTGGCGAGGGACTGTCCGATCGACTGGAACGAGCCGCCGACCGCCAGGATCGGCCGGGATTCGGCCAAGTTCGTGTTCAGCCAGATGAAGGCCGCGTTCGATGCGATCGAGGCGAGGGGCACGACATAGGCGGCCGCCTGCCAGCGGATGTCCGTATCGATCAACGCGAGGACGACGAAGCCGAGCGCTTTCAGGGTGATCGCGCCGGCCAGCCCCAAGGCCATCGCCGGCCCGGACCCTTGGCGGTTGGTGCGCGGCTGCCCCGCGACCACCAGCGCCCACATCGCGAAGGCGAGCGGGTAGAGCCAGTCCGAGAAACGCTGCGCCAGCTCCTTCGCGTAGGCCGCCGGCTTGCTCTGGTAGAGCTTGTCGTTCGGGTCGGGCAGGAAGAGTTCGCTCGTGGAGCGCTCCGAGGTGCGGATCCAGTCGCCGTCGTCGCTCGGCTGCAGCGTCGCGAGATCGAAGGCGTAGGTCTGGAACTGAATCACGGAGGCCGCGCCGTTCGCCACCGCGCGGCGATGGAGCTGGCCGTCGAAGAGCAGCAGGTACTTCTGGCCGTCCCGCTCCGCGATCTGCGCTTCCTTGGCGAAGTAGTTCAGGTCGACGGCGGGATCGCGCTGGTCGGAGATGAAGAGGTCCGAGATCGTCGATCCGCGCACGTTGCCGACGCTGAGGACCAGCTTCTTCTGCACTTCCTCGAACCGGCCCGGCGTGAGGAAGAGCGTGATCGCGTCGGCGTTCACGGCGCGAAGGCCGTTGTAGAAGGCGCCCTGCGCGATGGGACCGACGACGTGCGAGATGACGAGCACGAGAAGGGCGCCGGCGAAGCCGAGCGCGAGGATCGGCTTCACGACGACGAAGTTGCGGGCGCCGGACGCCGCGATCACGGCCCGCTCGGAATCGGCGTTGAGGGAATTGAGGGCCTGCACCGCACCGATCACCACCGCGAACGGCACGACGCCGGCCGCGAGGTCCGGGATCAGCATCATCGCGATCCAGAACATGTTGCCGGCGGCGGAGGCGCTGGTGCGGACGATGTCGACACGCTGCAGCGCCTGGACTATCCAGACGATCAGAACGAGCGCGCCAAGCGCGGCCAACGAGAAGATCAACGTCCTTCGGAAGATGTAGCGTTCGAGAAGGCTCATGAACTCGCTGTCTTCTTCTCGAAACGGTCGTCGACCGCGCTCCACGTCGCCAAGCCTGTGTTGCGCGTACCCTGGACCCGTTTGGCTAAGAATGCCCGAAGGAACGCGGTTAACAGGTTATTAACGGCCGGCCGAACCCTTGCAAAGCCGCGCACGGCATCCACCATTGCGGTTGTGTCCTTTGCAACACGTTCGCGACATGCGACACGGCCCCGACGCCGCGCGTTGCCCGACACGCGATCATCGCTGCAAGGATCCGTAATGTCCGATAGCCCGACCATCCGTTTCGCTTCGCCGGAACTGCCCAAGGCGGGCGTTCTCGCGGTTCTCGCCGGCGAAGGCGGCGCAGTTGCGGCTTCCCTGCCGGAATCCGTCCGCGCGCAGATCAAGCGCGCCGCCGACGTGGCTAAGTTCAAGGGCAAGGCGCTCTCGACGCTGGACCTTTTCGCCCCGGCCGGCACCGAGATCGAACGGATCGTCGTCATCGGCACGAAGGCCGACAAGCCTGCCGCCGAAGAGGATTGGCTGAAGATCGGCGGAACGCTGGCCGCGAAGACCAAAGGCGCGCCGGCCGTGACGCTGTGGGCGGACGGCGCGACGGGCGATCTCGATGCGGAGGCCGCCGCGGCCGTCGCGGCCGGCGTCCTGCTGCGCGCCTACGAGTTCGATCGCTACAAGACCAAGAAGAAGCCCGAAGAGGACGCGGACGAGAAGACGGCCTCCGCCGTCACCATCGCGCTGAAGGACACCGCCGCCGCCGAGACCGCCTTCGGTCGCTTCCGGGAGATCGCGGCGGGCGTCGTCCTTGCTCGCGACCTCGTGAACGAGCCGGCCAACGTGCTGGGGCCGGTGGAGTTCGCCGAGCGCATCGAGGCGCTGTCGGCGGCGGGCGTCGAGGTCGAGGTGCTGGACGAGGCGAAGCTCGCCGAACTCGGCATGCGTGCGCTCCTCGGCGTCGCGCAGGGCTCGCCGCGCCCGCCGCGCCTGGTCGTTATGCGCTGGAACGGCGCGGACAGCGGGGCGCAGCCGGTCGCATTTGTCGGCAAGGGCGTCTGCTTCGATACCGGCGGCGTTTCCATCAAGCCGGCCGGCGGCATGGAGGACATGAAGGGCGATATGGGCGGCGCCGCCGCCGTGGTCGGCCTGATGCGGGCGCTCGCCGGCCGCAAGGCGAAGGTCAACGCGGTCGGCATCGTCGGCCTCGTAGAAAACGCCGTCGACGGCAATGCGCAGCGGCCGGGCGACATCGTCACCGCGCTTTCCGGCACCACGATCGAGGTGCTGAACACCGATGCGGAAGGGCGGCTCGTCCTCGCCGACGCGCTCTGGTACTGCCAGGAACGCTTCAAGCCGCGCTTCATGGTGAACCTCGCGACGCTGACCGGCGCGATCATCGTCGCACTCGGCAACCATCACGCCGGGCTGTTCTCCAACAACGACGAACTCGCCGCGAACCTCACCGCCGCCGGCCTCGACACCGGCGAGAAGGTCTGGCGCATGCCGCTCGGGCCCGAATACGACAAGCAGATCGAGGGCAAGTTCGCCGACATCAAGAACATCGGCAACGGCCGTGCCGCCGGCTCCATCACCGCGGCGCAGTTCCTGCAGCGCTTCGTCAGCGACGTGCCCTGGGCGCATCTCGACGTGGCCGGCACCGCGATGGGCTCGCCGGCGAACGAGTACAACCAGTCCTGGGCATCGGGCTTCGGCGTGCGGCTGCTCGACCGCCTCGTCGCGGCGCGCTACGAGGCGAACTGAGAGGGGCCTTGGCCGAGGTCCTCTTCTATCACTTGACCGAAAGCCGGCTCGAGGAGGCGTTGCCCGACCTTCTCGAGCGCAGCCTCAAGCGCGGCTGGCGCGTCGTGGTGCAGGCGATGACCGCCGAGCGGCGCGACGCGCTCGACCACCATCTCTGGGTGTTCCGCGACGACGCCTTCCTGCCCCACGGAACGGACGCGGAATCGAACGGGGCGCTGCAGCCGATCCTCCTCACCATCGACCCTTCGCAGCGGGCGAACGATGCGCATGTCCGCTTCATGGTGGAGGGCGCGGTGCCGGCCACGCTCGACGGTTACGAGCGCGGCGTCTACCTCTTCGACGGGCACGACACCGAACAGCTCGGCAGTGCCCGCTCCCGCTGGAAGGTCGAGAAGGACGCCGGCCACGCCGTCACCTACTGGCAGCAATCCGAGGATCGGCGCTGGGTGAAGAAGGCCTGAGCCTCGCGCGTCAGCCGTGCTCGGCCGGCGCGACTTCCGCTGCCGCCGGTTCGCCGCCGTCCGGGCTTTCCGTCGCCGTCTTCGGAGCCGGCATGGCGTCGGGCTTCGCGTCGATGAAGGCGAGCACCGCTTCGGCGTAGCCGGCCGGGTCCTCGAGCGGCGCGGAATGCCCGACATGCGGCAGGATCGTCATCCGCGCGCCGGGGATCGAGTTCGCCAGGAACACCGTGTGATCCATGCTGATCGCCTCGTCGTGGTCGCCGATGGCGATCATGGTCGGCACGGTGATCGAGGCGAGCTCGGCGCTCGTGAAGTTCGGCTCGTTCGCCCAGAGCGCTTTGATCTCCTCGGCGACGTCGTCGTAGTGCTGCAGGATCGGCACCGGCTTGCCGGCCTCCCGCGCCTTGTCGTAGGCGATCGCGCCGTCCGGTGTCGCGTTGGCGGCCTGGACGAACATCCGCGTCAGCCGCTCGGGATGGCGGATCGCGATGTCGAGGCCAATGATGCCGCCGTCGCTCCAGCCGACGAGCGCGACCTGGCGGAGCTTCAGCTTGTCCATCAGCGCCAGGTAGTCGTCGGCCATCACGTCGTAGGTGATGGTGGTGCTGTCCCGCGTCGAGCGGCCCTGGCCGCGGCTGTCGGCGACGATGACCTCGTGATGCTTCGACAAGGTCGCGATCTGCCGGCGCCAGACGTCGGCGTTCGACAACCCGCCGGGGATGAGAAGCAGCGGCGAGCCCTTGCCGTAAACCTGATAGAACAGCCCGATGCCGTTCACCTCGGCGAAGCCAGAGTCCTTCGGCCGCGGCACCTTCGAGGCGGCGTGCGAGGAGGAGATGGCGGTCGCGAGAAGCGCCACCGCGCCGACGGCCGAGAACAGGATACGCATGCCGCCGAACCTCCGCCGAGCAAACGGGAAGCTAGCCGACGCGACGGCCGGCGCAAGCTCCTTCCGCTACACGGTTTCGCGACACTTCAGGCGATGGTGGCGAGTTCGTCGTGCTCGGTCGTCAGTGCGAGCCAACGTTCCTCGTCAGTTTCGAGGTTCTTCGCCGCCTCGGCGCGGCGTCGCGCCGCATCGCCGGCCTTCTGTGGATGCTTCTCGAAGAAACCGGGAACCGCCATCTCCTTGTCGAGAACCGCGATCGACTCCTGCAGCTTGGCGATCCGCGATTCCAGCGTGCGAATCTCCTTCTGGATCGGCCCGAGGGCAGGGCGCTTGCGCACCGGCTCCGGCGCGGCCTCCACCTTCGCAGGCGGCTCCTTGTCCTTCTTCGACCCGCCGCGGCGGGCGGCGAGCACGAGCTGCTTGTATTCGTCGAGATCGCCGTCGAACTTCGAGACGGTGCCGTCCGCGACGATCCACAGCCGGTCGACCGTCGCCTCGACCATGTGCCGGTCGTGGCTGATCAGGATCACCGCGCCCGGATAGTCGTTCAGCGCCCGCACCAGCGCCTCGCGCGAATCGATGTCGAGGTGGTTGGTCGGCTCGTCGAGGATGAGAAGGTCAGGTTCGCCGAAGGTGGCGAGCCCCATCAGCAGCCGCGCCTTCTCGCCGCCGGAGAGGGCATCGGCTTTCGTGTCCATCTTCTGGGTCGCGAGGCCCATCCGCGCCACCTTGGCGCGGACCTTCGCTTCCGGCGCGTCCGGCATCAGGCGGCGGACATGCTCCACCGCGCTCTCGTCGGCGCGCAGATCGTCGATCTGGTGCTGCGCGAAGAAGGCGACCTTCAGTCCCGGCGCCTTGACGATGTCGCCGGATCGCGCGGCGAGCCGCGTCGCGAGCAGCTTGGCGAAGGTCGATTTGCCGTTGCCGTTCGCGCCGAGAAGGGCGATGCGGTCGTCCGTGTCGATCCGCACCGTCACGCGCTTCAGGACCGGCGCGGCATCGCCGTAGCCGACCGCGACGTCGTCCATCCGGACGATCGGGGAGGCGGGACGGCGCTCGCCCGCGTCGAAGGCGAACGGCGCGACATGCTCCTCGATCGTCGCGGCGATCGGGCGCATCTTCTCCAGCGCCTTCAGGCGGCTCTGCGCCTGCCGCGCCTTCGAAGCCTTGGCGCGAAAGCGCTCGACGAAGGCCTCCATGTGCTGGCGGGCGGCGTCCTGCTTCGCCTTCGCCTTCTGCTGCAGTTCCAGCTTCTCGGCGCGCTGGCGTTCGAACGAGTCGTAGTCGCCGCGATAGAAGACGAGCTTCTGCTGGTCTAGGTGGATGATCGAGTCGACCGCGTTGTTCAGGACGTCGCGGTCGTGGCTGATCACGATCACGGTGTGCGGGTAGCGCGAGACGAAGGTCTCCAGCCACAGCGTGCCTTCGAGGTCGAGATAGTTCGTCGGCTCGTCGAGCAGCAGCAGGTCCGGCTGCGCGAACAGCACCGCCGCCAGCGCAACGCGCATGCGCCAGCCGCCGGAGAAGGACGAGACCGGCCGCGCCTGCGCTTCGGCATCGAAGCCGAGGCCGCTGAGGATCGCGCCGGCCCGCGCTTCCGCGGAATAGGCGTCGATGTCGCCGAGGCGCGTGTAGATGTCCGCGATGCGGCCGGGATCGGTCGCGGTCTCCGCTTCCGCCAGGAGGGCGGTCCGCTCCTCGTCCGCCGCCAGCACGATTTCGAGAAGGGACTCGTTCGTGCCCGGCGCTTCCTGCAGCACCTGCCCCACCTTCAGGCCTTTCGGGATGCTGACCGAGCCTGTTTCCGACGCGAGGTCGCCGGTGATGACGCGGAACAGCGTCGACTTGCCCGCACCGTTGCGCCCGACGAGCCCGGCCTTGGTGCCGGCAGGCAGCATCAGGCTGGCATGGTCGATCAGGAGACGCCCCGCGACGCGGGCGGAAAGATCGTTGATCTGCAGCATGGCCGGGCTTTTCGCATGCGCGAGAGAAAGGGGGAAGGGCGTTGTAGAGAGCATCCTCTATGTGTATGGTTTAGCTTTTCATACACCTTCGGCGAGTCGGCCATGCGTACCAATATCGATATCGACGACGACCTGATGAAAGCGGCGATGGAGATAACCGGCCTCAAGACCAAGAAGGATACGGTTGAGGAGGCGCTGCGGATCTTGGTGCAGCGGCGGCGAGCCCACGAGGAGCTTATGAAGCTGCGCGGTAAGCTGCATTGGGAAGGCGATCTGTCGGATATGCGTCGAAACCCCCACCTGCCGGACGAGGAATGATCCTCGTCGACTCCTCCGCTTGGATCGACTTTCTCGCGAGCCGCGAAACCCCTTGGACAGATGCGGTGGCTGACGCCACTCGGGACGGCGAGGTCGTCGTCGGCGATCTTGTGCTGGCAGAGGTGCTGCAAGGCTTCCGGATCGAGCATGAACTGACGAATGCCCGGCGGGTCCTGCGGATGTTCCCGCAGCGGACCTTATGCGACCCTTCGATCGCGGAGGATGCGGCCGCGAATTTTCGTCTGCTTCGTCGCCGTGGACTCACCATTCGCGGTACGATCGACGTGATCATCGCCACGTGGTGTTTGCGAAACGACGCGTCGATCATCCACAACGACCGCGATCTCGCCGTCATGGAGCGCGAACTCGGCCTCGTTTCCTATACGGGCTGAGCATTCGAGGGGGTGCCTTGTCGCTTGCAAGGCTCGCCGGTATAGAGCGCCGCGACTCTCCCGACAGCAACCGGAAAACAAGCACATGGCGGTCGAACGCACCTTCTCGATGATCAAGCCCGACGCGACGCGTCGCAACCTCACCGGCGCGATCACGAAGATCCTCGAAGAGGCGGGCCTGCGCGTCGTCGCCTCGAAGCGCGTCTGGATGAGCCGCCGCGAGGCCGAGGGCTTCTACGCCGTCCACAAGGAGCGGCCGTTCTTCGGCGAGCTGGTCGAGTCGATGTCGGCCGGGCCGACGATCGTGCAGGTGCTGGAAGGCGAGAACGCCATCGCTCGCAACCGCGAAGTGATGGGTGCGACCAACCCGAAGGACGCGGCCGAAGGCACGATCCGCAAGACGCACGCCCTGTCGATCGGCGAGAACTCGGTGCACGGCTCCGACGCGCCGGAAACCGCGAAGGTCGAGATCGCCTACTGGTTCTCCGAGACCGAAATCGTCGGCTGACCCTTCCCGATCGATGCCGTTGCGCCGTCGCGGCTCGGTCGCGGCGGCGCTTGCGTTTCGAGATGACTCACCGCGCAGACTGGCGGTCGGCGGCTCCGGGCATTAGATCGGGATAGGAGCGCGTTCCTCCCGACATCCCGAACCATCCATCCGGCCGCCTTCGCGATGCGGTCCGGAACGATCGGGCACTTAGGTGGATTCGTCCGTTCGACCAATGACCGAGGCCGACCCCTAAGCCTGATGAGCAAGGACGACGACATCATCGGCGATTTCGACGCCGACGACTTCGACGACGAGGAAGCCGAAGCCGAAGAGGCCGACGCGGAAGTCGCTGCCGGCAACGCGGCGCTCCTCGCCGCGATCGAATGGGACGGCGCGGGCACCGTCGCCGAGGACGACAAGCGCGGCACGGACGTCATCTCCGAGGCGGTGAAGCGCCTGCCGAACGATCCCGGCGTCTACCGCATGTTCGGCAAGGGCGGCGAGGTCCTCTATGTCGGCAAGGCGCGCTCGCTGAAGAAGCGCGTCGCGAGCTACACGCGCCTCAACGGCCACACCAACCGCATCATGCGCATGATCCGCGAAACGCGCGCGATGGAGTTCGTGACGACGCGCACCGAGACGGAAGCGCTGCTGCTCGAAGCCAACCTGATCAAGCGCCTGCGGCCGCGTTTCAACGTGTTGATGCGGGACGACAAGTCGTTCCCCTACATCCTGATCGGCGACGCGCACGAAGCGCCGGCGATCGTGAAGCATCGCGGCGCGCGCAACCGGAAGGGCAGCTATTTCGGCCCCTTCGCCTCGGCCGGCGCGGTGACGCGCACGATCAACTCGCTGCAGCGCGCGTTCCTGCTGCGCACCTGCACCGACGCGGTCTACGAAACGCGCTCGCGCCCGTGTCTGCTTTACCAGATCAAGCGCTGCTCCGGTCCCTGTACGCGCGAGGTCTCGCTCGACGACTATCGCGGGCTGGTGAACGAGGCGGAAGGCTTCCTGTCCGGGCGCTCCAGCCAGATCAAGCGCGGCCTGTCGGAGGGGATGCAGCAGGCGTCGGAGGAGCTGGATTTCGAGCGCGCGGCGGTCTTGCGCGACCGGCTGTCGGCGCTGGCGCACATCCAGAGCCATCAGGGCATCAACCCGCACGGCGTCGAGGAGGCGGACGTCTTCGCCATCCATGCCGAGGGCGGGCAGACCTGCATCCAGGTCTTCTTCTTCCGCACCGGCCAGAACTGGGGCAACCGCGCCTACTTCCCGCGCGCCGACATCTCGCTGGAGCCGTCGGAAGTGCTGGGGGCCTTCGTCGCGCAGTTCTACGACGACAAGCCGGTGCCGCAACTGATCCTCGTTTCCGTCGAGGTCGAGGACCGGGAGCTTCTCGCCGAGGCGCTGTCGGTGAAGGCGGCGCGCCGGGTGCAGATCGCGGCGCCCGCCCGCGGCGAGAAGCGCGACCTCGTCAGCCACGCGCTGTCGAACGCGAAGGAGGCGCTCGGCCGCAAGCTCGCCGAGACCTCGTCGCAGGCGAAGCTCCTGGAAGGCGTCGCGAAGACCTTCGAGTTGCCGGCTGCGCCGCGCCGCATCGAGATCTACGACAACTCGCACATTTCCGGCACCAACGCGGTCGGCGCGATGGTGGTCGCCGGGCCGCAGGGCTTCGCCAAGAACCAGTACCGCAAGTTCAACATCAAGGGCGCCGACATCACGCCCGGCGACGATTTCGGCATGATGCGCGAGGTGATGACGCGCCGGTTCTCGCGTCTCGTGAAGGAGCACGGCGAAGGGCCGGTCGAGGCCACGCCGCCGACGCCGGAGGAGGAGGGCGACGCCTTCCATGCCGAGATGCCGGCATGGCCGGACCTCGTGTTCATCGACGGCGGCAAGGGGCAGATGTCGGCGGTGCGCACCATCCTCGACGAGCTCGGCATCGCCGATAAGGTGACGACGATCGGCATCGCCAAGGGCGTCGACCGGGACGCCGGGCGCGAGCGCTTCGTGGTGCCGGGCCGCGAGCCGTTCACCCTGCCGCCGCGCGATCCCGTCCTCTATTTCGTGCAGCGCCTGCGCGACGAGGCGCACCGCTTCGCCATCGGCTCGCACCGCGCGCGGCGGAAGAAGGAGCTGACGCGCAGCCCGCTCGACGAGATCGCCGGCATCGGCCCGTCGCGCAAGAAGGCGCTGCTGCACCACTTCGGCACGGCGAAGGCGGTGTCGCGCGCCGGCGTCGGCGACCTGCAGAAGGTGGAGGGCATCTCGGCGGCGACGGCACAGCTCGTCTACGATCACTTCCACGAGCGCGGCTGAATGCGTATCGCTGTTTTTCGTCCGCCTTGTTGATTTTCGCCACGACGGAGTTGCAAGAAGGCGGCGGCGAGAGTCCGGTTTCGAGCGTCTGATGGCATCCCGCAAGTTCAATCTGCCGAACCTTCTCACCTATGCCCGCATCCTCGCCGTGCCGCTGGTGGTGGTGTGCTTCTTCTGGGGCGGCCGTTTCGATGCCAACGACGACGCGCGCTGGTGGGCGCTGGCGATCTTCGTGCTGGCGAGCGTGACGGATTTCTTCGACGGCTATCTGGCGCGCGCCTGGCAGCAGACCTCGACCATCGGGCGGATGCTCGACCCCATCGCCGACAAGCTGCTGGTCGCCGCCTGTCTCCTCCTGCTCGCGGCCGGCGAGACGATCAGGGGGTGGGCGCTCTGGGCGGCGATCGTCATCCTCTGCCGCGAGATCCTGGTTTCTGGCCTGCGCGAATATCTCGCCGAGCTGAAGGTCAGCGTGCCGGTGACGAAGCTCGCGAAGTACAAGACGACGATGCAGATGGTGGCGGTCGCCTTCCTGCTCGCCGGCCCGGCCGGCGACAAGCTGGTGCCCTACATGACCGAGTTCGGGACGCTGCTGCTCTGGCTCTCGGCGATCGTCACGCTCTATACGGGCTACGATTATTTCCGCGCCGGCCTGCGCCATATCGCCGACTGAGACGTTTACGGAAATCGCAGTTCGGCGCGGGAGAAGCCTCGATGAAGCTTGTCTATTTCGCCTGGGTGCGCGAGCGCATCGGGCTGGCCGAGGAAGTCGTGCAGCTTCCCGCCGGCATCGTCAGCGTTTCCGACCTGCTCCACTGGCTGAAGGCGCGAGGCGTCGGCTACGAGGCGGCGCTGCTCGCCCCGGAAACCATCCGGGTCGCCATCGACCAGGAGCACGTCGACCACTCGTCGCCGATCGCCGGCGCGACCGAGATCGCGATCTTCCCGCCGATGACGGGCGGCTGAGAATGGCGGTGCCCGCTGCGCCCCGTATCCGCGTCGTGGCCGATCGCATCGATGTCGGCGCGGAGACCATTCTTCTGGAGGGCGAGGGACGGGTCGGCGCGCTCGTCAGCTTCGTCGGCTACTGCCGCGACGAGGACGGCCGCCTCGCGGCGCTGGAACTCGAGCATTATCCCGGCATGGCGGAGCGCGAGATGGACCGTATCGCGCGGGACGCGATCGGGCGATTCGACCTCATCGGCACGTCCGTCGTGCATCGATTCGGCACGATGCGGCCCGGCGAGGAGATCGTCTTCGTCGGTTGCGCGGCCGCGCATCGCGGCGCTGCCTTCGACGCGGCGTCCTTCCTCATGGACTACCTGAAGACCAGTGCGCCGTTCTGGAAACGCGAGCACCTGACCGATGGCACGGTCGGCGGCTGGGTCGATGCGAAAGCATCCGACTCCGCCGCCATGGACCGTTGGCACAGGCTGTAAGGATCAGGCGGCGCGCTGCTGCCGATCGGCCATCACGGTCTCCGCGATCCGGGCGGCGAGCTTGGCGCCCGGGCGCTGCAGCACGTTCAGCTCGGATGCCACCGCCACCGCTTCCTCCTGCGCGCGCCGGAGACCCGGCGCCTGCCGCTCGCCAAGCGTGAAGATCGTGCCGCCGTACATGAACGGCGCTTCGTAGGCGGCGCGCTGCGCGAGCCCGACGGGCAGACGCTCAGTCGGCCGCATGTCGAGCTGCGCCTCGACGGCGCGCGCGATGCGGCTCGGGATTTGGGCGATCGCGGTCGCGACGAAGGCCTGGCGCTTGCCGGAATTCTTGGTCTCGGCCGACAGGAAAAGGTCGGTGGTCGTTGCGGCGTAGGCGGAAAGCGGCGAGAAGCGCACCGGAATCAGCACCGTTTCCGCCAGCCGGGCGGCGGCGCGCAGCGTTTCCGGCCGGGTGCCTGCGTCGATCAGCACGAGCGTGCGGCGGTCGAGGCCTTCACGCACCAGCGCGTCGAGCTTCACCGGCTTGTCGGCACGCACCACCTCGACGCAATCCGGCCGGCCCTGCTTGCCCGCCCAGGTGACGAGGTCGCCGTCGTTCGCCGCGTCGATCACCAGGACCGGAACCCCGGCGGCGGCGGCGGCGCTGGCCAGCGTCAGCGTCAGCGTCGACGACCCGGCGCTCTTTGCCGATCCGATGGATACGACGGGCATCGAGGCTTCGCGCAAACGCGGGGTACGGCGGGAAGTGGCGACGCGCGGCGTCGCAGACGAGGTGTTCATCCGATTGGTCCTGGCTGGCATGTTCGGCAGCCCGGGGATCATCGGCGCAGGAGTTGGCGCGAAGCTTGTGAGCTTATCTATTTCTTAAACTTTTGGCTTCACGTCCGCGAGAGCGGGAAAAGCGGCGTAGAAACCCTGAGCCCAGTCGCGCAGCGCGGCATGGTTCGCATCCCACCGGTCGGCGAAGCGGATGTCCAGCCAGCCGGCCATCGCGGCGACGGCGAGATGGCCGACGGTCGGCTCGGCCGGCACTTCGCCGATCTCCCGCTCGATCGCGGCGAGACCCCGTTCGGCGCGTCGCCATTGCTTGTCCATCGAGGGCTGGTGCCGGATTTCCTCCGGCCGAAAACGGTTCTCGTAGACGATGAGGATCGCCGCATCGACGACGCCGTCGGCCAGCGCTTCGAGGCGCTTGGCAGCCAGCCATTCGGCGTTGGTCTGCGGCACGATGCGGTTGCCGCTCTGGCGGTCGAGGTATTCGCAGATCACCGGGCTGTCGTAGAGCGCTTGCCCGTCGTCGAGGACGAGCGCCGGGATCTTGCCGAGCGGGTTGACCGAGGTCAGCTCGTCCGGCTCGACGGTCGTGTCGACCACGGTCTCGTCGAGCGCGATGCCGCACAGGCGCGCGGCCATGCGGACCTTTGCCGAATAGGGCGACGTGCCGGAGTAGAGGAGGCGCATCGGCTCAGAACCGGCGGAGCGACGAGCAGTTCGCGCCGTAGATGAGCCAGCGGTCGAGCCCGAGGACGCAGCTTTCCGCCTTCCAGCCGACGCTCGCGTAACCGAGAGGATAGGACACCGTGTAGTAGAGCGTGTGCTTCTGGTTGTCGGACAGGAGCACGCTGCCCTGACAGAAGCGCCGCTCGACGGAGGAGTCGTCCGTCCGCGGGAACCAGGCCTTCTCTCGGAGATCCGAGAACTCGGCGACAGTCAGATCTGACTGCAGCATGTTGACCGCGCCGTATTCGAACTGGTCCTCGACCTTGCCGAGGACGCGCGGGTCTTCGCAGTGCGGCGTGAACTGCTTGACGATCGCCTCCGGCGGCGGCTCGGACTCGATGTAGTCCGCGGCATCGGCGGCGAAGGGGGCGGAAACCACCGAAACGGCGAGAACGAGACTCTGAACGATGCGCATCGCGCGGCGGCTCCGACTACGGGAACGCCGTCGGCGCGGACGCATCCCCTTCGAGGCGATTGTTAGGGTCGCTCGGGCGACACGGCAACGATGCGCGAGGTGGCCCGATCGCCTTTTGCCAGCACCTGTTCCAGAATTGCCATAATCCGACTTGCCTCGTCGGCGAACGTATAGGGTGCGTTGACCACGGCGAGCCCGGTCCCGACGAGTTTCGGCTCGACGGCGAACGGCTCCCGCATGAACTCGGCAGCCTGGATGTCCGGGATACCGGTCGCGGCGAGGGCTGCGTGCAGGCGGTCGCGGTCGGCCTCACGCTTGATCGGATACCAGACCGCGTAGATCCCGCCCGTCCAGCGCCGGTGGGCGGCGGCGAGACCGCGCGCGATGCTGTCCACCTCGCCGCGTTCCTCGAACGGCGGGTCGATCAGGACGAGGCCGCGCTTCTCCTTCGGCGGCAGATGCGCGCCGAGCGCCAGCCAGCCGTCGAGCGCGAAGGTCTTCACCTGGATGTCCCCGGCGAACAGCGCCGCCAGCGAAGCGGCGTCCGCGGGATGGAGCTCATAGACCGAGAGCCGGTCCTGCGCCCGCAGAAGCCGGCGCACGAGGAGCGGCGAGCCGGGATAGAGGTCGGTTCCTTCCGCGTCGACGGCCTGCAGGTAGACCGCAAGCTCCGGGGCCCGTGCCGCGTGCGAATGCCGAAGGGCCGCGATCCCTTCCAGATGCTCGCCCGTCCGTCGCGCCTCGTCGCCGCCGAGTTCGTAGCGCCCGACGCCGGCATGCGTATCCAGAACGCGGAACGGTTTGTCCTTGCGTTTCAGGTACTCGACCAGCGCGACGAGCAGGGCGTGCTTCACGACGTCCGCGAAGTTGCCGGCATGGAAGGCGTGGCGGTAGTTCAACGTTCGCTGTTCCCGTGTCGCTGCGTTTCGGTTTTCGATGCTGCAATGCGGCGACGCCTTCCTATGTAAGCGCTCCGCTGCCGCCAAGCCTTGCGGCGCGCCGCTATGCAGGGGAACGTCATGCCGAAGTCCAAGCTGTTCGAACCGTTCGATCTCGGTCCGACCCGCCTCGCCAACCGCGCCGTGATGGCGCCGCTGACGCGCAGCCGCGCCACGTCCGAGGGCGTTCCGAAGGCGATGCACGTCGAATACTACCGCCAGCGCGCCGGCGCCGGCCTCATCATCTCGGAAGCCACCAACATCTCGCCGCAGGGGCGCGGCTACGCCTGGACGCCCGGCATCTTCAGCGACGAACAGGTCTCGGCCTGGAAGAAGGTGACGGATGCCGTCCGTGCCGAAGGCGGCCGCATCTTCCTGCAGCTCTGGCATGTCGGCCGCATCTCGCATCCCGACCTGCAGCTGGGCGGCGCGGCGCCGGTCTCCGCCTCGGCGGTGAAGCCGGAGGGTCAGGCCTTCACGGAAGCGGGCTTCAAGCCGCACGAGACGCCGCGCGCTCTCGAGGAAAGCGAACTGCCGGGGCTGGTGCAGGACTACGTGAAGGCGACGCGCAACGCCCGGGCCGCCGGCTTCGACGGCGTCGAGGTCCACTCGGCGAACGGCTACCTGCTCGACCAGTTCCTGCGCGACGGCACCAACAAGCGGGAGGATCGCTACGGCGGCTCTGTCGAGAACCGCATGCGCTTCCCGCTGGAGGTGCTCGACGCGGTGATCGAGGCTTGGGACAACGACCATGTCGGCATCCGCATCTCGCCGGTGACGATCATGGGCGGCAACAACACCGAGACCGACAAGCAGGGCCTGTTCAACGCCTATGTCGAAGAGATCGCCAAACGGCGGCCGATCTATCTGCACGTGATCGAAGGCCAGACCGGCGGCGACCGCAAGCAGGACGGCTTCGACTACGAGGCGCTGCGGCAGCGGTTCGACGGGGCCTACATGGGCAACAACGACTACGACCTCGACCTCGCGACGAAGCAGCTCGAGACTGGCGAGGTCGACCTCATCTGCTTCGGCAAACCGTTCATCTCGAACCCGGACCTCGTCACGCGCCTGTCGCTCGGCGCGCCGCTGAACGACTGGGACAAGGACACGTTCTACGGCGGCGACGAGAAGGGCTACACCGACTATCCGGCCCTGACCGCGGAAGAGAAGATGCGCTACGTCCAGGCGGCGTAGAAGCGGTCGCCTGCGACCCGTCTAACTTTCCAGAAGGTCGACACGACCGGAAACCGTGTCGATCTTCTCCTCGATCCGGTGCAGCGAGTTATCCAGCGTGGTCTGGAGATTGGCGAGCGAACCGCCCAGTTCCATCTTGATCGTCAGTTCGAGATCGTCGCGCAATTCTGCCTGACGACGTTCGACTCGCCGCGCGAACTCGAACGTCTGGGTGGCGAGGGACCGAATTTCCGAAAGCTCCTTCCTGACCTGACGCGTTTCATCGAGCAGCGTCTGCACCTGCCGGGATACGAATTGTAGATCGACCGTCGTGCTCATGCGCCGAAGGGCTCTTTCGAATGCGTTCGGGCATTCACCGTTCCCACATCATCAAGTCAAGATACGCGCGTTTTCAACGTATCACGTTTCTCGAAAGGTTTCGCAGCACCGTCGCTACCGCCTTCGGGTAGAGCTTGTGCTCTTCCATAAGGACACGCGATGCGAGCGTTTCGGGTGTGTCGTCCGGCTCGACCGGCACCGGCGCCTGCGCGACGACCGGGCCGGCGTCGACTTCCTTGGTGACGAAATGCACGGTGCAGCCGTGCCGCGTTTCGCCCGCTTCGATCGCTCTGGCATGTGTGTCGAGGCCGGGAAACTTCGGCAGGAGGGACGGGTGGATGTTGATCAGCCGTCCGGCGTAGCGGGTGACGAAGTCCGCCGACAGCACCCGCATGAAGCCGGCGAGACAGACGAGATCGGGCTGCGCGTGATCGATCGCGGCGACGAAGGCCGCCTCGTGCTCGGCCTTTGAGCCGTAGGCCTTGCGCGGAAAGGCGGCGGTCTCGATGCCGGCCTCAGCCGCGAAGACGAGGCCCGCCGCGTCCGGCTTGTCGGACAGGACCGCGACGACCTCGCCCGGATAGTCCGGCGCCTTCGCCGCATCCACCAGTGCCGCCATGTTGGAGCCGCGCCCGGAGATCAGGACGACGATCCGCTTTCGCGCTTCGGTCAAAGCGCCAGCTCGCCGTCGAACACGACCGCAGCCCCATTACGCGGCATGAGCCGCCCGAGCCGCATCACCGTCTCGCCTTCGCGCTCCAGCAAAGCCGCGACCGCTTCGGCATCCGCCTCGGCGGCGACGATCACCATTCCGATGCCGCAGTTGAAGGTGCGCAGCATCTCGGCGGACGCGACGCCGCCCGCCTTCGCCAGCCAGCCGAACACCGGCGGCACGGCGACGCCGCGAAGGTCGATCGCGGCAGCGAGATCGTCCGGCAAGACGCGCGGGATGTTCTCGACGAAGCCGCCGCCGGTGATGTGGGCGAGGGCCTTGATGCCGCCGGTCTCGCGGATCGAGGCCAGCAGCGGCTTCACGTAGATGCGCGTCGGCTCGATCAGCGCCTCGGCCAGCGTCCGGCCAGCGTCGAAGGGGGCAGGGGCGTCGTAGACCGCGCCGCTCAGGTCCACGATGCGGCGGACGAGCGAGTAGCCGTTGGAATGGACGCCCGACGAGGCGAGGCCGAGCAGCACGTCGCCGGCCGCAATGTCCGGGCGCGGCAGCAGCCGGCCGCGCTCCGCGGCCCCCACCGCGAAGCCGGCGAGGTCGTAGTCCTTTTCGGCGTAGAGCCCCGGCATTTCGGCCGTCTCGCCGCCGATCAGCGCGCAGCCCGCCATGCGGCAGCCATCGGCGATGCCCTTGACGATCGCCTCGCCCTGGCTCGGGTCGAGCTTGCCGGTCGCGAAGTAGTCGAGGAAGAACAGCGGCTCCGCGCCCTGCACCACGAGGTCGTTGACGCACATCGCGACGAGGTCGATGCCGATCGTCTCGTGGAGCCCGGTGTCGATCGCGATCTTCAGCTTCGTGCCGACGCCGTCGTTCGCCGCGACGAGGACCGGATCGCGGAAGCCGGCGGCCTTCAGGTCGAACAGGCCGCCGAAGCCGCCGATCTCGCCGTCCGCGCCCGGCCGGCGCGTCGCGCGGACATGCGGCTTGATGC
The DNA here is from genome assembly GCF_008802405.1 of Plantimonas leprariae. Lineage (GTDB taxonomy): Bacteria > Pseudomonadota > Alphaproteobacteria > Rhizobiales > Rhizobiaceae > Plantimonas > Plantimonas leprariae. Next base: position 70,383 of record NZ_VZDO01000004.1, read on the forward strand.
GCCGGACGAGTTCGTTGCCGGCATCGATGTCGACGCCCGCCTCGGCATAGGTCAGGCCGTTGGCCCGGTCGCTGCTGCTCATGTCTTCCGCCTCGAACGATTTTGTTCGACTGGCACGCGGCGCGGCATGGAGCAAGGCCCTCACGTCGCCGTTCCGACCCTTGACCTCGCTCCGCCCGCCCCCCTATCTCCAGCCGAAGCGGTGCCGATTGCCGCGAGCCGACGCTGGCGCCGGGAGAGAACGCTTGATCGCAGCCGCCGACCGCAGCCGTCTGCTCCGGCGGCAGGTATTCTTCTGGAGCATTGCGGCCCTGCTGCTGGTGGTGCTGCTCTTCGTTTTCTCGTCGGTGCTCCTGCCTTTCGTCCTGGCGATGTGCATCGCCTATTTCCTCGACCCCGTCGCCGACGCCTTCGAGCGCATGGGTCTCTCGCGGCTCGTCTCGACGCTGCTCATCCTTGTCCTGTTCGTGCTGATCGTCGCGGCGGCGCTGCTCGTCGTCGTGCCGGTGATCGTCAACCAGATCAACAGTTTCGCGGAAAATCTTCCGAAATACCTGCAGAAGCTGCAGGGGCTGGCGGCCGAGTTGCGGCAGGGGCGGCTCGCATGGCTGTTCAAGACCGATCCCAGCCAGTTGCAGCAGGATTTCGCCGGCATGTTCGGCCAGGCGAGCTCTATCGCCAGCTCGGTGCTCGGCTCGCTCTGGTCGTCGAGCCTGGCGCTGGTCAACTTCCTGTCGCTGTTCGTGGTGACGCCGGTGGTCGCCTTCTACCTCTTGCTCGACTGGGACAGGATGATCGCCAAGGTGGATAGCTGGGTCCCGCGCCAGCACGTCCATACGGTGCGGCGCCTTGCGCACGAGATCGATCGTTCCGTCGCGGGGTTCGTGCGCGGGCAGGGGAGTCTCTGCCTCATCCTCGGCAGCTACTACGCGCTCGGCCTCAGCCTGATCGGCCTGAACTTCGGCCTGCTGATCGGCCTTTTCGCCGGCATCATCTCCTTCATCCCCTATGTCGGCTCGCTGACCGGTCTGATCCTCGCGCTCGGCGTCGCGCTGGTGCAGTTCTGGCCGGACTGGATCTGGATCGCCGCGACGCTGGCGGTGTTCTTCTCGGGCCAGTTCATCGAGGGCAACATCCTGCAGCCGAAGCTCGTCGGTGCGTCGGTCGGTCTGCATCCCGTCTGGCTGATGTTCGCGCTCTTCGCCTTCGGCGCGCTGTTCGGCTTCGTCGGCCTCCTGATCGCCGTTCCGGCCGCGGCGGCAGTGGGGGTGCTGATGCGTTTCGCCATCCAGCAGTACATGCAGAGCGAGATGTATTTCGGGCGCGTGTCGCAGACGATCGACCCGCATATGGCGACGGTCGAGAGCGGTCCCGCCCGCGCGGCGCTGGAGGCCGAGTTCGTGCCGGACGCCACGCGGCAGCCGCAGGGCGAATGACGCCCGGCCCGTCGCGACAGTTTCCGCTGGCGCTGCCGCATCGGCCCTCGCTGACGCGCGACGACCTGATCGTGACGAAAGCGAACCAGACAGCGGTCGCGGCGCTGGACGCCTGGCCGAACTGGCCGCACCCGGTGCTCCTCGTGGTCGGCCCGGAGGGTGCCGGCAAATCGCATCTCGCGGCGGCGTGGCGCGAGCTTGCCGGGGCCGCGGATTTCGATGGCCGCATCCCGGAAGCGCCCCAGCCCTTCGCGATCGTCATCGACGGGCTGGAGGACTGGATCGACCGCGAGCGCGAGCTTTTCGAGGTGTTGAACGCCGCGCGTCTTGGCGGCGGCTTCGTGATGGCGACGGCGCGGCGCGCGCCGGCGGTGCTGTCCCTCCGCCTGCCCGATCTTCGCTCGCGCCTCCGTGCCGCGACGCAGGTTCAGATCGCCGAGCCGGACGACGCCTTGCTGCGCGGCGTCCTCCACAAGCACTTCGCCGATCGCCAACTGGCGGTCGATGCCCGACTCGTGGACTATATGGCCGAGCGGATGGAGCGCTCGCTCGGGGCAGCCCTCCGGATCGCCGGCGAGGTTGACCGCGAAGCGCTGGCCTCGAAGGAGAAGGTGACGCGCGGCCTGATCCGGCGCATCCTCGGCGAGGAGGAGCGCGCGCGGCATGATGGCGCCGGGAACGACGCCTGACGGGAAAGGGAAAGGCCGAATCGGTGGATACGCCGCAGGACAGCGCAGAACTCAAGGAGACCGAAGCCGCCTCGCTCGCGACGGCAGGAGACGCGGCGCCCGCGAAGCCGAAGGCGCGCCGCCGGCTGCGGGCGGCGCCGACCCGGGAGCGTCGCTCGTCCCCGAAGGCAGCGGCCGCCGCGAAGACCCAGGCCGAGGCCGACAACCCCGTCGCGATGCTGCCGATGTCCGCCAAGCTGCCGGCCGTCAGCGTCGCCAGCATCAAGGAGCGGCTGGAGGCGAACTCCGTCGAGGCGATCCCGCCCGTGCTGGCGGAGCCGGTGACGGCCGACGCCGCGCCGCCGGCGGAACGCTTCATCAACCGCGAACTGTCCTGGCTGCAGTTCAACCGGCGCGTCCTGGAGGAGTCGCAGAACGAGGCGCATCCGCTGCTGGAACGCCTGCGCTTCCTCTCGATCTCGGCCGGCAATCTCGATGAGTTCTTCATGGTGCGCGTCGCGGGTCTCGCGGCGCAGGTCCGCGCCGGCCTGCAACTGAAGAGCGACGACGGCCTGACGCCGCAGGGCCAGCTCGACCGAGTGCTGGAGGAGGTGGATCGGCTGCAGGAGGAGCAGCAGGCCTCGCTCGCCGCGCTCGTCAAGGAACTCCGGAGCGCGCACATCCACATCGTCGCCGCGGGCGAATTGAAGAAGGACGACCGCGCCTGGCTGGAGCAGCACTTCACCGAGGCGATCTTCCCGGTGCTGACGCCGCTTTCGGTCGACCCGTCGCACCCGTTCCCGTTCATTCCGAATCTCGGCTTCTCGGTAGCGCTGGCGCTCGTCCGCGAGCGCGACGGCCAGAAGATGAGCGCGCTCCTGCGCCTGCCGGTGGCTCTGCCGCGCTTCGTCGAGATGCCGCGGGTCCCGGACGACCCGAACACCTTCCGTTTCGTGCCGATCGAGAGCGTCGTGGCGCTGTTCATCGGCCGGCTCTTCCCCGGCTACAAGGTGCGCGGCTCCGGCACCTTCCGCATCATCCGCGACTCCGACATCGAAGTGGAGGAGGAGGCGGAAGATCTGGTGCGCGTGTTCGAAACGGCGCTGAAGCGTCGGCGGCGCGGCAAGGTGATCCGAATCGAGTTCGATTCGCTGATGCCGGAGGATCTGCGCGAGTTCGTCGCTTCCGAGGCCGGCGTCTCGCGCTCGCGCATTTCGGTGATGGCCGGAATGCTGGCGCTGGAATCGGTCTCGCAGATCGTCAAATGCCCGCGCGACGACCTGAAGTTCGTTCCCTACAACCCGCGCTTCCCGGAGCGCATCCGCGAGCACGGCGGCGACTGTTTCGCGGCGATCCGCGAGAAGGACATCGTCGTCCACCACCCCTACGAGAGCTTCGACGTGGTGGCGCAGTTCCTGCGGCAGGCGGCGGGCGATCCGAACGTCGTCGCGATCCGCCAGACGCTCTACCGGACCTCGGCCGATTCGCCGATCGTGCGGGCGCTGGTGGACGCCGCCGAGGCCGGCAAGTCGGTGACGGCGCTGGTGGAGATCAAGGCGCGCTTCGACGAGGAGGCCAATATCCGCTGGGCGCGCGACATGGAGCGCGCCGGCGTGCAGGTCGTGTTCGGCTTCATCGAGAAGAAGACGCACGCCAAGCTCAGCCACGTCGTCCGGCGCGAGGAAGGGCGCATCCAGAACTACGTGCATCTCGGCACGGGCAACTACCACCCGATCACCGCGAAGATCTACACCGACCTCAGCTACTTCACGGCCGATCCGGTGATCGCGCACGACGTGCTGCTGATCTTCAACTACATCACCGGCTACGCCGAGCCGACCGGACTTCGGAAGCTCGCGGTGTCGCCGCTGAACATGCGCCGGCGCATCCTCGACGAGATCGCCGCCGAGGTGGAGCACGTGAAGGCCGGCCGCCCCGGCCAGATCTGGATGAAGATGAACTCGCTGGTCGATGCCGAGATCATCGACGCGCTCTACGCGGCGAGCGGGGCCGGGGTCGAGATCGACCTCATCGTGCGCGGCATCTGCTGCCTGCGCCCGCGCGTCGCCGGGCTGTCGGAGAACATCCGCGTCAAGTCGATCGTCGGACGGTTCCTGGAGCACAGCCGCATCTACTGCTTCGGCAACGGCGTCGGCTTGCCTTCGGACCAAGCGACCGTCTACATGAGTTCCGCCGATCTGATGCCGCGCAACCTCGACCGCCGGGTGGAAGTGATGGTGCCGATCACCAATCCGACCGTGCACAGTCAGGTCCTGTCGCAGATCATGCTCGGCAACATCCTCGACAACCAGCAGAGCTGGTCGGTCCTGTCCGACGGAACCTCGCGGCGCATCGTACCCTCCGCGAAGGAACAGCCCTTCAATACGCAGCGCTACTTCATGACCAACCCCAGCCTCTCGGGCCGCGGCAAGGCGTTGAAGTCCGACGCGCCCAGACTGATCGCAAGGCAGCGTGCAGAACATTCCCGCTATGACTGATGCGCCGGCGCAGGGGCGCATCATGGGCCGCGAGCCGGTGGCCGTGGTCGATATCGGCTCGAACTCGGTCCGCCTCGTTCTCTACGAGGGGAACGTGCGCGCGCTCACCATGCTGTTCAACGAGAAGATCCTGTCGGGTCTCGGCAAGGGCATCGCGCAGACGAATCGGCTCGACGAGAAGTCGGTGGCGAGCGCGATCGCGGCGCTGAAGCGCTTCCGCAAGCTGATCGATCAGTCGGGCGTCACCGAGGTGCATCCGCTGGCGACGGCGGCGGCGCGCGAGGCGACGAACGGGCCGGAATTCGTCGCGGCCGCCGAGGAGGCGATCGGCACGCCGATCCGCATCCTGTCCGGCCAGGACGAGGCGTTCTACGCGGCGCAGGGCGTCGTCGCCGGCTTCCACGCGCCGAACGGCGTCGCCGGCGATCTCGGCGGCGGCAGCCTCGAACTCGTCGACATCGCGTCCGGCAAGATCGGGCGCGGCCTGACGCTGCCGCTCGGGGGCCTCCGCCTGCAGGACCTGTCGGGCAACGACATCGGCAAGGCGCGCGGCATCGCCGATACGCTGGTCGCCTCCTGCGGCATGACGGGCAGGGCGGAGGGACGCGCCTTCTTCGCGGTCGGGGGCACGTGGCGCAACCTCGCGAAGCTGCACATGGAGCAGCGGAAGTATCCGCTGCACGTGATGCACGGCTATTCGATGCCGGCCGGCGAGTGGACCGGTTTCCTCGATGCGGTCGCGAAGGGCGATCCCGACAAGCTGCCGGGCATCGCCGCGGTGTCGAAACCGCGCCGGGCGCTGCTCGCCTTCGGCGCGGTCGCGCTGCAGGCGGTGATCAAGCACCTGCGGCCTGCGACGGTCGTGCTCTCCTCGCTCGGCGTGCGCGAGGGCTACCTCCACACGCTCCTGGCCGAGGAGGAGCGCGAGAAGGACCCGCTGCTCGAAGCCGCCGAGGAATTCAACGTCCTCAGGTCCCGTTCGCCCGCCCATGCGCGCGAGCTGGTCGAATTCAGCCGCCGCAGCTTCGAGACGCTGCGGATCGACGAGACGCCGGAGGAGGAGCGCTTGCGCGCCGCGGCCTGCCTCCTGTCGGATGTCGGCTGGCGGGCGCATCCCGACTATCGCGGCGCGCAGAGCCTTTCCATGCTGACCCACGCGTCGCTGTCGGCGGTAGATCATGCGGGCCGGGCCTATCTCGGACTCGCGAACTACTATCGGCACGAGGGCGACTTCGAGCAGACCGTGATCCCGGAGGTCCACGCGCTGGCCGGCGCGGCGCTGATGGAGAAGGCGAAGCACATCGCGGCCCTGTTCCGCGTCGCCTACATCCTGACCGCCTCGACGCCCGGCATCCTGAACCGGCTGCGCTGGCGGCAGGACCCGCGCGGCGGCTTCACGCTGGTGCTGCCGCGGGATCTTGCCGGCCTCGTCAGCGAGAAGCCGCTGGCGCGGCTTGAAAGCTTCGCGCGGGTGGTCGACCGGAAGCTGCGGCTCGACGTCGGATGACCGCGCCCTGGCTGCGCTGGCTGTCGCTCTTCGTCGGGATCGGGGTCGGCGTGTCGCTCTTCCTCGGCTGGAAGTGGTACGCCTACGTCACCAACACGACCTCGCCCTACGACGAGGTCGGGATCGAGCTGAACAACACGGTACCGCAGGGGATGCGCGACTGGGGCTGCGCGCGGCTGCAGGCGAGCTTCGCCGGCGCGGTGCCGCCCTACGGCTGCGCCGGACCGGACGGGGGCTGGAGGGTATCCCCGCCCGGCCCCTGACCGCTGCTACAGGCTGACGACCGCCACCTTGCCGTTTCGGAAGCAAAGAGCGGCGCGGCCGGCGAGGAGATCGAGCGCGCGGTCGCCGAAGAGCTTGCGCCGCCAGCCTTGCATCGCCGGAACGTCGGCTTTCGCGCCCTCGGCGGCCAGCTTCTCCAGATCGTCGGTCGAGGTGATCAGCTTCGCCGCGACGCCTTCCTCGTCCACGACGATCTTCAGGAGCACCTTGAGGAACTCCACCGCCGCTGCCGTGCCTTCCGGGTAGTTCGGCTGGCGCGGGATCGGCGGCAGCTCGCTCTTCGGGATCGCGAAGGCTCTTGCGACCGCCGCCAGTAGCTGCGCGCCGGCGCTGGAGCGCTCGAAGCCCTTCGGCAGGGCGCGCAGCCTGGCCATCGCCGCTTCGTCGCGCGGCTGCTGCTGCGCGATCTCGTAGAGCGCGTCGTCCTTGATGATGCGCCCGCGCGGCACGTTGCGGCTCCGCGCCTCGCGCTCGCGCCACGCCGCCACTTCCTTGAGAACGGCGAGCTCGATCGGCTTGCGAGCCCGCATCTTCAGCCGCTTCCAGGCGTCGTCCGGGTGGACGTCGTAGACGTCCGGCGACGCGAGGATCGCCATCTCCTCGTCGAGCCAGCGCTCGCGGCCCTCCGCCTCGATGCGCCCCTTCAGGACGCGGTAGACGTCGCGCAGATACGTCACGTCGGCCAGCGCGTAGGAAAGCTGCTGGTCGGACAGCGGCCGCCGCCGCCAGTCGGTGAAGCGCGAGGTCTTGTCGATCCGCCCGTCGGTGGTGCGCGCTACGAGCTGGTCGTAGGCAACCGATTCGCCGAAGCCGCAGACCATCGCCGCGACCTGGCTGTCGAACAGCGGCGCGGGCACGCTGCCGCTCAGCTTATAGATGATCTCGATGTCCTGCCGCGCGGCGTGAAACACCTTCACCACCTTCTCGTCGCGCATCAGCGCGAAGAAGGGCGCGAGGTCGATGCCCTCCGCCATCGGGTCGACCAGCACGGCGAGGTCGTCGGAGGCCATCTGCACCAGGCATAGCTCCGGCCAGAAGGTGGTTTCGCGGATGAACTCGGTGTCGACGGTGACGAAGGGCGCTTCGGCCAGCGTCCGGCAGGCCGCGGCGAGTTCCGCCGTGGTTGTGATCGGTGTCATGCGTGCTCCATAAACGAAGCATCGCGCCCGAGGGAAGCGAACCTTGACATGGGCCGCGATTGACGTGTTCTTCGCGCCGACTTTCGGCGGCGCTCCGGCTCGGATCGCTGCTCAAACGCCTCGCCGGACCGATCGAGGCTGAAATGGATTCGCCGATGCACCGCTACCGCACGCATACCTGCGCCGCCCTTCGCGAGACCGATGTCGGCTCCGACGTGCGCCTGTCCGGCTGGGTGCACCGGGTGCGCGACCACGGTGGCCTCCTGTTCATCGACCTGCGCGACCACTACGGCCTGACGCAGATCGTGGTCGATCCCGATTCCGCCGGCTTCGCCACCGCCGAGCGCCTGCGCTCCGAATGGGTGGTGCGGGTCGACGGCCGCGTGAAGGCTCGGACGCCCGAGACGGTGAACGCCAAGCTCGACACCGGCAAGGTGGAGGTCTTCGCCAGCGAGATCGAGGTCCTGTCCGAGGCGAAGGAACTGCCGCTCCCCGTTTTCGGCGAGCCGGACTATCCGGAGGACGTGCGGCTGAAGTACCGCTTCCTCGACCTTCGCCGCGAGACGCTGCACGCGAACATCGTGAAGCGCACGAAGATCATCGCCGCGATGCGCCGGCGGATGGGGGAGGCGGGCTTCACCGAGTTCTCGACGCCGATCCTCACGGCGTCCTCGCCGGAGGGCGCACGCGATTTCCTGGTGCCGAGCCGCATCCATCCCGGCACGTTCTACGCGCTGCCGCAGGCGCCGCAGCAGTACAAGCAGCTCATCATGATGAGCGGCTTCGACCGCTATTTCCAGATCGCGCCCTGCTTCCGCGACGAGGATCCGCGCGCCGACCGCCTGCCGGGCGAGTTCTACCAGCTCGACGTGGAAATGAGCTTCGTCACGCAGGACGACGTCTTCGCGGCGATGGAGCCGGTCATCCGCGGCGTCTTCGAGGACTTCGCCGACGGCAAGCCGGTGACGCAGAAGTTTCCGCGCATTCCCTACGCCGAGGCGATGCGCAAATACGGCTCGGACAAACCGGATCTGCGCAACCCGATCGAGATGCGGGCGGTGACCGAGCACTTCGCCGGCTCCGGCTTCAAGGTCTTCGCGAACATGATCGCGGCCGACCCAGTGGTGGAGGTCTGGGCGATCCCGGCGAAGACCGGCGGCTCCCGAGCCTTCTGCGACCGCATGAACGCCTGGGCGCAGGGACAGGGGCAGCCGGGCCTCGGCTATATCTTCTGGCGCAGCGAGAACGGTGCGCTGGAAGGCGCGGGACCGCTCGCTAAAAACATCGGGCCGGAGCGGACGGAAGCCGTCCGCACCCAGCTCGGCCTCGACGCGGGCGACGCCTGCTTCTTCGTCGCGGGCCTGCCGAAGAACTTCGTCGCCTTCGCGGGACAGGCGCGGACGCAGGTCGGCGAGGAGCTGAACCTCGTCGACCGCGACCGGTTCGAGCTCGCCTGGGTGGTCGATTTCCCGTTCTACGAGTGGAACGAGGACGAGAAGAAGATCGACTTTTCGCACAACCCGTTCTCGATGCCGCAGGGCGGCATGGAAGCGCTGGAAGGCGGCGATCCGCTGTCGATTAAGGCGTTCCAGTACGACATCACCTGCAACGGCTTCGAGATCGCCAGCGGCGGCATCCGCAACCAGTTGCCGGACGTGATGGTGAAGGCGTTCGAACTCGCCGGTTACAGCCGCATCGACGTGGAAGAGCGGTTCGGCGGCATGTTCCGCGCCTTCCAGTACGGCGCGCCGCCGCACGGCGGCATGGCGGCGGGCGTCGATCGCATCGTGATGCTGCTCTGCGGCACGCGCAACCTGCGCGAGATCACGATGTTCCCGATGAACCAGCAGGCCTACGATCTTCTCATGGCCGCCCCAGCGGAAGCGACGCCCGCTCAACTGCGCGAACTCGGTATCCGCGTTGCACCTTCTACCTCGAAGGGATGAAGAGAACGGTTGGAAACTTAACAATATTCAGCATCGCCGCATCCAAAACGAAAAAGCCGCCGTATCTTCCTGCAAGTTGACGCATTGGGAGATGTGCGATGCTGCAGGAATCGGCTGATTTATACTCGCGTCTGGTGTGTTCTGCTTCGCGTTCAAGCGTTCGAGGCATTGCCGTCGCTTCCATCTTGCTCGCCTCGGTTGTGGTTGCCGGTGCGCAGTCCGCGGGTGGCGGCGGTGCGTCGGGCGGTGGTGGCGCGTCCGGCGGCGGAGGGGCATCGGCCGGCGGTGGCGGGGCTTCGGCGGGTGGTGGCGGGGCTTCGGCCGGCGGCGCGGCGGCGGGAGGTGCCAGTGCCGCGGGTGGCGGCGTGACCGCAGCGCCGACCGCTCCGTCGCCGTCGACGCCCAACGTCACGAGCGCGGCGAATGCGCTCGGCTCCGGCGGCGGCTCCGCGCCCGGACAGGCCGGTCTCGCGCAGGAAAACAACTGGACCCTGCCGGTCACGCTCGACCCCGAGGCCGGCACCCAAGCCGGTAGCAGTTCGGCATCGACGCAGGCGACCGCGACCGCCGGCTCCACCAACCTCAATTCCGTCAATGCCGGCTCGGTCGCGACCTCCGGCAACCCGAACACCGCGTCCGCGACGGGCGCGACGACGATCGGCAGCACGAGCGGCCGCGCCTCCACCGCGCCCGGCGCCCGCAACGACCGCCAGTCGATCGCCGGTGCGGGACGGCCGGAGGATTTCCGCATTCCGGTGCCGGTGATCGGCGTCGACCTCGTCAGCATCCGCGGGGCGCTGTCGAACGGCTCCAGCGCGACCCCGAGCTCGGCGGGGAACTAAGCCGGGACGCGGAAAGGGAACTCCCCCGCCGCGTCCCACGGGCCGCCGCGATAGCGCCAGAGCAGCAGGCCGATACCGCGCGCGTCGAACGGTTCGAACGCCGCCTGCAGTGCGGCGAAAGTGCGTTTCGCTTCCGCCGACGCCACCTTGTTCTGAATGGTGACGTGCGGTCGGAAGCCGGAGGCGTCCTGCGGCGTCAGGGTGTCCCGCCATCCGTCGGCGAGTTCCTTGCGCAGCGTGACGAGCGGCGGGCAGTCGATCTCGTAGGCGCAACCGTAGCCGAGGAAGCGCAGGCTGGTGACCCGCAGCGGTAGCGGCTCACGCTCGCGCGTTGCCTCGCGCAGTGTTGCGGTAACATCCGCCTCGCTCTCGCCCGGCAGGTGGTGGAACAGCGTCAGGTGCGCCGGGATATGATTCCGCTCCGGCGGAAAGTGCTGCCGCCGCATCCCGTCGAAGCGCCGGAACGATGCGTCGTCGAAGCGAAGGGTGAGGATCAGCGGCGCGGAACTCATCTCCGCCGATATGGAAAGGCCGCCGCAATTGCCCGCGGCGGCCTCGTCTCGTGCAGCGATTTGGCGCAGCTTACTGCGTGTTGGCCGTCACCTTGAGCTGCAGCACGTTCGGCAGGGTCTGCGGCGCGCCCATCGCGGCGCCGATGATCTGCGTCGCGGGGATCGGCTGCGTCGGCTTCACCTCGACCTTGATCGACTTCGGGTCCTTGAGGAAGGCGGAAATCGCTCCGGCCACCTGCGCCTGGAACTCCGGGTTGTTCAAGGCCGCGAGCGACTGCGGCGCCATCTGGCTCAGCGAATCGGCGAGCTGCTCGCGGGTCGTGCCGTTCTCCTTGGCGAAGTAGTCGAGGAGCTTGTTGGTGAGCGAGGCGTCGGTGAAGCCGACCTGCAGCGAACCGATGCTGAGCTGCGACAGGAGGCCGATGATCGCCATGCCCGACTGCGAGGCCTGATCCGGCTGGCTCGCCATCTGGTTCTGGATCTGGCTGAGCTGCTTGGCGAAGGCCGGCGTATAGCCCTTGATCATGTAGGCCACGTCGAACTTGCCGGCGTTCTGGAAGTCGAGCGTGAACGGGTCGAGCGTCAGGTCGCCCGACTTCGGGTCCCAATTCATGTGCATCGTGCCGTTGCCGGCGAGCTGCGGGTAGCCGACGGCGGTCATGGTCTTCGCCGCTTCGTCGTCCTTGGTGGCGGTGAAGTCAAGCTTCAGGTCGCCGAGCGTGAAGTTGGAATCGATCGCGCCGCCGGATGCGACGGAGTTGGTGAACGACGTCGCGCCGAGCGAGAACACCGGCTTGCCGGACTCGGTGCCCTCGACCCCCTGGACCGCGGCAGAATCGAAGAACCACGGCGCCTCGCCGGGCAGCGTCGACGGCTTGTCCTTCGGCGCGATCTGGATGCCGGAGACGACCATGCCGCGCGCCTGGATGCGCTTGTCGCCGTCGGCCTGGTCGACGTCGGCGATCGGCACGCGCGTTACCTTCCAGCCGTCCGCGTCCGACCCGGTGACGCCCTCGAACGTCACGTCGCCGAGCTTGGCAGCGTCGGGCCCGGTACCGAAGGTGACGCCTTTCACCACCACGTTGTCGCCCTGCGACTCGGCGCCGGCGAAGCTCATCGGCAGGGAGCTGGCCGCGACCGCATCCTTCAGGCGGTTGGCGAAAGCCTGCGCGTCGGCGGCGAGCGCTGAGGCGGAGCCGGCAAGCAGAAGCCCCAGGCTCGCGAGGACGGCTCGGCTGGCGGATGCGCGCATGATGGATCCTTCGCTGGAAGCCGCCTCGGTCGGCGGCGGTAGGTGGGGCAACAGGCAGTCAATTGCAGGTAAACTGTGGCAGACGTGTTACGCAAGGTGCGGCGCGTTGCCGTGTCGGCCGGTCCGCAACCGCATCCGAAGGCGTGTTCCGGTCTTGTTCCCCGTGAGCCGGCATCGTAAATTCACCGCATGGGAAAGCCTACCGATCCGCCGTCCGGTTCCGGCACGGTCGAACTCGTCGATCTGAAGTCGGCGCTCGAGGAGCGCTACCTCGCCTATGCGCTCTCGACCATCATGGGCAGGGCGCTGCCGGACGTGCGCGACGGGTTGAAGCCCGTCCACCGGCGCATCGTCCACGCCATGCGCGCGCTGCGGCTCGATCCCGGACAGGGCTACAAGAAGTCGGCCCGCATCGTCGGCGACGTGATGGGCAAGTTCCACCCGCACGGCGACGCCTCGATCTACGACGCGCTGGTGCGCCTCAGCCAGGATTTCGCGATCCGCTATCCGCTGATCGACGGGCAAGGCAACTTCGGCAATGTGGACGGCGATAGCCCGGCGGCCATGCGCTACACCGAGGCGCGGATGACGCCGGTCGCGACGCTGCTGCTGCGCGGCATCGACGAGGACGCGATCGACTTCAAGCCGACCTACAACGAAGAGGACGAGGAGCCTGTCGTCCTGCCGGGCGCGTTCCCGAATCTCCTCGCCAACGGTTCGTCCGGCATCGCGGTCGGCATGGCGACCTCGATCCCGCCGCACAACGCCGCCGAACTCTGCGACGCGGCGCTGAAGCTGATCGAGAACCCCGGCACCGAGTTGGATGGGCTCCTGCGCTACGTACAGGGGCCGGACTTCCCGACAGGCGGCATCGTGGTCGATTCGGTCGCCGTGATCCGTGAGGCCTATGCGACGGGGCGCGGCTCTTTCCGCGTCCGCGCCCGCTGGGAGAAGGAGGAACAGGGGCGGGGCGGCTACCAGATCGTCGTCACCGAGATCCCGTATCTCGTGCAGAAGTCGCGGCTGATCGAGAAGATCGCCGAACTGCTAGCGGCGAAGAAGCTGCCGATGCTGGCGGATGTGCGCGACGAATCGGCCGAGGACGTGCGCATCGTCTTCGAACCCAAAAGCCGATCGGTCGACGCCGAACTGATGATGGAGGCGCTGTTCCGGCTGACTGATCTCGAATCGCGCATCCCGCTGAACATGAACGTGCTTTCCGGCGGGAAGGTGCCGAAGGTGCTGAACCTCAAGGAGGTGCTGGTCGAATGGCTGGCGCACCAGCGCGAGGTGCTGCTCCGTCGCACGCGCTTCCGCCTCGCCGCGATCGAACGGCGGCTGGAAGTGGTGGCGGGCTACCTGATCGCCTTCCTCAACCTCGACGAGGTGATCCGCATCATCCGCGAGGAGGACGAGCCGAAAGCCGAGCTGATCCGGGCCTTCAAACTGACGGACGTGCAGGCGGAAGCGATCCTGAACCTCCGCCTGCGCTCGCTCCGCAAGCTCGAGGAGTTCGAGCTGAAGCGCGAGTTCGACGAGTTGAAGGCGGAGAAGGCGGAGCGGGAGGCGTTGCTCGGCTCCGACGAGCGGCAGTGGAACGCGCTCGCCGCCGAGGTGCGGGAGGTCAGGGAGACCTTCTCGAAGAAGACCAAGCTCGGCAAACGGCGCACCACCTTCGCCGATGCTCCGGCTCGCGCGCTGGACGACATCGCCACCGCCTTCATCGAGCGGGAGCCCGTGACGGTGGTGCTGTCGCAGAAGGGTTTCCTGCGGGCGCTGCGCGGCCATGTCGCCGAACTCGCCGGCCTGACCTTCAAGGAAGGCGATTCGCTGAAGCTCGCCTTTCCGGCGATGACGACCGACAAGCTCGTCTTCCTGTCGACGGACGGGCGCGCCTACACGCTCCTCGCCGACAAGCTGGCGGGCGGGCGCGGACAGGGCGAGCCGATCCGCCTCGCGATCGACCTCGAAGACAAGGCGGACATCGTCACCGGCTTTCCGGCGGTGACTGGCCGCAAGCGCCTCGTCGCGTCGAGCGACGGCAGCGGCTTCGTCGTGTCGGAAAGCGAGCTCCTGTCCGGCACACGCAAGGGCAAGCAGATCCTCAACGTCGGCCCCGGCACGTCGCTGAAACTCGCCGCGATCGCCGAAGGCGACACGGTCGCGGTGGTCGGCGAGAACCGCAAGATGCTCGTCTTCCCGCTGATCCAGGTGGCCGAGATGACGCGCGGCAAGGGCGTCCGCCTGCAGCGCTACAAGGACGGCGGCCTGTCGGACCTCAAGGTCTTCCGCCTCGCCGAAGGCCTCGCCTGGCAAGGCGCCGGCGGCCGGAGCTTCCTGCGCAAGGCCGACGAACTGCTGGAATGGCAGGATTCCCGCGCCCACGCCGGCCGCATGGTCCCGAACGGCTTCCCGAAGTCGAACCGGTTCGGGTGAGCGGTCAGCCTTCCTCGTACCGCTCCCACCCCTTCGGCGTCAGGTGTTCCTGGGGCTGGTAGCGGATCTTGTAGTTCATCTTGGGCGAGTCCTTCACCCAGTAGCCGAGATAGACGTAGGGAAGGCCCATCTTTCGAGCGCGCTCGATGTGGTCGAGGATCATGTAGGTGCCGAGGCTGCGCTCGCTCTCGTCAGGGTCGAAGAACGAATAGACCATCGACAGGCCGTCGTTCATCACGTCAGTGAGGGCGGCCCCGACGAGGCTGCCGTCCGAGCGCTCGCTGAACCGCGAGTCGGGACCACGCCGGAGATAGCGCACCAGCCGCGTGTCGACCTGGCTGTCCTCCACCATCATCGCGTAATCGAGTACCGACATCTCCGACATGCCGCCCATCGCGTGGCGGCTGTCGAGGTAGCGCCGGAACAGCGAATACTGCTCGCTCGACGGTTCCGGATCGCCGATGCGGCCGACGAGGTCGCCGTTCCGCAGCCAGACGCGCCGCATCGACCGCGTCGGCTGGAACTCGCGGACGAGGATGCGCACCGAGACGCAGGCGCGGCAGCGCTCGCAGGCGGGCCGGTAGGCGATGTTCTGCGAGCGGCGGAAGCCGCCCTGCGTCAGGAGGTCGAGAAGGTCCGGCGCGCGGTCGCCGATGAGATGCGTGAAGACCTTCCGCTCGAACTGGCCGGCGAGATAGGGGCAGGGCGAAGGCGACGTCAGGAAGAACTGCGGCGTCTGCGAATGGATGGTCATGAAAGCGTCGATGCCTCGGCCCGCCGCCCGGCTGCGCCGGATCGGGACGGTAACGCCTTTATTAAGCACGCGGATGCCGGCCTGAAAACTGGCCGGCTCCGGCTTCTCCAAGTACGGTTGCCGCGTCAGCGGTCGCGGACGATCACCGTTCCGAGAGCGATGTCGTGGAGAAGCTGCTTGCGGCGCGTGAACAGCGCGACGAGCAGCACGAACGGCGTCAAGAGCGTGACGGAGGCCCAGAACAGGACGCCGTGCAGCGCCGCTGTCGCCGGGTCCACCGTGCCGCCATCGAGACGCTCGAGATGGACGCCGGCCAGCCGCATGCCGGGGGTCGCCTGCGACCGTCCGCCCATCGTGAACGCGACGTAGACGAGCGCTACCGCCGGCAGCATGATCGCGTAGAGGTGCCAGCCGATCGACAGCGTGACGATGCCGAGAAAGAAGATCAGCACCGCGACCGGAATGCAGAGCACCAGTACCATCGCGTAGTCGACGAAGAAGGACATCGCCCGGCGGGTCCTGACGCCGTCGTAGAGACGCGGCGCGTCGAGGTCGCGTCGGTCGAACGTGCGGTAGAGGGTGCCTTGTTCGCTCATCTGCCTTGTTTCGCTTCCGCCGGTCCAGACGACCGGCAGGGGAAATGTGGGAAGGCGAACGCGGCGACGCAATGCCGCTATGCGGCACGCAGCGCCTTCGCCGCCCGCGGCGCGAAATAGGTGAGGACGCCGGCGGCCCCGGCGCGCTTGAACGCGGCCAGCGTTTCCATCATGGCACGCTCCCCGTCGATCCAGCCGTTCGCGGCGGCCGCTTCGATGGTCGAGTACTCGCCCGAGGTCTGGTAGGCGAAGGTCGGCATGCCGAACTCGCTCGCCAGTCGCGACAGGACGTCGAGATAGGGCAGGCCCGGCTTCACCATGATCATGTCCGCGCCCTCCGCGATATCCTGCTCCGCCTCGCGCAGCGCCTCGGCCGTGTTGCCGTAGTCCATCTGATAGGTGCGCTTGTCGCCCTTCAGGAGATCGTTCGAGCCGACCGCCTCGCGGAACGGCCCGTAGAAGGCGGAGGCGTACTTCGCCGCGTAGGACATGATCATCGTGTCGCGGAAGCCTTCCGCGTCGAGCGCGTCGCGGATCATCGCGACCCGCCCGTCCATCATGTCGGACGGACCGACGATGTCGCAGCCCGCTTTCGCCTGCACCAGCGCCTGCCGGCACAGGATCTCGACGCTCTCGTCGTTGACGATCCTTCCGTCCCGCATGATGCCGTCGTGGCCGTGGCTGGTGTAGGGATCGAGCGCGACGTCGCACATGACGCCCACTTCCGGCACCGCGTCCTTGATCGCTCCGACCGCGCGGCAGACGAGGTTGTCGAGGTTGGTCGCCTCGCTGCCGCGCTCGTCCCGCTTGTCGCGGGTCGTATAGGGGAAGAGCGCCAGCACCGGGATGCCGAGATCGCGCGCCTCGCGAGCGGCATCCACGACGCGCTCCAGCGAATAGCGGACGACGCCCGGCATGGAGGCGACCGGCTCGTCGGCGCCCGAACCGTCCCGCACGAAGACGGGCCAGATCAGGTCGGCGGGGGCGAGGCTCGTTTCGCGCACGAGACGACGCGTCCAGTCGTGCTGGCGCAGTCGCCTAAGGCGCCGCCCGCCGGTCGCGGCATCGATTCGTCCGGCAATGCCCCGGTCGCTTGCGAAATCCATCCGAACCATCCTGAACCGAGCCGAGAAGCCGAAGATAAAGGTCGAGTCGAGGGACGGGTTAGGCGCTTCCGCGCCCGGCATCAATCCGGCGGCGAACGGGGAGAGGCATCCTCAGTGGTGGAGGAAGGCGGCACGGGCTGGCGTTCGGCGCGGACTTCTGGCCAAAAGGGCGCATGACGATTCCGGCGGCACCGGCTCCGGGAAGCGGACGATACGTGCGGCTTTCCATCCTCTGGCTGCGGCGAATCGCAGGCCTCGCCCTGTTCGCGATCGGCATCGCCTACTGGATCCGCCTCGTCGGCGTGTTTCCGGAGGCGAACTGGCGGTTCGACCTGATGTCGTCGCAGTGGCGGGCGGCATCCTGCGTGCTCGCGGTCCTTGCGCCGGTCGGCGGCGTCGGTCTCTGGCTCGCGGCTTCCTGGGGCACCGTGGTCTGGATCATCGTCGCGACGCTGGAGGCGGGCATGCATTTCGCCCTGCCGCAGATCTTCGGCGGGCCGGATGCCGAACTCGCCGTGGTACTCGCGACTCTGGCGGCGTTCGCGCTGCTGCGCATCGCCGAATGGTGGTCGCATCGTCCGCCGGGCCGGGCTGGTTGACGAAATCCATCCACGGGTCACGGCTCGTTAGTGAAGAAAATCGGAGGCGAAACAGTAAGATGCTCTTAAGCCTGGGCTTTAAGTCGAACTTTAGTCGCGCCTCGTATTGTGGTGCATAAGACGAGGCCGGAACAAGAGCTCTCGTCACTGCAACAGCGGAGGCGATACTATGAAGACCCAGGTCAAGAAGCAGCCGGAACAGTTCGTCGAGGTCAACACCGAGCTGAAGGGTCTCTACTTGGAGACCGTTCAACTGGTGGAGCGTCTGCACCGCCGGCTGCTGGACGTGATCAAGGACGAGTTCGATCGCGCCGGCCGGACCGACATCAACGCCGTGCAGGCGCTGCTGCTCTTCAACATCGGCGACTCGGTGCTGACGGCGGGCGAGCTGCGCACCCGCGGCTTCTACCTCGGCTCGAACGTCTCCTACAACCTGAAGAAGCTGGTCGACCTCGGCTTCATCGACCACCAGCGCTCGCGGGTCGACCGCCGCGCGGTGCGGGTGCAACTCACCAAGTCCGGCGGCGAAGTCGCGGCCATCGTGGCGGACCTCTACCAGCGCCACATCGGCTCGATCGACAAGGTCGGCGGTCTCGACGAGCAGGAGTTCCAGAAGCTCAACAAGTCGCTGCAGCGCCTCGACCGGTTCTGGAACGACTCGATCGCCTACCGCCTCTGATCATAGCCGCGAGGCGACCTTCTCAAACCTCCGTGACCGCTCCCGGCGGTCGCGGAGGTTTCGCGCGTTGCCCTATCGCCACGCGACCACGCTAAACCATTGATACGGACACTCTCTTCCATGCTTTGGCCATATTGCCGTGGCCATGCGGAACCAGCCGCGGGCTGAACCGGCCACCGAGCGAGCCGGGCCCGTTGTCGGTCCGTTTACCTTGGTAGCCCGATATTTGCCCAAGCGAACGGTTTCGGCCTCGACGAGGGACTTTGATGCAGAACGAGAAGCGCCACGGTATCCACCGGCTGTCCCGCCGCCAGTTCTTCGCGGGAGCCGCTATCGCGGGCGCCGCGCTCGTGCCCGGCGTCGCGGCCGCGCAGGAAGCGCTCGACGATCTCCTGCAGGCGCCGCGGCGCGGCAACTGGGACGACGACTTCGATACGCGCTCCTCCGGCGTCGCGCAGGTCGCGTCGAGCCAGCCGATCTTCTCGCAGAACACCGTGACCTCGCTGAGCCAGGCGATCGAGAACTACCGCGCCATCGCCGCGAACGGCGGCTGGCCGAACGTGCCGGAGGGCGGCAAGCTGAAACTCGGCATGCAGGACCCGGCCGTCGGCGTGCTCCGCCAGCGGCTTGCGGTGTCCGGCGACCTGCCGCGCTCGGCCGGCATGTCGGAGGCCTTCGACTCATACGTCGATGCGGCGGTCAAGCGGTTCCAGACGCGTCACGGCCTGCCGGCCGACGGCGTCGTCGCCGAGATGACCTACAAGGCGCTGAACGTGCCGGTGGACGTGCGCATCGGCCAGATGCAGACGAACCTCGTGCGCCTCCAGTCGATGAACGGCTTCCTCGGCCAGCGTTTCGTGATGGTCAACGCGCCGGCGGCGGCGCTGGAGGCGGTGGAGAACGGTCGCGTCGTACAGCGCCACATCGCCATCGTCGGCAAGATCGACCGCCAGACGCCGATCCTGAACTCGAAGATCACCAACCTCAACCTCAACCCGTACTGGCACGCGCCGGCCTCGATCGTCGAGAAGGACATCATTCCGCTGATGCGGAAGGACCCGACCTATCTCGCGCGGAACGAGATCAAGATCTTCGCCGGCAACGGGCAGGAGATTCCGCCGGAATCCATCGACTGGAACACGAACGAGGCGGTGAAGTATCTCTTCCGGCAGGAGCCGGGCAAGAACAACGCCATGGCCTCGGTGAAGATCAACTTCCCGAACCAGTTCAACACCTACATGCACGACACGCCGCAGCAGAGCCTGTTCTCGAAGCTGATGCGCTTCGACTCGTCCGGCTGCGTGCGCGTGCAGAACGTGCGCGACCTCGTGGTCTGGCTGGCGCGCGACGAGCCGGGCTGGGACCGGCAGCACATCGAGCGCGTCATCGCTGCCCGCACCCGCGAGGACATCAACCTCACCAACCCGGTGCCGGTGTACTTCACCTACCTGACCGCGTGGGCGACCGATCCGAACGCCGTGCAGTTCCGCGACGACATCTACCATCGCGACGGCTCCGAGCTCCTCGCGATGAACGATTCCGCGCCGCGCGCCTACCAGCCGGGCGAGCAGGTGCAGACGCAAGCCTCCGACATGGCGAACTGAACGGGCGAACGCCTCCGAGGGGGAGCAGGGCCGGGAGCGGGGGGGCGCTTCCGGCCCTGTCCATTTCAGGAAGCCTCGTCGGGCTGCGGCGGCTTTCGTGTCGGATCGGCGCGGTTGGTTGTCGCTCGCTGTCGTGCTATCGCGTCGCTCCGTCCGCTACGGATGACGTCCCGCAACGACGAGGTGATGCCATGTCCGAACTGCGCAAGCCGGAAGCCGCGGCCGAATTCGACACGTTCTTCACGGGCGGGCTCGCCTCCACCGATCCGGCGCTGTTCGGCGCGATCAAGGGCGAGCTGAACCGCCAGCAGACCGAGGTCGAGCTGATCGCCTCGGAGAACATCGTCTCGCGCGCTGTGCTTGAGGCACAGGGCTCGGTGCTGACCAACAAGTACGCCGAAGGTTATCCCGGCAAGCGCTACTACGGCGGCTGCCACTACGTCGACATCGCCGAGGAACTGGCGATCGATCGCGCCAAGCACCTCTTCGGCTGCGCCTTCGCCAACGTCCAGGCGAGTTCCGGCAGCCAAGCCAACCAGTCGGTGCTGATGGCGCTTTCGAAGCCGGGCGAGACGATCCTCGGCATGAGCCTCGACGCCGGCGGTCACCTGACGCACGGCGCGAAGCCGAACCTGTCCGGCCGCTGGTTCGACGCCGTCCAGTACGGCCTCGACACCGCGACCGGCCTCATCGACTACGACGAGGTCGAGCGCTTGGCGCACGAGCGCAAGCCCCGCATCGTCATCGCCGGCGGTTCGGCCTATTCGCGCGTCATCGACTTCGAGCGCTTCCGCAAGATCGCCGACGCGGTCGGCGCCTTCCTCTGGGTCGACATGGCGCATTTCGCCGGCCTCGTTGCGGGCGGCCAGCATCCGAGCCCGTTCCCGCACGCCCATGTCGTGACCTCCACCACGCACAAGACCCTGCGCGGCCCGCGCGGCGGCCTCGTGCTGACGAACGACGAGGACATCGCCAAGAAGATCAACTCGGCGATCTTCCCCGGCCTGCAGGGCGGTCCGCTGATGCATGTCGTTGCCGCCAAGGCCGTCGCCTTCGGCGAAGCGCTGACGCCGGCCTTCCGCTCCTACGCGGCTTCCGTCGTGGAGAATGCCAAGATCCTGGCGCAGACGATCAGGGAAGGGGGCCTCGACATCGTCTCCGGCGGCACCGACACGCACCTGATGCTCGTCGACCTCCGGCCGAAGAACCTCACCGGCAAGTCGTCTGAGAACGCGCTCGGCCGCGCCGCGATCACCTGCAATAAGAACGGCGTACCGAACGACCCGCAGAAGCCGACGATCACCTCCGGCATCCGGCTCGGCACCCCGGCCGCGACGACGCGCGGCTTCGGCGCGGCGGAGTTCCAGGAAGTCGGCCGCCTGATCGTGGAAGTGCTCGACGGACTGAAGGCCGCGAACTCGGAGGAGGGCAACGCCCGCGTCGAGACCGCCGTGAAGGAGAAGGTTCTGGCGCTGACGAGCCGGTTCCCGATCTACTCCGGCGCCTGAGGCAGGGGTCGCTAGCCGCCGATGCGCTGCCCCTATTGCGGCTCGCAGGACAGCCAGGTGAAGGACAGCCGCGCCGCCGAGGACGGTGACGCGATTCGCCGCCGCCGCGTCTGCCCGGACTGCGGCGGCCGCTTCACCACCTTTGAGCGGGTGCAGCTTCGCGAACTGACCGTGCAGAAGAAGTCCGGCCGGCGCGTGCGCTTCGACCGGGAAAAGCTGGCGCGCTCGATCCAGGTGGCGCTCCGCAAGCGGCCCGTCGATCCCGAGCGCGTCGACCGGATGATCTCCGGTATCGTGCGCCAGCTCGAATCGTCCGGCGAAAGCGAGATCAGCTCGAACCGTATCGGTCTTCTCGCCATGGAAGCGCTGCGCGGTTTGGACGACGTCGCCTATCTGCGCTTCGCTTCGGTCTACCGCGACTTCCATGACGCGAAAGATTTCACCGCCGTGATCGGCGAACTTGCCAAGCCGCCGGAAGTGGACGACCTCGAGGCGGAAGGGGCGGCCGCGGATCGCGATGGCTGACGACGACCGTCGTTTCATGGCGGCCGCGCTTCGGCTGGCGGAGCGGCATTCGGGCCTCACCGGAACGAACCCTTCGGTCGGCACGATCCTCGTCCGTGACGGCGTGGTCGTCGGGCGAGGCATCACCGCGCCGGGCGGGCGGCCGCATGCGGAGACGATCGCGCTCGCGGAAGCCGGCGAACGAGCGGCCGGAGCGACCGCCTATGTCACGCTGGAGCCGTGCTCCCACCACGGCCGCACGCCGCCCTGCGCCGAAGCCTTGATCGCGGCCGGCGTCGCGCGTGTCGTCATCGCCGCGAGCGATCCAGACCCGCGCGTCGACGGGCGCGGCGCGGCGATGCTGCGCGCGGCCGGCATCGTGGTCGAGGCGGGCGTCCTGGCCGCGGAAGCGCGTCGCTCGTTGGCCGGATATCTCTCGCGAATGACGAGGAAGCGCCCGTATGTGACGATGAAGTTTGCGATTTCCGCCGACGGCATGATCGGCCGTCGCGGTGAGGGGCAGGTCGCGATCACGGGACCTGATGCCAATCGCCAGACCCATCTCCTGCGCGCGCGGAGCGACGCGATCCTCGTCGGCATCGGGACGGTCGCGGCCGACGATCCCAGCCTCACCTGCCGCCTGCCGGGCCTCCGCGACCGCTCGCCGACGCGCATCGTGCTCGATTCCCGGTTGGAAATCCGGCCGGACTCCGTTCTGGTCCGGACGGCGAGGGATGTGCCCGTGATGGTCGCGACACTGGCGCCAGCATCCGAGCAGGCCTCGGCCATCCGCGCCGCGGGGTGCGAGCTTCTCGCCTGCGAGGCCGAGCCCGGAACGAACCGGATCGCGCTGCCGGAACTCTTCGAGGATCTGGCGGCGAGAGGCCTGTCCAGCCTGATGGTCGAGCCCGGAGCCCGGCTCGCCGCGACCTTGCTGGAGCAGCAACTCGCCGATCGCCTGATCGTGGTCCGCGGCGAAACCATCGTCGGCGCGGGTGGAGTTCTGGCGCCCCTCGATGCCGGATCGCCAGAGGGCTTCCGCAAGGTCACCGAATACCGTTTCGGTCCCGACCGCTGGCAGGAGTTCGAGCGACTCGCCTGAGCAGAGACATTCATTGTGATCGGACGCTCCGATCGCTAGATGCGGGGGGAAATCAGGAAGCGGGACCATCCATGTTCACCGGAATCGTCACCGATGTCGGGCGGATCGACGCCGTCGAGGCGCTGCCGGAGGGTAAGCGCTTCCGGGTCGAGACGGCCTACGATCCGGCCGGCATCGCCATCGGTGCATCGATCGCCTGTTCCGGCATCTGCCTCACCGTGACGGCGCTGCCGGAGGCCGACTCGAACCGCCGCTGGTTCGAAGTGGAGGCTTGGGAGGAGGCTCTCCGCCTCGCGACGGCCGGCGCGTGGCGGGAAGGCACTCGCCTCAATCTCGAGCGTTCGCTGAAGCTCGGCGACGAGCTCAGTGGCCATCTCGTGTCCGGCCATGTCGACGGGCAGGCTGAAATCCTGTCCCGCGAGGCGGAGGGCGACGCGGTGCGCTTCCGCCTGCGCGTGCCGGCCGAGTTCAAGCGCTTCGTCGCGCCGAAGGGCTCGATCTGCCTCGACGGCACGTCGCTGACCGTCAACAGGGTCGAGGACGACGTGTTCGACGTCCTGCTCATCCGGCATTCGCTGGAGGTGACGACCTGGGGAGAGCGGCAGGCGGGCGACCGGGTCAACCTCGAGATCGACCAGATCGCGCGCTACGCCGCCCGGCTCTTCGCGGCCGATACGCAGGCGAACTGACCGCCGACCGACTTTCGTCTTACATCCGACCAAGGACTTCGGTAAGGACGCCGCTTCGACGACGCGGCGCCCCGCGCGCCGCCGTCGGAACGACCCGGAAGGACATTCATGGCAGCCCCGCATCTCCTCATCGTGGAAGCCCGCTTCTACGACCACATCGCCGACGCGCTCCTCGAAGGCGCCCGGGCGGCGCTCGACGAGGCGGGCGCGACCTACGAGGTCGTCACCGTGCCCGGCGCGCTGGAGATCCCGGGGGCGATCGGCTTCGCGCTGATCGGCGCGGACGAGGGCGGCAAGGAATACGACGGCTTCGTCGCGCTCGGCTGCGTCATTCGCGGCGAGACCTACCATTTCGACATCGTCGCCAACGAATCCTGCCGGGCGATCATGGATCTGTCGGTGAACGAGGGCATAGCTGTCGGCAACGGCATCCTGACCGTCGAGACCGAGGAGCAGGCGCTGGTGCGCTCGGCCAAGGGCGAGAAGAACAAGGGCGGTTCGGCGGCGGAGACGGCGCTGACCATGATCGCGCTGCGCGAGCGGCTCGGAGGCTGATCCCGTGAGCGACACCGCCCCGTCCCGGCCCGTGCGCCCCGCCAACAAGCGCGGCGCGGCCCGCCTCGCCGCCGTGCAGGCGCTCTATCAGATGGACGTCGGCGGTACCGGGCTTCTGGAAACGGTGGCCGAATACGAGACGACGCGGCTCGGCCAGGAGATCGATGGCGAGACCTACCGCGAGGCGGACGCCGCTTGGTTCCGCGACATCGTGTCCGGCGTGGTGCGCTCGCAGAAGACGCTGGATCCGATGATCCACACCTCGCTGACCGCCGACTGGCCGCTGTCCCGCCTCGATACGACGCTGCGTGCCATCCTCCGGGCGGGCGCCTACGAGGTCTTGAACCGCAAGGACGTGCCGACGGCCGTGATCGTCAGCGAATACGTCGACGTCGCCAGAGCTTTCTTCGCCGAAGAGGAGCCGCGCCTCGTCAACGCGGTGCTCGATCGAATCGCGCGGCGCTCGCGCGGCGAGGGGCGCGGCACGGACCCGCAGGACGAGTAGCCGCCGCCTCGCTTCCCCTGAGGACATCCCGCCCATCGTCGCGGCGCTTGACGCGGCCCGGTGCTTCGCTAACCTCCGCCGCGTCGCGA
The DNA here is from genome assembly GCF_008802405.1 of Plantimonas leprariae. Taxonomy (GTDB): domain Bacteria; phylum Pseudomonadota; class Alphaproteobacteria; order Rhizobiales; family Rhizobiaceae; genus Plantimonas; species Plantimonas leprariae. The sequence continues at coordinate 95,191 of NZ_VZDO01000004.1, forward strand.
CGGGCCGATGATGCACGCGCATGGCTGAGGGGAGGGACCGTCCGGTCGACCATTCGATCGGCGGCGAGGGAGTTTCATGTCGACAGCATTGATTGTGGTCATCCTCTGCGGGGCGTTGTCCATCGCCTACGCGGCCTGGGCGACGCGTTCCGTGCTCGCGTCCGATCAGGGCAGCGAGCGCATGCAGGAAATCGCCGGCGCCATCCGCGAAGGGGCGCAGGCCTATCTCGCCCGCCAGTACACGACGATCGCGATCGTCGGCGTCATCGTCTTCGTCATCTCCTGGCTGCTCTTGTCCATCCACGCGGCCATCGGCTTCCTGATCGGCTCGGTGCTGTCCGGCGTCGCCGGCTTCATCGGCATGAACGTCTCGGTGCGGGCGAATCTGCGCACCGCGCAGGCGGCCTCGCGCTCGCTCGCCGCCGGTCTTGCCATCGCGTTCAAGTCGGGCGCCATTACCGGCATGCTCGTCGCCGGCCTCGCGCTGATCGGCGTCGCGGCCTACTTCCTGATCCTCACGGGCGCGCAGGGCTATGCGCCGTCCGACCGCGTCGTTATCGACTCGCTGGTCTCGCTCGGCTTCGGCGCGTCGCTGATCTCGATCTTCGCGCGCCTCGGCGGCGGCATTTTCACTAAGGGCGCCGATGTCGGCGGCGACCTCGTCGGCAAGGTCGAGGCGGGCATCCCGGAGGATGATCCGCGCAACCCCGCCACCATCGCCGACAACGTCGGCGACAATGTCGGCGACTGTGCCGGCATGGCGGCCGACCTCTTCGAGACTTACGCTGTGACGGTGGTTGCCACGATGGTGCTCGGCGCGATCTTCTTCGCCGGCAGCGCGGTGGTCGGCACCGTGATGCTCTACCCGCTCGCCATCTGCGCGGCCTGCATCGTCACCTCGATCGTCGGCACCTTCTTCGTGCGCCTCGGCCGCAACGGCTCGATCATGGGCGCGCTCTACAAGGGCCTCTGGGTGACGACGCTCCTGTCCGTCGCGGGCGTCGCGCTGGCGACCTACCTGACCGTCGGCTTCGGCGATGTCGGAACGGCGCCGGGAACGATCCTGTCCGGCCTCAAGCTGTTCTTCTGCGGCATCGTCGGGCTGATCGTCACCGGCCTGATCGTGTTCATCACCGAGTACTATACCGGCATCGGCTACCGCCCGGTCGGCTCGATCAGCCAGGCCTCCGTGTCCGGCCACGGCACGAACGTCATCCAGGGGCTCGCCGTGTCGCTGGAATCGACGGCGCTGCCGACGATCGTCATCATCGCCGGCATCATCGCGACCTACCAGCTCGCCGGCCTCTACGGCACCGGCATCGCGGTGACCGCGATGCTCGGCGTCGCCGGCATGATCGTCGCGCTCGACGCCTTCGGCCCGGTGACCGACAATGCCGGCGGCATCGCCGAGATGGCCGGGCTGCCGGCGGACGTGCGGAAATCCACCGACGCGCTCGATGCGGTCGGCAACACGACGAAGGCGGTGACGAAGGGCTACGCCATCGGCTCCGCCGGTCTCGGGGCGTTGGTGCTCTTCGCGGCCTACAACTACGACCTCCAGTACTTCGTCGCGCAGGCGAAGGCCGGCCAGGGCTACGGCTACTTCCAGGGTGTCTCGCCGGACTTCTCGCTGACCAACCCGTTCGTGGTGGTCGGCCTGCTGCTCGGCGGTCTCATCCCCTACCTCTTCGGCGGCATCGCGATGACCGCCGTCGGGCGCGCGGCGGGCGCGGTGGTCGAGGAAGTGCGGCGGCAGTTCCGCGAGAAGCCGGGCATCATGGAAGGCCGCGAGCGTCCGGACTACGCCCGCGCGGTCGACATGCTGACGCGTGCGGCCATCCGCGAGATGATCGTGCCTTCGCTCCTGCCGGTGCTGGCCCCGATCGTCGTCTATTTCGCGGTGCTCGTGATCGCCGACAAGAGCCAGGCCTTCTCGGCGCTCGGCGCGATGCTGCTCGGCGTCATCGTCACCGGCATCTTCGTCGCGATCTCGATGACCTCCGGCGGCGGCGCCTGGGACAATGCGAAGAAGAGCTTCGAGGACGGCTTCGTCGACGCGGCCGGCGTGCGGCACATGAAGGGCTCCGACGCGCACAAGGCCTCCGTCACCGGCGACACGGTCGGCGATCCCTACAAGGACACGGCGGGCCCGGCGGTGAACCCGGCGATCAAGATCACCAACATCGTGGCGCTCCTGCTGCTGGCAGTCCTGTCGCACCTCTGAAGCGCTCTCCACAAACAAGAAGGCCCGCGGAGAGCGATCTCCGCGGGCCTTCTGCGTTCCGAAAGTCCGGTATCGTCAGCCCGGACCGGCGGGCTTGTTGATGTCGACGGGGTCGCGATTCTGCTGCACACCGGGGATGCCGGTGGGGCCGCCGGGCTCGAGAAGCTGGCCGATGAAGCTCACGTCCTTGCCGCCGGTCGGCGTGGTGCGCGAGATGAAGTCGAACAGCCTGCCGTTCTCGAGGCCGTAGTTGGCGATGTTCGTGACGGTGTCGTCCGGCCCGAAATAGATCGCCAGCACCCGCTGGTCGACGATGTGCGGATTCATGAAGGCGACGGGCCGCACCCTCTTCTGCGAGATGTAGTAGAAGACCTCGTTGTCGAAGGTCGCCTTGGTGGACGGCGTGCCGAGCGCGGTGAGGACCTGTTCGCGGCTGGAGCCGACGGGCACGAGCTGGATGGTCTGCTCGTCCACCACGTAGCCCTGATTCAGGACCTCGCTGGTGTTGCAGGCGCTGGCGAGGCTGAGCGACGCCATGCCGGCTGAGAGAAGGATCAGGCGTAGGCTCGTCCGACGGCGGATCAACTTCGCACTCCCGTGAAGCATTTCCGTGCCGTTAAACGGCGCTCGCGTCATAAACACGGCGACACTGCGGCGCGGCTGCGCCCGCGCGGCGCGGTTCCGCCTCGTAAAGCAGTCCGTTCGCCGTTGCAATCGAGTCGCAGCCATGCGACGCCCATCGCCGATGGAAGGCACGATGCTGTCGCGTTTCAAGCTGCGCAGGCAAATCCGCAACCGCAACCGCGAGATCGTGGACGCGCTCTACGAAAGCGTCGTCGCGCGTTCGCGGACGCCGAAGCTCTACCTGGAATTCGGCGTGCCCGACACGGTGATGGGCCGTTTCGAGTCCCTTTCCATCCACATCTTCTTGGCGCTCGCGCGCTGCAGCCGGGACGAAGCGACCAAGCCGGTGGCGCAGGACCTCGTCGACCGCTTCATCGTCGACGTCGAGGACTCGATCCGCGAGATCGGCATCGGCGACGTGGCGGTGCCGAAGCGCATGCGCAAGCTGACCGGCATGTTCTACGAACGCGTCTCCGCCTACGATCCGCCGTTGCGCGACGGCGACGAGCCGGCGCTGGCCGCCAAGCTGGAGCGCTACGCCTTGGGCGAGGCTCCGCCGGACCAACGCGACGCCGCAGCGCTCGCGACCCACATGATGACCACGAAGGCCGAGCTCGACCGGCTCGAAACGGATGCGATCCTTTCCGGCCGCCTGTTCGAAGACGGATCAAGCCGATGAGCGAGGGGCAAGCGCCCGACGCGCCGGTCTTCGCGCTCGTCGTTTCGCGGCTGCCGCAGGACGGGCTGCGCATCCGCTTCGAGGCGGACGAAGCGCAGCGGCGGGCGATCGCCGCACGCTTCGGCATCCTCGGCGTCGAGCGGTTCGAGGCCGAGCTTCTGGCCAGGCGCTGGCAGGACGACGGCGTCGCGGTGGACGGAACGCTCTTCGCCGCCACCCTGCAGCCCGACGTCGTCACGCTCGATCCGGTGCGCCAGGATATCGAAGAAGAAGTCACCCTCTTCTTCGTGCCGGAGCATTCGCGGCTGGCTCGCCCGGCGGTCGCCGAGGACGACGCGATCGATCTCGATCCCGGCGACGAGGCGATCGAAACCTTCCGCGGCGACCGGATCGACCTCGGTGAGCCGCTGGTTCAGCTCCTCGGCGTTGCGCTCGACCCCTATCCGCGCGGGGAGGACGTGTCCTTCGAGGCGGTGCGCGAGGGCGAGCGCGAGCCCTCGCCCTTCGCCGTGCTCGCCCGGCTGCGGGAACCGAAGAAGGATTGACCGTGTCGTCCGCGCAGTTGCCGGAGGGCGCAGATCGGATAAGAGGGCGTGCGCCGCCGGTTTTGGAACGGCTCGAAAGATCGTATGGAGCGGTGCCGTACAGGCGCCGCACAATCGTCGGCTTCTGCGGCAAGGGAGTCCGCCACCGCAAGGTCGACATGAAAGCGAGCCGCAGTTGAGTTCCAGTTCAGGCGTGACGATCGCCATCGACGCGATGGGCGGCGACCACGGACCGTCCGTCGTGCTTCCCGGCGCCGCGATCTCGCTCGAACGCCGCCCCGGCATCCGCTTCGCCATCTTCGGCGAGGAGCAGGCCGTGCTGCCGGTTCTGGACGGCTTGCCGAAATTGAAGGCGGCCTCCGTGTTCCACCATTGCGACGTTTCGATCCGCATGGACGAGCGGCCCTCGCAGGCGCTGCGGCAGGGGCGCTACCGCTCCTCGATGTGGCGCGCGGTGGAGGCCGTGAAAACCGGCGAGGCGCATGTGGCCGTCTCGGCCGGTAACACCGGCGCATTGATGGCGATGGCGAAGTTCTGCCTTCGCACCATGGCGAAGGTCGAGCGGCCGGCGATCGCGGCCATCTGGCCGACGCTGCGCGGCGAGAGCATCGTGCTCGACGTCGGCGCGACCATCGGGGCCGACGCGCAGCAGCTCGTCGACTTCTCGCTGATGGGCGCGGCGATGGCGCGGGCGCTGTTCGGCGCCGAGCAGCCGACGGTCGGCCTCCTCAATGTCGGCGTCGAGGAAGTGAAGGGGCAGGAGGAAGTGCGCGAGGCCGCGCGCTTCCTGAAGGAGACCGCGATTTCCGGCCTGTCCTACAAGGGCTTCGTCGAGGGCGACGATCTCGGCAAGGGCACCGTCGACGTCGTGGTGACGGAAGGCTTCACCGGCAACGTCGCCCTGAAGACGGCGGAAGGCACCGCGAAGCAGATCGCCGGCTATCTCCGGGCCGCCATGTCCCAGACCTGGATGGCCCGGCTCGGCTACATCCTGGCGAAGAGCGCCTTCGACCGGCTGCGGGACAAGATGGATCCGCGCAAGGTGAACGGCGGCGTCTTCCTCGGGCTCAACGGCGTCGTCATCAAGAGCCACGGCGGCACGGACGCGGAAGGGCTGGCGGCCGCGATCGACCTCGCCTGCGCCATGGCCGAGAACGGCCTGCTCGGCAAGGTCGAGGAAGCGCTTCGCCTGTTCCACGAACGCCTGACGGCCGAAACGGTCGTCGAAGTCGCGCCGGAGACGATCTGATGCACACTCGGCGCTCCGTCGTCCTCGGCACCGGCTCCGCGCTGCCGGCCCGCACCGTCTCCAACCGCGAGCTCGAAAAGACGATCGAGACTTCCGACGAGTGGATCACGCAGCGCACCGGCATCCGCAACCGGCGGATCGCCGGCGAGGGCGAGACGACGGTCTCGCTCGGCGAGGCGGCGGCCCGCAAGGCGCTCGATGCGGCCGGCGTCACGCCCGCCGACATCGATCTCGTGATCCTCGCGACCGCGACGCCGAACAACACCTTTCCCGCCTCGTCGGTGCAGGTGCAGCGGCGGCTCGGCATCGCTCGCGGCTTCGCCTTCGACGTGGCTGCGGTCTGCAGCGGCTTCGTCTACGCGCTGACGACGGCGGACCTGTATCTGCGCTCCGGCATGGCGACGCGCGCCCTCGTCATCGGGGCGGAAACGTTCTCGCGCATCGTCGACTGGGAGGACCGGACGACCTGCGTGCTGTTCGGCGACGGGGCGGGGGCCGTGGTGCTGGAAGCGGCGGAAACGGCCGAGGGCGCGGCGGGGCGCGGCGTGCTGGTCTCGCGCCTGCGCGCCGACGGCAACCACGAGGAGAAGCTCTACGTCGACGGCGGTCCCTCGACCACCGGTACCGTCGGCAAGCTGCGGATGGAGGGCCGCGAAGTCTTCAAGCACGCGGTGGCGATGATCACCGACGTGGTCGAGGAATCCTTCGCGGCGGTCGGTGTCGATGCCGAGGCGGTCGACTGGTTCGTGCCGCACCAGGCGAATCGGCGGATCATCGACGCCTCGGCGAAGAAGCTCGGCATCGCGCCGGAAAAGGTGGTCGTGACGGTGCAGGACCACGGCAATACCTCCGCCGCCTCCATCCCGCTGGCGCTCGACGTGGCGGTGCGCGACGGCCGCATCAAGCGCGGCGATCTGGTCCTCCTGGAGGCCATGGGCGGCGGTTTCACCTGGGGGGCGATGCTCGTCCGCTGGTAGCTGCGACAGGCTCCCGGCCGCCCTGTCAAGGTCTTCTTAACCTTGATTAAAGGTCGGAATTGCGTATCTTGGCGCCGTCTAAAGGTCGGCCGCGACGTTGGGGAGCAGCGCGGGCGTCTGGATTTCAGGGGATGGGCATGAGCGACAAGACGATCACGCGGGCCGATCTCGCTGAAGCCGTGTTTCGCAAGATCGGGCTTTCCCGCACCGAGTCCGCTTCGCTCGTCGAGATGATCCTCGAAGAGATGTGCTCGACGATCGCCCGGGGCGAATCGGTGAAGATCTCGTCCTTCGGCTCGTTCCTGGTGCGCGACAAGAACGAGCGCGTCGGCCGCAACCCGAAGACCGGCGAGGAAGTGCCGATCCTTCCGCGCCGCGTTGCGGTGTTCAAGCCGTCGAACGTCATGAAGGACCGCATCCTCGAAGCGCATTCGAAGCGGATCGGCGGCGGCGTGAGCGTGACGCCGGCGCTGAAGGCGGCGGAATGACGCCAGACGCCTGACGCATGAGCATGAAGAGCACCGACGCGTTCCGGACGATCAGCGAAGTCGCGGAAGAGCTCGACCTGCCGCAGCACGTGCTGCGGTTCTGGGAGACCCGCTTCTCGCAGATCCGCCCGATGAAGCGTGGCGGCGGCCGGCGCTACTACCGGCCGGACGACGTCGAACTGCTGAAGGGCATTCGATACCTGCTCTACGTCAAGGGCTTCACCATCAAGGGCGTCCAGCGCATCCTGCGCGAGAACGGCAACCGGTTCGTCGTCGGCGTCGGTGCGGGCGACGTCGCCTCGCTGGATGCGATGCCGGCTGTGGCGGGCGACCGCGAGGCCGGCGAGGTGGAGATCGGAGTGCCGGAGGATACGGAAGGCGAGGCGGAACCGGAGATCGCGCCGGCCTCGGCTTCGCCGGTCGGCGAGCGGCGGTCGGGGTTCACGTCCTTCCTGCGCCGCGACCGCGGCACCGGTGGCGACGAGGCGCCGGTCGGGCTGCCGCGGGAAAGCGTCGCGACGCTGCAGGACGTGCTGATCGAACTCCTCGAATGCAAGCGACTGCTCGACCAGTCGCGCTGATCCACCCGTGCGACGCGTCTCCGGCGGGGCGGAGCGCGAATGGGGCTTGCCTCCCGGGGCCGCCTTCTCTAGGAAATGGTGCAGTCGGAGCGTAGCGCAGTCTGGTAGCGCACTTGGATGGGGTCCAAGGGGTCGGAGGTTCAAATCCTCTCGCTCCGACCAGTCCCGCGAACGCCCCCAGTTCACCCTTGAAAAATTCGTAGCGTCACCTTCCTGTCGCGGGAACCTGCCATCATGCGGCAAGGTTAATCCCGGGTAACCGGTGCTGCCGGTTTTCAGCTGGCGGGGAGGTGGAACGATGTTCGTTGTTCGGGTCGAAAACGACGAAGCGACGTCGTATCGCGCCTTCCGCCGTTCTCAGACCGCGCGTGCCTGGGCGGCCGAGCGGAATGGCGAGGACGTGGATTGCCTGGTCGACGTCTTCGAGACGAGCGGCCTCGGGGACGATCCGAGGGGGGCTATCGCCGCGGTCCGCGCCGGCAACGCGCGCGAGATTCTGCGCGGCGAGGCGCTGGCAGCGCGCCCGCCCGTCACGACCGGCGCTTCCGACATCGATTTCGGGGTAGCTGTCGCCGTCTGACACCGGCGCTTGCCTCAAGGGCGAGCGCGGCCTGGCCGAACGCTCACCTTGGATTGACGGACATCCCTGCCGTCATCAATAGGCGTTCTCGGTCTTGAGAAGGCTCAGCGGCGTCCTGGCGAGGATCGCGACGTCGAACAGGATCGACCAGTTGTCGATGTAGTGCAGGTCGTATTCGAACCGCTTCCTCAGCTTGTCCGCCTGGTCGATCTCGCCGCGGTAGCCGTTCACCTGCGCCCAGCCCGTGATGCCGGGCTTCACCTTATGACGCCCGAAATAGTCGTCGACGATCTCGATGAAGGCCTCGTTGCTGCTGGAGAAAGCGTGGACGGCGTGGGGGCGGGGGCCGACGAGCGAGAGCTCGCCGCGCACCACATTCCAGAGCTGCGGAAGCTCGTCGATCGAGGATTTCCGAATAAATCGCCCGACGCGCGTCACGCGCGGATCGCCCTTGGTGACGACGCGCTTGGCGGCGGGGTCGGCCTGCTCGTGATACATCGAGCGGAACTTGAAGACCTCGATCACCTGATTGTTGAAGCCATGCCGCTTCTGCCGGAAGAAGATCGGCCCCTTCGAGTCGAGCCGCACCGCAATGGCCGTGGCGAGGAAGACGGGTGAAAGGGCCACGATCGCCGCGCTGGCGATGAGGATGTCGAAGACCCGCTTGGTGAGGGCGTTCCAGTCGGCGATCGGCTTGTTGAAGACGTCGAGCACCGGCACCTGCCCGACGAAGGAATGCGAGCGCGAGCGGAACTGCGGGTTCGCCGCGTGGGCCGCGAGGCGGATATCGAGCGGCAGCACCCACAGGCTCTTCAGGAATTCGAGCACGCGCTTCTCGGCCGAGAGCGGCAGCGTGACGATCAGCATGTCGATGCGGGCCGTGCGGGCGAATTCGACGAGTTCGCGGATGTTGCCGAGCTTCGGGTAGCCGGCGACGAGCGGCGGCGAGCGCCGGTCGCCGCGATCGTCGAAGATGCCGCAGATGCGGACGTCCCCGTCCGGCTGCGCGATGATGGTGCGGATCAGCTCTTCCGCCGCCTGTCCGCCGCCGACGATCACGGCGCGCCGCTCCATCACGCCGTCGCGCTTCCAGCGCCGGATAGGTCCGGCAAGCACCATTCTGGCGCCGAGCAGCGCCACGGCGCCTGTCACATACCAGATGGACAGCCATGCGCGCGAAACGGCGCTTTCCGGCTGCAGGACAAGGAGACCGAGACCGATGGCGGCGAGCGCCGCGGCCCAGCCACTGGCGACGGGCACGATCTGCGCGGCGCGCCGCGACAGCATGCCGATCTCGTAGCCGCCGAAGACATGGATGCCGCAGACGCCCGCGACCGCGCCGCCGACGGAAATGACGAGGCAACGCCACAGCATGTCGGCGCTCGGCGCATCGGCGGTGGCGATGACGGCGATCGAGATCGCGGCGAGAACCACGCATTCGGCGATCATCAGCATGCCCGATACGATGGCGGGAGCGATGACGCGGCTCGCATAGCGATCGGCCGTCTCGGAGGCGAGCTGGTTCAGCATCGCGGGCGTCGCCGGTGCGGCGACCTTCACGGCGCGAACGGCGGCGGGCGAGAACGGCAGCGCGCCGTCGCGGCCGGGGGTATCCTGCCTGCCTTCCGAGAGGCGAGCTTGAGTCTGGCGCATCGGGCCGATCCGATTGAGATTGCGGCCGGACGCTACGTCAATTTCCTTATCGTTTCGGCTGCGGGCCCGCTCAAACCTTAACGATCGACGGGCGTCGGGTCGGAGGAGGCGCGATCAGAACCAGCGCTCGCGCACGAAGATCGTGTCACCCGGCTGGATCGGATCGGAGATCAGCACCCGGCCGGATGCGATCTTGCCGTTCACCTGCCGCGTCAGATCCACCGTCTTCTGCTCGGCGCGGGGCGAGAAGCCGCCCGCCGCGGCGATGGCGTTCTGCACCGTCATGCCGGGCACGTAGCTGTACTGCCCGCCCTGCGTCACCTCGCCCATGATGAAGAAGGGGCGGTAGGTCTCGACCTCGACAGAGATGTCCGGATCGCGCAGGAAGCCGTCGCGCAGCTTCGTCGCGATCGCCGCTTCGAGTTCCTCAGGCGTCTGGCCGCGCGCCGGCACCGTGCCGACGAGCGGCATGGAAACATAGCCGCTCTTGTCCACCGCGTAGGTGCTGGTCAGGCCCTCCTGTTCGAAGACGGTGACGCGGACCTTGTCGCCGCTGTCGAGGCGGTAGGGCTCGTTCAGCGCCTTGTGGAAAGCCGGCTGCGGCGGCTGGTAGCTCGCGCAGCCGCTAAGGGAGGCGGCCAAGGCAACCGCCGTTATCGTATGGCGCAGCCGCATCCCCCGTCGCCCCGTCGATCCGCGCCGCGGCGGATATCGCCGGCGGCCTCGTCGACATCGTTGTAGATTGGTTAGGGTTAACGGGCCGTTAAGCAAAGCTGCAGGCACATGTATTGCGTGTGTTTTCCGGGCCTTAACCGAGCCGTTACCCGAGGGCATCTACGATGCGTCATCCCGAGACGGAGCGGACGATGCCGACCCCGAGCGACGACGGCGGACCTGTCGACAGCCGCGATCACGGCCGGAAGCGCGGACTGCAGTTGACCTGCGGCGCGGCGCTCGCCGCGACGAGCGCCTTTGCCTGGGCGACGCTGCTGCAGCCCGATCTCGTGCCGTCCGGCATCCCGATGAACGGCTCCGCGTCGCTGGTGATCGGTCTGGCCGGCCTCGCGGCCCTCGGCCTCGTCATCGTTTCCGCCCGGACGAACCCGGCCAGAGCGGAAGGCGCCGGAGCGGCGGCAGACGGTCGTGAGGTGCCGGCCGCGTCGATGCCGGGCCTCGCGCCGATGCGCGCGAGCGTGGCGGAACTGGCGAAGGCGGCCGCGGCCGCGCGCATATCGCGCATCCTCATTCTCGCGCCGCCCGGCTGGAAGGCGGCCGAAGCGGTGGCGGTGGCCCGCCACCTTTCCAATGGAGACGAGCCGACGATCCTCGTCGATTTCGACGGCGGGTGCACGGTCGGCGATCTCGCCTTGTCACGCGAGGTCGAGAGCATCGCGCATATCGCGGCGAGCCCGACGACCTTCGCCCACGCCATCCAGCGGGATCGAGCGGGACGCACCCATCTCCTCGCCGCGCGCCTCGATGCGCCGAATGCGGCTTCGGACGCCGCTTCCGTATTGACGACGCTGGAAGAGGTCTATGCGCGGGTCGTCGCCATCGTCCCCGCCGACGCCGAAACGCTGGCGCCGCTCGTCCATGACGATACGGCGCTCGTCGTGCCGCGCCGGATCGAGGCGGAGGTCGGCCTGAAAACCACGATCGGCCGTCTCATGCCCGGCGGTCTCGACGAAGTGGTCTTTCTGGACGAGGATTTGGACGAACGAGCGAAGCTCGTTCCGCACCACACGGTGGTCAAACGCGCCGTCCGAGCCTAGCGGGATTTGCCGGAATAGCCCTCCATCCAGCGGATCAGCAGCGCCGCCGGCGCGACCCAGAGCAGGCCGCTGACGAGGAAGAAGGCGAGGTGCACCCAGCCGCTCGAATGCGCAAGGTAGAACGAGGCGAATGCCGTGGCGAAGATCGCGTAGACGAAGATCAGGAGCAGCAGCACGATCGTGCCGACGAGCTTGCGGAAGCGGATGGGCATGGATGGTCTCGGTCCCGGAATGCTGGGCTTCCTATGGGCTCGACGTCCGCCAAAAGCCAGCATTCGGCGCTGCGACGCTTGGTTTCGCTTGTGCGTGGCGGCTTCCGGGGACAAATGAAGTCGGACATATCCGACTGACGCGAGTTCGCCCCCGATGACTCTGGCGATGGCCCCGACCGGCCTCTCCCGCTCCGTAAATGCGACGCGCAGCCTGCGGCCGGTCCGTCTCTGGCTCTACGCGGTGGCGCTCGTCCTCTTCGCGCTGGTGCTGGTCGGTGGCGCGACGCGGCTGACCGAAAGCGGCCTGTCGATCACGGAATGGAAGCCGATCCACGGTGTCGTCCCGCCGCTATCGGCGGCGGAATGGCAGGAGGAGTTCGAACTCTACCAGCGGATCCCGCAATACACGGAACTCAACGAAGGCATGAGCCTCGACGGGTTCAAGACGATCTACTGGTGGGAATGGACGCACCGGTTCCTGGCCCGCTTCGTCGGCGTGGTCTTCGCGGTGCCGCTACTCCTCTTCTGGCTGACGGGGCGTCTGCCCTCGCCATTGAAACCGCGGCTTCTCGGCATCCTGGCGCTCGGCGCGGTACAGGGCGGCATCGGCTGGTGGATGGTCGCGTCCGGCCTTTCGGCGCGCACCGACGTCAGCCAGTATCGGCTGGCGGTGCATCTCACCACGGCCTGCATCATCTTCGCGTCGACGCTCTGGGTGGCGCGGGGTCTGGCCCGCCATTCGGACGATCCGCCGCCCTCGGTCGGTTCCGCCTGGGCGGCCGGCGCGATCGTCGTGCTCGCCCTCTGCCAGATCTATCTCGGCGGTCTCGTCGCCGGGCTCAACGCCGGCATGACCTTCAACACCTGGCCGCTGATGGACGGGCAGATCGTGCCGCGCGGCCTGCTGACGATGGCCCCGGCCTGGCGCAACTTCTTCGAGAACGTCATGACGGTGCAGTTCATGCACCGCGCCAGCGCCTATCTGCTGCTCGCCGTCGTGGCGCTGCACGCCGCCGCGTCCTGGGTTCTCGCGCCGCGAACGACGCATGCGCGCCGCGCCGCGGTGCTCTTGGCTCTCGTCGTCTGTCAGGCCGCGCTCGGGATCACGACCCTCCTGCTGGCGGTGCCGATCGGCTGGGCGCTTCTGCATCAGGCGGGAGCGCTGGTGGTCCTCGCCTTCGCGGTGGCGCATGCGCGCGGCGTGGTCGGCCCGTATCGCTTCGCGCCGACGCGCTACGCCGAAGCCTGACGCTCAGGCGGCGGCCAGCATCAGGTCGAGGTTCTGCACCGCCGCCCCGGATGCGCCCTTGCCGAGATTGTCGAGCAGGGCGACGAGGTTGACGAGGCGTCCGTCCGCCGAGGCGAAGACGAACAGCTTCATCCGGTCCGTCCCGGCGAGTTCGGTCGGATCGATGCGCTTCAGCCCCGCCACCTCCTCCTGCGAGGCGACCGAGACGAGGTCCTGCCCGGCATAGTGGTCGGCGAGCGCGGCGCGCATCCGCTCGGCATCGCCCGGCTCGGCGCGGAGCGGCACCTGGACGATCATCCCCTGCGGGAAGCGGCCGACCGACGGCGCGAACAGCGGCTCGTGTTCCAAGCGACCGTAGGTCCGCATCTCGGGCAGGTGCTTGTGGTGCAGATCGAGGCCATAGAGGAAATGCGGCGCGGCGACGTGGTCGGCCCGCGTCGAGTCCTCCATCTGCCCGATCAACTGCTTGCCGCCGCCGGTATAGCCGGAGACGGCGTTCACCGACACCGGATAGCCGGCGTCGATGAGGCCGGCGTCGCGGAGAGGACGCAGCAGCGCGATCGCGCCGGTCGGGTAGCAGCCGGGATTGGCCACTCGCGCGGACGCCGCGATCCGCTCGCGTTGCCCGGCAGCCATTTCCGGAAAGCCGTAGGCCCAGTCGGGGTCTGTCCGATGCGCCGTCGAGGTGTCGATGACCCGAGTCGAATTGTTGCCGTCGAGGAGCCCGATTGCCTCGCGCGCCGCGTCGTCCGGCAGGCAGAGGATCGCGACGTCTGCCGCGTTCAGCATGTCCTCGCGCATCGCGGCGTTGCGGCGCTCTGCTTCCGGGATTGACAGGAGCTCGACGTCCCGCCGTTCGGCCATGCGCTGGCGGATCTGCAGGCCGGTCGTGCCGTGCTCGCCGTCGATGAAGATGCGAGGAAGCGCCATCGGATCAGGAAGCCTTCTTCTCGGCGAGGATGCCGAGGAGGTACATCGCGACCGTCGCGCCGGCAATCGCGGTGACGTCGGCGTGGTCGTAGGGCGGCGACACCTCCACCACGTCCGCGCCGAGAAGTTCGACGTTCTTCAGGTGGTGCAGCACCGCCAGCATCTTGGCGCTCGACGGGCCGCCCGCGACCGGCGTGCCGGTGCCCGGCGCGAAGGCGACGTCGAGGCAGTCGATGTCGAAGGTGAGGTAGGCCTTCGTGCCGCCGGTCCGCTCGTAGATGCGCTTGGCGATCTCGATGCTCGTCATGTCCTCGAGTTCGTGGCCGTAGACGATCTCGAGCCCAAGCGTTTCCGGCGCGTGGGTGCGGATGCCGACCTGGATCGAGGTGTCGGGATCGACGATGCCGTGCCGCACCGCGGTGGTGAGGAACGAGCCGTGATCGACGCGCTCGCCGGCGGTCGGCCAGGTGTCCTGATGCGCGTCGAAGTGGATCAGCGAGAGCTTGCCGTGCCGCTCCGCCAGCGCCTGCAGCAGCGGATAGGTGATCGAATGATCGCCGCCGAGCGTCAGGAGGAAGTTCGTCTGGCCGAGCAGCTTCGCCGCTTCCGCGCGGATCGCTTCGTGCGCGGTCTCCGGCGTCCGGTAATCGATCAGGCAGTCGCCGTAGTCGACCACCCGCAGCGCGTCGAAGAGGTCGAGCTTAAACGGGTATTGCGGGTCGTTGTCGAAGATCTGAGAGGCTCGCCGCAGCGCCGCCGGTCCGAAGCGCGCACCCGGCCGGTTCGAGACGGAGGCGTCGAACGGCACGCCCCAGACGGTGACGTCTGCATCGGCCGGCTCCTTCGTCAGCTTGCGGCGCATGAAGGAGGCGACGCCGGCATAGGTCGGGTCGCTCGCGGCCCCGAGCGTGTCGGTCGCGGTGATCGCGTGGTCGATGGATTTGCCGGCCATGAAGTCGTCCCCAAACGAAAAGGGCCGCGGATCGCTCCGCGGCCCCCGTGAAACCCTGAGGTAAGGCGGATCAGCGCTTCGAGAACTGGAAGGAGCGGCGGGCCTTCGCCTTGCCGTACTTCTTGCGCTCGACGACGCGGCTGTCGCGCGTCAGGAAGCCGCCCTTCTTCAGGACCGGGCGCAGGCCCGGCTCGAAATAGGTCAGCGCCTTCGAGATGCCGTGGCGCACCGCGCCCGCCTGACCCGACAGGCCGCCGCCGGTGACGGTCGCGACGATGTCGAACTGCCCGTCACGGGCCGCCGCGACGATCGGCTGCTGCAGCACCATCTGGAGCACCGGCCGCGCGAAGTAGGCGCCGAACTCCTTGTCGTTGACGGTGATCTTGCCGCTGCCGGGCTTCACCCAGACGCGGGCGACGGCGTCTTTGCGCTTGCCGGTCGCGTAGGCGCGGCCCTGCGCATCGAGCTTCTGGACGTGGACCGGCGCGGCGGCGACGGTCTCGACCGTCTGGAGGTCCTGGAGGGAGGAAAGCTGCGACATCAGGCGGCCCTCTTGTTCTTCGAGTTCAGGGCCGCGACGTCGAGCGCCTCGGGCTTCTGCGCCTCATGGGGATGGTTCGAGCCGGAGTAGACGCGCAGGTTGCGCAACTGCTGGCGGGCGAGGGGGCCTTCGGGGAGCATCCGCTCCACGGCCTTCTCGACCACGCGCTCCGGGAAGCGACCTTCGAGGATCTGGCGCGCCTTGCGCTCCTTTATCCCGCCGGGATGACCGGTGTGCCAGTAGTAGGTCTTGTCCGTATACTTCTTGCCGGTGAAGACGACCTTGTCGGCATTGACGATGATGACGTTGTCGCCGTCGTCGATATGCGGGGTATAGGTCGCCTTGTGCTTGCCGCGAAGGCGAAGGGCGACGAGGGAGGCGAGGCGGCCGACGACGAGCCCTTCGGCGTCGATCAGGATCCACTTCTTCTCCACCGTCTCGTTCTTCTGCGAGAAGGTCTTCATCCAATAATCCTCGGGTGGGCGGAACGGCGCTTCGCCCGGTCGGGCGCGGCGGTGCCGACACGACGTCAACCGCCGCTGTCGCGGGATGCCATACGGAACGATGGACACATCGTCAAGCCTCTCCGGCTTCCGAAAACGTGCATCACTGCAGCAAAAACAATGAGATAGGATATAGGGTAATTTGATACCGCAAAATTGACGGCGGAGAGGGTGTGGGGCGTGTTACTGATCGGTTTTCCATCCGGCGGTCGAGACGCTAGGTTGCAGCCTCGTGAATGGCGGGAATGGGCGATGGGCGAAGTCGTAGAGATGCACGCGGCGGCGGAACCGGCGGCACGGCGTGCCGTGCACCGCGTAACGTTGTCCAACCCGCCGGCGAACGTCCTGTCGGTCGCCGCGATCGACGGGTTGCTGGAAGTGCTGGACGCGGCGAAGAACGATCCTGATTGTCGCGTCGTCGTGCTCGCCGCCGCCGGCAACGTCTTTTCGCTCGGCGCGGACTACGAGGAGGCGGGGCGTCGCCGGGCCGACGAGGATGGGGGAGAGGCCTTCTTCGAGGCTTCGGAACGGCTCCTGGCAGGCTTGGCGCAGGCGATCGTCCGGCATCCGAAACCGGTGATCGCTGAAGTCGCGGGCGCGGCGTCGGGCGCGGGCTGTCAGCTCGTCGCGGCTTGCGATCTGGCGATCGCCGCGGAGACCGCGACTTTCCGGGTGCCGGACGTCAACCTCGGCCTGCCGGGTGCTGGACCGATGGTGGCGCTGTCACGCGGCCTCGGCCGCAAGCATGCGATGGAGATGCTGCTGACCGGCGAGACGATCGACGCGCGCACGGCGCGCGAGTTCGGCCTCGTGAACCGCGTCGTGCCGCCGGAGTATCTCACGACCGTCGTCGACAAGTACGCGTCGAGCATCGCGGCGAAGCCGGCGGAGGCGATCCGTCTGGCGAAGGAGGCGTTTCACGCGCAGGCGGAAATGGGACTCGCCGCCGCCTACGACTACGCCGCCGCGCTTTCGGCCGAGAGCATGAAGAGCGAGGAGGCGCGGGAGGGCATCCGTGCCGCGCTTTCCCGGCGCGGTTCACGCGAGGCTGGCGAATGAGCGCGGGTCCGCCGATCGCCTCGGACGATGCGATCCGCCGCATCCTGTCCACCGTCCGAACCATCGCGATGGTCGGGGCAAGTCCGAACCCGGCGCGGCCTTCCTACGGCGTGCTGGAATATCTCCTCCGCCGTGGCTATCGCGTCTTTCCGATCAATCCGGGGCAGGCCGGCAAGCCGATCTTCGACACGACGTTCCGCGCGACGCTGGCGGATGTCCCCGAGCCGATCGATATGGTGGACGTCTTCCGCGCGAGCGACGCGCTGCCGGGGATCGTGGAGGAGATGCTGCAGCTCCATCCGGTGCCGAAAGTGCTCTGGACGCAGCTCGGCGTCGTCCACGCCGAAGCGGCGGCGCGGGCCAGTGACGCCGGCATCGAGGTCGTCATGGACCGCTGCCCGAAGATCGAGATTCCGCGGCTGGGCGTGGCGCCGCGATAGCGTCCGACCGACGTTCCGCTCCCGTTCGGACGGTGCTACATAACGGGAAGCCGCAAGGAGCGAGCCGATGGCGACCCTGACGATCACCGTGCCCGACCCGACGAAGGACTGGATCGAGGCGCGCGCGAAAGCGCAAGGCTTCCCCACGATCGACGCCTACCTGGGCGATCTGCTGGAGCGCGAGCGCGCGGACGACACGGCCGAAGACTGGCCCGACCAGCCGGAACTGACGATCGAGGACCTGCGCCGCATCGTCGAAGAGTCGCGCGCCAGCGGCATTGGCAATAGGAGTATGGCGGACATCATTTCGGAAGGGAACTCGATCGCGAAGGCCCGCGGCTTCTTTCGTGAGTAGCTGGTCCTCAAACCGACGTGCGGAGGACGACCTCCTGGACATCTACGTTCACAGCGTCGAAGCCTTCGGGCGTCGTCAGGCCGTCGAATACATCCATGGCTTCGAGCACGTCTTCGAACTCCTCGCTTCGAACCCTCGGATGGGGCGGCGAGCGGAGACGATTGCACCGAACGTCCGCCGCCACGAACATGGGCGGCATGTCATTCTCTACGAGGAGATTCCGGACGGCGTGCTGATCCTCGCCGTGGTCCATGCGAACTCGATGCGTCGGCTTCGTTTGTGAGACCGCGGCAAAGCAGCGATGATGATTGACGACGGAAAGCCTGCCGAAAACGGAAAGGAAGGGAGCATGAGCGACGCGCCGGGTTTCGAGACGCTTGCCATCCATGCCGGCGCTGCGCCCGATCCGGCGACCGGGGCGCGGGCGACGCCGATCTACCAGACGACATCCTTCGTCTTCAACGACGTCGACCATGCGGCTGCGCTGTTCGGGCTCCAGCAGTTCGGCAACATCTACACGCGCATCATGAACCCGACGCAGGCCGTGCTGGAGGAACGCGTCGCGGCGCTGGAGGGCGGCGCGGCGGCGCTTGCGGTCGCCAGCGGTCATGCCGCGCAACTCCTCGTCTTCCACGCGCTGATGTCGCCCGGCGACGAGTTCGTCGCCTCGCGCAAGCTCTACGGCGGTTCGATCAATCAGTTCGGACATTCGTTCAAGTCGTTCGACTGGCAGGTGAAATGGGCCGACCCCTTCGATCTCGCGAGTTTCGAAGCGGCGATCACCGAGAAGACCAAGGCGGTGTTCATTGAGTCGATCGCCAATCCCGGCGGCGTCGTGGTGGACATCGCCGGCATCGCGGAGATCGCGCATCGGCACGGCCTGCCGCTCGTCGTCGACAACACGATGGCGACGCCGTATCTCTGCCGCCCGATCGAGCACGGGGCCGATATCGTCGTGCACTCGCTGACGAAGTTCATGGGCGGCCATGGCAACTCGATGGGCGGCGTCATCGTCGACTGCGGCACCTTCGACTGGTCGGCGACCGACCGCTATCCGATGCTGTCGCAGCCTCGGCCGGAATATGCCGGCATCGTGCTGCACCAGACCTTCGGCAACTTCGCCTTCGCCATCGCCTGCCGGGTGCTTGGCCTGCGCGACCTCGGCCCGGCGATCTCGCCGATGAACGCCTTCCTGATCCTGCAGGGCATCGAGACGCTGCCCTTACGTATGCAGCGCCATTGCGACAACGCGCTGGCGGTGGCGCAGCATCTCAAGGGGCATGAGAAGGTCGGCTGGGTCTCCTATGCCGGCCTGCCGGACGATCCCGGCCATGCGAACATGCAGCGCTATGCGCCGAACGGGGCGGGGGCGGTGTTCACCTTCGGCCTGAAGGGCGGCTACGACGCGGGCGTCGCCTTCGTGCAGGGCCTCGAACTTTTCTCGCATCTGGCGAACATCGGCGACGTGCGCTCGCTGGTGATCCATCCGGCCTCGACCACCCACCGGCAGCTCGCCTCCGACCAGCAGGTCGCCGCCGGCGCGGGGCCGGACGTGGTGCGCCTGTCGGTCGGCATCGAGAACGTCGCCGACATCATCGCCGACCTCGATCAGGCCTTGGCGAAGACATGAGCGAAAGACTGCTGAAACTCTCCACGGATCAGGCCGAGCCGGACGAGGGTGCGCCGCCGGCGGAGCGGATCGTTTCCGGCAACCCGTCCAACAAGACCTGGAACGTCGAGGACGACGGCGCCGGGCTCTATGCCGGCATCTGGGAATCGACGCCCGGCGAACGGCGCGTCGAGTACTCCGAATGGGAGTTCTGCCACATCCTGTCCGGCCTGTCGGTGCTGACGGAGGACGACGGCTCGGTCACGACACTCCGGCCCGGCGACGGCATCGTCATCCGCCCGGGCTTCAAGGGTACGTGGCGCGTCGTCGAGACGACGCGCAAGCACTACGTCATCAAGACCTGACTGCCGCCGGCTCGAAGGCGAGGTCGAGCCGTTCCAGCCCGTGGAAATGCCAGGAGTCGCGGTAGCGCGGCGGGGCAGCGATCCGGAGGTCCGGCAGGCGCTCGAACAGGACCCGAAGCGCGATGCGCAGTTCGAGCCGCGCCAGCGGCGCGCCGACGCAGAAGTGGATGCCGCCGCCGAACGAGACCGGCGCGGGCCCTGAACGAGCCGGATCGAAGCGATCGGGTTCCATATAGGCGGCAGGATCGCGGTTCGCGGCGCCAAGCAGCAGTGCGACCTCCTCGCCGCGCCGCACGGTGAGCCCGCCCGGCAACTCGACGTTCTCCAGCGCGACCCGCTCGAAAAGGTGCAGCGGCGCATCGAAGCGCAGCATCTCCTCCACCGCGCGGCCGCCCTGCGCTTCATCGGCGAGCAGGCGACGAGGATTGGCGCCGCCGTTCTCCAGCATCGTCTTCACGCCGTTGCCGATCTGGTGGACGGTCGCCTCGTGCCCGGCATTCATCAGAAGGACGATGGTGGAGACCATCTCGTCCTCGCTGAGCTTGCCTTCTTCGGTTTCGGCGCGCACCAGGGCCGAGAGGAGATCATCGCCCGGACGTTGGCGCTTCGCCGCGATCTCGCCGAGCACGAAGTCGCGGAACTCGGCGGCGGCGCGGTCGGCCTCGATCTCGATCTCCCGCGTCCGGCCGAACTGGTACATCGCCACCATCCGATGCGACCAGTCGAGAAGCTGCGCGGTTTCGCTGGCGTCGACGCCGATCAGTTCGGCGATCACCATGACCGGCAACGGCGTCGCGAACCCGGCGACGAGCTCGACCTCGCCCCGGCCGGCGAACCGGTCGACGAGACCGTTCGCCAGCGCTTCGATGCGTGGCGCCAGCCGATCGACCTGCCGCGAGACGAAGGCCTTCAGCACCAGCCCGCGGATGCGCGAATGCGTCGGCGGTTCAAGATCCAGCATGGAATGCCGTTCGATCGCGTAGAAGTTCCGCAGATGCTGGGGGATGTCGGCGTAGTCCGGCCGACCATCGGAAGCGGCCGGCAGGATGCGGCCGAAGCGGCGGTCGCGCAGCAGCGAGGCGACCAGCGAATGGCCGCAGACCGCGAGGCGGTCGAGTTCGTGCCAGCGGAAGAAAGCGCAGTGCCGATGCATCTCGGCATAGGCGGGGTAGGGGTCCTCGAAGAAGGCCGGGCCGCGCGGGTCGAGGTGAAGGGTGCCGCCGTCCCATCGAAGGGACGCGGGAAGACCGGAGGGCGCAGTTGTCATGTCGGCCGACAGGATGCGGTGGCATGCGCGCCTTCGCAACATGAAAACGCCCGCCGAAGCGGGCGTTTTCCACGAATCAGGCGGCTGTCGTCAGCGCTCGATCTCGATCAGGATCTCGTTGCGCTTCAGGAAGCCCGGAACCAGCGGCGGATTGTAGAACGCGTATTCCGGATCGCCCTTCTGCTTCAGGTTTTCGTCGGCGATGTAATTGTAGAGGGTCATCAACTTCTTCGAGGCAAGACTCGCCGAGAAGTTGCCGTTGAAGCGGATGGCGACGACCCGCTTCGGCGCGACGTCCTTCAGGCGCACGTCGTTGCCGCCGGGGGCGGGCAGCGTCGCGGTGGAGTACTTCTTCGGCATGACGAAGCGGATCGCCCAGCCCTTCGTCTGCCCTTCCGACTCGGAGAGTTGCTGCAGCACCGGCACGGTCATCGTGATCTTCTTGCCGGGACGGTTATGCGCCGAGATGTAGTCCGACAGCGTCAGGTAGCCGTCCTTGCGGGCCTTCTCGTGATAGCCGCTCTTCACCGTCTCGGCGACGACCATCGCGTCGTAGTCGCGCACCTCGATGTCGCCGTCGCGGCGGACCACGTCGTAGTCCGGCTCCTCGGTGTGGTCGTAGAATTTCTTCGCGACATAGGCCGCGCCGCCGATCGCGACCACCGCGCCGCCGACGATCAGCACGGTCGTCAGCGTGTCGTTGTCGCGCAGACGGTCGACGCCGCGCTGCGTCTGCATCCCGCGGCGGAAGCTGCCGTAGCGCGGCAGGCGCGCGTCAGGCAGGCGGGAGCGCGTTTCGGAGGCGACGCGCCGCCAACTCGGCAGGTGGCTCGCCCAGTCGGAAAGCTGCGAGCGGAGATCGGACAGCGTGTCGGCGGTGGTGCCGTAGGCGCTGTTGTAGGCGGAGCGGGCATCGTCGGTGCTCGGAAGCTGCCAGCCGCGCGCGAAATCCGGCAGGTAGCGGTACAGGCCGGTCTGGTGGCCGGGCAGATACTGCGCCACGGAGCGGCGGGCCCGCTCGGCGACGGACGGCGTCGGACTCACCCGCTCGGCGACGTTATGCTCGAGTTCCGCGATCCGCTCGCCGATGTCGGATATGGCATCGGTCAGCCGGTCGTAGGCCGTGGACTTGTGGCGGAACATCTCGAACTCCAGCAAAGGCGGCCGGCCGCCGCATCGTGAACACCGCGCCGGCGAAAGCACCTAGCGCGACGGCCTAACGCGACAATCAAAACCTTGGTTGCGCGGCGATGCGGGAGAGGCGTCGAGAACTCGTTTGCAACCATTTGGCCGCTAAGGGATTCTTCGGGTATCAGGTTTTTCATGGCCTGATACTCCAGTCGAACTCAGGGCGGCCTCGTGCCGCCCATTTTTTCGACCTTTTCAGAGAAGGACGCGCGGGTCGGCGCGTCCGCGCATGGGGAAGTCGAGCAGGAAAATCTTGCCTGCCTCCGGATCGGCGGCCCGGCTTTCCGCATCGAGCCCCTGATGGGCGGTCGTCACCAGCATGCGATCGAGCTTCGCGCCGACGAAGGCCGGGCAGCTCGACTGCCGCGCCGGCACCGGCACTTCCCGCACCACCGTTCCGTCCGGCGCGAGGGCCGTGACGCGCGCGCCGCCCCAGCGGGCGACCCAGATCAGCCCGTCGGCATCGACCACCGCGCCGTCGAGATGGGCTTCCGCGTCGTCTGCCGGCACCTCGAAGATCACGGACGGCTGTTCGGTCGGCAGGCCGGTGGCGGGATCGAGCGCGACGCGCATCAGCTTGCCCGACACGGTGCCGGTGAAGTAGCCCGTCCGCCCGTCCGGCGCGAAGCAGATGGCGTTCGGGATGTTGGCGTTCGGGTAGAGCTGACGCACCTCGCCGCCGCGGAACCAGTAGATCGCGCCGGCGCCGCGCTCGCCGTTCAGCCCCATCGTCCCAATCCAGAGCGCGCCGGAGGGATGCGTGCGGCCGTCGTTGGATCGCGTGGCGGCGTTGTCCGCTTCGAGCGGATTGACGAGGGTCAACTCGCCGCTCGCGACGTCGCGAAGGAAAAGGCCCTTGTCGGCCGCGACGAGCTGGCGGCCGTCGTCGACGAAGGAAAGCTGGCTCGCCATGAAGGGCAAGGCGTGCCGGCGCGTTTCGCCGGTCGCGAAGCGGTGCTCGAACAGGGTCTTTCCTAGGATGTCGGACCACCAGGCCGTATCGCTGGCTTGATCGTAGGTCGGCCCCTCGCCGAGCTGGCACGGCTCGTCGTGGAGGATCGTCGTAGCGACCTGCACTGCCTCGTCCGTCATGCGCTGTGAACTCCGCCGAAGACGCGGTCGTAGGTCTCGACCGCAAGCCGGCCGTGCGCCGCGACATCGGCCGCGCTCATGCCGGGCTTGTAGAGGCTGGAGCCGAGCCCGAAGGCCGTGACGCCGACCCTGCCGAAAGCGTCGAAGTCGGCTTCCGAGACGCCGCCGACGACGCCGATCACGGTCGTCTTCGGCAGCACCGCTCGCACCGCCGAAACGCCGACGGGCCCGAGCGTCACCGCCGGAAAGAACTTCAGCGCGGACGCGCCGGCTGCCAGCGCCTGAAAGGCTTCGGTCGGCGTGAAGCAGCCGGGCATCGTCACCATGCCACGCTCGCCGGCCCGGCGCAGCACCGCCGGATCGACATTCGGGCTGACGAGCAGCCGGCCTCCCGCGGCGTCGAGCCCGTCTACCGCCTCCGGCGACAGCACCGTGCCGCCGCCGATCAGCACGTTATCCGGCGCCAGCTTCGCAGCGATCTCGATGGAGCGGAACGGCTCCGGCGAGTTCAACGGAATCTCGATCGCCTCGAAGCCGACCTCGATCAGACCGCCGACGACCCCCTCGGCTTCCTCCGGCTTCAATCCCCGCAGGATCGCGACGAGCGAGCGCTTGAGGGAAGGCCAAGGGACGGTCGGTTCGAAGGACGGGATCATGTGGGCATTCCGAAACATTGGTGGGCGGCCGCGAGCAGGCCTTCGCGGACGGCGGTGTCGGCATCCGCCGTTTCCACCGTGAAGCCGCCGGCTGCGAGCGCGACGGCATAGAGGTCGGCGAGCGGGCCGGATGCGGCGAGGATCACCGACCGGCTTTCCGGCAGCGCGGCGCGTGCGCCGGCGATCTCGGACCCGATCAGGTATCCCGACAGGCGCGCCGCCGCTTCCTCGCTCGCCGCCGTGCCGAGGAGACCGCCCGCGCGAAGCGAGAAGAGGCGGTTCAGCAACGCTTCCGGCTGCCGGGCCGACGCCTCGACCGCTTCGGTGAAGGCGTCGCGGTGCGCGAGGGCATCGTGGTTCTCGCCGACCGTATGCCGGAGGATCGACTGGCCGGCGAGGAGCGCAAAGATCTCGCCGGTCATGAAGGTCGAGAAGGCCTCGATCCTGCCATCCGCCACCGAGACCCATTTCGAATGGGTGCCGGGCAGGCAGATCAGTCCGTCGCGGCCGAGGCCCATGACCTGCGTTTCCTCGCCCCGCATCACGTCGGGACGAGCCGCGTCGCGCTGGGCGACGCCGGGGAGGATGCGCACGTCGCGCGCGAGGCCGGGCACCGGCGTCGCCTTGCCGGCGATCTCGGCCAGCGCCGCCGGCGCGTCGGCATAGGGCACCTCGACCCAGCCCTGTCGCGCCCCGGCCATGCCGCAGACGATGACGGGCAGGTCGACTGGCGCGCCGAGGCTCGCCAGATGCGTTTCCAGCACCGCCGAGAAGCCGCCGGCCGCGACGGCCGACTGCATGCCCTCGCGCGAGCGCTTCTCGCCGAGCACCGTTCCGTCCCCGGCCAGAAGCCAGAGACGGAAGCTCGACGTTCCCCAGTCCGCCGCCGCGCAGAACGGCGCTCCCCCGTTGCTCATCGGCTGCGGCTCAGTGGTTGTCGCGCGGCAGGCCCTTGGTCTGGGCGATGCGCTGGTAGGCGATGGCCGGCTCCAGCACCGCACCAGTGGCGAGTTCGCCGACCACGGAGCGCTGGATCTCCTGCCACGGCGTCTGGTTGGCGGGGTACTTGTAGCCACCGGAAGCCTTCAGGGCCTCGCGCCGCCCGGTCAGCTCCTCGTCCGAGATGAGGATGTCGGCCGAGCCCTTGCGGAGGTCGATCCGTACGCGGTCGCCGGTCCGGAGCAGCGCGAGGCCGCCGCCGGTCGCCGCTTCCGGCGAGGCGTTCAGGATCGACGGCGAGCCGGACGTGCCGGACTGCCGCCCGTCGCCGATGCAGGCGAGCGAGGTGATGCCGCGCTTGATGAGGTAGTCGGGCGCCCGCATGTTCACGACCTCCGCCGCGCCGGGGTAGCCGACCGGCCCGGCGCCGCGCATGAAGAGCACGGTGTTCTCGTCGATCTCGAGCGACGGATCGTCGATTCGGTGGTGGTAGTCCTCCGGCCCGTCGAACACGACCGCGCGGCCCTCGAAAGCGTCCGGGTCGTCCGCGTTCGAGAGATAGCGCTCGCGGAACTCGTCCGAGATGACGGAGAGCTTCATGATCGCCGAATCGAACAGGTTGCCGCGCAGGACGCGGAAGCCGGCATGCTTCTTCAGCGGCGCGTCGAAGGTGCGGATGACCTTGTCGTCTTCGATCTTCGCGTCGCGGCAGTTCTCGCCGAGCGTCTTGCCGTTCACGGTCATCGCGTCCTCGGCGATGAGCCCTTGTGTCATCAGCTGCGCGACGACGGCCGGCACACCGCCGGCATGGTAGTAGTCCTCGCCGAGATATTCGCCGGCCGGCTGCAGGTTGACGAGCAGCGGGATCTCCTCGCCGAACTCCTGCCAGTCGTCGATGGAGAGTTCGACGCCGACATGCCGGGCGAGGGCGTTGAGGTGGATCGGCGCGTTGGTGGAGCCGCCGATGGCGGAGTTGACGCGGATCGCGTTGAGGAAGGCGTCGCGCGTGAGGATGTCGGAGGGCTTCAGGTCCTCGTGCACCATCTCAACGATTCGCTTGCCAGTGTAATATGAGATCTCCTGCCGGTCGCGGTAGGGCGCAGGAATCGCCGCGGAACCCGGCAGCTGCATGCCGAGCGCTTCGGCGAGCGAGTTCATCGTCGTCGCGGTGCCCATCGTGTTGCAGTAGCCGGTGGAGGGCGCCGAGGACGACACGAGCTTGATGAAGCCCTTGTGGTCGATCTCGCCGGCCGCCAGAAGCTCGCGCGCCTTCCAGACGATGGTGCCGGAGCCCGTGCGCGCGCCGCGGAACCAGCCGTTCAGCATCGGGCCAACGGACAGCGCGATCGCCGGGATGTTAACGGTGGCCGCTGCCATCAGGCAGGCGGGCGTGGTCTTGTCGCAGCCGATGGTCAGCACGACGCCGTCGAGCGGATAGCCGTAGAGCACCTCGACCAGCGCGAGATAGGCAAGGTTGCGGTCGAGGCCCGCGGTCGGGCGCTTGCCGGTCTCCTGGATCGGGTGGACAGGGAATTCCAGCGGAATGCCGCCGGCCTCGCGAATGCCGTCGCGGACGCGCGACGCGAGTTCCAAGTGATGCCGGTTGCAGGGCGACAGGTCGGAGCCGGTCTGCGCGATGCCGATGATCGGCATGCCGGACTGCATCTCCTCGAGGCTGAGGCCGAAGTTCAGGTAGCGCTCGAGATAGAGCGCGGTCATGTCGATGTTGTCCGGGTTGTCGAACCAAGCGCGCGAGCGCAGCTTCGCCGGACCGTTCTCGTTCGATTTCAACATCTTCCGTCTGCTTCTTCTTGTTCGTTGTCGGGTTGGAGCGTCAGTCGAACGCTTCCACGGTGTTGCGGCGGCCGAGCATGAAGGCGTCGGCGACGAGGGTCAGCGGCGCGAGGTCGACATCGGACCGGTTCGACGCTGCGAGTTCCGTGAAGTGCGCGTAGATGCCGGGATACTCGCGGTCGCGGCCTTCGAGGACGGTTTTCCCGTCAACGCGCAGCAACGCTCCTCCGTTCGACAGGGTCAGCCGGCCCTTGTCGGCGACGACCTCGATATCCCAGCTCTGCGGTCCGGTCTGACGCCAGTCGAACTCGGCTTCCACCGGCACGCCCGTCACGTCGGCGAAGCGCAGGCTCGCCGCGATCGGCGTTGCGCGGTTGGCCGGGAACGACAGTTCGCCTTTCGTCAGGTGGATCGGCCGCGGCAGGATCGCCGTCACGATGGACAGGGCGTTGATGCCCGGATCGAAGACGCCGAGGCCGCCCGGCTCCCAGATCCAGTCCTGGCCGGGGTGCCAATGGCGCACGTCCTCCTTCCAGTTGACCGTCACCCGCTCGATCCGCGCATCGGCCAGCCATTCGCGCGCCGGGCGGACGCCATCGGCGAAGCGCGAATGCCAGGTGGCGAAAAGCGTGCGGTTCGCCTGCTTCGCCTTGGCGACCAGCGGCTCCAGTTCGGCAAGCGTCGCCGCCGGCGGCTTCTCCAGAATCACGTGCTTGCCGGCCTCGAAGGCCTCGAGCGCGAAAGCCTGCCGGGCGGTCGGCGGAGTGCAGAGCGATACGGCGTCGATCTCCGGCACGTCACGCAGCATCTCGCCAAAGTCCTTGAAGCTGCGGACGCCATCCAGCGAGGCGTGCCGGCTGCAGGTGGCGACGAGTTCGAGACCGTCGTGGCCGGCTATCGCGGGAACGTGCTGATCGCGGGCGATCTTGCCGATGCCGACGAGGGCGATGCGGATGGGACTCATGCCGTTGTGTCTGCGCTTTCGAGTTTCATGTGGTGGCGGGAAGGCGGAGCATCGGCTGCTTCGACGCTCGGGTCGGGCGGGAACAGGCAGGCGACGACGTCGCCGCAGGCGCTCTCGATCAGCTGGCGCATGAACAGGGCCGCTGCGTCGCCGTCGCCGCGCTGGATGGCTTCCAGCACGCGCGCGTGCTGGTTCACCGTCTCGGCCTGCGGGTTCTGCCGCCAGCTGAGCGAGAAGGAAATGGCGAGACTGCGTTCGATCACCGTGCCGAGCGAGCGCAGGATCGGGTTGCCCGTCGCCTCCAGGATGATGCGGTGGAAGTCGAGGTCGGCTGCGACGAGTTCCGCCGAGCCGCGCGGATGCATCGTCATGCGTTCGAGCGCTTCGGCGAGCTCGTCGAGCTTCTCGGGCGATATGCGCGCGGCGGCGAAGCGCGCCGCTTCCGGCTCGTTGATGAGGCGCATCTCGTAGAGCGCCTCGACGAAATCCCGCCGGACGCCGGCCGTGAGGTGCCAGCGCAGCACGTCGCCGTCCAGCATGTTCCACTCGATGTTCGGCCGCACGCGGGTGCCGACCTTCGGGCCGACCGCGATCAGCCCCTTCGCGGAAAGGTGCCGCATCGCTTCCCGGACCACGGTTCGCGAAACGCCGTAGCTGGCCTGGATGTCGCCTTCGGTGGGCAGCACGGCGCCGACGGGCCATTCGCCGGACGTGATGCGGCGGCCGAACTCGACCGCGAGCGCCATCGTCCGGTTCTTCGCCTCTCCCATGCTGGCCGCAGTCATGGCCCGTACCACCGGATCTGAGCAGGCGCCGTTCGCCCGCGATGGATGCGCACGGCTCGGGGCCGCCTGCCGCCATCGCGTCAGGACGAAGGCGGCAAATCATACGATGAAACGCCGCTTCGTTCTCGCAGCCTGAAATGCCGAAATCAAGCCCGCACAGGCATGCCGGAGGGAAGATGGAGCCGCGTCGCGGACGGCGAATCGCCGCGAGCATAACAAGCGGAGCGTATAGCGGAGATTTTACGCGCGAGAAGTTCTCGCAAGGGGCGAGCCGCCTGCCATTAACCCTCGAAACGACAGGCGAAATTATGATACGATGATAGCTCGCTGAGCCGCTTGACAGTCGCTTCAAACGAAATCAAGAGTCCGGCCCGCGATCGGCTTGCTCGCGGCGTGGCGATGGTGGTTCGAACCGCCGTCCCGGCCGGTGACGGGACGCAGTTTGCGAGGTCCTTCGGACCACTGGGTTGGACATTCGACAGGCCCGAACCGGCTTCGTCGCGTTGGCAGCGTGCCACAAGGGGAGAGTTATGAAGTCATTGAAGATGTTGCTGGCCGGCGCCGCGCTCGGCCTGGCGCTCGCCACGCCTGCCGCCTTCGCGCAGGAGAAGGGCACCGTCGGCGTGCTGATGCCGACGAAGGCCTCCGCCCGCTGGATCGCCGACGGCGACAACATGAAGAAGCAACTCGAGGAGAAGGGTTACAAGGCCGAGCTGCAGTACGCCGAGGACGATATCCCGACCCAGCTCTCGCAGCTCGAGAACATGGTCGCGTCCGGCGCGAAGTACCTCGTGATCGCCTCGATCGACGGCACGACCATGACCGACGTGCTGCAGCAGGCGCACGACAAGGGCATCAAGGTCATCGCCTACGACCGCCTGATCCGCAACACGCCGAACGTCGACTACTACACGACCTTCGACAACCAGCAGGTCGGCGTTCTCCAGGCGACCTCGCTCGTCGACAAGCTCGGCCTGAAAGACGGCAAGGGCCCGTTCAACATCGAGCTCTTCGGCGGTTCGCCGGACGACAACAACGCCTTCTTCTTCTACAACGGCGCGATGACCGTGCTGCAGCCCTACATCGACCAGAAGAAGCTCGTGGTGCAGTCGGGCGAGATGGGCATGGACAAGGTCGGCACGCTCCGCTGGGATCCGGCGGTGGCGCAGTCCCGCATGGAGAACCTGCTGTCGTCCTACTACGGCGACAAGAACGTCGACGCGGTGCTCTCGCCCTATGACGGCCTGTCGATCGGCATCATCTCGGCGCTGACGGCGAACGGCTACGGCTCGGGCGACAAGCCGATGCCGGTCGTGTCCGGCCAGGACGCCGAGGTGCCCTCGGTCAAGTCGATCGAGAACGGCCAGCAGTACTCGACGATCTTCAAGGACACCCGTGACCTCGCCAAGGTGACCGTCGGCATGATCGACGCGCTCGGCACCGGCAAGGAACCGGAGGTCAACGACACGAAGACCTACGAGAACGGCGTCAAGGTCGTGCCGGCCTATCTGCTGAAGCCGCTCCTCGTCACCAAGGACAACGTGCAGGCCGCTCTGGTCGACACCGGTTACTACAAGGCCGACCAGATCAAGCCCTGATCGGCTTGGCTCTGAAGGGCTGACCGCCCTTTTCCATCGATCCGCAGGCCGGCGTCTCGCGACGCCGGCCTGCATCCGTAACCGAGCGCCGGGGACAAGCGCGATGGCAGCAATTCTGGAGATGCGCAGCATCACCAAGACGTTTCCGGGCGTCCGCGCGCTCGACGACGTCAACCTCACCGTCGAGGCCGGCGAGATCCACGCGATCTGCGGCGAGAACGGGGCCGGCAAGTCGACCCTGATGAAGGTCCTGTCCGGCGTCTATCCGCACGGCACCTACGAGGGCGACATCGTCTACGACGGCGAGGTGCGCTCGTTCCGCGACATCCGCGACTCGGAGCATATCGGCATCATCATCATCCACCAGGAGCTGGCGCTGGTGCCGCTCCTGTCGATCGCGGAGAACATCTTTCTCGGCAACGAGGTATCGCGCGGCGGCGTCATCAACTGGGACGAGGCCTTCAGCCGGACGTCGGAACTGCTCAAGCGGGTCGGCCTGTCCGAAGCGCCGACCACGCTGATCAAGGACATCGGCGTCGGCAAGCAGCAGCTCGTCGAGATCGCCAAGGCGCTGTCGAAGAAGGTGCGCCTCCTGATCCTGGACGAGCCGACCGCCTCCCTCAACGAACGCGACAGCCAGGCGCTGCTCGACCTACTGCTGGAGTTCAAGGCGCAGGGCCTGACCTCGATCATGATCAGCCACAAGCTGAACGAGATCGCCCGCGTCGCCGACTCGATCACCGTCATCCGCGACGGCTCGACCGTGTCGACGCTCGACTGCAAGGACGGCGTCAGCGAGGACCGGATCATCCGCGACATGGTCGGGCGTCAGCTCGACGACCGCTACCCGCCGCGCCATCCGAACATCGGCGACGTCCTGTTCGAGGTGAAGGGCTGGAACGCCTTCCACCACCTGAACACCCAGCGCCAGATCGTCAAGGACGTGTCGTTCAACGTCCGCAAGGGCGAAGTCGTCGGCATTGCGGGCCTGATGGGGGCGGGACGCACCGAACTGGCGATGAGCCTCTTCGGCAAGGCCTACGGCCGGCACATCTCCGGCGAGGCGCGGATGCACGGCAAGCCGGTCGACATCTCGTCGATCCCGAAGGCGATCGGAGCCGGCATCGCCTACGTGACGGAAGACCGCAAGCAGTACGGCCTCCTGCTGGAAGACGACATCCGCCAGAACGTCTCGCTCGCCAACTTGGCCGGCATCGCGAAGAGCGGCGTGATCGACGCCGACCGCGAGCGCAGCGTCGCCGAGGACTACCGGACGAATCTGCGCATCCGCTCGTCCAACATCTTTCACAAGACGCTGAACCTCTCGGGCGGCAACCAGCAGAAGGTCGTCCTGTCGAAGTGGCTGTTCTCGAACCCGGATCTGCTGATCCTCGACGAGCCGACGCGCGGCATCGACGTCGGCGCGAAGTTCGAGATCTATTCCATCATCGAGCGCCTGGCCTCGGAGGGGAAGGGCATCCTGATGATCTCGTCGGAGATGCCGGAGCTTCTCGGCATGTGCGATCGGATATACGTGATGAACGAGGGCCGGTTCGTGGCTGAGATGCCGCGCGGGGAGGCGACGCAGGAAAGCATCATGCGTGCCATTATCCGGTCGGCAGGAAGGAACGCTGCATGAGCATCAAGACCATCGACGCGCCCGCCGCGTCCGAATCGGCGGCGAACGCCAGCCTCGATTACTTCAAGCGGCACCTGCGCGAATACGGCATGCTGGTGGCGCTGCTCGCCATCATCGTGTTCTTCGCGATCTATTCGCAGGTCACCGGGCGGCCGACCTTCGTGTCGCCGTCGAACCTGACGAACCTGTTCCTGCAGAACAGCTACGTGATCGTCATGGCGATCGGCATGCTGCTGATCATCATCACCGGCCACATCGACCTTTCGGTCGGTTCCCTCGTCGGTTTCATCGGTGCGGTGGGGGCGGTGCAGATCGTGCTGTACGGCGTGCCGGTGCCGATCGCCTGCATCGTGTGCCTTCTCGTCGGGGCGCTGATCGGCGCGATCCAAGGGTACTTCGTCGCCTTCCTGCGGATCCCGTCCTTCATCGTGACGCTGGCCGGCATGCTGGTCTTCCGCGGCCTGACCTTCATGACGCTCGGCTCGTCGTCCTCGATCTCGCCGATCCCGGCATCGCTCCGCGCGCTTTCCACCGGCACGCTTCCCGATTTCCTGCCGGTTCTCAGCCCGACCTTCGCCAATTCCACCACCCTCGTGCTGGCGATGGTGCTCGCGGTAGGCTTCGCCGTCTTCGCCTTCTCGCGGCGCGCGGCGAAGAGCCGGGTCCGCCCGGTGGACGAGCCGTACTCCTTCTTCGTCGGTCGCGTCGTCCTCGTGATGGCGGCGGTGCTCTACATCGGCTACCTTCTTGCCAGCAATCGCGGCCTGCCGAACGTCCTGATCCTGATGGCCGTCCTGATCGCGGTCTACGCCTTCGTGACGACGCGCACGACGATCGGCCGGCGCGTCTACGCCGTCGGCGGCAACGAAAAGGCGGCGAAGCTTTCGGGCGTCAAGACCGAGCGCATCGTCTTCCTCGCCTTCGTCAACATGGGCGTTCTGGCGGCGATCGCCGGCCTCGTCTTCTTCGCCCGCGTCGGCAGCGCGACCGCGAAGAACGGCACGGGCCTCGAACTCGACGTCATCGCGGCCTGCTTCATCGGCGGCGCCTCGGCCTATGGCGGCGTCGGCAAGGTGACGGGCGCGGTGATCGGCGCCTTCATCATGGGCGCGCTGAACATGGGCATGCAGAGCGCCATGCAGCTCTCGATCGACTACCAGCAGCTCGTGAAGGGCCTCGTGCTCCTCGCCGCGGTCTGCTTCGACGTCTACAACCGCAACAAGGCCTGACGCCTCTCGCATCGGGTATGTTCGGAACCCGTCCGCCGCGAGGCGGGCGGGTTCTTTCATTTCGCGGTCTCGGCGCTTGGCGCCGCACTTTCCTCGGGCTCCACGACGCCGCGGTTCTCCAGCCAGCGGGCCAGCAGCCACCAGCCGAGCGCCCAGGCGATGCCGACCGACCAGCCCGCGATGACGTCGCTCGGCCAGTGAACGCCGAGATAGACGCGGCTGATGCCGACGCAGAAGGTGAGCAGGGCCGCGACGGACAGGATATAGACCTTCATCGTCCGCCCTTTCTGGACGCGTGCCAGCAGCGCGCCGAGCGTCAGGAAAGTGATCGCCGCCGCCATCGAATGGCCGCTCGGAAAGCTGGTCGAATAGACGATCGAGCCGTGCGGAACGAGGTCGGGCCGAGGCCGGTCGAAACCGTATTTCAACAGCGGCGACAGGATGCGCCCGCTCATCGTCGCGGCGAGGACGAGGAAGAGCGAACGGCGCTTGCCGTCGATCCACAGGAAGCCCGCGACGAACAACACGAGCAAGGTCAGGACGACGGTGCCGCCGAGAGCGGTGAAGTCCCGCATCATCTCCTCGATCCAGCCGGGACCGAGGGGGTCGGACGGGTCGGCGGGGTTGCGCAGGGACAGAAGGAGGCGAGTGTCCAGCGCCAGCGTCTCGCCCTCCATTACCTCCTCGGCGAGCAGGATGAACAGCCCGGCAGCGGCGGCGATGCAGAAGGCGCCGATGAGCGTCGGTGTCTCGACGAAGCGCGACGTCCACCCGACGACGTGGCGCGGACGCAGCCGTCTGATATGTCGGATGTCCGCCATGCCGTTTCCCGCTTTCTTGCGTCGCCGCCTTGCGATCTAGTGCGCGCCGACCCGGAATGCTCGCGTCGAGACGTGGACATGTGAAACGAGGCAGTGGCATGAGCGACGAGATCCGACCGAACGACGCCCTGATCGTCGTCGACGTCCAGAACGACTTCTGCCCGGGCGGCGCGCTGGCGGTGGCGGACGGCGACGCCGTTGTGCCGCTCGTCAACCGGCTGATGCCGCGCTTCCCGATCGTCGTCCTCACGCAGGACTGGCACCCGGCCGGGCACGCCTCCTTCGCCTCGGCGCACGGCCGCGCGCCGTTCGAGACGATCGACCTCGACTACGGCCGGCAGATCCTGTGGCCGGACCATTGCGTACAGGGCAGCCGGGGCGCCGAGTTCCACCCGGCGCTTGAAGCTTCTCGCGCGCAGATGATCGTGCGGAAGGGCTTCCATGCCGGTGTCGACAGTTATTCCGGCTTCGTGGAGGCGGATCGGCGGACCGCGACCGGTCTCGCCGGCTACCTGCGCGACCGCGGGGCGGGGCGCGTCTTCGTCTGCGGCCTCGCCACCGATTTCTGCGTCGCCTGGACGGCGCTCGACGCCCGTGCCGCCGGCTTCCCGGTCGTCCTCGTCGAAGACGCCTGCCGGGCGATCGACCTCGACGGCTCGCTCGACCGCGCCTTCGCCGACATGGCTGCGGCGGGCGTCGAGCGGGTGCCCGCGATATGAGACGACGCATGCCCGCTTGACTGGCATCGATAATGCCACATGATCGCTAGCGGGAGAAACGAGCGGACGGCGCACGGCACAAGCGAGAGACTCGCCCCGGATCGGGGATGTCCTAGCTGGCCAGTCGTTCCGGCACGCGAGATCGAGCGTGCGTCGATGGGAGGATTGAGGCGTGATCCTGCGCAAGCTTGCGGCATTCATGTTGATCGGCATCTCGGCCGCCGCGACGGCTCCGGCCGTCCATGCCGACGAGGTGGCGGTCGCTTCCGGCTCCGTCGGCACCGACATCGCCGAGTTGCAGGCAGCCGGCGAGCGGTTCAAGGCGAAGACCGGCCACACGTTGATGGTCGTGACGCTGCCGGCCTCGACCACCGACCAGTTCGGCCAGTACCGGCTCTGGCTCGCGGCCGGCAACGCCGACATCGACGTCTACCGGACCGACGTGATCTGGGCGCCGCAACTCGCGGAGTATTTCGTCGACCTGAAGCCGCTGATGGGCGACCTCGTTTCCAAGCACATTCCGGCGGTGATCGAGAGCCAGACGGTCGACGGCAAGCTCGTCGCGATGCCGACCTGGGCCGACGCCTCGGCGCTCTACTACCGCAAGGACCTCCTCGACAAATACGGCAAGCAGCCGCCGAAGACCTGGGACGAGCTGACGTCGACGGCGAAGGAAATCCAGGAGAAGGAGCGCGCGGGCGGCGCGAGCGACCTCTGGGGCTTCGTATTCCAGGGCGCACCCTACGAGGGCCTCACTTGCGACGCGCTGGAATGGGTCGCGTCCTTCGGCGGCGGCAAGATCGTCGAGCCGGACGGCACGATCTCGATCAACAATCCGAAGACGGCCGCCGCGCTCGAAATGGCGAAGGGCTGGATCGGGACGGTCTCGCCGCCCGGCTCGCTCTCCTACAAGGAGGAGGATGCGCGCGGCGTCTGGCAGACCGGCAAGGCCGTCTTCATGCGCAACTGGCCCTACGCCTATTCGCTCGGCAACGGCGGTGACAGCGCCATCAAGGGCAAATTCGACGTGGCGCCGCTGCCCGGCGCTGAGGGCGGCGCATCCGTTTCCACGCTCGGCGGCTGGAACGTCGCGCTGTCGAAATATTCCAAGCATCAGGACGCGGCGGTCGAGTTCATCAAGTTCTGGACCTCCGACGAGGAACAGAAGTACCGCGCGATCCAGAACACCCGCCTGCCGACGATTCCGGCGCTCTACGACGACGCCGAGATCAAGGAGAAGCAGCCGCTGATCGCTCGCTGGAAGGACGTGTTCGCGGCCGCCGTGCCGCGCCCGTCGGCGCCGACCAAGGCCAAATACAACGAAGTCTCCAGCGAGTTCTGGACGGCGGTCAACAACACGCTCGCCGGCAACGGCACGGCGGACTCGAACCTGAAGCGGCTCGAGGCCCGGCTGAAGCGGCTGAAGGGACGGGCCTGGTAAGGCGGCACGGCGCGGGGAGGCGGCGATGGCCCTGACCACGGCGGAGACCGGCAACCCGCGCGGCGCGGCGGTAAACGTCGCGCACTCGGCCCGATCGGAACTGCGGTCGCAGCGCATCCGCTCGGCCTGGCTGTTCCTCGCGCCCATGCTTCTGGTGCTGGCCGCAGCCGCCGGCTGGCCGCTGCTCCGGACGATCTGGTTCTCCTTCACCGACGCGCGCCTGTCCTCGCTCGGCGACGCAGCCTTCGTCGGCTTCACCAACTATCTCGACTACGAGGACTACGGCGACGGCACGGGCGAGTATTTCGGCCTCCTCGCCGAGCCGGCCTGGTGGCAGGCGGTCTGGAACACGGTCTACTTCACCGTCATCTCGGTCGCGCTGGAGACCGTGTTCGGCCTCGTCGTGGCGCTGGTGCTGAACGCGAACTTCGTCGGGCGCGGCATCGTGCGCGCCGCGGTCCTCATCCCCTGGGCGATCCCGACGGTCGTCTCGGCCAAGATGTGGGCCTGGATGATGCACGACCAGTTCGGCATCCTGAACGACATGCTGATGCGGATCGGCGTGATCTCCGCGCCGATCGCCTGGACCGCCAATCCGGACACCGCCATGTGGGCGGTGATCATCGTCGACGTCTGGAAGACGACGCCGTTCATGGCGCTGCTGATCCTCGCCGGCCTGCAGATGGTGCCGGGCGACATCTACGAAGCGGCGAAGATCGACGGCGTGAACCCGGTGAAGGTGTTCTGGCGGGTGACGCTGCCGCTGATCCGCCCGGCGCTGATGGTGGCGATCATCTTCCGGGCGCTGGATTCGCTCCGCGTCTTCGACCTCATCTACGTGCTGACGCCGGCGAACGACCAGACGAAGACGATGTCGGTCTACGCGCAGGAGAACCTCTTCCAGTTCGACCAGTTCGCCTACGGCTCCGCCGCTTCGACGCTGCTGTTCCTGGTGATCGCCTTCATCACGATCGCCTACATCAAGCTCG
This sequence comes from Plantimonas leprariae, assembly GCF_008802405.1. Taxonomy (GTDB): domain Bacteria; phylum Pseudomonadota; class Alphaproteobacteria; order Rhizobiales; family Rhizobiaceae; genus Plantimonas; species Plantimonas leprariae. The sequence continues at coordinate 131,899 of NZ_VZDO01000004.1, forward strand.
GGCGGCTAAATCTCGGCTCGGAAGGGCGGTGAGGCGATGAAGGCGCTGAAGACCGCGGGCTTCTACCTGCTCGTCGCGGTGATCGTCATCCAGGCGGTGTTTCCGTTCTATTACGCCGTGATGACGTCGTTCAAATCCGGCACGGCGCTCTTCGCCATCGACTACGTGCCGAAGGTCCTGTCGCTGGCGAACTACGAGGCAGTACTCGGCAGCGGCACCTTCCCGCGCAACTTCGCCAACTCGGTGCTGGTGGCCTTCGTCGTGGTGGCGCTGTCGCTGCTGCTCGGCCTCACCGCCGCCTTCGCGCTGTCGCGCATCTCGTTCCGGGGGCGGGGTCTTCTGCTGCTGACGGTGCTGTCGGTGTCGATGTTCCCGCAGATCGCTGTGCTCGCGGGCCTGTTCGAGATCATCCGCCTGTTCGGCATCTACAACACGCCGCTCGCGCTGATCTTCTCGTATATGATCTTCACGCTGCCCTTCACGGTCTGGGTGCTGACCACCTTCATGCGCGACCTGCCGATCGAGATCGAAGAGGCGGCGATCGTCGACGGCGCCTCGCCTTGGACGATCATCATGAAGGTGTTCCTGCCGCTGATGTGGCCGGCGCTGGTGACGACCGGCCTCCTCGCCTTCATCGCCGCCTGGAACGAGTTCCTGTTCGCGCTAACCTTCGTGTCCGGCGACGACCAGCGCACCGTGCCGGTGGCGATCGCGCTCCTGTCCGGCGCGACCTCGTTCGAGATTCCGTGGGGGCTCATCATGGCGGCATCGATCATCGTCACCGTGCCGCTGATCGCGCTCGTCCTGATCTTCCAGCGCAAGATCATTTCCGGACTCACCGCCGGCGGCGTGAAAGGGTAGGAGTCTAAACCGATGGCCGATCTGAAGCTCACCGACGTTCGCAAGACCTTCGGCGCGGTCGACGTCATCAAGGGCGTCGACCTCGACATTCGGGCAGGCGAATTCATCGTCTTCGTCGGCCCGTCCGGTTGCGGGAAGTCGACGCTGCTCCGCCTCATCGCCGGGCTGGAGGAGATCACCGGTGGCACCTTCACCATCGACGGGCAGGTCGTGAACGGACTGCCGCCGGCCAAGCGCGGCATCGCGATGGTGTTCCAGAGCTACGCGCTCTACCCGCACATGACGGTCTACGAGAACATGGCCTTCGGCATGAAGCTGGCGAAGGCGGGCAAGGACGACGTCGACCGGCGCGTCCGGCGCGCGGCGGAGATGCTGCAACTCACGCAGTATCTCGACCGCCTGCCGAAGCAGCTTTCCGGCGGCCAGCGCCAGCGCGTCGCCATCGGCCGGGCGATCACCCGCGATCCGAAGGTGTTCCTGTTCGACGAGCCGCTGTCGAATCTCGACGCGGCGCTGCGCGTCGCGACGCGGATCGAGATCGCCAGGCTGCACGAGTCGATGCCGACCACGACGATGATCTACGTGACGCACGATCAGGTGGAGGCGATGACGCTCGCCGACCGCATCGTCGTCCTGAACGGCGGGCGGGTGGAGCAGGTCGGCACGCCGATGGAACTCTACCACCATCCGGACAACCTCTTCGTCGCGGGCTTCATCGGTTCGCCGGCGATGAACGTCGTGGAGGCGCGCGTCGGCGATGGGGGAAGCATCGAACTCGGCGGCGGGGCGAAGGTCGCCGCGAGCGTGGACGTTCCCGCGAACGCCCGGGGGCAGGGGGTGAAGCTCGGCGTGCGGCCCGAGGACCTCGAAATCTCGTCAGGCGGCCAGGCGCTTTTCGCCGGCAAGGTCGATCTCGTGGAGAAGCTCGGCGAAGTGACGCTGATCTACGTCGATATCGGCGCGGCGGAGCCGATCGTCGCCAAGCTCGAAGGCGAGAGCGCGGTCCGGCGCGGCGAGGACGTGAGGTTGTCGGCGTCGCCCGATGCGCTGCATGTCTTCGGGGCCGATGGCCGGGCCTTCCGGCGCTCGCGCGCCGGAGCGATGGTCGCCTGAAGCGAGCATCCTTTCCCCGATGTAACCTTCGCGCGCTTGGCGGCTCCCCGGCCGTTCGGTAGACAGGGCGCGGGGGGTGATTCGGGGGTTTCACCATGCTCACGAGTGAAGTGTTCGGGCTGATCATGGATCACGACCCGAACCTCGTCTTCATCAAGGATGCAAACAGCATCGTCCTTTACGCCAATCGGGCGTGCCTCGAATGCTATCCGCCGGAGCGGCGGGCTTCGATCGTCGGATCGACGGGGCTGGAAGATTTCCCGCGAGAGGAGGCCGCGCTTCGCCTTGCCGAGGATCGCCGCGCGTTCGCCCTCGGAGAGAGCGAGGCGACGACTACTGGTGTGGATTATCTCGGTCGTTGCCGGGTACTTCTCACTCGCAAGCGGGCGTTCATGACCGCGGACGGCGAGCAGCGCCTGCTCGGCATCTCGACGGACATCACGGAACTGTCGGAACGCGAAGCCTCGCTGGTTCGGATCAACGACCAGCTCTCGCGCTTCACCGCCTTCGCCGCGCACGATCTGCGCTCGCCGCTGGCCAGCATCGTCAGCGCCCTGAACGTCATCCGGCACGACCGGCAGACGAAGCTGGGGCCGAACGCTTCGGACTATATCGAGCTCGCCACCGCCAGCGCGATGAGCATGGCGCAGCAGGTGACGGCGCTGCTTTCAGTCTCGCGCGCCGAACACCGGCAGGACGTGCGCATGGTGGAGACCGACCTGAACGTCCTCGTCGAGGAGGCGCGCTCTAATCTCTCGGCGCTGATCGCGCAGACCGAGAGCTATATCCTCGCTTCGCGCCTGCCGACGCTGAGGGTGGAGCCCGACCTGTTCCGGCAGCTTATCCAGAACCTCATCGAGAACGGCATCCGGCACCGTGCCGACCGCGCGCCGCAGATCGCCATCCGCTACGAACAGGCGGGTTCGGAACACATGCTGTCGGTCGAGGACAACGGCACGGGCGTCGCGGCACAGGATGCGGAGCGGCTGTTCCAGCCCTTCGAGCAGGGGAGCCGCACGAAGGGTGGTTCCGGCCTCGGCCTGTCGCTCTGCCGCCGCGTCGTTTCCCTGCACGGCGGCTCGCTCGCCGTCGATCCGACCTATGTCGGCGGCTGCCGCGTGGTCGTGCGGCTGCCGGAAGCCCTCGGCACTGTGAGCATGGCGGCCGCGTGACGCCCCGGCGTTCCGGCGAAGGCTTGCGGCCCGCTCAGTTCGCCGCGGTTGCTTCCGCCTCCTCCAGCCGCAGCCATTCGAAGCCGTAGGCGGCGAGGCGCAGATCGCAGCGGCCGTCCGCGTCGCAACGCAGTTCCGCATCCTGATGCAAGAGGCTACGCCCGGCATAGCCTTCGCCGACCGCCGGCCCGAGATCGATGGTCAGCGGCCGGTCGGCGAGGTTGTGCAGCGTCAGCACCGCGCCGCCGCGCCACTGCGACTTCAGCGCGATGACCGACGGCTCACCCGTGTCGACGACCTCGGCGGGCGACCAGCCGATCTCGCGGCAGGCGCGGCGGAGGCGGATCAGGCGCTGGATCGTCGCGAACAGCGAGGTCGGGTCCTTGCGCTGCGCTTCCGCGTTGACGAAGCGGTGCGAAAACGGCCCGTCCGGGATCGGCGGGCGTACCCACGTCTTCGGGTCGGCCGCCGAGAAACCGCCGTTGCCGCGCGGATGCCACTGCATCGGCACGCGCACCGGATCGCGCTCGGACAGGGCCATGTTGTCGCCCATGCCGAGCTCGTCGCCGTACCAGATCACCGGCGTTCCGGGCAGCGACAGCATCAGGCTGAAGGCCATCGCGACCCGCCGCTCGTCGCCGCCGAGCATCGGCGCGAGCCGGCGGCGGATACCGCGATCATAGAGCTGCATCGACTTGTCCGCGCCGAAGGCGTCGAACACTTCCTGCTTTTCCGCCGGCTCCAGCCGGCCGAGGTCGATCTCGTCGTGATTGCGCAGGAACGTGCCCCATTGGCCGACGAGCGGCAGGTCGGGCAACTCCTTCAGGAACGCCGTCACCGGCTCGGCTTCGCCCCGCGCCAGCGCCAGGAACAGCTTCTGGTTCAGGGGGAAGTTGAAGATGACGTGCAGCCGGTCGCCGGAGCCGAAATACTCGCCCGCCATATCCATCGTGATGTTGGCCTCGGCGAGCAGCATCGCCTCGGACTCCCGCCAGGACAGGAATTCCTGCAACTCGGAAAGATAGGCGTAGGGGTCGGTGCCCTGGATCTTGTCGAGGTCTTCGAGGATGAACGGCGCCGCGTCGATGCGGAAGCCCGACGCGCCGAGCTGCAGCCAGAAGCCCATGATGCGCTGGATCTCCTCGCGCACCGCCGGATTGGCGATGTTGAGGTCCGGCTGGTGATCGTAGAAGCGGTGGAAGTAGTATTCGCCGCGCTTGCGGTCGTAGGTCCAGGTCGTCTTCTGGACGCCTGGAAACACGACGCCCTTGTCGGCATCGGCCGGCTTCTCCTTCGACCAGACGTACCAGTCGCCGTATTTGCCCTCCGGGTCGGAGCGGCTCGCCTGGAACCAGGGATGGTCGATCGAGGAATGGTTGACCACGAGGTCGACGATCACGCGCAGGCCGCGGTCCTTGGCGGCCTGCATGAAGTCCACGAACTCGCCGAGCGTCCCGTAGCGCGGGTCGACGCCGTAGTAGTCGGCGATGTCGTAGCCGTTGTCGCGGTTCGGGGAGGGATAGAAGGGCAGCAGCCAGATGCAGGTCGCGCCGAGCGCCTCGATATATTCGAGATGGTCGGCGAGCCCGCGCAGGTCGCCGACGCCGTCGCCGTCCGAGTCGAAGAAGGAGTCGACGTCGAGGCAGTAGATGACCGCGTTCTTGTACCAGAGATCGATCATCCCGCCCGTTCCTCACGCCCCGACGTGACGCAAGGTAGGGCGGTGCCCGGCGATCTCTAACGGCTTCAGCCCGGCAGGATCAGGAGGCCGAGATAGGCGATCACCATGACGAGGAGCGAGCGGAAGGCGAGAATGACGAGCCGGTACTTGGCCTTGCAGATCGCCGCCAGCGTCTCCGTGTTCCGCATCAGGTCCTTGAGAACGAAGTCCGGATTGTTCTCCGCCCGTGCCGCCAGCAGCCGATCCCCGGCGCTCGGCCACGCACCCCAGTAGAGGACGCTGACGCCCGGCCGCGCCCGCGGCAGCACCACACAGATCGCCGCACCCAACGCGACGACGATCGAGGCGAGCAGCAGCAGCGTGACGGCGAGCGATACGGGATCGTCGGCCATGAGCTTCTGCATGCTGAGCGCCTTGCGCGTCTCGGTGGACCACACCATCAGCGCCAGTACGAAGGTGAAGATGTAGGCTGCCTTCTGGTCCGCCACGCGGATCTGGTCCACGAAATTGCGGTTGGCATCCATGAGATGCCGCTGGAAGGGACAATCGGTCGGAGGCGCTCCCGCCGGAAGGGCGATGGGGGCGATCGGGGCGGACGAGACCTCGTCGGACCACCGCTTCTGCGCGACTTCCTTCAGCATCTCTCGGGCTCTTGCCGTTCAGGGTGCCGGATCGACCGGGCGAAGCGCCTCTTTTTGCAGGGCAAAAGAAGCCTATCTTCTGCGTCACCTCTAGCATCAGACGGCATGGTCGAACAGGCCTGCCCCGGAGTTTTGCATGCCTGACGATCAGCGGGCGCCGACCATCGACGCCGAAGAAGGGCAGCGGCATGACGCGCCCGCCGGCCGTTCGCTCGACGACTGGCAGAAGGATGCCGAGCGGAAGGCGAAACGGGGCGGTCAGGAGGACGAGCAGGCGCCGAAGCGTTCCGAAGGGTCAGCCGAGAACGAGAGCGACGACGCTGCGGACGAGGGCGGCGACGAGCAGCCGGCGCCGAAGAAGCCGTCGCTGATCCGTCGCCACCCGCTCTGGATCCTCTTCGGCCTTATCGGCGTCGCCGTCGTCGCCGTGCTCGGCTACTTCACCTGGCTGATCTTCTTCTACCCGTACGAGTCGACGGACGATGCCTTCGTCGATGCGCGTCAGTTCTCCGTCGCGGCGAAGGTGTCGGGCTATGTCGGCGAGGTGCCGGTGACCGACAACCAGCACGTGAACCCGGGCGACGTGATCCTCAGCATTGACCCGCGCGATTACCAGATCGCGCTCGACCAGGCGAAGGGGCAACTCGAATCCGCCAAGGCCTTCGTGCAGTCGGCCGACGCGCAGATCGCCTCCAGCAACGCCGCTGTCGATCAATCGAAGGCGCGGATCGCTTCGGCCCAGGCAGCCCTCCAATTCGCGCAGGACGAGGCGAGCCGGCAGCAGAAGCTCGCGCAGACCGGCACGGGTACCGTGCAGAACGCGCAGCAGGCGGTTTCGAATCTCCAGCAGTCCCAGGCGAGCTTCCAGGAAGCGCAGGCAGGCCTGACCTCCTCGGTCAAGAGCGTCGCCTCGGCGCAGGCGCAGAAGGCGAGCGCCATCGCCAGCCTGCATCAGGCCGAAGCCTCGGTCGAGCAAGCCGAGCAAAACCTCGGCTATACGACGATCAAGGCCGAACAGGCCGGCCGCGTCGTCCGCCTTACCGGTTCGAAGGGCCAGTATCTGGATGCCGGCCAGAGCGTCTCGATGTTCGTGCCGGACGAGATCTGGGTGACTGCGAATTTCAAGGAAACGCAGATTACCGACATGCGGCCCGGCCAGCCGGTGGACGTTTCCATCGACGCCTATCCGGACCATCCGTTGCAGGGTCGCATCGATTCCGTGCAGCCCGGCTCCGGCACCGCCTTCTCGCTGCTGCCGGCGGAGAACGCGACGGGCAACTACGTGAAGGTGGTGCAGCGCGTGCCGGTGAAGATCGTCGTCGACAAGTGGCCGACCGATGTCTCGATCGGCCCCGGCATGTCGGTGGTGCCGAGCGCGACCGTGCGCCAGCCGCCGGCCTATATCCGGCCCTATGCCGACCGGCTGAGGAACTGACGTGGCGGCAGCGGGCGCGGCGTCGGGCGGCGGTTCGTCCGGCGTCGCGAAGGGCATCAACCCGTGGGCGATCGCGCTCGTCGTGTCGCTTGCGACCTTCATGGAGGTGCTCGACACCACCATCGCCAACGTCGCGCTCCGCTACATCTCCGGCGGGCTCGGGGTCAGTTCCGACGAGGCGTCATGGGTCGTCACGACGTATCTCGTGTCGAACGCGATCGTGCTGGTCGCATCCAGCTTCATCGCGAAACGCTACGGGCGCCGGCGCTTCTACCTGCTTTGCCTCGCGACCTTCACCGCCGCGTCCGTGCTGTGCGGCCTCGCCTGGAACCTCGACTCGCTGCTCGTCTTCCGGGTCATCCAGGGTTTCGCGGGCGGTGGCATGGTGCCGATCTCGCAATCGATCCTGGCGGACTCCTTCCCGCCGCAGAAGCGCGGGCAGGCCTTCGCGCTGTTCGGCGTCGCCGTGGTCGTCGCCCCGGTGGTCGGGCCGACGCTCGGCGGCTTCCTCTCCGACAACTACTCCTGGCACTGGTGCTTCCTGATCAACGGGCCGGTCGGCGTCCTCGCCTTCACGCTCGTCTGGTTCATGGTGCAGGAGCCGGAGTCGCTTCGAAAGGAGCGGGCGAAGATGCGCAAGACCGGCGTGCGCTTCGACATCGTCGGCTTCGCGCTCGTCGCCACCTTCCTCGGCGCGCTGGAAGTGGTGCTGGATCGCGGTCAGACCGACGACTGGTTCAACTCGAACTTCATCATCGTCATGGCGCTCGTCAGCGGGTTGGCGCTGGCGCTGTCGATCCCGTGGCTGCTGACGCACAAGAACCCGGCGGTCGATGCGCGGCTTCTCGGTAGCCGGCAGTTCGGCTCGTGCTTCATCGTGATGGGCGCGACGGGCGCGATCCTCTACGCGACGACGCAGTTCCTGCCGGAACTGCTACAGCAGTACTACGGCTACACGGCCACCTGGGCGGGTCTGGCGCTGTCGCCCGGCGGCGTCGTCACGATGATGATGATGTTTCTGATCGGCCAGGTCTCAGGTAAGATCCAGCCGAAGTACCTGATCGCTGTCGGCGCCGCGATCATCGCCGGTGCGATGTGGGACCTGACGCGGCTCTACGGCGACTCGAACTTCTGGTTCTTCGCGCTGTCGCGCATCTATCTCGGTTTCGGCCTGCCGCTGATCTTCATTCCGATCACCTCGGCCTCCTATGCGGGGCTCAAACCGAACCAGACGGATCAAGCCTCGGCGCTGATCAACGCGGCGCGCAACACCGGCGGGTCGATCGGTGTCTCCATCGCCGCCAACACGCTGGCGCACCGGGAACAATGGCATCAGAGCCGTCTCGTCGAAAGCGTCGTGCCGTCGGAGCCGGCCTATCACCAGTCGATGTCGACGCTGACGCAGTTCTTTTCCGAACGCGGCGCGACCGCCGTCGAGGCGCAGAACCAGGCGACGGCGTGGATCGGCCAGCAGGTCGAAACGCAGGCCGGCTACCTCGCCTATATCGACGTGTTCTTCACCCTGATGCTCCTGTCGCTCGCGGCGATCCCGCTGGCGCTGATCCTACGCAACATCAAGCTCGGTGGGGGCGGCGGCGGGGCGGGAGGGCATTGATAAGATCAACGATTTTCCCGAAAGTTTTGGAACGATCTCGTGCTAGTGATCGGCAAGCCGCTCCGGCATGTTGCGTATTGGGCCGTTCTATACCGGATTCTCAATGATTGCTTGGTTGGTGGTTTCGGTCGTTCTGATGATTTGGAACGCGTTTTATTGTATCGCAAAAGCGCTCGCGGCCTTTCGGAGCGAAAGGCCATCGTGAGGCGTTTGGGGGCTTCTTGCCGGTATTGGTTCGTTATCGAGTCTTGGGTTGTTGATCTTTATCGGTCTTGCATCCTTGTCAGGTATATAAAAAAGAAAAGGGCCCGTCCGAGGACGGACCCTTTTGCTTTCCCGGGATGGCTGCGTCAGCCCTCGTTCCAGAAGTGGATCTGGTTCGTCGCCGCCTTCGCGAAGGCACGGGAGATGTGGGCGAAGGAGCGCTGGGCGGTCGCGTGGGTCTCGTCGTCCAGCGGCTCCAGCACGAACACCAGCAAAGAGCGGCCGGTCGCCATGTATTCGTCGCCGAAGTCGAACGGCACGAGTTCGGAGCGGTCGGGCAGGTTCGTGTCGATCACACAGTGCCAGCGCTCGCCGCCGTTCGCTTCCGGCAGCTTGAAGTTCACCACGTCGTGGTGGGCGTTCATCACGATCAGCATCGTGGCTTCCGTGCCGGGACGCCGAATGCCGCTGGACTGCGCGCGCCCGTCGAGCAGCATGCCGAAGCAGCGCGCCCCGCCGTCGTTCCAGTTCTGCTGGTCGAACTCGACGCCGGCCGGCGTGATCCAGGCAAGGTCCTTGACGCCGTACTCCTCGTCGAAGGCGCCTGTCAGGAACTTGCCGCGCCGAAGCATCGGCAGCGACTGGCGCAACATGATCAGCTTCTGGACGAACTCGGCAAGATCGCGGCTTTCGTCCGTCACCTCCCAGTCGACCCAGCCAATCTCGTTGTCCTGCGCATAGGCGTTGTTGTTGCCGTTCTGCGTGCGGGCGAACTCGTCGCCAGCGAGGATCATCGGCGTGCCGCGCGAGAAAAGCAGCGTGCCGAAGAGATTGCGAAGCTGCCGATACCGGATCTCGGTGATCGTCTCGTCGTCGGTCGGTCCCTCGACGCCGTAATTGTTCGAGAGGTTGTGCGAGTGGCCGTCGCGGTTGTTCTCGCCGTTCGCCTCGTTGTGCTTGTCGTTGTAGCAGACGAGGTCGTGCAGCGTGAAACCGTCATGCGCCGTGATGAAGTTCACGCTCGCCCACGGCTTGCGGCCGCGGTTGTTGAAGATGCCGGCCGAGGCGCTGATCTTGTCGGCGACCGCCGGGATCTTTCCTTCGTCGCCGCGCCAGAACGAGCGGATCGTGTCGCGGTAGCCGTCGTTCCACTCGGCCCAGCCCGGCGGGAAGCGGCCGACCTGATAACCGCCCGGACCGCAGTCCCAAGGCTCGGCGATGAGCTTCACCGAGGCGAGCAGCGGATCCTGCATGCAGGCGTAGAGGAAGCTCGATCCCTCGTCGAAGCCGTTCGGCTCGCGCGCCAGGATCGTCGCGAGGTCGAACCGGAACCCGTCGACCCGGCACTCGCCCGCCCAGTAGCGCAGCGAATCCGTCACGATCTGCATGACGCGCGGATGGCTGGTATTCACCGTGTTACCGGTGCCCGTGTCGTTGATGTAGTAGCGCTTCTGGTCCGGCAGGAGGCGGTAGTAGGTGGCGTTGTCGATGCCCTTGAACGAGATCGTCGGGCCGAGCTCGTTGCCTTCCGCCGTGTGGTTGTAGACGACGTCGAGAATCACTTCGAGCCCGGCATGGTGGAACTGCGTCACCATCTCCTTGAACTCGTTGATGAACGGCGTCGCGCAATAGCGCGGCTCCGGCGCGAAGAAACCGATCGTGTTGTAGCCCCAGTAGTTCCGGAGGCCCTTCTCGACGAGGTAGCTGTCGTCGACGAAGGAATGGATCGGCAGCAGTTCGACGGCAGTGATGCCGAGGCTCTGGACGTATTTGATGACGTCGCGTTGCGCCATGCCCAGGAAGGTGCCGCGGTGCTCCTCAGGTACCGCCGGGTGGCGCTGCGTGAAGCCTTTCACGTGGGTCTCGTAGAAGATCGTCTTCTCCCACGGGACGTTCGGACGCTGTTCGTCGCCCCAGGTGAATGCCGGGTCGACCACGCGGCACTTCGGCACGAAGGCGGCGCTGTCGCGCTCGTCGAACGAAAGGTCAGCGTCCTTGTGTCCGATCGTGTAGCCGAAGAGGGCGTGGTCCCACTTCACCTCGCCCACATGCTGCTTGGCGTAGGGGTCGATCAGCAGCTTGTTGTGGTTGAAGCGGTGGCCGGCATTCGGCTCGTAAGGGCCGTAGACACGATAGCCATAGGTGAGGCCCGGGCGCGCTTCAGGCAGGTAGCCGTGGAAAATCTCGTTCGTGTATTCCGGCAGCTCGATCCGCTCGATCTCGGTCTCGCCGTTCTGATCGAAGATGCAGAGCTCGACCTTCGTCGCATGGGCGGAAAAGAGCGCGAAATTCACACCCAGTCCGTCCCAGGTCGCGCCGAGCGGAAACGGCCTGCCTTCCTCGATGCGCGAGCGCCGGACCGCCGGTTTTGCGCTGAAGGCTTTCATCTTGACGGACGGAAGTTGGACGTTCACCGAATACGGCTCCCCTCATGTCTGATGGTGCCATAAGCCGGCGCGGCTGCTTCCGTTCCCTCGCCGGTCAAAGAGTCGCTGAACATATTCGCCGCGCTGCAAGCGGGTCGGTTCAGCCGCCGGACCGCCCCTCGAGAAAGCGCCGAAAGGCCTGCAACGTCTCGTTGCCGACGTGGTGCTCGATGCCTTCGGCATCGATTTCCGCGGCCTCCGGCCGCACCCCGATCGCGACGAGGAAATCGAAGACGAGCCGGTGCCGGGCGCGCACATCCTCGGCAACCTGCTTGCCGCGCTCGGTCAGGAAGATGGATCGGTACGGCTGGCTCTCGACGAAGCCGTCCCGGGCGAGGCGTTGGATCGTGCGAGCCACCGTGCCCGGCGAGACGCCGAAGCGGTCGGCGAGGTCGGCCGCCCGCGCTTCGCCCCGCTCGGCGATGAGGTCGTCGATCATCTCGACGTAGTCCTCCGCCAGTTCCGACTGGTTGGCCCGCCGCACCCGCGCAAAGCGTTCGGCCGCGGAACCGCAGGGCAAATCGTCGCCGCCTTTCGTCATAGCCTTTCCGCTTTCGATCAAAAGCTCACATACAGGACGATCGCCGAAGCAGCAAAGTTTGTCACTGGACAAACTTCACACCCTGGGACAGATTTGGCTTTGACCAATTCGAAGGATCGAGCCATGTCGGCGGAGATGGGCGTGCGGATCGACGGCGAGGGCTGGCGCCGGGAGCGTGGCGAGGGATCGCTGCTCGACGTCCATCGCTCCGTCGAGGCGCGCGGCGGCTCGCCGATGCGGAAAGCCTTCGCCTTCGTCGGCCCGGGCTATCTCGTCGCCGTCGGCTACATGGACCCCGGCAACTGGGCGACCTCGATCGCCGGCGGCTCGGCCTTCGGCTATACGCTGCTCACCGTCGCGCTCCTGTCGAACATCATGGCGATCGTGCTGCAATCGCTCTGCGCCCGGCTCGCCATCGCATCGGGCCGCGATCTCGCGCAGGCCTGCCGCGACGCCTATCCGGGCTTCGTCGCCCTTCCGCTTTGGCTCCTGGCGGAGATCGCGATCATAGCCACCGACATCGCGGAGGTGATCGGCACCGCCATCGGTCTCAACCTGCTGTTCGGCATTCCGCTGGAGATCGGCGTCGTCATCACCGCGCTGGACGTGTTCCTGATCCTGCTCCTGCAGCGGCTCGGTTTCCGCTGGGTGGAGGCGCTGGTGATGACGCTGCTCGGCGTCATCGCCGTCTGCTTCGCCGTCCAGATCGCGATGGTCGATCCGAACTGGGGCGACGTGATCCGCGGTTTCGCGCCGACCACCGAGATCGTCTCGAACCCGCAGATGCTCTACCTCGCGCTCGGCATCCTCGGCGCGACGGTGATGCCGCACAACCTCTACCTGCATTCGGGCATCGTGCAGACCCGTGACTACGGGCAGACGCTGCCGGAGAAACGTCAGGCGCTGCGGTTCGCCACCATCGACTCCACCGTCGCGCTCTGCTTCGCGCTCCTCGTGAACGCCTCGATCCTCATCCTCGCCGCCGGAACTTTCCATGTGACGGGCCGGACGGAGATCGCCGAGCTTGGACAGGCGCACAGCCTGCTCGCGCCGATCCTCGGGGTGGCCATCGCGCCGACGCTGTTCGGCATCGCGCTGCTCTGCTGCGGTCTCAACTCGACCGTCACCGCGACGCTCGCCGGCCAGATCGTAATGGAAGGGTTTCTGAACCTCAAAATCGCGCCGTGGCTCCGCCGCCTCGTCACGCGCGTGATCGCCATCGTGCCGGCGGCGGGCGTCACCATCTTCTATGGCGACGCAGGCACGGCGGAACTCCTCGTGCTGACGCAGGTCGTGCTCAGCCTCCAGCTTTCCTTCGCCGTGTTCCCGCTGGTCCTCTTCACCGCCAGCCGCACGAAGATGGGCGCGCTCGTCGCGCCGCGCTGGCTGACCGGCTTCGCGATGCTGATAGCATTCGTGATCGCCGGCCTGAACGTCAAGCTCATCGTCGACTTCCTGCTCGGCTGATGCCCGTCCCAGATCGAGCCGTCGACGCGCGCCCGGCCGCTCTCGCGGACGCGGCAGGCGCCATTGCAGGCGCGCTTGGCGAATGGGGGCTGCCGCCCGCGACGCGGCTGGACCTCATAACCGAGTCCGAGAACGCGACCTTTCTCGCGACCGGCTCAGATGGCAGACGCCGGGTCGTGCGGCTGCATCGGGCGGCTTACAATGATGCGGCCGCCATCCGCTCCGAACATGCCTGGATCGAGGCGCTGCGGCAGGACGGGATCGTCCGGACGCCTGCCGTGTTGGCGCGGTTCGATGGCGCCACGGTCGGCGAGGCGCGGATCGGCGAGGGGATACGACATGTCGCGGTGTTCGAGTTCGCGGACGGCGCAGAGCCGCCGGTCGACCGCGATCTGCCACGCTGGTTCGAACGGCTGGGCGCGATCACCGCCCGCCTCCACACGCACAGCCGGACCTGGACGAGGCCGGCCGGCTTCACGCGGCGCGTATGGGACTTCGAACGAAGCCTCGGGAGCCGGGCGCATTGGGGTGACTGGCGCGCGGCGAGAGGGCTCGACGCCTCCGGTCAAGCTGTGCTCGCACGCGCGGTCGCCGCAATCGAGCGGGCGCTCGCTGCCTACGGCGCCAGCCCGGAGCAATTCGGCCTGATCCATGCCGACCTGCGGCTCGCCAACCTTCTCGCAGCGGGGGATGAGCTGAGTGTCATCGATTTCGACGACTGCGGCTTCGGCTGGTTCATGGCGGATTTCGCCGCGGCCATCAGCTTCATCGAGCACGAGCCGGTGGTGCCCGATCTGCAGGCGGCCTGGGTCGAGGGCTACCGGTCCGTCGCACCGTTGAGACGTGACGATGCGGCGATGCTGCCGGTCTTCGTGCTGCTTCGGCGTATCCTTCTCACTGCCTGGGCGGCCTCCCGCCGGGACGGCGAGACCGCCAGTCGCTACGGCGAATGGTACACGGCCGGTACGGTGGAACTCGCCGAGCGCTTTCTGACGCAGTTCCCCAAGGCTTAACGAGAGTTCACTACGCAAACCCGGGAGGGCGGGTTAAGGGGACGCAACGCAACACGTCGAAAGGCGGGCGATGTTCAAGTCGTTCTTTCCGAACCCGAAGCCGTTCTTCATCTCCGCCGTCGTCTGGGCGCTGATCGGCGTCGTCGCGTGGTACGGCTTCGTGCGCGATCTCGGCGCCTCGTTCGGCATGGGTCCGCTGCCGGACGGGCAGGAGCCGGAAGTCGGCGTCTCGATCTTCTGGTCGCCGCCGTTCCTGTGGTTCTACATCTATTTCGCCGTGATGACGCTGCTGTTCCACCTGTTGTGGCGGTGGCGCGAGCCGCGGCATCCGTGGCTGAACTGGTCGATCCTCGGCTCGGCGCTGATCCTCTTCACCACCTACTTCCAGGTGCAGGTGAGCGTCGCGATCAACAACTGGTACGGGCCGTTCTACGATCTCGTGCAGGCGGCGCTGTCGAAGAGCCGGCCGGTCACGCTCGCCGAACTCTACGGCGGCATCGGCACCTTCCTTTCCATCGCGCTCGTCGCCGTCGCGGTCGGCGCGCTGACCCGCTTCTTCGTCAGCCACTACATCTTCCGCTGGCGGACGGCGATGAACGACTACTACATGGCCTACTGGGAGCGCCTGCGCGGCATCGAGGGTGCATCCCAGCGCGTTCAGGAAGATACGATGCGTTTCTCCACCACGATGGAAACGCTCGGCGTCAGCCTGATCGATGCGGTGATGACGCTGATCGCCTTTCTGCCGGTGCTGCTGCGGCTGTCGGGCAGCGTCACCGAACTGCCGATTCTCGGCGCCGTGCCGCATCCGCTGGTGACGGCGGCGATCGTCTGGGCGGCGTTCGGCACCGCCTTCCTCGCCATCGTCGGCATCAAGCTGCCGGGCCTCGAATTCCGCAACCAGCGGGTCGAGGCGGCCTACCGCAAGGAGCTCGTCTACGGCGAGGACCATGCCGAGGCGGCGCAGCCGCCGACCGTCGCCGCCCTGTTCGAGAACGTGCGGCAGAACTACTTCCGGCTGTATTTCCACTACGTCTATTTCAACATCGCCCGCATCGGCTACCTGCAGATCGACAACATCTTTCCCTATCTCGTGCTCGGGCCGGCGATCGTCGCCGGCGCGATTACGCTCGGCGCGCTGACACAGATCACCAACGCCTTCGATCAGGTGCGCTCGTCGTTCCAGTACCTCGTCAATTCTTGGCCGACGATCGTCGAGCTCCTGTCGATCTACAAGCGCCTCCACGGCTTCGAGGCGACGATCAAGGGCGAACCGCTGCCGGACATCGACCGCCGCTACCACGAGCGGCTCGCCTCCGGCCTCGGCGAACTGGAGGCGACGCGCCCGCACTGAGCGGGTTCAAGGCTGCAACTGGAAGCGCTCGAAGCGTCCGAGTTCGGCGTCGACCCGCCGCTTCAGCTCGGCGGACGGTTCTTCCAGCCACGTCGCCTTCTGCATGAGGAGACGCCCGTTGCGGCGGTCGGTCTTCAGGTCGAACGCCGCGACCACCCGGTCGCCGACGAGGACGGGGAGGGCGAAGTAGCCGAGCACCCGCTTGTCGCTGGGCACATAGGCCTCGAACCGGTGCTCGTAGCCGAAGAACGCCGCGAGGCGTTTGCGCTGGATGATCAGCGGATCGAAGGGCGAGAGCAGGTGCACCGGCTCCTCGTCCGGCGGCGCCAGCGCCTCCAGCGCCTCCGGCGCGGCCCAGTGCTCGACGCGGCCGGCATCCTCCACCGCGACCGCCCGCAACGCGCCGCGCCGCACGCGCGCCTCGATCCGCTCGCGGATCGCCGTCTTGCGGCTCGGCACGAGGTGGCAGACCGAATCGAGGCTGACGATCCCCTGCGCCTTGAGCGCGCGATCCAGCATGTAGTCGGCGACCTGCCGCTCAGTCGCGGGCTTCGGCCGTTCCGCCCAGCCGAAATGCCGATCCGTCAGCTCGTAGGTCTTCAGCATGCCGGTGCGGGCGCTGATCGTCAGCGCGCCGGTGTAGAAGGCGAGCTGCAGCGCGCGCTTCGACGGCTTGCGGCTCGCCCAGGCATGGTCCTTCTCGACCAGGACGTCGTCATCGATCTCGCGGATCGACAGCGCGCCGCCGTCGCGCACCAGCTTCATGACCTTCGCGAGGTCGGCCTTCGTGACCTTCTCGAACCAGTTCGCCGGCTTCAGCCGATATCGCCGCATCGCGGGCAGGAAGAAGCGGTAGTCCTCCGCCGGCACGAAGGACAGCGCGTGCGTCCAGTATTCGAAGACGCTGCGGTCGACGCTCTGAGCCTGCGCAAGGTGCTCGAGCCGATAGGACGGAATGCGGGTCCAGAGGATATGGTGATGCGAGCGTTCGATGACGTTGATCGTGTCGATCTGCACGTAGCCGAGATGCCGGACGGCGGCTGGGGTCGCCTCGGCGCCGCCGCCGAACGGCTCGCGCGAATCGAGCCTCTGCGCGCGAAGCCAGATGCGGCGCGCGTCGTGTTTCGAAACGGGAAGCGGTGAACGGCGGGACATGGCCATTCCCGTTCTGTTCCGCAGCGAACGTGATGCGTCAAGCCCGTCCGGCGTGGCGGGGCGGCAACGCTCGGCAACAACCCGGCGGATCGATCCGCCGCTCCTTCATTTCGCGCCAATCCCACCCTATGGCCTCGGTCCGAACACCCTCGACGAGCCGCCTGTGCTGCCTCTCATCCGCTATTCCGCCATTGTTCTCGTTCTCGCGGCGTGCGCTACGCCGGCATTCGCCGGCGACGTCGAGCCGAGCCTGCGTCTCGATCACTTGACGGGAAGCCGCGAGATCGCGCTGACCTTCGACGCCTGTTCCGGCGAGACCGACCACCGAATCCTCGACACGCTCGTCGCCGAGCACATCCCGGCGACGGTGTTCGTCACCGGCCGCTGGCTGAAGCGGAACGGTCCGGCGCTCGCCGTGATGCTGGCGCATCCCGATCTGTTCGAGATCGAGAACCACGGAGCGGAGCACGTGCCCGCCGTCACCGATAAGCCGACCGTCTTCGGCCTTCCCTCGGCCGGGACGCTGGAAGCGGTGCGGGCGGAGGTCGACGGCGGCGCTCTGGCGATCTTCGCGGCCACCGGCACCGCGCCCCACTGGTTCCGCGGCGCGACCGCACGCTACAGCCGCGACGCGGTCGCGCTCGTCACCAGCGAGGGTTACCGCATCGCCGGCTATTCGCTGAACGCCGATGTCGGCGCGTCCCTGCCGGCAGCCGCCGTCGAGAAGCGCTTGGCCGCCGCGAAGGATGGCGATGTCGTCATCGCGCATATCAACCAGCCGCACCGGCCGGCGGGGGCCGGCGTCGCGGCGGGCATCCTCGCGCTGAAGCGGGCAGGAGCGACCTTCGTCCGGCTGGAGGATGCCGACGAGGCCGAGGGCAAGGTCAATGCCGCGAAGCCGAGTTCGCATCCGTCGTCGTGAGGGTGGCTTCCCGGTCGCCTACTCGACCTCGATGACGTCCATCAGCGCGCCGACGCCGAGGAATTTCGGCGGCAGGAGGCGCCAGATCGTGCCCGTCGTCGAGGACCAGATCTCGAGTTCGTCGCTGCGGAAGCTGTCGGCGCAACCGAGGTCGTCCGGCGGCAGGAGGATGGGGGCGCGACGTGGGCGGCGCTCGCCCTTGCGAACGGCGGGCGTTCGATAGGAGATTTCAGCGACCCTCACCGAGGAGAACAAGTCGAAATCCACGGCGTGGGCGGCGCGAGGAACGGCGGCGATCCCGACAACCAGCAACAGGATCGACCGAAGCAACATCGCACATGCGCCGAACTATAGTTCGGGCGCGAAGATCCAGGCTCCGGCCTTCCCCGTCAAGCGGGATCATGGCGAATGTCGAGATGCCGGGGATGCTTTTCCTGACCTTGCGGTACGGTTTTCGTTCAGGCGGCTCGCACGAGAATGGCGAGGTCGATTTTCGGGCATTCGCCGCCGAAGAGTTCGAACGAGAACGGCTCCGGCGCATAGAGGGCGCTACGGAGCTGCACGATTTCCGCCGGCTGTCCGGGTACTGGCTCTTCTACCGGCTCCAGCACCACGATGGGGGCGGAATCGACGCCCAGTTCGTCCTCGATCTGCTGCTTGGCCTCGGCCCAATGCACGTGTTCTTGCCCGGTCGGACGCCCGGCCTTTTCCCAGAGCGCGTAGGCGCGATCCCTGATCGCCTCGTCATTGTCGATCACCGGCATGACGCGTCCCTCCTACCCGTTGCACGCGCATGAATGCGACGAGGTCACAGGCGGTTCCGCAGCCTCTAGCCGTTTTTGTTTTGCCGGGCAGCGAGCGCCGCCAGCCCGCGTTCGAGATCGGTTCTGAGGTCCGTGAAGTCCTCCAGCCCGATCTGCAGACGGACCACCGGACCCTCGTCGGGAGCCAATGCGAGCGTGCGATCCGACAGGTCGACGGGTACTGCCAAGCTCTCGAAACCGCCCCAGGACCAGCCGATGCCGAAGAGCTCCAACGCGTCGACGAAGGGGGCCGGGTCGCCATGCGGCTGGCGCAGCACGATCGAGAAAAGCCCGCTCGCGCCGGCGAACTGCCGTTTCCACAGGTCGTGGCCGTCGAAGGAGGGCAGGGCAGGATGGAGCACCCGCGCCACCGCTTCGTGCCCTTCCAGCCATTCCGCGAGGCGCATCGCCGTCTCGGCATGGCGATCGAGCCGGACGCCCATCGATCGCAGCCCGCGCAGAACGAGATAGACGTCGTCGGGTGCGGCGTTGATGCCGAGCGTCAGCTGCGTGTCGCGCAGTCGGCGATACGTCGCCTCGTTGGCGGAAACGCTGCCCATCAACACGTCGGAATGCCCGCTCGGATACTTGGTCAGCGCGTGGATCGAGATGTCGACGCCGTGGTCGAGCGGCCGGAAATGCAGCGGCGTCGCCCAGGTGTTGTCGATCATGGTGACGGCGTTCGCGGCCCTCGCCGCGCGCGCCGCCGCGCCGATATCCAACATCTCAAAGGTATTGGAGCCGGGCGCTTCGAGGAACACGACTTTCGTCTCCGCCCGAATCAGATCCGCGATCCCCTCGGCCCGCTTCGGATCGAAGTATTCCACCTCGACGCCGAGCCGCTTCAGCACCGTGTTCGCGAAGCGGCGGGTGGGGCCGTAGATGCAGTCCACCATCAGAAGGTGATCGCCGGCGGAAAGGAAGGCGAGCAGCGGAACCGTCACGGCCGCGAGGCCGGATGGGACGAGGATCGTGCCGGCTGCGCCTTCGAGTTCGGAAAGCGCCGCCTCCAGCGCCTCAGTCGTCGGCGTACCGGACAGGCCGTAGGTGTAGCGCTGCGAGCGGCCTTTCAGCGCGGCCGAGTCGGGGAACAGGATGGTGGAAGCGCGCACCACCGGCGGATTGACGAAGCCATGATAGTCCGACGGCCGATTGCCGCCGTGCGCCAGACGCGTGTTGGGGCCCGGTGCAGGCTTGCCCGTGGGGTCGATCTCACTCAAAAGATGTCGGCTTTCATTGACTGGAGGCGGCGACCGTTCGCTGGCCGTGGGTGGGCGCGGAAAAAATACGCCGGCTGCTTGACCTGCTGATTTTTATGGCATGAAGTCCGGCAAAGGCAATCGGGGCGCTGCGATCCGAGGACGCCTTCAGTCGTAGAGTTGAGTGGCCAAGGAGCACAGTTCTCATGAAGACGAAATACCTGGCAGCCGCCATCGGTCTCGCCGTCGCCGGAATGGCGGCGAGCGGCGCGTCGGCCGCGACGCTGGACGACGTCAAGTCCCGCGGCACGCTGCGCTGCGGCGTGAACACCGGCCTGCCGGGCTTCGCCTCCCAGAACGACCAGGGCCAGTGGCAGGGCCTCGACGTCGACTACTGCAAGGCGATCGCCGCCGCGGTGTTGGGCGACGCGACCAAGGTCCAGTACGTGCCGCTTTCGGCCGTGCAGCGCTTCCCGGCGCTGCAGAACGGCGAGATCGACGTTCTGGCGCGCAACACGACCTGGACGCTCGGCCGCGACACCAAGGACGGCATGTCCTTCGCCGGCGTGAACTACTACGACGGCCAGGGCTTCATGGTGAAGAAGGAGCTGAACGTCACGTCGGCGCTGCAACTCTCCGGCGCGACCGTCTGCGTCCAGAGCGGCACGACGACCGAGCTCAACCTCGCGGACTACTTCCGCGCCAACAACATGCAGTTCAACCCGGTCGTCATCGAATCGCAGAACGACGTGAACGCCGCCTACGACAGCGGCCGTTGCGACGTTCTGACCACCGATCAGTCGGGTCTCTACGCTTCCCGCCTCGAACTTTCGAAGCCGGACGACAACATCGTGCTGCCCGAGATCATCTCGAAGGAGCCGCTCGCCCCGGCCGTGCGGCAAGGCGACTCGCAATGGTTCAACGTCGTGAAGTGGACGCACTTCGCGCTGCTCGACGCGGAGGAGCTTGGCGTCACGCAGGCCAACGTCCAGGAGATGACGAAGTCGCCGAACCCGGAAATCCAGCGCATGCTGGGCAACGGCTCGACCTTCGGCCAGGACATGGGCCTGACCAACGACTGGGTCGTAAAAATCGTGACGGCCGTCGGCAACTACGGCGAGGTGTTCGAGCGCAACATCGGCTCGGCGACGCCGCTCGGCATCGCGCGCGGCCAGAACGCGCTCTGGACAAAGGGCGGCCTGCAATACGCTCCGCCGATCCGCTGAGCTATCGGAGCCGGGGTCCGCGCGGACCCGGATTTCAGCATCGACGCGCGGCCTCGGCCGCGCGTTCCGACGACCTTCCCCGAGGAAGCGCCGCCTTATGACCGCCGATACGCATCCCTTGCACGAGCGGCCGGCCAGGGTTTCCTGGACCAACGATCCCGCGATCCGCGGCATCGTCGTCCAGGCCTTGGTCGTCGCCCTGCTGATCGCCTTCGTCTGGTGGATCGCGCACAACGCGGCGGAGAACCTGCGGGCGCTCGGCAAGACGTTCGGCTTCGGCTTCCTCGAAGGGCGGGCAGGGTTCGACATCGCCCAGAAGCCGGTCGCCTTCACGCCGGACGCATCCTACGCCCGGGCCCTGCTCGTCGGACTGACGAACACGTTGATCATCGCGGTCTGCGGCATCGCGATGGCGACCGTGCTCGGCTTCCTCGTCGGCATCGGCAGGCTGTCGCACAACGTGCTGATCCGCGGGCTTTCCACGACCTATGTGGAAATCTTCCGCAACATCCCGCCGCTGCTCGTCATCATCTTCTGGTACAACGGCGTCCTGTCCGTCCTGCAGCCGCCGCGCAACCTCCAGCCTTCGTCTCTCGGCGTCTACCTGACGAATCGCGGTCTCCAGACGCCGCGCTTCCTGTTCGAACCGCTCGCCTGGGCGACGCTCGGCGCTCTCGTCCTCGGCATCGCGCTGACGGTCTTCCTCTCGGCCGCGAACGCGCGCCGTCAGGCCGCGACGGGGCAGCGCCGGCCGATGCTCCTGCCGGCGCTCGGATTGATCGTCGGGCTACCCGTGATCGTGTTTCTCGCGACCGGCATTCCGGCGACGCTCGAAATGCCGGCGGCGACGCGCTTCAATCTCGTCGGCGGCTTCCAGATCGCGCCGGAATTCCTCGCGATGTTCCTGGCGCTGTCGATCTACACCGGTGCTTTCATCGCCGAGATCGTGCGGGCCGGCATCATGGCCGTATCGAAGGGGCAGACGGAGGCGGCGTCGGCGCTCGGCCTGACCCGCTGGCAGATGCTGCGGCTGGTGATCGTGCCGCAGGCCTTCCGGGTAATCATCCCGCCGCTCACCAGCCAGTATCTGAACCTGACGAAGAACTCCTCGCTCGGCCTCGCGGTGGGCTATGCCGATCTCGTCGCGGTCGGCAACACGGTGCTCAACCAGTCCAGCCGCTCGATCGAGATCGTCGCGGTCTGGATCGCCGCCTACCTGACGATCAGCCTGATCGTTTCCTTAGCCATGAACATCTTCAACGCCCGCATGGCGTTGGTCGAGCGCTAGGGGCCCGCGATGGAAGAGCAGGTCGCGGGCTATGTCGCCGATCAGCCGAAGCTGCCGCTGCCGCCGCCGGCGAGCGAGGTCGGCTTCGGGGCGCGGCTGCGCCGCAGCCTCTTTGCGACGCCGACCGACGCGATCCTGACGGTTCTCGCAGCGCTGCTGATCCTCTATGTCGGCTGGAACCTCGCACAGTGGGCACTCGTCCACGCAGCCTTCGCCGGCGCCGACCGCACGGCCTGCGTCCCGGCCGGGGCTGAGGAGAGCGGCGCCTGCTGGGCCTTCGTCCGTGCCCGCTTCGCGCAGTTCATGTACGGCCTTTACCCGGTGGAGGAGCGCTGGCGGATCGACATCCTCGCGCTGGTCCTCGTCGCGCTCGTCGCGGCCATCGCCGTCCCGCGCGTGCCGTTCAAGCGGCTGAACGCGATCCTCCTTCTCGCCGTCTATCCGGTCGTGGCGCTGGTGCTTCTGACCGGCGGCCGGTTCCTGTTCGGCGGCGCGGCGATCGCGCTGCTCTTCGCCCTCGCCGCGGTGGTGACGCTCGTCATCGCCAGCGGGCAGATCGGCTTCCGCTGGAGCGATCCGCTGATCCGGGCGGCGCGTCTCCTCGTCGTCTTCGCCTTCGCCGCGCTGGTCGCCTCGGCCACCACCGACTTCGACCAGCGTCTTTTCCTGAACCAGAGGTTCGACACCGCGACGCTGGCGGCCTTCCTCGCCTCGCTGCTTGCCGTAGCGCTGACGATCGCGGCGGCGTTCCGGAATGCCGACCTTCGTGCGGGCGCGCCGTCGCTGGCGATCCCGCTGGCGGCGCTCCTCGCCGCGCTTGCCTTCCTCACCGCCGATCTGGGTCTTGCGCCCGTGCGCACCAACTACTGGGGCGGCCTCAGCCTGACGCTGGTCGTCGCGTTGACCGGCATCGCGGCGTCGTTTCCGCTCGGCATCCTGCTCGCGCTCGGGCGCCGCTCCACCATGCCGGCCGTGCGCATCCTCTGCATCATCTTCATCGAGTTCTGGCGCGGCATTCCGCTGATCACCGTCCTGATCATGGCGCAGTTCATGCTGCCGCTGTTCCTGCCGAGCGGCGTGACGATCAACGAGCTCCTGCGTGCGCTGGTCGGCGTGTCGCTGTTCTCCGCCGCGTACATGGCGGAGGTCATCCGCGGCGGCCTGCAGGCGATCCCGAAGGGGCAGTACGAGGGAGCCGACTCGCTCGGCCTCGGCTACTGGCAGAAGATGCGGATGATCGTGCTGCCGCAGGCGCTGCGGCTGGTCATTCCCGGCATCGTCAACACGTTCATCGGCCTGTTCAAGGACACGACGCTCGTTTCCGTGATCGGCCTCGCCGACTTCCTCGGTGCGGTCCGGCGCGGCTTCTCGGACCCGACCTGGATCACCGAGCAGACCGCCGCCTCGGGTCTCGTCTTCGCCGCCTTCCTCTATTGGGTCTTCTGCTTCTCGATGTCGCGCTATTCCATCTTCATGGAACGGCGGCTCGATACCGGGCACAAACGCTAGGATTTCTCCCATGTCGCTCGAAACCAACGTCCAGGAAGCGACCGCCCCGGCGGCGGCGGCGCGCGCTCCGCGCACCCTGTCCTCTGAGGTCGCGGTGGAACTCGCCGACGTCAACAAGTGGTACGGCGAGTTCCACGTCTTGCGCGACGTGAACCTTCGCGTCCGGCGCGGCGAGCGGATCGTCGTCTGTGGGCCGTCCGGCTCCGGCAAGTCGACGATGATCCGCTGCATCAACCGGCTGGAGGAGCATCAGAAGGGCCGGATCGTCGTCGACGGCATCGAGCTCACCAGCGACCTGAAGAAGATCGACGAGGTGCGCCGCGAGGTCGGCATGGTGTTCCAGCACTTCAACCTCTTTCCGCACCTGACCATCCTCGAGAACTGCACGCTCGCGCCGATCTGGGTGCGCAAGATGCCGAAGAAGAAGGCCGAGGAAGTCGCGATGCACTTCCTGAAGCGGGTGCGCATCCCGGAGCAGGCGAACAAGTATCCAGGCCAGCTTTCCGGCGGTCAGCAGCAGCGGGTCGCGATCGCCCGCTCGCTCTGCATGAACCCGAAGGTGATGCTGTTCGACGAGCCGACCTCGGCGCTCGATCCCGAGATGATCAAGGAAGTGCTGGACGTGATGGTCGGGCTGGCCAACGAAGGCATGACGATGATCTGCGTCACGCACGAGATGGCCTTCGCGCGGCAGGTCGCCGACCGCGTCATCTTCATGGATGCCGGCCAGATCGTCGAGCAGAACGAGCCGGAAGCCTTCTTCCGCAACCCGCAGCACGAGCGCACCAAACTCTTCCTCAGCCAGATCCTGCACTGATCGGAGAGAGGATCGAAGGCCGGCGACGGGTAAACCGCCGCCGGCCTCCCGTCCGCGTCAGCGACCCGAGGTCTCGACCGGCTTCACCAGCGCCGTGATGCGCCGGACGGTGACACGCCGGTTCTCGCGGTTCTCGCCTTCGGTGTTCACCTTCAGCTCCTGCTCGCCGTAGCCCTGCGTCACGAGATTCTCGGCCGGCACGTCGAAGTACTGGGTGAGGGCGCTCGCCACCGACTCCGCCCGCTTGTCGGACAGGACGAGGTTCGCCTCCGGGCTGCCGACGGCGTCGGTGTGGCCTTCGATCAGGAAGGTCTCGCCGGGATTGGCCTTCACGACCTTGTCGATCGCTTCCGCCAGACCCTGCAGCTTGTCGACCTGATCCTGCAGGATGGTCGCGGAGGCGAAGTCGAAGTTGATCGTCGCGAGATCGATGCGGCGCACCTTCTCGCGGATGCGGGGTGAGCGGCGCACCTCGTCGATCGAGTAGATCCGCTCCACCGTTTCCACCGGCGGCGCGACGAGCGTGTTGTAGTAGAGTTGCTCGTCGGGCTCGTCCGTGTCGACCACGTACTCGTCCTCCGGGATGTCGACGCGCACCGGCGGCAGGTCGCGGCCCGGATCCTCGAAATAGTCCGGCCGCCGTTCGTCGGCCGAGTCCGGATCGTAGAACAGGACCACTTCGCGGCCATCCGGCATGACGCGCGAGCGCTGGATCACGTCGCCGTAGCGGTTGGTGACCGTCACGATCTGCACACCGTTCTCCTTGACGATGGTGTCGCGCGTGCGGCCACGCGGCAGGCGCTCGCTGTACTGCTCGCGCGAGCCCTTTTCGAGCCGATCGTCGTCGTTCGAGCGGATGAAGTATCCGGCCGTCGCACCCGCCACGGCGCCGGCGACCGCCGCCGCGCCGAGGCTGAGGATCTGCCGGTCGCCGTCCCGCTTCACCACCTTCGCGTCCGGCGGCAGTTCGTAGCGCGGTGCTTCCCGGATGCGCTCGCCGCGCTCGCGGGTGATCGGCTGCACGTCGACCGGCGTCTGCAGCGTCTGCACGCGGGCGTCGCTCTGGTCGATCCGGCCCGGCTGGACCGGCGCGGTCTGTATGTCGGCCGGCACGGGCTGCGGCGCGGGCGTCGCGGAAGCGGCGGGTGCTCCAGCCGCGGTCGGCGCGGCCGGGGCGGTGGTACCGGCGGCAGGTGCCTGCGCCGGAGCGCGCTGCCCGGGCGCTAGCGGCTGCGCCGTTCCGGGAACGGCGGTGGTCGCATCCGGCGCGCCGGGCTGCGCCGAGGCGTTCGGGGCGGCGGTGGCGGGAGCGGCAGGCGTGCCGGGCGTCGCGGGCTGCGCCGGCACCTCGCCGGTCGGAGCGGCGGCGTTGCCGGAGCGCGGTGCACTGGCATCCGGGGTCGTCGCCGGAGCGGCGGTTTCGGCGGGAGCGGCACGCGTCGCCGAGCCCGGCTTGGCCGGTGCCTTTTCCGGCGCGGGTGCCGCTTCACCGGCCTGTTCGCGCTGCCGCTGGCGGCGCTGCGAGCCGGGCTGCCCCTCCGGCGCTTGCGGTTCGGCGGGTTGCGTGGTGGCCGCAGACGGCTCGGCCGGCTGCGCAGCCGTCACGGGTGCCTCAGCCGGCTCGGTCTTCTGGCGGCGGCCGGCAGGTCGTTGTTTGGTTTCGCCCTCGGCCGGACTCGCGGCCGTTGGCTCGGCAGGGGCTTCCGATGCCGCGCCGGGCTGCTGTTCCTGCCGGTTCCGGCCGTTGCGGCGCGGCGCTTGCTCGCCGCTCTCGCTGGCTGCGCCCGCGGCTCCGCTCGTCTCGCCTTCGGCCGGTTGCGGGCGCTTGCGCCGCTGCGGTGCGGCGTCGGGATCGGCTGCGGCCGCTCCGCTGGTTTCCGCCTCGCCCGCGGCGGTCGCCGCGGGTGCTTCCTTGCGCTGACGGCGCGGCGAGGGTTGTTCGGCGTCCGAGGCCGCCGCGCCGGTTTGCGCCGAAGGCTCCGCGTTTTCGGCTGCGCCCCGCTGCCGGCGCGCCGGCTGCTCGCTCTCGCCCTGTTCGGCCTGCGCCTTCCGGCGCTGCTTCGGCTGCGCTTCGCCGCCTTCCGCGCTGCCGGCCTCGCCGGCTTCGGGCTGCGCCTGACGGGTCTGGCGACGCGGCTTGACCGGCGCTTCGCCCGCCGCTCCACCCCCGGCCTCGGCGCCGGGCTCTTCCGCCTGTGCGAGGCGGATCGCACCCGGCTGCGCGGCGAGCGCGAAGGTCGGGCCGGTCAGCGTCGTCGACGCGGCGAGCATGGCGGTGAAGAGGAAGCGGGTCGGCTTATCGGTGATCGGCATGTTCCATCCTGGAAGGAAAGCAGTCCCTTGCTTTCTCGGACCCCTGACGCCGTCGGGGCGATGCGCGCCAGATAGGTGCCCGGCGCGGCACAGGAAGGGCAGACGCTCGCGATCAGGCGTCGTCCGGCGTCCAGTCGTAGAGCCAGCCGAGGTCGCGGAGCAGCGACGCTTCCGACCGCGCGCGCAGCACGAGGTTCCGGCCGAGGGCGAACGGGAAGGGCAGATGGTACACCATGCGGTGGAACGCGACTCGCCGCCGGACCCGCTGCCAGCGCGGGCGGCGCACGGCCTCGAAGCGCTGCCACGCGGCAGCGGCGTCCTCCGCTCGCGCGAGGCATTCGGCGGCGACGAAGCCGTCCTCGATCGCCAGCGCCGCACCCTGCGCCGCGTAGGGCGGCATGGCGTGCGCCGCATCGCCGACGAGCAGCAGGCCCGGCGGATCGCCCGGCCGACGCGGCCGGTCGGAGGCGGCGAGCGGCCAGGGCGTCGCTTGGTCGAGCGCTTCGGAGATCCGATGGAGGAAAGGATCGGCACCGACGAGAAGCCTGCGCGAATTTCCGGCCTTCTCAGGCACGGCTACGACGACGTTGATCCGTCCGCCACGATCCACGGGATAGGCGACGACATGGCAGCGTGGGCCGAGCCATGCCGTGATGCCGGACAGCGGCTCCCGCCCCTCCGCCCCGAGCGTCAGCCGCCAGGCGACGTCATCGGTCGGCTCGGCGGCGGGGTGGCCGAAGGCCGACGCGATCTCCGACCGCACGCCGTCCGCGGCGATCACGACGCCGGTCGCCACCTCGCCGTCGGAAAAGGAAAGGACGGTATGGGTCCCGTCCTGTCTGGCCGCGACGAGCTCGGAACCGAGATGGAGGCGGATCGACGCCGTCGCCGTCACGGCATCGAGAAGCACGCGCTGCAGGTGGGCGCGCGTCAGGGAAAGGTACGGCGTCCCGTCGCTTCCGAGCACCGGCACATTGGCGAGCCGACGGCCGGTGCGAAGGTCGCGCAGCGTGACTTCGCGGGCTTCCACCGCTCGCTCCCGCAGCGCCGAGAGGAGGCCGAGCCGGTCGAGCACCCGCAGCGCGTTCGGCGAAAGCTGGATGCCCGCGCCGATCTCGTCCAGCCGCTCCGCCTGCTCGTGGAGGTCGACGGCAAAGCCGCACCGGGCGAGGGCGAGGGAAGCCGCGAGGCCGGCGATCCCCGCCCCGACGACCGCAACGGGCTGCGCCGGCCTCATCGGGCGACGACGGGAACCTTCAGGTCGCGCGCTCCTCGAACAGGCAGCCGGCCGGGCGGGTTTCGGCGGCCTTCAGCGACGGATCGATGCGGTAGAGGGTCGAACAATAGCCGCAGACCTTCTCGCCTTCGTCGCCCATGTCGAGATAGACGTGCGGATGGTCGAACGGCGCGGACGCGCCCGTGCACATAAATTCGGTGACGCCGATCTCGATGACGTCGTAGCC
The DNA here is from genome assembly GCF_008802405.1 of Plantimonas leprariae. Taxonomy (GTDB): domain Bacteria; phylum Pseudomonadota; class Alphaproteobacteria; order Rhizobiales; family Rhizobiaceae; genus Plantimonas; species Plantimonas leprariae. Next base: position 160,117 of record NZ_VZDO01000004.1, read on the forward strand.
ACCGTCGTTCTGGAAGTGCGGGATGAGGTGGTCGGCCATTCGAGGCTCCGGCGGTTGGTCGCGATGGGTTCTATCCGCGCGCAGGCCGGAAGAACAGGGGAAGCCGCGGGTCCGCATGGTCTCCGGGCTGGAACAAAGGATCGAGCGGGCGATGGATGTCTTCGAGAACGACGGATTGCGCCTTGCCTTCCTCGATGAGGGCGATCCGGCCGCGCCCGCCGTGTTGCTGATCCACGGCTTCGCATCCTCCATGCGGGTGAACTGGATCGAGCCGGGCTGGGTGCAGACGCTTGCCGGTGCGGGCTATCGTGTCCTCGCCTTCGATCATCGCGGTCACGGCGGCAGCGACAAGCCGCGCGAGCCGGCCGCCTACACGCCGGAGAAGATGGCGGGCGATGCGCATGCACTCCTGGCGCGCCGCTCGGTCGAGCGGGCCGCGCTGTTCGGCTATTCGATGGGCGCGCGGGTCGCCGCCTTCGCGGCGCTGGAAACGCCGGAGCCGTTCCCCGCGCTGGTGTTCGGCGGCCTCGGCGACGGGCTCGTGCGCGGCGTCGGCGATTGGGATCCGATCGCCGCAGCGCTGCTTGCCGACTCGCTCGACGATGTGACGCACGAGCGCGGCCGCATGTTCCGCGCCTTCGCCGACCGGACGCGCAGCGACCGGCGCGCTCTCGCCGCCTGCATCACGACGTCGCGGCGGGAACTGTCCCCGGCCGATGTGGGCCGCATCGCGCAGCCGACGCTGATCGGCGTCGGAACCAAGGACGATATCGCCGGCTCCGCCACCGAGCTCGCCGCGATGATGCCGAACGCAACGGCCTTCGCCATTTCGGGGCGTGACCACATGCTGGCGGTGGGCGATCGCGCCTTCAAGGCGGAAGTGCTGCGTTTCCTGGCGAACAGCTACGTGCGATAGCGATTTTCCTTTAAGCTGCGGCGTTGCAGGTCGATTGTTCCAAGAGGAGCGGCGGCCTATCTAGCGGCTACGAACTGGCGCAGTGCGGGAGGATACGTCGTTCATGAGTGCAGCGAACCGCGCCTCGCACGACCACCTGAAAGCGGTCGACCCGATCTGGGAGAATGTGCGCGGAGAGGCGCTCGCCGCCAGCGAGAACGAGCCCGCGCTCGCCGGCTTCTTCTATTCGGCGGTCCTCAACCATTCGAGCCTGGAGGCCGCCGTCACCTATCGCGTGTCGCAGCGGCTGCATCATGCCGACGTGCCGGCGGCGCTGATCGCGCAGGCCTTCGACCAGTTCCTCGCGCCGGAAGCGGAATGGCGCGACTCGCTGCGCGCCGACCTTCGCGCGGTGTTCGATCGTGATCCGGCCTGCTCGCGGTTCATCGAGGCGCTCCTGTACTTCAAGGGCTTCCACGCCATCCAGACGCACCGCTTGGCGCACCGGCTGCTGCGCGAGGGGCGGCGCGACTTCGCGCTCTACCTCCAGTCGCGGTCGTCGAGCGTCTTCCAGACCGACATCAATCCCGCCGCCAGGATGGGGCGCGGCATCTTCCTCGACCATGCGACGAGCATCGTCATCGGCGAGACGGCTGCGATCGGCGACGACGTGTCGATCCTGCAGGGCGTCACCCTCGGCGGCACGGGCAAGGAAACCGGCGACCGGCATCCCAAGATCGACAGCGGTGTGCTGATCGGGGCGGGGGCCAAGGTGCTCGGCAACATCCGGGTCGGCAAGTGCGCGAAGATCGCCGCCGGCTCGGTGGTGCTGAAGCCGGTGCCGCCTTGCTCCACTGTCGCCGGGGTGCCGGCGCGCGTCATCGGCACGGTGGAGGATTGCGGCGGCGAGCCGGCGCGGGCGATGAACCAGATGTTCGACCGTCCGGAATGACCTGCCGGCGGTCCGGCGGCCCGGATATGGGCCGAAACGTCGCCGCCGGGAAGATTCGATATTCGCGGGGCACGCTCTAGCTTCCGGCGCGCATACCCAGGAGCGCCACGTGAAGCCCGACGAAATCCGCAAGCTCGAGACCTACCTGAAGACGCTGTTCAAGGGGTCGGACATCAAGGTCCGCGCTCTGCCGCGGAAGGCGGACTCCGGCGAAGTCTATGTGGGCGAGGAGTTCATCGGCACGGTTTCGAAGGATACCGACGAAGGCGAGACCTCATATCACGTGACGATCTCGATCCTCGACGTCGACCTCGATTAGCCGCTTCACTTCACGCTGCCGACCAGCATGTCGCGGTCGTCGTCGACGCCGAGCCACTTGCCGGCATGGCGCTCGGACTGGCGCTTCAGGAAGCGTAGGTCCGAGTCCTTCCAGTCGAGAACCCGTTCGTCGAGGTTGTCGAGGATGAAGTCGCCGCGGTCGGTGCGGACGGTCAGCACGGCGTGCCCGTCGCCGTTCGGCTGGCGCGCGACGGTGATCAGCAGGGCGGAGCGCGGATAGCCGGCCTTCTCTAGCATATACTGCTTCAGGAGGGCGAAGTCCTCGCAGTCGCCCTCGACCTTCGGGTACTCCCAGTATTCCGCCTTGCCGTAGATCTCCTGGTCGGTGCGCGGGAAAATGCTGCTGTTGACGACCTTGTTCACGTCGACGATCTGCTTCCAGGCGGCCTGCGTCAGCTTGACGAAGCCGACCTGGGTGTTCCGCTCGCACTCCGAAGCGTAGCGCTGGCAGAACTCGTAGTGTCCGATCGGTTGCGAGGTCGGCCCGGAAAGCTGCATCGGGCGGCCGTCCGCCGCCGCGCCCGAAGCCGAAAGGGCAAGGCAGGCTGCTCCGATGATCCCGAGAATATGCTTGAACACTGCTGCCACTCCGATGTTGACCGGATAGTGGCATTCCGATTTTACTCCGGCGCGAAGTCCGAAGTTGCAATTTTAATCAATCGAATATTCGTGGTCGATCCAACGAATACTTGCGGATTTGTCGATGTGCATCTCGCAATTCGAGCGAATGGCGGCGCAAGATTTTAACCATGCTCGTTCGGGTCGGAGGGTGGCCGAAGGAAGATAGTGACCGGCGACAGTGCTGCGTGCCTGGACCCGCTTCCGCGGCAGCCCGTGGAGCCGCGAGCGGAAATCCAGCGGTGCGTGAAATGGCGTTCGGAACCGGAGACGGCTGAGATGCCGTCCCGGCATCGCCAAGACTGGATAAGCTTGCTGCCGACGGTTTCAGAGGTCCGAGATGGTCTCGGTCGTCTGCGCCACCGCGAACTCGATGGCGAAACCCTCTTCCAGGAGGCGGACGACGCGGCCCTGCGTATGACCCAGCACGACGCGCGAACCGACCGCCGGCCGAACTGCCGACTGCACGGCCGCGCCGGACAAGGAAAGGTCCATGATCTTCACCTTGTACTTGCGGCCGTCGTCGAGGGTGATGTCGATCATCGGGTTCTTCGGCTGCAGGCGCTCGTGCCGCCGATCCTCCGGCAGGTTGAGCTCATGCCGGTTTGCCAGCCAGGTGAGCTGCGCCGCCATCTTCTCGCGTTTGCGGTCCGACATCGCGAGATCGACCGCGAAGCCGCCCTGGAAGAGCCGGCGCACCGTGCCCTCCATGCGCCCGAGCTGGTCGACGTAGAAGATCACCCGCTCGCCGAGCCGCGCCTGCGCGGCGGCGAGAACCGCCGCATCGCCGGGCGAGATGTCGCGCACACGGCACGGGAACTCGCTGCGGTTCTCCAGCATGAAACGGCCGAGAAGATCGACCGGGATGCGATGGAAGTGCCGCCGTTCCGGGAAGTCCCGAGGCGCTTGCGCCGCGAAAGCTGACATGAAGGAAACCCGTTCCCGGAGGGCATCTGGCGGGTTCGACGCTACAAACCAAAACTTAAGGATCGATGAGTCGCGCCTCGAAACGTCGCCGCATCCCGGGGCCGGTTTGTCGATGTTTCCGGTCTTGGCTATGGGATGCGGGTCGCGGCGCGAACGCGCGGCTCACCAGGGAAAGACAGCTTTTGTCCATCGAACAGGAAGCCGCCGACAAGCGGCGAGATCCGCCCAGGCCGGCGCATCCGCCGGCGCTCAACGTGCCGGGCGCGGTGCTCGCGACGATCGTCCTGCTCGGGCTGGTGCATGCGGTGCGCACCTTCGTGCTCGGACCGGCGGCGGACGACCGGCTGGTCTTCGATCTCGCTTTCATCCCCGGCTGCTACGAGACGGATTGCGTCGGCATCTACGGGCGGGCGGCCGGTGCCGGCTTCTGGACGCCGCTGACGCATGCCTTCCTGCACGGCGACTGGGCGCATTTCGGCTTGAACGCGGTCTGGCTGCTCGCCTTCGGCACGCCCGTCGCGCGGCGGATCGGAGCACGGCGCTACGTCCTGTTCTCCGTCGCCGGGGCGCTCGCCGGCGCCGGTCTGTTCTTTCTCGTCAACCCGGCGCTCATGGAGCCGGTAATCGGCGCGTCGGGCGTCGTCTCGGCGCTGATGGGCGGCGCCTGCCGCTTCGCCTTCGGCGCGTCCCGCCAGTTCGGCGAGTCCGCCAGCGAGGTGCCGCTGCTGCCGATCGGCAGGGCGCTCGCCGACCGCACCGTGCTCGTCTTCATCCTCGTGTTCTTCGCGACCAACCTTGCAACCGCGACGAGCTTCGGCAGCTTCATCAGCGGCGGCTCCGCCATCGCCTGGGAAGCGCATCTCGGCGGCTTCGCCTTCGGTTTCCTGTGCTTCGGACCATTCGACCGCCGCAGGGCGGCCTGATCGCGCCGCCCTTGCGGTTACGGAGCGGCTGCCGCACCATCCTTCCATAACAACAATGGGAGGTAGCGATGAGTGTCCGCAGCATCCTGGAGGAAAAGGGCAGGGACGTCTTCACCATGCGCCCGGAAGCGAAGCTTTCCGAGGCGGCAGCCGAGCTCGCGAGCCGCCGGATCGGCGCGCTGGTGCTGCTCGGTGACGACGGCCGGATCGCCGGTATCCTGTCGGAACGCGACATCGTCCGCGTGGTCGGCACGACCGGGGCGGGAGGCCTGGAGCAGAGCGCCGCGCAGGTGATGACGACGAGGGTCGTGACCTGCGGCGAGGAAGCCTCCATCGACGAGGTGATGGAGACGATGACCAAGGGCCGGTTCCGCCACCTTCCCGTTGCGGAAGACGGCCGCCTCGTCGGCATCGTCTCGATCGGCGACGTCGTGAAGCGGCGCATCGCGGAGGCGGTACGCGAGGCCGAGGACATGCGGACCTACATCACCGCCGGCGGCTGACCGCCTGACCGTTCAGCTCTCGTCGAACCCCTCGGCGACGCGCTCGATCTCCGGCAGGCGGCGGATCGTCTCTTCGTAGCCAAGGGCGATCGCCTCGTTCGCCCGGTGGAACTCGGCGAGGCCGATGCCGCGAACCTTCGGCTGGAGCGAGAGATCGGGTGGGTCGCCTGCCAGCCGCGACCGCGAGATGCGGTCCTGCACGATGTTGAACGCGTCGGCCATCGAACGCGTGATGCCGATCTTCTCGCGCCGGCGAACGGCCTGCAGGAGCAGGGGGTCGAGTTCGCCCGTCACGATCGCGGCGGGTTTCGCGGCCGATCCGACGGAGGCATCCACCGCGTGCATCCGCACCACGGCGGCCCGGCCGAAAAGGTCGTAATGGAGGTTCACGGCGACGACGAGCGGCTGCTCGCAGGCGCGGCAGACGGACACCGGCACCGGGTTCACGAGCGCGCCGTCGAAAAGTTGCCGGTCGCCGCACTGCACCGGCTCGAACACGCCCGGCAGCGCGTAGGAGGCGCGCATCGCGACGATCAGGGAGCCGGAGCCCAGCCAGACCTCGTGGCCGCTATGCGCCTCGGTCGCGACGCAGATGAAGGGCTTCGGCAGTTCCTCGATGCGGACGTTCGCCAGGTGCTCGACCAGACGGCGATTGAGGCGCATGCCGCCGAGCAGGCCGGCCGCGCCGAACCGGAGGTCAAGGAAGCGGATCAGGCCGCGGCGGGTCAGCGAGCGGGCGAACTCCTCTAGCTCGGGCAACCGTCCCGCCAGATAGCAACCGCCGACCAGCGCGCCGATCGAAGTGCCGGCGATCATCGAGATTTCGACGCCGTTGTCGCGAAGCGCCTTCAGGACGCCGATATGCGCCCAGCCTCTCGCGGCGCCGCCGCCGAGAGCGAGCGCGATGCCGAGCCGGCGGCGTTTCACGGCCGGCGTCGACAGGTGGCCAGGGGACACGAACGGCAGAACCGGCGGCATGGCCGGCGAGTCCCGCAGCGGCTGGCTGCGTACCGCTTCCCGCAGGTCTCCTTTCGTCGAGCCGCGTCGCCACATGCCGACGAGGATAGAGCAAGAGCCTTGCCGCTTTCCTAAACTTTCACCGGAAGATGCGGATCGAAGACCAGCGTCCTGCCGTCGCCTTCGAGATCGACCAAGCGGTAGAAGCAGGACGCGCGGTGGGTATGGCAGGTCTCGGCGGGCCGCTCGGTGCGCACCTTCAGCCAGACGGCGTCCTGGTCGCAATCGACCCGGATTTCCTCGACCGCCTGCGTCGCGCCCGAGGTCTCGCCCTTCTTCCAGAGCGCCTGCCGCGACCGGCTCCAGTAGTGGGCGACGCGGGAGCGGATCGTCAGATCGAGCGCCCTCTCGTTCATGTGCGCCACCATCAGAAGGTCGCCGGACGCGGCATCGGTCACGACCGCCGTCACGAGGCCATCGCGATCGAAGCGGGGCGCGAGGCGTTTCCCCGCTTCCGCCTCGGCCTTCGCGCCGGGCGGGTCGAGCAGGCGATCCGGTTCGGCCGTCATGCGCCCCGCCAGATCGTCGACAGGACGCGGTCGCGCTCTTCGCGATCGTCGGCGAAAACGCCGTGGAAGCTCGTCGTCACAGTGGTCGAGCCTTTCGTGCGCACGCCCCGCATGGCCATGCAGAGATGCTCCGCCTCCAGCACGACGGCGACGCCGCGCGGGCGAAGCACGTCTTCGATCGCGGCCGCGATCTGCACCGTCATCTTCTCCTGCGTCTGCAGCCGGCGCGCGAAGATGTCGACGACGCGCGAGATCTTCGACAGCCCGAGCACCCGGCCCGACGGAAGATAGGCGACATGCGCCTTGCCGATGATCGGCACCATGTGGTGCTCGCAATGCGAGTGGAAGTCGATGTCGCGCAGCAGCACCATGTCGTCGTAGCCACCGACCTCCTCGAAGGTGCGGCCGAGCACCGCGCCGGCATCCATGCGATAACCCCCGAACAGTTCCTCGTAGGATTTCGCGACACGGGCCGGCGTTTCGCGCAGACCTTCCCGCGCCGGATCGTCGCCGGCCCAGCGGATCAGCACCTCGACCGCCGCTTCCGCCTGCTCGCGGGTGGGACGCTCGACCGCCGCGTCCCCGCGGCTGTCGGGAAACTTCTTGATGATGGCGTCCATGAAAGCGCTACTCCGAGGCCATCGCGCCGCAAATCTTCCGGGCCGGCGTGAGGCATCCTATATAATCGGCGCGACCGGAGCTTTGAAGGCTCGGCGCGGCTGCGGGAAACGAGCGACGTGATCGACGACGTCTATAATGCGGAAATCCTCCGCTACGCCGGCAATATCGGACGGATCGGCCGCTTGGAAGCGCCGGATGCGACGGCGACCGCGCATTCGAAGCTTTGCGGCTCGACGGTCACCGTGGAACTCGTCGTCCGCGACGGCGTCGTCGCCGACTTCGCGCATCAGGTGCGCGCCTGCGCGCTGGGCCAGGCATCCTCGTCCATCATGGCCGCGAACATCGTCGGCACCCCGCCCGATGAACTGCGGTCGCTCCGCGAGACCATGCGGCGGATGCTGAAGGAGAACGGCGAGCCGCCAACCGGCCGTTTCGCCGACCTGCGCTTCCTCGAGCCCGTGCGGGATTACAAGGCGCGCCACGCCTCCACCCTCCTGACCTTCGACGCCGTGGTCGACGCGCTGGACCAGGTGGAAGCGAAGTCCGCCGAAGCAGCCTGAGGAGCAGCGATGCGTCCGTCGGAAGCGTTGGAGAGGCACCGCGACGAGGTGCTGCGGATACTGAAGGAGTTCCGCGTCATCAACCCTCGGATATTTGGGTCTGTCGCGCGTGGTGAGGATGTCGAAGGCAGCGACCTCGATATCATCCTGGAGTTGGAGGAGTCGGCATCCTACTTCAACGTCTTCCGCATTGAGGATGCCTTGACCGAACTGCTCGGGGTTCCTGTCGATGTCAGAACCCCGGGGCGTCCGGGAACGCGGTTCGCACGCGAAGTGGAAAAAGATGCGATGCGTGTCTGATGGCGAAGGCTGCCCGCGGCCTGCCTGAACTGCTGACCGATCTCGTCAACTGGGGAGAACGGGTCGAGCGCGTGCTGAGCCTCACCTCGACCGAAGCTATCCGTAAGGATGAGCTGGCGGAACTCGCGCTGGCTCGCGGGATGGAGATATTCGGCGAGATTTCCGGACGTTTGATCAGGGAACATCCCGAATGGGCATCCGAGGAGTCCCGAACTGAACTCCGGTACGCGTATCGGCTCCGTAACAAGCTGGCGCACGACTACGACGACATCGACTTGGACACCGTCCACAAGATCGCAAGTACGGATATCCGGCGGTTGACCGAAGCGGCGAGACGATGGCTCGATGAAATTGACGCCCCCCGAAAGCCGTAACTACTCTGGGCCGTGGCCGCGCACGCCGTCGCGGTTGTTCGGCATCGGCCTCATCCGGCTCTACCAGCTCACCCTGTCCGGCTTCATCGGCCATCATTGCCGGCATCTACCGACCTGTTCGGAATATGCCTACGAGGCGGTTGCGCGATACGGGCTTCTGGTCGGCGGATGGCTGGCGGCGAGGCGCGTCACTCGCTGCGGACCGTTCGGATCCGCGGGCTTCGACCCCGTGCCGGAGAAATTCGGCGTCCCGCGACGTCACTCCTCGAATTGACGAAAGCAACGCACCGGTTATTTCCATCCTCGCAACTGGACCGCGAGGACCGTCATGGCGCATAAGTTCGAGATCGTGAAAGACAAGAAGGGCGAATACCGCGCCCGTTTCAAGTACAACAGCGAAATCATATTCGCGACCGAAGGCTATTCCTCGCGGGCCGGCGCCCAGCGGGCGATCGAGGCGATCAAGAAGCACGTTCCGACCGCCGAGGTCACCGAAGTCGAGACGCCGGTGGCCGACGCCAAGGGCATCTGACGCCGAACAGAGCCCACAGGCGATCTTTCGCGAGGCTGCAGCCAGGTGCGGCCCCGCGAAGTCGCGGCTTGTCCCGTGATCGATCGGTGGTAGAACGCCCGCCACGCGCAAGGCGCGCCGATCGATAGGCTTACCCGCATCCGTAGGCGGGGGTGAGCGGAAAGGACATGCGATGATCGACCTTCGTTTCCCCGATGGTTCCGTGCGGCAGTTCGAGCCCACGACGACCGGTGCGGAGATCGCCGCCGGCATCTCCAAATCGCTCGCCAAGAAGGCCGTCGCCTACGCGCTCGACGGCGAGGTCCGCGACCTCGCCGACCCGGTGCAGCGGCCCGGCATGGTCGAGATCGTGACGCGCGACGACCCGCGTGCCATCGACCTCATCCGGCACGACGCGGCGCACGTCATGGCCGAGGCGGTGCAGGAACTCTGGCCGGGCACGCAGGTCACGATCGGGCCGGTGATCGAGAACGGCTTCTACTACGACTTCGCCCGCGACACGCCGTTCACGCTGGACGACCTAGCCGTGATCGAGAAGAAGATGCTGGAGATCGTCCGCCGCAACGCGCCGTTCCGCAAGGAAGTCTGGAGCCGCGACAAGGCGAAGGCCGTCTTTGCCGAGAAGGGTGAGACCTACAAGGTCGAACTGGTCGACGCGATCCCCGAAGATCAGGACGTCAAGATATACAGTCAGGGCGACTGGTTCGACCTCTGCCGCGGCCCGCACATGGCCTCGACGGGGCAGGTGGGCGAGGCGTTCAAGCTGATGAAGGTCGCAGGCGCCTACTGGCGCGGCGACTCGAACAACCCGATGCTGACGCGCATCTACGGCACGGCCTGGGCCAGCCCCGAGCAACTCAAGACGTATCTTACGATGCTGGAGGAGGCGGAGAAGCGCGACCACCGCCGGCTCGGCCGCGAGATGGACCTTTTCCATTTTCAGGAGGAGGGACCGGGCGTCGTCTTTTGGCATCCTAAGGGCTGGTCGCTGTTCCAGGACCTCGTCGCCTACATGCGGCGGCGGCTGAAGGGCGACTACGACGAGGTGAATGCCCCGCAGGTACTCGATAAGTCGCTGTGGGAAACGTCCGGTCACTGGGGCTGGTACCGCGAGAACATGTTCCAGGTGCAGTCGGCCGGCGACGAGGCGGAGGACAAGCGCGTCTTCGCGCTGAAGCCGATGAACTGCCCTGGCCATGTGATGATCTTCAAGCACGGCCTGAAGTCGTACCGCGAACTGCCGATCCGCTATGCCGAATTCGGTCTCGTCCATCGCTACGAACCGTCCGGCGCGATGCACGGCCTGATGCGGGTGCGCGGCTTCACGCAGGACGACGCGCACATCTTCTGCACCGACGAGCAGATGGAAGCCGAGTGCCTGAAGATCAACGACCTGATCCTCTCGGTCTATCGCGACTTCGGCTTCGAGGAAGTGGTCGTGAAGCTGTCGACGCGGCCGGAGAAGCGGGTCGGATCGGACGCGCTCTGGGACCGGGCGGAATCCGTGATGCGCGACGTGCTGAAGACGATCGAGACGCAGTCCGGCGGCCGCATCACCACCGGTATCAACAAAGGCGAGGGCGCGTTCTACGGTCCGAAGTTCGAGTACACGCTGCGGGATGCGATCGGCCGCGAATGGCAATGCGGCACGACGCAGGTGGACTTCAACCTGCCGGAGCGCTTCGGCGCCTTCTACATCGATTCGAGCTCCGAGAAGACCGTGCCGGTGATGATCCACCGCGCGATCTGCGGCTCGATGGAGCGGTTCCTCGGCATCCTGATCGAGAACTTCGCCGGCAACTTCCCGCTTTGGCTCGCCCCTGTGCAGGTCGTCGTCGCGACGATCACATCCGAGGCCGACGACTATGCGGCCGAGGTGGCGGCGAAGCTGCGCGCGGCGGGTATCCGCGCGGAAGCCGACCTTCGCAACGAGAAGATCAACTACAAGGTCCGCGAGCACAGCCTCGCGAAGGTGCCGGTGATCCTCGTCTGCGGCAGGCGCGAGGCGGAGGAGAGCAGCGTCAACATCCGCCGGCTCGGCTCGCGCGACCAGCAGGCGATGGCTCTTGACGCGGCGATCGCCGCACTCGTCGACGAGGCGACCCCGCCGGACCTGCGGCGCGCTCGAACGGGCGCATCGGCCGAACTCGGCCTCGCGGCGGAATAGCGGCAGCAGCGGCGCGGCCGGCGGGATGCCCCGCCTGTCGCGCCCGCCCTTCGCTCAGTCGCCGGAGCCCTGATCGGAATCCTGCGCCGGCAGCACGTCGGTCGTCAGCAGTTCGACATCCGCGTTCTTGCCGGCTTCCACGGTGAAGTCCCGCTGGTAGGTCTTGTCGCGATTCTTCGCGACGACGAGATAGTTGCCCTCCGCCAGCACCATCGAGGGGAACGCGCCGACACGCTCCTCGACGAGGTCGCCGTCGCCCGTCATCACCTGCCACGCGGTGTCGGCGATCGCCTCGCCGCCCTTGTCGCGCAGAAGCTTCATCGTCAGTTGCGCGGCGCTGTGCTGTAGGGTGACGTCGGTGACCTTGCCGGCCTCGATCTTCACCTCGCCGTGCACCTCGGCATTCTCGTCGCCGTAGTGCGAGACGATCTGGTACGAGCCGGCGTTCAGCGCCACCACCGAGTTCGCATCGACGTCGCCCGCGATCAGGCGGCGATCGCTCTCGACCACTTCATCCGAATAGACGTCGAACCGCAGCTTGTCGGGCGGGATCGCGCCGTTGGCGCCGACGCGTGCGTTCATGCGCAGGCCCCCGGCGTCGAGCACGATGTCCTCGTTCGACGCAGGTCCCCCGATGTCGATACGCTTCGTGACGCCCGCGCGCCCGAGGCCGACATGCATCAGGTAGGAGCCCGCCGGTATCTCGAAATCGGCGCTGCCGCCCTTGGCTGACGCGATGAGCGCCAGCTTGCCGTCGACGCCGGGGATCGGCGAGAACAGGCGCCAGACTAGGCCGGACGGCAGCTTCGCGCCGTCCTTCACGAGTCGCGCATCGAGATGCAGCCGCCGCGTCCGCGCCAGCGGGTTCGCGGCGACAGAGTTCTGCGGCGCGTAGGCGGGAAGTGCCGGCAGCGACAGTTCCGGCTGCGGCAACCCGCCGAGCTCGGTATTCGGCAGCGCGATCGGCTCGAGCTTGTGCAACGGCTGCGGCAGGTTGACGCCGAGATCGCCCGGCGAGCTGTTCGGAATGGCCGAAGGCGAGACGTAGGCGCCGGGCTCGTCGCCGCCCTCCTTGCCGCCGCCGAAGCTGCGGGAAAAGAAGCCGCCCTTTCCCCCCGGCGCTTCTTGCGCGACGGCCGGCAGCACCGACACCACCGCCAAGGCGACGCCCGCGGCGGTAAGTGCCGCGCCATGCCAGCGCAGAAGTGGATGCAGAACTGAACCCATCGTCTCAGGTTGAATACGTTTCGAGCCGGTTTCCAAGTGTGGAGCGCCGTCGTCACCGCTTCTTTGTGGCGAGGTTAGGGGAAAGCGAGGCCGCGGCTTGGATTTCGCCGCCAGTGTGGCTAGCTGACACCTATCCGAAGAGGGACCCCGACGTTGAACGAAATCGCCCAGTACCTGTCCACCCGCCGGTCGATCGCCATTCCCGCGCTCGGCCAGCCGGCGCCTGAAGGCGAAACGCTGGAAGCGATGCTGCGGATCGCGGCGCGCGTGCCGGATCACGGCAAGCTCGCGCCCTGGCGCTTCATCCTCTACCGCGGCGATGCGGCCGTGCGGATCGGGGTGGCGCTTCGCGAACTGGCGGAGCGGCGGGAAGGACCGCTCGGCGAGATGCGGCGGGACATGGAGGAAAAGCGCTTCAGCCGTTCGCCGCTGGTGGTCGGCGTCGTGTCGCGCGCCAAGCCGCATGTGAAGATACCGGAATGGGAGCAGGTCATGTCCGCCGGCGCCGCGGCGATGAACCTCGTCCACGCGGCGCACGCCCTCGGCTTCGGCGCGAACTGGCTGACGGAATGGGTGGCCTACGACGACGAGGCGAAAGGCATCCTCGGCATCGCGCCGAACGAGAAGGTCGCGGGCTTCATCCATGTCGGCTCGCCGGTCGACGTCCAGACCGATCGCGTCCGGCCCGAACTCGCCGACATCGTCAGCGAAGCCGCCGCGCCGCCGGCGGCGGCCTGAACCGATGTTCTACACGACGGAGGCGAACGATCACGGCCTGCCGCACGATCCGTTCAAGGCGATCGTCGCGCCGCGTCCCATCGGCTGGATCTCGACACGGGCGCGCGACGGCTCCATCAACCTCGCGCCCTACAGCTTCTTCAACGCGATCTCCGACAAGCCGAAGCTCGTCATGTTCTCGTCGAGCGGCATGAAGCACAGCGCGAGCTTCGCCATCGAGACCGGCGAATTCGTCGCGAACCTCGCGACGGAGGCGCTGGCGGCGGCCGTGAACCGTTCGTCCGCTCCCGCTCCGCGCGGCACGAGCGAGTTCGCGCTCGCCGGCCTGACGGAAGCGGCGTGCCGGCTCGTCGCCGCGCCGCGCGTCGCGGAAAGCCCGGCGGCGCTGGAGTGCAGGGTCACAACGCATTTCACGCCGGCCGGCTTGAACGGCGAGCCGTCCGAATCGGTGATCGTGATCGGGGAGGTCGTCGGCATCCATATCGACGAGGCGCTGCTGCGGGACGGCATGATCGACATGGCGCTGGCGAGGCCGCTGTCTCGTCTCGGCTATTTGGACTACGCGGTCGCCGCCGACGTGTTCCAGATGACCCGCCCCAAGCAAGCGGACGGTGCCGACGCCGCGTGAAACGATGAAGGATCGGTGAAAAAGCTCAGTAAACCGATCCTTAACCGCCGACGCATAACCTTTCCCGGTCAGTTCCTCGTCCGGCTCCGCCACCCGCCATGAATCTGCAGCGTTTCGTTAGATGGTGCGAGACGGCGTCCAGCCGGCAGCGCGCCGAAGGCTACGCCATTCTCGCCCGGGCACTGGCCGACGAGACTCTGCCTCCCTTGGATCGTGACGCGGCCTCGAACGGCCTCTATCTGGCGCTGGATGATCCGTCGCCCAAGGTCCGCCTGACGGTCGCCGATGCGGTTGCCGAAAGCGCCGCAGCGCCCCGAGCGCTCGTGAAGGGGCTGCTCCTCGATATCGATGAGATCGCCGCCCGCGTCGCGCTCTCGCCGGTCCTGACGAGCGAGGATCTTCGCGACGCGCTGGTCGTCGTGCGCGAGCCGGTCCGTGCGGCGATCGCCGCCCGTCCGCGGCTGGGAGCCGTCGCAGTTGCGCTCGCTCGCGTCGGCGGCATCGCCGCCTCCCTGGTCCTTGCCGCAAACGATTGCGCGTCCATGCCGGCCGCCACCTTCCGCTGCATGGCGGAGCGCTGGGGCGGCAATGCCGCACTGCGCTCGCTGCTGCTGGAACGGCACGATCTCCCGGCCGATGTGCGCCAGACGCTGATTCTAGAAGCGGGCCATGCCCTGCAGCACTCGGCCTTCGTGGCGGGAGTGCTGGGGGTGGCTCGTTCCAGCGAGATCGCCTTCGAGGCCTGCGCCCGCGCGACCGCCGCGATGGCGGAGTGGCTGGACGGCCGCGACATGCCGAGCCTGATCGATCATCTCCGGACCAGCGGCCAGCTCACCCCGGCCTTCCTCATCCGTATCACCTGTTCCGGCAACATCGATCTTCTTGCGGCATCGCTGGCGGCGCTGTCCGGCCTGTCGGAACGGCGTGTGCGGGCTGTGGTGGTGGAAGCGCGCCAAGGCCCGTTCCGTTCGCTGGCGCGCGACTGCGGGCTCGACGAGTCTGCCGCCGCACTCCTCCATCTCGCCACCCGGCAGTGGAAGGAAGTGGCGACCGGCGCGGTTTCGGGCGACGTGCGGGACGTGTCGGCCTTCGTCATGCGGCGCGTCGTCGAGGCGTTCCGCGCGCTGCCGGGATGCCGGCCGGGTGACACGACGCGGTTCCTGCGACAACTCGAAGGCGAATCGGCGCGCGACGCCGCCCGCAACCGACGTGAACTGCTGCTGGCTGCCTGAGGTCAGTACCGGAACTGCTCGGAGATGATGCGCTCGTCCCAGGAATGGTCGCGGTCGAAGAGGATCTGCGCCTGAAGCGTGGTCGATTCGCGCACGGCGATGTGCTGTACCGACTTCACCTCCGTGTGGTCCGCCACCGCGTTCACCGGGCGCTTGCCGGGCTCCAGCGTCTCGATCTCGACCGTCTGCCGGCTGGAAAGGAGCGCCCCGCGCCAGCGCCGGGGCCGGAAGGCGCTGACCGGCGTCAGGGCCAGCAGCGGAGCATCCATCGGGATGATCGGCCCCTGCGCCGAGAGGTTGTAGGCGGTTGAGCCGGTCGGCGTCGCGACCATCACGCCGTCGCAGACGAGTTCCTCCAGTCGCGGCTGCCCATCGATCACGATCCGCAGCCGCGCCGCCTGGTAGGATTGGCGGAACAGCGCCACCTCGTTGATGGCGCGCGCCTCGTGCCGGGCGCCGTCGACGTCGATCACGGCCATTTCGAGCGGCCTGATCGTATGTTCGGCGGCCGCTTCGATCCGCTCGATCAGGCCCGTCTCGCGGAACTCGTTCATCAGGAAGCCGATATGGCCCTGATTCATCCCGTAGATCGGGATGCCCGTATCCATGAAGCGGTGCAGCGACTGCAGCATGAAGCCGTCGCCGCCGAGCGCTACGACGACATCGGCCCGTTCCGGAGGTGCTTGCGGATAGAGCGCTTGCAGCCGCTCGGCTGCTTCGCGCGCGGAGGGCACGTCGCTCGCAACGACGGAGATCGCGGAGATGGATCGCGGCATCGGCTCCGAAGCGTCGTTCGCCCTCGTGCCGACGCGGCAGGGCATTCCCAGACCTGGCAAGGGCGGAGCCGCGAATACGGCCGACTACGGACCGCCCTTCGATCCGCCGGCGATGATAGGGCGGAACGTCCCGGTTTCCAACGCCTCTGCGGCTCGGAAGGCGCGGTGGGCCCGGAGGGACTTGAACCCCCAACCAAGCGGTTATGAGCCGCCGGCTCTAACCAATTGAGCTACAGGCCCGGCCGAAACCCGCCATAAGCGAAAGCGGTGGCGCGCTCAAGGCGCGATCGCCGCCATATCCTCGTGGCCACCTCTGTCTTCGCGACGCAACCGCTCCATTATCGCGTCCGTTAGTTTGCGAGGCACCTGACGGCAGCGGCAATCGTCGCGACAGGCGTGACGGCCCGCGGGAAGGAACGAGATGAAGAACGACGACGAGGAACGGATTCGCCAGGAAGCGCATCGTCTCTGGGAAGCGGAAGGGCGACCGGACGGGCGCGCCGACCGGCATTGGGCCGAGGCGCGCGAGATCGTCGCGCTGCGTGACAGCATGGGCAGCACGCTGAAGCCCGTGCAGGACACGCTGGAAGAGCCGGCCGAACCCGCGCTGGCGGCCGAGAACCTCGGTGATCTGCCGGGCATGACGGATCAGGGTGACGAGAAGCTGGCTCCCAGCCTCGACGCGGCTCGCGACCTGACCGACGAACAGTCGCTGAGCACCGACAAGGACCGGAAGAAAGAGAAAGCCAAGGCGCCGGCCGCCAAGGCGAAGGCCGCCGATAAGTCGAAGGCGAAGACCAAGGCCGCGACGGCGAAAGCCCCGGCGAAGGGCGAGACCAAGGCGTCCAAACGCAAGAGCGCGTGACGTTTTCGAGGAGCATGTGATGTCGAAGCTGAGACAGGAAGAGCGCGACGCAGCGCTGCCGCAGGACGGGGCCTTCGCGAACGAGGACGACCTGCACCCCTCGGACCGCGCCGTTGCCGGGCTGGAAGCGGAGGACGAGGGTCTCGACCCGGCGGATCGGCAACCGGGCACGTTGGCCGACGACGACGCGACCCAGATGGACGTCGGCACCGAGCCCCGCAGCGAGGAAACCTCCGTCGACTACGCCAACGACGACCAGGAAACGCTGGACGGCCTGGACGAACTGGAGGAGTCCGTGCGCGAGCAGGCGGAGGACCGACCGCTCGGCAGCGCGAGCGAGTTCGAACCGTAAGGGGTCAGCCGAGCCCGAGCGCGGCGAGCAGTTCGCCGAGATCGGTCACCGTCAGGACCGGGAGATCGTTCAGGGCTTGGCTCGCCGCGGACGTCCGCGCGATGCCGACCGGCACCGCGCCGGCTGCGCGGGCGGCATGCATGTCGTGCGGCGAGTCGCCGAGGAGGGCGACCGCGGAAGCCGGCAGTCCGGTGGCACCGGCGAAAGCCTGCACCATGCCGGGACCGGGCTTGCCGCCGAAGCCCGAGTCGTAACCGGCGACGAAGCCGAAGAAGCCGTCGATCGCCAGCTTTTCCAGATGGGCGCGGGCCGTCTGCTCGAAATCGTTGGTCGCGATGCCGACCGGCAGGCCCGCCTCGGTCAGCCGGGCGAGGGCGACGGGGACGTCGTCGTAGGCGGTGAGATGGCGGAGGCTCGCGGCGCGGAACGCTTCGTCGAGCCGCGTAAGGAGCGCCCGGTCATAGGGGTCGCCGAGACGCTCGGCCCAGGCCGGTGCGAACTCGTCGGCATCGCCGCCGATGATCGGCGAGTCCGGCAGGAACCGGTTTTCGCCCGGTACGAAGCCGCAGGAGGTGGCGAGGGCCGCGATCATGGCAATGTCGCCGCCGGCGAGTTCGTCCAGCACTTCGGCGGTGGCCGGACCCCAGGTGGCTTCGAAGTCGAGAAGCGTTCCGTCCTTGTCGAACAGAACCGCGCGGACGCCGACGAGGGCGGGATGGACGTCGCGCCGCATCAGCGCATCCAAGGCGCGTCCTCGTGCTCGGCATGGCTGGGCGGCGGCGGACGGCGGAGCGCGAGCGCGGTGCGAAGCTCGTCCAGATAGGGATTGGTCTCGACCGAAGCCGAATAGTCCTCGGCATCGATCGTCGCGTCGATGAAGCCGAGTTTGTCCTCCGGCGCGACGGCGATGCGGGCGCCGTCCGGCGCCGCGACGCAGGAAAGGCCCTGATAGGAGAAGCGATCGTCCTTGCCGGCGTGGTTCACGTAGACGATGAAGACGTGGTTCTCGAAAGCGCGCACCGGCACGACGCTCTCCGCGATGAAGCGCGAGGCCGAACCTGCCGGCAGGGCGGTCGGCACGAAGATGATCTCCGCGCCTTCGAGCGCCAGCTCGCGAACCCGCTCCGGAAACTCGACATCGAAGCAGACGAGGACGCCCGCCTTCTTGCCGGCGATCTCGAAGATCTGGCTGGCGCTGGTGCCGGGGGTGAACAGCGCCTTTTCGTATTCGCCGTAGAGGTGCTGCTTGGCGTAGACGATCGGCTTCTGGCGCGGGCGCACCACCACCGCGGCGTTGATCAGGTTCTCCGTTTCGCGGAGTGCGAGGCCGATGACGATCGCGATGGAATGGTCGTCCGCCATCTCGCGGAGCTCGGACATGATCGGACCGTCCGCCTCTTCCGCCACCTCGCGGATCGCTTCGCCGGCTCCGTAGCCGGTCGGCGCGAGTTCAGGAAAGACGACGACGTCCGCCCCGTCCGAGGCGGCGTCGGCGATAAGGTAGCGGATCGCCGACAACCGGGCCTGGAGGTCGGTTTCCTCCGCCGGCATCTGGCACGCACGGACTTCCATGGAGGGCTCCGTCGAATGGAAAGCTGCGCGGCTACGTTCCGGTGCGCTGCAGCATGAGGCGCGCCATTTACGCGCCCGCTACGCCGGGTTCAACCCCGCGGTCGCCTGATCGAAGGCGCGGGCGAAACGGTCGAGCATCTCGTCCACCTCTTTTTCGGTGATGATCAGCGGCGGGCAGAAGGCGATCTGGTCGCCGATCGCCCGGATGATCACGCCCTGCTCGTGGGCCGCATCGAACACCGCCAGTCCGAGCTTGCCGACCGGATCGAAGCGGCGCTTCGCCGCCTTGTCCGCAACGAGCTCGATCGCCGCGATGAGGCCGACGCCGCGCACTTCCCCCACCAGCGGATGATCTGCGAAGCGCCGCCGCAACTCGCGCTGCAGGTGCTCGCCGACGACCCGCGCGTTCTCCACCAGCCCGCGCTCCTCGATGATGTCGAGGTTCTCGTTCGCGACGGCGCAGGCCACCGGATGCGCCCCGGCGGTGAAGCCGTGGCCAAGCGTGCCGATCTTCGCCGAATTGTCGGCGATCCCCTGGTAGATCTCGTCGCTGATCAGCACAGCGGCCAGCGGTTGATAGGACGAGGTGATCTGCTTCGACAGCACCAGCACGTCCGGATCGATGCCGTAATAGTTGCAGCCGAAGGGCGTGCCGAGCCGACCGAAGCCGTTGATCACCTCGTCGATGACAAGGAGCACGTCGTACTTGTGGCAGACGGCCTGGATCTTCTGCCAGTAGCCTTCCGGCGGCGGCATCACGCCGCCGGCACCCATCAGCGGCTCGCCGATGAAGGCGGCGATCGTCTCCGGCCCGGCTTCGAGAATCGTCGCTTCCAGTTCGTCCGCGAGCCGCGTCGAGAACGCTTCCTCGCTCTCGCCGGGATCGGCGTAGCGGTAATGGTGCGGGCAGGTGACGTGCTTCACCGGGATGATCGGCAGGTCGAAGTCGCGGTGGTTCGTCGGCAGGCCGGTCAGCGAGCCGGAAGCGATGGTGATGCCGTGATAGGCCCCCTGGCGCGCGATGAAGGTCTTCTTCGCGTGGTGGCCGCGCGCGTTGTTGAAGTACCAGACGAGCTTGATCGCGGTATCGTTCGCCTCCGAGCCGGAGTTGGTAAAGAACACCTTCCGCAGCCGCTCCGGCGTCATGCCGACCAGGCGCTCGGCGAGGAGGATTGCCGGCTCGTTCGATTTGTGGCTGAACGAATGGTAGTAGGGCAGCTTCTGGAGTTGCCGGTAGGCGGCGTCCGCCAGCCGCTTCTCGCCGAAGCCGACGGCGACGCTCCAGAGCCCGGCCATCCCCTCGATATATTCCCGACCCTCGTCGTCGAAGACGCGGATGCCTTGCCCGCGCTCGATGACGATCGGGCCGCGCTCCTCATGCCGGCGGGCGTTCGTCACCGCATGCAGCAGATACTCGACGTCGCGCGCCTGCATCGAGTTCGGGAGGGCATTCGACATGAGGAAGCGCTCGCGGGTTGGCGTCGTGGGGACGTATCCTCCTAGCCTGTCGCCTTCTGCGAGGCAAAGGCGGCGGCGCGCATGTCGCAGGCCCCGAACCGGATCGCCCTGCCGCCGTTCACCCCCGGACGGACAGGGA
The DNA here is from genome assembly GCF_008802405.1 of Plantimonas leprariae. Lineage (GTDB taxonomy): Bacteria > Pseudomonadota > Alphaproteobacteria > Rhizobiales > Rhizobiaceae > Plantimonas > Plantimonas leprariae. The sequence continues at coordinate 180,341 of NZ_VZDO01000004.1, forward strand.
TGAGTGCCATGCAGGACCCGAAGGACACGCACGTGGTTTCGCGCAACTCCTCGCACGAGAATGAGCGCACGCCGGATGGCGGGCAGACGCCGCGGGTGTCCGACACGCTGGCGAACGCGCGCGGCGGGCCGGACGCCGACCACCACATTGAAGCGGCCGCCAACACCGTGGTGGACGAGGAATCGGGCGCATCCGGCGCAGGCGAGCCGGAGGGCCGCATCGAGCCGTTGAAGCGGCGCTAGCTCACGCCGTCGGCTCGGCGAAACGTTTGCTGAGGTAACGCGAGCCCTTTTCGCCGAAGCGCCAAGGCGTCGTCTGGCTCTTGCTGATGCCGATGCGCGGGCCGATGGCGACCACCGGCGGATTGGAGACGTGCTCCAGTCGGAACGGGGCCGCGTCGAGCGGCAGGGCATTGAACGAGTGGTCGACGCCGAGCGCCTCGGCGAGACGCCCCGGCCCGGAGCAGAGCTTCAGCGGATCGGCGAGGCCGCGCCGCTCGGCCATCCGGTCCAGTCCGGCGGTCGGTCGCAGCGCGCGGATCAGCACGCCCGCGCCGAAGCCCTCCCGTTGGCAGACGAAATTCAGGCACCAATGCATACCGTAGGAGCGGTAGACGTAGGCGTGGCCCGGTGGCCCGTACATCACGACGTTGCGCCCGCGCGGGCCGCCGAAGGAATGCGAGGCGGGGTCGTCCTGATCGTAGGCCTCGGTTTCCACGATGACTCCGCCGACCGCGTCCACGAACAGCGCACAGCCGATGAGGTCGGCCGCGACGGTGGCGACGGGCCGGTCGAAGAAGGACTTCTCGATCATCTTGCCGTATATGGTGCGGCCACGGCCGGCCGTTCCTGTTGCGGCAGGTGCGGCCCATCATATAAAGAAATCTTTATGTCTTGATGCCGGTGGGCGAAGCCGGGACGGAAGTCGAGCGGATGAGCGAGATCAGCGACAGCCTTTTCGGGATCGGTACGAGCACCGATCGCCCCAGCGCGCGCGAAGCGCTGGCGGCGGCGGCGGCCGAGCGCATCCTGATCCTCGACGGCGCGATGGGCACGCAGATCCAGGGGCTCGGCCTCGACGAGGAGCATTTCCGCGGCGACCGGTTCCAAGGCTGCGAGTGCCATCTGAAGGGCAACAACGACCTCCTGATCCTGACGCAGCCGAAGGCGATCGAGGACATCCACTACGCCTACGCCATCGCCGGCGCGGACATCATCGAGACGAACACCTTCTCGTCCACCACGATCGCGCAGGCCGACTACGCGATGGAGGATCAGGTCTACGAGCTGAACCGCGACGGTGCGCGGCTGGTGCGCCGAGCCTGCATCCGCGCCGAGCAGGATGACGGCAAGCGCCGCTTCGTGGCCGGCGCGCTCGGGCCGACGAACCGCACGGCCTCGATCTCGCCGGACGTCAACAATCCGGGCTTCCGGGCCGTCACCTTCGACGAGCTGCGCATCGCCTATGCCGAGCAGGTGAGGGGCCTCGTCGACGGCGGCGCCGACCTGATCCTGATCGAGACGATCTTCGACACGCTGAACGCCAAGGCGGCGATCTTCGCCGTCCGCGAGGTCTTCGCGGAGAAGAATGTCGACCTGCCGATCATGATCTCCGGCACGATCACCGACCGTTCGGGCCGGACGCTTTCCGGCCAGACGCCGACCGCCTTCTGGCATTCGGTGCGCCATGCCGAGCCGTTCACGATCGGGCTGAACTGCGCGCTCGGTGCTGCGGCGATGCGCGACCATCTGGCCGAGATTTCCGGCGTCGCGGACACGCTGGTCTGCGCCTATCCGAACGCCGGCCTGCCGAACGAGTTCGGCCAGTACGACGAGACGCCGGAGATGATGGCCGCGCAGATCGCCGGCTTTGCGGACGAGGGTCTGATCAACGTGGTCGGCGGCTGCTGCGGCTCGACGCCGGACCATATCCGCGCCATCGCGAAGGCCGTCGAGGGCAAAGCGCCGCGCCGCGCGCCGACGATCGCGCCGCAGATGCGGCTGTCGGGGCTGGAGCCGTTCGTGCTCACGGAGGAAATTCCGTTCGTGAACGTCGGCGAGCGGACGAACGTCACGGGCTCGGCGCGCTTCCGCAAGCTCATCACCAACAACGACTACCCGGCGGCGCTGGCGGTGGCGCGCGAGCAGGTGGAGAACGGCGCGCAGGTCATCGACGTCAACATGGACGAGGGCCTGATCGACTCGAAACAGGCGATGGTCGACTACCTCAACCTCGTCGCCGCCGAGCCGGACATCGCCCGCGTGCCGGTGATGATCGATTCATCGAAGTTCGAGGTGATCGAGGCCGGCCTGAAATGCGTGCAGGGCAAGCCGATCGTCAACTCGATCTCCATGAAGGAGGGCGAGGAGGCGTTTCTGAAGGCCGCGAAGCTGGTGCGCGACTACGGCGCGGCGGTCGTCGTCATGGCCTTCGACGAGGAGGGGCAGGCCGACACGCTGGAGCGCAAGGTCGCCATCTGCGGGAGGGCCTACAAGCTCCTGACGGAGCGGATCGGCTTCCCGCCGGAAGATATCGTCTTCGATCCGAACGTCTTCGCGGTCGCGACCGGTATTGAGGAGCACAACGGCTACGGCACCGCCTTTATCGAGGCGACGCGGACGATCCGCGAGACGCTGCCGCACGCCCACATCTCCGGCGGCGTCTCGAACCTGTCCTTCTCGTTCCGCGGCAACGAACCGGTGCGCGAAGCCATGCACGCCGTGTTCCTCTACCACGCCATCCAGGCGGGCATGGACATGGGCATCGTCAATGCTGGCCAGCTCGCCGTCTACGAGTCGATCGACGCGGAACTGCGCGAGGCCTGCGAGGACGTGGTGCTGAACCGCCGGGCGGAGGCGACCGACCGGCTGCTGGCGATCGCCGAGCGCTTCCGCGGCACGGGCGGCGGGCAGGCGAAAGTGCAGGACCTCGCCTGGCGCGAGAAGCCGGTGGCGGAGCGCCTCAGTCACGCGCTTGTCAACGGCATCACCGACTTCATCGAGGCGGATACGGAGGAAGCGCGCGCCGCGGCCGCGCGGCCGCTCCACGTCATCGAAGGGCCGCTGATGGCGGGCATGAACGTCGTCGGCGACCTCTTCGGCGCGGGCAAGATGTTCCTGCCGCAGGTGGTGAAGTCGGCCCGCGTGATGAAGCAGGCCGTCGCCTACCTCCTGCCGTTCATGGAAGCCGAGAAGGAAGCCGAAGGCGGCAAGCGCCAGGCCGCCGGCAGGATCCTGATGGCGACGGTGAAGGGCGACGTCCACGACATCGGCAAGAACATCGTCGGCGTCGTCCTCGCCTGCAACAACTACGAGATCATCGATCTCGGCGTGATGGTGCCGTCCGCAAGGATCCTGGAGGAGGCGAAGAGGCACGAGGTCGACGTAATCGGCCTCTCGGGCCTCATCACGCCTTCGCTGGACGAGATGGTGCACGTGGCGAGCGAGATGGAGCGGGAAGGGCTCGACATCCCGCTGCTCATCGGCGGCGCGACGACGAGCCGCGTCCACACGGCGGTGAAGATCGACCCGAACTACCGCGCCGGCCAGACGGTCTACGTGACGGACGCGAGCCGCGCGGTCGGCGTCGTGTCGAACCTCCTGTCGCCGGAAGGCCGCGACGGCTATGTGCGGCAAGTGCGCGAGGAATACGAGAAGGTCGCGGCGAACCACGCGCGCTCGGAGGCGGAGAAGAAGCGCCTGCCGCTGGAGCGCGCGCGGGAGAACGCGCTGCGCATCGACTGGTCGGCCTACGCGCCGACGCGGCCGAGCTTCCTCGGCACCCGCGTCTTCGAGACCTACGATCTCGAACGCCTGTCACGCTACATCGACTGGACGCCGTTCTTCCAGACCTGGGAGCTGAAGGGACGCTTCCCGCAGATCCTCGACGATGAGCGACAGGGAGAGGCGGCACGGCATCTATACGACGACGCGCGCAACATGCTGCGGCAGATCGTCGAGGAGAAATGGTTCGCGCCGAAGGCGGTGATCGGCTTCTGGCCGGCGAATGCGGTCGGCGACGATATCCGGCTCTTCGCGGACGAGGGCCGCAGGCAGGAACTCGCGACCTTCTACACTCTCCGTCAGCAGCTTTCGAAGCGCGGGGACGACCGGGCGAATCTGGCGCTCGCCGATTTCGTCGGGCCGCAAGCGTTGGGAATCGAGGACTATGTCGGCGGCTTCGTGGTGACAGCCGGGATCGAGGAGGAGGTTATCTCCGAGCGTTTCGCCCGGGCGAACGACGACTACGCCTCGATCATGGTGAAGGCTCTGGCCGACCGCTTCGCCGAGGCCTTCGCCGAGGAGATGCACGAGCGCGTACGCCGAGAGCTTTGGGGATATGCATCGGAGGAGGCGCTGTCGGCCGAGGAACTGATCGCGGAGGGCTATGCCGGCATCCGTCCGGCACCCGGCTATCCCGCGCAGCCGGACCATACGGAGAAGAAGACGCTGTTCCGCCTCCTCGACGCGGAAGCCGCGATCGGCGTGAAGCTGACCGAGAGCTACGCGATGTGGCCCGGCTCCTCGGTGTCCGGCATCTATATCGGCCACCCGCAGGCGCATTATTTCGGCGTCGCGAAGGTGGAGCGCGATCAGGTCGAGGACTACGCCGCCCGCAAGGGCATGCGGGTCGCTGAAGTCGAGCGCTGGCTCGGCCCGATCCTCAACTACGTGCCCGTGGCAGAAGCCGCGGAATAGCACTTACGCTGGCGAGTGCGCGCCATTCCTCTCCCCGTCGGGGAGAGGGTGGACGACGCGAAGCGGCGGACGGGTGAGGGGCGTGCAGCCGTAGCGGGTGCCCGCCAAGCGCTCCCTTCGAGAATACGCCCCTCATCTCCTGCCGGACCTTCTCCCCGAAGGAGAGAAGGCTATCGTCAGCCGTTCGGACGCTCCGGCAACCGCCTCAGACGTCTTCGACGTCGCCGCCGAAGTCGCCTCCATCGTCGTAGGACGCGTCCTGGTAGCCGCCATCCTGGTAGCCGGAGTTATCGTCAGCATAGCCGCCCTGATCGGAGGCGTCCTGCCGCTCGCCGCCCCGATCGCCCTCGTAGATGTTGGTGGTCTCGTTGACGACCTCCTGCGGCTGCTCGTTGCCGCCGCCGAACAGGCCGCCGTGGCCGCCGAACATCGAACCGATGGCGTTGCCGAGGACGACGCCGCCGGCGACGCCCATCGCGGTCTGCGCCGCTCCCGCCAGGAAACCGCCGCCGCCCCCGCCGCCGAACCCGCGTCCGAAGCCGCTCTGTTGCGGCGCGTACTGAGGCGGCTGGGCGTATTGCGGCTGTTGCTGGGCGTAGCCCTGCGGCGCGGCCTGCTGCGCACCTCCGCCCCACGGTCCGCCGCGGCCCGCCGCCGGCGCGCGGTCAACGTCACCACCGCCGAACATGCGCGACAGGAAGCCGCCGCCTTCGCTCGGACGGTCGCGGCCGGCGGCTTCACCGTGCTCCACCCGGCGCTTCAGGTCGTCGAGTTCCTGCTGCTTGGCGTTGAGCGCCATGTCCTGCATGACGATGGTCTGCGCCATATAATAGGAAGCGCCCGGCAGCCGCTGCGTTTCGTCGGCGATCAGGCGCTCGGCTTCCGCGTCGCGCGGACCGGCCTGGTGTTCGACGTCCCGCAGCTTGCGGAAAAGATCGGAGATCGCGTCGCGGTCCCGGGAATCCATCTGCTCCTCCATCGCATCCGCCGCGACAGGCACGGCCGTGCGGATGAGATGGGAAGGACGCCCAGGTTCCGCCAGCGCGCATCGGATCGATGACGGAATCGTTTCCGTTCCACTGCGAGTGGAAGCGATAGCTTCGAGAAACCAGCCGGTGAAACGAAAACCGTCGCGAACGCGCTACTTCGGCTCGCGAATCCTTTCTAGGATCGCTCGTCGACTCAAGCGAAGGATGAATCGTAACCCGATGACCGCCAAGAAGGACGCCCTCCAGTACGGGGCGCTTCCCTATCTGATCGAGAATGGCGAGCTGCGCGTCCTTCTCGTCACATCGCGGGGCACGGGGCGCTGGATCATTCCGAAGGGCTGGCCGATGAAAGGCAAGCGTCCGCACGAAGCCGCGGCGCAGGAGGCGTTCGAGGAGGCCGGCGTCGTCGGCAAGGCGCGGCGGAAGCCGATCGGCGCCTACGAATACGACAAATATGCGCTCGACGGTTCCTTCGTCCGCTGCACGGTCCGGGTCTTTCCTTTGCCGGTGGAAACGCTGACCGACGACTGGAAGGAGGTGCTCCAGCGCCGGCGGCAGTGGTTCGGCCGGGAAACAGCGGCGGGGCTCGTCGAGGAACCCGACCTCCGCGAGCTGTTGCGGACCTACCAGCCCGGCAAGGTGCCGTCAGGTGAACAGCCGCTCGAACAGGAGGGAAAATCCCTCGAAGACGAAGGCGCCCATCAGACCGAGAACGGCGATCGAAAGGGCCGTAAGCAGAAGGCCAAGCAGCGCCCAGACCCCGTCCTGCTCCAGAAGCGCAAGCGAAAAAAAGCAGATCGCGATCGCCGGAAGCATGTTGCCAAGCGGGATCGGCAGGAAAAGCACGATCGCCATCAGGAGGCAGGCGATCCCGATGAGGTACTCGGAGGGCGCGCGGACGAGAACGGTCAGCCGCGGTCGTAGCAGCTTCTCGGCCCGCTGGATCCAGGGCACGACGCGGGTGATCATGGTCTCGAAGTCGGCGCGCGGCATGGATCGGTTCGCGATGACCCCGGGCAGCCACGGCGAGCGCCCGAAGCTCAGTTGCGCGGCGAGGATCACCAGCGGCGCGCCGAGGATCGCGGACGTGCCCGGAATGGCGGGAAGCGCGTTCGGGATCGCGAAGATCAGCATCAACGCCCCGAAGGCGCGGTCCTGCAGCGCCATGACGAGATCCGCGACCGAGACCCGCGCGCGGGTCTCGTCGGCAGCCATGGCTTCGAGGATATCGGCGAGCGTTCGCTTGGCCGGGGGCGGCGGCAGGGCTCCGTCGTCCATGCTTGGTTCAGCGCTCGCTTCCTGCTGCGATCCGGGGCATTTGCACGCGTTGCGTGACGAATGAAAGTCGCCGCGGCGGCTTCGTGTTCCCTAGGCGCTAAATGGTGAACTGCTGTCCCATTTCGACCACGCGGTTCGTCGGCAGACAGTAGTAATTCGACGTATCGGCGGCGGACAGCGCGAGCGTGATATAGAGCCGGTCCTGCCACTGCGGCATGCCGACATTCGCGGTGGCGCGGAACACCCGGCGCGACAGGAAGAACGAGGTCGACATGATCTCGAACTTCAGCCCCTTCTTCTTCGCCAGCGAGAAGGCCTTCGGCACGTTCGGCTCCTCCATGTAGCCGAAGGTGAGGAAGACGCGCGTGAAGAGTTCGGACGCCTGCTCGATCCGCACGCGATCCTCAAGCGGCACGCGGGGCGTGTTCTCCACAATGATCGTCATGATGATGTTGCGTTCGTGGAGCACGCCGTTGTGCTTCAGGTTGTGCATCAGGGCGCTCGGCGCCATCTGCGTGTCGGAGGTGAGGAACACCGCCGTTCCCCGCGCCCGCGCCGGCTGCGAGCGCTCCAGCATGTGCGTGAGGTCGGTCAGCGCGATGCTCTCGCGCCGCGCTTTCGCGTAGACGATCCGCGTGCCGCGCATCCAGGTCCACATGATGACCGTCAGCCCGGTCGCGAGGCCGAGCGGCGCGTAGCCGCCGTCGAGCACCTTCAGGAGATTCGACCCGAGGAAGATGCATTCCAGGAGGACGAAGGGGATCATCGTCAGGAGCGCCAGCGGCAGCTTCCACTTCCAGCACTTCCAAAGGAAGATGACGGTCAGGATCGACGTCCCGATCATGTTGCCGGTGACGGCGATGCCGTAGGCGCTGGCAAGGCGGCCCGAGGTCTGGAACGACAGCACCAGCACCATCACGCCGATGAACAGGAGGAAGTTCACCTTCGGCATGTAGATCTGGCCGAACTGCTCCTCCGACGTGTGGAGGATCTCGAGGCGCGGCACCAGGCCGAGCTGGACCGCCTGCTGCGTCAGCGAGAAGGCGCCGGTGATCACCGCCTGGCTGGCGATCACGGTCGCCATCGTGGCGAGGATCACCAGCGGCAGCCGGCCCCATTCCGGCGCCATCAGGAAGAACGGGTTCTCAAGCGCGGCCTGATCCTTCATGATCAGCGCGCCCTGGCCGAGATAGTTGAGCGCAAGCGCCGGGAACACGAGGAACACCCAAGCGACGCGGATCGGTTTGCGGCCGAAATGGCCCATGTCGGCGTAGAGCGCCTCCGCGCCGGTGATCGCCAGGAACACCGATCCGAGGACGATCAGCGCCAGGAAGCCGTGCTCGATCAGGAAGAAGAAGGCGCTGAGCGGGTTCAGCGCCAGGAGGATGTCGGGCCGGTCGCCGATATGGACGATGCCGAGCACGCCGATCACGACGAACCAGACGAGGGTGATCGGGCCGAAGAACACCGATATCCGCCCCGTGCCGCGGCTTTGCACCGCGAACAGCCCGATCAGGATGACGATGGTGATCGGCAGGACCCAATGGTCGAAGACCGGCGTCACGAGCTTCAGGCCCTCGACCGCCGACAGAACGGAAATCGCCGGCGTGATGATCGCATCGCCGTAGAACAGCGAGGCGCCGATGATGCCGATGATCGCCAGGAACATCTTGCGGCCGAGAACGCGCTGCACCAGCGCCAGCAGCGAGAGGGTGCCGCCTTCGCCATTGTTGTCGGCTTGGAGGACGAGGATGATGTACTTCACGGTGACGATGAGCGTCAGCGCCCAGAAGAGCAACGAGACGACGCCGATCACCTCGCTGTCGAGCAGACCGTCCGCGGCCGAATGGACGACGGCCTCGCGCAGCGCGTAGAGCGGGCTGGTGCCGATGTCGCCGTAGACGACGCCGATGCAGCCGAGCAGCAGCTTCCAGAACCCGGAACTGACGTGGTCCTGCTCGGAAACCGCGTGCGGATGATCTGCTTCGACGGCCAATCAGCTTCTCCGGGCCGCGACCTCTATCCCGACGAACCGGGAAGCGGCGCAACCTTCCGATGGCGTCGTTCGGACTCGGTCCCGAGGCCGGAGGAACGCCGGGCCGCTTGGAATAGCAAATCGCACCGCATTGCAACTGAACTCTCGGCACAGTTGGTATGCAGCGCTGCACATGCATAAGGCAAACGATCGGAAGCCGGAAAGTAATGGGCCGCTCGACCGCTTCAAGCGGATGCGGCATCGACGGCCGGCGCGGGGCTAACCCGCGAACGGCGCATGGAAATCGACCCGGAACGGCCCGCCTGTCGCGTCCTCCACGAACAATGCCAGACTGCCGATCCGGAGCGGGGTGCCCTCGAAGGATGCGAAGCGGCGGCGCAGTTCGGTTTCCGCCACCGACGCCTCCGGATCGGCGAGCGAACCGGTGAGCGTCATATGGAAGCGGAAGTCCTCCTGCACGAACGGATAACCCCAGCGATCGAGATGCGCGAGCTGGCGCGCGGAAAGGCGTTCGGGACGTCGGCGGGCGCGCTCGGCTTCCCCCAACGGCGCGCGGAAGGGCTCGAAGGCCGACAGGACGTCGCCTTCGAGATCCGCGAGTTCGGAAGCCGGTCCATCTGGCACGAGAGCGTGGAAGCCGCCGAGCCGCGCGAGAACGATGTGCGGCAGCGCGAAGGCAGCGCGCCCGGCCGCGAAGCGGCCGAGGGCGTCCCGCACCTCGTCCATCGTCACGCCGTCCGCGAGGCGAAACGGCGCGCGCATCGTCGCATGGAAGCCGTAGCGCGCCGGTTCCGCGACCAGCGGGTCGATTGCGGCATCGGCGGCACGAGTCGGCTCGCCCGTGAAGGCGTCCCGGCCGAGCCACAGCGCCGCCGCGCGGGTCAGCGGATCGTCGGCGGGCGGCGTGAAGTAGACGGCGGCGCGCATCGGCCGCCGCTCAGCCGAGATGGACCGGGTTCGTCCAGGCCTGCCGGCCGCTCTCGTCCATGACGACGACGCGGAACCAGTCGCCGCGGAACCGCTCCAGCGGCAGTTCGGCCTGGGTCAGCCCGTCGCCGCCGACATATTCCGCCCGCGAGCCGCGCCCGACGACCGCGATGCCGCGCGCCGGCGAGCAGGCGACGCGCACCTTGTCGCCGTCGACATGCACATCCTCCAGCACCGGGCCGCGCGAGGAATAGAAGTCGCCGCGCTTCATCGCGGCGAGGATCGCGTCCGGCTCGTTCGTCTCGCTCTTCACCATCATCCAGCCACCGCACCAGTCCGGCGACTTGAAGTGCGCGTCGTCGGAGGCGTAGGCGAGCAGGCGGTGGCCTTCGCTGAGCAGGGCGTCGAGCAGCGCCGTGCCGTCGCCGCGGTCGCATTCCACCGCGCAGCCGGTGTTCCAGATCTCCACCGAATGGGCGATCTCCGCCATCTGCCGCCCGTCCTCGATCGAGAGGCCGGACCATTGCGGATGCGCGATGCCGAGGAAGGCTCCCGCCGCGACGGCGCGTTTCGCCAGCGCCACGGCGTCCTCGTCCTTGCCGAGCGGCGCGAAGTCGAGCGGCAGGCCGCAGGCGAGCAGGTGCCAGATCTCGCCGTGGCTGTTCGCCGGCGCGTGGATCTCCGCCCCGAAGATCGTGGTGAAGCGGTCCGTACGGAGAGCGGAAGTGTCGACGACGGGGAATCCGAACCGCTCGAGGAAATGGTCCGACAGGCACAGGAAGTCGTAGCCCGCCTCGGCATAGACGCGGCACACCTCTTTCGGCGAGCGCGCGCCGTCCGATCGCGTCGAATGGGTGTGGATGTTGCCGCGGCGGAATCGGCCGGGCCGGGCGAAGGCGGAAAGGGTCATGGCTGGCGTTCTGGCATGGCGGGATGACGAACTCCTGACAGCGATCCGCCCGCGCTGTCCAGAGCGTCCTTTCGCCGGCGCCGCCGCGTTCATCATCTCCGCGGTTTGCCGGGCAGCACGCGGGCCATGGCGCTATCGGCTGCCGCCGCCGCGCCTTAATATCTGCTTAACCGGAAAAAATCGGGTTCGAGTCGCGGCGATCGTCCGCCACTTGGTGCGGAGCGTCCATGTCGAAGTCGCAATCCTACCTGCTTCGCGGGCAGATCAACCGGCTCGAAGTCACGACGCAGGTGACGCTTTCGGTTCTCGCGCTCGGCAGCGGCGTGTTTACCTATCTCGGCGTCCGGGAACTGCTGGACGGCTCGCCGACCACCGTCTTCCTCGGCGCTGTGATCTACTCCTCGGCGGTTTCGGTCGCGATCTACGCCTTCTGGAGCTACCTGATGCGGCTGATGCCGCATGTGCGCGGCAGCCGCGGCCTCCTTTACGTCGCGATGGCGCTCGGCGCGGCGATGATCATGGCGATGTCGTCCTGGCTGAACGCCTCGGCGCTGGCCGGCGCGGCGGCGCTGGAGCAGCATCTCGCCAACACGACCGAGGAATATCAGCAGCGCTTCAACGCCGCGAACGAGAATGCGCTCGCCGCCCAGAGCCTCCTGCCGGACATCCAGCTCGCCTCGCAGCGATTCGCCGGGCTCGCCGACGTCGAGCGGCAGTCGGGCGCGCTCACCGGCACGTCGGGCTCCGGCACCGTGGTGCAGCTTCTCTCGCAGATGTCGGCCCAGCTCGGCGGCCTGCAGCAGGAGATCACCGAATCGCGCCAGGCCGTCGACGTGCTCTTCGCCGACGGCTCGAAGCGGCTCGCCACCATGCGCGAGCTCGTGTCCTCGTCCGGCCCGATCGCCGAGCGCTCGAACGCCTATGCGGAGGAAGCGGTGAAGCTGTCGGGGCTGATCACGGCGCTGCAGCAGACCTCCGTCGCGCCGGCGGTCAAGCGGGCGGCGGACGATCTCGGCAAGAGCTTCATCGCGCCGGTCGCGGACGGCGTCGACGCGACGCTCCAGACCCGCCAGACCGAAGTCGTCGGCAAGGTCGAGGCCGCCGTGAAGGCGCAGAGCACCGCGCTCGCGAGGGCCGCCGACGAGATCCTCTCACGGCCCGTCGTCGAGCCGCTGCGCTTCACGCCGCTTTCCGCTCCGGAGGCGGTGATCCGCTACGCCGCGGACTTCCTGCCGTCCTGGGCGGGAGCCATCGCGATCGACCTCGTGCCGGGCGTCCTGATCTTCATCCTCTGCGTCGTGCAGGACGTGATCCGGCGCGAGGACGGTACCGCGGCGGAGACCGAGGAGATGAGCTCGGTCGATCTCATGCGGGCGCTGAAGATCCAGCGCCAGTTGCGGCAGGCGGAGGACGAGGCGGACGGCGTGGTCGTCGAGCGCGACGACATCGTGCAGCAGAACCAGCCGCACGGTCCCGCCTATCCCAGAACCGTGGTTCGCTAGCGGATGGTCGGCGACGAATATTCGCCGGGCGCGGTGGAGCGGCTGTTCCGCCGCATTCCGGACGGTGCGATCCTGCGCGCTGTCTTCTTCGTTCTCCTGGCGCTCGCCGTCGGTGTCATCGGGCAGGACTACCGCACGATGGCGCTCGCAGACGCGGACAGGGCGCGCACCGAGCGCACCGAGCCGCTGCCGCTGGCGCCGCCGAAGCCCGGCGACCAGATCCGGCCTTTCCTGCCGAGGACGATCCCCGTCGCGCCGGATCGCGGCGAGCCGCGACTGCCCGGCTACGACGCGCCGGCGGCGACGGCCGCGATGAGCCAGCCGATGCAGTTCCGGATGGCGGCCGACCGCGCCGCCACGGCGGTCGGGCGGATCGATGTCGGCACGGCGGAAGCGTTCGGCGCGTTCCTCGACGGGGAGGGCAGAGGCGTGAAGTCGCTGATCCTGCATTCGCCGGGCGGTTCGGTCGAGGACGCGATGGCGATGGCGCGGCTCGCCCGCGAGCGGAAGCTCGAAATGCTGGTGCCGGCGGACGGCTACTGCGCCTCGGCCTGCCCGCTGTTCTTCGCCGGCGGCCGCTACCGCGCGGCCGGCGACCATGCCTGGATCGGCCTGCATCAGGTCTATGCGGTGGACGTGCCGGGCGTACCGCGCATGCGCGATCTCGACCGCTCGATCTCGGACATCCAGGCCACCGTCGCGCGCTGCCAGCAACTGCTGCAGGAGATGGGCGTGAAGCCCGATATCTGGATCAAGGCAATGCAGACGCCGCCGAACGACCTCTACGTCCTGACGCCGGACGAGCTTTCCATCTCGAACTACGTGACGAAGCCGGTGCAGGGGCCGCCGATGCCGCCGACATCCACTTCGCCCGAACGGCCGTCCGCCGCCTGACCGGCGATCAACCTTCCGGTGCGATGCGGTCCAGCCACCGTTCGAAGCTGCCAAGCGCGGCGGCGCGGATCGGTTCGATCTCGTTCAGCGTCTCGTGGCGCGCGCCCTCCTGCACCAGAAGCGTCACGTCGCGGCTGCCGGCGTGGCGGAGACCCCCGGCGAGGGCGTGCGCCGCCTCGCCGCGACGCGCCGCAGGGTCCTCCGTTCCGCCGAGCACGTGAACCGGAAGCCCATCCGGCAGGGCGGCCCAGGCGGCTTCGGTCGAGCCGCCGCGGATGAGTTCCAGGACGTCGAGCGCCATCGAGTTCGTCGGCGTCCAGCCGCAGAGCGGGTCGTTCAGATAGCGGTCGACCTGCGCCTCGTCGTGGCTCAGCCAGTCGCCGTCCGTCCGGCGGTTCTCGACGCTCCGCGCCCAGGCCTGGAAGGTCGAGCGCGCGAACAGATCGCTCGCGACGTCGGAGCCCTTCAGGGCGCGCTCCGCCTTCAGCGCGGCGACGCCCAGCCGCTCGCGGTAGCCGAAGGCTGGATCGGCGTTCCAGATCGCGAGGCCGGCAAGCTGCGGGCCGAGCCGGAGGGCGAAGTTCAGCGCCACGAGCCCGCCCATCGAATGGCCGAAGACGATGATCGGCAGGCCGCGCCGGTGCTCGGCCCGCGCCCGATCGAACACCGCGCGGCAATCGCCGACGACCTTCGCTGCGCCGTCGCGCTTGGCGAAGCGGCGTAGCGGCGCGTCGGACGCGGTGGTCGAGCCGTGACCCCGGTGGTCGTGTGCGTAGACATGGAAGCCACGCTCCGCCATCTCGCCGGCGAAGCGCCCGTAGCGCTCGGCATGTTCGGCGAGACCGTGGAAGACGAGGAGGATGCCGCGCTCGTGCGCGCGGGCGTCGGCGCGAAAGACGTTGAGCAGCGCGCCGGTCGGGCTGTCGAGGCTGAAGCGATGGTCGAACACGGGCGCAACTCGCGGAAAGTCCGACGCAGTCTTCGCCGGCTGCTTCGATCGGCGCAAGCGCCGGTTTTCGTGGCCGGCGACGCCTTGCCAAATCGCCGCGACTCGGAAATGTTTCCGGTCTGTTCCGACAAGGAGAAGTCGCGGATGAAATGGGTTCTGGCGCTCGCCGCGATGTTTGCCGCGTCGGGGCAGGCGGGGGCGCAGCAGGCGTCCGGCGAGGGGTACTTCATTGCGAAGCGCGCCTGCGAGGCGACCCAGTCCATCCGGGGCGGCGACGGCGTCCAGCCGGCAACGCTGACGGTCGACCGCGCCTACAGGTTCGTCGCCGAGAACAAGCAGCCGGCCAGCCACTACCTGATCGAGATTCCCGACGTCTCGCCGAACCGCCGCTGGGTGGAGCGCGACTGCGGCGAACGCGTCGCCTCGGTCGGAGCCGCCGCTTCCACCGGGGCAAAGTCGTCGTCCGACTCCACCGTGTCGACGCGCAACATCCTGGCGATCAGTTGGCAACCGGCCTTCTGCGAGGGACAATCGAACAAGCCGGAATGCCGCTCGCAGACGGCGGATCGCGCCGACGCGTCGCGCTTCTCGCTGCACGGCCTCTGGCCGCAACCGCGGTCGAAGCAGTATTGCGGCGCGGCCGCCGGCCTGAAGGACAAGGACAAGTCGCCGGCTTGGCAGAGCCTGCCGGCGCCCGAGCTTTCCGCCGAGACGCGCCGCCGGCTGGAAGCGGCGATGCCCGGCACGCAATCCTTCCTCGACCGCCATGAATGGGCGCGCCACGGCACCTGCTACGGCCGGAACGCCGACGGCTACTTCACCGAAACGCTGGCGCTGCTCGACGCGGTGAACGCTTCGCCGGTCGCGAAGCTCTTCGCGGATCGGGTGGGGAAGGACGTGACGGCCGAGGAAATCCGCGGCGCGTTCGACCAGGCCTTCGGGAACGGGGCGGGCGAGCGCGTCCGCATCGCCTGCCGCAACGACGGCGACCGCCGGCTCGTGACGGAACTCACGATCGGCCTCGGCGGCGAGGTCGGCGCGACGCCGGACCTTCCCGCGCTGCTGCGCGCCGCGCGCCCGACGAAAGCGGGGTGCCCCGGCGGCGTGGTGGATGCGGCTGGGCTGCAGTAGAAATGCCGCGGTCCGATGCACCGGCACTTTCGCCGCGGGTTTCAGACAAGCCCCACGTCGTCGAACTCCCGAACGGCTACGTGGTCAGCGACGAGCGGCCGCGCATCGACATGGGCTTCGTTCACGCCTCGCTCGCCGACGCGTATTGGGCGGAAGGGCGTCCGGCGTGGCTGACCGAAAGAAGCTGGTCGAACTGTCTCTGCTTCGGCGTCTACGCGCCGGACGAGAAACAGTCGGGTTTCGCCAGGGTGTTGACCGACTATGCGCTTCGCGCGCATGTGGGCGACGTGTTCGTTCATCCGGCCGCTCGCGGCCTGGGCCTCGGCAAGGCGCTGATCGCGGCGATTCTGGGTCACCCCGAACTCGCAACCGTCACGCACTGGACGCTGACGACCGCGGACGCGCACGAACTCTATGCGCGCTACGGCTTCCGGGCGTCGAAAACGGACGCTGATTGGATGACGCTAGTTCGGCAACCTTGGGTCGGCGACGATGCCGGACGGTAATGCAGGGATGATCCGGTGACGGTCGCCAGACTCCTCATCCTGTTCCTCGCCGCGCTCGCGGTTGCGCTGCTCGTCTCGACGGTTCTCGTGCAGATGGGGGTGCGTCAGCGCGTGGCGATCGTGGCGGCCGCGATCGCGACACCGGTCGTCTTCGTCGCCGTGCCGCTGCTGCCGGCGCTGATCGCTCGTCTGTCCGGATGACCGATCCTCGCCATACCGTGATTCTTTGGCGCGGCTGCCGATCTGTTGCGGCTTGGCCCCGGATCGCTTAGTTACGCCGCAGCTTTTCCTCATCCATCCGGATTCGGAGTTCCTCGCGCGCCATGGCTCGCCAGTTCGTCTACCATATGTCGGGCCTGAAGAAGGCTTATGGCAACAAGAAGATCCTCGACGACATCCACCTGTCCTTCTACCCGAGCGCCAAGATCGGCATCCTCGGGCCGAACGGGTCGGGCAAGTCGACGCTCCTGAAGATCATGAGCGGCGAGGACAAGGAATATACCGGCGAGGCCTGGGCCGCCGAAGGCGCGACGGTCGGCTACCTGCCGCAGGAGCCGCAGCTCGACGAATCGAAGACCGCCTTCGAGAACGTCATGGAGGGCGTCGCCGACAAGCAGGCGATCCTCGACCGCTACAACGAACTGATGATGAACTACTCGGACGAGACGGCCGAGGAGGGGGCGAAGCTCCAGGACATCATCGACTCGCAGAACCTCTGGGACCTCGAACCGCAGGTCGAGATGGCGATGGAGGCGCTGCGCTGCCCGCCGAAGGATGCCGACGTCTCGACCCTGTCCGGCGGCGAGAAGCGCCGCGTCGCGCTGTGCAAGCTCCTCCTGTCGAAGCCGGACATCCTGCTCCTCGACGAGCCGACCAACCATCTCGACGCCGAGACGATCGCCTGGCTGGAGAAGCACCTTCGCGACTACGAGGGCGCCGTGCTGATGGTGACGCACGATCGCTACTTCCTCGACAACGTCACCGGCTGGATCCTCGAGCTCGATCGCGGCCGAGGGGTGCCCTACGAGGGCAACTACTCGACCTACCTCGACAAGAAGGCCAAGCGCATGACGCAGGAGGGCCGCGAGGACGACAACCGCCAGCGCGCCATCTCGCGCGAGCGCGAATGGATGCAGCAGGGCGCCAAGGCCCGGCAGACGAAGTCCAAGGCGCGTATCCAGGCCTATCTCGACCTTGTCGAGCGGGCCGATCAGCGCCGGCCGGCGGATGGCCGCATCGTCATCCCGACCGGCGAGCGGCTCGGCCAGAAGGTGATCGAGGTCAACAACATCACCAAGAGCTACGGCGACCGCGTCCTCATCGAGAACCTGTCGTTCAAGCTGCCGCCCGGCGGCATCGTCGGCATCATCGGGCCGAACGGTGCCGGCAAGTCGACCCTGTTCAAGATGATCACCGGGCAGGAGCAGCCGGACGCCGGCGAGGTGGCGGTCGGCGACACGGTCTCGCTCGGCTATGTCGACCAGAGCCGCGACGACCTCGACGGGAAGAAGAACGTCTGGGAGGAGATCTCCGGCGGCGTCGACATCCTGAAGCTCGGGAAATACGAAATGAATTCTCGGGCTTACGTCGGCAACTTCAACTTCAAGGGCACCGACCAGCAGCAGAAGGTCGGAACCCTGTCCGGCGGCCAGCGCAACCGCGTGCATCTGGCGAAGATGCTGAAGTCGGGCTCGAACGTCATCCTCCTCGACGAGCCGACGAACGACCTCGACACCGAGACGCTGGCGGCGCTTGAAGACGCGCTGGAGGATTACGCCGGCTGCGCCGTGGTCATCAGCCACGACCGCATGTTCCTCGATCGGCTCGCGACGCACATCCTCGCCTTCGAGGGCGACAGCCACGTCGAATGGTTCGAAGGCAACTTTGCCGACTACGAGGAGGACAAGATCCGGCGGCTGGGCCCGGAGGCTGTCAACCCGAAACGGCCGACCTATAAGCGGCTGACGCGCTGACGAAGGACTCACAGCTTTTTTAGCTGGCCACCCTTCACTTCGGATGGCCGCGCTTCAGAATGCCGCTGACGGGTCCGGATACCCGATGCGATCGAACAGCAAGGCGCCGGTGCGCCTTCCGGCCGCATCGGACCGCCCGCAAAAGAGCAGTCTTTTGTTCCAAGACCGTCCGAGTTGCCTTTCGGGACAGCGCATGCCGTGATCGATTTCGAAAGCCTCTTCGCTTCGATCCCAAGCCCTTACATGGTGCTCGACGCCCGGTTCAATTATGTGGCCGCCAACCGCGCCTACTCGGACGTGGTCAAGCTGGCGCCCGAGCGGCTGATCGGCAACAACCTGTTCGAGCTCTTCCCGAACGACGGTGAGGAGGGGCAGCGGTTGCGACGGTCGCTGCAGTCCGTGCTCGATACCGGCAAGAGCAACACCATCGCCTTCATTCCCTACGCGATCCCGCGTCCCGAGGCGGAAGGCGGCGGGACCGAGACCCGGTATTGGACGGCCGTCCACACGCCATTGCGCGGCCCGGACGGCGGCACCGCCTTCGTCCTCCAGAACACCGTCGACGTGACCGAACTCGTCCATTCCCGGGCTGGGGCCGACGGCGGTAGTCTCGACATGCTGCAGCGCGCCCGCGAGGCCGAGCGCGCCTATCGCGATACCCTCGCGGAAAGCGAGGAGTTCCGCCGCCTTTTCGCGCAGGCACCGGGGATGATCGCGGTGTTCGAGGGCGCCGACCATCTCCTCGCATTCGCCAACGACGCCTATAAGGCGTTCGCCGGCGACCGGCCGCTGAAGGGACGCGCGGTGCGGGAAATCTTCCCGGACCTCTTTCCGGAAGGCGAGGATGTCGTCGAATGGCTCGACATCGTCTTCCGCAGCGGCAAGCCGAAGGCCGGCGAGGGCATCCGCGTGGTGATCGGCGGCGGGAAGGAGCCGGCGCGGGAAGTGTTCATCGACCTCCGCTGCCAACCGATCTTCGATAGCGTCGGCACGGTGACGGGCGTCTTCGTGCAGGGCACCGATCGCACCGACCAGTATCTGGCGATGCATCGCCTGCAGCTTCTCCTGGACGAGTTGAACCACCGCGTGAAGAACACGCTGTCGACGGTTCAGTCGATCGCGCGCCGCTCGTTCCGCGACGCCGACAGCGCCGGCCTCGCGGCCTTCGAGGCGCGCATCAAGGCTCTGTCCGCCGTCCACGACATCCTCAGCGACCGGCACTGGGAAGAGATCGGGCTGGAAACGCTGCTACGGCAGGAGATCGCCGCCTTCGGCGAAAATCGCGTAGCGGTGGCCGGGCCCGCGATCGGGCTGACGCCCCGCGCCGCGATCGCGCTGTCCATGGTGTTCCACGAACTCGCCAGCAACGCGGTCAAGTACGGCGTGCTCGCGATGGAGGAGGGCTCGCTCTCGGTCGGCTGGAGCGTCGATCCGGATGACGGCGACCGCCTGCGGTTCGAATGGCGGGAGGACGGCAACGGCTCGGCGCCGGCCGACTGGTCGCGCGGCTTCGGCATGCGCACGCTCCGCCGGATCATCGAGGGCGAACTCGATGGAACGCTCGCTCTTGATTTGGCGGCGACCGGTTTCATTTGCCGCTTCGACATCGCCCTCGACGAGGTAGGAAAAGTTGCAGGCTGACGACCAGGAAGGCGTGACGGCGCCGAAAGCGCTGACGGGCCTGAAAGTCTTCGCGGTCGAAGACGAATCCTTGGTGGCGATGCAGCTCGAAGACATGCTCTACGATTTCGGCTGCGAGGTCGTCGGCGTCGCCATGCGCTTCAACCGGGCGCTGGAGATGGCGGCCGCCCTGCCGCAGATCGATTTCGCGGTTCTCGACGTCAATATCGGCGGCGACAAGGTCTATCCCGTCGCCGAGCGGTTGCGGGCGCGGGGCGTCCCGATCGTCTTCGCCACCGGCTACGGCCGCACTGGCGTCGATGCCGAATGGCATGGCTGCCAGATCGTGCAGAAGCCCTACACGGCGAAGGAACTCGGCCGCCACATCGTGGCGGCGGTCTCCGCCACGCGATAGGGCCGCGGGGCGGTTCATCGGACCTCCAACGAACGGAAGGCGGCGCTGGCATGGATGTCTTCGTCAGACACCTCATGGAAACGCTGGGGCCGGCCGGCATCGCGCTGCTGATGTTCCTGGAAAACATCTTCCCGCCCATTCCGTCCGAGCTGATCATGCCGCTGGCGGGCTACCAGGCGGCATTGGGCGAGATGTCGATCGTCGTCGTCATCGCGGCTGGCCTCGTCGGCTCGGTGCTCGGCATCATCCCCTGGTATTGGCTGGGATACGCGATCGGGGAGAAGCGGATCGTCGCGCTCGCCGCCCGCTACGGCCGCTGGCTGACGATGACGCCGGAAGACGTGGAGGCGGCGGACCGCTGGTTCCTGCGCAAGGGCTGGTGGGCGGTGTTCTTCGGGCGGCTGGTGCCGACCGTGCGCACGCTGATCTCCGTGCCAGCCGGTCTGGCGCGCATGCCGTTCGGCCTTTTCCTCCTGCTTTCGGCCGTCGGCAGCCTGATCTGGACGGCCGGCCTGGCGCTCGCCGGCTACCTCATGGGGCAACAGTACGAGGCGATCGAAAGCTATGTCGGACCCGTGTCGAACGCCGTGGTGATCGCGGCGGTCGGCATCTACGTCTGGCGGGTCGTGACGTTCAAGCCCGGCCCGCGCGCCGCGACGGTGGACTTGAAATCGAACGAACGGCCGCATCTCTACGAAGGGCCGGATGCCTGAGGCGAGGCGACGCCTCCCGCGCCGGAAGCTGCAGGGGATCGTCACCGGCCTCTACCGCGCGACGGCGAAGGATTTCGTCACCAACCCGGTCGACGAGCTTGACCTCTCGTTCGAGGGCATCGCCGGCGACGTCCACGGCGGCGCGACGCGCCGCTCCGGCGGGCGTGAGCCGTGGTACCGGCGCGGAACGGAGATGCGGAACGAGCGGCAACTGACGCTTCTGGCGATGGACGAGCTGGCGGCCGCCGCGGCCGATCTGGGCATCCCCGAGATCAAGCCGGAATGGATCGGCGGCAACGTGCTGGTCGAAGGCATACCCCAGCTGAGCTGGCTGCCGCCCCGCACGCTGCTGTTCTTCGAAGGCGGCGGGACGCTGAAGGTCGACGGCGACAACGCGCCGTGCCGGGCGTCGGGTCGCAGCATCGCTCGGCATTGCGAGGGGCGCGGCGAGATCGAGACCGGCTTCGTCAAAGCGGCACGCCACCGGCGCGGGCTCGTCGCCTGGGTCGAGAAGCCGGGCCGCGTGCGGACCGGAGAGGGGTTCGAGGCCCGCCTGCCGGAACAATGGCTATATGTCCGATGACGGCATCGGCTCGTCCTCGTCGGCCTCGGGTTCGAGGCGGCGCGTCGAGCCCCAATGGTCGAGCGTGGCGTTGATCGCGTCCACCACGAAGAAGCGGGCCGCGTCGCGGTCGTAGCCTTCGTCCATCAGCGCGTCGTAATCGGTGTGGGCGTGGCGAATATGCGCGACGATCGCCAGCCACAACGCCGCGCCGGGCGACAGCGCCCGCATGTGCCGCGCCGCCGCGGCGGCACGGATAGCCTCGGCGTCAATGAACGGCACGCGCGGGATGGTCGCCGTCAGGAGCTTGGCGATCGACCGCTGGCGCTCGGTCGTCATCGGCGGCTCACGCTTCACCGGGAGGCGGCACGTCGACGCTGCCGATGAAGGGCTTGATGTCGAGGAGCGGCGTTGCGTCGAGCACGTCGACGGCGTCGAGGGTGATGCGTCCGGCGGGGGCGTCGATATGCAGCGCGCGGACGAGATGCAGGCCGATCGGATTCGGGCGCACCGGCGAGCGCAGCGAGAAGGTGCCGAGCGCGCGGTCCGCATGCCGCGGCCGCTGCAGGGCGAGGTCGCGCCGCGCCCGGTCGAGCCAGGTGAGGAGGATGAGCCATTGGCCGTCCCCGAGATCGGCAAGGCCCTCGCGGAACGGCGGCAGGACCTCGACGAGCGGCGACCCGCCGCCACGCTCCCGCGCCTCGCGGACGTTCTTCGGGCATGACGACCGCTCGCGCCAATCCGAGCGGATCCGCCCGATGAAGCGCAGCCGCGCATCGCCCGATGCGGCGTGGTCGAGGCTGGCGAAAAGGACTTCCCCGTCGCGAAGGCCGGCTTGATCTTCCTGCATGACCGCGTTCTTGCCCGGAGCCGCGTCGACGTCAACGCGACCGAACGGCGGCTTGCCCACGCTTCGAGAAACATATAAAGATATCTTTATATCATCTATCGAGCGTGGAATGCTGGATACCTCGAAGCTCTCGTTCGCCGCTTCGATCGAAGTGCTGAAAGCGCTCGGCGAGCCGACGCGCCTGCGGCTGGTTCGCCTGCTGGCCAGCCACGACCTGACCGTTTCCGACCTGACGAGCATTCTCGGCCAGTCGCAGCCGCGCATCTCGCGGCATCTGCGCCTCCTCGTCGAATGCGGCGTGCTGACGCGATATCAGGAAGGCGCCTGGGCCTATTTCCGCTCCGCCGATGCGCTGGACGTGGCGACGCTGACGCGCGCCGTCGTCGGACGCATCGCTGGCGACGATCCGATGCTGGCGCGCGATCTTGATCGCCTCGAAGCGATCCGGCGCGAGCGCGCGGCGCGGGCCGCAGACTACTTCGCCCGCAACGCGGAGCGGTGGGACAGGCTGCGGCTCCTCCATGTCGCCGATGCCGACGTCGAGGCCGCGCTGCTAGAAGCCCTCGGCGAGGAGACGCTCGGCGACGTCCTCGATGTCGGCACCGGCACCGGGCGGCTGCTCGAACTCCTGGCGCCTCGCGCGGCGCGGATCGTCGGCGTCGATGCCTCGCGCGAGATGCTGCAGGTCGCCCGCGCCAAGCTCGACGCGGCCGGCATCGCCAACGCGCAGGTGCGGCAGGGCGACGCCTACTCCCTGCCGCTGGCGCATGGCAGCTTCGACCTCGTCACGTTGCATCAGGTGCTTCATTATCTCGACGACCCGGGCGCCGCGGTGCGCGAGGCCGCGCGCATGCTGCGACCGGCGGGGCGCCTCGCCATCGTCGATTTCGCCCCGCACGGGCTGGAGTTCCTCCGCGAGGAACAGGCGCATGTCCGCCTCGGCTTCTCGCAGGAAACGCTTGCCGGCTATCTGGGCGAGGCCGAACTCGACGTCGTGGCTTGGCGCCTCCTCGTGCCGGGTGTCGAGTGCCCCGAACGGTTGACGGTCGTCGTCACCGTTGCGCAGGATCGGCGGCGTACCATCGCTGCCGACGCATCTTCCGCCGCCCAGCCCGAGCGAGTCTGACAGCCATGCCGCAAGTTCCCCCCGCCCGCGAGAAGCTGCGCGTGTCCTTCGAGTTCTTTCCGCCGAAGACGGAACGGATGGAGGAGGGGCTCTGGGCCGCCATCGAGCGCCTGCAGCCGCTGTCGCCGGACTTTGTGTCAGTGACCTACGGGGCCGGCGGCTCGACCCGCGAGCGCACGCACCAGACCGTGAAGCGCATCCTGGATGAGAGCGATCTCGTGCCGGCGGCGCACTTGACCTGCGTCGATGCGAGCCGTGCCGACATCGACGCGGTGATCCGCCAATACCGGACGACGGGCGTGAAGCATTTCGTGGCGCTGCGCGGCGACAGCCAGAACGGCGCGGGCTCGCCCTACGCGGCCCATGCGGAAGGCTACCAGAGCTCGGCCGATCTCGTGGCGGGTCTGAAGGCGATCGATCCGACGATCGAGGTCTCGGTGTCCGCCTATCCGGAGAAGCATCCCGAAAGTCCGGATTTCGCGACGGACATCGACCTTCTGAAGCGCAAGATCGACAACGGCGCGACCCGCGCGATCACGCAGTTCTTCTTCGACAACGACGTGTTCGAGCGCTTCGTCGAGCGCGTGCGCCGCGCGGGCATCTACGTGCCGATCGTGCCGGGCATCGCTCCGATCCACGACTTCGCAAAGATCTCGCGCTTCGCGCAGGGGTGCGGCGCGACCGTGCCGAACTGGCTCGCCGCGCGCTTCGAAGGGCTGGGGAACGACCCGCAGACGCACAGCCACGTCGCCGCCGCGGTCTGCGCCGAGCAGGTGCTGGACCTCGCCGACCGGGGCTTCCGCGACTTCCATTTCTACACGATGAACCGGGCCGATCTGGTCTATTCGATCTGCCACATCCTCGGCCTGCGGCCGAAGACCGCCGTCGCCGTGGTGCCGGCTCTCGCGGCCGCCGAGTAGGCCGAGGCCTCGACGGAAAAAGGGCCGGAAGCGCTACCGCTTCCGGCCCTCGCATGTCTCGCGCGAAACGCGCCGAGCCTCTACGGCAGAACTCCGATCACCGCCGCCGCCACGAAGGCGAAAGCAGCCGACATCATCAGGACGTTCAGAGACCGTGTCAGATGCATGCGTCCTCCTCTTGCGATAACGAGAGATTAACGAATGTTGCCGGTTCGTAAAGACGACATTTCGTGTTCAGGACGCGCCACGGGCTATCTCGCGCGGAAATCCACAGATCCGATGGGGCTTTGACGGCCCGAAGATTTTTGTCAGCCGGCTTTTCCGGGCGCGGCATCGCGCGCTCGCGCAACCGTCGCGATTCGGCGCAGCCGGGTTGCATGTAACGCCGTCGCGTGCGAGCGCATCGCCACGGAGGGGAGGCGTCGGTTCGGGTGCTTCCCGCAAGGGGCGGATAGAGCAATCATGCAGCGATTCACCAGCGCGAAAGACGCAGCCCTGACGCTTCGTCCCGATGCGCCGGTCTATTGTTTCCGCCCGGAAGTGCTGACGGCCGACGCGAAGGCGTTCATGGCGGCCTTTCCCGGCGAAACCGCCTACGCGGTGAAGACCAACGGCGAGCGCATGGTGCTGGAAACGCTGGCGAAAGCCGGCGTCGCGACTTTCGACGTCGCCTCACCTGGCGAGTTCGAGGCCGTGCGCGCCGTCGCGCCGCAGGCGGCCATGCTCTACATGCATCCGGTGAAGGCGCAGTCCGACATCAACCTCGCGCTGCAGACCTACGGCATCCGCACCCTGTCGCTCGACCACGAGGACGAGGTCGCGAAGATCCTGCGCATCGTGCGCGCGCTCGATCTCGACCCCTCGACCATCACGCTGTTCATCCGCCTCGCCACCAAGGGTCACGCCGCCTACGAGCTGTCGAAGAAGTTCGGTGCGGCGCCCGCCCATGCCGTCGAGCTGCTGCAGCGCTGCGAGCGGATCGGCTTCAAGGTCGGCCTTTGCTTCCACGTCGGCTCGCAGATCGAGGACCCGGAAACCTACGAGCGGGCGCTCGCCTCGGCCGACTGGGTGCGCGCGCGGGCCGGCGTGACGCTCGCCGGCCTCGACGTCGGCGGCGGCTTTCCCGCCGAATACGGCCACGATCCGCGCCGCCGGAAGCCCGAGATGCCGGCGCTGCCGGAGATCATGGAACGGCTGCGCGCCGACATCGCCGCGTGGGGCTTCGAGGACGTGCCGCTCGTCGCCGAGCCGGGCCGCGTCGTCGTGGCCCGCGCCTTCTCGCTGATCGTGCGCGTGCTGCTGCGGAAAGGCCGCCGGCTCTACATCAACGATGGCATCTGGGCGTCGCTATCCGACTCGTGGACGGGCAAGATCACGCTGCCGGCGCGCTTCATCCCCGACCCGGCGCGGAAGACGCGCAACGGCGACCCCGCCCAGGTCACCGCATTTCGCGTTTGCGGCGCGACCTGCGATTCGGTCGACATCCTGTCGCGGCCGTTCTGGCTGCCGGAAACCGTCGACACCGGCGACTGGATCGAGATCGGCCATATCGGGGCCTACTCGCTTTCTCTGCGCACCCGCTTCAACGGCTTCTACCCGGACACGTTCGTCGAGGTCGAAACGCCATTCGATGCCGGCGACGCCCCGCAGGGCTATGCCAGCCTGGAGACGATGGCCGACTGATGGCCCTCAGCGCTTCGGCGTGATGTCCTTCATCGAATCGGGGTCGATCCGGCTGCCGCTATCCCCGAAGTGGTCGAGCACCATCTGGGCGTTGCGGCGGTGCGACTTGAAGTAGACGTCGAACACGTCGCCGGCCACCGGCACCGAGCCGACCGCCGCGTCGAGCGCGACGTTGGCGACCATCTTCAGGAGCTTCTGCTTCGGCATGCCGAGCTTGCGCGCCTCGTTGATGATGTAAAGGCCGACCAGGCCGCCCGCCGCGTCGCCGATGCCGGGAACGAGGCCGATGACGCTGTCCAGCCCGAAGCGGACGCCGACGAAGGGCACATGGACGGCCGTGTCCATCAGGCGGGCGATCCGCGCGATGCGCTGCACCCGGCGCATCCGGTCCGCCTGCGCCATCGCGTCGAACGGACGATCGGCATAGGTGGAACTCATCGAAGCCTGTTCTCCGTCGCGCCACGCCGATCGCGGCCGCGCGGAGGATATGGGAACATCGCGAGCCGGTTGGAAGTGCCGTTCACATAGCGGCGAGCAGCGCGTCCGTCGGCCAGCCATCGGCCGGCATGCCGAGCCGCCGCTGTTCCTGGCGCACCGCCTCGCGCGTCGCGCCGCCGAGGATGCCGTCCACCTTGCCGACCTCGTAGCCCTTGGCGGCGAGCTTCTCCTGCAGCGACTTCATCGAATCGAAGGAGAGGCCCGGCTCCGGGCTGCCCATGTCGACCGGCTCGGCTCCGGCGAGCCGGGTCGCGAAGTAGCCGGCGGTCAGCGAGTAGACGAGCGAGTTGTTCCATTCGAGGAACACGTCGAAATTCTTGAAGGCGAGGAAGGCCGGACCGCTCTTGCCCATCGGCAGGAGGATGGAGGCCTCAATGCCGTCGCTTTCCAGCGCCGAGCCGTCCGCCTTCGTCACGCCGAGCTTGGAGAACTCAGCTCGCGGCTCCTTGTTGGCGAGCGCGGCGCGGTCCCACGGGAAGTCGGCGGGAAGGCGGATCGCCTCCAGCCAGGGCTCGCCGCGCTGCCAGCCGAGCGAGGCCATGAACTTGCCCGTCGTCGCCAGCACATCGGGCGAATCGGTCAGGAGGTTGACGGAGCCGTTGCCGTCGCCATCCGTGCCGAACTTCACGTATTCCTCCGGCAGGATCTGCGTCTGGCCGAGCTCGCCGGCCCAGGCGCCTTTCATCTGCTCCGGCTGCAGGTAGCCGGAGTCGACCACCCGCATCGCCGCAATGAGGTGCGGGCGGAAAAGGTCCGGGCGACGGCAGTCGTGCGCCAGCGTCGACAGGGCGGCCAAGGTGTCGAAATCGCCGAGCACCGCGCCGTAGTCGGTCTCGAGACCCCAGAAGGCGGCGATCGCCGGGCCGGGCACGCCGGTCTCGGCCTCGACCTTGTCGAAGACGGCGGCGTATTTCTGCAGGTTCTGCTTGCCGAGCTTCAGCCGGTAGCCGTTGACCATGCGGCCGGCGAACTCGCCCCAGGTCTGGGTGAAGACCTTCTGCCCGCGGTCCCGCGCCAGCACCTTCTCGTCGATGCGCATGCGCGCGACGGAACGCTCGACGGCGTCCTGCGAGATGCCGGCCGCGATCGCCTCCGCCTTCACGCCGTCGACGAAGGCGGTGAAGTCGCCGCCGCATTGCGCCGTCTTCTGCTCCTGCGCGAGCGCCGTCGAGGCCGAAAAGAGCGCGAAGGCGAGGGCGAGGGGGCGAAGGGTGAGCATGAACGAGGGTCCCAACGGCGGCTTGTCCGATTTCCCTCGGTATCGCCGGACGTTAGCGGCGGCAAGATGGCCGCCCCAAGATAGGACGCTCAGCTGCGGCGCGGACGCCGCGCGCCCAGCCACTTCGTCCAGTCGGCCCGCGAACCGGAGAAGGCGTTGCGGTCCACTTCGCCGGAAACGCCGGGCACGGTGCCGGTCGCCGTCCATTGCCAGAAGCGGAACGGTCGCCCCTCGTAGACGGCGCTCGGATGGTCCTTCACCGCCCGCAGCCAGAACTCGTAGCGCGGGAACGCCCCGACCAGCCGGTCGCGATGCACGTCGATCGGCACGTAGAGGATCGGACGGACGCCGTAGTACTTCTCCACCGTGTCGAGGAAGTCCTGCATCTCGCGCATCAGGTCGTCGCGCGGCGGCCGCTTGGTGCAGGTGGGGGAGTCCGGCGTCCATTCGACGTCCAGCACCGGGGGCAGGGCGTCCGGGTCGCGAGGCACGTTGGCGATGAACCAGCGCGCCTGCTCCTTGCCCGTCCGGCAATGGTAGAAGAAGTGGTAGGCGCCGCGCGGCATGCCGACGGCACGCGCCGCCGCCCAGTTCTCGGCGAA
Organism: Plantimonas leprariae; assembly: GCF_008802405.1. GTDB lineage: Bacteria > Pseudomonadota > Alphaproteobacteria > Rhizobiales > Rhizobiaceae > Plantimonas > Plantimonas leprariae. The sequence goes on from NZ_VZDO01000004.1 coordinate 208,301, forward strand.
CTTCGCGTCCACCCGGTCGCCGCCCTCCGTCGCCTTCAGATAGGCGAAGGCGACGCCGCCCTTCTTCGCGGCCGGCCAGTCGACGTCGCCCTGGTATTTCGAGAGGTCGATGCCGTGGACCGGGTAGTCCTCCGGGCTCGTGCCCGCGTGGCCGTCGAGGCCGAGAGCGACCGGGTCCAGCGTGGTGGAGGTACAGCCGCCCGCCGGGAGCAGCGCCGCCCACAGCGCCAGGGCCGCATACGCACCCGGCCGTCCGATAGCCCAACGCAACACCATGCGCGATACGTCCCCGTCCGCGCCCCCAGCGCGACACCATCAATGGCCGCATACTCCCACAGCAGGGTTAACGGCCGTTTACCATAAGTCGACGGCTGCACTGGCCGTTCGCAACCTCCGCTCCATTTTTAAGCAGACTTCGTCGAAGTCGGAACGAAGCGGACGTCACGGCATTGAACTTTCCGTGATCCGTTGCGGTCAGACGCAAAGAACCGGCGCGGTTGTCGCGTCAGGCAAATGAAGAGAGGATTGGAGACAGACGTGAAGAAGCTTGGACTTTCCATCGGCGCTGCCGCTCTCCTGGCGCTCGGCGCCTGCTCGGACAACAGCAGCAGCACCGCCACTCCGCCGGCGACGAACACGACGCCGCCCGCGGCGAGCGGGTCCGCAACCACGACGCCTCCGGCCACCACCACCACGACCCCGCCCGCCACCACTGGCGGCGCGATGGCGCCTTCGGGCGGCGCGACCGGCGGCGCCGGCGGCACGACGCCCCCGGCCCAGTAAAACTCGACACGACAGACGATGCATACGACGCCCGGCGCATCCGCGCCGGGCGTTTTCGTGCACGGCGGCGCGGGTCGGTGAACGAGGGGTTCGCCGAAATCGCCGTGGCGCCCGCGCGACCGCGCGTGATAAGAGCCGTGCCATGACCGATCTGATGCAAGAGGGGCGGCGCGTCGCGGATCGACCGTCGGCCGGCCGGGCGCTGGCGGACGGCGTCGGAGCGATCCTGCAGGCCATCGGGTCGCGGAGCGTCTCCACGCTGGAAGCGCTGTTCGAGTGTGTCCATACCCTCTTCAGCGGTGACCGCGAGACGCGCCGGCGGGTGTCGTTCTCCGTCGCGATGATCGCGCTGTCCGCCAAGATGGCGAAGGCGGACGGCATCGTCGCGCCGTCGGAGGTGGCGGCCTTCCGCAGCATCTTCCAAATTCCGCCGGAGGAAATGCGCAACGTCTTCCGGCTCTACGATCTTGCGAAGCAGGATACAGCCGGCTTCGAAGCCTACGCCGCGCGGATGACGACGCTCTGCGGCGAGGGCGAGCATCACTGCCAGCTTCTTTCCGACGTGCTGGACGGGCTGTTCCACATCGCCAAGGCGGACGGCATCCTGCACGAGCGCGAACTCGAATTCCTGCGCCGCATCGCGACGGTGTTCGAGATGTCCGAGCGCGAGTTCGCGGCGGTGGAGAACCGGCACGTCGCGCACGGCGCGGCCGGCGACTACGCGGTGCTCGGCGTTTCCCCGAACGACACCCTACCGGCGATCCGCGCGCGCTATCTCGAACTCGTGCGCGAGAACCATCCCGACCGGCTGGCGGCGCGGGGCGTGCCGGCCGAGTTCATGGCGATCGGCACCGAGCGGATGAAGGCGATCAACGCCGCCTACGAGAGCGTCGCGAAGGCCCGGGCCGCGGCGTGACGCCGGATACCGACCTCGTCGATCTCGTTATGCCCTCGCCGAACCGCAACGAGCGGCGCGGCGCCGGCCCGGATATCCTGCTACTGCATTACACCGGCATGGAAGACGGCGAGAAGGCCGCGAAGTGGCTGACCATGCCGGTGTCGCAGGTCTCCTGCCACTACCTCGTCCACGAGAACGGACGCATCGTGCAGTTCGTGCCGGAGACCGAGCGGGCGTGGCATGCCGGTGCGGGAAGCTGGCAGGGCAGGGCCGACATCAACTCGCGCTCGGTCGGCATCGAGATCGTCAATCCCGGTCACGAGTTCGGCTACCGCGCCTTTCCGGACGCCCAGGTCAGCCGGATCGTCGCGCTTTGCCTAGGTATCCTGTCGCGCTGGCCGATCGAGCCGCGCAACGTGCTCGCCCATTCCGACACCGCGCCGAGCCGGAAGCAGGATCCGGGCGAGCTTTTTCCCTGGGACCGGCTGCACGCCGCCGGCATCGGGCATCTGGTCCAGCCGGAGCCGATCCGCGGCAGCCGCTTCCTCGCGCTCGGCGACGAAGGCGCGCCGGTGGACGCTTGGCAGGAACTGCTGGTGCTTTATGGCTACGAGGTCGAGCGGACGGCGCGTTTCGACGAGGCGACGCGTTTCGCGACGCTCGCCTTCCAGCGCCACTTCCGCCCCGAGCGGGTGGACGGCGTCGCCGACGTCTCGACCGTCGCGACGCTGCACCGGCTGCTGCAGGCGCTGCCTCCGGTCGCCTAGCCGCGCCGGCGGGTGACGAGGATGCCGGCGATGATCAGCGCGACGCCGGCCGCGCTCGCCCAGAATGCCGGCGACCGGTCGCGGACGAAATCGAAGGCGACGCCCGAGACCATCTGTCCGGCGATCACGAGCAGCGCCGTGTTGAGCGCTCCGACCCGCGCGATCACCCAGCTTCCCGCGGCCACGAAGACGACGCCGATCGGGCCGCCGAGATAGGCGTACCAGGGCGTGCCCGCCGCGCCGGCCGGCACCAGACCGCCCGCCAGCAGGCCGACCAGCGTCAGCGCGACGAAGCCGACGGCATGGTTCCAGAACGACGAGATCATCGGCGAGGTGGAAAGGCTGAGGCGGCCGTTGAGCTGACGGCTGAGACCGACGAGCAGGCCGCCGATGAAAGCCAGCAGGATCGGACCGCTCATCACGCGATCCGCGCGAAAAGGATGATCAGCGCGCTGCCTGCGAGAATGAGGACGAGCGACAGCGCGTCGAAGCGGTCGGGCTTTCGCACTGGCAGGCTGAAGAGGCCCCAGCGATCCGCCGCGAGGGCGAAAAGGGCCTGTCCCGCGAGGCCGAGCGCGAGCGTTCCGGAAAGACCGATCCGGCTGTTCACCGCGGTCGATGTCGCGAGAACCGTCGCCGCACCGGAAAGGCCGCCGAGACAGGCCCAGACGGGCGCCTTCGATGCGGTGCCCGCTCCGCGTCTCCGGCTGCGAAACGCAAGCGCGAGGAATGCCGCGGCAGCGAGAAGACCGACGCCATGCGCGGTCCATGACGCGAACATCGCTCCGCCGAAGCGGGCCAGCTCGCCGTTCAGGTAGACCATTAACGTCAGCAGGCAGCCCGTGCAGAAGGCGGCCAGCAGATGATGCGGCTTCGGACGCGACGTAGAGGGGGTAGGCATCGAGTCCCCCTAGCACGAGCCTCCGGCGCGATACGAGGATACGGGTTCGCATCGGTTCGGGAATCGGCATGGAAGCAGACTCGGAGTTTTTGGCTGCCGTCCGGGACAATCGCCGCAATCGCGAACTGCTCGTTCGCCTGCGCCGGCTCGGGCTGGACGACTGCTTCCTCGTGGCGGGCTGCCTGTTCCAGTCGTTCTGGAACCGCCTCTCCGGCCTCCCGCCCGAGCACGGGATCAGGGACTACGACATCTTCTATCACGACGGTTCCGACCTCTCGTTCGAGGCGGAGGACGCCGTCGTCCGCCGGGTACACGATGCCGTCGCCGATCTCGGCATCGCGGTGGACGTGAAGAACCAAGCCCGCGTGCATCTCTGGTACGAGGGTCGGTTCGGGCATCGGAGGGAGCCGCTCCGCGACTGCTGCGACGGGATCGACCGGTACCTTGTCGCCTGTACCTGCGTCGGCATCGACGTGCGCAGCGGCGCTATCTACGCGCCGAACGGCCTCGCCGATCTTCGCGCCGGCATCCTGCGGCCCAATCCGAAGAGCGGCAGCCCTGCCGCGTTGTTCGCGGCGAAGGCGGCGGACTACCGGGCGCGCTGGCCGTGGCTTCGGATCGAGCCGGACGGCGCGCTTGGCCGTTGACTTCGCGGCCTCGAACCGGCACGGGAGCCCGCGTCAGCCGGCCGGGCGGCCGCTCCCGTCACATGCCGAAAGGCGGCGGGGGAGGAAAGTCCGGGCTCCACGGAGAAACGGTGCCGGGTAACGCCCGGCGGGGGCGACCCCAGGGAAAGTGCCACAGAGAACGAACCGCCTCGGCCTGCCGGGGTAAGGGTGAAAAGGTGGGGTAAGAGCCCACCGCGCGACCGGCAACGGGAGCGGCACGGCAAACCCCACCGGGAGCAAGACCGAATAGGGACGACGCGGCGGCTCCGGCTGCCAGCCCTTCTCCGGGCCGGTCGTCCGGGTGGGTTGCTCGAGGCGGCGCGCGAGCGCCGTCCCAGAGGAATGGTCGCCCGGTGGCTTCGGCCATCGACAGAACCCGGCTTACAGGCCGGCTGACTTCGACCATCGCCGGCCTTCAAATCATTTCGTTCGCTCGGAACCGTTGCAACTCCTGCGCGACAATCTCGAATGATGCGATGTGGACGAAAAGCGGCGCAAGTCACTGTGGGGCGATGATTTCCCGCCTCCGCAACACGTCGGTCGCAGCAGCGGACAGGATCGACTTCCACTAGGCGAAGCTTGCGTGAAGTTGGGGCCGATCCCCTTCCGGCGCCACTTATCAACGCATTGTTAAGTTTAACGATTTATGGATGTCTTCGAACCCCGCCGCCCGTGGCGGGGCGCGCCGTCCCATTGACGCCCATATGGCCCCATGTTAACCCTGCCGCCAGTTCGAGGGGAGGCTGAACGCTCCCTTTCATCAGGCAAACAGTGCAACTCCGGCGTGATCGCAGCCGGTGGCGACGGAACGGCAGCGTTCCGCGCTTCGGTGCATCGCGTCCGTTTGGCTGGCGGCCGCAATCGACGCGACGCGCGCTGGCGTTCGATCGAAGGGGCGGGCGCATCGTCGGATGGATCGATTCCTTTCCAATTCGGTTCTCGGCATCGACGCGAAGGGCAGGGTGTCCATCCCGTCGGGTTTCCGCCAAGTGATGGCGGCGCGCGGTTTCCGCGACTTCTACGGCATGCAGTCGCTTGGCGACCCGGCGATCGACGTCGGCGGCTCGGACCTCCTGGAGCGCTACGAGTCGCGCATGTCGGCGGAGGATCCGCTTGGCGAGACCTACGCCGACCTTTCGCTGCTGGCCTACGGGGACGGCACCTTCCTGAAGGTCGATCCGGAAGGGCGCATCACGGTGACGGACTTCATCCGCTCCCACACGGGGATCGCGGATCGCGTCGCCTTCGTCGGCCGCAACCAGTTCTTTCAGCTCTGGGAGCCGGACCGGTTCGAGGCGCACCGGGCGGAAGCGCGGGCGCGGCTGCTGGCGGCCCGCAAGTCCGGCTCCGGGCGGGTCGAATGATGGAACATCGCGGCGAATTGCACGTGGAAACGCACGACGGCAGCGTCCCGCATATTCCGGTGATGCTGGCCGAGGTGCTGGAGGCGCTGCGCCCGAAGATCGGCGAGACGGTGGTCGACGGCACCTTCGGGGCCGGCAGCTACAGCCGCGCCATCCTTTCACGCGGTGCGAACCTCGTCGCGATCGACCGCGACCCGGACGCCTTCGCCGAGGCCGACCGGACGGCGAGGGCGTTTCCAGACCGCATGACCGCCGTGAACGGCCGCTTCGGCGAGCTGGCGGACCTCGTCGCCGACCGCGTGCCGGGCGGGCTGGTCGACGGTGTCGTGCTCGACATCGGCGTCTCGTCCATGCAGCTCGATCAGGCCGAGCGCGGCTTCTCGTTCGCCAAGGACGGGCCGCTCGACATGCGCATGGGCGGGCATGGGCCGACCGCGGCCGACGTGGTGAACCGGATGAAGCCCGGCGACCTCGCGCGCGTCTTCAGCTTCCTCGGCGAGGAGCGGCATGCCGGGCGCGCCGCCCGCGCGATCGAGGCCCGCCGTGGGGAGCGGCCGTTCGAGCGCACGCTCGATTTCGCCGGCGTGGTGGGCAAGGCGGTGGGCCGGGCTCCCGGCGACCGGATCGACCCGGCGACGCGCGTGTTCCAGGCGCTGCGCATCTTCGTCAACGACGAGCTCGGGGAGCTGGCGCGGGCGCTGGTCGGCGCGGAGCGCGTGCTGAAACCCGGCGGCCGGCTCGTCGTGGTGTCGTTCCATTCGCTTGAGGATCGCATCGTCAAGCGCTTCCTGCGCGACCGCTCCGAAGCCCCTTCGGCCTCTCGGCATATGCCCGACGTGCCGGCGAAGGCGCTGACCTTCGAGGCGCGCAACCGTGCGCTCGCCGCCGGCGAAGCCGAATGCGCCGGCAATCCGCGGGCTCGCTCGGCGAAGCTTCGCTTCGGCACCCGTACCGCCGAGCCGCCGCGCGACGCCGCCGACCCTCTCGATTTCGCGGCGCTGCCTTCGCTCGCCGCCCTGCCGTTCTCCGGAGCCTGACCGCCGTGTTGAAGACGATCGACATCATCCTCGTCGCCTTGATGGTCACGGCCGCCGCGTGGACCTTCAAGGTCAAGTACGAGGCCGAGTCGCTCGAGGCGCAGGTCGCCTCGTTCGATCGCAAGGCGCAGCTCGAGCGCGAAACGATCTCGCTGCTCGACGCCGACTGGAGCCTCCTGAATCAGCCCGACCGCCTGCAGCGGTTGGCCGAGGCCTTCAAGGGCGATCTCGCGCTGGAGCCTGTGCAGCCGCAGCAGATCATCGAGCCGGAGGAGCTGCCGGCCGTGCCGATCGACATCGTGCCGAGCCCCACCGCCTCGCTCGGCGGCTATGCCGAAGCCTCGAAGACCAAGGTGCGCTGAGATGAAGCTCCCGAAGCCGTCTTTCGCGCCGCTCGCCCGTCTTGCCGTGTCGCCGCTGACTTTGCGCCTGCCGGGCTCCCGCCGTTCGTCGGCGAAGGCCGACGCGCGACCGATGTCGGAGAAGGTCCGGAACAAGAGCCGCTTCACCATCGCGATGACGGCCTTCTGCTGCATCTACGCGGTGATCGGCGGCCGGCTGGTCTGGTGGGGCGTCGCGCCCGCCGACGACGGCGGCTACCGCGCCTTCGGGCAGGTGGTGGCGGACCGTCCCGACCTCATCGACCGCAACGGCGAGGTGCTGGCGACCGACATCAAGACCGCCTCGCTCTTCGCCGAGCCGAACCGCATCGTCGACGCCGACGAGGCGACGGAACTCCTGACCGGCGTCCTGCCGGACCTCAACCCGAAGCAGCTCCGCACCAAACTGACCAGCGGCGCGAAGTTCGCCTGGCTGCAGCGCGAGCTGACGCCGAAGCAGCAACAGCAGATCTTCGAGCTCGGCATCCCCGGCATCGGCTTCCGCACGGAGAAGCGGCGCTTCTACCCGGGCGGCAACACCGCCTCTCACATCATCGGAGCGGTGAACGTCGACAACCAAGGCATCGCCGGGATGGAGAAGTACATCGACGATACCGGCCTGCGCGACATCCAGAACCTCGGCCTCGCCGGCGGCGAGATGGCGCCGGTCAAGCTGTCGATCGACCTGCGCGTCCAGCACATCATGCGCGACGAGCTGGCCGCCGCGATGAAGCGCTACCGCGCGATCGCCGCCGGCGGCGTCATCATCGACGTCGATACCGGCGAGATCCTCGCGATGGCCTCCATGCCGGACTACGATCCGAACCAGCCGGCGGAAGCGTTGAAGAAGGAGAACCTGAACCGCATGTCGGCGGGCGTGTTCGAGATGGGCTCGACCTTCAAGAGCTTTACCACCGCGATGGCGCTGGATTCCGGCAAGGTGACGCTGAACACCGTGTTCCCGACGAACCCGTTCCGCGTCGGCGGCTTCACGATCAAGGAGTTCCACTCCAAGCACCGGCCGCTCTCGGTGCCGGAAATCTTCCAGTATTCGTCCAACGTCGGCTCGGCGCACGAGGCGGATCTCGTCGGCATCGAGGGCCATCAGGCGTTCCTGACGCGCATGGGCCTCCTGTCGCGCCTCAAGACCGAGCTGCCCGAAGTGGCGACGCCGACGCAGCCGCGGGTCTGGAAAAAGATCAACTCGATGACCGCCTCCTACGGCCACGGCGTCGCGACGACGCCGCTGCAGACCGCGGTCGCGGCGGTCGCGCTGATGAACGGCGGCTACCTGATCCCGCCGACCTTCCTCACCCGCACGAAGGAGGAGGCCGACAAGCTGAAGACACAGGTCGTCTCGAAACGCGTCAGCGACGAGATGCGCTACCTCTACGACCTCAACGGCGAGCGCGGCTCCGGCCGGTCGGCGCAGGTCAGCGGCTACCGCGTCGGCGGCAAGACCGGCACGGCCGAGAAGGTCGTGAACGGCCGCTACAGCGGCAACAAGAAGTTCAACGCCTATCTCGCTTCGTTCCCGATCGACGCGCCGCGCTACGTGGTGCTGGTGGTGGTCGACGATCCGCAGGTGGAAGAAGGCAAATCGAACGCGCAGGCCGCCGCCAACGCCGCGCCGACCGCGGGCGCCATCATCCGCCGCGCGGCTGCGCTTCTGAAGGTCAAGCCGGTCTTCAAGGAGCAAGGAAATTCCTTGCTCGTGTCGTACTGAGGCGGCAGAACGGCAACCTTGGAGCCGGCGCGGGGAAACGCCGGCTCGCCGACCAGGGGATTGCCGCATGAAGATTTCCGAGCTCGCCAAAGGACTTGCGGACGGCGGCGGCGAAACGGATGTCGAAGTGACGGGCGTCGTTTCCGACTCCCGCAAGGCCGTGCTGGGAAGCCTGTTCGCGGCGCTGAGCGGCTCGAAGGCGGACGGCGCCGGCTTCGTGGCGGACGCCGAACGGCGCGGCGCGGCCGCGGTGCTGGCGGCCGACGGACTGGCGCTCGACACGGCGCTCCCGGTGCTCCGCTCCGTCGATCCGCGCCGGGCGCTCGCCCTGATCGCGGCACGCTTCCACGGAGCACAGCCCGGCACCATCGCCGCCGTCACCGGCACCAGCGGCAAGACCTCGATCGCCGCCTTCACGCGCCAGATCTGGGCGGCGGCCGGCGAAGCGGCCGCTTCGATCGGCACCGTCGGCGTCGTCTCGCCGACCCGCAACGAATACGGCTCGCTGACGACGCCAGACCCGATCGACCTCGCGCGGTTGCTGGCCGAACTGAGCGGCGAGGGCGTGACCCACGTCGCGATGGAAGCCTCCAGCCACGGCCTCGACCAGCGTCGGCTCGACGGCGCGAAGCTTGCCGCCGCCGCCTTCATCAATCTCGGCCGCGATCATCTCGACTACCATCCGGATATCGAGAGCTATTTCGCCGCGAAGATGCGCCTGTTCGACACGCTTTTGCCGCAGGGCGCGCCGGCGGTGATCTTCGCCGACGACGGCTGGTCGGACCGCGCCACCGCCGTCGCGCTCCATTCCGGCGCGGACCTCCTGACGGTCGGGCGCAAGGGTACGTTTCTGTCGCTGAAGCGGCTGGAGCACGAGCGCCACCGCCAGATTGCCGAGATCGAGCATGCCGGCCGGCTCTATCGCGTCGTGCTGCCGCTCGCCGGCGAGTTCCAGATGGCGAACGCGTTGGTCGCGGCCGGCCTCGCCATCGCCACCGGCGTCGATCCCGACATCGCGCTTGAGGCGCTGGAGTCCTTGAAGGGCGCGCCCGGACGGCTCGACCTCGCCGGCAACACGGCGGAAGGCGCGCCGGTCTTCGTGGACTATGCGCACAAGCCGGAAGCGCTGGAGAACGTGCTTTCGTCCGTCCGTCCCTTCACCACGGGCCGCGTCGTCGTGGTGTTCGGCTGCGGCGGCGACCGGGACAAGGGCAAGCGGCCGATCATGGGCGAAATCGCGACCCGCCTCGCCGACGTCGCGATCGTCACCGACGACAATCCGCGCTCCGAGGTGCCGGCGACGATCCGCGCCGAGATCATGGCGGCGGCGCCCGGCGCGACGGAGATCGGCGACCGGCGCGAGGCGATCCGCGCGGCGGTGCGCGAGGCCAGGGCCGGCGACACGGTAGTAATCGCCGGCAAGGGCCATGAGAACGGCCAGACGATCGGATCGCAGACCCTGCCGTTCAGCGACCACGAGGAGGTTCGCGCGGCGATCGCGGAGGCCGGCCGATGAGCGAGAACTGGCTCTGGGAATCCGATGCGCTGCTCGCCGCACTCGGCGGCCGGGCGCATGGCGCGCTGCCGGGCGGCGTCACCGGCCTTTCCATCGACACGCGGACGCTGAAGGCCGGCGACGCGTTCTTCGCCATCAAGGGCGACCGGTTCGATGGCCACAATTACCTGACCGCGGCGCGCTCGGCCGGCGCTTCGGTCTTCGTCGTCGCGCAATCGAAGCTTCCGGCGCTCGGGAAGGTGCTGGGGTCGCTGATCGTGGTGGACGACGTGCTCGCGGCACTCGGGCGTCTCGCGTCGGCCTCCAGGGCGCGCTCGAAGGCGAAGATCGTCGCCGTCACGGGCAGCGTCGGCAAGACCACGACCAAGGAGGCGCTGCGGCACGCGCTGGAGGCATCCGGTCCGGTCCATGCCTCGGCGGCGTCGTTCAACAACCATTGGGGCGTGCCGCTGAGCCTGGCGCGGATGCCGGCCGACGCGCGCTACGGCGTGTTCGAGATCGGCATGAACCATCCGGGCGAGATCCGGCCGCTGGTGAAGCTGGTGCGGCCGCACGCAGCGATCGTGACGCTGATCGCGCCGGCGCATCTCGGCTTCTTCCGCGACCTCGATGAGATCGCCGTCGCCAAGGGTGAAATCTTCGAGGGCGTGGTGGAGGGCGGCACGGCGATCCTCAATGCCGACGACCCTTACCACCTGCCGCTCGCCGAAATGGCCAGACAGGCGGGGGTCAACGATATCAAGCTCTTCGGCGAAAATGCTGAAGCGAACTACAGGCTGGCGGACTTCCAGCCGATGCCGGGCGGCGCGCGGATGCGGGCAAACATCGCCGGCGAGGATGTCGACGTCGACCTGCCGACGATGGGGCGGCACATCGCGCAGAACCTCCTCGCCGTGCTCGGAACGGCCTCGGTGTTCGGCGCGGACGTCGCCGCGACCGCCGCGGCGCTGTCGAGCTGGCGGGCCGGCAAGGGGCGCGGCGCGCGTCACCACATCACGCTGGCGGACGGCCGCCGTTTCGAGCTGATCGACGAAAGCTACAACGCCAACCCGGCGTCGATGCGCGCGGCGATCGCGGTGCTGGGCGCTTCCAACCCGAAGGGAAACGGCCGGCGCATCGCCGTGCTCGGCGACATGCTGGAACTCGGCGACGGTGGGCCGGCCATGCATGCCGAACTCGCCGAACCGCTGGAAGCGGCGAAGGCCGAGCGCGTCTACATGCTCGGCGAAGCCATGAAGGCCCTCGACGACGCGCTCGACGGACGCCTGCCATGCGAATGGCATCAGAGCTTCAGCGAGCTTGAGACAAGCCTGATCGGGCAAGTTCGCGACGGCGACGTCCTGATGGTCAAGGCGTCGAACAGCATCGGTTTGTCGAAGATCGTGGACCGTCTCACCGCCGCATCCTCCTCGGAGCCGTCCGACCCGGCCGCCGCAAGTCGGCCGTCGCAAGGACAGTAGAGGCATGCTCGCATTTCTCGGCCAGTTCGGCGGCGACGTCCCGGCCTTCAACGTCTTCCGTTACATCACCTTCCGGACCGGAAGCGCGATGATCACCTCGTTCATCGTCGTGTTCCTGTTCGGGCCGGCGGTGATCGCGACGCTGCGCATCCGGCAGGGACGGGGTCAGCCGATCCGCGCCGACGGCCCGCAGACGCATTTCAAGAAGGCTGGTACGCCCACCATGGGCGGCCTGATGATCCTCACCGGGCTCATCGTCTCGATTTTGCTCTGGGCGGAACTCGCCAACCTCTACGTCTGGGCGGTGCTGCTCGTGACGGTCGGCTTCGGCGCGATCGGCTTCTACGACGACTACCTGAAGGTCACGAAGCAGAGCCATCTCGGTCTTTCCGGTAAGGCGCGGCTGGCTTGCGAGTTCGTCATCGCCGGCATCGCGCTCGCCATGATCGTCCATGCCGGAACCGGCAGCTTCGCGACCTCGCTCGCCTTTCCGTTCGTGAAGTCGCTGCTGCTCAACCTCGGCCTGTTCTACATCGTGCTCGGCGCCTTCGTGGTGGTCGGCTCCGGCAACGCCGTGAACCTCACCGATGGGCTCGACGGGCTCGCCATCGTGCCGATCATGATCGCGGCCTCCGCCTTCGGCCTCATCGCCTATCTGGCCGGCAACGTGAACTTCTCGAACTATCTGCAGATCCACTACGTCGCCGGCACCGGCGAGCTCGCGGTCGTCTGCGGCGCGGTGATCGGCGCGGGCCTCGGCTTCCTCTGGTTCAACGCGCCGCCGGCCGCGATCTTCATGGGCGACACCGGGTCGCTCGCGCTCGGCGGCATGGTCGGCACCATCGCCGTCGCCACCAAGCATGAGCTGGTGCTGGCGATCATCGGCGGGCTGTTCGTGATCGAGGCGCTGTCAGTGATCATCCAGGTCGCCTCGTTCAAGCTCACCGGCAAGCGCGTCTTCCTGATGGCGCCGATCCACCACCATTTCGAGAAGCTCGGCTGGACCGAAAGCCAGGTCGTGGTCCGCTTCTGGATCATCGCCTTCATCCTCGCCTTCGTCGGCCTGTCGACGCTGAAGCTCCGATGATCCCGGTCGCATCGCTCGAGGGCAGGAAGATTGCGCTGTTCGGCCTCGGCGGTTCGGGGCGCGCGACAGCCGAGGCGCTGGTTGCGGGCGGCGCGAATGTCACCGCCTTCGACGACAACCCGGCGAGCGTTGACGCCGCGGCTGCGGCGGGCATCCCGACCGCCGACCTGAAAAGCTTCGACTGGTCCGGCACGACGGCACTGGTGCTGTCGCCCGGCGTTCCGCTGACGCATCCGAAACCGCACTGGACCGTCGATCTCGCCAAGGCTGCCGGCGCGGAGGTGATCGGCGACATCGAGCTGTTCGGGCGCGAGCGCCGCACCCGCGCTCCGGAGGCGCCGTTCATCGCCATCACCGGCACGAACGGCAAGTCCACCACGACGGCGCTGGTCGCGCATTGCCTCGCGCATGCCGGGCGCGACACGCAGCTCGGCGGCAATATCGGTACGGCCGTGCTGACGCTGGAGCCGCCCGCGCCGGAGCGCTTCTATGTCGTGGAGTGTTCGTCCTACCAGATCGACCTTGCGCCGACGATCGAGCCTTCCGTCGGCATCCTCCTGAACCTGACGCCCGATCATCTCGACCGGCACGGCACGATGGAGAACTACGCCGCCGTGAAGGCGCGCCTGCTGAAGCAGGCCGGCACCGCCGTCGTCGGCATGGACGACGACTGGTGTGCCGGGATCGCCGATTGGCTGGAGGCGGACCGGCGCCGCGTCGTGCGGATATCCAACACGCGCGAACTGCATAGCGGCATGTTCTTCGCCGATGGGCGCGTCGTCGCCCGCACCGACGAGATCGAGCACGTCTTCGACCTCGCCGGCATCGGCTCCTTGCGCGGCCGGCACAACGGGCAGAACGCGGCGGCGGCCGTCGCGGCGCTCGCGGCGAGCGGTCTGTCCGCCGCCGAAATCGACAACGGCTTAAAGACGTTTCCGGGTCTGGCTCACCGGATGGAGGAAGTCGGGCGGCAGGGCAACGTGCTCTTCGTCAACGACTCCAAGGCGACGAATGCCGAAGCCGCGGCACCGGCGCTTTCCGCCTTCGAGCGCATCCATTGGATCGCCGGCGGCCTGCCGAAGGCCGGCGGCATCACGGCCCTCGCGCCGCTCTTCGACCGGATCGCGAAAGCCTATCTCATCGGCGAGGCGGCGCCGGCTTTCGCCGCGACGCTGGGCGACCGCGTTCCCTACGAGATTTCTGGCACGCTCGATCGGGCCGTGGAGCGCGCCGCCGAGGAAGCCGGCGCGACCGGCCGGGAGGAGGTGGTGCTCCTGTCGCCGGCTTGCGCCAGCTTCGATCAGTTCCGCAACTTCGAGGTCCGGGGCGACAGCTTCCGGACCGCCGTCGGCCGGCTGTCCGGCATCGATCTCTTCCGGAAAGGCTGAAGGCATGGCCGGGCGCACCGAGCAGGGCATCGTCGCGGACTGGTGGCGGTCGGTGGACCGCTGGTTCCTCGCCGCGTTCATCTGCCTGATGGTGGGCGGCTTCGTCCTGTCCTTCGCCGCGAGCCCGCCGGTGGCGGAGAAGATCGGTCTCGAACCGTTCCACTTCGTGAAGCGGCACGCGATGTTCCTCGTGCCGTCGATGCTGGTGATGCTCGGCACCTCGATGCTGACGGCGCGCGGCATCCGCCGCATGTCGATCCTGCTGCTCGGCGGGTCGATCCTCCTGATGATCGGCGCGCTGTTCTTCGGCATGGAGGTAAAGGGCGCGCGGCGCTGGATCGAGTTCGGCCCGCTGACGATTCAGCCATCGGAATTCATGAAGCCGGCCTTCGTGGTCATCTGCGCTTGGCTCTTCGCCGAGCGGGCGCGCAAGAAGGAGATCCCCGGCAACCTGTTCGCGATGATGCTGCTTATCGTCGTCTGCGCGCTGCTCGTCGCGCAGCCGGACCTCGGTCAGACCATGCTGACGGCCGGCACCTGGGGCGGCCTGTTCTTCATGGCCGGCCTGCCGTGGATCTGGATCATCCTGCTCGGCGGCGTCGGCGTCACCGGCTTCTGCGCCGCCTATTTCGTGTTCCCGCATGTGGCGAGCCGCATCGACCGGTTCATGACCGGCGAGGGCGACACGTTCCAGACCGATACGGCGCGCGAAGCGATCATGGGCGGCAGCTGGCTCGGCAAGGGACCGGGCGAGGGCACCGTGAAGCGCATCCTGCCGGACAGCCACACCGACTTCGCGTTCTCGGTGATCGCCGAGGAGTTCGGCATCGTCACCTGCATGGCGCTGGCCGCGATCTTCTGCTTCATCGTGGTGCGCGGGCTGCAGGTCGCCTTCGCGCAGCGCGACCACTTCGCGCGTCTCGCGATCTCGGGTCTGGTGCTGCTGTTCGGCCTTCAGTCGATCATCAACATGTCGGTGAACCTGCAGCTGATGCCGGCGAAGGGCATGACGCTGCCGTTCATCTCCTACGGCGGCTCGTCGATGATGGCGATCGCCATCTCCGCCGGCTTCATTCTGGCGCTGACCCGCAAGAAGGCCGAGAACGCCTCGCAGACCGACGAACTGATGGCGCGCACGATGGCCCTTTACGGGGTTTGAGGTGGACGACAGCACTGTCGGCGGGCTTACGGACGGCGGAAGGAGCAGATCAAGCTGACCGCGAGCTACTTGAACGGGATCGCCGTCGGCCTGACTCTCGTAGGCGGACTTTCGATACCCACGTCGATCGCCTTGAACGGAACGGCGAGCAGCCAGCAGTTGCTCGCCGCCGGGATCAGCTTGATATCTTTCGCGTTGAGTGCCTATGTGCATCGATATGCAAAACGATCGCTGAGGAGGTTGGACGGATGAGCGACATTCTGTACTACGCCCTCGCGCTGATCGCGCTGCCGCTGGGATCGATCCTAGTGGTTTGGTATGCGGGCTGGGACCTTGACCGGCAGCTCAAGTCAGGACGTGAAAAGCGTCTCCATCACTAGGTAGGCCTAATCCCAAGTCCTAGTTCTTGCCTCCGCGGCACGTTGTGACAATTACGTCCTGAGTCGAAGCGTCTTGACGTCTCCTATCCTTCTTTCAGCCGGCGGGACGGGCGGCCATCTGTTCCCCGCCGAAGCTCTCGCGCATGAGCTGAAGGCTCGCGGCTACGAGGTGCATCTCGCCACGGATGACCGCGCCGGGCGCTATGCAGAGCGCTTTCCCGTCGAAGCGATCCACACCATTCCCTCGGCGACGTTCGGCTCGAAGAGCCCCGTCGCGGTCGCCGGCTCGCTCTGGAAGCTCTGGACCGGGTTCCGGACGGCCGGTGCGCTGATCCGGCGTATAAGGCCGGCGGTCGTGGTCGGCTTCGGCGGCTACCCGACCGTGCCGCCGATGATGGCGGCGGTGCAGGCCGGGCGGCCGACGCTGATCCACGAGCAGAACGCCGTGATGGGCCGCGCGAACCGCTTTCTGTCGAAGCGGGTGGAAGCCATCGCCGCCGGCATCCCGCAGGAGCACGCGGATGGCGGCATCGCCGCGAAGACCACCGTCACCGGCAATCCGGTGCGGCCCGCGGTGCTGAAAGCCGCTGGCGTGCCCTACCGCGCGAGCGAGGCGGACGAGCCGTTCCGCCTCGTCGTCTTCGGCGGCAGTCAGGGCGCGCAGTTCTTTTCCGAGGTGATGCCGAAAGCCGTGCCGCTGCTGCCCGAAGCTCTGCGTCGACGGCTGCGGGTGACGCAGCAGGCGCGCGCCGAGCAGCAGGAGGCGGTTCGCGAGTTCTACCGCGCGCAAGGCATCGACGCCGACGTTTCGCCTTTCTTCGGCGACATGGCGGCGCGGCTCGGTTCTGCGCATCTCGTCGTCAGCCGCTCCGGTGCCTCGACCGTTTCCGAGGTCGCGGTCATCGGGCGGCCGGCGATCCTCGTGCCGTACCCTTACGCGCTCGACCACGACCAGGCGGCGAACGCCGCGCTCATCGAGAAGGCCGGCGGTGCCGTCGTCGCGCGGCAATCCGAGCTGTCGCCGGAGCGCTTGGCCGCGATGATCGCGGACCTCGCTGGCGATGCGGCGAAAGCTTCCGCCATGGCGGCGGCGGCGCGCTCGACGGGCTTGCCCAATGCCTCTCGGTTGCTTGCCGACCTCGTTGCGTCTATGGCCGCGCCAGCAAGATAACCGCGACGTCATCCGGAGTTTCGTCATGAAAATGCCGCCGAATATCGGGCCGGTGCACTTCATCGGCATCGGCGGCATCGGCATGAGCGGCATCGCGGAAGTGCTGGTCACGCTCGGCTATACGGTGCAGGGATCGGACGCGAGCGAGAACGCCAACGTCCAGCGGCTGCGCGAGAAGGGCGTGCAGGTTTCCGTCGGGCACGCCGCCGAGAACCTCGGCAAGGCTGAGGTCGTGGTGGTCTCGACCGCGATCAAGCGCTCCAATCCCGAACTCGCCGCCGCGCGCGAGCGCCTGCTGCCGATCGTGCGGCGCGCGGAGATGCTGGCCGAGCTGATGCGGTTCCGGCAGGCGGTCGCGATCGGCGGCACGCACGGCAAGACCACGACGACCTCGATGGTCGCGACGCTGCTGGATGCCGGCGGGCTCGATCCGACCGTCGTCAACGGCGGCATCATCAACGCCTACGGAACGAACGCCCGCATGGGCGGCGGCGACTGGATGGTGGTGGAGGCGGACGAGAGCGACGGCACCTTCCTGCGCCTCCCGGCGGACGTCGTGATCGTCACTAACATCGATCCCGAGCACCTCGACCACTACGGCACCTTCGACAAGGTGCGCGCCGCCTTCCGCGCCTTCGTCGAGAATGTGCCGTTCTACGGTTTCGCCGTGATGTGCCTCGACCATCCGGAGGTGCAGACGCTCGTCGCCGAGATCGAGGATCGGCGCATCATCACCTACGGCGAGAACATCCAGTCCGACGCGCGCTTCGAGAACGTCAGGATGGACGGGCCGCGCTCGACCTTCGACGTTGTGATCCGCGACCGCGTCTCGGGGGAGAAGACCGAGATCCGCGATATCCAGCTGCCGATGCCCGGCCGGCACAACGTCTCCAACGCTACCGCGGCCGTCGCTGTCGCACACCGGATCGGCATCTCGGCCGACGACATCCGCAAGGGCCTCGCCTCGTTCGGTGGCGTGAAGCGGCGCTTCACGCATACGGGGCAGGTGAACGGCATCGACGTCTACGACGACTACGGCCATCATCCGGTGGAAATCCGCGCCGTGCTCGCGGCGGCACGCGCTTCCGCCAAGGGGCGCGTCGTGGCGGTCGTCCAGCCGCATCGCTACACGCGGCTGCAGAGCCTGTTCCCGGAATTCGCCGCCTGCTTCAACGATGCCGACACGGTGGTGCTCGCGCCGGTCTATGCGGCCGGCGAGGAGCCGATCGAGTTCGTGAACTCCGAGATGCTGGTGGAGCGCCTGAAGCTTGGCGGCCATCGCGATGCACGGCTGATCGACGGGCCAGCGGAGATTGCGCCGCTCGTTCACCAGCTCGCTTCGTCCGGCGACATGGTCGTCTTCCTCGGCGCGGGCTCGATCACGCAATGGGCCTACGCGCTGCCGAAGGAACTCGAAGCGCTGAACGCCAAGTACCCGCAATGAGCCTGTTCGACCGGCTCGGCGAGCGCTTCGCGGGCGTACGCGGCCGCATCACGTCGAACGCCGAGATGGAGAAGATCACTTGGTTCCGCGCGGGCGGGCTGGCCGAGATGCTCTTCCAGCCGGCCGACGAGGAAGACCTCGCGACGTTCCTTCGCGTTCTGCCGGAAGAAGTGCCCGTAACCGTCGTCGGCATCGGCTCGAATCTTCTCGTGCGGGACGGCGGTATCGATGGCGTCGTCATCCGGCTGTCGGCGAAGGGCTTCGGGCAGGTCGAGCGCGAAGGCGAGACCGCGCTCCGCGCCGGTGCGGCCTTGCCCGACAAACGGCTCGCGGCTGCGGCGTTGGATGCCGGGCTCGGCGGCTTCCACTTCTTCCACGGCATTCCCGGCTCGGTCGGCGGGGCGTTGCGCATGAACGCCGGCGCCAACGGCGTCGAGACCCGCGAGCGTGTCCGGGAAGTGCGGGCGGTCGACCGACGCGGCGAACTGCATGTGCTTTCGAACGCCGACATGGGCTACGCCTACCGGCATTCCTCGGCGTCGCCGGACCTGATCTTCGCCTCGGCGCTGTTCGAAGGCGAGCCGGCGGAAGAAGGCGCGATCCGCGCCAAGATGGACGAGGTGCAGCATCACCGCGAAGCGGTGCAGCCGATCCGCGAGAAGACGGGCGGCTCGACCTTCAAGAACCCGGAAGGTTCGTCGGCCTGGAAGGAGATCGACCGTGCCGGCTGCCGCGGCTTCCGGGTCGGCGACGCGCAGATGTCCGAGATGCACTGCAACTTCATGATCAATACCGGCGCGGCCAGCGGGCACGATCTGGAAACGCTGGGCGAAACCGTGCGCGAGCGTGTCCACGGCACCTCCGGCATCCTGCTCCACTGGGAGATCAAGCGCCTCGGCCGCTTCGCCGCCGGGCGCGAGGTGCGGGTGTTCGAGGCTTAGCGTCGACGCAGTCTTGGGCCGACCCTTCGAGCAAGGTCGTCATTGCCGGGGCAGGCCCTGAGAATGACGATCGGCGCGTGGGGTTCTGAAGACAGCGGCCGGAAAGCCTCATCCGAACAATCGCTTCACACGACCTTTCGATTTTCTTTCAAACTCTTCCCACCGTTAACTCCCGTTTAACCAAGCGGGCCGCATGAATGGGACCGAGCCCGCACGGTGGGCGCAAGGTCGTGTTTTCATGCCGAAACATGTCTCGGTTCTGATGGGCGGATGGTCGAGCGAAAGGCCGGTGAGCCTTTCCTCGGGCACCGCCTGCGCCGACGCTCTGGAGGCGGCCGGCTTCGACGTGACCCGGATCGACGTCGACCGCGACGTCTACAAGGTTCTGTCCGATCTCCGCCCCGACGTCGCGTTCAACGCGCTGCACGGGCCGTTCGGCGAGGACGGCACGATCCAGGGCGTGCTCGAATTTCTCGAAATCCCCTACACGCATTCCGGCGTGCTGGCCTCCGCGCTCGCCATGAACAAGGTCAAGGCGAAGACGATCGCCAAGGCCGTCGGCGTTTCGGTCGCGGAATCGAAGGTGCTGGAGCGCCGCGTCATCGCCGAGAAGCACGTGATGCCGACGCCTTACGTCGTGAAGCCGATCGCCGAAGGATCGAGCTTCGGCGTCTTGATCGTGCGCGAGGATCAGGCGCATCCGCCGCAGCAACTCCATGCCTCCGACTGGGCCTTCGGCGAAACGCTGATGGTGGAGCGCTTCGTCGCCGGCCGCGAGCTGACCTGCGCCGTGATGGGCGATGTCGCCCTGCCGGTCTGCGAGATCACCACCGAGGGTCACGCCTTCTACGACTACGATTCCAAGTACGCGCCGGGCGGTTCGGTTCACAAGATTCCGGCCGAGATCCCGGCCGCCGTCGCGAACCGCGTGCAGCAGTATTCGCTCGCCGCGCACCGGGCAATCGGCTGTCGTGGGGTGTCGCGCTCCGATTTTCGCTACGACGACCGGTTCGGCGAGGGGGGCGAACTCGTCTGGCTCGAGATCAACACGCAGCCGGGCATGACCCCGACCTCGCTCGTGCCGGACATCGCGCGGGCCGTCGGCCACGAATTCGGCGAACTGCTCACATGGATGGTGGAGGACGCGTCATGCCGGCGCTGAGGCACCACGAACGCCGCGATCCGCCGATGGAGGCGTCGCTCAGCCGTCGCGGCGCGTTCCGCATCTCCTTCCTCGGCCGCAAGCTGGCGAATGCCGGCCGCGCGTTCGGGAGGCTGCCGCGGCCGAGCTTCAACGCGCTCGCCGCCCTGTTCCTCGGCAGCACTGCGCTCTACGGCATGGTCCTCGGCGGCCATACGACGGGCGTCATCGACAACGTCTCGCAGCCGCTCGGCTTCTCGATCGACAAGGTCGACGTGTCCGGCAACGCCGAGACGTCGGAGATCGACGTGCTGCAGGCGCTTTGGTCGACCGGCGCGCAGAGCCTGCCGTCGCTCGACGTCGACGCCGCTCGCCAGACGCTCGAAGCCATGCCCTGGATTCAGTCCGCCTCGGTCGCCAAGACCTATCCGGACCGCGTGACGATCTCGCTGGTGGAGAAGCATCCCTTCGCCGTTTGGCAGAAGGGCGGCGAACTCCTGGTGATCGACCGCGAGGGCAGGGAGATCATGCCCTACCTGCCGAACCGCTTCGCCAGCCTGCCCTTCGTGGTCGGCCCCGGCGCGAACGAGGACGCGGCCGAGTTCCTCGATGCGATGGATGTCCTGCCAGAGCTTCGCGCAAGGGTCCGCGCCTATGTTCGCGTCGGCGATCGCCGCTGGGACCTCAGGTTGGAGAACGGTCTCACAGTGCGACTCCCGGAGGATGGGGCTGTGGAAGCTGCCGCCGAGTTGACGCGGATGGACAAGGAAACGGGGCTTCTGTCCCGCGACATCGCCGGCGTGGACATGCGGGTGGCCGACCGCGTCATCGTGCGCCTGACGCCCGATGCGCTGAAACGGCGCGATGCGGCGGTGAAGGAACGCGACAAGCTGATCAAGCGCAGCCAGAAAGAGAAGCCCGCATGAGCCTCGGTCCGTTCAATCGAGGGGCGAAGTCGCTGCCGCGCATGCGCGCGCTGCCGGGGAAGCGCACCCGCATCGTTTCCGTGCTGGACGTCGGCACGACCAAGATCACCTGCATGATCGCGCGGCTGAAGCCGCGGCCCGACAGCGAGGTGCTGCCCGGCCGCACGCATCTCATCGAGATCGTCGGCATCGGCTGCCAGCGCTCGCGCGGCATCAAGTCGGGCGTCGTCGTCAACCTCGAAGCCGCCGAGAAGTCGATCCGCTATTGCGTCGACGCGGCGGAGCGGATGGCCGGCCTCACCGTCGAGTCGCTGATCGTCTCCGTCACGGCCGGCCGTCTGAAGAGCGTGCGCGGCAGCGCCGAGATCGGCGTCGACGGCGCCGGCGTCTCCGCCGGCGACGTGAAGCGCGTCCTCGCGCAGGCCGTGCGGTCTCCGATCGAGCGGAACCGGCTCGTCCTCCATTCGGTGCCGTTCGACATGGCGCTGGACGGCGAAGGCGGTCTCGACAACCCCGCCGGCATGGTCGGCCAGCGGCTCGCGGCCGACATCCATCTTCTCTCGGCGGAAGAGACGCCGCTGCGCAACCTCGAAGCCGCGATCAACCGCGCCCAGCTCGCGGTGGAAGCCTTCGTGGCGACGCCTTTCGCGTCCGGCCTCGCCACCCTCGTCGACGACGAAGCGGACATGGGCTCCGCCTGCATCGACATGGGCGGCGGCTCCACCACGATCGCGATCTTCCAGAACGGCAAGTTCGTCTACGCCGACTCCGTCGCGCTCGGCGGCCATCACATCACGATGGACCTCGCGCGCGGCCTGTCGATCAGCCCCGAACATGCCGAGCGGCTGAAAGTCATGCACGGCTCGGCGATGGCGGAACTGCAGGACGACTCCGACACGATCGAGGTGGCGCCGCTCGGCGACCACGAGGCCGACGCGCCGATCAACGTCGCCCGGTCGCTGGTCGCGCGCATCATCCGGCCGCGCGTCGAGGAGACGTTCGAACTGATCCGCGATCGCCTGGCTGCCTCCGGCCTCGGCCACGTCATCGGCAAGCGGGTGGTCATCACCGGCGGGGCCAGCCAGCTTTCGGGCCTCGGCGGCGCAGCCCGCCAGGTCATGCAGCGCAACGTGCGTCTCGGCCGGCCGCTCGGTGTCGCCGGCCTCTCCACCGCCAACAAGAGCCCGGCCTTCGCGACGCCGGTCGGGCTCCTGATCTATCCGCAGGTCTCCACCATGGAGCACTTCGCGGAACGCTTCTCGCCGGGCCAACTCGTGTTCGACGAGCGCACCAAGGTCGGGCGCGTCGGCAACTGGTTCAGAAAGAGCTTCTGACGGGCGGTTCACGCTGCCCGCCGAACACCCAACAGCGCGCGCCGCGCGCCCCTCGAAGCGAAACCCAGACGACGGCCGGCGCGGCGCTGCGGCCCGAGATCGAGAAAAGGACGAAGGACATGCCGATCAATCTCGCCAAGCCCGACATCACCGAACTGAAGCCCCGGATCACCGTGTTCGGCGTCGGCGGCGGCGGCTGCAACGCGGTCAACAACATGATCGACGCCGGCCTCGAGGGCGTGGAGTTCGTCATCGCCAACACCGACGCGCAGGCGCTCCGCTCGTCCCGCGCCGAGCGCATCATCCAGATGGGCGTCGCGGTGACGGAAGGCCTCGGCGCCGGCTCGCAGCCGGAAGTCGGCCGCGCGGCCGCCGAAGAGTCGCTCGACGAGATCTGCGATCACCTGCTCGGCTCGCACATGTGCTTCGTCACCGCCGGCATGGGCGGCGGCACGGGCACGGGCGCGGCGCCGGTCGTGGCACGCGCCGCCCGCGAGAAGGGTATACTGACGGTCGGCGTCGTGACGAAGCCGTTCCACTTCGAGGGCGCGCGCCGCATGCGCATCGCCGACCAGGGCATCGAGGATCTGCAGAAGAACGTCGATACCCTCATCGTCATCCCGAACCAGAACCTCTTCCGCATCGCCAACGACAAGACCACCTTCGCCGACGCCTTCGGCATGGCCGACCAGGTGCTCTACTCGGGCGTCGCCTGCATCACCGACCTGATGGTCAAGGAAGGCCTGATCAACCTCGACTTCGCCGACGTCCGCTCGGTGATGCGCGAGATGGGCAAGGCGATGATGGGCACGGGCGAGGCCTCCGGCGAAGGCCGCGCGATGGCCGCCGCCGAGGCCGCGATTGCCAATCCGCTGCTCGACGAGACTTCGATGAAGGGCGCGAAGGGCCTGCTGATCTCGATCACCGGCGGCCGCGACCTCACCCTCTTCGAGGTGGACGAGGCGGCGACCCGCATCCGCGAGGAAGTCGACTCGGATGCGAACATCATCCTCGGCGCGACCTTCGACGAGAACCTCGAAGGCGTCATCCGCGTGTCGGTCGTCGCGACCGGCATCGATAAGGCGATGGAGATGATGGAGCGGCCGATCGAGGTGCGTCACGCACCGATGATGCAGCGCCCGATCGCCGCGCCGCCGGTTCCGATGCCGGCTCCCGCCGCGGTCGCGGCGGAGATGCCGTACGAAGCCGCGCCGCAGGCCTACGGGGCTCCCGCGATGGCTGCCGCGCCGGTCGAGGCTCTCGAGATGAACGACGACTTCTCGGCGGCGCTGGAAGCCGAGATCGCCGAGGTCGCCATCCGTCCGGCGGCCCCGCAGCCGGCGGTCCGCCGCGAGGCGGCGACGGCGCGCATGCCGCGCGTCGAGGACTTCCCGCCGATGGTGCAGGCCGAGATCACGCATCGCGCCTCTCAGGTCGAGACGTCGCCGGTCGCCGAGGACAAGGGCCCGATGAGCCTCCTCGGCAAGCTGACGCGCAGCCTCGGTCGTCGCGAGGAAGGCGAGACGCCGGAGATGACCGAGACCCGTTCCGCGCGGACGGAGCCCCGCCGCGCCGAGCAGAACCCCTACGCGCCGCGCCGTCCGGCTGCCGAATCGCCGTCGCGGCCGCAGTCGATGCACCGCACGGTGGCCGAAGACGATCAGCTCGAAATCCCGGCCTTCCTGCGCCGCCAGTCGAACTGATCGGGTACGTTGCACAACGACAACAGTCCCGCCGCTGCCCAGCGGCGGGACTGTTCGTTTAAGCTTATGTTTTCGTTAACGATTTTAACGGAAGAATTGCGGTGCGCCATTAACACGAGGTTAGAAACCGTGATTTGGCGCCTATGCAACGTATCCGTATCTTGCTGTCGGGGAAATCAAGACTTTCGGGGGTTTGTCTCGCGGGACGGAGGCAAACCGAAGCAAAGCGGAAGTCGAGCGTCGGGACCCGGGCTTGGGCCCTCTCGACGCGGATTGGCGTAAGGAACTGCTTGGCGTGATCATTTACCAGCAGACGATCGGGGGAAGGGTCGATTTCGCCGGTATCGGCGTCCACAGCGGTGAACCGGTCCAGCTCTCCCTGATCCCTGCTGATTCCGACAGCGGCATCCTTTTCAAGATCAGGTCCGATTGTGGCGCGATCAGGTCGGTGGCGGCCGTTTCCGCCAACGTTCCCGCGACCGATCTCTCCACCATCGTCGGCACGCCCGGAGGCGTACATGCGGCGACGGTCGAGCACTTGATGGCGGCCCTTTACGCCATGAACGTCGATAACGTCGTGGTCGAGATCGACAGCGGCGAAGTGCCGATCATGGACGGCTGCTGCGAGGCTTTCGTGGAGGCCATCGAGCGCGTCGGGCTGGTCAAGCAGGATGCCAAGCGCCGCTACATCCGTGTCGTCCGGCCGGTGCGCGTCGAGACCGCGAACGGCTGGGCCGAGTTCGTGCCGCACTACGGCAGCCGCTTCGAGATCGAGATCGATTTCGCGACGAAGGCCATCGGCCGTCAGGCGTTTTCCGGCGAGCTCACCGCTTCGATGTTCAAGGCGGAACTGGCGCGGGCCCGTACCTTCGGCTTCATGAAGGATGTGGAACGCCTTTGGGCTTCCGGGCATGCCCTCGGGTCGTCGCTGGACAATTCGGTGGTGATCGGCGACGACGACCGCATCATCAATCCGGACGGGCTCCGCTACCCGGACGAGTTCGTCCGCCACAAGACGCTCGACGCGGTCGGCGACATCTCGCTCGGCGGTGGTCGCATCCTCGGCTGCTATCGCTCGTTTCGCGGCGGTCACAAGCTGAACGCCCTCGCACTGCAGGCTCTGCTGCGCGATCACTCCGCACACGACATCGTCGAACTGCCGGCTCGTCGCCGCGACATCGTCCGCCATTCGCCGCTGATCGCCGCGGTCGCCGCGCCGGCCTACGGCCCGCAGACGCTTTAGACTCCGCCGCCTTTCCTCGATTGGTGACGATCTGCCGCCGTTGGACGCTAGACTTCCGACGCGGCGGCAGGCGAAGCAACGCGCCTGATGATTGCTTGCGTCATGTCGTTTCCAGACGATGCGTCATAAAAAAGGCGTCATAAAGCTTTTCTCGAAGATTGTGGGTTCGCGGCGGCTGACATAGAACGCGGCGGTCACGAGGGGACGATCAGGGGAAAATCGCAGCCATGCGCAGCATGTCGATGCGGGCGTCGTTCGTCCGTCTGTCCATCTGCCTCGCCGCCGCGGTCGGCGCGACGACGCTTTCGGGCTGTCTGTTCGGCGGCGGCAAGGACGATGTCGACCCGCTGGCGCTCGCGGCGCAGACCGAGCCCGCCGACCAGCTCTACAATCAGGGGCTCGCCAATCTCGAAGGCGGGCGTCTCGGCGAGGCGACGAAGAAGTTCGACGCGATCGACCGCCAGTATCCCTATTCCGAGTGGGCGCGCAAAGCGCTGGTGATGCGCGCCTTCGCCTCGTACCGGAACGGCGACTACGATACGGCCGTGACCTCCTCGAAGCGCTATCTCGCCACCTATCCCGGCACGTCCGAGGCGGCCTACGCCCAGTACATCCAGGGCCTTGCTTACTTTCGGCGGATCCCCGACGTGACACGCGACCAGCGCGACACCGCGCGCGCCGTCGCCGCTATGCAGGAAGTGGTCGATCGCTATCCCGACTCCGAATACGCCGAGGATGCGCGCTCCAAGGTGCGCGTCGCGCGCGACCAGCTCGCCGGCAAGGAGATGCAGGTCGGTCGCTATTACCTGGAGCGGCGCGAGTATCTCGCCTCGATCAATCGCTTCAAGACCGTGATCGAGACCTATCCGAACACCCGGCACGTTGAGGAGGCGCTGTCCCGCCTGACCGAAGCTTATTACGCCATGGGCCTCACCCAGGAGGCGCAGGCATCGGCCTCCGTGCTCGGACAGAACTTCCCCGATTCGCAATGGTACAAGGACTCCTACGCGCTTCTGGAGTCCAAGGGTCTGAAGCCGCAAGCAGGCGGCAGCGACTCGTGGTTCGCGAAGGCCGCAGGACTCATCACCGGTCGCGGTTGAGGCCGCCGCTTTGAAATCGGGCGCGAACTGATCTATCTTGGCGGAGTAGATGGCGGTCGAAACCGCCATCCACGTTGCTAGAGAATGAATTGGACCCGGAGCGTCACTCGCCAGTGTCTCCGGGTTCTTTTCATCTCAAGCGTGACGGTCAGCGGTAGAAACCACATCGCATCACCTCCGGTTCGAGAGCGAGGCCGTTGCCGCAGCCGGGGTGGCCCATCCTCCCCGGTCGCACCGCTGGCTCGGTGCGGGCTGCTTTCGCGCTCGAATGCACCCGGTCTAGCCGAGACGTCTTAACCGCCGGTTCGCTCGCAATTCCGCTTTCTGAAGCCGCCTCCAGAACCTATCTTCCCGTCGCTTGCCTTCAATCGCGTCCTGGACTAGCGACTCGGCTCCTATGCTTGTTCACCTTTCGATCCGCGATATCGTGCTGATCGAGCGTCTCGACCTGTCGCTGAAGGATGGTCTGTCGGTGCTGACCGGCGAGACCGGCGCCGGCAAGTCGATCCTGCTCGATGCGCTGTCGCTCGCGCTTGGCGGACGCGGCGACGGCGGCCTCGTGCGTCATGGCGCGAAGCAGGGCGAGATCACGGCTGTGTTCGATCCGCCCGCCGCGCATACCGTCCGCCGGCTCCTGGTCGAGAACGGCTTCGACGACGACGGCGACGTGATCCTCCGCCGCATCCAGAATGCCGACGGCCGCACGCGCGTCTTCGTCAACGACCGCCCATCGAGCGTCGCCCTGATGCGCGACATCGGCGCGGCGCTGGTCGAGATCCACGGCCAGCACGACGACCGGGCGCTGGTGGACCCGGAGGCGCATCGCACGCTGCTCGACGCCTATGGCGGTCTTGGCACCGAGGCCGCCGCCGGCTCCCGCGCCTATGCCGAGTGGCGGGACGCCGAAGGCGAACTCGTGCGCCACCGCGCGAAGGTGGAAGCTGCTGCTCGCGAGGCGGACTATCTGCGCGCAGCGGTAGAGGAACTCTCGGAACTTCAGCCCCTGGCCGGCGAGGAGGAGGAACTCGCCGAGCGTCGTCAGGTGATGATGAAGTCCGAGAAGATCGCGACCGACGTCAACGACGCCTTCGAGGAACTCTCCGGCAACGCCTCGCCGATCCCGGCGCTGGCCGGGCTGCTGAAGCGCCTCGACCGAAAGAAGGACGAGTTGCCGGGTCTGCTCGACGAGCCGATCGAGCGGCTGGACACCGCGCTGGACGCGCTGTCCGACGCGCAGATGGGGTTGCAGGCGGCGCTGCGCAGCCTGGAATACGATCCGCGCGCGCTGGAACAGTGCGAGGAGCGGCTGTTCGCCCTGCGCGCCGCCGGCCGCAAGTATTCGCGCGCGGTGGACGACCTGCCCGAGCTCGCTGCCAAGATGATCGGCGACCTCGCGGACCTCGATGCCGGCGAAGCGCGGCTCGCACAGCTTTCAGTCGAGGTGGCGGAGCGCCGCGCCGTGTTCGATCGGATCGCGGCCGATCTGTCGGGCAAGCGCCATGAAATTGCCAAGCACCTTGAAGACGCCGTGATGGCCGAGTTGCCGGACCTGAAGCTGGAGCGCGCCGCCTTCGTCGTGGAGATGAAGACCGACGCCGAGAAGCCGTCCGCCGCCGGCATCGATACGGTCGAGTTCTGGGTGCGCACGAACCCCGGCACGCGGCCGGGGCCGATGATGAAGGTGGCGTCGGGCGGTGAGCTCTCGCGTTTCCTTCTGGCGCTGAAGGTCGCGCTCGCCGACAAGGGGTCCGCGCCGACGCTCGTCTTCGACGAGATCGACACGGGTGTCGGCGGCGCGGTGGCGGATGCGATCGGCCGGCGGCTGGCGCGTCTCGCGAGCCGCGTGCAGGTGCTGTCCGTCACGCATGCGCCGCAGGTGGCGGCGCGCGCGACGACGCATCTCCTGATCTCGAAGTCGGAAAGCGAGGCCGAGCAGGGCCGGGTGGCGACGCGCGTCGCGGCGCTGGAGGCCGCGAACCGCACGGAGGAGATCGCGCGGATGCTCGCCGGCGAGAGCATCACGAAGGAGGCGAGGGCGGCGGCGAAGCGTCTGATCGGCGCTTCCGCCTGACGACTCCATCTTCACGTTTCGCGGTCTAGAATCCCGGCGACCGCCGGGCGTCGCGTCCGGCACGCATCGGCAGGGCACGGATGGCGAACGGCAAACCCGTCGAGGAACTGACGGCGGACGAGGCGGCGGAGGAGCTTGAACGCCTCGCCGCGACGATGGCCGAGTACGATCGCCTCTACTACGAAGAGGACGAGCCGGCCGTTTCCGACGAGGAATACGACGCACTCCGCGAGCGCAATCTCGCCGTCGAAGCGCGCTTCCCCGACCTGGTTCGCGGCGACTCGCCGTCGCTGAAGGTCGGCGCGGCGCCGTCGGCGAAGTTCAGGAAGATCCGCCATGCGCTGCCGATGCTGTCGCTCGACAACGCCTTCTCGGACGAGGACGTCGCGGATTTCGCCAGGCGGGTGCGGCGCTATCTGAAGCTGAAGGACGACGCGCCGCTCGCCATCACCGCCGAGCCGAAGATCGACGGCCTTTCGCTGTCGCTGCGCTACGAAAAGGGTCGGCTGGTGTCCGCCGCGACCCGCGGCGACGGCGCGGTCGGCGAGGACGTGACCGCGAACGCCCGGACGCTGCCGGACATCCCGAACCGGCTCCACGGCGAGGCACCGGACATCTTCGAGGTGCGAGGCGAGGTCTACATGACCCATGCCGACTTCGCCGCGCTGAACGAGCGTCTGGCGAAGGGCGACGATCCGGCGGCGGAGGAAGCGGATGAGCCCGCATCCGCTGCCGCTCCCGCGAGGAAGGTGCGGCAGTTCGCCAACCCGCGCAACGCGGCGGCAGGCTCGCTGCGCCAGAAGGACCCGGAGGTGACCCGCTCGCGCCCGTTGCGCTTCTTCGCCTATGCCTGGGGCGAGGCGAGCGAGGTGCCGGGCAGGACGCAGTCGGAAGTCGTGGCCGCGGTCGGAGGCTTCGGCTTCCCGATCAATCCGCTGATGATGCGCTTCGACGACATCGGCGGCCTGATCGAGCACTACCGCTCGATCGAGGCGCAGCGCGCGACGCTTGGCTACGACATCGACGGCGTCGTCTACAAGGTCGACGACCTCGCCCTGCAGAACCGGCTCGGCTTCGTGTCGCGTTTCCCGCGCTGGGCGATCGCGCACAAGTTCTCGGCGCAGAAGGCGACGACCGTGGTGCGCGAGATCGTCATCAATGTCGGGCGCACCGGCAAGCTCGCGCCGCTGGCTAAGCTGGAGCCGGTGACGGTCGGCGGCGTCGTGGTCTCGAACGTGACGCTGCACAACGAGGACTACATCGCCGGCAAGGATGCCGACGGCGCGCCGATCCGCGAGGGCAAGGACATCCGCATCGGTGACACGATCGTCATCCAGCGCGCCGGCGACGTGATCCCGCAGGTGCTGGACGTGGTGCTGGAGAAGCGCCCCGCCGGCGTCGAGCCCTATCGCTACCCCGACCGTTGCCCGGAATGCGGCTCGAAGGCCGTTCGCGAGATCAATCCGCGGACGGGCAAGCTCGATTCGAACCGCATGTGCACGGCGGCGCTCACCTGCCCGGCGCAGGCGAAGGAGGGGCTGAAGCACTTCGTCTCGCGCAACGCATTCGATATCGAGGGGCTCGGCGAGACGTTCATCGAGACGCTGTTCGATGCCGGCCTCGTGCGTCAGCCGGCGGACATCTTCCGCCTGCCGTTCGAACCGCTGCGCGCGGCGATCGAGGCGCGCCGGCGCGAGCTTTCCGAGGCGCGCCGCCACGCCGACGGCAAGGAGGAGCCTGCGAAACCCGCGAAGAAGGCCGAAACGACGAAGGCGATCGGGAACCTCCTCGCCGGCATCGACGCGCGCCGCGAGGTGCCGTTGGAGCGTTTCGTCTTCGCGCTCGGCATTCCCGAGATCGGCGAGACGAGCGCCAAGGCGCTGGCGCGCAAGTTCGAGGACGTGACGGCGTTGATCGCCGGCATCGACGCGGCAGCCAGGGCCGAGGCGAGCGACGCGTGGACCGAACTCGGCACGGCGAGGACGATCGGCGGCGGCACGTTCGAGCGCATGATGGCGCTCGATGCGACGACGCTCGCCGACGAGGCTTGGGACCCGTACAAGGACGCCGGACTCGCTCTGAAAGCCAACCAGCGGGTCGCGCTGCGGGAGCGCTTCGGCGAGGAGCCGGCGGCCCTGCGCGAGGCGATCCGACAAGCGCAGGCGGGCGCGCCGGGCGAGGCCTATCTCGACCTCGCGAAGGACGGCGATCTCGGGCCGGTCGCGACGCAATCGCTGATCAACTTCTTCGGCGAGCGGCACAATCGCGAGGCCGTCGAAGCGCTGCTCGCCGCGGGCGTTTCCACGACGAACGAGCGCCCGAAGGTGCCGTCCGCCTCGCCCGTCGCCGGCAAGACGCTGGTCTTCACCGGCTCACTGGAGCGGATGGCGCGGCCCGAGGCGACGAAGCGGGCGGAATCCCTCGGTGCGAAGGTCTCCGGCTCGGTATCGAAGAAGACCGACCTCGTCGTCGCCGGCCCCGGCGCGGGGTCGAAGCTCGGCGATGCCGAGAAGCACGGCGTCAAGGTCATCACCGAGGAGGAATGGCTTGCCTTGATCGGCGAAGGCTGATTCATCATCTCTCCGCAGCCCGGTATTTCCAATTGCCGGGCCCGGAAGCTTTCGCATGACAACCGTCGTCGCCATCGATTTCGAGACCGCCAACCGCTCGCCCACCAGCGTCTGCGCGGTCGGCCTCGCCTTCATTGAGGACGGCGAGGTCGTCCACCGTGCCTACAGCCTGATCCGGCCGCGCGACATGGCGTTCGATCCGATGAACATGCGCGTCCACGGTATCCGGCCGACGGACGTGCTGGACGCGCCGGAATTCCCGGACGTGTGGGGGGAGTTCGGCGACCGGATCGACGGCGCGCTGGTGCTGGCGCACAACGCCTCGTTCGACGTGCGCGTGCTCGGCGCGTCGCTTGCCGCCTACGGCCTGCCGGCGCCCGCCTTCCGCTCGTTCTGCACCGTGTCGATGGCGCGCCGCCTGTGGCCGGACGAGCCGAGCCGCCGCCTGTCGGCGCTGGCAGCGAAGTTCGCGGTCCGCTTCACCCATCACCATGCGGGCGAGGACGCCTACGCCTGCGCGTACATCGCGCTGCAGGGGGTGCGCGAAGCGGAGGCGATCGACGTGCTCGATCTCGCCGAGTCGATGGAACTGGCGAAGCCGGTTCGCGCCGTGGCGGCGCAGAGGCAGGGCGGCATCGCGGCGCGGGCGCTCGCCGCGCGCAACGCGCCGGCCTCGCGCGACGATCTCCTGCGCTTCCGCGTGGCGGGCTCGAAGGGCACGCCCTACGACATGCTGCTGCGGGTCGACGGGCGAGGGGAGCGGACGCTGTTCTGCTCCTGCCCGGGCGCGAAATTTCGCGGCGAATGCCGGCATACGAAGGCGCTGCTGGCCGGCGACCATCGGGCCCTCATCGTCGGGTCGCAGGACGAGGGGCGGCACCTCTCGTCGATCCTCTCGGCGCTGCTCTTCGTGGCCGAAGCCGCCTGATCCCGGCGTCCATCGGCGGCCGGATGACAAAAGCGCTTCTGCGTGCTTAAAGCCGCCTCGTTCAGAACCGCGCTGATGGCAACGAGGAACGCGGCAAGCGGCCAGGAACGGCCGGAAGGTTGAAGTCATGGCCAAGGAATGGACCCCGAAGAGCTGGCGTGGCATGCCGATCGAGCAGGCGCCCACCTATCCGGACCTCGCCGCCCTGGCCGATACCGAGAAGCGGCTTTCCAGCTTTCCGCCCCTCGTTTTTGCAGGTGAGGCGAGGAAGCTGACCCGCGCGCTCGGGGAGGTCGCCGAAGGTCGCGGGTTCCTGCTTCAGGGCGGCGACTGTGCCGAAAGCTTCGCCGAGCACGGGGCGGATAACATCCGCGACTTCTTCCGCGCCTTCCTGCAGATGGCGGTGGTGCTCACCTTCGCGGCTTCGCAGCCGGTGGTGAAGGTCGGGCGCATCGCCGGCCAGTTCGCCAAGCCCCGCACCGCGCCGACCGAGACGAAGGGCGACGTGACGCTGCCGATCTATCGCGGCGACATCGTCAACGGCATCGAGTTCGACGAAACCTCGCGCGTGCCGAATCCCGAGCGGCAGCTCGAAGCGTACCGCCAGTCGGCGGCGACGCTCAACTTGCTCCGCGCCTTCGCGCAGGGCGGCTACGCCAACCTCGACAACGTCCATCAGTGGATGCTCGGCTTCATCTCCGGCTCGCCGCAGGGCGAACGGTACGGCAGCTTGGCCGACCGCATCTCGGAGACGATGAACTTCATGCGCGCCATCGGCATCACCGCCGATACGCATCCCTCGCTGCGCGAGACGGACTTCTTCACCAGCCACGAGGCGCTG
This sequence comes from Plantimonas leprariae, assembly GCF_008802405.1. Lineage (GTDB taxonomy): Bacteria > Pseudomonadota > Alphaproteobacteria > Rhizobiales > Rhizobiaceae > Plantimonas > Plantimonas leprariae. The sequence continues at coordinate 241,228 of NZ_VZDO01000004.1, forward strand.
CTTCTCGGCTACGAGGAAGCGCTGACCCGCGTCGATTCCACCTCCGGCGATTGGTACGCGACCTCCGGCCACATGATCTGGATCGGCGACCGGACCCGGCAGTTGGAGAACGCGCATGTCGAGTTCTGCCGGGGCATCAAGAACCCGCTTGGGCTGAAATGCGGCCCCTCGCTGGAGCCGGACGCGCTGCTGCGCCTCATCGACGTGCTGAACCCGCAGAACAAGCCGGGCCGGCTGACGCTGATCACGCGCTTCGGCCACGAGAAGGTGCAGGCGCACCTGCCGAAGCTGATCCGCGCGGTGGAGCGGGAAGGGCGGAAGGTGGTCTGGTCGTGCGATCCGATGCACGGCAACACGATTTCGGTGAACGGCTACAAGACGCGGCCCTTCGACCGCATCCTCCAGGAGGTCGAGCGCTTCTTCGAGGTCCATCACGCGGAAGGCACCCATGCCGGCGGCATCCACATCGAGATGACCGGCAAGGACGTGACGGAATGCACCGGCGGCTCGCGCATGGTCTCGGCCGACGATCTTTCGGACCGCTACCACACGCATTGCGATCCGCGCCTCAACGCCTACCAGGCGCTGGAACTCGCCTTCCTCGTCGCGGAACTGCTGAAGAAGGACGTCGCGGCCCAGCCGAAGCAGGCGGCGAACTTCTAAGTAGCGCGTAATCCACATGCTGAAGACGGAGCAATGAGCCTCGGCGCCGGTCTGCTGATGTCAAGGTCGAACCCCTTGACGCTTGCGGGCTTGACGTTGCTGGTCTTCGGCTCCGCCTTGTTGGTGCGCGGCTTCGTCGGCATGGCAAACACCCGACCGCTCGTCGGCGACGTGGTTCAGCTGAGCGGTCGCGTCGTGAAGGTGGACTTTCGAAACGTCTCGTCTCCCAAGTTCGGGGCGATGGAGCGATATCGTATGATCGAGGTCACGTTGCCGGATGGTAGCGCGGCCCTGATCAAGGACGATGCCCTGGGTTTCCAGCAAACCTTCATCGGGGAACTCGTCCCAGTGCTGTACGACGCGGATCAGAATCTATTGCGCATAAGACGGCCGAACGCAGACATGCGTCGCCGCGGCATCGATACGGCGCTGGGCGGTCTGACGCTTCTCTTGGCGGGGTTGGCCTGCTTCGCGGCATTCATGCTGATGCCGCAACAGCCTACGCCGTAGCTTCTTACCGTGCTCGGTCGTTCGCCTCTTCCTTCTGGCGCTCGGCCTTTGTCGTGAACAGCGCTGGGCCCCATTGCCGCCAGGCGAACCAGATCGCCAGCGCGGCCGCGATGACGCCGAGCGTGATGCCGACGGCGTGCTCCATCATCTCCAGCCGCGCGAAGACGAGGTTGATCGCGGAGCCGAAGACGTAGCCGAGCGACGTGAAGATGCCGGCCCACAATCCCGCGCCGACGAGATTGAGGAGCATAAAACGCACGATCGAGATGGACGACAGGCCGAGCGCGATCAGCCCCGGCATGCGCAGGCCGTAGATGTAGCGGTTCACGATCACGAAGAAGGCGTGGAACTTGTCGACGAGCCGGATCGCCTTGGCGAATTTCGGCTTCGTCTTCCAGCGCCGCACCCAGCGATGGTTGGAGAAGAAGCGCGCGAACAGGAACACCGCCGAGTCGCCGCAGAACGAGCCGACGAAGGCGAGCGCCACGATGAATTCGAGCGAGTAGGAGCCGCGATAAGCGAGGAAGCCGCCGATGATCGCGAAGACTTCGCCTTCGAAGAACGTGCCGATCAGGACGATGACCGGACCGAACCTGCTGACGAGATCGAGTATTTCGTACACGAACGCTCCGTAGCGATTCGATCGCAGACCGCGGCTTCGCGCCGACGCGTTCCTATGTCAGGAGGAATGCCGATTTTGCAATCGTCCGGGCCGCATTAGAGTGCCTAACAGAACTCCTGGGCGGAGGGCCGGCGAGGGATTTTTCGTTCCCGGGAGGAGCCGAGCGCAGCCCATGCAGCGCATGGGCGAGCATCGGCGACGATGCGGGAGCGGAAAAGACCCGCCGGACCGATCCCAGGGGTTCTGTTAGGCACTCTTAGTCCGGCGAAGCCGGGTATCGCCCCGATCCGGCCGCTGGAGTGCCGGTTTCGAGACTGCTAGACGCGGCGTCGAACAATGCGCGCGAGCCCCATGCCCAACCGTCCGACCGTCCGCTTCGCTCCGTCGCCGACCGGCTACCTCCATATCGGCAACCTCAGGACCGCGCTGTTCAACTGGCTCTACGCCAAGGTGGAGGGGCGGGAGGGCACGTTCATCCTGCGCTACGACGACACCGACCGCGAGCGCTCGAAACCGGAGTACGCGGAAGTGATCGCCACCGATCTCGAATGGATCGGCATCCGCCCGGACGTGGTCGTCCGGCAGTCGGACCGGCTGGAACTCTACCGAGCGGCGGCGGCGCGGCTGCGCGAGGCCGGGCTGCTCTATCCCTGCTACGAGACACCGGACGAATTGGAAACGAAGCGCAAGCGCCTGCTGGCGCGCGGCCTGCCGCCGGTCTACGGCCGCGAGGCGCTGCGGCTGTCGGCGGAGGATCGCGCGCGGCTGGAAGCCGAGGGCCGCCGGCCGTACTGGCGCTTCCTCCTGCCGAACTTCGACGGCGAGCCCTTCGCGCAGCAGCGGACCGAGATCCACTGGCAGGATCTCGTGCTCGGCGAGCAGACGGTCGACCTCGCCTCGCTGTCGGATCCCGTGCTGATCCGCGCCGACGGCAACGAGCTCTACACCTTCACCTCCGTCGTCGACGACGGCGACATGGGCGTGACGCACGTCATCCGCGGCGGCGACCACATCACCAATACCGGCGTTCAGATCGCGCTGCTCCAGGCGCTCGGCTACGAGGTGCCGACCTTCGGCCACCACAATCTCCTGACGACGATCGACGGCGAGAGCCTGTCGAAGCGCTCCGGCGCTCTGTCGCTCCGCTCGCTGCGCGGGGCCGGCGTGCAGCCGATGGCCGTCGCCTCGCTGGCTGTCCTCACCGGCATGTCGGGATCGATCGAGGCGGCATCGAATCTGCCCGAACTCGGTGCACGGCTCGACCTGTCGACCGTCTCGGCCTCGGCATCGAAGTTCGACCCGGCGGAACTCGACCGCCTGTCGGCCGAGATCACGCATCGGCTGGAGCCGGGCGACATCCGGACGGAACTCGAAGCGATCGGCGTTCCGCCAGAAAGCGTCGAGGCATTCTGGCACGCCGTCCGCGCCAACTGCGTCAAGATGGCGGATGCCGCCGAGTGGCGGGCGGTTGTCTTCGGTGGCTCGCCGGTCCGGCCCGACCTTGGCGAGGACGACAGGCAGTTCACGCGTGAGGCCTTCGATCTGCTGCCGGACGAGCCGTGGGACGAGCGCACCTGGAAAGGCTGGGCGGACGCCGTGAAGGCCGCCACCGGGCGCAAGGGCAAGGCGCTGTTCATGCCCCTGCGCATCGCGCTGACCGGTCTCGATCATGGCCCGGAGCTGGCGAGCCTCCTGCCGCTGATCGGCCGCGAGCGGACGCTTAAGCGGCGACCTTAGGTCGGACGAAGGAGGGCGCTCGTCCGCCGGACGGAGCGCCGGCTTCACGCCTTCTGCACGGCCTCCGCGACGGCGATCGCCGCCATGTTGACGATGCCGCGCGAGGTGACGGACGGGGTCAGGATGTGCGCCGGCTGCCGGACGCCGAGCAGGATCGGCCCGACATGCAGCGCGTCGGTCATCACCTTCACCACGTTCATCGTGATGTTCGCCGCGTCGAGGTTCGGGAAGATCAGCAGGTTCGCGTCGCCCTTGAGGTGTGACGTCGGCATCACCCGCTGGCGGACGCTTTCCGACAGCGCCGAATCGCCGTGCATCTCGCCGTCGATCTCGATGTTCGGCGCGCGCTCCTGGATCAGCTTCAGGGCGCGCCGCAGCTTGCGCGTCTCCTCCGTGTCGTCGGTGCCGAAATTCGAATGGGAGACCAGCGCGGCTTTCGGCGTGATGCCGAAGCGGCGGATCTCGGCCGCCGCCAGCACCGTCATCTCCGCCAAGTCCTCGGCGCTCGGATGGCGCTGCACGTAGGTGTCGAGGAAGAACTTCGTGTCGGACTGGGTGATCAGCATCGACAGCGCCGCGAACTTCGACACGCCGTCGGCGAAGCCGAGGATCTGGCTGATATTGCGGATGTGCGGCGAATAGTTGCCCTCCAGCCCGCAGATCATCGCGTCCGCCTCGCCGCGCGACACGGCGACGGCGGCGATGACGGTGTTCGAGGTGCGCACCAGCGCCCGCGCGGTATCCGGGTTAATGCCCTTGCGGCCGACCTTCGAGAAGTAGTGGTCGACATAGTCGCGGTAGCGCGGGTCGTCCTCGGGGTTCACCACCTCGAAGTCGGTCTTCGGCCTGATGCGGAGGCCGTAGCGCTCCAGCCGGCTGGCGATCACCGACGGACGGCCGACGAGAATCGGCACGCCGATCTCCTCCTCCAGCACCACCTGCGTCGCGCGCAGCACCCGCTCGTCCTCACCTTCCGCGAAGATGACGCGCTTGCCCGAGCCGCGCCCCATCTGGAAGATCGGCTTCATGATGAGGCCGGTGCGGAACACGAAGCGGTTCAGCCGGTCGAGATAGGCGCCGTGGTCTTCGATCGGCCGTGCCGCGACGCCCGTCCGCTCCGCCGCCTTCGCCACTGCCGGCGCGATCTTCAGGATCAGCCGCGGGTCGAAGGGCGAGGGGATCAGGTATTCCGGCCCGAACAGCGGCGTTTCCGACCCGTAGGCCTTCGCCGCCACTTCCGAAACCTCCTCGCGGGCGAGCGCCGCGATGGCGTCCACCGCCGCGACCTTCATCTCCTCGTTGATCGAGGTCGCCGCGCAGTCGAGCGCGCCGCGGAAGATGTAGGGAAAGCAGATGACGTTGTTGACCTGGTTCGGGAAGTCCGAGCGGCCCGTGCAGATCATCGCGTCCGGCCGCACCTCGCGGGCAAGCGCCGGCATGATCTCCGGCGTCGGGTTGGCGAGCGCCAGCACCAGCGGTTTCGCCGCCATCTTCTTCAGGTATTCCGGCTTCAGCACGCCGCCGGCGGAAAGGCCGAGGAAGACGTCCGCGCCGTCGATCGCCTCTTCGAGCGTGCGAAGGTCGGTCTGCTTCGCATAGACCGCCATCCAGCGGTCGATGCGCGCGGGGCGGCCTTCGTAGACGACGCCGTCGATATCCGTGCAGACGATGTTCTCGACCTTCGCCCCGAGCGCCACGAGGAGGTTCAGGCACGCGATCGCCGCAGCGCCCGCCCCGGAGGAGACGATCCTGACGTCCTCGATCCGTTTACCCGCGAGTTCCAGCGCGTTGCGGACCGCCGCCGCGACGATGATCGCCGTCCCGTGCTGGTCGTCGTGGAAGACCGGGATGCCCATGCGCTCGCGCAGGCGCTCCTCGACCTCGAAGCATTCGGGCGCCTTGATGTCTTCGAGGTTGATGCCGCCGAAGGTCGGCTCCAGCGCGGCGACGACGTCGACGATGCGGTCGATCTCCTGCGCGTCGATCTCGATGTCGAAGACGTCGATATCGGCGAACTTCTTGAAGAGCACCGCCTTGCCTTCCATCACCGGCTTCGAGGCGAGGGGGCCGATATTGCCGAGACCGAGCACGGCCGTGCCGTTGGACAGGACGGCGACGAGGTTCTGCCGGCTCGTATAGTCGGCCACCGTCTGCGGGTTCTTGGCGATCTCGCGGCAGGGCGCGGCGACGCCGGGCGAATAGGCGAGCGCGAGGTCGCGCTGGTTGCCGAGCGTCTTCGTCGGCTGGATCGCGAGTTTCCCCGGCTTCGGGTGGAGGTGGTAGAACAGCGCCTGCGCGTCGAGATCGCCGTTCGCCGGCCTGTCGCTTTTCGCGCGATCCTCCGCCGGCCGCCGAACCTCGTTCTGCAGAGCCGAGTTCTCGACGCGATCGTTCATGGGGCAACCTCCGATGCCGGCGTCTTAAACCGTTTTGCGCGCCGGCCTCTAGCCCCAAAGCGCCGACGAGGGCGGCGAAACCGTGGAGCCGGCATAGATCAGCCCGTCCGGCCGGTCACGCTTCATCAGGAGCGGTCCGTCGAGGTCCACGAAATCGGCGCCTTGCGCGATGAGCATCGCCGGCGCCATGGCGAGCGACGAGGACACCATGCAGCCGACCATCACGCCGAACCCTAGCTGGCGCGCTTCCCGCACCAGCACCAGCGCTTCCGTGAGGCCCCCTGTCTTGTCGAGCTTGACGTTGACGCAGTCGTAGCGGTCCGCCAGCGCCGCGAGATCGGACGTCTGGTGCAGCGATTCGTCGGCGCAGATCGGCACCGGGTGCGGGATGCCGGCCAGGACCGCGTCCGCGCCGGCGGGGAGGGGCTGCTCCACCAGCGCCGCCCGCACTTCGGCGGCGACGAGCATGTTCGCGCGGATGTCGCCCGGCGTCCAACCCTCGTTGGCGTCGAGGATCAGGCGCGCGACGGGGCTCGCCGCCCGGACCGCGCGGATGCGCTCGGCGTCCCGGCCGTCGCCGCCGCCGACCTTCACTTTCAGGAGCGTGCGGTCCGCCACCGCGAGGGTCGCCACCGCCATCTCGTCGGGCGCGGCGAGCGAGATCGTGTAGGCCGTTTCCAGCGCCTGCAGGTCGCCGATTCCCGCCAACCCGGCGACCGCGCGGCCGGCAAGCTTGGCCTCGAGATCCCAGAGCGCGCAGTCGACCGCGTTGCGCGCCGCGCCGGCCGGCATGAAGCGCTGGATGTCTTCGCGCGACGCGCCGGCTTCGACCGCCTCCCGTGCCGCTTCGATCTGGGCGCGGACGCTCTCGACGCTCTCGTCGTAACGCGCGTAGGGCACGCATTCGCCGCGCCCGGATCGACCCGCTTCGGAAATCTCCGCGACCACCACCACCGCCTCGCGCTTCGAGCCGCGCGCGATGGTGAAGACCTGCGCGAGCTCGAACCCCTCCACTGTGACCGAAACACGACGCGGCATCGGAAATCCTTTCCCGGCTGGGACTTTGCTGAGGGCCGCGCCATGACAGCACCATGCAAGGATGGTTAACGTCCGCACGGCTTGGAGTCCGCGCTTCGCGACGCGGCTCCGGGTTCCCCTGTTTCCGCCAGCCGAGCGGCGACGGCAAGGCCGCGAGCTTCGAAAGACGACCACGCATGCTGGATCCGAAGGACGAGGAAGCGCCGGCAGGCGGCGACGGCGCGATGGGCCGTCGCGCGGCCCCGCCGTCGCTCACGGCCGAGAAGGCCGACGGCGGCGTCGTCCTGCAGCTTTCCGGCGACTGGCTGGCCCGCACGATCGGCACGGTCGAGAAGACGGTCGACGACACGCGCGAGGCCGACCTCGGCTCGAAGATCGCGGTGGATGTCGGCGATGTCGGCCGGATCGATACCGCCGGCGCGTTCTTGGTCGAAAGCCTCGTTCGGACCATCGGCGAGAAGGGCGGCTCGGTGGAGCTGCGCGGGGTCGACGAGGAGAACGCGCTGTTCAAGGCGGTGCGCGAGGCGATCGAGCGCGAACGCCCGGAGCCGCCGGGGCGCGGGCCGATGCTGTGGACGCTGCCGCTGGAGGCGATCGGCCGCGGCATGTACGCCATCAAGGACGAGATCGTCCTCGGCCTGAACATCGTCGGCGCGTCCATCTACGGCGCGGGCCGCCGCGTCACCGGGCAGACGCAGGTGCGGCTTGCCGCCATCGTCAACCAGATGGATCGAATGGGCGTGCGCGCGGTGCCGATCATCGCGCTGATGAGCTTCCTGATCGGCGGCATCATCGCGCAGCAGGGCGCGTTCCAGCTCCGCTCCTTCGGCGCGGAAATCTTCGTGGTCGATCTCGTCGGCATCCTGCAACTGCGCGAAATCGGCGTCCTCATCACCGCAATCATGATCGCCGGCCGCTCGGGCAGCGCCATCACCGCCGAGATCGGCTCGATGAAGATGCGCGAGGAGGTCGACGCCCTGACCGTCATCGGCCTCAACCCGATCGGCGTTCTCGTCTTCCCGCGCCTCGTCGCCCTGACCCTCGTCCTGCCGCTGCTCGCCTTCATCGCGGACATCGCCGGCATCGCCGGCGCGATGGTGACGACCTGGACCTATATCGGCATCCCGCCAGCGGCCTTCATCCAGCGCCTGCGCGAATCGATCGACGTCGCGACCATCTTCGCCGGACTGATCAAGGCGCCGTTCATGGCGATCATCATCGGCATCGTCGCCTCCTCGGAGGGGATGAAGGTCGGCGGCAGCGCCGAAAGCCTCGGTCTCCACGTGACGGCGTCGGTGGTGAAGTCGATCTTCCTCGTCATCGTGGTCGATGGCGTGTTCGCGATCTTCTACGCCTCCATCGGCTACTGACATGGCGGAAACGGAAACCAGCGAGCGCCCGACGGACGACGACGTGATCATCCGCGTGCGCGGCGTCGACGTCAGCTTCGGGCTGAAGCAGATCCTGAAGGACTGCAACCTCGACGTGAAGCGCGGCGAGATCCTCGGCTTCGTCGGCGGCTCGGGCATGGGCAAATCGGTGCTCTTGCGCACCATCCTCGGCCTCAACCAGAAGCAGGCCGGTACGATCGAGGTGTTCGGCGTCGATTACGAGAAGGCCAGCGACGAGGAGCGCCTCGCGGTGGAGCAGCGCTGGGGCGTGCTGTTCCAGCACGGCGCGCTGTTCTCGTCGCTGTCGGTCATGGAGAACATTCAGGTGCCGATGCGGGAATACCTCGATCTCTCGCCGAAGCTGATGGACGAGCTTGCCCGCCTGAAGATCGACCTCGTCGGCCTGCAGCCGGACGCGGCGCACAAGTACCCGTCCGAGCTTTCGGGCGGCATGATCAAGCGCGCGGCGCTGGCCCGCGCGCTCGCGCTCGATCCCGACATCGTCTTTCTCGACGAGCCGACTTCCGGCCTCGACCCGATCGGCGCGGCGGAGTTCGACGAGCTGATCATGACGCTCAGGGACACGCTCGGCCTCACCGTCTACATGGTGACGCACGATCTCGATTCGCTGTTTCAGGCCTGCGACAGGATCGCGGTGTTGGGTCAGAAGCGTGTCCTGGTCGAAGGTCCGCTCCAGACGATGCTCGAATTCGACGACCCTTGGGTCAAATCGTACTTCCACGGCAAGCGCGCCCGCACGGTGGTGACACCGGAACACGGCGAGGCGTCGATGGCCGAGAGACAAGAGAACTGACCCATGGAAACCCGCGCGAACTACGTTCTCGTCGGCGCCTTCACGCTTGTCGTCCTCGTTGCCGGCTTCCTGTTCGTCTACTGGACGGCCAACGTCGCCAATCAGGATAGCCGCGTCGAGCTGCTGGTGCGCATCGAGGGGTCGGTGAACGGCCTGTCCGTCGGCAGCCAAGTGCTGTTCAACGGCCTTCGCGTCGGCGACGTGCGGAACCTCCGGATCGACCCGAACGACCCGCGTACCGTGATCGCAACGACGCGCGTCGACGGCACGACGCCGATCACCACCTCGACCCGCGCGACGATCGGCTTCGCCGGCCTCACCGGCCAAGCGTTCATCGAGTTGAAGGGCGGCTCGGTGAACGAGCGCAACATCATCCAGTACGCGCAGGAGCAGGGCGCGGTGCCGGTCATCCGCGCCGACCCGTCCGACGTCACCGACATCCTCGCGACCGCCAAGGACATCGCCGACCGGGCGAACAACATCCTCGGCCAGTTTGAGGCGGTCGTGAACGACATCGGGCCGGCGGTGCGCACCACGGCCGACAACATCACGGCGACCTCCGGCAACGTCCGCCGCTTCACGGACACGCTCGCGAACAATTCCGACAACCTGCAGAACTTCCTCGCCAGCGCCGGCCGCCTGGCCGATTCCGCCAATACGGTCGCCACGGAACTGCCGTCGACCGTTCGTGCCGTGCGCGGCGTGGTGGAGGCAGTGAACCCTCAGGACGTGCGGGATACGCTGAACAACGTCGCCGTCGTCACCGCGAAGCTGCGCGAGAAGAACGGCGACATCGACACCATCTTCGAGTCCGCCCGGACCGCCGCGGCCGCCATCGGCCGGGTCGGCGACGCGATAGACCGCAACACGCCGAGCGTTGATCGCCTGATCGCCAATCTCGGTCCCTTGAGCGACAACGCGACCCGCGTCGCCGCCAACCTCAACCAGACCGTCGACCGGACGAATCAGGTTCTCGCCAGCATCGACGGCGACAGCGTGCGGCGGACGGTCGACAACGTCACGGCGCTCAGCCAGACGCTGCGCGACCAAGCCGGCAACATCGGGGGGCTGGTCGAATCGGCGCAGAGCGCCGTGCGCTCCTTCGGCCGCGTCGGCGACGTCTTCGCGGCGAACGCGCCGGACATCGATCAGCTTCTCGATCGGCTCGGGCCGATCAGCGCCGACGCGCAGCGCATCGCGGCCAACCTCAACCAGACCGTCGACCGCGCCAACGGCATTCTCGCCGGCGTCGACACGCAGAAGATCAACCAGACGGTGGATCAGGTTTCGAGCTTCGTCGCGGCTATCAACGCGAAGACGCCGACGATCCAGTCGGCGATCGACGTCGCCGAAAGCACGCTGCGCACGATCGACCTGACCGTCGGCAACTTCAACGGCACGCGCGAGCACGTCGACCAGATCCTCAGCGGCATCAACCCGGACACGATCACCCGCGCCGTGAACAATGTCGGGCAGGCGACCGACAACGTCGCGCGGGCGGCAGACTCGGTGGCGCGCGTCGCCAACGACGTCGGCAACCGGCGCGACGACATCAACGCCATCATCACGGATGCCCGCGAGACGACGCGGAAGGTCAACGAGGCGTCGACGCGGCTCCAGTCGGTCCTCGCCTCCGCCGACCGCTTCCTGAACGAGGATTCGACCAACGGCCTCGTGCAGCGCGCGACGACCTCGCTCGCCGCCGTGCAGGACGCCGCCAACCGCGTCGGCAGCGCGGCGACCGCGCTGAACAACCAGATTGGCCCGATCTCCTCGAGCATCCAAGGCTTCACCGACCGCAGCCTGCCGGACATCCGCAACTTCATCGGTGCGGCGACCAGCACGGTGAACAAGGTCGGTGCCGCCGTCGATTCCCTCTCGTCCAACCCGCAGCGCATCCTGTTCGGCGGCGACGAGATCAAGCAGTACAACGGCAGGACTCGCCGTTGAGCCGTTCGCCGATCAACAACGACGCGCGATCGCCGGCTCGTGCCGCGCGGTCGCGACCCGCAAAGGCCTGTCGATGAGTCACCGCTTCCGCATGTCCGCCGCCCTGGCGCTCGTCTCGGCGCTGAGCGGCTGCGCCGCGCTCGGCGGAACGACGCCGCGCGATACCTACGAGCTGTCCTCGCCCTCGACCGCTGCCTCCGCACCGGCGCGCAAGCGCCTGCAACTGCTCATCCCCGACCCGACGGCGATCAAGACGCTCGATTCGAACCAGATCGTCGTGAAGCCGACGCCTTATTCGGTGGAGGCGCTGCAGAACAGCCAGTGGAGCGACCGGCTGCCGCGCATCGTCCAGCTCCGCATGGTCCAGGCCTTCGAGAACACCGGCCGCGTCGGCGCGGTCGGCGTGCCGGGACAGGGCCTCGCGATCGACTATCAGGTGATCATGGAGATCCGGCGCTTCGAGATCGCGGCCGGGCAGGGCCGGCAGTCGGCGCAGGTCGAGATCGCGGTGAAGATCCTGAACGACCGGAACGGCACGGTCCGCGCGACGCGGACCTTCACCGGCGGCGCACCGGTCTCCGGCACAGGCAACGCCGCCTTCGTCGCCGCGCTGGACAAGGCCTTCGACGGCGTCGCTCGCGAGATCGTCACCTGGACGCTCCAGACCGTCTGAGATCGGGGTGTCTGCCGCGCAGCTGCGGCGACCGGACATGAAAAAGGGCGGCTCGATGGCCGCCCTTTTCGTTTGTCGCCTACCGCCTTCAGCCGTCGAAGCGGCCGGAGGCGTGGGCGAGCATGGTGTAGACCTTGCCGGTGTCGGAGCCGAGATAGGTCCGCGAGAGCGAGCTGTCCTTGTCGCTCTTGGCGATGTCGGCAAGCAGGCTTTCGAAGTCCGCGATGTAGCGGTCCACCGCCGAGCGGAACTCGCCGTCCCGCTGATACTTGCGGCGGATCTCGTCGAAGGTCTGCTGCCCCTTCAGTGTGTAGAGCCGCCGGGTGAAGACGTTCCGCTCGCCCCGGCGGTAGCGATCCCAGAGCTCGACCGAAACGTCGTGGTCGATCGCCCGGGCGATGTCGACCGACAGCGAGTTCAGCGACTCGACGACGTGCTCCGGCGAACGGGAGGCCGCGGAGGCCGGCGCGGTCGGGCGCTCGCCCGCCGGTTCGGCCGCACCCTCCTCGTCGCGCGAGGCGCGGCGCAGGAGGTCCGACACCCAGCCGCCCGAACGGGCCGGCTGGTCGGGTGCGGCGGGCTGCAGCGGTTGAGCCGCCGAGCTTTGCGCGGGGGTGGAGGCGACCGGAGGCTGCGATGCCGGCAGGATGCTGCCGGAAGCCGGACGCGGCGTCGGCGCGGGAGCCCGCTCCAGCTCGACGCTGCCGCGTAGGTCCTGCGCGAGGTTGCCCTCCGTGCCGAAGCGGGCCGCGGGCCGCAACGCGGGCCTCGGTTCCTCGCTCGGCGGCGCGGCCGGGCGGGCGATCGGTTCGAACGCCGCCTGCGCCGCAGCGCCGAAGCTCTTGATATCACGACCGGCCGAAGCGGTGGGGCGCGACTCCGACCCGTTGCCGCCGCGGCGCGCGCCGACGTCGAAGGCGCGGCCGGACTGGGCGACGATGTCACTCAGATCCCGCAGGGCGCGAATCTGATCCGACACCGCCCGGCGCATGGCTTCCGTGCTCTCGCGAGCCTCGTCCGGCAGTTCGAAGACGCCGCGCTTGATCTCGCCACGCGTCGCTTCGAGCTCCTCGCGGATGCTGGTCGCCGTGCGCCGCATCTCGTCGGTCGCACTCGCGAAGCGTTGCGCCGCGTCCTCGACGACGCCGCGCACCACGTCGCGGATCTGCGAAGCGGCCGCGCCGGACCGGCTCTCCACGTCGTCGAGCTGACGCCCGGCTTCGGTGAAGGACGCGCCGATCTCGGAGTTCAGCCGCTCCGTCACGAGACGCGAGCGCTGTTCGGTCCGCTCGAAGAGGCCTTCCACGACCTCCTCGAACGAGCGCATCAACTCGCCGATCTCCTCGGACCGGCGGACGAGGCCGCCGGACAGTTCTTCCAGGCCGCTCCGGCGCTCGGTCAGGGTAGTCTCGAGGTTGGCCTGCGCCGTTTCGATCAGGCGCGCGGCCTCGCCGAGGGCGTTGCCGTGGTCGTCGAACTTCGCGGTCATCGCCTTGACCTGATCGAAGGCCGCGTTCGACAGGCGGTCCAGCCGCGAAGCGTTGCCGTCGAGGAGGCGCGACGAGGACTCGATGACGCCAGCCGCGCGCTCGGCATTGTCGCTGAAGCGTTCGCCGGTCTCGCGAAGTGCCGCGTCGATCGCGCCGAGATTGCCCGCCGCATCGTCGATGAGCGTCCGGAGGCCGCCGTTCGTCTGGGACAGGCGGTCGACCAGCGAGCCGATCTCCCGGCCGAGGCGCTCCCGCGCTTCCGCCGCACCGCTGACGATGGCCTCGCCCGCGTCGGAGAACTGCGCGGCGATCTCGTCGCCCTTCTCGGTGATGGTTTGGCGTGCGGCGTCCGCCTCGCGAGCCAACATCGCCGACACGCCGGCGACGTCGTCCCGGAGCCGGGACGCGACGTCGTCGACATCCGAGCGCATGGTCTCGGACGCGCGGCGCAGCTCCTCGCGGATCGCCCCGGTCGCGCCGTCGAGATTGCCGCGCAGCGTCTCCGACGAGCCGCCGAGCGCATCGGTCAGCCGCTGCGAAAGCGCCTCCATATCGGCGGAGAACCGCTCGACGCGTTCGCTCAAGGTGTCGGCGATGCCGGTGCCGCTGTCCGCCAGCCGCTCCGCCACACCGGCATACTGCTCGACGAACTGGCCGGCGCTGTCGCCGATCTCGCGCTTCGCGGCCTCGGTGCGGTCGCGGATCGCGACCGCGGCCTGGCCGATCTCCGCGGCGATGGCGAGCGCGTCGCTTCGGAGATTGCCGCGCGACTGCTCGCCGGCCTCCCGCAGCCGCTCGGCCGCGGCCGACACCGCGTTGGCGATATCGTCGACCTGACCGTCGATCTGGTCCTTGACGGTCACCGCATCCTCGCGCAGTCGCGCCGCGGCGTTCTGCACGGCGTCGGCGATGGAGCCGGCGTCCTCGCGCAGAATGCCGCGCGAGTCCTCGCCGGCCTGCCGCAGCCGCTCGGCCGCCGCACTGACCGCGCCGGCGATGCCTTCAGCCTGCGTGCCGATATCGCGGCGCACCGAGTTCGCATCATCGAACAGCTTGGCGGACGCATCCGCCACGGCGCGCGAGATCGCCTCGGCCTGTTCGCCGAACGAGGCACGAGCCGCGTCGGCGTCGGCGCGGATGCGCTCCGCCGCCGAGCCGATATTGCCGACGAAATCGACCGCGAGCGTCGCCAGCCGCTCGCGCGCCGCTTCGGCTTCCGAGCGCATCGCGAGCGAGGCGCCGCCGATCTGCGTGGCGAGGCTGGCGCTTTCGGAGCCGAGCGTGTCGCGCGCCTCCTGCGCCTCGCGGCGGATATCGGCCGAGAGGCCGGATATGCTGCCGACGAGGTTTTCCGCCCCTTCCACCAACTCGCGCCGCGACGTGTCGCCCTTCGCGGCGAAGTCGGCGGCAACGGCGGCGAACTGCGTCGCGAGACGCTCCGCCTCTTCCGCCAGCCGGCCGCGAGTTTCCTCGCCGGCGGTGCGGAACACCGTCTCGATTTCCGCGACATGCGCGGAGATCGCCTGCGTCTCGCCTTCCAGGCCCTTGCGCGCCCGCTCCGCTTCCTCCGTCATCGCGGCGGTGGCCACGGTGATGGCGCTGCGCAGCGACTCCGCCACGAGGGCGGTGCGGCTGGTCAGTGTCCGGTCGACGTTGCCGAGGCCGCGCTCCAGCACTTCCGTGATGGTTTCCGTGCGCTGGTCGAAGGCCGTCGTCACCGAGACGGTGCCGGATTCGATCGCGGCGACGAGGTCCTCGCGCCGGGCTTCGAGCGAGCGGGACACGTCGGTGACGCTCTGCTCGATGACGCGGCGGATGTCGTCGGCGCGGTCGTTCAGCGTCGCGCCGGCCGACTGGGTGGCTTCCTCCAGGATCCGCACGATTTCGTCGCGCCGGTCGTCCAGCACCGTGACGAGGCGACCGTCGACGCCGGACAGGAGACCGGTCATGTGCTCGGCCGAGCGGTCGATCCGCTCCAGAAGACCGGACGCGCTGCGGTCGAAGTCGCCCGACAGCCGCTCGGCACGCTCGTCCAGCCCTTCCGCCACGAGGCGGCGGGCATCGTCGATCACGGACTGCAGCGTCGCCGCCTGCGCCGCGATGTTGTCGCGAAGCTCGACGGCACGGCCGTCGAAGCCGTCGACCAGGAGAGTGCGCGCTTCCTCCACGACCGCGCGGAAGCCGGCGGCTCGGGAGTCGAGGCCTTCGCGCAGTTGCGCGGCGCGCTCGTCCAGCGTCGAGGCAAGGCCGAGACGCTGTTCCTCGAGGCCGTTGCCGAGGCCGTCGCGCGTTTCCTCGACGATGCGACGCAGGGCGTCGATCTGCGAGCCGAACTCGCCGGACACGCGGTCGAGCACGTCGCCGAGCGCTCCGCGGACGCCCGAAACGCGCTCTTCCAGCAAGGCGAGGAAGCTTTCCTGCGTCTCGTCCGCCGCCTGGCGCAGCGCGTCGGTGCGCTCGGCCAGCGCCTCGCGGAGCGCGTCCTGCTTCTCGCCGAGCGTGGCGAGGCTGCGTGCTTCCGCCTCGCGGACGAGGGTTTCCGTCGCCGCGACGTGCCGGTTCAGGCTGGTGTCGAAGGTGCCGGCGCGGGCGTCCAGCGCCTCGATGATGCGCGTCGACTGGGCGTCGATATTGCCGACGAAGATGTCCGCGCGCTCGGTGAACAGCCGCTCCAGATGGAGACGCCGTTCCTCGATGGCGGACTGCAGGGCGCGTCCGCGCTCGTCCGTACCGGTGGTGAGGGTCGCTTCCGCATCGGACAGGACGTGGCGCATCCGCTCGACGCCCGCCTCGATGGAGGAGGCGAGGGCGCCGGACCGCTCGTCGAGGCCGCCGATCAGTGTGCGATGCGCCGACGCGAAGGACTGTTCGAGTTCGTCCGTGCGGCGGCCGAGATCGTGCGACAGGCCGCCGACCCGTTCGTCGAGCACAGCCCGCAGCGCGCCGGTGCGCGCTTCGATGCCGCCGAGAAGGCTGTCCTGCGCCGTCGCGAGTGCAGCCGCGATCGCCTCGGAGCGTTCGCCCAGCGAGCCCGCGACGTCGGCGAAGCGCTCGTCGACGATGCGGCGGAGGTTCTCGCTGCGGCCGTCCATGTCGGAATGGAACGCGCCCAGCCGTTCGTCCAGCGCGCCGGTGAGGGTGCCCGCGCGCTCGTCGATGCCGCCGAGGAGGTTGCGCTCGACGGATGCCAGCGCTGCCTGCAGATCCTCGGCGCGGCGGACGAGCGCGTCCGTAAGACCGCCGAGCCGCTCGTCGAGGGTGCCGTCGATGCCGCCGACCTGTGCTTCCAAGGTGGTACGGAACTCGCCGAGACGCGCATCCAGCATGGTCTGAAGCTCGCCGGCGCGACCCGCGAAGGCGGCCTCCGACCGCGCCAAGGCTTCGCTTGTCGCAGAGGCCAGTTCGCTGTTGCCGTTCTGGAAAGCGGCGACGATCTCGCGACTGCGATCGGTGAGAGCGCGCGCGAATTCCGAGGAGCGGTTCTGCAGGACACCGGCGATGCGCTCGCTGGCGTCGACGATGGTCGTGGTGCGCGCTTCGAGCGATTCCACCAGAGCGACGCCCCGTTCGCCGAAGGCCGCGTCGAGCCGGTCCAGACGCTCGTCCAGCCCGCCGACGATCGCGTCGCCGTGCTGCGATAGCAGCGTGCGGCTGCGCTCGCTGCCGGCGTCGATGCTCCGGGCGACCCGGTTGACGAAGTCGTCCTGCTGCTCGTCCAGGCGCTGCGACCGCTCGTCGAAGGCGAGGCTGAGTGCCATGAGGAAGGCCTGCGTCTCCTCGCCGAACCGGCCCGAACGCTCGCCGAGATCGGAGGACACGCTTTCGATCACCCGCCGCTGCTCGTTTTTGAGCGCAGTCGAGCGCTCGTCGAAGATCGCCGCGAGGCGTTCGACGAAGCTGTCGGTTTCGAGCGCGAAACGCTCCTGCCGGTTGCCGAGCTCGGCCGCCACGCCCGAGATGAGCCGCTGCCCCTCGGTTCCAAGGGCCGCCATGCGCTGATCCACCGCCACGCGGATTTCGCGGGCGAAGGCTTCGGTGCGGGCAACGAAGGTCTGGTCGTGCTCGCCGAGATTGCCGTTCATGTCGGCAAGGAAGCGGTCGGCGTCCGCGCCGAAACGCTGCTGCCGCTCGTCCAACGTCGAGGTGAGGTCGGCGAGGAAGCGCTCCTGCTCGCCGCGCACGCCCTCCGCGCGGGAGGCGAGGAGCGTCACGACCTCGTCGCTGACGCCGTTGACGCGGCGATCGAACTCGCCGGTGATCGCCTCCAGACGCTCGGTGAAATCCGCCGACCGGGACTGCCAGTCGGAGGCGCGGCCGTCCAGCGCGGCGGCGATCTCGTCGCCGGTGCGGCGCAACTGCTCCGTCGCCGCGTCGGCGCTCTCGCCGATCCGCGCGA
Source organism: Plantimonas leprariae (assembly GCF_008802405.1). GTDB lineage: Bacteria > Pseudomonadota > Alphaproteobacteria > Rhizobiales > Rhizobiaceae > Plantimonas > Plantimonas leprariae. Next base: position 258,908 of record NZ_VZDO01000004.1, read on the forward strand.
GGAAGCCTTCGGTATTGCCGGAGAGCTGCTGTTCGAGGTTGCGGTTCTGCTCGTCGAACAGGTGCGCCAGCGCGCCGCTGCGCTCTTCGTAGGAGCGGGTCAGGTCGTTGCCGCGCTCGTGCAGCATCGCCTCGAACCGGGAGGATGCCTCCTCGATCCGCTGCAGGATCTCCGACGACGCGCCGTCGACCTCCGACACCAGCTTCTGGTGCGAACCGACCACGGAGGAGCGCAGCTTCTCGGCGTGCGACAGCATGGCCTCGCGCTCGCCGGCAAGGTCCTGGATCAGCGCGCGGATCCGCACCTCGTTGTCGGCATAGGAACGCTCCAGCGCCGAGACCTCGGTATGGACGACGGTTTCCAGCTCGGCGGTGCGGGCGAGCGCCCGCTCGACGCCTTCGCCGAGCCCCGCGATCTCGCGGCGGATCGCCTGACCGATGGTCGCGACGCGATCGGCCGCGATCGATTCCGGCTCGGCCAGACGAAGCGCCACCTCGGCCATCGAGCGGCTCATCAGGCGAAGATCCGAGGAACGGCGCACCATCACCGCGAAGGCGAAGATGAGCAGCACCGGGACGAGAGCGGCGGCGAGCACCAGCGGCAGGCCCGGCGCGGCCGCGACCTCGGACGCCGAGGTCGGCACGGTGAAAAGGCTCTGCCCATAAATCTCGTGGCCGACATAGACGGCGAGCGCCGCCCAGACGACGGACACCACCGCTGCCACATAGATCGGCGTGCGGGACGCGCGGCGGTTCAAGAGAGCCTGCGCGTAGACGGTCTCGCGGCGCGCCTCGTCGTTCGCCGGGCTCGGACGCTGAGTGGTCTGCACCGCCGGCGAGCCGTCGTCGCGGCTCGGCTCGCGGCCGGCTTCGGCGCGAAGGCCGGGCGTCGGCGGCTCGTTGGCCGCGCGCGGCGGAACCGTCGGGCGCGGCGGCATGGAAGCGGCGGCCGCCGCGGCGAGGCCGGCTCCGGCTGCGGCGGTCGGAACCGCCAAGCCGAGGTCGGGAGCGTCCGACGAGGCAGCGGGCGCGGTGTCACGCGGCGCTTCCGCGCGGAGGTCATCGGCGGGCGGCTGGGCTCCCTCGGCGCCAGCCATGAAGACGCCGGTCGCCTCCTGAAGCTGGCGGTCGAATTCCTCGAAAGCGAAATCGATGTCGACCGTGTCGGGCGCGAATTCTTCCGGCTCGATGCGCCCGGCCGCTTCCGCCGAGACGTTCTCGATCACGGCTTCGCCTTCGTCGGGTTCGTCGGGCAGTTCGTCGACGTCGTTGCCGAGCCGGAAGTCCGATTCGAGCGCTGCTTCCAGTTCACTCAGCGCTTCGTCGGACAGGAGTTCGGAGGTCTTGATCTTCGACATTGCCTGCCTCGCTACCCGTTACCCCGAAGCCGTCCGCATCGGCCCCGTGATCCGACCGCCGCGGAAATGACGCGCCGGTCGGCTTCGTTGCCGGCCTCGGTTCTCCAAAGCGGAGCGAAGCCGGCAGTTCCGCGATCTTCACCGTAGTTATGGTGCGATTCGAAAGAAATCGTAAAACCCCGCAATCCCTACAACTTTAAACATACGGTTAACAAACCGGCCGGGGATGCGAAAAATAGCGTCTGGACTCCGGACGTCGCGGGTCCGACGTTCACCCCTTCTACACGATTCCGCCGCACGATCGGCGCGACGCGGGATCAACCTGCGCACGAGGTTAACGCCGGTTCACGTCTCTTTCGCCGAGACGACGACCGCGCCGCAGCCGGGAGCGAGAACAGGCATGAACCAGCGACGACGCGTTCTCGACCGACAATCCGGGGAAACAGCGGAGGCGGCCCGTCCGTCGCGGGCGCGACCGATCGACCTCGTGCACCTCGCCGGCCAGACGCTCGGCGACCGGGCGCTCGAACGCGAGATCCTCGGCCTGATGGCGATCCAGGTCGAGCAGTGCTCGGCCCGGCTCGGCACGGCGAACGATGGCGAGCGGCGTTCACTTGCCCATGCCATCAAGGGCGCCGCCCGCAACATCGGCGCGTTCGCGCTGGCCGACCGCGCCGAGGTCTCCGAGAACCATCCGGGCGACAGCCTCGCGACGGCCTCGCTCCTCGCCGAGATGCAGCGCACCGGCGCCTTCATCCGCACGCTCCTCGGCTGACGGAAGCCCGTCGTGCTCGCGGGCGCGCGTTGACTCCGGGCGGGAACATGCCCTTAGAAGCGTTCCAAACCCGGCGGCCCGCGGCCGCTCGAACGGCGGCGTACATTCGACAATGACAAAACTGACCTTCGTTTCATCCGGCGGCGAGCGCTACGAGTTCGACGTCGCGAACGGCACGACCGCGATGGAGAACGCCATCCGCAATTCGGTGCCCGGGATCGACGCGGAGTGCGGCGGCGCCTGCGCCTGCGCGACCTGCCACGTCTATGTCGATCCCGAATGGACCGCGCTCGTCGGCGAGCCGGAAGCGATGGAAGAGGACATGCTCGACTTCGCCTGGGAGATGAAGCCGAACTCGCGCCTGTCGTGCCAGATCAAGATGCGGGACGAGCTGGACGGCCTCGTGCTGCACGTTCCCGAGCGGCAGGCCTGACGCGCCCCGCCCTATTGCGTCGCGCGCTCGCTTGCCAAGGCCTTCTCGATGTTCCGCTGCAGCAGCCGTTTCAGCCGCCGGTTGACCTCGCGACCCTCGACCTTGTCGAAATCGAGCTGCGCCCGCTCGTGCTCCTTCAGGTAACGCGCGGTGGTGGCGTTCACCGCCGCTTCCATGCTGCGGCAATCAGGCCGCGGCCCGAGATTGCGCACGGCGCTTTCCATCTTGCGCACGTAGCCGCGGGCGATCTTCGCGTGGTCTTCCTCGTGCCGGTAGATGTCCTCGGCGAGGGTGCGCCAGATGATCGCCGTCGCGGCGGAGGCCGAGCGCGTCGGCGTCCAGCGGGGCAGGATCTTCACGAGCTTCAGGGTGAAGTCGGTCCGGCCGACGCGGCAGGCGCGGCCCGACGGCGCATAGGTGATCCGGCCGCCGAAGCTGACCTGCGTCGCGCCCGGATGGCGGTCGCCGGCCGTACCCGCCGACGGCCCCTTGCGATTGAGCTCGCGGTCGAGCTGCTCCAGCGTCGAGCCCCGCACGGCGAAGTAGGTCGTCCGTTCGCTAATGGTCGCGGCACCGGCCGCGCCGGCTGCCCCGAGCGAAGCCGCGACGAGCGCAGCCGGCAACATACGTTTCATCCGGCGCTCCGCGACCTGGCCCAAGCCGAAAGGTTAGAGAAAAGCCGAGGGCGCACAAGCCGCTTGCGCAATCAATGCTCCGGCATCTATCGGCGTGGTGAAAGGAATCGGACGGTGCCGAAATGACACTGCCGGCGACGGCGCATTGGCGGGTCGGCCACGGCCGCACGGTCGAGCTCGGGCCGAAAAGCGTGCTGATCGGCATCCTGAACGTGACGCCCGACAGCTTCTCGGACGGCGGCCGCTTCATGGCGTTGGACGACGCCGTCGCGCAGGCGCGGCGCATGCGCGACGAGGGCGCGGCGATCGTCGACGTCGGCGGCGAGTCGACGCGGCCGGGCGCCGAACCGGTATCCGAGGCGGAAGAACAGCGGCGCGTACTGCCCGTGATCGACGCCCTCGCGGCGGAAGGCTTCCTCGTGTCGGTCGACACCTATCGCGCCTCGACGGCGCGGCTGGCGGTCGCGGCCGGCGCGCATATCGTCAACGACGTGTGGGGCGCGCAGCGCGAGCCCGACATCGCACGCGTCGCGGCGGAAACGGGGGCAGGGCTCTGCCTCATGCATACCGGGCGCGGACGGGAGCCGCTGCCGGACGCGGTGGAGGATCAGGTCGCCTTTCTCGATCGGTCGTTGGCGATCGCGCGTGGCGCGGGGGTCGCCGACGAGGCGATCGTGCTCGATCCGGGCTTCGGCTTCGGCAAGGAGAAAGCGGAGCTCAATCTCGATCTCGTCGCCCGCTTCGCCGAACTGCGCCGGCGTCTCGGCTTCCCGATGCTCGTCGGCACCTCGCGCAAGCGTTTCGTGCGCTCCGTGCTCGGCGAGGGCGCGAATGCCGATATCGCGACCGCCGCGACGAGCGTCATGCTGCGCGAGCGCGGCGCGGCGCTGTTCCGCGTGCACGACGTCGCGGCGAACCGCGACGCGCTGACGGTGGCGGACGCGGTTCTGGCGCGTGGTGCCCGATGACGCGGGCGCTCATCGGTCTCGGCGGCAATATCGGCGATCCGGCCACGGCGATGGCGCAGGCGCTCCGTTGGCTCGACGCGCGGGACGACGCCGAGGTCGTGTCCGTGTCCCGCCTGTACCGGACCCCGCCTTGGGGGAAGACCGACCAGCCGGATTTCCTCAACGCCGTCGCCGCGATCGAGACGAGCCTCGCGCCCTGGCCGCTGCTGGAGGTCTGCCTCGGGGTGGAGCGCGAGCTGAAACGTGAGCGCCGCGAGCGCTGGGGACCGCGGCCGATCGACCTCGACATCCTCGACCACGGCGGGCTGGCCTACCACGACGACGCGCTGACGCTGCCGCATCCGCGGATGGCCGAGCGCGCCTTTGTGCTGGTGCCGCTCGCCGATGTCGATGCCGGTTTCGGGATCGGCGGCCGGACCGTCTCGACTCTCCTCAGCGGCCTCGACCGCGCCGGGATCGAGCCGGCGACGGCGGACGGCTCGTGGTGGCGTTGATCAGTTCTCCAGCGCCGTCTGCTTCACCGGCGCGTCCTCGCGCTTGAGGCTCATGCCGATCACCGGTACGAGTTCCGCGCCGACCCGCACCGAGACCGTGATGTTGAGCTGGTCGCGCTCGGCCAGCTTCGCGATCATCGCGCCGTGAAGCTGCTTGCGGTTCAGGCCGAAGACCACCGTATTCCCGTCGATGTTGCCGGAAACGATGTCGAGGCCCTTGCCCTCCGCACCGTCGAGGAACGAGCCCTCGTAGCCGCCGTTCCGGCGCTGCACCTCGGCGCGGACGTTCTGCGAGAACAGACCCATGCGGCACGAGCCGTCCAGCGCCATGCCCGGCGCCTTCTCGGCTTCGATGCCGGCGAAGTTGCAGACGAACTTCGTGCCCTTGTACTTGCCGGCGACGATCTGGCCGGGGCCGGTCCACTGGCCGACCACCTGGCGGAAGAAAGCTTCGTCGCCGGCGAAGGCGGACGGCGCGGAAACTGCGAAGGCGGCGGCAGCGAGGAAGGCTCCCGCGACGAGCTTTTTCGGCATGTTCGGGATCCCCTCCAGCGAGACCGGCTGACCCCTTGCTTATCGCGCCGAATGGTTAAGCGATACTTTCCCGTGCCCGCTGATCATGTCCGGCCGGGGGCTTGCGGCCTTTCCGCATCACCCTGCAAGCGAACGAGATCGCCCATGAAATCGCCGATCCGCGGCCGGCGGGCGCGGAGGAACGGCAGGGGCCGGCAAAGGTCCATCGCCGCGATGCCGATGCGGGCGGTGAGGAGGCCGTTCACCACGCCTTCGCCGAGCCGGGCCGACAGCCGCGCCGCGATGCCGTGCCCGACGACCTGGCCGACGAGGTTGTCGCCGATCGAGATCGTGCCGGTGACGGCGAGATGGCCGACCACGTCGCGCGTCAGCTTGACGAGGCCGATCGCGCCCGGCCGCGCACCGTAGAGTTCCGACATCCGGCGGATCAGCCGGACATTCTCGAACAGGACGTAGGACACGTCGACGATCGCCTTCGGGCTCGCCGCCGTCACCACCGAGACGCGTTTGGCGGACAGCATCACCAGCGCTCGCGCCTGCCGGTCCACCGGACCGAGCAGCTCGCGTTCGGCGAGGCCGATCATGTCGCGGCCGTCGACCACGTCGTCCTTCAGCGCCGCGAGCCGCGCCCGTCCCCCGGCGGTCTCCGGTCGGTCGGCGAGCAGCGCGACAAGCTTTTCGACCACGGCCGCGGCTTCGCGTTCGGAATCGAGTTCGTAGGCGCGCAGGCCCGCCTTGCGCTCCGCTTCCACCGCCTTCAGTCGCGACAGGCCGAGGAGTTCCCGCGCGACGACGCCGAGAGCGCCGAGCAGGGCGACGAGCGCCAGCGCGAGCGCCGTCCAGCCGAGCCAGTCGGAACGGGCGAAGAGATCACGGACGAGGTTGTCGACCGCAAGGCCGATGGCGATCGAGACGAGCGCGCCGAGCGCCGCGACGAGGATCTTCGCGAAAGGAAAGCCGGCCCTTCGGTGCGGGGCGACGATCGCCTCCTCGGCCTCGATCGCTTCCGCCGCGTCGAGTTCGATGGCGGAAAGGTCCGGCAGCGCGCGGGGGATGCGGACGGCGTCGCCCTCGACCTCCGGCGGGACGGGTTCAAGGTCGGCGTCCAGCTTGTAGGCCGCCGGGCGGCGAGCGGGTTCGTCGCTCATGCGAGCCGGTCTCCCACGAGGAACTGCAGGGCACGGTCGAGCCGGATGTGCGGCAGCGAGAGCTGCACGCCCTCGCTCGTCCGCTCCAGCTTGGGCGGCCGGAAGCGCACGAAGTTCAGTGGATGCCCGTTCTGGGATGCGTCGTCCGGGTCCGCGAAGAGCTTCGCCGGATTCGCGGGCAGGTCGCCGGGAAAGATCGCCGTCTCGCGCGTCCCGTCGAAGCGCTCCGTGCCGATCGTCTCGCCCGCCATCGGCACGCCGACGATCACCGGCAGCCGGCTCCCGCCGTCCGGCACGGTCGCCTCGCGCGTCGCCCGCACCGAGGCGAGCGCAAGCGTCTCGACGCTCGCGCCGCGGAACTTCGCGCGCGCGGCCGCTTCCTCGACGAGACGCCGGACGATGGTCTCCAGCCGCGCATGGCTTTCGCGGTGCAGGTGGTCGGCCTTGGTCGCCGCGACGAGAATGCGGTCGATGCGGCGGGTGAGGAAGCCGCCGAGCCAGCTCGCGCGGCCGGGCCGGAAGCAGAGGAAGATTTCCGTCAGCGCCGTTTCGAGGTCGCGAACCGCAGCGGGGCCGGCGTTGATCGCCTGCAGTGCGTCGATCAGCAGGATTTGCCGGTCGAGACGGGCGAAGTGCTCGCGGAAGAAGGGCTTGGCGACGACGCTCTTGTAGCCTTCGTAGCGCGCGGCGAAGAGGCCGGCGAAGGAGTTCCTCGGGTAGCTCCGTCCGGCGTTGACCGGCAGCGGTGCGAAGGTGAGGGCGGGCGAGCCTTCGAGATCGCCCGGCATCAGGAAGCGGCCCGGCGGCAGCGTCGAAAGCGCCGAGCGGTCCTCCCGGCAGGCGCGCAGATAGGCGGCGAAGGCGCGCGAAAGCTCCTGCGCCGCCGTCTCGTCCGCCGCTGCCGCCGGGTCCAGCGCGTCGAGCCGGGCGAGGAACGGCGCGGCGGCTTCCGCCCGCTGCGGCAGGCGCGTCCGCTCGATCGCCTCTCGCGAGAAGGTCGCGAAATCCTTGTCGATCAGCGGCAGGTCGAGCAGCCATTCGCCGGGATAGTCGACGATGTCGAGCGACAGGCGGCCCGCCGGCAGCACCCGGCTGAGCAGGGAGGCGGACTCGTATTTGATCGTCAGCCGCAGTTCCGAGATCGCCCGCGTCGAATCCGGCCAGATGCGCCGCTCGACCAGCGTGCGCACGTGCTCCTCGTAGCCGAAGCGCGGCACGGCGACATCGGGCTGCTCCTCCAGGAAGCTGCGGGCGATGCGCCCCGACGCCTGCGCCTCGAACAGCGGCACACGGCCGCCGTGCAGCAGGTTGTGGACGAGGGCGGTGATGAAGACCGTCTTGCCGGCGCGCGACAGGCCGGCGACCCCGAGCCGGAGGGTCGGATGGAAGATCGATGTCGCCCGGTCGGCCAGATTGTCGAAGGCTATGCGCGCCTCGTCGGCGATCGATGGCATCGGGCGAAGGGCTTCCGGTGGGTCAGCGGTCTTTCGCGCATATAAGGATGCCGGCCGCGTCCACAAACGCCGATGGAGCGCGGATCAGCCGTTCGGCACGACGAAGTGCGTGAGATAGCCGTCCCGTTCGCCCGCCGACGCGAACGAGGCGCGAAGCTCGAAGCGGGCGAGGGACGCGGTAGGGACCCCCTGACCGTGCTGGTGCAGGGCGAGCGCATCGCCGTCGCCGGTGAGCGTCGAGACGAACTCGGCGACCATCGGGTTATGGCCCACCAGCAGGAGCGACGATGGTTCTCCGGCAGCGTGAAGCGCGGCGAGATAGGCGTCGCGGTTACCCGAGTAGAGGCTGTCGTCGAAGGTCACCTCCGCATCTGCAACGGCCGCGCCGAGATGTTCGAGCGTCTGGCGGGTGCGGGCCGCCCCGGAGCATATGACGCGTTCCGGCTTCCAGCCGCGCTCGGCGAAAATCTCGGCCATCCGGTGCGCCTCGCGGAGCCCGCGCTCGTCGAGCGGGCGTTCGTAATCCTCGCCTTCGGGGTCGCCGGCGGCGGCATGCGCGTGCCTGAGGACGAAGACGGACGGTACGGAAGCTGCCATGCCTAGGCGTAACCCTGTGGCACCTGTGGCGCAATAGTGCTCAAGGCTGGCACCAGCGCTTCATGCGATCGTCGCGCGCATATGCTGAAACACGCTGCAGTCGAGCACAAGACTTGTGCAGGGAAAGACCGGCTAAGGCTTTGCTTTCGCAGCAGGGAACGCTCGCAACCTGTTGCGCGAAAGCTTCTTGTTCACCGAACTTACGCCCGCTATAAGCCCGCCCACCGCCGTCAAGGGGATGCGATATGAGCGACGCCCTGCATATCGAGACCGACCTTTTCGAGAGCGGAGCCTTCATGAACGAGCGGCAGCGGGACTATTTCCGCAAGAAGCTGCTGGCATGGAAGTCCGAAATCCTGCGCGAGTCGCGCGAAACCTTGGCGGCGCTGGCGAGCGACAATTCGAACCTCGCCGATCTCGCCGACCGCGCGTCGTCCGAGACGGATCGCTCGATCGAGCTGCGGGCACGCGACCGGCAGCGCAAGCTCATCGCCAAGATCGATGCGGCGCTGGAGCGGATCGAGGACGGCTCCTACGGCTACTGCGAGGAGACGGGTGAGCCGATCAGCCTGAAGCGGCTCGATGCGCGCCCGATCGCCACCATGTCGCTGGAAGCGCAGGAGCGGCACGAGCGGCGCGAGAAGGTCTACCGCGACGAATAGGTCGGCCATCGCGGCCCGGACCGTTTCAAGGAAAAGGCGCCGCGAGGCGCCTTTTCCGTTCGCGCGCCTCGCGGTGTTCAGCGACGCGTGGCGTTGAAGTCGAAGTCGCCGAGGAGGCGCTCCATCTCCTCTTCGAGCGTCAGGCGACGCTCCGGTTTGTCTCCGTCCGACGCGACCGCCGGGGCTTGAGGCCGCGGCGCATCGGGCCCGCCCTGCCGCGGCGGATTCCAGTCGAGAGAACCGAGGTCGCTGTCGAGCTCGCGCGACAGCTTGTCGTCCAGGGACGGATCGTCCGTCGCGGGGACCAGCTGCTGCGGCTGCCGGGCAGGCGGGGCGGCCGGTGCCACGCGTTCCGGCCGGCCGGCTTCCGGCAGCGAGCGGCGCGATTGGATGGCGGACGCGAAGCTGCGGACGGACAGCGGTCGCCGCTCGGCCTCTTCCGACGCGCCGCTCGGCGCCGGACGCAGTTCGGCGGCAGCGGCCGGCGCCGCCTCCGTTGTCGTCGGATCGAGGCGAGCCAGGACGGGCGTGGCGGAGGGCGCGCGCTCCGGCACGAGCCGCACGGGCTCTGCCGGCCCGACCAGCGGCGGCTCGAACATTGCCGGATGCGCCGCGTCGATTTCCGCTGCGGTCCTCCCGAGGCTGATCGGCGGAATGGACTCGACTTCGGGTGCTTCGTTCACCCGCTCCGCATGGTCGCGCGCGATGGCGGGCATGGATGCCTCGTGCGCCTGCGGCGCCGGGACGGCAACCGGCTCGCTGCGCTTCAGGAAGGCGGGCACTTCCGGGTTCGCATCCCGCCGCTGCGGTTCCTCGGCCAGTGCGCTCGGCTTCGGCGGCGCGGCCGAACGGGTCGGCGGCGGCGCGGCGCGGATGGAAACGGGCTGCGGGCGCGGGGGCTCGACCGCCGGCGGCTTTGCCTGCGCCGCCACGGCGGGGGCCGGGTCGGCGACGATCGCGGGTTCCAGAAGCGGGCCCGGCTGAACCGGTGCGACCGGCCGCTCGCTCCGCGCCGGCGCCCGCTGCGGCTCGATCCTCGCTTCAGCTTCCGCAGGCGCGCTTCGCGCCGGCTGGACCACCTGTTCCGGCTCGCGGCGGGGGAGCGTCCGCCGAAGCGGGCTCGGCGCCTGCTTGCCCGCCTCGGCCGGCATAGGCTGTCGGCGCGGTTCGGGAGCGATCACCGCCGGGTGCGGCACCGGCCGTTCGACGGGCGGCGGCTGGGTGGCGACGGGCTCGACCCTTGCTGCCGGCACCCGTTCCTCCGCGCCGTTGTGGGCGGAGACGGGCGCGCGCAGGATGCCGCTCTCCACGACGAGGTCGTTCTGGCCGCCGATGAGCACGAGATGCTCGACGTCGTCGCGCCGCAGCAGCACCAGCTTGCGCCGCTGGTCCACCGCCGCGACGTCCAGCACCGCGAGCCGCGGCCCGCGGCTGCGGCCGGCCCCGATCGCCCCGCCTCGCTTCATGCGCCGGTTGAGGAAGACGACCAGCAGCAGCAGCGCGAAGAAGACCGCCGTCACCACGGCGTAGGTCGCGAGCGGACCGAAATTCGTTTCCAGCGACTGCGATAGGCCAGAGGGCATCTTCCGCTCCCGTATTTCGCGCGACTGTAGATCGGAATCGATGCGGCAGGACAAGGGCTTTCGCGCCGATCCTCCGTTTCGCCACGATCGTGCGCTCCAGCGCTGCGACAGGTTGCGACGCCATGGTCGCGGCGCGGCCTTCGACAAGCCTTTCGCGCGGCGCGAGGCTCGGCTACGAATGCTGATCGCCGATCCAGTCGAACCTTGGGAACCGAACACCGCGATGGACGGAGGCGGCACCAGCACGGGCGAAAAGTCCTTCATCGACCGTAGCGGCGAGGCGGCGGGCGTGCGCCGCCTGCTGATGCTCGGCGGCTCGCTGCTGTTCCTGGCGGCACTCCTCGCCATGTTCGGCCATGCCTATGGCGGCATGGCGCTCATCGCGATCTTCTCGTTCCTGGCGATGGTCGGCATCGCGGCGATCTTCGCCTTCGCCCTCGGCTTCGTTTCCTTCGGCCAGAACCATCCGACGCCGGAGATCGTGCGGCATTTCCTCGACACGCTGCCGACGGGAACGGTGATCGTCGACCGCAAGGGCCGCATCCTCTACGCGAACCGTGCCTATGGCGAGGCGACCGGTGCCGCGACGGGGGCGGACGCCAAGACGCTGGAGCGCATCCTCGTGCGCGAGCGGGAAGGGGCGGAGGCGATCTACCGTCTCGCCAACAAGGCGGGCAAGGGCGAGGCAGCCACCGAGGAGTTCCGGCTGGAACGGGACCTCGCCGGCCATTCGATGCGCGAGCCGCGCTGGTACCGCGCGACGGTGCGGCCGCTCGACGTGCTCGGCCAGGCGGCGCATGCCTGGCAGATCGCCGACATCACCGCCGAGCGGGTCGAGCAGGAGACCTTCTTCCAGAACCTCCAGAACGCGATCGACCATCTCGACCACGCGCCGGCCGGCTTCTTCGCCTCGGACGAGAAGGGGCGTGTCATCTACCTGAACGCGACGCTCGCCTCCTGGCTCGGGATGGATCTCGCCTCGTTCCGCCCGAGCGAGCGATCGATCGAGTCGATGCTCGGACGCGAAGTCGCCGCCTATCTCGCCGATCGGAGCACCGGCGAGGCCGGCACGATCGACATCGACCTCACCGCCGCCGACGGACGTTCCCGGCCCGTGCGCTTCCACATCGAGCGCGGCCCGGGCGGGGAGCAAGCCGGCGCGCCCGTGCGGGCGATCGTCGTGGCGCGCGACGCGTCCGGCGCGGACGAGAACGCGGTGCAGGCCGCCGAGCAGCGCTTCGCCCGCGTGTTCAACGCTTCGCCGATCGCGATCACCTCGCTCGACGAGAACGGCCGGGTGCTTCGCGCCAACGACGCCTTCGCGGCGCTGTTCGGCAATGAGGCCGCGACGAGCGGCGACCTGGCGGAGTTCATCCGCGAGGAGGGACGCGACACGTTCCGGCAGGCCGTCGCCGCGGCGAAGCGCTCGCGCTCCGTCGCCGCGCCGATCGACATCCAACTCGTCGGCGAGCCGGCCCGTTCGCTCCGCATCTATGTCAGCGGCATCTCCGGCTCGAGCGAAGGCGGGCGCGAGAGCGTCGTCCTCTACGGCGTCGACATCACCGAGCAGCGGACGCTGGAGGAGCAATTCGCCAAGGCGCAGCGCATGCAGGCGATCGGCAACCTCGCTGGCGGCATCGCGCACGACTTCAACAATGTCCTCACTATCATCACCGCCTCGGTGGACTTCCTGCTCCTGAACCACCGGACCGGCGACCCGTCGTTCCAGGACCTGCTCTTGATCAAGCAGAGCGCTAACCGCGCCGCCTCGCTGGTGCGCCAGCTTCTCGCCTATTCGCGCCGCCAGACCATGCGTCCGAAGATGCTGAGCTTGACCGACGTCATCGCCGACATGCATCTCCTCCTGAAGCGCATCTCCGGCGATCTCGTGAAGCTTGAGCGGCACCACGCCCGCGATCTCTGGCCGGTGATGGCGGATATCGGCCAGTTCGAGCAGGTGATCACCAACCTCGTGCAGAACGCCCGCGACGCGATGCCGGAAGGCGGCACGATCACGGTCTCGACCCGCAACGTCCTCGAAGCGGAAGCGCGCTCGTTCGGCTATTCCGAGCTGCAGGAGGGCGACTTCGTACTGGTCGAGGTCGCCGACAACGGTACGGGCATGCCGCCCGAGGTGGCCGAGCGCATCTTCGAGCCGTTCTTCACCACGAAGGAGATCGGCAAGGGGACCGGACTCGGCCTGTCGATGGTCTACGGCATCGTCAAGCAGTCGAACGGCTTCATCTTCGTCGAGTCGGTGCCGGGCGCCGGAACGACGTTCCGCATCCTCCTGCCGCGCCACATCCCGACCGAGGCGACCGCGCCGAAGACGGAAACCGCCGCGGCCATCCCCTCCGAGAAGGAGGACCTGTCCGGCACGGCCTCGATTCTCCTCGTCGAGGACGAGGACCACGTGCGCGCCGGCAACGTCCGCGCCCTGAAGATGCGGGGCTACGAAGTCTACGAGGCCTCGTCCGGTGTCGAGGCGCTCGACGTGCTGGCGGAACTCGGCGGCAAGGTCGACCTCGTCGTGTCCGACGTCGTGATGCCGGAGATGGACGGGCCGACGCTCTTGCGCGAGATGCGCTCGAAGCAGCCGGACCTGAAGTTCATCTTCGTGTCCGGCTACGCGGAAGACGCCTTCGCCAAGAACCTGCCGGACGGCGAGAAGTTCGGCTTCCTCGCCAAGCCGTTCTCGCTGCGCGAGCTGGCAGTAGTGGTGAAGCAGACGCTCGACGAATAGGGCCTATCGCGCGGACAGCGCCTCGCGCATGTCGCCTTGTGCGAGCGCCACGGCGATCCGCGCCGCGAGGCGCGCGTTGCTCTTCACCAGCGCGATGTTGGCTTCGAGCGAGCGGCCGTCGCTGAGTTCGAAGATGCGCTGCAGGAGGAAGGGCGTCACCGCCTTGCCGGAGACGCCGCCGGCCTCGGCGTCGGCGAGCGCTTGGCCGATCCACGCGCCGATCGTCTCGGCGGGTATCTCGCTCGCCTCGTCCAGCGGATTGCCGATCAGCATGCCGCCGTCGATGCCCATCCGCTGCCGCGCGCGCTGGAACGCCGCGATGGCCTCGGCGGAATCGAGACGGAGCGGCGCAGGCAGGCCGGAACGGCGCGACCAGAAGGCGGGGAACTCGTCGGTGCCGTATCCGACGACCGGAACGCCTTTCGTTTCCAAGACTTCCATTGTCTTCCTGAGGTCGAGGATCGCCTTCGCGCCGGCCGAGACGACGATCACCGGCGTCTGCGCCAGCTCCTCCAGGTCGGCCGAGATATCGAAGCTCGTTTCCGCGCCCCGATGTACGCCGCCGATGCCGCCCGTCGCGAAGACCCGCACCCCCGCGAGATAGGCGGCGATCATCGTCGCGGCGACGGTGGTCGAGCCGGTCCGCCCGGCGGCGACCGCATAGGCGAGGTCGGCACGCGACAGTTTCATCACGTTCTTCGCCTGGGCGAGGCGGTCGAGTTCGTTCGCTTCCAGTCCGACGCGGAGCGTGCCGTCCAGCACCGCGATAGTCGCCGGCACCGCGCCCTCCGAGCGAACGATCTCCTCCACCGCGACGGCCGTCTCGACGTTCTGCGGAAACGGCATGCCGTGCGTGATGATGGTGGACTCCAGCGCGACGACGGCCCTGCCATCGGCCAGAGCCGACGCCACCGCGTTGGATGGCGTAAATCGTTCGCCGCTCATTTGGCATCCTCGAATTCGTGGTCGTTCTCGGTCGGCGGCGGCAGTTTCCGTGCGGCTTCCCGGATCGCGTCGACAGTGAAATCGCCGCTCCGGCGCTCCGCCGAAACGTGGAGGCTGGCGGCTACCATGCCGAAGCGGACCGCTTCAAGGAACGGCTCGCCGGCAGCGAAGGCAAACGACGCCGCGCCGGCCAGCGTGTCGCCCGCGCCGGTCACGTCGTGGAGCGACCTGACCTCCGGCGGCATCTGTCGCCGCATCTCGCCATCGAAAACGATCGTGGCCGGGCGTGGTCCGTCGGTGACGACCGCGCGGCGGCAACCGGCTTCCGCCAAGCGCTCGGCCAAAGCGCCGGCCGAGCCGTCGGGCGACGCGCCGGTGATCGCGGCGGCTTCGGCGCGCGAGACGAATAGCGCTGCCAGCTTCGGCAGCGCCGGTGCCAGCCGCACCGCCTTCGCCGGCGAAACGCCGATAGCGAAGATCGGCCGCTTGCCGGCTTCGTTCGCCAAATGCTCGATGGTCTCGGCGGGGAGGTTCGCATCGAGGAGCAGCGCGTCCGCTGCGGCGAGCGCTTCGCGGATATGCCGGCGAGTGAAGACGCGAGGCCGCATCAGGTCGTAGAGCGCCATGTCGGCGAGGCCGCCGACGAGATCGCCGGTGACGTCGAGGATCGCCGTATAGGTCGGCGTGCGCCGATCGAGCCAAGTCATCGACATGTCGTCGATATCCAGCGCGGCGAGGGCCCTTGCTACGACCTCACCGCTCCCGTCGCCGCCTCGCGCCGATACGAGCCTCACCGGCGAGCCGAAGCCGCGCAGGACCCGCGCGGCATTCAACGCCGCTCCGCCGACCAGCTCGGTCATCGTGCCGGGGTTGGAAGCACCGGGCTCAAAAGCGTCGCGACAACGTCCGCGCCGGTCGATATGCGCGCCGCCGGCCACAAAGAAGGCGGCGTCGCGGTATGAGGCGGGATCACTCATGGGCGCGGTTCACAACGGAGCGTTGACCCATGCGAATCAGCTGCAAAAAGAGGGAACAAATGGCGATCATGACTTGCTGGATAGGAACAAAAAGAGTACATCTTCGGCATCGGCGGTGCGATTGCACCGAATCCCAACTGGTGGAATAAGGTGGCTTCAATGGTGCAGCGAACGCTCCGCCTCGTCGAGGAAGTTTCCGTGGACAAGACCAAGGCACTCGATGCCGCGCTCTCGCAGATCGAGCGGGCGTTCGGCAAGGGCTCCATCATGCGTCTCGGTGCGCAGGAGAAGCTCGACATCGACACGGTGTCCACCGGCTCGCTCGGTCTCGACATCGCGCTCGGCATCGGCGGCCTGCCGAAGGGCCGCATCGTCGAGGTTTACGGGCCGGAATCGTCCGGTAAGACGACGCTCGCCCTGCATACGGTGGCCGAGGCGCAGAAGCGCGGCGGCATCTGCGCCTTCGTTGACGCCGAGCACGCGCTCGATCCGGTCTATGCCCGCAAGCTTGATGTCGATCTCGACAACCTTCTGATTTCGCAGCCGGACACCGGCGAGCAGGCGCTGGAGATCGTCGACACGCTGGTGCGCTCCGGCGCGATCGACGTGCTCGTGGTCGACTCGGTCGCGGCGCTGACGCCGCGGGCGGAAATCGAGGGCGAGATGGGCGAGTCGCTGCCGGGCATGCAGGCGCGCCTGATGAGCCAGGCGCTGCGCAAGCTCACCGGTTCGATCAACCGCTCGAAGTGCATGGTGATCTTCATCAACCAGATCCGCATGAAGATCGGCGTGATGTACGGCTCGCCCGAAACGACGACGGGCGGCAACGCGCTGAAGTTCTACGCGTCCGTGCGCCTCGACATCCGCCGCACCGGCGCGATCAAGGAGCGCGACGAGGTGACGGGCAACCAGACCCGCGTGAAGGTGGTGAAGAACAAGCTCGCGCCGCCGTTCAAGCAGGTCGAGTTCGACATCATGTACGGCGAGGGCGTGTCGAAGATGGGCGAGCTCATCGATCTCGGCGTCAAGGCCGGCATTGTCGAGAAGTCCGGCGCCTGGTTCTCCTACAACTCGCAGCGCCTCGGCCAAGGCCGCGAGAATTCCAAGACGTTCCTGCGCGACAACGCCGACCTGGCGCAGGAGATCGAGAGCGCGATCCGGCAGAATGCCGGCCTTCTCGCCGAGCAGCTTCTGACCGATGTCGGCGGCGCGGAGGACGACGACGCCGAGTGATCGGCTCGTATCGGCTGCATGCGGTCCTTCGGTGCCGCCGGGCGTTTGCCGGCGGCATCGGTCTTTCATGCGCGGAGTAAGCGCCGTAGTATCCATTCCGATACGACGGAGGCTTGCGATGCTCGATCGCTTCCAGGCGTGTGGGCATGCTATCGTCCTTTGCGTCGGACTGACGCTGCCGGCGACAGCCGAAATGCCCGCCGGCTCCGTCCCGAAGATCGAGGTTGCGGGCGAGGGTGTGCAGAACATCGCTCTCGATCGCAGCGACCTATCGGCAATGCCGAGCGTCGAGCAGGAGATCGCTTTCCAGACATCGAAGGGTGAGCATCGCGGACGCTACCGCGGCGTCCCGCTGCTCGCCGTTCTCGAGCGGGTCGGCCTGCTCGCCGCCGACGGCCATCACGCGGAGCTGCGCCGCAGCGTGTTGGTGAAGGGGCGGGATGGCTACTCCGTCGCCTTCTCGGTCGGCGAACTGGAGCCGGACTTCGGCGATCGCGCGGCGATGATTGCGCTGACGGAGAACGGCCGGCCGCTGTTCGAGCGCGAGGGGCTGCGGCTGATCATGCCAGGCGACAAGCGCGGTGCGCGATCGGTGATGGATGTGGTGCGGATCGAGGTTAGATAGGACCTGCCACGCCGGCCGCGTGCCGACAGCGGTGATGATGGACAGTCCGGGACCGCGCCGTTAGAACCGCTGCTCGAAGTAGGAAGCCCGCCCGACAGGTGCCGTGGTTTTCTCCCCATGGCATCTCGGAAGGCTTGCGCATGAGCGGCGTCAACGACATCCGGTCGACGTTTCTGGACTACTTCGCCGCGAACGGCCATGAGCCGGTCGCGTCGTCGCCGCTCGTGCCGCGCAACGATCCGACCCTGATGTTCACGAATGCCGGCATGGTGCAGTTCAAGAACGTCTTCACGGGGCTGGAGAAGCGGCCATACAGCCGCGCCACCACGGCGCAGAAGGTCGTGAGAGCCGGCGGCAAGCACAACGACCTCGACAATGTCGGCTACACCGCCCGGCACCACACCTTCTTCGAGATGCTCGGCAACTTCTCGTTCGGCGACTACTTCAAGGAAGAGGCGATCGGCCTCGCCTGGAAGCTGGTGACCGAGGAGTTCGGGCTCGACAAGTCGCGCCTTCTCGTCACCGTCTATGCCGAGGACGACGTCGCCGCGAAACTCTGGAAGCAGATCGCCGGCTTCCCGGACGAGCGGATCATCCGCATCCCGACCTCCGACAATTTCTGGCAGATGGGCGATACCGGCCCCTGCGGGCCGTGCTCGGAGATCTTCTACGATCAGGGCGAAGAGGTCTGGGGCGGGCCGCCCGGCTCGGCGGAGGAGGACGGCGACCGCTTCCTCGAATTCTGGAACCTCGTCTTCATGCAGTTCGAGCAGCAGGCGCCCGGCCAGCGTATCGACCTGCCGCGTCCGTCGATCGACACCGGCTTGGGTCTCGAGCGCATGGCGGCGATCCTGCAAGGGGTTCATTCGAACTACGAGATCGACCTGTTCCGCACGCTGATCGCGGCGATCGAGGACGTCATCGGCTCGAAGGCCGAGGGCGATGCGCGGGCCAGCCATCGCGTCATCGCCGACCACCTGCGCGCTTCGGCCTTCCTGATCGCCGATGGCGTGCTGCCGTCGAACGAGGGGCGCGGCTACGTGCTCCGCCGCATCATGCGCCGCGCCATGCGCCACGCGAAGCTGCTCGGCGCGAAGGAACCGGTGATCTACCGGCTGCTGCCGACGCTGGTCTCTGAGATGGGCCGCGCCTATCCCGAACTCGTCCGCGCCGAGGCGCTGACCACCGAGACGATAAAGCTGGAGGAGAAGCGCTTCCTCGCGACGCTCGATCGTGGCCTCGCGCTCCTCGGGCAGGCGACCGACGGCCTGTCGTCCGGCGCGATGCTGGACGGCGAGACGGCGTTCCGGCTTTACGACACCTACGGCTTCCCGCTCGACCTGACGCAGGACGCGCTGCGGCAGCGCGAGATTTCGGTCGATCTCGCCGGCTTCCAGTCGGCGATGGAGCGGCAGAAGGCGGAAGCCCGTGCCAACTGGGCCGGCTCCGGCGAGAAGGCCGACGAGCGCGTCTGGTTCGAGATCCGCGAGCGGGAAGGCGCGACCGAGTTCCTCGGCTACGCGACCGAGACCGCCGAAGGGCAGGTGCGCGCGATCGTGCAAGACGGCAAGGAGCAGTCCTCCGCCGCGTCCGGCGACGAGGTTTCGGTCGTCCTGAACCAGACTCCGTTCTACGGCGAATCCGGCGGCCAGGTCGGCGATACCGGCGTGATGACGGGCGAGGGCGGCGTCCGCTTCGACGTGGCCGACACGCAGAAGGTCGCGAACGGCCTCTTCGTGCATCGCGGCCGGGTGGCGGCGGGTACGCTGAAGGTCGGCGCAGCGCTGGAGCTTGCCGTCGACCGTTCGCGCCGCTCGAAAATCCGCGCGAACCATTCGGCGACGCACCTCCTGCACGAGGGCCTCCGCGAGGTGCTCGGCACGCATGTGGCGCAGAAGGGCTCGATGGTATCGCCGGACCGGCTGCGCTTCGACTTCTCGCACCCGAAGCCGTTGTCGGCGGAGGAGGTCGCGCGGGTCGAAGCGCTCGCCAACGAAGTGATCCTCGAGAATGCGCCGGTGGAAACGCGGCTGATGGCGGTGGACGACGCGATCGCGCTCGGCGCCATGGCGCTCTTCGGCGAGAAGTACGGTGATGAGGTGCGCGTCGTCTCGATGGGGAATGCGCGCGAGGATACCGCGAAAGCCGCCTATTCGATCGAACTCTGCGGCGGCACGCATGCGCGCGCCACCGGCGATATCGGTCTCGTCCATGTCGTGTCCGAAAGCGCGGTGGGAGCCGGCGTCCGGCGCATCGAGGCGCTGACGGGCGAGGGCGTCCGCGACTACTTCAACGAGCAGGATGCGCGCGTCCGGCGCGTCGCGGCGGCGCTGAAGGTGCAGCCGGCCGATGTCGCCGAGCGAGTGGAAGCGCTGGTCGAGGAACGCCGCAAGCTGGAGCGCGAAGTCGCCGAGCTGCGCCGCAAGGTGGCGCTGGCGGGCGACGGCGCAGGTGCCGGCGGCGGCGCGGCGCCGCGCGAGATCGGCGGCGTCAGCTTCGTCGGGCGGGTGCTGGAGGGCGTCGCCGCGAAGGACCTCAAGGGTCTGGTGGACGAGACGAAGGCCAGCCTCGGCTCCGGCATCATCGCCTTCGCCGGCGTGGCGGACGGCAAGGCGAGCGTCGTCGTCGGCGTCACGCCCGACCTCACCGCGCGGTTCGACGCTGTGGAACTCGTGCGCCGCGCCAGTGCCGCCATCGGCGGCAAGGGCGGCGGCGGCCGCCCCGACATGGCACAGGCCGGCGGACCGGACGCCGCGAACGCGAGCGCCGCCATCGCCGCCGTGGAGGAAGCGCTGGGCCGTCAGGCCGAGGCGGCCTGACGGCATCGGTCAAAGCATGCGGCGGTACTGGATGAAACCGGATCGCTCCGCGACTTTATCGTAGAGTCGCCGGGCGGTCTCGTTCGTCTCGTGCGTCAGCCAGTGGACGCGGCTCGCACCCTCGCGCTTCGCGAATTCGCAAACGGCTTCGATCAACGCCGCGCCAGCTCCAGTGCCGCGCCGGTCGGGCGCGACGAACAGGTCCTGCAGGTAGCAGTAGTCGCCGGCCGTCCAGGTCGACCGGTGCAGGATCGCGTGCGCGATCCCGAACAGGCCTCGATCATCGAACGCGCCGAAGGCGGTCATCGGCTCGCTCGGATCGAGCAGGCGTTGCCAAGTGAGCGCCGTCCCGTCGTCGGCAATCGTGGCACGGTAGAATTCGAGATAACCGCGCCATAGCGGTAGCCAAGCCTCGCGGTCGCCTGCGGCGAGCGGCCGGATCACGACAGCTTCGGTCACTCGTTCCAGCGGGGCATGTTGGCGACGTCGTCGGCGCTGGCCGTCAGGAGGAGGCCGTTGGTCGACATCTGGAAGGCATCGAGCGGGATCGCCACGTCGTCGCGGTCGGCGAAGCCGGCGCCGTCCTCGAAATCCACCACGAGCGCGGTCGGGGTCGCGGGGCTGGTGCCGATCACCTCGTCCACCTCACCGATCTTCTGCCCGTTCGCACCGAGGACGTTCAGATCCTCCACCGCCTCGACATTCATGTTCCATGGAGCCATCAGCGTTCCGTCCGGCACTTCGACGAACTGCACCTGGGCGGTCGCCGCCGATGCGAGGAAACCGGCACCGATCGCGGCGGCGGCCAGAAGTTGACGGGTGAATACGCGCATCGTTGCCTTCCCTTGAACTCGAACGACGGAAGAACACCGGACGCCGCCGAATCGTTTCCGCCGCCCCGAAAGAACGGCAGCTCGCCAGCGCTCCGCGGATCGCGCTAGCGGGAACGGCCTCGCGGACTATCTGCCTCCCGATCGAACCGAGGAGTTCGAAACGCTCGCGTCGCAGCGGCGGGGAGGGGAAGCATGGGCATTCTGGCCGACATCAAGGCGTTCGACCGCGACCAGCGACACACGCTGATCGCGAGCTATCTCGGCTGGACGCTCGACGCCTTCGACTTCTTCCTGCTGGTCTTCGTCCTGAAGGCGATCGCGGAGGAGTTCCGGGTCGAGGTCTCCGCCGTTTCCTACGCCGTGTTCCTGACGCTCGCGGCGCGGCCGGTCGGCGCTTTTTTGTTCGGGCTTGCGGCCGACCGCTACGGGCGGCGGCCGGTGCTGATGGCGAACATCCTGCTCTATTCGCTCCTGGAATTCGCCTCCGGATTCTCGCCGAACCTGACCGTGCTGATCGTGCTTCGCGCCCTCTACGGCGTCGCGATGGGCGGCGAATGGGGCATCGGCGCATCGCTGACGATGGAGACGGTGCCGGAGCGCTCGCGCGGCTGGGTGTCCGGCATTCTGCAGGCCGGCTATCCGTCCGGCTACCTCCTCGCCTCGCTCGTCTACCTCGTGCTGTTCCCGTCGATTGGCTGGCGAGGCTTGTTCTTCGTCGGCGTCCTGCCGGCCCTGCTGGTCGTCTACGTGCGGCGGACGGTGAAGGAATCGCCGGCCTTCGAGCGGCGGCGCGAGCGGGCGGCGCGTCCGTCCTTCGGTGCGGCACTGCGCGGCAACGTTCCGCTGCTGGTCTGGGCGGTGCTGCTGATGACAGCCTTCAACTTCTTCAGCCACGGCACGCAGGACGTCTATCCGACCTTCCTCGAAAAGCAGCACCAATATTCGAGCTACACGGTCGCGACGATCGCGGTCGTCTACAGCATCGGCGCGATCCTCGGAGGCCTCACCTTCGGCGCGTGGTCGCAGCGCGTCGGCCGCCGGCGGGCGATGGTGACGGCGGCGCTGCTTGCCATGCCGGTCGCCTGGCTCTGGGCCTACGGCGGCAGCCCGGTGCTTTTCGCGATCGGCGCGTTCCTGATGCAGTTCTGCGTGCAGGGGGCCTGGGGCGTCATCCCGGCGCATCTCAACGAGGTCTCGCCGCCGGAGCTGCGCGGCACCTTCCCAGGAACGGCCTACCAGCTCGGCAATCTTCTCGCGGCAAGCAACGCGACGATCCAGACGAGCCTCGCCGAGCATTGGGGCAACGACTATGCCGCCGCGCTGTTCTGGACCGTGCTGCCCGGCGCGGTGATCCTGGCGCTGCTGGCCGGCTTCGGCACGGAGCGGCGCACCGCCGACTTCACGGCCGACGCGCGGAACGCGCCGGCCGAGTAGCGGGGTCGGTTCAGGCGGCCATCGCCGTCTTCAGGTTCTCGTCGACCTTGTCGAGGAAACCGGTGGTCGAGAGCCACTTCTGGTCCGGCCCGATCAGGAGGGCGAGATCCTTGGTCAAGAAGCCGGCTTCGACGGTCTCGATGCAGACACGCTCCAGCGTCGCCGAGAAGGTCTTCAGGTCGTCGTTGTTGTCGAGCTTGGCGCGGTGCGCGAGGCCGCGTGTCCAGGCGAAGATCGAGGCGATGGAGTTGGTCGAGGTCTGCTGACCCTTCTGGTGCTGGCGGTAGTGGCGCGTCACCGTGCCGTGCGCGGCCTCCGCCTCGACCGTCTGGCCGTCCGGCGTCATCAGGACGGAGGTCATCAGGCCGAGCGAGCCGAAGCCCTGCGCCACGATGTCGGACTGCACGTCGCCATCGTAGTTCTTGCAGGCCCAGACGTAACCGCCCGACCACTTCAGCGCCGAAGCCACCATGTCGTCGATCAGGCGGTGCTCGTAGGTGAGCTTGCGGCCGTCGAACTCGGCCTTGAACTCGGCGTCGAACACCTCCTGGAAGATGTCCTTGAAGCGCCCGTCATAGGCCTTCAGGATCGTGTTCTTGGTGGACAGGTAGACCGGGTAGTTGCGCAAAAGCCCGTAGGCGAAGGAAGCTCGGGCGAACTCGCGGATCGACTCGTCGAGGTTATACATGGCGAGCGCCACGCCGGCGCCCGGCGACTTGTAGACCTCGTGCTCGATGGTCTGGCCGTCCTCGCCGACGAACTTGATCGTCAATGTGCCCTTGCCGGGAAAGCGGAAGTCGGTGGCGCGGTACTGATCGCCGAAGGCGTGGCGGCCGACGACGATCGGCTGCGTCCAGCCAGGGACCAGGCGCGGCACGTTCTTCATCACGATCGGCTCGCGGAAGATCACGCCGCCGAGGATGTTGCGGATCGTACCGTTCGGCGACTTCCACATCTTCTTTAAGGAGAACTCCTCGACTCGCGCCTCGTCCGGCGTGATCGTCGCGCACTTCACGCCGACGCCGTGGCGGGCGATGGCGTTCGCCGCGTCCACCGTCACCTGGTCGTCGGTGGCGTCGCGGTTTTCCATGCCGAGGTCGTAGTATTCCAGCGGCACGTCGAGATAGGGATGGATCAGCTTGTCCTTGATAAGCTGCCAGATGATCCGGGTCATCTCGTCGCCGTCGAGTTCCACGACCGGGTTCTGGACCTTGATCTTCGCCATCTGATTTCCTCGACGGTTTGGGGATTGGCCGGCGCTATAGCATCGGGTCCCGGATGCGCAAAGGCTTGGCCGGGCGGCTCGCGGCGGCTATCAGCACGGCGGAAGGAGAGAAGCGTGGCGGGCACCGACCGGACGGCGGAAACGATGGCGAGCGGCGGACCGGCCATCGTGCTGGTGGAGCCGCAGATGGCCGAGAACATCGGCATGGTGGCGCGGGCGATGGCGAATTTCGGCCTCGCCGACCTGCGCCTCGTCACCCCGCGCGACGGCTGGCCGAACGAGAAGGCACGGGCGACCGCGAGCCGCGCCGACCATGTCATCGACGGGGCGAGGGTCTTCGATACGGTGCGGGAGGCGGTGGCGGACCTCACCTGGCTGCTGGCCACCACGGCGCGGCCGCGCGACAGCGTGAAGCCGGTGCGGGGACCGCAAGGAGCGAGCGCCGGGTTGCGGGCGCGCATCGCGGCGGGTCAGCCGGCGGGCATTCTGTTCGGGCGCGAGCGCTTCGGCCTGTCGAACGAGGAGGTGGGCCTCGCCGACGAGATCGTTACCTTCCCGGTGAACCCGGCTTTCGCATCGCTGAACATCGCGCAGGCGGTGCTGCTGATGAGCTACGAGTGGATGCAGTCCGCTGGCGGGGAGGGCGAGGCGGAAGCGCCGCGCTTCGCGGCGCCGGAGATGGAGCCGGCCGAGAAGGGCGACCTCCACCGCCTGCTCGACCACACCGAGGCGCTGCTCGACCGGCTCGGTTACTTCCGCCCGCCGGAGCGAAAGGTCGCGCTCTCCGAAAAACTGCGCACGACGCTGACCAAGGCGAACTTCAGCCGGATGGAGGTGCACGCGCTCCACGGCGTGCTGCGGCATGTCGAGGCGCGCCTGGACGGGAAGGGCGAATGATGGCGCGTCCGGTCCTGATGCTCGACAGCGGCGTCGGCGGGCTGACCGTGCTGCGCGAGGCGCGCGTGCTGATGCCGGATCGGCGCTTTGTCTACGTTGCGGACGATGCCGGCTTTCCCTATGGCGGCTGGGAGGAAACGGCGCTTCGGGGCCGCTTGGTGGACCTGTTCGGGCGGCTCATCGCCGAGCACGACCCGCTGATCTGCGTCGTCGCCTGCAACACCGCCTCGACGCTCTCGCTCGACGCGCTGCGCGCCGCCTTCCCGGCGATGCCCTTCGTTGGGACGGTGCCCGCCATCAAGCCGGCGGCGGAGCGGACGCGCTCCGGCCTCGTCTCGGTGCTCGCGACGCCGGGAACGGTGAAGCGGCAATACACCCGCGACCTTATCCAGCAGTGGGCGGCGAAGGTCGACGTGCGGCTCGTCGGCAGCGTCGCGCTGGCGACCCTTGCGGAAGCCTATATGCGCGACGGCTTCGTGGACGAGGCGGCGGTGCGGGCCGAGATCGAGCCATGCTTCGCCGAGGACAGCGGGCGGCGGACCGACATCGTGGTGCTCGCCTGTACGCACTATCCGTTTCTGGCCAACCGCATGCGCAAGGTCGCGCCCTGGCCGGTGGACTGGCTCGACCCAGCCGAGGCGATCGCGCGCCGGGCCCTGTCTATCCTGCCGGAGACTCCCGGCGGCGAGCCGGAGCCGAAGCGCGACATCGCGGTGTTTACTTCCGGCGAGGTCGATCCGCTGAAGCGCCGCCTGATGCAGGGCTTCGGGCTCGCCTGCTGACCTTAGCTTTTCGAGAAGCTGACGTTCGAGGTCTGCTTGTCGGCGCCGTCGACCTTGTCCGTCACCACCAGCGAGAACTGGCCGTTGCCGGCGTTGCGGATCGTCATGGTCGCGTTGCGATCGCCATAGATCGGCACGGCATAGATCATGGTGAGGACGAGCGCGTCACCACGCTGGGTTCCCGAAACCTGCGCAGGTCCCTTCGTCGAGCCGGTATAGGTTCCCGTGAAGCGCTTCGACGCCGGATCGTATCGGATGTCCGCGCCGATCCGGCGGGTTACGATCACCGCCGCACGGCAGGTGCCGGTTATCGAAACCCGGTTCGGGGTCGGGCGACTGCCCGTGACGCGGCAGGACACCCGGCGCGGTGAGGGGTCGACGTCGCGCTGCACCGTGCCGGAACCCTGCCAGCCGCCGTCGAAGCGTTGCAGGAAGCTGGCATCGGCGCGGGCGGCACTCGGCATGCCGAAGGCGAGGGCGGCGATGGACAGGCCAATGAGTTTCGTCTGCACGGCGTCTCTCTGTTCGGGTTTCCCAATCGCGGTCGAGAGAGGAACGAGGCTGGCGAGCATGCGTTCGCGGAAGGACATCAACTCGCCGGCATGACCGGCCCGGAGCGTCCATGGACCTCATCCGAATCGTCATCGCGATCTTCCTGCCGCCGGTCGCCGTCTTCACGCAGGTCGGCCTCGGCAAGCATTTCTGGATCAATCTGCTGCTGACCCTCTGCGGCTGGCTGCCGGGCGTGATCCATGCCGTCTGGGTCATCGGCAAATACTGAAACGCGGCAACGGCTTGACTTCGCTTCCGACAGCGAGCTAATCCCCCGCTGCGGCCGATCCGAAAGGACCGGCCGTTTCGACGTGTCCCGTGGATGGTTGCCTCTCGTGTCAACCGTCCTGTCAGTCGGCCGATAGGCCGGCAGAGGAGGGCGCGTTTCCTCGCCCGGCGGAACGGTTCCGTCCGGGCTTCGTCGTTTGAGGGAAATGCGATGACAAAGCGCGCAGAATCCAAATACAAGATCGATCGCCGCATGGGCGAAAACATCTGGGGGCGTCCGAAGTCCCCGGTGAACCGCCGTCAGTACGGCCCCGGCCAGCACGGCCAGCGCCGCAAGGGCAAGGTTTCCGACTTCGGCCTGCAGCTCAAGGCGAAGCAGAAGCTGAAGGGCTACTACGGCGACGTTTCCGAGAAGCAGTTCCGCAAGGTCTACGAGGAGGCCTCCCGCCGCAAGGGCGACACCTCCGAGAACCTGATCGGCCTGCTCGAGAGCCGCCTCGACGCCATCGTCTACCGCGCGAAGTTCGTGCCGACGATCTTCGCGGCACGCCAGTTCGTCAACCACGGCCATGTCAGCGTCAACGGCGTGCGCACCAACATCGGTTCGTATGTCTGCAAGGCCGGCGACGTGATCGAGGTGCGGCAGAAGTCGAAGCAACTCGTGACCGTGCTGGAGTCGGTACAGCTCGCCGAGCGCGACGTGCCGGACTACGTCGAGGTCGATCACCAGAAGATGGTCGCTACCTACCAGCGCATCCCGAGCCTTTCGGACGTGCCCTATCCGGTGCAGATGGAGCCCAACCTCGTGGTCGAGTTCTACTCGCGCTGAGTTTCTGTCGCGTCACTCGGAAATTTGGAAGGCCGCCTTTGGGCGGCCTTTTTCATGCGAGCGGTAACCGGAACCGGTGATGACGGACGGCGAGAAGGAGCGGATCAAGCTCCGGGCGAATTGGTTCAATGTCTTATCGGCGGCAACTTTCGCCGTAGGCACCTTGGCCTCCGCCGTACGGCTCGTTTCCGATGAGCGTGTCACGATCCGGAGCGCGCTCGTACTCGTGGGCCTCGCGGTCCTTTGCTTCTGCCTGAGTTACGCACTACATTTGCTGGCGATGGCAGGCCTGAAGAGGTTGGATCGATGACGCTAGCCGAACTGCTGCTTTTCCTGGTCACCCCAGTCGGCGCTTCGGCCATGCTGGCGCTCGGGTATTGGGAGATGCGCCGGGAGGATCGCCGTCGAGCTCTGTCGAAGAACTGAGCGATGCGACCGCCTCCTCGCCTCGAGTTGTGATGGGCCGCCTTCGGGCGGTCTTTTGCATTTCGGGCGGGAGGTGTATCGAAGCTGCGATGCTGGACAAGGTCGCCGATCCCGAGCCGGACGAAGTTTTCGACGCCGACGGCGGAGCGCATCCGCTGTTCCGGGCCGCGCCGGACTCCGTCTCGTTCCGCAAGCTGCGCAAGCGCCTGACCCGGCAGGTTCGCGAGACGATCGAGGCCGCGGCCATGGCGCGGTCCGGTGCGCGCTGGCTGGTCGGCATATCTGGCGGCAAGGACTCCTACGCCTTGCTTGCCATCCTGCTCGACCTGCAATGGCGCGGCCATCTGCCGGTCGACCTTCTCGCCTGCAATCTCGACCAGGGCCAGCCGAACTTCCCGAAGCAGGTGCTGCCGAACTTTCTCACCCGGCACGGCATTCCGCACCGGATCGAGTATCGTGACACCTATTCGGTGGTGAAAGAGAAGGTGCCGAGTGGCGCGACTTACTGCTCGCTGTGCTCGCGGCTTCGGCGTGGCAATCTCTACCGTATCGCGCGGGAGGAGGGCTGCGAGGTGCTGGTGCTCGGCCACCATCGCGAGGACTGCCTCGAAACGTTCTTCATGAACCTCTTGCAGGGTGGCCGGCTTTCCGCCATGCCGCCGAAGCTCATGAACGACGAGGGCGACGTGGCGGTGTTGCGGCCCCTCATTCGCTCGGCCGAGGACGACGTCGCGAAGTTCTCCGCCGCGATGGCCTTCCCGATCATCCCCTGCGACCTCTGCGGCAGCCAGGACGGGTTGCAGCGCAACGTCGTCAAATCCATGCTGGCCGATCTCGAAGCGCGTTTTCCGGGGCGCAAGGAGACGATGATCCGGGCGCTCGCCAACGTCCGCCCCGGACATCTGCTCGACCATTCGCTGTTCGATTTCGCCCGGCTCAGTTCCAAGCAGGACGCTCTTTCGTGACCTCACATGTCGATGTCGATACGCTGGCGCGCATTATTCAGAGCGCCGCGGAAACCGAGATCATGCCGCGCTTTCGCGCGCTCGGCCCCGACGACATCCGCGAGAAGACGTCCGCCATCGACCTCGTGACGGAGGCGGACGAGGCGGCGGAGCGCTTCATCAAAGCCGAGTGCGCCGAGCATTTTGCCGGCGCGCTTTTCGTCGGCGAGGAGTCCGTCGCGGCCGATCCCGCTCTCCTCGGCAAGCTCGGCGATGCGGACCTCGCCATCGTGGTCGATCCGATCGACGGCACGGCGAACTTCGCCACCGGCCTGCCGGTGTTCGGCGTCATGGCCGCCGTCGTGTCGAAGGGGCAGACGGTGGCGGGCATCATCTACGATCCGCTCGGCCGCGACTTCATCCTCGCCGAGCGCGGCGGCGGCGCCTTCCTCGATCGGAAGGGCGAGCGCTCGCGTCTGAAGCTCGCCGCTCCCGCGCCGCTGGCGGAGATGATCGCTCTCGGCGCGCCGAGCCTGTTCCCGCAGGCGCAGCGGCGCGAAATCTTCGGCAGCTTCGCCGCCTTCAAGACGACGGCGAACTATCGCTGTGCCGCCTACGAATACTGGTCGATGGCGGCCGGCACGGCGCATCTCGCCCTCTTCGCCAAGCTGATGCCCTGGGATCACCTGCCGGGCGTCGCCATCGTCGAGGAAGCCGGCGCGCATGTCCGCCGGCTCGACGGGTCGCTCTATCGCCCCGGGCACGTCGACGGCGGTCTGCTCGTCGCGGTGGACGAGGCGAGCTGGAGCCTCGCGCACCAGACCGTCTTCGGAAGCGGTCCGGCGCGCTGATATTCGGAATAGAACTGGGGGAGGAGCGCCATGGCCGCGCAAACCAGGCTGCTGCGACACGTCGTGCTGTTCGGCTTCAAGGGCAGCTCGACCGATGCCGATGTCGCCGAGTGCGTGCGACGGTTCGCGCTGCTGCCGCAGCTGGTGCCGGGCGTCGCGGCATTCGAGTGGGGCCGGAACGTCAGCCCGGAAGGCAAGGCGAACGGCCACACGCACTGCTTCCAGATGGCGTTCGCGAACGAGGCCGATCGGGACGCCTACCTCACGCATCCCGACCATGTCGCCTTCGGCGACCACATCCGCCCGCATGTGGAACATGTGACTGTGGTGGACTACTGGGTCGCCGCCGGCGACTGAGCGCCGATTATTCGGCCGGCGTCTGCGCCTCCGCCTCCGGCAGATGCAGATGCACCTCGCCCGGCCGGTCGAACATCCGGCCGCGTTCGGCGAGGAGAACGCCGACCAACGCGCTGAGGGACAGGAGCAGGAAGCCCGCATAGAGCGGCCGCAAGGTGCCGTCGTAGCAAGCGCCGATGAGCGCGCCGAGCGCGCCTCCGAGCAACGTCTGCATGAAGCCGATCACCGAGGACGCCGTGCCCGCGACATGGCCCAGCGGGTCGAGCGCCAGCGCGTTGAAGTTCGTGCCGATGAAGCCGAACAGGCCGAAGGTCAGGATGACCAGCGGCAGGAACAGCCAGAACGGCATGAACCCGAGCACGCCGCTGATCAGGAGCTGGATCGCCGAGAGCGCGATGAAGCCGCACAGCGCGCCGTGCGACAGGCGGCGCATGCCGAAACGCTCCACCAGTCGCGAATTGGTGAACGATGCCGCAGCCATGAAGAAAGCCGCCGTCGAGAAGTAGAGCGTGAACAGCGGCCCGATCTTGAAGATGCCGGTATAGACCTGCTCCGCCTGGTTGATGAAGCCGAACAGCACGCCGAACAGCAGTGCCGCGGCGATCGAATAGCCGAGCGAGCGCCGGTTGGTCAGGACGATGCGGAAGGCTTCGGCCGTCTTCCTCGGCGTCAGCGGTCGCTTGTCCTCCGGGTGCAGCGTTTCGGGCAGGCGGGCGGCGACCCACAGCGTGACGAAGGTCGCGAAGACGCAGTTGACGATGAAGATCTCCTGCCAGCTGCCGAAGATCATGATCGCATTGCCGATGTTCGGCGCGATGATCGGCACCGCCATGAAGACCATCATGACGAGCGACATGACGCTCGCCATGCGCGCGCCGCCAAAGCAGTCGCGCACGATCGAGACCGCGATGACCCGGGTCGCCGCCGCGCCGATGCCCTGAATGCAGCGGGCGACCAGCAGCGCCTCGAATGTCGGGGACCGCGCGGCGGCGAAGGACGCCAGGATGTAGATGGCGAGACCGACGAACAGGAGTGGCCGGCGGCCGAAGCGATCCGACAGCGGTCCATAGACGATCTGCGCCGCGCCGAACCCGAAGACGTAGGAGGAGATGGCGAGCTGGCGCTGGTTCTCCGTCTCGACCCCGAGGGTCGCTCCGATCTGCTGCAGGGCCGGAATCAGGATATCGATCGCCGCCGCGTTCAGCGCCATCAGCGACGCGATCATGGTGACGAGTTCCCAATAGGGAAGGCGCTGAGCTGCGCTCGGGCGAGCGGCCTCGGACATCGACGATCCTTTCGGGTTGCCCGCAGACATACCCGCGAGGGCGTGGTTTGCAAGGATCGCGAGGTTTTTATGTCAGGGCCGACGATCACATCGTCCTGCCCGCCGGCAACGGCGCGTGACCGTAGTGCTCACAAACGAAAAGGCCCGCGAGTGGGGCGCGGGCCCTCGAATACGATCGCTCGGCAGTTCAGGCGGCGGCGGGTGCCAGCGCCACGCCCTTCTCCGCGAGGAAGTCCTTCAACTCCTCGGCCTGGAACATCTCGCGCACGATATCGCAGCCGCCGACGAACTCGCCCTTGACGTAGAGCTGCGGGATCGTCGGCCAGTCGCTGTAGCCCTTGATCCCCTGCCGGAGTTCGTCGGAGGACAGGACGTTGATGCCCTTGTACTCGACGCCGACGTAGTCGAGAATCTGCACGACCTGACCGGAGAAGCCGCATTGCGGGAAGGCCGGCGTGCCTTTCATGAAGAGAACGACGTCGTTCGTCTTCACCTCGTTGTCGATCCAATCGTTGATGCCGCTCATCTTGGCGTCCTGTGCTGCTGTCGATCTCTGCGGGACGGATGCCGCAGCGCCGATCCCTAGATACGCCTCCGGAGCGCGGCTTTGAAGTGCCGCGGCCTATTTCGGCGCGCTGGTCTGGAGGGCGAGAGCATGAAGCTCGCCGCCCATGTTCCCCTGCAAGGCCTGATAGACCATCTGGTGCTGCTGGACGCGGCTCTTGCCGCGAAAGCTCTCGGCGACGATCTCCGCCGCGTAGTGGTCGCCGTCGCCGGCGAGGTCGCGGATGGTGACGGTGGCGTCGGGGATCGCGTCCTTGATCATCTTCTCGATGTCGCGCGCATTCATCGGCATGGAAAGGCTCCCCTCATGACGGCCGGATACACCGGTCGTCGGACCGAAGGATATGTGCGACCCGGCTGCTGATCAATCGAGGCTCAACCGCGCTTCGCGTCTATTCACGCCGAAGCTCGATATTGGCGCGAAGCCAGTCCGCCAGTTCTCGCTCCCCGATCGTCCCCGCTGCCAGTGCTTGCCAAGTTTCGAACAACGCCTCGTCGTGTGCGACGATCCGATAGCCGCCATAGGCGAGGACGAGATATGTCGCGGCAAGCGACGTCCGCTTGTTGCCGTCGAAGAATGCGTGGTTCTTCGCCAGTCCGTAGCCGAGCGATGCAGCCACCTGGCAAATGTCCACATCGCCCGCGCCATAGGCGAGCAGGTTCGCTGGTCGGGCGAGGGCGGAATCGAGCAGACCTTCGTCACGGACGCCCGACAGACCGCCGAATGCCGCGATCTGCTGTTCATGGGCATCGAGGATGGTCTCCCGGTCGGGGAGGGCAAACCGCATCCTATCGAGCGAGTTTCCGGAAAACTTCCGATCGTTCGGAGAGGATGTTCTTCAACAGCTTTCGTGCGTCGTCACGCGGAATCGAACGCAAGCCTTCCGAAGGCGCGACATCGCGCTCGGTCGTTGCGCCGGTCTCGATGGACCGAGCTTCGTTGTTTTCGGCTCGATTGCGATAATCGCGTTCCATGAACTTCACCTCTTGGGAGGTGAAGATATACGCCCGTGCCGGCTTTTCCAACCGCCGCTCAGGCCGCCGCTTCGGTCACGATCTCGCCGGACATGAATGCTGGGAACCAGCTTTCGTGCGCGACGGTGAGGTCGGCGACCGGGACGTCCACGACGTCGTCGATGCGCAGCCGGCCGCCTTCTTCCGCCATACCCAGCCGGCGGAAAAGCACGCCGGCCGTCGCCTTCAGCGCGCTGATCTCGACGATGCGATCCATCGGCACCGCCAAGATATAGCGGGCCTGATCCTCGCCGAAGAGCAGTGCATGCGCCTGCGTGCGGTTCTCTCCGACGGTGATCTCCGCTCCGACGCCCGAGGCGATGCACATCTCCGCCATCGCCACCGCCAGACCGCCGTCGGACAGGTCGTGGCAGGCGGAAACGGTGCCGGAGCGGATGAGTCCGCGCACGAAGTCGCCGTTGCGCTTCTCGGCTTCGAGGTCGACGCGCGGCGGCGCGCCGTCCTCGCGTCCTTCGATCTCGCGCAGATAAATCGAGGCTCCGAGATGCGAGCCCTCCTCGCCGACGAGGAACAGCGCATCGCCCGGCCGCATGCCGCCGATGCGGGCCGTTTTCGTCCGGTCCTCGATCAGCCCGACACCGCCGATGGTCGGCGTCGGCAGGATCGCCGCGCCATGCGTTTCGTTGTAGAGCGAGACATTGCCGGAGACGATCGGGAAGCCGAGGGCGCGGCAGGCATCGCCAATGCCTTGGACCGCCCGGACAAGCTGGCCCATGGCGCGCGGCTTCTCGGGGTTGCCGAAGTTTAGGTTGTCGGTCGCCGCGATCGGTTCCGCTCCGACGGCGGTGAGGTTGCGCCACGCTTCGGCAACGGCCTGCGCACCGCCCTGATATGGGTCCGCCTCGCAGTAGCGCGGCGTCACGTCGCTGGTGAAGGCAAGCGCCTTCGATGGGTGGCCGTCGACCCGCACGACTCCGGCGTCGCCGCCCGGGCGCTGCAGCGAATTGCCCTGGATCAGCGTATCGTACTGTTCGAACACCCAGCGGCGCGAGGCGATGTCGGGCGAGCCCATCAGCTTCAAAAGCACCGCGCCGTAATCGTCCTGTGCGGCGAGATCGGCGGGATGGACGACGGTCGCGGGCTCGGGCTCGATCCACGGGCGGTCGTATTCCGGCGCCTCGTCGCCGAGTTCTTTAATCGGCAGGTTCGCGACCTCCGACCCGGCGAACAGGATGCGGAAGCGCAGGTCGTCCGTGGTGCGGCCGACCACCGCGAAGTCGAGGCCCCACTTGCGGAAAACGGCCTCGGCCTCGGCATGCTTCTCCGGCCGGAGCACCATGAGCATCCGCTCTTGGCTTTCGGAGAGCATCATCTCGTAGGCGCTCATCCGCGCCTCGCGCACCGGCACCTTGTCGAGATCGAGCTCGATGCCGAGGTCGCCCTTGGCGCCCATCTCGACCGCCGAGCAGGTGAGGCCGGCCGCGCCCATGTCCTGGATCGCAACGACGGCCCCCGTCTGCATCAGTTCGAGGCAGGCTTCGAGCAGGCATTTCTCGGTGAAGGGGTCGCCGACCTGCACGGTCGGGCGCTTCTCCTCGATCGTGTCGTCGAACTCGGCGGAGGCCATCGTGGCGCCGCCGACGCCGTCGCGGCCGGTCTTCGCGCCGAGATAGACGACCGGCAGCCCGACGCCTTCCGCCTTCGAATAGAACACCGAATCCGTCCGCGCGAGGCCGGCGGCGAAGGCGTTGACGAGGCAGTTGCCGTTGTAGCGCGGATGGAAGTTCACTTCGCCGCCGACGGTCGGCACCCCGAAGGAGTTGCCGTAGCCGCCGACGCCCGCGACGACGCCCGCTACCAGATGCCGCGTCTTCGGATGATCAGGCGCGCCGAAGCGGAGCGCGTTCATCGCCGCGATCGGCCGCGCGCCCATGGTGAAAACGTCGCGCAGGATGCCGCCGACGCCCGTCGCCGCGCCTTGATAGGGCTCGATGAAGGACGGGTGGTTGTGCGATTCCATCTTGAAGATGACGCAGAGCCCGTCGCCGATATCGACCACGCCGGCGTTCTCGCCGGGTCCCTGGATCACGCGCTCGCCCTTGGTCGGCAGGGTGCGCAGCCAGCGTTTCGAAGACTTGTAGGAACAGTGCTCGTTCCACATCGCCGAGAAGATGCCGAGCTCGACGATGGTCGGCTCGCGGCCGATGAGGTCGAGGATGCGCTGGTACTCGTCAGGCTTGAGACCGTGAGCGGCGACGAGTTCGGGCGTGATGGCGACGGCTGACATCGAAGCTCTTACGTGGCGATCCAGCGCTGGCTGCCGGAGCGGCAGACGGCGGTGTCGGCGGATGAGCGCAGGATGCGCGCGTCGTCCGCCGCCTGACTGATGGCGTCCTCGAACACGCGTCGCGCGAAGACGAGCAGCGCGTAGTCGCGGCCCGAGCGCAGGCAGATCGCGTAGCCGTCCGGGCCTTGCGCGACGAAATCGGGCGTGCGCTCGGCCGGTCGACGGCGGAACACGACACGCGCGGTGTCGTGGACATAGCGGATTTCCGTCGCGCTCGGGGGTGGTTCCGCACGAGCCGCCGAAGCTGGCGTCACCATCGCGGCCGGTTCCACGCGCGTGTCGAACGTCTCGTAGAAGCCGTTCGCGTAGACGCAGCCGGACAAGGCGGAAACCAGCATGCTGGTGCCGATGACGGCCGCCGGCTTCACGCCGAGCATCCCGTCGCGCCGCCGTTCCAGCGGCGGATGTCCGCGCCGACGCGACCGCCGAGGGCGGTGTCCATCACCGGGCCGTAGGTGTCGACGCTGGACGAGCCGTTGCGCCCCTCAACCACGAGCAGCGGCTTCGCTTCCGGCCGCCCCTTCGGCACGAGCAGGAAGCGCGGCCGGCCCGAGAAGGACGAGAGTTCCGGCGCGAGGGAATAGGAGGCGAAGGCCGGATCGCCCGACTTGAACCAGCAGCGGTTCGCCGCGAGCGTCAGCCGCTCCATGCGGTCGAGCGCCGAGCCGCCGCGCGGCGGCGCGGAAACCTGCCGCGGCGACGAACAGCCGGCGAGGAGGATGCCGAGCACGAGGAGGGCGGTTGAAGGGGTGCGAAGGCTCACGCCGCGATCCTCGCCGTCAGCCCGAGCGCCGACTCGAAGATGCCGCGCCCGTCGGTGCCGCCATGTTCGGGCTCGATCAGGTTCTCCGGATGCGGCATTAGGCCGAGGACGTTGCCGGCCTCGTTGACGATGCCGGCGATATCGCGCGTCGCGCCGTTCGGATTGGTGCCGTCCGCGTAGCGGAAGACCACGCGGTCCTCGTCGTGGAGGCGCGCGATCGTCGCCTCGTCGGCGAAGTAGTTGCCGTCGTGGTGCGCCACCGGGCAGCGGATGACCTGGCCCGGCGCGTAGGCGGTGGTGAAGCGGGTCCGGGCGTTGACGACTTCCAGCTTCACCTCGCGGCAGACGAAGCGCAGCGTCGTGTTGCGCATCAGCGCGCCCGGCAGCAGCCCCGCCTCGCAAAGGATCTGGAAGCCGTTGCAGACGCCAAGCACCGGCACGCCGCGCGCCGCCTCGTCCGCCACGGCACGCATCACCGGCGAGCGGGCGGCGATCGCGCCGCAGCGCAGGTAGTCCCCGAACGAAAAACCACCCGGTACGACGATCAGGTCCACCGGCGGGATCGCCGTGGCCGTCTGCCAGACGGTCAGCGGCTCGCTGCCGGAGATCGTGCGCAGCGCCGCGATCATGTCGCGGTCGCGGTTGAGGCCGGGCAGAAGGACGACGGCGGATTTCATGGCACGACCTTGATCGAGGCGAGCAGCTTGTGCGCGAAGTCGAAACGGTTCTCGTCGCGCTCGCAGGTCCGGCAGCGCACGCGGATGAAGCGCCCGTCGATCACGGTGGTCGCGTGCGACAGCGACTTCCAGCCGTAGGGTGCGAGATGCTCGGCGACATACCACGACCGGTCGCCGAGCCACATCGTCCCCGGCTCGCGCGTCACCTCGGTGCCGGGTTTGGCGTTCTTCAGCAGGCTCTCGCGGATCTTGTCGCTGCCGATCGTCATGGAAACGAACCAGGCCGCCGGGACGAACCGGGGTCGGAAATCGGATCGTTCGTCACGACGACCGTGCAGACTTCCTGGGTCGCTTCGCATTCGGCGGTGTTGCACTTCATGTTCAGCGACTGCGCCTCGCCGCCCTTACCCGGGTCGTATTCGCTCGTCCATTCGGGCGGCAGCGGCACCACCACGCCGTGGAGCGGCCTGCTCCATCCGGCCGGCTCGACCGCCGACGCGATATCCGACGCCGAGAGCAGAACGATGCCGGACATGGCGATCAGTGATGCTCGACGGGTGAAACCGAACCGATCGAACGCGGGCATCGCGATGCGTTCCTTCATCCAAGCCCGGAAGAGTCGGGCAGCCGGGTGAGGCGGGTCAGACGAACTCCACCGAGTAGTTCTCGATCACCGTGTTGGCGAGAAGCTTGTCGCACATGGCGGTGAGCTGGTCGCGGGCGGCGTCGCGGTCCTCGCCCTCGACCTCCACGTCGAAGACCTTGCCCTGCCGCACCGAGCCGAAGCCCGCGAAGCCGAGGGTGCCGAGCGCGCCCTCGATCGCCTTGCCCTGCGGGTCGAGGACGCCGTTCTTCAGCGTGACGACGACGCGCGCCCGGATCATTGCCCTGCCTTCACTTGATGTTCCTGTCCCGCGAATAGACGAGTCTCAACGCCGATGCCGGCCGCGACGCTTTCCCGCGTCGCCGCCTTACTTGACCAGCACCGGCCCCGTGGGGCGGGGCGGCTCGTTCTCGTTCATGATGCCGAGCCGGCGCGCCACTTCCTGGTAAGCCTCGACGAGGCCGCCCATGTCGCGGCGGAAGCGGTCCTTGTCGAGCTTCTCCTGCGTCTGCACGTCCCAAAGGCGGCAGCTATCCGGCGAGATCTCGTCGGCGACGATGATGCGCATCATGTCGCCCTCGAACAGGCGGCCCGTCTCCATCTTGAAGTCGACGAGCTGGATGCCGACGCCGAGGAAGAGGCCGCTGAGGAAGTCGTTGACGCGGATGGCCAGCGCCATGATGTCGTCGATCTCCTGCGGGCTCGCCCAGCCGAATGCCGTGATGTGCTCTTCCGACACCATCGGATCGTCCAAGGCGTCGGCCTTGTAGTAGAACTCGATGATCGAGCGCGGCAGGACCGTGCCTTCCTCGATGCCGAGGCGCTTCGCCAGCGAGCCGGCCGCGATGTTGCGCACCACGACCTCGAGCGGGATGATCTCGACTTCCTTGATCAGCTGCTCGCGCATGTTCAGCCGACGGATGAAATGCGTCGGGATGCCCATGCGGTTCAGGTGCGAGAAGATGTATTCCGAGATGCGGTTGTTGAGGACGCCCTTGCCGTCGACGATCTCGTGCTTCTTCTTGTTGAAGGCGGTGGCGTCGTCCTTGAAGAACTGCACGAGCGTGCCGGGCTCCGGGCCTTCGTAAAGGATCTTGCCCTTGCCTTCGTAGATACGGCGGCGACGTGTCATCAATTGCGCTCTATCCGGAATGAGACGCCTGGCCGAAGGCGTTCCAAAGGTCGATCTCGGCCGCGTGAATAGACCATAGCCTCGCTCGAAACAATGCTGGCGCAAATCCCTTGCACCCGCGTGAACGGCGTTACTCACAGGTGGTCGCGCGGACGCCCGTTGCAATAGATAGGCGCGGCGAGGAGAGGGTGGCCGCTTCAAATCCGCCGGCCGCGCCCTATCACGGAAGGGCACCGGACGCTTCGCACCCGCCAACAGGAGGACCCGCCCGCCATGTCGCTGACCGATCGCGAGCGCGATTTCGAGAACCGCTTCATTCACGATCAGGAACTGCGCTTCCGCATCGAGGCGCGACGCAACAAGCTCGTCGCGCTCTGGGCCGCCGAGAAGCTCGGCATGCCGGAGCCGGACGCGCGGACCTATGCGCAGGACGTCGTCCGCGCCTCCTTCATGAAGGCGGGCGACAACGACGTGTTCGAGAAGATTCGCGACGATCTCGCCAAAGGCAAGGTGCAGCAGTCGGACCACCAGGTTCGCCGGACGATCGAGGAGATGCTGCTGCTCGCCGAACGTCAGGTCATGGCGGAATAGCGCGATGCCCTTGCCGTCCCTTCGCGACGCGCTCGGCAGCGGCCTCGTCGTCTCCGGCTGGTCCAGCCTGATCGACCCGCTGGTGCACGAGGCGCTGCTGCGCGCGCCGTTCGACGCGATCATGCTCGACATGCAGCACGGTCTGCACGACCTCAAAAGCG
Organism: Plantimonas leprariae; assembly: GCF_008802405.1. Lineage (GTDB taxonomy): Bacteria > Pseudomonadota > Alphaproteobacteria > Rhizobiales > Rhizobiaceae > Plantimonas > Plantimonas leprariae. The sequence goes on from NZ_VZDO01000004.1 coordinate 297,347, forward strand.
TCTCGCAGGCGGTCGCCGTCGCTGGCGCGCTCGGCAAGCCCGCCATCGTCCGCGTGCCGGTGGACGATCGCGCCACGGTGTCCCGAGCGCTCGACCTCGGCGCCAGCGCGGTGATCATGCCGATGATCGAGACCGTCGAGGACGCGCGTCGCTTCGTGTCCGTCGCGAAGTATCCGCCGCTCGGCCTGCGCTCCTACGGGCCGGCGCGCGCCCTCGATGTCCACGGCTACGATTCGCCGGCCGACTATGCGGCGTCGGCCAATCGCGAGACGCTGAGCTTCGCCATGATCGAAACGCGGGCCGCGCTGGACGACCTCGAGGCGATTCTCGCCATCGACGGACTCGACGGGGTGTTCGTCGGGCCGTCCGACCTGTCGATCGCGCTGGCCGGCGACGGCACGCGCAACCCGGAAAGCGCGGAATGCGTCGCGGCGATCGAGCGCGTCGCGAAGGTCGCCGAATTGGCAGGGAAGATCGCGGCGATCTACGCGGCGAGCGTCGGCGAAGCGCGGCGCTACCGCGACTTCGGGTACCGCCTCGTCTGCGTTTCCTCCGACATCGCGATGCTGAAGGCGGCGGCCGTCGATATCGCGAAGGCGGTCAGGACCTGACCGTCCATTCCGGCATCGGATCGGGCGACAGGCGCGACACGAACTTGCCGAAGGTGAGAAGGCCTTCCGGCCAGGGTCCGTGGCCGCTTTCCCTGTTCAGGTGGCCGGAATTGCCGGCATCGACCAGAAGCGACCCCCAGCCGGCCGCGGTTTCCTCGGTCTTCTCGTAGCTGGAATACGGGTCGTCGCGGCTGGCGATGACGATCGACGGGAAGGGCAGCGGGTCGGTCGGATAGGGACCGAACGTCATCAGGTGCTTCGGCCGGATGTCGGGATTGGCGACGTCCGGCGGCGCGACGAGGAACGCTCCGGCGACGTGGCGGCGGAACATCGGCACCGCGAGGATCGCCGTCGCGACGCCCAGCGAATGGGCGACGAGCACGACCGGCCGGGTGGAGGCGTTCACCTCGTCGGCGACCGCTTTCGTCCAGTCGTCGCGAACGGGCTTCGACCATTCGGCCTGCTCGACGCGGCGGGCGGTGGACAGCCGTCGTTCCCAGCGGCTTTGCCAATGGTCGGGACCGGAGCCCTGATAGCCGGGCACGATCAGTATGTCTGCCTGAGAAGCGCGCATCGGCGCTCAAGTTGCGAAGATGTCCGGCCGCGTCAAGCAGCCGGCTGCCCGCCTAGCCGAACGCCCGGCCGAGCCTGTCGCGGAGTTCGAAGACCTGCCCCGAACGATGCCCCGCTCCCTTACCGGAGGGCGGAGCGGAGACGCTGAAGGCGCTCAGCGCATCCGACAGGGCGTTCGCCTCGCTCGCGAGTCCGTTGCTCGCCGCCAGCGAGCTGTCGACCATCGAGGCGTTCTGCTGCGTGTTCTTGTCGAGCGTGTCGACCGCGGCGCTGAGATCCTGCAGGCCGGCCGCCTGCGTCCGCGCCGACTGGACGATCGACGCGACGTGACCGTCGATCTCGGTCACCTTGGCGATGATGGCGCCGAGCGACTTGCCGGACTGCCCGACCAGCGACACGCCGTGGCCGACCTGAGCGGCGGAAGTCGAGATAAGGTCCTTGATCTCCTTCGCTGCTTCCGCCGAACGCTGCGCCAGGCCGCGCACCTCCTGCGCCACCACCGCAAAGCCTCGACCTGCTTCGCCAGCCCGCGCCGCCTCGACGCCGGCGTTCAGCGCCAGCAAGTTGGTCTGGAAGGCGATCTCGTCGATCACCCCGATGATCTTGCCGATCTCGGCCGAGGAGCGCTCGATCGCACCCATCGCGGCCATCGCGTCGCCGGCGATTCTGCCGGAGAACTCGGCATCCGTGCGCGCGGTGGCGATCAGCGCGCCGACGTCGTTCGCACGCTTCGCCGTTTCGCGGACCTCGTTGGTGATCTCGGCCAGCGTGGCGGATGCTTCCTCCAGCGCGGCCGCCTGCTGCTCGGTCCGCTTGCCGAGCTGCTCCGCACCGCCTCGCACTTCGTCCGCATTCGAGCGGATCGCGTCGGCGTTCTGTCGGATGGTCTGCATCGTTGTCTCGAGCTGCCGTCCGGCCTCGTTGTAGTTGACGCGGAGTTCGTCCAGCGAGGAAATGAAAGGCTCCGCGATCCGGTCGGCGAGATTGCCCTGCGCCAGGGATTTCAGCGCGACGCCGAGCCGCCCGACCGCGTTGATGCGGTCCGTCAGGTCGGTCGCGAACTTGACCACCTTGAAAACGTGACCTTCGCAATGAATGATCGGATTGTAGGAGGCTTGGATCCAGACCTCTTTTCCGCCCTTGCCGACGCGCTTGAAATCCTTCGACTGGAACTGCCCTTCGCGAAGCTTGGCCCAGAACGCTTCATATTCCGCGCTCGCGGCATAAGCCGGATCGACGAACATCCGGTGATGCCGGCCTTCGATCTCGTCGAGGCCGTAGCCCATGACATCCAGGAAGTTCTGGTTCGCGGTCAGGATGCGACCGTCCGGCGCGAACTCGATCGTCGCCTGCGAGCGATCGAGCGCTTCGAGTTTGTGCGCATCCTCCAGAGCGTTGCACTTGATGGCGGTTATATCGAAGGCGAGTTTGACTACCTTCGTGACTCGGCCCCTGCGGTCGACGGTGGGCGTATAGCTCGCCTGCAGCCAAACGGTCGAACCGTCCTTGGCGCGCCGCGAGAACTGTCCGCTGATGCATTCTCCCGCACGGAGCCGGTTCCAGAAGCGCGCATACTCCTCGCCGTTCACTTCCGCCGCGTCGAGCATCATCCGGTGATGCTTTCCGACCACCTCATCCTGGCTGTAGCCGAACGCCTCGCAGAACTTGTCGTTGCCGCGCTGGATCACCCCGTCCGGCGTGAACTCGGCGATCGCGAACGAGCGGTCGAGAGCCTTGGCGGTGTTCGCATGATCCGTCGATCGCAGGTGCAGCATCTTCATAACCCTGGAACAGCAAGCACAAACTAGAAGTTGCTGGCGTGGCTGGTGAAAGATTGCAGTGATGTTGCTAACGACCTATGAATACGACGAATTTCGGCGAGGGAAATGCCGTCAATTGCAACTTTTAGGGTGTGGTCGCTGCGACCCGGCGGATCACGTGACGCAAGGGCGAGCGCCGAGAGCCTGCATGGGGCGGATCACGTAGCCGTCCGGATCGGCGACTGCGAACTGCCGCTGCCCAACCTCTTCGTCGCTCCACCGATACCAGCGCTCCTCGATCTCGAGGACGAGCGTCGCGCCCGCCGCCACGACCCGGCGGTAGACCGCGTCGACATCCGGCACGGCGAGTTGAAGGTTCAGCCCGGCGCCGAGCGGCGGCCGCAGCCGTCCGTCCGCATCGAAGTCGCGCCCGAGCCCGATCTGGTCGATCATCAGCTCGGCTGGCCCGAGTTCCAGAAACGCGAAGCCTTCGTCTTCTCGTAGATAGCGAACGGTGAAACCGATCACGTCGCGGTAGAAGGCGAGGCTCCGGCGCCAGTCGGTGACGGCGAGCTCGGGGATCAAGGCGTTCGCCATCGCGGCCTCATAGCAGCGGGCTGACGAGGCGCATCGCGTTCTCCGCGAGTTGCGTGAAGAAGCCGCGACCTGCCCATTCCTCCGCCGTCAGCCGCCGGCTCTTCGAGCGGTAGTCGTTCTCGATGCGGCGAAGCTGTGTCACGACGCCCGCGTCGTAGACGATCAGCGTCACCTCGGAATTCAGCTCGAACGAGCGGCGGTCCATGTTGGCGGAGCCGATCACCGCGATGTCGGCGTCGATCGATAGGTGCTTGGCGTGCAGGAAACGCTCCCGGTACAGCATCAGCTCGACGCCCGACGAGAGGAGCTCGTCGTAGTAGGAGCGTTGCGCCTGGTCGATGAAGACGCTCTTGGTGGTCGACGTGACGAAGAGCGTCACTTGCACGCCCTTCGCCACCGCGGTGCGGAGCGCGAGCGACAAGGCCTCGTTCGGGATGAAGTAAGGCGTGGTCAGCACCACGCGCTCGGTCGCCGAATGGATGAGGTCGGTGAACAGCGTATCGATGCGGCTGTCCGGGTGGTCGGGCCCGCTCGGCAGGACCTGCGCCCGAACCTCGCCCTCCGTATCGGCCGGCGGCGGCATGATGTCGTGGCTCGACAGGTCCTCGTCCGTTTCGAGATACCAGTCGCCGATGAAGACCGACTGCAGTTCCAAGACGACCGGGCCGGTCACGCGCGCCATCACCTCGCGGTAGAAGGTGTTCGGCTCGTATTCCATGCGGTGCATGTTCTGCGAGCCGATCCAGCCGATCCGGCCGTCCACCACCACGATCTTCCGGTGGTTGCGCAGATCCGCCCGCGTCGCGCGGTTCCAGAAGCGCAGCGGCAGGATGAGGTGCACCTCCACGCCGGTGCCGGCCAGCCGGCGGATGATGGCGTTGCGGTCGTTCGCCGAGCCGACCGCGTCGATCAGCAGGCGGCATTTGACGCCGCGCCGCACGGCGCGCTCCATCGCGCTCAGCATGCGGTTGCCGGCCTCGTCGTCGTGCAGGATGTAGAACATCACGTGGACATGGTGGCGGGCGTTCTCGATGTCGCCGGCGATGCGATCCACGACGCGGTCGTAGTCGGCGTCAAGCGAGACGGTGTTGCCGGCGACGCAGGGAAGCTGCCCGAGCGCCGTGACGAGGCGTGCGGCCGTGCGGCTCTTCGGCTCCAGTTCAGAGGCGACGTCGGTCGCCGCGTCGGGAATCTCCAGCGAAGCGCGTTTGACGAGGCTCGGGACGGACTTGATCCGCTCCTGCCGCCATTTCGGATGGCGCGCGTTGCCGACGAAGAAGAACAGGACCAGCGCGGCGAACGGCTGGAAGAAGAACAGGAGCAGCCAGCCCTGCGCCGCCTCCGGCGAGCGGCGGAACGGGATGACGACGAGCGCGCCGAAGATGATGCTCCAAGTGACGGCCGCCAGAATGGTGGACCACCAGGTATGCAACTCGAAATAGTCCGACACGGGGCCCCTTCGTTTCACCCGCCCGGACGCCGGCCGGCGGTTGCTCCCTCGCTCCCGAAGCGCATATGGAGCGCGACGCCGCCAGTCGATAGGCGGCGCACGACCGATGGTCCCGTCCCGCATGCCGGCCGTGACGTCCGATTCGAGAGAAGGAGGGGCCGATGGTGAGGATCGTCTACGCCAACCTCGGCTATCTGCGCGAGATCGACGGTTCGCTGAAGCACCATATCCGCCGCGCGCACCACCATCTCTTCACGCCGCGCGCGGCGCAGATGCGCAGCCTGGCGGTGGTGAAGAACGCGCTCAAGGACCTGAAGCCCGATCTCTCCTGCTTCGTGGAGATCGATCAGGGCTCGCTGACCAACGGCTTCTTCGACCAGTTTCCGGTGCTGCGCGAGGATCACCATCTCGTCGGCACGATCGACAACAAGTACAGCGGCACCCGCAAGTACCGTCGCCTGTCGATCTCGCGCGGCAAGTCCAACGCCTTTCTCGCGACGCGCGACGTGGACTTCGAGCGCCGCTATCTCGACCACGGGAAGAAGCGGCTCGTCTACGACATCGACATCGAGGGCATCCGCGTCCTCGTGGTGCACTGCGCGCTGCTCAGGCGGACGCGGGCGCTGCAGTTCGCGCAGATCTCGCGCTGGATCGCCGAACGGGACGTGCCGACGATCGTCGTCGGCGACTTCAACGCGATGTCCGGGGAAGGGGAACTGGAGCCGCTGCTCCGCGGCGGCCGGCTCGTCCACGCCAACCGGCTGCTCGGGCCGACCTTCCGGTTCGGGCCTTGGCGGGCGAGCCTCGACACCTGCCTCGTCTCGGCGGAACTTGAGCACCGCTGCCGGATCGAGATCCTCGACCAGCCCTTCTCCGACCACAAGATGTTCAATATCGACGTGGACATATCGGAAAGCGTCGGGCGGGACGCCCGTGAGGCGGGCGACGCGGCGGCCTGATCGGCTCGGTAGTCGCATGCACCAGATACTTCGCGATACTTTTTCGGAGCGGTGCATCCGGGTTGCGCGAGGCTCCGTAACTTCCGCACCTCGCCGGATCGGTCGGGGCAACGGGAGACAGATCATGAAGCTCGTCAATTCCGCCGCGACCGCGCTCGTCGCCGCCTCGCTGGCCTTCGCGGGGCCGGCGCTGGCGAAGGTTACCAAGGTCGGTGGTGCGGCGATGTACGATACGAAGACCATCGCTCAGAACGCTCCGAACGCCCCGAACCTGACGACGCTCGTCGCCGCGGTGAAGGCGGCAGGCCTCGTCGAGACGCTCGCGGGTCCGGGCCCGTTCACCGTCTTCGCGCCGACCAACGCGGCGTTCGAGAAGCTGCCGGCCGGCACGGTCGACACGCTGGTGAAGCCGGAGAACAAGGCCCAGCTCACCAAGATCCTGACCTACCACGTCGTGTCCGGCGACTATTCGTCGAAGGAGCTGATGATGGGCGCGAAGAAGAAGGGCGGCCTGAAGCTGACGACCGTCGAGGGCGAGCCGCTCACGGTGAAGATGTCGAAGGGCAAACTCGTCGTGGTCGATGCCAAGGGCGGCATGAGCATGGTGCAGACCAAGGACGTCGACCAGAAGAACGGCGTCGTCCACGTCGTCAACTCGGTGCTGATGCCGTAACGGGCCTAGACGAAGCTCGTGGTCGGAGCGCGACGATGCGCGCGTTCCGACCAGCCGTCGCGAAGCTCGCGAGGCCCGATCGCCGACCCCGGATCGGCTCGGGCCGTCAGGCAGGCTGCGGGATCAACCGCTCCGATCCTCGCTGGTCGAGGTGCGCGATCCACCATCGGGTCGGCAGTTCCGCCGCTCTCCAGAGGATGAAGGCGGAGGCCCAGGCGACATAGGCGTCCGCACCGTAGTGCCAACCGAGAAGGATCGAGCCGAGGAACACCAGCAGCGCATGAAGCGACAGGGCGAGGCGCAGCCAGATGCCGTACCGCCAGCACGCGAAGACCATCAGCGCGGCGACCGCATTGTGCATGCTCGGCATCGCCGAGATGCCATGCCTCGGCTGCCCGGACGCGTAGTCGTTCCATAGCGCCGTCTGCGCATCGACCGCCATCAGACCGATCGAGTCGTGCGTTCTTTGCAGGTAATCCATCAGTTCGGCGTAGGGGTTCGGGCCGGCGATGAACTTGCCGTAGTAGCAGGGGCCGGCGGAAGGGAAGGCCACCGCGAGGCAGGTGCCGACGACGATCCAGACCAGCATGAAGCTCATCAGCGAGCGCTGCCTGTGCGCCTCGTCGCGGCAGAACACGATCATGCCGATGAGGAACATCCACATGACCGCGAACCATAGCGCATAGTTCACATCCAGAACTCGCGTGATCCAGGGATGCCCGAACAGCGGCTGCAGGAACCGCCAGGGCATGATGCCGAAATGCATGACGCGCCCGAGTTCCGCCAACTGCGCGTCCCAGGCGAAGCCGCTGAAATGCGCCGATATGGTCGGCTTGAACATCGAGAAGGCGGCGGCGAGGAGCGCGAACGGCCAAAGGCGCGCCGCCCAGCGACCGAGCGCCGCCGTCCGCGACGCCGAGACGATCGCATTCGCGAAGTAGCGGATCGGGCTCGCCGGCCGGGCGACGAGGAGGCAGTAGGCGATGCCGAGAACCGTCACCGTCACGAGCCCGTACAAGCATAACTCCCGCAAGATCTGGACGAAGTAGGACGCCATCGAAGGCATGCGTATGCCGGCGGCGGCGCCGACTGCCGCGGCATAGGCGAACACCAGCACGACCATCGGCGCGTTGCGCGAGGACTCGCGCCGGAAAGCCGACGCGTGCTGACGCACGGCACGACCGGCCGTGCCGGCGGTCCATTCCATAGATCGGAGAAGCATCGGAGTTCGCTAGGGACGTTTGCTACAGCATCGCCCCGCGAACCTTGCGGAAGACTGAAGTTGTCGTAAGTCGTTAGCCGTCTGCAATTTTAGCGGTTAACGAAAACTGAGTTGATCTTACATTCCGTCGCCTTCGATTTCGCGACGGAATCCCAAGCGGCGCATCGAGGTCCAGACTACTGTTTTCCGATCGATGCAAGCGGCGCAAGTCCCGGCTCAGCAGGCGTCGAAGACGCGCCGGAAGATCGTGTCGACGTGTTTGGTGTGGTAGCCGAGATCGAACTTCTCGCGAAGCTCCGCTTCCGGCAACGCCAAAGCAACGTCGGCATCGGCGAGAAGCTCGGTCATGAAGTCCGCGCCTTCCTCCCAGACCTTCATCGCGTTGCGCTGCACGAGTTTGTAGGCGTCCTCGCGTGAAACGCCGGCCTGGGTCAGCGCCAGCAGCACGCGCTGCGAATGGACGAGGCCCTTGAAGCGTTCGAGGTTCGCCATCATCCGCTCAGGGTACACGACGAGCTTCTCCACCACCCCGGCGAGACGGGCGAGCGCGAAGTCGAGGGTCACCGTCGCGTCCGGTCCGATCATCCGCTCGACGGAGGAGTGCGAGATGTCCCGTTCGTGCCAGAGCGCGACGTTCTCCATCGCCGGCATGGCATAGGAGCGCACCATGCGGGCGAGGCCGGTCAGGTTCTCGGTCAGCACCGGGTTGCGCTTGTGCGGCATCGCGGAGGAACCCTTCTGGCCGGGCGAGAAATATTCCTCGGCTTCGAGAACTTCCGTTCGCTGCAGGTGGCGGATTTCCGTCGCCAGCCGCTCGATCGAGGAGGCGACGACGCCGAGCGTCGCGAAGAACATCGCGTGGCGGTCGCGCGGGATGACCTGCGTCGAGACCGGCTCCGGCTTCAGGCCGAGCGCCTTCGCCACATGCTCCTCGACGCTCGGATCGATGTTGGCGAAGGTGCCGACCGCACCGGAGATGGCGCAGGTCGCGACCTCTTCGCGCGCCGCGACGAGCCGCTGGCGGCAACGCTCGAACTCGGCATACGCGAGCGCGAGCTTGACGCCGAAGGTCGTCGGCTCGGCATGGATGCCGTGCGAGCGGCCGATCGTGATCGTGTCCTTGTGCTCGAAGGCGCGGGTCTTCAGCGCGGCCAGCAGCCGATCCGTATCGGCCAAGAGGATGTCGGTTGCGCGGACGAGCTGCACGTTGAAGCAGGTGTCCAGCACGTCGGACGAGGTCATGCCCTGGTGGACGAAGCGGGCGTCCGGTCCGACGATCTCGGCGAGATGCGTCAGGAAGGCGATGACGTCGTGCTTGGTTTCGCGCTCGATCTCGTCGATGCGCTCGATGTCGAATGTCGCCGCGCCGCCCTTCGCCCAGATCGCTTCCGCCGCGCTTTTCGGAATGACGCCGAGCTCGGCCAGCGCGTCGCAGGCATGCGCCTCGATCTCGAACCAGATGCGGAACTTCGTTTCCTGCGACCAGACGTCGACCATCTCGGGGCGGGAATAACGGGGAATCATGGCGTGCGACCTGAACGGGAGGAATTCGCTGCGGCCATAACAGAGGGGGGCCGAGCCCTCAACGCGCCGTGCGCCAGGCGGGCTTCCGATCGCCCGGCAGGGGCGCCGCCGAATGAACACCGCGCGCGATCGCCCGCGCCATGACGGCAGCCGCCGCGGCGCCCATCAGCACCCAGTCCTGCGGCGAAAGTTCGGCCTCGTTGCGCCCGGTCGCCAGGGCGAAGACGAGATCGCCATCGAAGGGCGTGTGCGCCGGCCAGAGGGCGCGGGCAAAACCGTCATGCGCCGCGACGGCGAGGCGCTTGGCCTGCGCCTTATCGAGCCGCGCGTCGGTCGCGACCACTGCGATCGTCGTGTTCGCGCCGGGCGAGGGGGCGAGCTTGGTGCGCGGCTCGCCGGCATCATTCGGCATGGGCAAGGGCATGCCGAGGCCGCCGAATTCGCCATCGACTTCGAATGGCGCGGCCCAGAAATGCCGCGTCGTGCCGACGGTCGCCGAGCCGAGGGCGTTCGCCGCTGCCAGCGCCGCGACCGTGACGCTGTTCGGCAGCACGACGGATGCGGAGCCGAGCCCGCCCTTGAAGGTCGCAGTGGTCGCACCCGCGCCGGCGCCGACGCTGCCGAGCTCGAAGTCGGCGCGCGCGGCGGACGCCGCCTCGTAGCCGAGCTCGCGATAGGGCGGGTAGCGCTCCCAGCTTTCGCCGGGCCCGAGGTCGAACAGGATCGCCGCCGGCACGATTGGCACCCGGATTTCGCCGACCGCGAAACCGCGCCCTCGTTCCCGCAGCCAGGCTTGCGCGCCGGATGCCGCGTCGAGGCCGAAGGCCGAGCCGCCGGACAGCACCAGCGCATCGACGCCCGCGACCGTCTTGTCGGGATCGAGCAGGTCGGTCTCGCGCGTGCCGGGCGCGCCGCCCTGCACGTGGACCGCCGCCGTCGCCGGCGCGTCGCAGAGAACCACCGTCGTGCCGCTACCGAGCCGTTCATCGGCGGCGTGACCGACCGCGATGCCCTCCACGTCGGTCAGAAGGTTGCGAGGGCCGGAGCGCCGGAGAACTCCCGTCATCCGCCGGCCTCGGGCACGAAGTCGCGGCCGTTGAAGCGGAAAACGCGGAAGAGGTTCAGATCGGAGTCGCCCTTCGCGTCGAAGCGGATGCGGCCGAGCGAGGTGTCAAAAGTGGTGGCGTTCAACACGTCGGGCAGCGGCTTGCCCTCACGCTTCGCGATGTCCGTGGCAGTCGCGGCGATCTCGACGGCGGCGAGGCCCGGCCCGAAATATCCCGACCGCTCGACCGCATCCGCTTCGCCGGGCGGCGAGAGCGGACGAAACGTCTGCTCGACGCCCACCGCGAGCGTGCCCTCGGGGATTTCCGCCGCATCTGGCGGCTCGTCGAGCAATTGCTCGCCACCGAGGAACTGGAGCGCCAGCCCGTTCGCGGCGGCATCGCGCGCGATCGTCGCCGCATCCCCACGGTCTCCGGCGATGACCAAATGGGTGACGCCGGTGCGCGCGAGCCGGCGGGCGAGGCCGAACTGCTTCTCTTCCGCCGGCCGGTAGCCATCAACGGCGGCCGGGCGCTGCCCGCCCGCTTCGACCTTTTCCCGTACGGCGTCGGCGAGGTTGCGGCCGTAGACGGAGCCGTCGTCCAGGATGCCGAAGGCGACGTCCCGCCAGCGCGTCGCGACGGTGGCGGCGAGCGCCTCCGCTTCCGCCCCGGCATGGGGGGCGAGACGCCAGACGGGATCGCCGGTCTTCCGACGCTGCGCGGTAAAGCGGTCGGCGCGCACGCCGACGTCGATCGCCGGGATCGCGGCGGATCGAAGCACCGGCAGTGCCCCTTCGAGCGACTCGGCGCAAAGGAAGCCGACCGTCACTTTCACCTTCTCGGCCACGAAACGTTCGGCCGTTGCCTTCCCGGCCTCCGGCGTGCATTGCGCGTCCGCCTCGACCAGCACGACGCCCTTCGCCGCAGCCGCCTGCCGCGCGCCCGCCAGAACCTGAGCGCCCAGAACGGCGTTCGGTCCCGTGACGGGCGCGGCGACGCCGATCCGCACCGGCTCCTGCGCGCCGGCGGGCGGCGCGAGCGCGAAAAGGAACAGGGGCGTGAACCACGGCTTCATGACGTTGGAGATTAAAGGCTGCGACAGGCTTTGGACAGGCTTGCGCAGGGTCGGCGCATCTGCGAGGCAAGATGCATGGTCTCAGCCGATATCGTGCGCATGAGAAGCGTCGACAGCGAGTTGCGGTCCGACGAGGTCCGAATCGCGCCGGAGGATTTCCGCGCGGCGATGAGCCGTTTCGCGAGCGCGGTTCACCTCGTCACGACCGAAGGCCGAGCCGGCCGGCGAGGGGTGACCGCGACGGCCGTCGTCGGCGTTTCGGACGATCCGGCGACGATCCTCGTTTGCCTCAACGCCTCCAACGCCGAGAATGCGAGGTTCGCCGAGAACGGCAACTTCGCGGTCAACGTGCTCGCGGCGGGCGGCCGTGAACTGGCGGAGGCTTTCGCCGGCGGCGGCAAGCTTCCGCAGGACGAGCGTTTCGCCCTCGGCCGTTGGACGGCGCTTGCGACCGGCGCCCCCGTTCTGGAGCAGGCGCTCGTCGCCTTCGACTGCCGGCTGGTGGAAGCGCGCATGGTCGCGACGCACCACGTGCTCGTCGGCGAGGTCGCTGCAGTTCACGAAGGGCCTTCCGGCCCGCCGCTCCTCTATCACGCGCGCGGCTACCACCTCCTGTAGGCGACTTGCGAAGACGGGCGGTGCGGCCATATCTGGAAGCAGGGGCGGGCGTCCCGCCGAAGGCCGAACCGTATTGTCCCACACGACGAAATCCCATTCGCTGCCGCAGTCCATCGAGGAGACGGCCTCGCTCCTCGCCGGCGGCGACTACGTCGCCGACCGCTCGCTGGCGACGGTGCTGTTCCTCGCCCTGAAAATGGGCCGGCCGCTCTTTCTCGAAGGCGAGGCGGGGGTCGGCAAGACGGAGATCGCCAAGGTGCTGGCGAAGGCGCTGGACCGGCCGCTGATCCGGCTGCAGTGCTACGAGGGCCTCGACGTCTCGTCCGCGCTCTACGAGTGGAACTACGCGGCGCAAATGATCGAAATCCGCCTGCGCGAGGCGAGCGGCGACACGGACCGGAACGCGATGCGTGCCGGCATCTTCTCGGACGACTTCCTGATCCGCCGTCCCATCCTGCAAGCCTTGGAAGGCGAGCCGGGACGCGCGCCGGTGCTCCTGATCGACGAGCTCGACCGGACCGACGAGGCTTTCGAGGCGTTCCTGCTGGAGGTCCTGTCCGACAATCAGGTGACGATTCCGGAGATCGGCACGATCCGCGCCGGCGAGCCGCCGATCGTGGTGATCACCACGAACCGGACGCGCGAGATCCACGACGCGCTGAAGCGGCGCTGCCTCTATCATTGGGTCGACTATCCCAGCGCCGAGCGCGAACTGGAGATCCTCCACCGCAAGGCGCCGGGCGCCAACGCCGCGCTGGCGAAGGAACTCGTCGCCTTCGTGCAGCGGCTACGCTCGGCCGACCTATTCAAGGCCCCCGGCGTTGCCGAGACGATCGACTGGGCGAACGCCCTGACCGAGCTGAACGCCCTCGCGCTCGATCCGGCGAAGGTCTCCGATACGCTCGGCGTGCTCCTGAAATATCAGGACGACATCGCGCGCATGGAGAAGGGCGAGGGGCGGGCGATCCTCGACGAGGTGAAACGCGACCTCGCGCTAGCGGGCTGACGATGGTCGCCGCGCCGGAAACGCCGGCCTTTGCCGATCCGGACGGCCGGCTCGCCGACAACATCGCCTATTTCGCCCGGACGCTGCGACGCGCCGGGCTGAAGCTCGGGCCTGCCGCGACGCTGGACGCGGTCGTCGCGGTGGAGGCCGCCGGCCTGTCGTCGCGGGACGACTTCTACTGGACGCTCCACGCCGTGCTCGTGACACGGCACGAGGACGACGCCGTCTTCGGCGAGGCCTTCCGGCTGTTCTGGCGCTCGCGCGATCTGATCGAGAAGATGATCGCCATGTTCTCGCAGATCGTTCCGCGCGAGGCCGAGCCGGAGAAACGCAAGGCCGGCGAGTCGCGCGCTTCCGACGCGATCTTCGAGGGCGCGCGGGACTTCTCGACGCGGCAGGTGAAGCCGGAGATCGAGATCGACGCCTCGCTCAGCGTTTCGGAGCGCGAGGTGCTGCAGACCAAGGATTTCGCGCAGATGAGCGTCGCGGAACTCGAAGCGGCGAAAGCCGCGATCCGGCGCTTGCGCCTGCCGGCCGATCGTGTGCGGACGCGCCGCTACCGGCCGGATGCCGGCGGCAGTCGGATCGATCCGCGCCGCACGATGCGAGACTCGCTGCGCGGCGGCGGCCAACTGATCCTGCCGCGGTTCCGCGCTGTCCGCGAGGTGCAACCGCCGCTCGTCGTTCTCGCCGACATCTCCGGCTCGATGAGCCAGTACAGCCGCATCTTCCTGCATTTCCTGCACGCGCTGACCGAGAAGCGGCGGCACGTCCACACCTTCCTGTTCGGCACGCGGCTGACCAACGTGACGCGTCAGATGCGCCACCGCGACCCGGACGAGGCGCTGGACGAATGCGCCGGCGCAGTGAAGGACTGGTCCGGCGGCACCCGCATCGCCGAAGCGCTGGCGGCCTTCAACAAGGGCTGGTCGCGCCGCGTCCTGACAGGCGGCGCGAGCGTCATCCTGATCACCGACGGGCTGGAACGCGATTCGGTCGACGACCTCGACCGGGAGATGGAACGGCTGCACAAGTCCTGCCGCCGCCTGATCTGGATGAACCCGCTCCTGCGGTTCGACGGCTTCACGGCGCGGGCGCGCGGCGTTCGGGCGATGCTGCCGCATGTCGACGAGTTCCGGCCCGTTCATTCGCTGCGGTCGATGGAAGAGTTGTGCCGGGCTCTGTCCGAGCCGGCCGGCGCGGCCAACGATCCGGCGCGTTGGATCGAGGCCGCGGACCGCGCGCTCGCGGCCTGACGGAGGTGAAGCGATGATCGGAAACGAAGCCCTGCCGGACCTCGACGTCCTGAAGACCGCCGAACTCTGGGCGGCGGAAGGCCGCTCGATCGCGCTGGCGACTGTGGTGGAGACCTGGGGTTCCGCCCCGCGCCCGACCGGCAGCCATCTCGTGATCGACGCCGACGGCAATTTCGAGGGCTCGGTCTCGGGCGGCTGCGTCGAGGGCGCAGTGGTGACGGAGGCCGTCGACGTGATCGAGGCAGGCCATCCGCGCGTGCTGGAGTTCGGAGTCGCCGACGAAACGGCTTGGCGCGTAGGCCTTTCCTGCGGCGGCCGCATCCGCGTCTATGTCGAGAAGGTCGCCTGATGGAGCGCGCGCTTCTCGCTGCGCTCAACGCCGAGCGCGCGGCACGGCGCGGCGCGGCGGTGGTGACGAACCTTACCACCGGGGAGCAGCGGCTGGTGCGGGAAGCGGAAGCTACGGCCGACCCGCTTGGCGAAGCGGTCGCGAAAGCCTTGCAGACCGGCAAGTCGGGAATGGTCGGCGAGGGCGGAGACACGTTCATCAACGTCGCGGTGCCGCCGCCGCGGATCGTCGCGATCGGCGCGGTCCATATCAGCCAAGCGCTGGCGCCGATGGCGCGCCTCGCCGGCTTCGATCTGGAGATCGTCGACCCACGCACCGCCTTCGCGACGCCGGAGCGGTTTCCGGGCGTCTCGCTCCGCGCCGAATGGCCGGAAGATGCGTTGCGGGCGCGTCCGCTCGACGCTTATTCGGCGCTGGTGGCGCTCACCCACGATCCGAAGATCGACGACCAACCCATTGGCGCCGCTCTCGAAGCCGGCTGTTTCTATGTCGGCGCGCTCGGCAGCCGGAAGACGCACGCCCGCCGGGTCGAGCGGCTGACGGAAGCGGGGGTTTCCGCCGCCGCCATCGCTTGGATCGAGGCACCCATCGGCCTCGATATAGCCGCATCGACGCCGGCGGAGATCGCCGTCGCGATCCTCGGCTCGGTGATCCGTGCTTTCCGTCGGCGGGGAGCGCTGCCGGCGTGAAGTTCGGGCTGGTATCGCTGGACGAGGCGGAGGGAGCGATCCTCGCGCATGCGGCGAATCTGCCCGAAGGCCGGATCGCCAAGGGCATGCGTCTCGGGCCGGACGACCTCCACCGCCTCGGCGAAGCGGGTCGAACCTCCGTCATCGCCGCGAGATTGGACGCGGACGACCTGCCGGAAAACGAGGCTGCCGCCCGGCTGGGAACGGTGCTGACCTCGAATTTCGTCCGCGCGGACGATGCGGCAACGGGTCGGGTCAACCTCTTCGCGGAGCGAAACGGCGTGTTCGTCGTCGATCGTGCTCTGGTCGATTGCCTGAACGCCGTCGATTCCGGAATCACGCTTGCGACGCTTGCCGAACATGCGCCGGTCATCGCTGGTCAGATGGTGGCGACGGTGAAGATCATTCCACTCGCGGTGCCGAACGCGGCCGTCGAGGCCGCTCGCGAGATCGCCGCAGCATCGGCGGTGTTCGAAGTCGCGCCGTATCGTCCGCATCGCGTCGCGCTGGTGCAGACGCGCCTGCCGAGCATCAAGGAGGGTACGCTGGACAAGACCCGGCGCGTGCTCGAAGCCCGGCTCGCGGTTTCCGACTCGTCCGTCGTGCAGGAACTGCGTTGCGATCACGATGCCGACGCGCTGGCGGCGGCGTTGCGGGAGTTGCACCCGGCGGACCTCGTCGTGATCTTCGGGGCGTCGGCGGTAATCGACGTCGCGGACGTGGTGCCGGCCGCCATTGGGATTGCGGGCGGTACGGTATCGCATCTCGGCATGCCGGTTGACCCCGGCAACCTGCTGCTGCTCGGCCGTTTCCGCGATGCGCCGATCCTCGGCGCGCCGGGTTGCGCCCGCAGCCCGAAGGAAAACGGGTTCGACTGGGTTCTCAATCGGTTGCTGGCAGATGTTCCGGTGTTGCCCGAGGATCTGCGGCGGATGGGGGTCGGGGGTCTGCTGATGGAAATCCCGAGCCGGCCGCAGCCTCGGCAGGAGCGATAGCGGACGTGACGCCGCGCATCCATGCCGTGCTGCTCGCGGCGGGGCGGTCGAGCCGCACCGGAGCCTCGCACAAGCTTCTCGCGACCTTCGACGACGTGCCGCTGATCCAGCGCTCGGCGCAGACGGCCTTGGCGTCGCGGGCATCCGGCGTGACCGTCGTGCTCGGCCATCGCCTGAACGAACTGCGGGCCGCCTTGGTGGGACTGGCGGTCGGGATCGTCGAGAACCGGCGCTACGCCGAGGGGCTGTCGACATCGTTGATTGCGGGGTTCGATGCGGCGCCGCCCGATGCTGAGGCCGTGCTGATCATGCTGGCGGACCAACCGTTGCTGACGCCGGACGATCTCGACAGGATGATCGACGCTTCCGCGCCAGACGGCCGAGGCTCGCTCGCTATCGCCACCGACGGTGGCCGGCGCTTCAACCCCGTCGTTATAGGGCGAAACTACCATGCCGAGATCGGAGAATTGACTGGAGATACCGGCGCCAAGATACTGTTTTCGCGTTATCCGGAAGCGATCGCCGAAGTCGAACTCGGACGGGCGGCGAGCTTCGACGTGGACAGCATCGACGCCATTGTCCAGGCCGGAGGGGTGCCGGAAAGCAGCTAGCCCGGCTTGCCGTTTCCCGCGGCGGCACGTTCCCGCTTGGCCTCCGCCTGACAGCGGTCGGAGCAGTAGAGCACGACGTCCCAGTTCGCCCGCCAGCGCTTCCGCCACACCATCGGGCGGCCGCAATGCTTGCAAGGCTTTTGCGGGAGGTCGCCCTTGCGCTTCATGCCCGTCGCACGGTTCTGCGCTGAATCATCGCTCTTGATCCGTTCTCCATCCGTTTCATTCTCATCACGCGAGTAGGGCGTTGCAGGAGCGTAAGGTTGGGGCGGCGCGCAAGGATCGGCAACGAGCGGGGTAGAGACGCAGGTCGAGGCAAGAGGTCGCGCACGCTTCGCTTCGTGCTCGGCGACCAGCTCAGCCGGGATGTGTCCAGCCTGCGCGATCTTGCGCCGGGGGATGTCGTCCTGATGGCCGAGGTCAGCGAGGAAGCGACTTACGTCCGGCACCACAAACGCAAGATCGCCTTCCTCTTCGCAGCGATGCGGCATTTTGCGGAGGAGCTTCGGACAGACGGGATCCAGGTCGATTACGTGCGGCTCGACGCTTCCGACAACGGTGGGTCCTTCACGGCCGAGTTGGAGCGCGCCGTCGCGCGGCACCGGCCCGACCGGATCATCGTCACCGAACCCGGCGAGTGGCGGGTGCTGGAGATGATGCGAACCTGGGAGGGGATCACCGGCGTGCCGGTCGAGCTCCGCCCCGACGACCGCTTTCTGGCTTCCCGAGACGATTTCGAAGCCTACGCCAAGCGATCGAAGGGGCTGAGGCTCGAGCACTTCTATCGCGAGATGCGGATAAGGACCGGCTATCTGATGGCCGGCGAGCGCGAGCCGGTGGACGGCCGCTGGAACTTCGACGAGGACAACCGGCGGCCGCTGCCGGCGAAGGTGGAACTGCCGCAACGGCCTGCCTTTCCGCCGGATGACGTGACGACAGAAGCGATCGCGCTGGTCGAGCAGCGGTTCGGCAATCATTTCGGCAGCCTGTCCGAATTCGACTATCCGACGACGCGCGACGATGCGCTTCTCTATCTCCGCTGGTTTGTCCGCGAAGCACTGCCGAGATTCGGCGCCTACCAGGACGCGATGCGACAGGGCGCGCCGCTCCTGTTCCACTCGCATCTGTCCGCGCTGATGAACTGCGGGCTGCTGAACCCGCGCGAATGCTGCGACGAGGCGGAGGCGGCGTACCGCCGGGGAGACGCCCCGATCAACGCCGTCGAGGGCTTCATTCGCCAGATCATCGGCTGGCGCGAGTTCATCCGCGGCGTCTACTGGCTGCACATGCCGGGCTACGGCGACGAGAACGCGCTGGAGGCGACGCGGAAGCTGCCGGACTTCTTCTGGACCGGGAACACCGACCTCAACTGCCTGGCGCAGTCGATCGGAGAAACGCGCGACAACGCCTATGCGCACCACATCCAGCGGCTGATGGTGATCGGCAACTTCTGCCTGATCGCCGGCTTGAACCCAAGCGAAGTGCAGGAGTGGTACCTCGTCGTCTACCACGATGCCTACGAATGGGTGGAGATGCCGAACGTCGTCGGCATCATTCTCCACGCCGACGGCGGGCTCATCGCCTCGAAGCCCTATGCGGCGTCCGGGAGCTATATCGACCGGATGTCGGACTACTGTCGGAGTTGCCGCTACTCGCCGAAGGTGAAGCTCGGCGAGGGCGCCTGTCCGTTCAACTATCTCTACTGGGATTTCCTCTACCGGAACCGCGAGCGGCTGGCAGGCAACCGCCGGCTCGACCGCTCGTACCAGACGCTCGACCGGATGGCGGAGGATCGCGTCGCCGCGATCCGGCGGGAGGCGAACGCCTTCCTCGACGCGCTGCCGAGCGGCGGCGCCTACTGATTCCTTTCGCAACGGGACGAATCGGGCGTGGCATAAACGCTACGCGCGGTTAAGGCTTGGTTAACCGTCGCAGCGCAGCATCGATCGTGCCGGCTCGGCATCCTCCACCGGCGCACCGATGGAGCATCCGCCATGCAGGCTCGCCCGACCGCCGACCCGGACTTCCAGAAGATGCTGGCGGGTTATGGCCTGACCACCGCGCGCATCCTCTACCGGATGCCGGATCACCCGGCTTTCCTGCAGACGTTCCAGTGGCAGTTCGCCGACGTTGCGCCCGATTATCCCCGTCTCAAGCAGTTCCTCGATCACTGGAAGCGCGAGATCCAGGCGGCGATCCATTCCGTCGAGGTGATGCACCGCGGGCTGATCGCGCCGCATGAAATCCGCATGGCGCGCGAGATCGGCCACCTGCACTGACCGGTCAGATCAGTCGCAAGCCTTTCAGGCTGACATGGCCGGAGCGGCCGACGATGACGTGATCATGGATCGAGATGCCGAGCGGCTTGGCCGTTTCGGCGATGGTCTTCGTCATCTCGATATCGGCGCGGGACGGCGTCGGATCGCCGGACGGATGGTTGTGGACGAGGATGATCGCGGTCGCCGCCAGTTCCAGAGCGCGCCGCACCACCTCGCGCGGATAGACCGGCGTATGGTCGACCGTGCCTACCTGCTGGACCTCATCGGCGATCAGGCCGTTCTTTCGGTCGAGGAACAGGATGCGGAACTCCTCGCGCGTCTGATGCGCCATCGCCGCCGTGCAATAGTCGATCACCGCCGACCATGAGGACAGGACCTCGCGCGAGCGGATCGCCGACCGCATCGCCCGCTCGTTCACCGCCGCGACGATGCGAAGGTCGAGCGCCGAGGATTCACCCATGCCGGGCACTTCGGCGAGACGGGCGACGGGGGCGTTCACCACTTCCGACAGGCTGCCGAAGCGGGCGAGCAGCGCCTTCGCGATCGGCTTCGTGTCGCGCCGGGGGATGAGGCGGAAGAGCAGCAGTTCCAGAAGTTCGTAGTCGGCCAGCGCGCCGGCGCCGGCCTCGGCGAAACGCTCCCGCAACCTGTCGCGGTGCCCGGCATGCTCTGCCTCGATCGGCTTCGCCGGGCGGACGCTCGCCTCCGCCAGACCGGGAAGATCGCCGCCACCGTTGCCCGCTGTCGTCGCGCGGCGCGGCACGGCTCAGGCGACCGCGCCGTACTGCGCGCCGATGTCGAGGAACGGTGTGTCGAGCCCGGCGGGCGAGAAGGTGAAGACCTCGCAACCGGTTTCCGTCACGCCGACGGTGTGCTCGTATTGCGCCGAAAGCGTGCGGTCGCGCGTCACCGCCGTCCAGCCGTCGCTCAGCACCTTCACGTGCGGCCGGCCGAGATTGATCATCGGCTCGATGGTGAAGATCATGCCGGGGCGCATCTCGGCGCCTTCGCCGCGCCGGCCGTAGTGGAGCACGTTCGGCGCGTCGTGGAACAGCTTGCCGACGCCGTGGCCGCAGAAATCGCGCACTACCGAGCAGCGCTCGCTCTCGGCATAGGTCTGGATCGCAGCGCCGATGTCGCCCATGCGCGCGCCGGGTTTCACCTCGGCGATGCCGAGCATCAGGGAGCGGTAGGTCACCTCGCACAGGCGCTCCGCCGCGCGCTTCACGCGCCCGACCGGATACATGCGCGATGCGTCGCCGTGGTAACCGTCGACGATGAAGGTCACGTCGATGTTGACGATGTCACCCTCGCGCAGCGGCTTGTCGTTCGGGATGCCGTGGCAGACGACGTGGTTGATCGAGGTGCAGGTGCTTTTCATGTAGCCGCGATAGTTCAGCGTCGCGGGCACGGTTCCGGCATCGATCGCGTAGCGCATGACGAAGCGGTCGATCTCGTCGGTCGTGACGCCGGGCTTCACCACGTCCACCAGCGCGTCGAGGCAGCGGGCGGTGAGCTGGCAGGCCGTCCGCATGCCTTCGAACGCCTCGGGGCCGTAGAGGCGGATCGCGCCGGTGTTGCGGGCGGGAAGGATTTCGGCTTCGAGATAGCTCGTCATCGCGGCAATCGATATTCGCGCTGGGTCCTGATCCCCGTCATGTCGCATCGAAGCGGCGGGGCCGCAAGCCTCAGGGCCGGCGGCGCCTCCCTACGAGCGCACGCGGACGTATGAGCCGGGCGCGTCCTCGATCGGATGGAGCGTCTCGCCGCCGGGCGTCCGCGCCGGCACCTGCGGTCCGGCCAGCGGCGCGATCCAGCTCTGCCAGTGCGGCCACCACGAGCCTTTCGTCTCGCTCGCCTGCAGCAGCCATTCCTCGTAGGGCGTTTCGGCGGATGGTCGCGGCCCCGTCCAGAACTGATACTTCTGCTTGTCGGGCGGGTTCACCACGCCGGCGATGTGGCCGGAGCCGCTGACGACGAAGGTGACGTCCGAACCGAGGAAACGGCTTCCGGTATAAACGCTGAGCGCCGGGGCGATGTGATCCTCCCGGGTCGCCAGGTTGTAGACCGGGATCTCGACCTTCGACAGGTCGACCGTATGGCCGCCGATCTCCATCCGCCCGGTGGACAGGCGGTTCTCGAGATAGCAGTTCCGCAGATAGAACAGGTGGTTCGCGCGCGGCATGCGCGTCGCGTCGGCGTTCCAGTGCAGGAGGTCGAAGGGCAGCGGGTCCTTGCCGCGCAGGTAGTTGTTGACGAAGTACGGCCAGATCAGGTCGCCCGCCCGCAGCATGTTGAAGGCGGCGGCCATGCGGCTGCCGTCGAGGTAGCCCTTGGCCTGCATGACGTCGGCGAGCGAGGCGAGCTGCTCCTCGTCGACGAAGACCTTCAGGTCGCCGGCATGGGTGAAGTCGATCTGGGTCGTTAGGAAGGTGGCGGAGCGGATCCGCTCGTCGCCGATGCTTTTCAGATAGGCGAGCGCCGCGCCGAGAAGCGTGCCGCCGACGCAGTAGCTGACGGCGTTCACCTCTGCCTCGCCGGTCGCCTGCCGAATCGTGTCGAGCCCGAAGACGATCCCGTCGTGGATGTAATCGCGCCAATCCTTCGCGGCGTGGCTTTCGTCCGGGTTGACCCATGACAGGACGAAGACGGTGTGCCCCTGTTCCACCGCCCAGCGGATGAACGACTTTGCCGGGTTGAGGTCGAGGACGTAGAACTTGTTGATCCAGGGAGGGACGATCAGGAGCGGCCGCTGCAGCACGGTTTCGGTGGAGGCTGCGTACTGGATCACCTGGCAGACGTCCGTCTGGGCGATCACCTTGCCGGGCGTCAGCGCCATGTCGCGTCCGACCTCGAACGCGGCCGTAGCGACCTGCCGCAGGCGCAGGGTTCCGTTTCCGGCCGCCATGTCCTCCGCGAACATCGCCATGCCCCGCACGAGGTTGGCCCCGTTCGAAGCCATCGTCTCCTGCAGAAGCTCGGGATTGGTCAGGAGGAAGTTGGAGGGCGAGGCCGCGTGCATGAGCTGGCGCATGTAGAAGGCCGCCTTGCCGCGCGTGTGGGGATCGATGTTCTGCGCCTGCACCACGAGATCGTCCGCCCAGGCGGCGGCGGAAAGATAGAAGCGCCGCAGCGCGTCGTAGAAGGGGTTTCGCGTCCATTCCGGATGCGCGAAGCGCTTGTCCGAGATCGCCTGCTTCGCGGGCGACCCGGCGTCGTCCGAGGGCTTCAGCGCTTCGCTCCATGCGCCGAAATAGCCGGCGATCAGGTTCGACTGCGCTTCCGCCAGCCGGCGTGGATCGGTGAGCCAGAAATCCGCGACCTTGGACAAGGTGCCGAAGAAGTCCGCCGCGGTGATCGGCCCGGCGTCGACGGCTTCGCCGCGCTCGCGCGGTGCGATCCAGGCGGACGCCGCCTTGCCGGCGAGTTCCACGACGCGCGCCATGTTGCGCGCGAACTCCTCCGGATCGGCGGGAGCGTAGCGCGCCGTGCCGTCACCATCGGTCGCCTTGCCGTTTCCGCTCGCCTCGACGGACATGGTCCTATCCTCCCGCCCCAGAGAAGGCGTGGAAACGGCGTTTTGTTCAAGTCCGGCTTACGCGAGGCGGATGGGGTCCGCCGCGGCGCGCGCCCGACGGGTTCCCGCGTCGGCGACTTTCGGTTATGAATGACGATCCTTGGCGTTTCGGGTGATGACGATGCGGGCATGGTCGCGATGCTTGTTGCTTGCCGGTGCGGCCGCCGCCGTGGCGCCGCTTGCCGCGTGCAACATCATTCCGCCGGAAGGCCCGTCGCTGATCGCGCAGCGGCCGAACCGCGACTTCGGCCCTTCCAGCCAGCGGCAGGACAAGAACGGCTATCCGCTGCTCGGGGCCTTTCCCGGCGCTGCCGCGAAGCAGCTCGATCCGAATGCCGTCGCGCAGGACCGGGCGGGAATGCTCGCCGCTGCGAACCAGCAGAACAACGAGGTCCGCTCGGCCTCGGCCGAGTACCAGCAGTCCGTCGCCGAGGCGCAGGCCATCCGCGCCCAGCACCAGCAGGACGTGCAGGCGATCACATCGACGCAGAGCCGCAGCGACTCGGCGCGCAAGAGCAACGAGGACGTGATCCGGCAGATCGAACAGGGCTCCACGACCTCTTCCGGACAGACGACGCCACCTTCGGATTCGGGACGATGAGCGAGGAATTCCACAAGATCCGCCGGCTGCCGCCCTACGTCTTCGAGGAGGTGAACCGCCTGAAGGCGGCGGCGCGTGCCCGCGGCGCGGATATCGTCGACCTCGGCATGGGCAACCCGGACCTGCCGACGCCGAGCTTCGTGGTGGACAAGCTTTGCGAGGCGGCCCGCGACCCGCGCGCCCACCGCTATTCCGCCTCGAAGGGCATCGCCGGGCTCCGGCGGGCGCAGGCCGGCTACTACGAGCGGCGTTTCGGCGTGAAGCTCGATCCGAACCGGCAGGTCGTCGCGACGCTCGGCTCGAAGGAAGGCTTCGCCAATATGGCGCAGGCGATCACCGCGCCGGGCGACGTGATCCTTTGCCCGAACCCGACCTATCCGATCCACGCCTTCGGCTTCCTGATGGCGGGCGGCACGATTCGCTCGATCCCGGCCGAGCCCGGCGACGAACTGCTCGCCGCCGTAGACCGCGCGGTGCGCCACTCGATCCCGAAGCCGCTCGCGATCGTCCTGAACTATCCATCGAACCCGACGGCCTATGTCGCGGGCCTCGACTTCTACGCCGAGGTCGTCGCGCTCGCGAAGAAGCACGAGATCATCGTGCTGTCGGACCTCGCCTATGCCGAGATCTTCTTCGACGATGCGCCGCCGCCGTCGATCCTGCAGGTGCCGGGAGCCATCGACGTCGCCGTCGAGTTCACCTCGATGTCGAAGACCTTCTCCATGCCCGGCTGGCGCATCGGCTTCGCGGTCGGCAACGAGCGGCTGATCGCGGCGCTGGCGCGGGTGAAATCCTATCTCGACTACGGCGCGTTCACGCCGATCCAGGTGGCCGCGACCGCCGCGCTGAACGGCGGCGACAACGCCATCGGCGAGGTGCGCTCGATCTACCGCAAGCGGCGGGATGTGCTGGTGGAAAGCTTCGGCCGGGCCGGCTTCCCGGTGCCGGCGCCGTCCTCGACCATGTTCGCCTGGGCTCCGATCCCGGAGCCGTATCGGCGGCTCGGGAGCCTCGAATTCTCCAAGCTCCTCGTGGAAAAGGCGGACGTCGCGGTGGCGCCCGGCATCGGCTTCGGCGAGTACGGCGACGAGTTCGTGCGCATTGCCTTGGTGGAGAACGAGCACCGCATCCGGCAGGCCGCGCGCAACATCAAGCGGTTCCTTGCGCCCGCGCAGGAAGCGCGGCAGAACGTCGTGACGTTCAGCCGCTCGGCCTGACACAGACGACGCCACCCGCCGCCGAAGGACCAGCCATGCCCACCCCCTTGCGAATCGGCGTCGCCGGCCTCGGCACCGTCGGCGCTTCTCTCGTGCGGCTGATCGCCGAGAAGGGTGAGGGCTACGCGCAGCGGGCCGGGCGGCCGTTGAGCGTTACCGCCGTCAGCGCCCGCGACCGCTCCAAGGACCGCGGGCTCGACCTCGGCACGCAGGAATGGTTCGACGATCCGGTCGAACTCGCCGCGAAAGCCGACATCGACCTCTTCGTCGAACTCGTCGGCGGCTCCGAGGGTGCGGCGCTGGAAGCGGTCAAGGCGGCCTTGAGCCGCGGGCTGCCGGTCGTCACGGCTAACAAGGCGCTGCTCGCGCATCACGGCGTCGCGTTGGCGAAGCTCGCGGCGCGGAAGAACGCCGTCGTCGCCTTCGAGGCGGCGGTGGCCGGCGGCATCCCGATCATCAAGACGCTGCGCGAGGCGCTGCGCGGCAACTCGGTCAGCCGCGTCTACGGCATCCTCAACGGCACCTGCAACTACATGCTGACGCGGATGGAGCGGGAGGGCCTGAGCTTCGGCGAGTGCCTGAAGGAAGCGCAGCGGCTCGGCTACGCGGAGGCCGACCCGACCTTCGACATCGGCGGCTTCGACGCCGCCCACAAGCTGACCGTCCTGACCTCGCTCGCCTTCGGCTCCGAGATCGATTTGGAGTCGGTGTTCGTCGAGGGCATCGAATCGATCGCCAGCGAGGACATCCGCGCCGCCGCCGACCTCGGCTACCGGATCAAGCTTCTCGCGGTCGCGCAGCGCACCGAAAGCGGCATCGAGCAGCGCGTGCATCCGGCCATGGTTCCTGCAAGTTCGGCGATCGCGCAGGTCGACGGCGTCACGAACGCCGTTGCGGTGGATACGGACCTCCTCGGCTCGATCCTCCTTGCCGGACCAGGCGCCGGCGGCAACGCGACGGCGTCGGCGGTACTGTCCGACATCCTCGACATCGCCAGCGGCACGCGGATCGCGACGCTCGGCCTGCCGCCCGCCAACCTCGTACCCTACCGCCGGGCACGCATGCGGGCGCACGAAGGCGGCTACTACATCCGCCTCAGCGTCCACGACCGGGTCGGTGTCTTCGCTTCGATCGCGCGGCGAATGGCTGAGAACGCCATCTCGCTGGAATCGATCGTCCAGCGAAAGCTGGCCGGGCACGAGGCCGACGAGACCGCGCCGGTGATTCTCATCACGCACGAGACGACGGAAGCGGCGGTGCGGCGCGCCATCGACGCCATCTCGCGCGACGGCCACCTGTCGGGCGAGCCGCGCATGATCCGCATCGAGCCGCTCGACTGATCCGCGGCGCGGGCCCGCATCGTCCATCGACTTCCCGCGCCGGCCGGCCTATGGCGGTCGGGCATACCCCTTGAGATCGCAGGTGTCTCCTTGAGCATGGGATCGACGGAGCGAATGGATCGCGGCCTCACCATCGAGATCGCGCGCGTCGTGGAAGCCGCGGCCGTCGCGGCAGCGAGCGTCCGGGGCCGGGGCGACGAGAAGGCTGCCGACCAGAAGGCGGTGGACGCCATGCGTGCGCAGCTGGGCAGCCTGCCCGTCGACGGCCGGATCGTCATCGGCGAGGGCGAGCGCGACGAGGCCCCCATGCTCTATATCGGCGAAACGGTCGGGACGGGGCAGGGCCCCGGCGTCGACATCGCGCTCGATCCGCTGGAAGGCACGACGGTCTGTGCCAAGAACCTGCCGAACTCGCTGTCGGTGATCGCCATCGCCGCGCGCGGCAGCCTCTTGAACGCGCCCGACGTATACATGGACAAGATCGCAGTCGGCCCCGGCTACCCGGAAGGCGTCATCGACTTGGCGCGGCCGGCGCGGGAGAACGTCCTGGCGCTGGCCCGCGAGAAGGGCGTTCCCGTCGGCGAGATCACCGCCTGCATTCTCGACCGGCCGCGGCATGCGCAGCTCATCGAGGAGATCCGCGCGGCCGGGGCGGCGATCCGGCTGATCGGCGACGGCGACGTCGCCGGCGTCATCCATACGTCGGACCCCGAGGAGACCGGCATCGACATCTATCTCGGCATCGGCGGCGCGCCCGAAGGCGTCCTCGCCGCCGCGGCGCTGCTCTGCGTCGGCGGCCAGATGCAGGGGCGGCTGCGGCTCGACACGCTGGACAAGCGCGCCCGCGCCGAGACGATGGGCATCACCGACCCGAACCGAGTCTACACGCTGAACGACATGGCGCGCGGCGACGTGATCTTCGCCGCGACGGGCGTGACCGACGGCAACCTGCTCGACGGCGTGCGCTTCTATCGCGACCGGATCGAGACGCACACCGTGGTCATGCGCTCCGCGACGAAGACGCATCGCGAGATCCGCGCGCGGCACTACGACCGTTCGAAGTTCGCGCTCTGACGGCATGAGCATGGCGGAGCGGCGGAGTTTCCTCGGCGTCGAGCATTCGGTGCTCGGTCAGCGCTGGGAACACGCGCTGGACTCGCGGGAGGAAGCTGCGGCCACGCGGATGGCGCAGGACACCGCCATTCCGGATGTCGTCTGCCGCGTCCTCGCCGGGCGCGGCGTCGAGGCGTCGCGTGCGCAGGCGTTCTTCCACCCGACGATCCGCGACCTGATGCCGGACCCGTCGCGCTTCACCGACATGGATGCGGCAGCGGCGCGGCTGGCGGACGCCATCGAGCGGCGGGAATCGATCGCGATCTTCGGCGACTACGACGTCGACGGCGCCGCTTCCTCGGCACTGCTGCGGCTTTACCTCGAACGGCTGGGTCTCAAGGCCGCGATCCGCATTCCCGATCGTCTGACGGAAGGATACGGCCCGAACCCTGCCATCGTCCGTGAACTGGCGGACGGCGGCGCGACCCTCGTCGTCACCGTCGACTGCGGCACGACGAGCCACGACGCGCTGGACGAGGCGAAACGCCTCGGGCTCGACGTGATCGTACTGGATCACCATCAGACCGGCCCGAACCTTCCGGCGGCCGCGGCGATCGTCAATCCGAACCGGCAGGACGACCTGTCGGGGCAGGGGATGCTCTGCGCCGCGGGCGTGGTGTTCATGACGCTGACGGCCGTTTCGCGCGAACTTCGGCGGCGCGGGCGGGCTGCTGCTGCCTTGCCCGACCTGATGGAGTTCCTCGACCTCGTCGCGCTGGCGACCGTCTGCGACGTGGTTCCGCTCGTCGGGCTGAACCGCGCCTTCGTGGTGCGGGGCCTTGCGGTCATGCGCCAGAGCCGCAACCCCGGCTTGAACGCGCTCGCCCGCGTTGCCGGGCTGACGGTCGCGGGCGACGTCTACCATCTCGGCTACATCCTCGGGCCGCGCATCAATGCCGGCGGCCGGATCGGACGGGCCGACCTCGGCGCGACTCTGCTCACCGCCCCGAACGAGGGCGTCGCCACCGAGATCGCGGCGGAACTGCATCTCCTGAACGAGGAGCGGCAGGGCATGGAGCGGCGCATGCTCGCCGAGGCGGAGAGCGAGGTCGCCGCCGAGATCGGGACGGGCGAAGGGCCGGCGATCCTGATCGCCGCGCGTGATAGCTGGCATCCGGGCATCGTCGGGCTGATCGCGGCGCGGCTGAAGGAGCGCTACGCCCGCCCGGCCGTCGCGATCGCCTTCGACGCGACCGGGCGCGGCACGGGTTCCGGCCGCTCGGCGACGGGCCTCGATCTCGGCGCGCTGGTTCGCGACGCGGTGGAGGCCGGCATCCTGCTGAAAGGCGGCGGTCACGCCATGGCGGCGGGCCTCACCGTCGAGCGGCATCGCCTCGGCGATTTCCGCGCTTTCGCCGAGGAGGAGTCGCGACGGGCGCTCGGATCCTTCCGCCAGCAGGGGCGCCTCGCGATCGACGGCGCTCTCGCGGCGATGGGTGCAACGACGAGCCTCGTCGCGGAAGTCGAGCGCGCCGGCCCGTACGGCGCCGGCCACGCGCAGCCCGTCTTCGCGCTGCCGCGCCACCGCATCGCGACGGCGGCCGTGGTCGGCAAAGGGCACGTACGCGTTTCGCTCACCGGCGCGGACGGCGGCGCCGTCTCGGCGATCGCGTTCCGGTCGGCCGATACGGAACTCGGACGACGTCTTATCGCGCGCGGCGATCCGATCCACGCCGCCGGCACGCTGTCCGTCGACCGCTACCGCGGGCGGGAAACGGTATCCTTCCGCATCCTCGACATCGCCAACGTCAAACGCTGAAGCGTTCAGCGGCGGCGGGCGAGGTCCTCGCTGGCGAGCGTCGCCAGATCCGCCGACATGGCCTCCCCGGCGAGGAACCGGCCGTCGACCCAGCCTTCGACGCCTGAGCGCCCGTTGCGCACATACCGCCAGTCGCCAGCCCGGCGCAGCACGGAAACGGACGAACCGCTCTCGACGGATGCCACTGTCGCAGAGGCGGCATCCGGCGCGACATGCGCGGCGAGCGCCCGCGTCGCATGGCGCTGCTCGCCGGCCTCCGTGCCGATGCTCGGCATGGCGAGCGGCCGCGGCTGACGGATCGCCATTTCCAGCGGCGGAGCCGCGAGCGGCAGCAACGGCGCGGAAACGGGCAGGGGAATGCGCGGGTCGGCCTTGCGGATTTCCGCGGGCGGTTTCGGTGTCGGATGCGTCGATTCCACCGGCGGCTGCTCGCGCGACCGATCCGGCATCCTCGCCGCGACCGGACGGACGGGGCGTTCGATGGCCGCGTCACTCTTGATCAGGGCGGCGACCCGATCCCCGCCGCCGACGCTCTCGAGCTTTCCCCGCAGGTGGTCGATCGTCTCGGTCGCGACGCGCACCGGGCGACCGTCCGAGATCGCCCAGGCACCGGCGACCGCCGCAGATGCGAGCCATCCGAACATCGACAGGCTACGGTTGGTTTTCGAAACGCCCTGCGGCTTGCGTTTCGCCGGTTTCTTCTTGCCGCGCGTGGCCAACGCATTCTCCATCGCCGCCGGTGTCGGCAGCGATCATCGATCGCTAGGGTTAAGATTCGGCAACCCCGGGCACCAATCCAGCCCGGAGCGCCGGTCGCCGTACTCGATGTCCGTGTTCACCGGAGAGCGATCCGGCGCGAAGGCGCTCAGCCCTTCGCCTTTTCGAGCGCGGCGCGCACGGCCTGCACTTCCGGACCGCCTCCGCCACGCTGGAGGAACTCGTCGACGGACATCGTGCTTTCCCTGCCGCCAGACGAAAGGTTCGGCCGGTGAACGACGCTCGTCGTTCCTGTTTTGGTGTCCGTTCGCAGGAGCCAGTCGTCACCGTTGGAGGAGCGATAGATTGGTTCGTCGCGCATCGGTGTGCTCCGGCAATGGACAGTCGAATATCCATAACTTCCCGGCCGCACCCTTCGTTCATCGTTGGTTCCGGCTGCGACCGATGCTGGACGGTTCCTTAACCGGCGCCGAAGCGACCACTGTGCCAGCTACAGAAGTCCAGGCAGCGGCGGGTTGATGAAAATCATTTGCGAGCAGCTACTTGCCGGCGTGCCGGTCGCGTCTGTCCGCTTCCTGCTCGATTCGAAATGCCGCATCTGGAGGTCCGGTGGCGCTTGGTGGTGTATCGGGATGGCCGCACGGCTCTGGCGAAATGGCCGAACTCATCCGCACCTTCGACTGGTCCCGCACGCCGCTCGGGCCGATCGAAAGCTGGATGGAGCGCTGTCGAAATATCACCGACATGGTTCTGGCCAGCGGCTTTCCGACAATCGTCCTCGTCGGCCGCGACCTGATCCAGATCTACAACGACGGCTTCCGCGAGTTGATGGGCAACAAGCATCCTGCCGGCCTGGGACAGGCGACGAAGGAATGCTGGCCGGAAGTCTGGCATCTGAATGCGCCGATCTACCAACGCGTTTTCGCCGGGGAAACGGTAACGTTGGAGGACGCCAGCCGGCCGGTGAACCGCGACGGCGCGACGAAGGACGCTTGGTTTACCCTCAGCTATAGCCCGGTGCGCGGCGGGGACGGCACCGTCGCCGATATCCTCGTCACCGTGATCGAGACGACGGATCGCGTGCGGGCGCAGAACGCCCTGCGCGACAGCGAGGAACGGTTCCGCGCCTTCGTCACCGCCAGTTCGGACGCCGTCTATCGGATGAGCCCGGACTGGACGGAAATGCGTCAACTCGACGGCCAAGGCTTCCTCATGGACACGACGGAGCCGAGCAGAGCCTGGATGGACCGCTACATCCACCCCGACGACCGGCCCGTCGTGCAGGACGCCATCGCCCGCGCCGTTCGCGGCAAAACCATGTTCGAACTGAAACATCAGGTGCGACAGGCGGACGGCAGCCTCGGCTGGACGCTGTCGCGCGCGGTGCCGATCCTCGACGAAGCGGGCGAGATCGCCGAATGGCTGGGCGCCGCCAAGGACGTGACGGAGGCCAAGCAGGCCGACGACCTCCTGCATGAAAGCGAGGAGCGGTTCCGCTCCTTCGCCGAGAACTCGGCCGACACGCTCTGGATCTTCGACGCCGATCGCCGGGCGCTCGAATATGTCAGCCCGGCCTTCACCGAAATCTACGGGGAGGCTCCCGACCGCATCATGGCCGATCTCTCGCATTTCGTCGAACTCGTCCATCCCGACGATCGCGACGAGGTCGCCGGCGCGATGCCGCAGCTTCTGAGCGGCGACGCTCATCAGGTCGAATACCGGATCGTGCGGCCGAGCGACGGAGCGGTGCGCTGGATCCAGGACACCGGTTTCCCGATCCGCGACGCGAGCGGTCGGATCGCGCGGGCCGGCGGGATCGCGCAGGACGTGACCGAGCGTCGCGAAGCGGAGGATACGCTGAGGGTGAGCGAGGCGCAGCTTCAAGTGATGGTCGCCGAACTCCACCATCGGACGCGCAACCTGATCGGCGTCGTCGGCACGCTGATGCGGCAGATCATCGCCTCCAGTTCGTCTCTCGCCGATTTTCGCGACCGTTTCACCGAGCGCCTGGAAGCTCTGTCGCGCGTTCAGAGCCTTCTGGCCCAGTACGGCAACGAAAAGGCCAACATCGGCGACGTCGTGCGTATGGAACTCGACGCGTTCGGAGCGGATCTCGACAGCGAGCGGGTGCGCATCGAGGGGGAGGCGGTGCCGCTGCGCAAGTCGACGGTGCAGACGCTGGCGCTGGCGATCCACGAATTGGCGACCAATGCCAGGAAGTACGGTGCGCTGCAGGCTGACGACGGATGGCTGGTCGTGCGCTGGGAAGCCTACGTGGCCGAGCCGGGTCGGCGACGGTTGCGGCTCGACTGGACCGAGAGCGGTATCGATCCCGCGGTCGAGGAAACCGAAGGCCCGCTGCATAAGGGCGGCTACGGCCGCAAGCTTATCGAGGAAGCGCTGCCCTAAACGCTCAAGGCGAAGACGACCTACCGTCTCGGCGCGGATCGACTCGACTGCACCATCGATATGCCGCTCGATCGACCCGGAACCGCGGAATGACCGGAGCCGAACCGGTCGAAGGCGACCGCCATGCTGCGGGATGGCGCCCAGCCTCCTATAGGCCCGTCCGCGATCCCGGCCGGCAACAACGGCTGGAGCGCGCTCGCGAGACGAACGCGAGCGACGAGAACGTTCC
The DNA here is from genome assembly GCF_008802405.1 of Plantimonas leprariae. Lineage (GTDB taxonomy): Bacteria > Pseudomonadota > Alphaproteobacteria > Rhizobiales > Rhizobiaceae > Plantimonas > Plantimonas leprariae. Next base: position 329,602 of record NZ_VZDO01000004.1, read on the forward strand.
ATCGAACGCTCGTCACGTACTGCGATGCTTCAGGAAAAGTGTGGCACGCCCAAGGGGAATCGAACCCCTCTCTCCACCGTGAAAGGGTGGCGTCCTGACCGATAGACGATGGGCGCAGCGACGAGGCGGTGTATAGGGACGAACGCCCCGGGCCGCAAGCCGTTTCGTCGCTCGATCGCGTTCCGCGATCAATCGTCCGCGCCGGACCGGACCGTCTTCTGCGACGCCAACAGGAGGTTGGCGCTTGGCGTGCGACGGCATGCCCAGTTCCAGTCGCGCTGCCGGCCGGTATCGACGTGGATCGCCGCCGTATGGCAGTAGGTGCCGACGCCGCCGCGGCCCGGCAGGGTACGAACGTAGTTCGCCACCTGGAACTTGTCGGCGTTTGGGACGAGGATGTCCGCCGCCTTGCACTGCAGATGCATGGACTTCTTCGCGCCGTTGACGCGGAGATTGTGGCTCGGGCTGCGATAGCCCGATGTCACCACGATCTTGGTGTGGAATCGCGCTTCGACAGCCTTGATGATCGCCACAAGGTCGGGCTGGAAGCAACTCGTCTGCACGTCCGGCCGCTGCACCATCAGGCCGTTCGGCGCGAGGCGGGCGAGGCCGCTGATCGAGGCCGTCTGATAGACGCCTTCCTCGCCGCTCGCCTCGTCGAGGATGTCGGCATCGTAGTCCGCCGAGGCCTTCTGCCCGATCTCGAACAGCGATGAAGCGCTGCGCACGCCGGGGAGTACCGCGGAGTCGGCGGCGACCGGCGCGCCCTCGCGCGGCAGGATCACGCGCCGGGTCTTGCCGACATCGGCGTTCCGGATCGGCGTCTTCGCCCGGGACTGCGCGTAGAGCGAAGCGAACATCGTCTGGTTGGCATGGACGTTGCCGCCCGTCGCCGGCTGATCCGTCTGACTGGACGCCATAACCGAGGATCCGGCAAAGGCCGCGATGGCGGCAGGGCCGGTCGCGATCGGCCCTTCGCGCGATGCGGTTCTGGCTACGGCTTCATTGGCGCTGGCAGCGGAAGCGGTCTCCTTCAAGAGGGCGGGCTTCGCCGCCTCGGCCGGGGTTGCGCTTTTCTCCGCGGCGTCGGCTGCCAGGGCGGCCGTCTTCTCGCCGTCCGCCGACCTGGCCGCTTCGGCGATCGCCTCGCCCTTGTTCGGCTGCTTCGCCGCTTCGGCGGCTGCCGCGGCGGGCCCGGACTTTCCGAAGCCGAAGGCTGTCGTGTCGTCGACCGCCGAAACGCATCCCCCGACGAGCGGGCCGAGGCACATCGCGGCGAGGATACCGCGGCGACCCACCCGCCAACCGGGCGTGCGTCGAATGGATGGCACCAAAACCGTTCCCTCTCGATCTTCTCGACGGCAACGGTCGAGACGACCGATCCCCCGGACCGGGATAGGCGAGCGCCGGCGAACTCGGCCAGCCCGCATCCCGTGATTCGCCGACGCTACGGCGGGGTCCCCACCCGCTGCGGACCGTGAGGCCCACCACGTCGAAACGACTCCTTACTTCAGTTCAATCCATATGGCCAGAATGGGGCGCAACCGTGCCCGAATTACCACTGTCCGGTATTCTTCATCGATGCCCAAGGTTCCTCAGAAGGCTTGGCCGAACCTTTCTGCAGAAGTTCGATCGAAATGCCGTCCGGCGAGCGGACGAAGGCCATCCGGCCGTCGCGGGGCGGACGGTTGATGACGACGCCGGAATCCATCAGCGATTGGCAGGTCTCGTAGATGTCGTCGACCTCGTAGGCGAGGTGCCCGAAATTGCGGCCGCCGCCGTATTCTTCCGGGTCCCAGTTGTAGGTCAGCTCGACGAGCGGCGCCTGGTTCGACTTGCCGGTCGCCTCGTCGCCGGGCGCCGCCAGGAAGATCAGCGTATAGCGGCCGGCCTCGTTCTCGTTGCGCCGCACCTCGGTCAGGCCGAGCTTGTTGCAATAGAAATCGAGGGACCGATCGATGTCGGTGATCCGCACCATCGTGTGGAGGTAACGCATTGCAGCCATCCTTTGTCGTCGCGGCAAGGTTAGGGCAGGCCCCGTGATTCACCAGATCGCGAACGCATGATCGCGCCATCCCGTCGCCGCCCGGCTGACAAAGTCCAGGATGCTGCTATCTTCGTGATTCGTTGACTCTTCGTGCGGCTGGATCATCGTTCTTGTCGACGCCGGAAACCGATAACACGCCCGAGGCCCACGCGGTCGAGCACCCTTCGAAGGGCATCGACGTGGTGGCGGGCCGCATCAAGTGGTTCGACGTGGCCAAGGGTTTCGGCTTCGTCGTGCCGGACGATGGCGGCGCGGACATCCTTCTGCATGTCACGTGCCTGCGCCGCGGCGGCTTCTCGACGGCGCTGGAAGGCACCAAGGTCGTCTGCGAGGTGCACCGCGGCGAGCGCGGCCTGCAGGCCCTGCGCGTCCTGTCGATGGACACGAGCGACGCCGTCCATCCCTCGCAGCTTCCGCCGTCCCGCACCCTCGTTCAGGTCGTGCCGACGAGCGGGCTGGAGCGCATGACGGTGAAGTGGTTCAACCGCACGAAAGGCTACGGCTTTTTGTCGCGGGGCGAGAACACGGAGGACATCTTCGTCCACATGGAAACGCTGCGCCGATACGGCATGATGGAATTGCGGCCGGGGCAGGAGGTGCTGGTGCGATACGGGCACGGGACGAAAGGCCTGATGGCGGCCGAAATCCACCCGGGCAGCGGCCCCGAGCAGCCGTCGTCCCATTGATGCGCTTCCCTCGTTCACCGCTCGCCGCCGTGCTCGCGGCGTTTGTCGTCGTCGCGGCGACGGTCTTGCCGGCATCGTCCGCCTCGGAAACGGGTGGCACGCTGGAGACGGCGAGCGGCAAGCATGCCATCGTCGTCGAGCTGGCCGAAACCCCGCCGGAGCGGGAAAAGGGGCTGATGTTCCGCCGCAGCATGGCGCCGGATCACGGCATGCTGTTCGACTTCGACGAGTCGCGGCCGGTGACGATGTGGATGAAGAACACGCTCATCCCGCTCGACATGCTGTTCATGGACGAGCAGGGCGTCGTCACGCAGGTGAAGCGGATGGCGAAGCCGGAGTCGCTCGATCTCATTCCGTCCGGCGGCCCCGTACGCTACGTGCTCGAGCTCAACGGCGGTGCGGCCGAGCGTTTCGGCGTGCACCAGGGTGACCGGCTGCGGCATCCGCTGATACCGCCCGGTCGCAGATAGAAACGCTCAGAAGTCGATCTTGCGCGGCACGTAACCGCCGCGCCGGATGATCGACGCGATCGCGATCTGCTCCCCGAGCGGTTTGGACAGAATCGGCAGGAGGCGCGTCTCCCAGACGCGGCGTCCGCCATCGTCGAGCGCGGCGAGACCGCGCTGGGCCACGGTTTCCGCCGTCCGAAGCTCGACCGAGTTCGGGGCCAGAAGTTCCGCTGCGATCACGTCCCGGATCAAGGCCGACAACTCGTGGTCGACCGTCTTGCCCCGCACCATGCTACGCTTAGCCCATACTCGAACGCGACTGGGAGGTATGCGCTGGCTCCGCCGCCTCCAAGGCGTCGCCACGGCACGCTGAGACTAAATTACAGTTGCTGACTGAAAATGAATCGGCGGCGCCTGATCGATTCCATTCAGGCCACCGTGGTAGCCGGATCGAACGACGGGCGCAAAGCGGACGGAATGTCGCGTCTCACGTCAGGCCGAGACGACAGGTGCCCACCCGGCGATCGCACGAAAGGTGGAGGGCTTATGCCGTTGTGCAGCTCTCAGTCGCGATCCGACGGCGAAGTCTGTCTGCTCAACGCGCCGACGCCGACTGCGCGCCGGAAGAGCTGCTCGATGCGCAGGCGCATCTCCTCAAGCGGCATGTTCGAGTCGAAGAGCCGCATGACCTCTTCGGTGAACTGCTCCGGCGTGACGGCGCCGTCCGATCCGTCGTTGTCCATCGCGCTGGGCTCCTAGTGGATGAGGAAGCTAGCGACGTTCCGTCGCTTTGGAAACGGACCTGTTCCGCCGAAACGAAAAACGCCCGCCGGGGGAGGAGCCGGCGGGCGTTCTAAAATGGCCTGCGATCGGGAGGAGGAGGTCGCAGGCCTGTTCGCGCCGGTCCTGGGAGGAGGATGGACCGAGGCGAAACTCGAATTCTGTCAGCGGACCGACTGGCGCGCCAGCGTCGGGATGTCCGAACGGGAGATGCCGAGATCGGCGAGCTCGCGCGGCGAGAGGCGGTTCAGCTCGTTCACGGTCGAGCGGTACGAGCGGTAGTTGCGAAGGGCGCGGGTCAGGTTCATCGTCTTGTCCTAGGTCTGGCTCCCGTCGGTAGGAGCCGCTTTCCGTTTCATCTCTTTTCGACAGCCGGAATATACGGATCCGCCATTCCCCGCAGTAGCGCGGATTTCGCATGGCAGCTTTGCTGCGTCGTCGCCCGTCGAAAGGACGAGATACGGTCGCGCTGACGGACGGTGGTTCGTGTCGGCAGATGGGAAGCGACGGGTCTCGGCTCGCGTCAGTCCACGAACCGCAGGTGGCCTGCTTTGCGGCGCAGCCAGCCGACAAGAACGCCACCGACGAGAACGCCCGCGAAGGCGCCGATCGCCTTGAACGTCGCATCGGGCAGTTGCGGGTGGCGTGTCGGCGACAGGTACTGCAGCGCTTCGATGCCGAATGCCGCGGCCGGCAGAAGCAGGAAAAGTCGCCACCAATGCTTCGGATAGGCGAAGGCGAATGCCGCGCCCATCGCGACGAACGCCAACGCCCTGTCGAGATTCACCGTGGTCTCGGTCGGAGGTCGGATGCTGATCGGCGACACCGTGACGAACACGATGGCGGCGACGAGGCCCCAGGCGACGAGCTTGGCGAGAAAAGCGATCTTCATAAGGGGAGCATCAGCGGCATGAGGGGGCGTCGCTATGCGACGCGTCGGAAACGATGGCGAAAGCGGTCGATATAGTGATGGCCGGGCGATTCCGCTTCGACCATTTCCTGGACGGCGTCCACGGGCACGTCGGCGAACAGCCGCTCTTCCCCATTCGCGAAACACAGACGCAGACTGCCGTCCTCATTGTCGAAATAGACCGCCTTGATGATGCGGGACGATACGGGAATTCGGACCATGCGCAGCCCATTCGATTGAACGAGCGGAGCATGACAGACGGCGGCTGAGGAAAGCTCTGCCGAATGCTCGGCATTCGAACGATCGGCCATGACCCTCAAGCGAGGAGGTCAAATCGTTTGCGGAGGCCGTCAGCGTTGCGGCACCAGCACCGAGCGGTTGTCGTTCGAGGGCACGGGCAGGCTGTAGGTGCCGGCTTCGCTCGTCAATCGACCGCTTCGGTAACTTTGTTCGCGCCGGGTTGCCCGCGGGTCGGTGAACCGTACGCCCTCGCGGCGCTTCGCCTCTTCCGCCCTGATCCGCTTGCGCGTCTTCGCGGTGGCGGCACTGGTGTCCGGGTCCTCACGGACGATCGGCTGCGAGGCTGACGAACCATCGTCATACGTCTGCGCTGAAACGGGCGAGGCGAGGAGGAAGGGCAAAAGCACGGGAGCGATAAAGGCGAAGCGGTGCGATGGCATGATAGCGTTCCCGGTAACTCCTCGAATCAGGTTGATATGGCGGTCGAGCCGCGCTGTCGGAAGGCGTCGTGTCGGACCCAACCGTGCTCTTGTCACCACCTGTTACCCTTCGTCCCATGCCAGCCGGGTCGATTGGAAGCGCGAACAGGAGCGGCGATGCCAGACATGGGCGCGCCTTCGTGTCCTTTCAAAGATCGCCTGTTTCGTCGATCCGTGATGGGGGGCGACCTGCGACGAGAAGCTCGCGAACCCATGTTGTCGTGTAGGTGACGAAGACAAACAGAAGGACACAGCCAAAATAGAGAAGCGGCATCGGACGGCTCCAGGTTGTGAAGCGTCAGATTATGCACCTGAGGGTTGCATAGCCTCGTACGATGTCGCTTGCATTTGAGCGATCTGCCATCTCCCGCCCGCTCAACGGCGGCATATCGTCAGCGCTGCGGCACCAGTTGGGTACGATTGTTCTGGCCCACGATCGGGATGCTCCGGCCGCGAAGGCCGGCAGTCGGCAGACCGCCGTTGCGGATCAGCTCTTCAGCCGAGGTCGACGGAGCGCCTTGCTCGGTACGGCGCACGCTTGGAGGCCGCCGGTTTTCTTCAGCCGCGATGCGGCTCTTCAGAGCCTTGATGCGGTTGCGGTTCGCGGCATCGCGCTGTGCCGGCGTCTGCTGCTGAACGGGGGCGGGAGCCTCGTAGGTTTGCGCCAGAACCGCCTCAGCGCTTCCGAGGCAGGCGAGCAGCGCGCCGAGCACGATCAGTTTGCGCGTGGTCATGCATGTCTCCGCCGTCGCTCCGCGCGAACGGCTACCACGCCTGCCGACATCCGTCACTGTCCACGCTGGGCGGGGGGCAGGCGTCGGCGGATCGCGAGGGCGATCGGATAGCCGCCGGATACGATTTCCAGCGGCAGGCAAAGCTTACGTCTCGGGGCATTGCTAGAAATGAGTGGGTGCTGGCGACCCCGGCAGGATTCGAACCTGCGACCATCGGCTTAGAAGGCCGGTGCTCTATCCTCTGAGCTACGGGGCCGGATCGGCGCGCCGGCTTCGACCGTCAGTGCGTCCAGGGCTGGCGTCGATCGTAGCGGAAGTTGTCGGAATAGGAAATCTTCCGGCGCGAGGCTTCCTTGGGTTCCTCGACGCGATACTCGAACCCGTGCTTTTCCGCGAAAGCCACCGCCTGCTCCTTCGAGGCGAAGCTCATGACGATCTGCGAGTGCATGTCGGTCGAGGACTGATAACCCATCAGCGGCTCGATACGTAGCCGGTCTTCGGGTTCGAAGGAAAGGCGCCAGTCTTTCGTGCGGGCTTGACCCGACTGCATTGCGGTGCGGGCCGGGCGGAAGATGCGGGCCACCATTTCGATTTCTCCTGACGCCTTCCGACCTGCGATCGAGTTCGTGGTCGGAGCGGCAGGATTCGAACCTGCGACCCTCTGGTCCCAAACCAGATGCGCTACCAGACTGCGCTACGCTCCGTGCCTCGCGACCGGAGGGATTTGCGGCTTTCCGCGCTTCCGGTCAAGGGCTGCATGCTGCCAACTATCGGCTCCGTTCGATTACCACGATCTGGCCAGCCATCGCCGCGGCGAAACGCCGGACCGCTTCACCCTTGCATGGCCATCCTGAAGTTTCTGATCACGCTCATCTGGGTACGCGATTACTGAGCCGGCTACCGGGTGGGGATATCTTGTGTGCGCGGCGACACGGCGCGCCGATTTTGTTGCTCACTGAGTTGCAGTCGGATGCGAGATGACGCAAATCCTGGTGTGTCGGTATTGGGTTGCGTTATGGTCCGCCAGTCGAAGATACGGTTCGAGGATCGTTGCCTCAGCCGCGTTCTCCAGCGTTTGCGTGTTGAGAAAGGCCTGACGCTCGCGGCGGTCGCAACACATCTCGAAACGAGTTACCAGCAGATCCAGAAGTACGAGACGAACGCGAACCGGGTGATGTTCACGACGTTTCTCGGCCTGGCGAAAGCGCTGGGATGCACTCCGCAGGAGTTGCTGCAGGAGGTCGAAGCCGAAATGGCGTCCGCTTCCGGCCAAGCCAACTGACCTAGCTTTTAGCGGCCAGCGTCGACGAAACCGCTCGAACGGACCTTCCACGAAGTCGGTGCCGGTTGAGGGGATTGAACCCCCGACCTTCGGTTTACAAAACCGCTGCTCTACCGCTGAGCTAAACCGGCGCTGGCGAGGCTTTAGCACGACTTTCCGCCTCCGGGGAGGCGGAAACGGATAGGCCGCTCCTCGCGGCGTCGCGGGTCATCGCGCTCGTTCGCGGCCGGCGGCACGGCTTGCGGGTGGATATCGGATGGCGGATGGTCCGGCGAAGCATTCGACGCCTTCCGAGGAGAGAATCATGACGCAGCGCATCGCCGTGATCGGCTCCAATAACATGGACCTCGTCACCTATGTCGATCGCGTTCCGGCGGCCGGCGAGACCATCGAGGCGCCGAGCTTCGAGATCGGGTTCGGGGGCAAGGGGGCGAACCAGGCTGTCGCGGCGTCTCGCCTCGGCAGCGCTGTGCTGATGCTGTCGAAGGTCGGCGAGGACGGGTTCGGCGACCAGCAACTCCGCAACTTCGAGGCCAACGGCATCGATACGAGCCATGTCGGGCGCGTGCCGGACGTTTCCTCGGGCGTCGCGCCGATCTTCGTCGAGCCGTCGGGCGAGAACCGCATCGTTATCGTGAAGGGCGCCAACGCGCATCTCGGCCCGGAGGACGTCGATGCCGCAGCTTCCGATCTGAAGAGCTGCGGACTCATCCTCCTGCAACTCGAGACGCGGTTGGACACGGTCTACCGTGCAATCGAGTTCGGCCGGCGCAACGACGTGCCGACGCTGCTGAACCCGGCGCCCGCGGCCGATCTCGACCTCGCGCGCATCCGGGACGTTGCCTTCCTCGTGCCGAACGAGACCGAGCTCGCGCTTCTGACGGGCATGCCGACCGACGGGCTGGAGGCCTGCGAGGCGGCGGCCCAGCGGCTCATCGCCGAGGGTGTCGGCACGGTCATCGTCACGATGGGCGCCCGCGGAGCGCTTCTCGTGGAGCGGGAGCGAACCGCCGCGATCAAGCCGTTTCCGGTGGACCCGGTCGATACGACGGGAGCGGGCGATGCTTTCATCGGCTCCTTCGCGCACTTCTATCTCGCGACCCGCGAAGTCGAGCCCTCGCTGAACCTCGCGGCGCGCTATGCCGCCCAGTCGACCCTGAAGCGCGGCACGCAGAAGTCCTATCCGACGGCCGAGGAATTCGCCGCGTTCTGATCGCGCGTCGTCTCGCAACCTGTCGCGGACGCTTGTGCGCGGCCGGACACGGCTTACCTAACCGTCACCAACATCAGGAGGATCGGCCATGGACGTCGCGAAGTTTCCCGTGACTCATACGGACGAGGAGTGGCGGCGGAAGCTGACGCCGGAGCAGTACGCCGTGATGCGCGGGCACGGCACCGAACGGCCGGGAAGCTGCGCCCTGAACTACGAGAAGCGCGAGGGCAGCTTCGCCTGCGCCGGCTGCGACCAGCCTCTGTTCGTCTCCAACCGCAAGTTCGAGAGCGGCACCGGCTGGCCAAGCTTCAACGATCCGGTCGAAGGTTCGGTGGAAACGACGGTCGACCGCAGCTACGGCATGGTACGCACGGAAGTGCATTGCAGCCGCTGCGGCAGCCATCTCGGCCACGTGTTCCCGGACGGACCGCCGCCGACCGGCCTGCGCTACTGCATCAACGGCGTCGCGATGAACTTCCAGGCGGCCGCGGCCTGAGTTGAAGCCGACCTCCTTAGGCGGACGCGCGACTTAATTTCGCCACCTCTTTCCTTGGAATGTTTCTAAGGTATAACGGTGCCGGCAAAAGCCCGGCATCGTGGAGGCGAGTCGATGCGTCTGACGCGGCAAACGAACCATGCGATCCGCATACTCATGTATTGCGCGTTGCGGGGCGAAGCCTTGAGCCGCGTCGCGGAGATCGCGTCGGCTTACACGGTTTCCGAACTGTTCCTGTTCAAGATTCTCCAGCCGCTGGTCGAGGCCGGCTTCATCGAAACGGTGCGCGGCCGCAACGGCGGCATCCGCCTGCGCAAGCCCGCCGAGGACATCACGCTGCGGGCGGTGGTGGAAGCGACGGAAGAGAACTTCGCGCTGGCCGAATGTTTCGAGACCGGCGTCAGCGATTGCCCGCTGATCGGCGATTGCGGCCTGAACGCCGTGCTGCACGAGGCGCTCGAAGCCTTCCTCGGCGCGCTCGCCAGACACACGATCGCCGATCTGGTGGCGGATAAGGCATCGCTCGGCATCCGGCTCGGCTTTCCGCTACCCCGCCCGGTGCTGCTGAACGCCTGAACTGTCGCGTCGGCATGTCGTAGTCAGCGTCGGCGGTTGTCGCTTTTGTCGGCTCTTCGGCGCGGGTTTCGTTCGAGAGTCGGACATCAACGGAGTGTCGGGCGGCGGGACCGATCGAAACTCGCGCGGCGCGCCTTTCCGGTGCGAAGCCGGGCTCGGCACCGCAGCTTCGCCGGACACCGAACGGCGACGGCATCCGAATCGAGATGCGGGAGAATGGCATGAACGTACGCGACGCAATGCTGGCGAAGTTCCAGCAGCGGAAGTCCGGCTACAGCCTTGATCGCGAATTCTACATCGATCCGGATTTCTACAAGCAGGACATGGAGAACATCTGGTATCGCGACTGGCTGTTCGTCGGCCACGATTGCGAGCTGCCGAAGGCCGGCAGCTACATCACGATGCAGGTCGGCGACTATCCGGTTCTCGTCGTCCGCGACGGCCAGAAGAACATCCGCGCCTTCCACAATTCCTGCCGCCATCGAGGCTCGCGCATCTGCTCGGCGGCGAAGGGAACGGCGGCGAAGCTCGTCTGCCCCTACCACCAGTGGACCTACGAGCTGGACGGCCGGCTGCTCTTCGCCCGCGACATGGGCGCTGACTTCAAGCCGGCCGAGTTCGGGCTGAAGCCGATCCACTGCGAGACGGTGGCGGGCTACATCTTCGTATCGCTGGCGGAAGCGCCGATGAACTTCCAGCCCGTTCGCGCCATGGTGGAGCCCTATCTCGCGCCGCATCGGCTGACGGAGGCGAAGGTCGCGTTCGAGATGACGATCGTCGAGAACGGCAACTGGAAGCTGACCTGGGAGAACAACCGAGAGTGCTACCACTGCGCCGGCAGCCATCCCGAGCTCTGCCGCACCTATCCGGAAGCGCCGGGCGCCACCGGCGTCGACGCGCACGACGATCCCGAGATCGCCGAGCACTGGCAGCGGTGCGAGGCGGCGGGCCTGCCCTCGAAGTTCGTGATGGACCAGCTCGGCCAGTTCCGCACGGCCCGCATGCCGCTGCTGCGCGACGCCGTCAGCTACACGATGTCCGGCAAAGCGGCGGTGAGTCGTCCGCTCAGCGACACGGTGCTGATGCCGAAGATCGGCACGATGCTGCTCTTCCACTATCCGTCGACCTGGAACCATGTCCTCGGCGACCATGCCGTATCCTTCCGGGTGCTGCCGAAGGGGCCGACGGAGACCGAGGTCACGACGAAGTGGCTGGTCCACAAAGATGCGAAGGAGGGGGTCGACTATTCGCTCGACGAGATGACGAAGGTCTGGATCGCCACCAACGATCAGGACCGCCGGATCATCGAGGAGAACCAGATCGGCATCCTGTCGCCGGCCTATCGGGCAGGCCCGTATTCGGCAGTGCACGAGGGCGGCGTGATCCAGTTCGTCGAATGGTATTGCGACTTCATGGCTAGGCGCCTGCGCGGCGACCGCATGCCGCATCTCGCCGAAGTCGCCTGATCGCGGACGGCGGTGGAGATGGAAGGCACGGCCCTGCTGCGGCACAAGCATATCGACGACCTGCCGCAGTGGAACGACAAGGTGCAGGTGCTGGAATGCGTCGGCGTCCTGCCGGAAACGCAGGACGTGCGGACCTTCTCGTTCCAGACCCCGAGCGATAGCTGGTTCCGCTACGCGCCGGGCCAGTTCGTGACGCTGGAACTGCCGACCGAGAACGGCATCGTCATGCGCACCTATACGCTGTCGTCCAGCCCGTCGCGGCCGCTGTCGGTCAGCGTCACGGTGAAGGCGCAGCCGGGCAGCGTCGCCGGGCGGTGGATGTTCGACAACGTGCGGGAAGGCGTGCGTCTGAAGGCCTACGGGCCGGCCGGCACGTTCACCTTCGAGCAGCACCCGGCGGAGCGCTACCTCTTCGTCTCGGCCGGCTCCGGCGTCACACCGATGATGTCGATGACGCGATGGCTCTACGACTACGGGCGAAAAGCGGACATCAAGTTCGTCCACTGCGCCCGTTCGCCGTCCGACATCATCTTCCGTCGCGAGCTGGAACTGATGATGGAGAGGGTGCCTGAGATCGACGTCAGCTTCATCGTGGAGCGGTCCGATCCGCACGGCATCTGGACCGGCTATCGCGGCCGGCTGAACAGCTTGATGCTGGAACTGATCGCCCCCGACTATCACGATCGCGAGGTTTTCTGCTGCGGCCCGGCGCCGTTCATGCAAGGGGTGCGCGACATCCTGAACGCCTCCGGCTTCGCGATGGCGCGCTACCACGAGGAGAGCTTCCAGGCCCCGGTCGAAACGGCGGAACTGGTGCCGCAGGGCGACATCGTGCCGGAGGAGGGCAAGAGCGCCTCGATCCGCTTCACGGATGCCGGCTTCGAGGTCGAATGCGAGGAGACCGATACGATCCTCGCCATCGCGAAGGCGAACGGTCTCAACATCCCGAGCGGCTGCCAGTTCGGCGTCTGCGGCACCTGCAGGACGCGGAAGGTGTCCGGCAACGTCCACATGGTCCACAACGGCGGCATCTCCGACGAGGACGTCGCGGAGGGCTACATCCTCGCCTGCTGCTCGAAGCCGATCGGACGGGTGGAGGTCGAGGTCTGAGCCTCACTTCCCGCCGCAGCGGATGCGGTATTTCGTGGACAGCGCATCGGAGAACTTGATCCCGTCCGCCGGCACGTCGGAGTCGGCCGGAATGGCAGAGATCGTTGCCATCCACGATTTCGCGGCCTCGTCCGGTGTCGGAGCGTTCATCTCCGCACGGCAGCCGTGCGGCATGTTGCGAACGGTCAGGTTCCGCATGTCCTTGAAGTCGAAAGCGGTGAAGTAGGTGTCGTCGAAGTTGGAGAACGACACGTCGCCCGCCTTCAGGTCGACCGGCGCCTCCGGCCGCATGGCGAAATCGAAGACGAGCTTGGCCGCCTTGGTATCCCATGAAACGCCCAAGGTCGCCGGCGCGACCATCTTCACGGCGGACGCGCCGGCATGGACGTCGGTGTAGAAGCCCCAGCGCTCGATCGAGCCACGCACCTGCTTGCCGATCGCCGCGAGTTCGTCCTTTTCCAGCCGGCCATCGCCGTTCGCGTCGAAGTCGACTACGACGCTGGCCGAGAACATCTCGTCGAAGTGCCAGACGTTGCGTAGCGATTCGAGGTGCCCGTCGCGCGACGCCGTCACTTCGATATGCGGCTCGACGAAGACGTGCGGATGGGCCGCGGCCGTCCGCATTCCGGCGATCAGCAGGAAGGACGCGAGAATCGGGAATGGGGCGCGCGGCATCGACGGCTTCCGAGGAACCGCGCCCAATCGCCCGGAAATTCCGGCCGAATTAGGTGCGGCCGGCCAGATGCCGGCGCGCGGCGTAGAGAGCCACGGCGGCGGCGTTCGAGACGTTGAGCGAGCGGATTGCCCCCGGCATTTCGAGACGGGCCAGCACCGAGACGGTCTCTCGCGTCTTCTGCCGCAAGCCCTTTCCCTCGGAGCCGAGCACCAGCGCGATCCGACCTCCGGCGAGCGACGGCTCCAGTTCCGCCGCGCCGTCCGAATCGAGACCGACCGTCTGGAAGCCTTGCGCGGTGAGGTCCTCCAGCGCGCTTGCGAGGTTGACGACTTGAATGCTTGCGACGTACTCCAGCGCGCCCGACGCCGCCTTCGCGAGGACGCCGGACTCCTGCGGCGAATGGCGCGTCGTCATGATCACCGCGCCTGCGCCGAAGGCGACGGCGGAGCGCAGGATCGCGCCCACATTGTGCGGGTCGGTCACCTGATCCAGGACAAGGACGAGCGACGTGTCCGCCAGATCCGACGAACGGCGCTGCGGCAGCGGATCGGCTTCCAGCACGACCCCCTGATGGACGGCGTCCGACCCGAGGAGGACGTCGAGCGCGCGGGGCTCGACGATCTCCATCGGGCAGGGCAGAGCATCCGCCGCGATCTCGAGCCGCGCGAAGGCGTTTCGGGTGGCGAGGAGGCGGTGCGCGCGGCGCGCCGGGTTGGCGAGGGCCGCCGCCACCGTGTGCAGGCCGTAAAGGCGGACCTGCGCGTCCGGCGGTGCTTCGCCCGGATGATGCGGCCGCGCCGGACGCTTCGGTGCCGTGCCCGGATGCGCGCGCTCCCGGTGCGCGCGGCGGAGCCTCGCGTAGTGGCTGTCCTTCGGCGTGCGGGACTTTTCGTTGTCGCTCATCGGGGCTCCGTAGCCGAGCCGCGCGCCGTACTCAACAAAGGCTTCGACTAGCGATCCCGCGCGGTTGACAGGGCGAAGCCGCGCTTGCATAAGCACGCCCGGTTCGGAGGGATGCCCGAGTGGTTAAAGGGGACGGACTGTAAATCCGTTGGCTCAGCCTACGTTGGTTCAAATCCAACTCCCTCCACCAGCCGACTTTGTTGCCAAGCTCGCGAGTGAGGCGTAAGCCTGACCCGCAGCGCGGGTATAGCTCAGTGGTAGAGCAGCAGCCTTCCAAGCTGAATATGCGGGTTCGATTCCCGCTACCCGCTCCAAACCCCGTTCCGTAAGCTCTCGGGCTGCCCTCCGCGCGTTCGCCGGGCCGGCTTGTGTTTGGGCGGCGCAGCCTTTATGTCGCGGCCTCTTGCCGGAAACGGGCTTTTCCCAGGAAAGAGGCGATGGCGAAGGGTAAATTCGAGCGCAACAAGCCGCATGTGAACATTGGGACGATTGGGCATGTTGATC